>JAULAW010000013.1:0-330790 GCA_032654645.1 Gallionellaceae bacterium | reverse complement strand
GTAAGTATGCCAATCCTAATTCGATTGACGGGTGGACGCTTGTTTCTGGGACTAAAATTGAGATGAGAAACAATTTTTATGGGGCAGCACAGAATGGCAGCAATTTTATTGAACTTGATTCAAACGTCAATAGCACTATTGCTCAGATCATTAGCACTACAGCGGGCCAGTTTTATGATATTAGTTTCTGGTATTCTCCAAGGATGAATGTAAGTGCAGCGTCCAATCCAATAGCGTTCTCTTGGAA
This sequence comes from Gallionellaceae bacterium, assembly GCA_032654645.1. Classification (GTDB taxonomy): domain Bacteria; phylum Pseudomonadota; class Gammaproteobacteria; order Burkholderiales; family Gallionellaceae; genus CAITJF01. Next base: position 330,543 of record JAULAW010000013.1, on the reverse strand, counting down.
CGGCAGCCTTATTGATACAGTTACAGGCACAAACAATACTTCAGGCAATGTCTGGAGCCAATTTACATTCCATCTTGCGGCAACCACAGCATCTACTTCTCTGATGTTTGCGGCTGTGGGCATCAGCGACGGCTTAGGTGGCGCACTTGATAATGTTTCTGTTTCTGTTTCGTCCGTTCCCGAACCCGAAACCTACGCCATGTTGCTGGCTGGTTTAGGATTGCTGGGTTTCACAACACGACGCAGAAGCAAACTCTCTGCGTAATCCAGATTCACATTCAACCTAACGGGCATGGCGGCATCGCCACCACAGAAAATGAACGCCGCAGTGTCCGTTCCCTCTCTCCTACCTCTGATGAAACGACTAGCCATTCGACTAAGCTGGCAAAAGACGCCAGCCAAGTCGTTGGTTATCCACCAGCGGGGGAGAGTGATGTGGTGTCGCTTCGCGACGTTCACGTTAAAATCGTAGCGAGTGTACTTGTTCGGTGTTGCCCTCAATTATGAACACAATGTTTTCGCTTCCAAAGCGGCTCAAAATCTGAGGTAATAGCGTTTGCGGTTGCACTGTTCAAGCCTGCTTCTTTGGCGAATTCAGGCCAGTTAGCCAGTGCAGCACGCACGTCGGCAAGCAAATCCAAAGGGCGGCGCACACCAAAGCGGTCAGCCTCCACCAGCAAATCCGCAAAATCATGAGTCGTTTTCCAAATAACAACGCGCAGTTGCGCGAGGAGACCGGCCTTCAAGAAAAACGATTTTTTCCGGGATGCTCATCGCAGCGATTTCCGGGATTTCGGTCACGTTTATTTTGATGATGCTCCATCCAATTGAAAAATTTTACAGGGTGCAGGCATGTCATACCGTTTTCCAATCACCCAGCAAATTGGCGACTCACAAGGGAGGTTTTTCACCCCACCGCTGCACCAGATCATGCGCCACTCCCAGATGGTCCAATATCCGCGCCACGACGAAATCCACAATGTCTTGCACACTTTGCGGGTGATGATAGAAGCCGGGGTTGGGCGGGAGAATGGCGGCTCCGGCGTGGGACAGCCGCAGCATGTTTTCCAGATGAATAGCGGAGAATGGTGTTTCGCGCGGCACTAAAATCAGCGGGCGTTTTTCCTTGAGCATCACATCTGCCGCGCGGGTGATCAGGTCGTCGCTGATGCCGCTGGCGACCTTGCCCAGCGTGCCCATGGTGCATGGGCAGATCACCATTGCGTCGCCGGGGTTGGAGCCTGAGGCCATTGGGGCGTACCAATCCTGGATGCCGAACACTTTCAACTCGCCGCTGAACTTTCCGAAACGCTCCACGAACATCTGTTCCGCATCCTGCGGGCGGTTTGGCAGCACAAAATCCAGTTCCTGTTTGGCGACGATTTGCGCGGCTTGTGAATACACCAGATATACGCGATGACCGCTTTGCAGCAGGCATTCAAGCAGACGCATGGCGTAGGGCAGGCCGGACGCACCCGTTATAGCGAGAGTGATAGTTTTCATTTTCCCTACCCATGAACCTCAAGCAGGCAATGGGTTTGGTGTAAGCACCAGATTATGCTTCGAGGCGAGTTTTCGTAGTAAACGTTGTTCGGTTTGGGCGAATTTTTGCTCATAATACGTGAGACCTTTTTCAACAAATTGAATACCTTTGACCATTACATTCCAGTACAACGTAGCGATTTTTCGCGCCAGCGCCTGGTTGGCAAGCAGCCCGCCCCGGCGTGCGCGGATGCGCCGGTAGAAGCCGCCGAGCGCTTTGTCGGTGCTGTTGGCCAAAGAGCGTGCCACCGTGCAAAATACCCGGCCAGCACGGTTGCGTTGGCGCGCCTGGCGCCCGCGCCGCTTGCCGCTTTGATGTGCTCCTGGAGCCAGCCCCAGCCACGCGGTGAAGTGTTTGGCCGTTGGCCAGCGTGCCAAATCAGTGCCGACTTCGCTGGCCAATTGCAGAATCGAGTAGTCCGTCAAACCCGGCAATACGCTCGCATCACGGCCACCATTGAGCGCTACAACCAGCGGATGCATATCCGCGATACGCGGCGCATTCTGGCTGGCCGCTTTCACGGGTTTTTTCTTGATGCCAACCTTCTGTATCGGGGCAACCCTGTTGTCGGAGCAGGTGTCGAACCCTGCCGGGCTATGTTTGCTGCCACTGCCGTCGTCGCTGGCGCCGTTATCCTGCGCGCTACGTGCGCGCAACGCCTGCTCGACACGCGCATCGCACCCGGCGATCTGCGCCTGATAAAAATCCCAGCCCGACAGTGCCTGCGACAGCGCAAACAGATGTTCTTCGCGCCACGAGCCTTGCAACGCGGCGCGCATGCGTCCGGCTTTAGCCTTGCGAATCTGCACATCACACAAGGCCAACAACGTTTCGGTATCGCGCTCACCGCCCACAATGGCGCGCACTATGGCCAGGCCGCTCGCGCCGGCCAGCGAGCTGATGACCTCGTGAATCTTGATATTCATCCGGTCCAGCGCCTTTTGCATGTGCTGCACATGCTGGGCCGCCATGCCGATGTGGTCGGTGCGCAGCCGCATGTAATCCTGCAAGCGCCGGATATCGGCTTCCGGGACAAATCCCGCACGCAGCAGGCCATGCGCGTGCAAGGTGGCCAGCCACTGGCAGTCGGCCATGTCGGTCTTGCGGCCCGGCACATTCTGCACGTGGCGGCCATTGACCATGACCGCTTCGAGCCCTGCTGCTTCGAGCACCTCGTACACGCACAGCCAGTAAATGCCTGTCGCTTCCATCGCGACCGTTTTAACGCCGCTGGCGACAAGATGATCGCGCAAAGCGTACAAGTCTGCGGTCATGGTGCCAAAGACCTTGGGCGCATCACCGGCAATCGAGGTGTGCAAGCTCTCGCTGCCCACATCAATACCGGCCGCCCTATCGTTGAATACCTGCAATCCTTTCATGTCAGCTCCTTGTTTGAGAGAGAGTCGCCCGCAAAATCCGCCTGGTTGGACGAAATGGATGCAAACCTACCCAACGGGAAGCAACCTCGCTCACCAAACAATCCTCGTACCGCCAACCAGCGCCAGTCTCTCCCGCGGGCTTCGCAGCACCAAAGGGAATGCGGCAATTCTGCGGCTATCGCGAACACCGCTACTGTACTCCGCCCCGGTTCATGGGGCTCAATTCGGGCGAAAAAATGGCGGCTGCGGTCTCTCCCGCCACACTGGCGTGCGTCGGCCTCTCCCCGAGGGAGAGGCGGAAGTCGCCCCTTCCCCCTCTGGGTAAGGGTTGTGGAAGAGGGGATGCATCCAGATAATGCGCCGCGATCAACCCGTTCACGGTGCCGAATACCAGCGCTGCTGTGGCGAAGATGGGGATGAGATAGGCCAGCCCGGCATGAGGAATCAGCCACAGATAGACGATGAGCAATTGCCCGCCGATGTGGGCGACGGCGGCGAGAATGCTGTGGGTGACGGGGCCGAACCAGCGGGTGGGCAGGTGTTGGCTCGCGGCCAGTATGCACAGGCTGCACAGCGCGCCGCTGAGGCTGAGGAAAAATCCTGGCGCGAGGAAATTACCCATTAGCAGGCTGCCCGCAATTACGCGCAGCAGCGATACCCATGCCGCCGTGCGCCAGCCGTAGCGCGCCAGCACGATGAGGGTGACGATGTTGGCCAGCCCCGGCTTCACTCCCGGCAATGGCGAGGGAATGGCGGCTTCCAGCACCGACAGGCCGAGCGCCAGCGCCGCCATGCGCGCGATGTGGTGGTCTGCCGCTGTGGTGGCAAGTTTAATAGTTGAAATGGTCATATTTTTTAAGGGCTGAGGTGCGAGGACTGAGGGCTGAGTAAAACCCGCTGCTCCGTTTTTTCTCAGTCCTTAGTCCTCATTCCTGTTTTAATAGTTGAGGCTGTCATAGCGCTTCTTGCTTCCACTTAACTCGATGCTTACCTGATTCGGTAGGCACACGGCGATCTCTCCCGCCTGCTTCAGCCAGCCCTGGCGCACGCAGTACTGGCGCGGGCTGGGGTCGGCGGCGATGCGCGCCTGCCGGTTATGGATGGCAATCTGGCTGATGCCGAGCGGCCCCGGTACGGCGATAAGTTGATCGCGCGCCAATGGCACTACACTGAACACCTTGCCGCCGCTGCGGATGATGGCCTTGTCTGCCGCTCCGACTTGCCACAGATTGGCCGCGATGTATGCGATGAGCAGGCAGCCCGACACAAGTACCAGGTAATCACCGGCTTTGAGGTAAGTGAACGGGGAGATCATGTTCAGGCAGCGCCAAGTTCGCGGTGGCGCAGCAGCACTTGCTGTTGCGCTTCAAAATGGTGCGCCAGTTTTTCTGCCAGATACACCGAGCGATGTTGTCCGCCGGTGCAGCCGATGGCGACGGTCAGGTAACTGCGGTTGTCGGCCATAAAACAGGGCAGCCAGTTTTCGACAAAGCTGCGGATGTCATCGTACATTTTTTGTACGTTGGGGGTGTGCTCAAGAAATTCGATCACCGCCGCGTCGCGTCCGCTGAGCGGTCGCAGCACCGGGTCGTAATGCGGGTTGGGCAGGCAGCGTATGTCGAACACAAAATCGGCGTCGAGCGGGATGCCGTCCTTGAAGCCGAATGACTGGAACAGCAGGGTGAGGCGTGCGCGGTCAACCCGGATGAAATCCTTGATCCAGGAACGCAGCGCATTCGCGCCGAGTTCGCTGGTATCAATGTGGTGGCCGATGTTTCCGATCTCGGCAAGCAACTCGCGCTCATGTTTTATACATTCCGGCAGGGTGATGCCTTCTTTGCCATGAGCTAAAGGCCGGGTATCGCTCAGCGGGTGGCGGCGGCGCGTTTCGGAAAAGCGTTTTACCAGGGTATCCGTTCGCGCATCGAGGAACAGTAAATGGACGTTCATGCCGAGCTGTTCGAGCTGGGCGATGTAGTGAGGCAATTGTTGCACGCTGCCGCCGCTGCGCACGTCTATACTGACGGCGATGCGTGTAAAACCGGCCTGGCGCAGGTTATCCGTAAGGGCGGGCAGCAGTTCGGCGGGCAGATTGTCCACGCAATAGTAGCCGCTGTCCTCCAGCACGTTGAGCGCAACGCTCTTGCCGGAGCCTGATAGGCCGCTGATCAAAAATAGCTGCATGGTTAAATCCTCTTTTTATAGCTGGTAGCTTGTAGCATGTAAGTCGCGCTACGCGCGGTTTTGGTTTGGCTACCCGCCTCAAGCTACCAGCTTAAAAACCTATTGCTCCGACATTTGCTGATCGTGGCGCTTGATAAATTCCTGCATACTGTCGATGCCGCGCTGTTGCAGCACAAAATTGCGTGCGGCGGCTTCCACCAGTACGGCAAGATTGCGCCCGGCTACGACCGGGATACTGACGGTGTTGATTTTCACCCCGAGAATCTCCTGGTAGCTGGCGTTGATCGGCAGTCGCTCCAGTTGCGATACATCTCCGCCGGGCGGGCGGTGCAGGTGCACGATGAGCTTCAGGCCCTTTTTGCGCCGGACCGCTGTTTCGCCGAACATGGTGCGGATATTGAGCATGCCCAGCCCGCGCACTTCGAGAAAATCGCGCAACAGTTCCGGGCAGCGCCCTTCCAGTGTTTCCGGCGAGACGCGGTACACCTCTGTAATGTCGTCCGCCACCAGGCCGTTGCCGCGCGTGATGAGTTCCAGCCCCAACTCGCTCTTGCCGACGCCGCTGTCGCCGGTGATCAGTACACCGACACCCAGCACGTCGAGAAATACGCCGTGGCGCGTGGTTGATTCCGCCAGTGCCTTGACGAGGTAGTGACGCACCATCCACATCATGTGCACGCTGGGCAGAGGGGAGCGAAACAGCGGGATGTGCGTGCGGTCGGCGTAATCTATCAGCGTCTGCGGAATATCCTCGATGCCCGCCACAATCAGGCATAGTGTGCCGCTATGTTCAAGCTGTTCCAGCGCCTCGCCGAAGGCGGAGGGTGACAGTGTTTGCAGGTTGTCGAGTTCGGTGCTGCTCAACACCTGCACCCAGTTTGGGTGGATCAGGTTGAGGTGGCCGATCAACCCCTTGTTTGAGGCGTTGACCAGTTCGCTGTCGAGAATCCTGGCGGCGCCACCCTCACCGGCCACCCAGCTCAAGGTCAGCCGTTCCTGCTTATCCTTAAAGAATTGCTGGATGTTGACCTGTGCCATTACAGATACCTCTCAAAATCCAAAATTTCGTCGTCATACTGCGTTGCGCGAGAAAAATCTTGCTTACATATACCCACAATTGCGGCGCTGGGATTTTTCTCACGCGCCTTGTCTGACTTATAACCAGCCACTTTGCTACCGTTTTTTTGGTTGCTTAGTGGGATGGCTAATTGTTTCATCAGAGGCATCCGTACGGCCTATGCCTTCCAGTTGGCAAACAATTGGTGGATGGCTGCCGGGTCGTTGCTGTTTTGCAATTGTTCGCGGAAAGATTTGTCGCTGAACATTTGCGCCAGTTCGCCGAGCAATTGCAGGTGCAGGTCGGTCGCGCGTTCCGGCACCAGCAACACGAAGATAAGATTGACCGCTTGCCCATCCGGTGCTTCGAAAGGAATTGGTGTTTGTGTTTTGACAAAGGCGGCAGCCGCATCGCGCAGGCTCTTGATGCGGCCATGCGGGATGGCTACACCTTGCCCAAGGCCGGTGGAGCCGAGCTTTTCACGCGCGAACAGGCTGTCGAACACTTGGCTGCGTGCGATTTGCCGGGTGTTCTCAAATAAAATCCCGACCCGCTCGAACACCCGTTTTTTACTGGTGGACTCGGTATCCAGTATGACATTTTCGGCGGGCAGGATTTTGCTGATCAGGTTCATAGTTTCAACCAGTCTGAAAAGTGAGGGCGCGGCAGCCTTTTTTAATTCTCCGCCCAAAGGTAGGGAGCGATTGCCCCTTATCCCTCCGAGCGAGGATGATAACTATCTCTCCAGCCCGCACCGCTGTCACTCTTGTTCTGCTGCAGGATGCTTGCCGGTGCCATCGTGGCGGCGCGTGGCGTGTTTTTCCTTGTGCTTGAGTATCTGGCGGTCGAGCTTTTCAACCAGGTTGTCAATGGCGACATACAGGTTGGGGTCATCGCATTCCACAAAAATCGTTTTGCCGCTCAGATGGACGTTGGCTTCCGCCTTTTGTTTCAGTTTTTCTACCGAAAGGATGACGTTCACATCAATCACGTGATCGAAATGGCGTTTGACTTTGCCGAGTTTGCTCAGCACATGCTCGCGGATGGCGGGGGTGATTTCCAGGTGGTGTCCGCTGAGGTTGAGGTTCATGGCTTGCTCCTTATGGTTAGAGTGATTTACGAAGATTGGCCGGAAGGATATGCATCAGCTCCCGGTATTTTGCCACGGTACGCCGTGCAACTAGTATGCCCTGCTTTGCCAGGATTTCAGACATGCTGCTGTCGCTCAAGGGATGTTGCATGTTTTCCTCGCTGACAAGCTGCTTGATGAGCGCGCGGATCGCCGTGGAGGAACAAGTGCCCCCGGCGTCGGTCGCAACCCCGCTACCGAAAAAGTATTTGAGCTCAAAAATTCCGCGCGGAGTGAGCATGAATTTCTGCGTGGTTACGCGCGAGATGGTGGATTCGTGCAGTTCGAGCTGCTCGGCGATTTCGCGCAACACCAGCGGGCGCATGGCGATTTCGCCGTAGTCCAGGAAATGGCTCTGCCGGTCGATGATGGCCTGCGAAACGCGCAGGATGGTATCGAAGCGTTGTTGCAGGTTTTTGATGAACCAGCGCGCTTCCTGTAATTGCCCGGAAAGCTGCTGTGCATTTTTTTCGCCGCGCTGTTGCAGGATGCTGGCATACATCTGGTTGACGCGCAGGCGCGGCATGGCTTCCACGTTTAATCGAGCATGCCATTTTCCCTGATGGCGTTCCGCCACCACATCCGGCACCACATAGTCGGCGGTGCGATGCTCGAAATCCGCTCCGGGTTTGGGTTTGAGATGAACGATGAGAACATGTGCGGTGCGCAGCGCGGCATCGTCGCAATGCAGCACCTTCTTGAGTTTGGCGAAGTCGTGTGCCGCCAGCAGGCTGAGATGCTGCGTTACGATGCGCAGCGCCAGATCGCGGCTGGGGGTATCTTCCGGCAACGCCTTGAGTTGCAGGGCCAGGCATTCGCCCAGATCGCGCGCACCGATGCCGGGTTCGCCCAGATTCTGCAATTGTGTCAATGCCGTTTCCAGATCGTCCAGCGTGACATCGAGTTGCTCCGGCAACAGTTCGGCAATTTCCTGTAGCGGCTGCGCCAGATAACCGTTCTGATCAAGCGCGTCAATCAACAGCCCGATGATTCTTTTGTCACGCTCATCCAGTTGGCTCATATTGAGCTGCCAGATGAGATGTTCACGCAGGCTGGGGGTGTCCGCCACTACTTCGGCATGGGCATCCTCTTCGTCATCAGACGCGCCCGCTGCGGAAAACGAGGGTTCGTTCCATTCATCCTTGGACCAATCTTCCTCGGCCTGTTGCGGCGCTTCGTCTTTCGTTGCGGTGTTTTCTGCGGGGGAGGTTGAGGCGGCGTCGCCATGCGCGTATGGCAGCGTGGGGTCGTCTTCCTCCCGTTCGAGCAGGGGGTTTTCTTCCAGCATGCGCGCCACTTCCTGGTTGATTTCCAGGGTGGAGAGTTGCAGCAGACGAATGGCTTGCTGCAACTGAGGGGTAAGCGTCAGTTGCTGGGATTGTCTGAGTTGTAATGACTGTTTCATTACCTGGTTCACTGACCGGGGCGGCGCATAGAGTGCGTTTTTATTATAGATGGGCGCTATAGCTTGAAGTGCTCACCAAGATATACTTTCCTCACGCCCTCATTATAAATGATTTCATCAGGTTTGCCTTCCGCCATTACCGAACCTGCATTGATGATATAGGCACGGTCACAGATGCCCAGGGTTTCGCGCACATTATGGTCAGTAATCAGCACGCCGATGTCGCGTCCCTTCAGGAAGCGGATAATTTTCTGGATGTCCAGCACGGCAATTGGATCAACCCCGGCGAAAGGTTCGTCCAGCAGGATGAAGCGCGGGTTGGTAGCCAATGCGCGTGCGATTTCGGCGCGCCTGCGTTCGCCTCCGGACAGGCTGATGGCCGGGTTGTCGCGGATATGGCTGATGTGCAGATCTTCCAGCAATTCATCCTGCCGTGCCCCGATTTCGCCCTCCGGGCAGCCTTGCAGTTCCAGCACGGCCTGGATGTTTTGCGCCACGGTAAGGCGGCGGAAGATGGAGGCTTCTTGCGGCAAATAGCCCAGCCCCAGGCGCGCGCGACGGTGTATCGGCAGGTGGGTGATATTTTGCTGGTCAATAAAAATGTCGCCGCCGTCTGTGGCCACCAGCCCGACTATCATGTAGAAACAGGTGGTTTTGCCCGCTCCGTTGGGGCCCAGCAATCCGACTACCTCGCCGCTTTGCAGCGACAGGGAAACGTCATGCACCACGGTGCGGGAACGGTAGCGTTTCTTCAGTGAGGCGGCGCGCAGTTCACTCATTGGTAGCATCTAAAGTGAGACTCGCGCAGCGAGCCATTGCCCCGGCTCCGCCCCCCTCGCTTCGCTCTCCCCGCTGCACCCGCAAGGAGTACGCCGTGGTTGTAAGGGGCTGAAGCCCCAACAACACACGCAGGCGGGGGAGGGATGGGGAGGGGGAAACGATCATGGCAATTCTCTGTTTCATCATTTAGGGTGCCGAGTTGCCTTGATCGTTAGGCTGAGTCAGCGCACCTGCCGGTTTGATCGGCAGCGGTTCCGCCGCCGGCCCGGTCGCGCCATTCCTGTTTTTGGGCTGAATGATGGCGTGCACCCGCCCTTTGCCTTGCGCATCCACAGGCTTGCCGGAGGCGCTCATTTGCTTGACTGGTTCATTGTTCACCTGAAAAATTGCCGTTTTGGAGCTATAAGTAATATGCTCGCCGCGCACTTCATCCTCTCCCCGTTTCATGTGCGCATGGCCGAATAAATTCAAGGTTTCGTTTCTGGTGTCATATTCGATGCGGTCTCCATCGCCTTCCGCATATTCGTCGAAACCTTCACGCTTTTGGCGGAAGGTGGCGGGTTGCCCGGTTGCCGTGCCGTGCGTGAAACCATCCTTGCTCTGCGTCACGACTATTTTGTCGGCATAGATGGTCATTGTGCCTTGGGTAAACTGTACGCTGCCTTCGAACGTGCTGATTTGATTGGCATCGTCAATGTTGACCTGATTAGCCTCCAGATGCATGGTCTTGTCGCGGTCGGCGCGTTCGGCATAGCTGGCCGGGGCGCAACAAACCAGCGCAACACAAACCAGGGTGGCGCGCCACTCAGGAACAAGGTATTTAATTTTTTGCGGGGTCATGTTGGCTTTTAACTTGCGCAAGCAATTTCACTACGCGCGTCTTGTTATCGAATCGCATACCCACCGCGTGCAAGGTATTGTGCACATCCACCAGGGTGATGGGGTGGTCGGTGTCCGCCAGGTCTTGCTCCGGTACGACATGCAGATAAGCGGTGGTAAATATCATTTCGCTTTGTGTTGCGCTGGCAGCGCGTACGAGCTTTACCTCGTCGTGCAGGAATATTTCGTCCCCTTTGCTCGACACTTCGCCCTGCCTGGCAAAAGCATGAACCGGTGGTCGGCCCGCATTAAAACTGCTCAGCCGAGGCTCGTCCAGATGGGTGCTGTCATCATCGGGGTAATGCACCATCTTCTGCGCGGATATGAGAAAACGCGGCATGCCTTGCCCATTCAGAGTAGTGGCGGAAAAGTCGCTGATGATAAAGTCCGGGTCGTGGCGTTTGCTATTGTCCGGCTTTGGCGGCAGGGGTTGCACTTGCTGGTTCAGCCAATAGGTCGCCGCCAACAGCAGCAGCAGGGGCACCAGGGGCGACCACTCGCGTAGCCGTTGCAATGGGGTTGTCATTTCAAATAAGGCTCCAGTTGGGCGTCCAACGTGCCCTGCGCAGACATCAATAGTTCGCACGCTTCACGCACTGCGCCACACCCTCCGGCACGCATGGTGACGTAATGGGCGTGGTCACGCACCACCTGCGGCGCATCCGGTACGCTGAAGGACAGGCCCACATGGCGCATCACCGGCAAATCCACTACATCATCGCCCATGAAGGCGGCAATAGCAGGCGGCAGTTGGAGTTTGGAAAGCAGTTTCTGCATGGTACCCAGCTTGTCGTTTACCCCCTGATACAAGTGGGTGATGCCCAGGCTGTGCGCGCGCAGCTCGACGCAACGCGAAGTGCGTCCGGTGATGATGGCCAATTCCACACCGGATGCTCTGAGCATTTTCAGGCCTTGTCCATCCAGCGAGTTGAAACGCTTAAATTCCCCTCCCGAGTCGGATAAATAGAGCCCGCCATCGGTCATGACTCCATCCACGTCGAAGGCGATGAGGCGGGTGGATTTTGCTGCTTCGACAAGCACAGCATGAGCGGGGTTTAAAGGCATCAGATCACTTTCGCGCGCAGCAAATCATGCACGTTCAACGCGCCGACAAGCTTGTTGTTGGCATCCACCACCAGCATCTGGTTGATGTTGCATTGTTCCATTACCCGCACCACTTCCGCCGCCAGCGCGTCCGGAGCTATGGTGCGCGGATTGCGCGACATGACGGTACTGACCAGGGTGGTGGTGAAATCGAGATGCTTTTCCAGCGTGCGGCGCAAATCGCCATCGGTATAAATACCCAGCACACGCTGCACATCATCCACGATGGCTGTCATGCCCAGCCGCTTGCGCGACATTTCCAGCACGGCATCGGAAAGCAGGGCTTCGTGACTGACTGCGGGAATCCCCTCGCCACTATGCATGATGTCGCGAACATGGGTGAGCAGGCGGCGGCCCAGGTTGCCGCCGGGGTGCGAGCGGGCGAAATCTTCCTCGCCAAACCCCTTTGCATCCAGCAATGCCACGGCAAGCGCGTCGCCCAGCGCCAGCGCAGCCGTGGTGCTGGCAGTGGGCGCCAGCCCCATCGGGCAAGCCTCTTTGTCCACGGCGGCGTTGAGGTGTGCATCCGCCGCCAATCCCAGGCTGGATTGCGGGTTGCCGGTCAGGCTGATGAGCCTCGCTCCCTGTCGTTTGATGGCCGGCACGATGGTGAGCAGCTCTTCACTTTCACCGGAATATGACAGCGCGATAAACACATCATCGGCGGTGATCATGCCGAGGTCGCCGTGGCTGGCCTCGGCAGGATGCACAAAGTACGCCGGTGTGCCGGTACTGGACAGGGTGGAGGCGATCTTGCGCGCGATGTGGCCGGATTTGCCCATGCCGCTGACGATCACCCGTCCTTCGCAGGACAGGATAATGTTGAGCGCACGCAAAAAAGTTTCGTCAATACGTTGTGTGAGCGCCAGCACGGCGGCGGCTTCGATGCTCAATACCTCGCGCGCCAGGTCGAGCGCGCGAGGGGCAGCAGAGTGGGCTTTTTTCATATCCTGCGGATTATAACAGTGAGCTTCGGTGCAGTGAAATTTTGAAAGGATGCGCCACTTAGGGCATTATCCGCACATGGTGAATTTTGCCGCCCGAACGCGCACATGACTAATTCGCTGCAACTCCTTTTGATTCTGCTCGCGGTCGCCGTGGGCGTAGTGGTGCTGTGCCGCATCCTGCGCTTGCCGGCCATGCTGGGCTATCTCATTGTCGGCATCCTGATCGGGCCGCACGCGCTGGGCTGGATACCCGATGCGCCGGAGACGCGCCATCTGGCCGAATTCGGCGTGGTGTTTCTGATGTTCAGCATCGGGTTGGAATTCAGCCTGGCGCGGTTACGTATCATGCAGCGCGTGGTATTCGGGTTGGGCGCCGCGCAAGTGCTATCTACCATTTTTCTGGTCATGCTCACTTCACTCCTTTTAGGGCTTGATTGGCGCGCCGGGCTGGCGCTGGGCGGCGTGATGGCGATGTCCTCCACCGCGATTGTCAGCAAGATGCTGGTCGAACGCGCCGAACTGAATACGCCGCATGGCCAGAACATCATGGGCGTGCTGCTGTTCCAGGATCTGGCCGTGGTGCCGCTCATCATCATCATCCCGGCGCTGGCCAGCAGCGAACCGAACTTGTATTCCACGCTCGGCTTTGCCTTGCTCAAGGCCGCAGTGGTATTGGCGGCTCTGCTGGTTTTCGGGCAGCGGCTATTGCGCCCGTGGTTTCACCTGGTGGCAATGCAGAAATCCTCCGAGCTATTCATGCTCAACGTCTTGCTGTTTACCCTGGGGTTGGCCTACCTCACCGAACTGGCCGGGCTTTCCCTGGCGCTGGGCGCATTCGTCGCCGGCATGCTGATTTCCGAAACCGAATACCGCTATCAGGTGGAAGAAGACATCAAGCCGTTCCGCGATGTGCTGCTCGGCCTGTTCTTCGTCACCATCGGCATGATGCTCGATCTGGACAGCGTGATTGCGGGATTCGGCTGGATCTCGCTGGTGCTGCTCATCCTGCTGCCGTTCAAGGCGGCAGTGGTGGCGCTGCTGGCACGCTGGTTCATCGGTGATTGGGGCGCGGCAATCCGCAGCGGGTTGGGGCTGGCGCAAGCGGGTGAATTCGGTTTCGTGCTGCTGACCTTGGCGGGCGGGGTAAATTTGCTGCCTGCGGAAGTGATGCAGAACGTGCTGGCGGCCATGCTGATTTCCATGCTGGCCGCGCCATTCCTGCTGCAACATGCCGAAGCCATCGTGCGGCGCATTTCCCCTTCGGCATGGATGAACCGCGCCATGCAGATACACCAGATCGCGGTGCAAAGCATGGCCGCCGACGAACATATCATCATCTGCGGCTTCGGGCGCAGCGGGCAATCGCTGGCGCGTTTCATGGAGCAGGAGAACATCCGTTTCATCGCGCTCGACCTCGACTCGCGCCGCGTGCGAGAGGCCGCTGCGGCGGGCGAGAGCGTGGTATATGGCGATGCCGCCAAGCGCGAAGTGCTGCTGGCCGCTGGGCTGATGCGTGCAAAAACCCTGGTTATCACTTACGACGACAAGCATTCCGCCCTGAAGATTTTGCACCTCGTAAATGAGCTGCGCCCCGGCCTGACGGTGGTGGTGCGCACCGCCGACGAAACCCACATTGAGGCGCTCAAGCAAGCCGGTGCGGCAGAGGTGGTGGCGGACGTGCTGGAAGGCAGCGTGATGCTCGCTTCGCAGACGCTGCTGATGTCCGGTGTGCCGCTTAACCGCGTGGTTCGCCGCGTCCAGGAAAATCGTGCGCGCCGCTATAGCGCATTCAGCGGATTTTTTCGCGTGCCCGCCGATGCGGTGGGCGAAGCTGTGGAAAATATGCAGCCGCGCTTTCAAAGCGTGTTGCTGAATGAGCGCGACGCCGCTGTGGGCAAAACGCTGGATGAAATCAATCTGGCCGAGCTGGAAGTGGAAGTGAATGCAATGCGCCGCCACAATGTGCGCGGCAGCCAACCGGCGGGCGACATGGTGTTGCGTGCCGGTGATGTGCTGGTGTTGCTCGGCCAGCCGATTTCGCTGATGGCGGCGGAAAAACGTTTGCGTGAAGGGTAGGCTTATAACCCCAGATTGCCTGACTTTGTTCAAATGTCAGATAGGGAGCCGTTATCAAGATAAGCCCGGTAGATGCGGTGATAACCAGCCACTTAGCCTTGCTGTGTCACAAACAAAAATGCTCGTTAGAGCCGTGCCCATTCCTCCCCCTGCAAGGGGGAGGGAATGTTTGCCAAATGGAGTAAGGAGCTGTTAATAAATAACTGTAACAAATAAATCGAAGGTGCTATGATTGTCGTCATGGCGAATGCAGACGACCTCAAACAAATACGCACCCGGTTCGAGAAGCTTGCATGGACGTTGGACGAGCGGATGAGGCGTCTGTTTGCTGCTGCGGAAGCTGCGGTGTTAGGCCATGGCGGCGTTACAAGGGTTGCACAGGCTACCGGTGTGTCCCGGCGCGCAATTCATGCCGGATTGGAAGAGCTGGCAACCGAAAAGATGGCGGTTGAAAGTCAGGGCAAGCGAATTCGCAAAGCGGGAGCTGGCAGAAAATCTGTCACCGAAACCGATTCTGGCGTGATGGCGGCGCTGGAGAAATTGGTCGAAGCGACGACACGGGGTGATCCCGAATCACCCCTGCGCTGGACTTGCAAAAGCCTGCGTACGCTGGCTGGTGAGCTGGCTGTGAACGGCCATTCGGTGAGCTATCCGAAAGTGGGCGACTTGCTGCGGGAGTTGGGTTATAGCTTGCAGGCAAACCGAAAGATGCTGGAAGGGACGGATCATCCGGACCGCAATGCCCAATTCGAGTTCATCAACGACCAGACCGGACAACGTCTAGCGGCAGGCAATCCGGTTATTTCGGTTGACACAAAGAAGAAAGAGCTTGTTGGTGCGTACAAGAACAACGGCACAACTTGGCGCCCCGAGGGGAAGCCAGAATTAGTCAAGGTGCACGACTTCATCGATAAGGAGCTTGGGCGCGCGAACCCCTATGGCGTCTACGATGTTGCCAGCAACACGGGTTGGGTCAGTGTGGGGACGGATCACGACACGGCAAGTTTCGCGGTCGAAACAATTCGCCGCTGGTGGAATACGATGGGCAGGCAGCGTTATCCTGCGGCAACGGAACTGATGATCACGGCAGATGGTGGCGGTAGCAACGGTAGCCGGGTACGGCTTTGGAAATTGGAATTGCAGCGGTTGGCTGACGAGATCAATATCCCGATCAGCATCTCTCATCTGCCTCCGGGCACTAGCAAATGGAACAAGATCGAGCATCGTCTGTTCTCGTACATCAGCATGAATTGGCGCGGCCAGCCCTTGATTAGCCACGAGGTGATCGTCAATCTCATTGCCGGAACGACCACTCGGAAGGGACTGAAAGTCCATGCCGAACTGGATGAATCTTCGTATCCGTCAGGCATTAAGGTAAGTGACGCAGAATTTGAAAAAATACGCATCACCCGGAATTCGTTTCATGGCGAATGGAACTACAGGATTGATCCGAGTGCGAGCTAAAATTGATACACTAATTGTTTAACGACTCCTAAGTAGGATTAGCAATCGTTTTTTGATCGCTTGACGTTTCCACATTAAACGTTATTTCAGCAAAGCCTGGTGTATCTTTGCGGTACCCGGCAGTGCTTCGTTGTGCGTTGTAGGGCATGATTTACCCTCCACGTGTCATCCCTTGACCCCTGCGCTCTCTGCATGATGTTGCGGATTATTCCTTGTCAGCCGGTTTGTTATGGCGGCACGGTATTCGCCGGCACAACGCTGTGCCGCGATAAATCGGGACGCTGTATATCTGCACCAACACTACGCCGACTTTTATTCCTTGACGGACTCGACGGGAATAGTCAGCGTAACCTCGTCACCTACGTAGGGAGCATGCTTGCCAGCGTTGAATTCAGAGCGCTTGATTTTTGCGGTGGCGTTGGCTCCGCAGGCATCTTTCTTGAGCATGGGGTGAGGCATGCACTGGAAGGATGTCACGGTTAGCGTCACCGGTTTTGTCACGCCCTTGATGGTTAATTCACCCTCTACGCTGGCTAATTTATCGCCATCAAATTTCAGGTTTTTGGATTTGAAAGTGATGGTGGGGTATTTCGCGGTGTCGAAAAAATCTTCGCCCTGAATGTGTTCATTGAAGAGTGCGGAACCGGTATTCACGGATTTTGCGTCGATCACCACATCAACAGAGCCAGTCTTGGCGGCGCGATCCAGGACAATTTTACCGCTGGTCTTGTCGAACCGGCTAAGCTGGGTGGAATAACCCAGGTGGTTGTACTCGAAACGTGGCAGGGTATGCCCGTTGTCTATGACATAGGTCTCCGGCGCGGCAGAGGCGGCGGCG
The DNA here is from genome assembly GCA_032654645.1 of Gallionellaceae bacterium. Lineage (GTDB taxonomy): Bacteria > Pseudomonadota > Gammaproteobacteria > Burkholderiales > Gallionellaceae > CAITJF01. The sequence continues at coordinate 313,758 of JAULAW010000013.1, read as the reverse complement.
GACAGGGAAGCGGCGAGGGCGAGGGCAACGAGTTTTTTCATGGTATTTCTCCTTGATGGTTGGTGGGGTATGGCTATTTTTTGATCGGCGCTGCATAGGCTACGATGTGAAACTTGATTTGAACTTCGTTGGCAACGGCGCTGACATCCGCCCATGCTCCTTCACCAATAGCGTAATCCAGGCGCTTCAGGATGAAAGCTCCGTCAAACACGCCAGCCGCGCCTTCCGGCTTGAAGGTGAAGATGGCCGAAACGTCCTGGGACTTGCCTTTGAGGGTAAGTTTGCCGAGCGCCTCGTAGCGGTTGTCGCCCAAAGCTTTGACGCCGGTGGCGACAAATTGCGCGTTGGGAAATACCTTGGCGTTGAACCAAGGTTTGCCGAGCACTTCGGCATCGGCATCACTGAGGCCGGTGTCGATGTCGGCAGGGTTGACTTCAATCTGCGCTTGGGCGGCGCTGAGTCTGGTAGGGTCGAAGGCAATACGGGCTACAAACTTGCGGAACTTGCCCTCCATCGGGACGCCCATTTGCTTGTAAGCAAAGGTCAGTGTGCTCTTGTCAATCTGCATCTGGTTGAATTCGACAGCCTGGGCGTGGAATGGCGCGCCAATCAGCAACAATCCGATCAACGGCAGGAAATAACGGTATGGGTTTTTCATGGCCGGGTTTCCTTGATGAAGGGCAGCATGCGGCGCAACGTGGCGTCATGCTCGATAAAGTGGTGCTTGAGGGCTGCTGCTATGTGCATACCAACCAGCACCAGCAACCCGAAATTCAGCGCCTGATGAACTTCGGTCAACAGGTCGCCCAGCGCTTTGTCTTTATCCACCATGTCGGGCAACTGCACCAACCCCAGGTAGACAACAGGAACACCCTTGGCTGAACTCATCAGCCAGCCCGAGAGCGGAATGGCCAGCAGCAGGATATAAAGCAGAAAATGCAGGCCGTGGGCGGCGCGTTGCTGCCAGGGAGGGATGGTTTCCGGCAGCGGCGGCGGGGTATGCGTGGCGCGCCACGCCAGGCGCGCCAAAGTCAGCAGGAATATCGTCACGCCTATCCATTTATGATAGCTGACCAGCCTTAGTTTGAATGGCGAAAGCGCCAGCTCGTGCATATAAACTCCGAGCGGAAAGGTGGTGAAAATGAGCAGCGCCGCCAGCCAGTGCAAGGCAATCGCCGTTCCGGTGTAGCGGGTTGCAGTGGTCATGGTGATTCCCCTTCACAGCCGTGCGCGGCAACAAATGCCTCGCGCAAGCGGCGCAGGTTGTCCGTCATCCCGGCTAGATCTTCCGGCGACAAATGGGCAAAGGCGCGCTCCATGTGCGATAGGTGAGCAGGAAAGATGCGCGCAAACAATTTTTTTCCTGGTGCAGTCAACTGGACGATTTGGCTGCGTCCGTCGTTGGGCGAAGCGATCCGGCGCACTAACCCCTTGTCCGCCAGGCGATCAACCACCCCGGTAAGCGTTCCCTTGGTGATCAGCGTTTTTTCGCCCAGTTCCTTGGGCGACATGCCGGGCGTGTTGCCGAGGGTGGCGACGATATCGAATTGCGGCGGCGTCAGATTGAGCGCGCGAATATGTACCGAGGAATAAACCTCGAAAGCCTGATAAGTGCTGGCCAGCTCGCGCAACAGCGGCAGAAAAATTGAAGAGGACATGGCTGAATAACTTGGTTCTAATTAGAACCACAGTAGTGCTAACTAGAACTAATGTCAAGCGCTACTTTGCCCGTATCACAAGTTGCGGATAGCGGCACAGCATTCGCCAACCAGCGCCGGGCCGCGATAAATCAGGCCGCTGTATATCTGCACCAGCGTTGCGCCGGCGTTGATTTTTTCGGCGGCGTCCGCGCCGCCCAATATACCGCCCACGCCGATGATGGGCAGCGCTCCCCGAAGTTCGGCGGCAAGTTGGCGTATCACGGCAGTGGATTTTTCGCGTACCGGCGCACCGCTCAGGCCACCGGTTTCCGCACCATGCGGCAAATTTTCCACGCCCTCGCGCGACAGCGTGGTGTTGGTGGCGATCACGCCATCAATGCGATGCTGCACCAGCAGGCGCGCGATTTGCGCGATCTGTTCGCCTTCCATATCAGGTGCGATTTTCAGGGCGATGGGCACGTATTTGCCATGCGTGTCGGCGAGTTTTTGCTGTTCGGCCTTGAGTAGCGCCAGCAGATTGTTGAGCGCGTCTTCACCTTGCAACTGGCGCAAGTTTTTGGTGTTGGGCGAGGAGATATTGACCGTGACATAGCTGGCGTGTGCATAGACTTTGCGCAGGCAAGCCAGATAATCGTCCGCCGCGTTTTCAATCGGCGTGTCGGCGTTCTTGCCGATATTGATGCCCAATATGCCGCGATAACTGGTGCGTTTGACGTTTGCTATCAACTTGTCTACGCCATCGTTATTGAACCCCATGCGGTTGATGATGGCGTTTGCTTGCGGCAGTCGAAACAGGCGCGGCTTGGGGTTGCCCGGCTGCGCACGCGGCGTGACGGTGCCGATTTCGATAAAACCGAAGCCCAGTGCGGCAAGCGCATCAATGTAATCGCCGTTCTTGTCCATTCCGGCGGCCAGGCCGACCGGGTTGGGGAAAGTCAGCCCCATCACCGTGCGTGGCGCAGCCGCCGTGGGACACACAAACAGCGGCGCCAGTCCCAGCCGATGGGCCGTTTGCAGGCCATCCAGCGTGACGTGGTGGGCGGTTTCCGGGTCGAGGGAAAAAAGCAGTGGGCGAAGGATAAACGGGCACATTGGGAGAAGGTAAAGTTAATCGCTATATTTGTGAGCATCCGCGAAGGATAGTGCTTGCCACTCGCCCCGTATGAGCCCTTGCAGCGGGCGAAAGTTGGCTTTGTAAGCCATCTTGCCGCTTTCCCTGATCCAGTAACCAAGGTAGAGATAATCCAGTTCCAGTTTGCGGCATAGCTCGGCCTGCCACAGGATGTTGTAGGTGCCAAAGCTGGCGCGCGCCACATCCGGGTCATAGAATGTATAGACCGAAGACAGCCCGTCTTCGAGAATATCAATGATGCTCACCATGCGCAGCACACCGTTCTCGCGGAACTCCACCAGCATCGAATCCACATGGCTATGCAGCAGGAAGTTGCGGTATTGTTCATGGCTGTCGCTTTCCATGCCCTCATCGCGGTGGCGCGCTGACTGATAGCGCTGGTACAGGTCAAAATGTTCTTCGCTGTCCTTCAGCGCATGCAGCGATGTCTCCATGCCGTTGTGGCGTTTGGCGACGCGGCGTTGCACACGATTGGGAACGAACGATGCAACCACGACACGCACCGGCACACAGGCACGGCAGGCATCACAACGTGGCCGGTAGGTGAATGTTCCGCTGCGGCGGAAACCGCGGCGAACCAGCTCCGAATATATTGGCGTGGTAACCAGAAAGCCGGGCGTTGCGACCTGCGACCGGGCCAATTGATCCGGCAGATAGCTGCACGGATATGCGGTGGTGAGGTAGAACTGTAGCGCCGAAAGCGGGATGTCATGCAGCAGGCTCATATTCGTCGAAGCACCATGGCGATGAGGTATTCGGGTAGTGTATCAATTCTTGCAGGCGTTGGATGAATTCCGTGCGCGGAATTTCACGGGCGCCGAGCGAGGCAAGGTGCGGCGTGTTCATCTGACAATCGATCATGCCGAAGTTCCAGCGGTGCAGTTGCGCGGCGAGGTGGGCGAGAGCGGTCTTGGAGGCATCGGCGCTGCGGCTGAACATGGATTCGCCATAAAACATGCGCCCGATGGCGATGCCGTACAGCCCACCCACCAATTCCAACTCCAATTCATCGGCGATACTGTGTTGACTGCCTCGCTCACTTATGATCGTGCTAGATGCACTGTCCGTGCCGTTCGCTCGTTGTCGCCTTGTCTCGCCTTCGACTTGAAGCTGGAATGATGTTTTAGGCATCCAGACTTCCACCGAATGTGCATAACCCATCCGGTGCAATTCGGTATAGGCGGCGATCATGTCTTCATGGACCCATGTGCCCGCCTGCCCACCTCGCGGTGCGGCGCAGCAGCGCATCACCTGTTCGAAGGCTGTGTCGGTGCGGATTTCGTAGGGTTTTTTGCGCAAAGCCTTGCTCAATGAACGGGATACCTTGAACTCATCCGGGAACAGAACCATGCGCGGATCGGGGCTCCACCACAGGATGGGATCACCCGCGTTGAACCATGGGAAGATGCCGTGGCGGTAGGCGTCCAGCAGGCGTGCCGGAGTCAGGTCACCGCCTGCTGCGAGCAGGCCGTTGGGTTGGCGCAATGCCCGTTCAACTGTCGGAAATGGCGAATCATCATGCAGCAGTGCGATCATGGGCAATGCCTTTGTGGAGGTGTGGTCTTTATGGCGTTATAGCCAAGCAGTCAGGATTGTGATTATATTGCCGCAACGCAATTTGCGGGCACCAGAGCCATAAGTGATGAGCATGTTTGGACTTTTTGGCAAAAAATCGGATCACCCGATGGCGGACATCAAGTCGGCGCAGGCGCTGCTGGACGAAATACCGAAGAGCGATGCGCTGAAAACCTTGCTGGAATTGACCGCATGGGTCAAGTCCGTGCGCAAACAAGCACGCTTCCGCCTGGATCACCAGCTTGCGGTGTTGCGCCTGATTGACGAAACCGCGCGCCCGTTTGAGCGCAAATTGGTACGCGACTATTTTGCGGCCAGCACCCTGACAACATCCCAGGAAAATCGCTTGTGGATGGCACTGAATGATTTCTTTGGGCAAACCGCGCAAGCTTACTATCACGTGCTGACGCGTTACCGCAACGGTGACACGGGTAGTTCCGCAATCAAGCCGGTGTTGTCTCTGGTTGCGGTGCGCGGCATCAGCGCCCTGGTGGGCAAACTGAAATGTGCGGCGGCGCGTTATGCACTGGTTGACCCGGTAATATGGGGAGGCTTAGCCAAATTTTACTCGCATGCAAAATCGCAACAGTATCTGGACGAGCATGTTTCGCAGTATTCCGGATCAGGCACGAATACCACGGTGCGGTGCGAGTTTGCCGCCGGGCTGATGTGGTATGCCACCTGCGCCAGCACACTCAGCCGCCCCCACTTGCATCTCGCCGAACGGTTGGCGTTGCACTTGTGCGCAAATATTATCGTGGGCGCACAGTGTGATCCGAACAGCCTGTTCAGTTTTGACTTGCTGCATGCCGCAACCCCGGTGCGGGCGAATGTGGAAAATGCGCCGCAAGCGGGGCTGCTTTTTATCGGTGTGCATAACCTGCAACCGCGCATTGAAGCATTGCTCAATGCACTGGAAAAAAACATCGCGCCAGATGAAATCCATATGGGTGGCGCTTATGGGGCTGACGCGGTGCGCGAAGTGGTGCGCCACCTGGCTAAATGCTGGTCATTCCCGCCGCCGAAGCGGCGCAATATGCGGCACAATATCAAGGTGAACCTGAGCGTGGCAAACGGGTTTTCCAAAGTAATCGAGCATACCGATGTCGGCCTGAACTTTGGCGCTGACACCAGCGTGACATGGGATGTGGAAGATATCAGCACCGGAAGCCTCAGATGCGTTCTACCCGCATCGCGCATGGATGGCGTGGAAATTGGCTTGCTGATTGGCATCAAACCGGAAAAGATAGGCTATTGGGGGGTGGGCATCGTGCGCCGCCTGAGCCGCGACCAGCAAAACAACTTGCACGTCGGCGTGGAAATACTCTCTAACCAGGTTATCGGGGTGGGGCTGCGTGAGCACGGCTCTGGCGATGAGCAGCCCGCCTTATGGCTGGGCAACCCCGGTGACGATTCGGGAGAGGCCAGACTCCTGATGAGCCCCGATACTTTTTCCAGCAACCGCACCCTGCACGTGCGGCTGGCCGATAAGAATTACCTGCTGATGCCGCTCGAGCTGATGGAGAAGGGCGAAGATTATAACCTGGCGCGCTATCGCAAGATCGAGGAAGATGCCGGTTCGGGCGGGGCGTAATTCACAGTGGCAAACCCCCGGCCCAGCGGAGGGGCCACAAGGATTGAACCCATGAACCAAAAGCGAAGCGGGAGCGAGCGCTGCTGTAGGAGCCCAATTTATTGGGCGATATGACATTGATGATCGCGCAATAAATTGCGCTCCTTCCCCCTACATACGACTGTATTCACAGAGCGCCAAGGTTCATGGGTTGGGGTGCGGGTTTAAGCGGGAATGACGCTATTCCGTTCTAAAAGGTTATTTCCCGGCAAGCTCTAACGCCCCGCCACATTGCCCCACAACAGCTTATGCAACTGCACTTGCAGGCGCACCGGCAAGTTGTCGCGCAGTATCCATTCGGCCAATGTTGTGGCTGATAATTGGCCGAGCGCGTGCGAAAACAGCACGGCGCATTTATCGGCCAAATTCCGTTCGCGCAACACCTGCATGGCCCACACATAATCTGCCTCATCGCACAGCACAAACTTTATTTCATCGCGCGCATTCAACGCGGCAAGATTGCTCCACAGGTTCTTTTCGGCTTCGCCCGATGCCGGTGTCTTGATGTCCAGCACCTTCATTACGCGCGCATCCACGCCGGACACGTCCAACGCGCCGCCGGTTTCCAGCGACACTTCATAGCCCGCGTCACAAAGGACGCGCAGCAATGGCAGGCAATTTCTTTGCGCCAGCGGTTCACCGCCGGTCACCGTCACATAGCGCGCGTGATGGCCTGCCACGTATTCAAGAATTTGTGCGATGCTCATGTCTTGCCCGCCGCTGAAGGCATAGGCGGTATCGCAATAAGTGCAGCGTAACGGGCAGCCCGTCAGGCGCACAAATACCGTAGGCAGGCCGGAACGGCTGGTCTCGCCCTGCAAGGAATAAAAAATTTCGCTGATGCGCAGTTGCGACACGTTACTGGCAAGGCCAGCCGCTTGCGGGAGCAACTGCGATGCCGCCCCTCCCGCACTTGAGGGTTCCACCCCACCGTGTCGGGGCGGCAGCATTTCGCTGGCTGTATGCTGGGGCATAACCAAGCGCTACTTGAGCATTGCCAGGCGTTTTTTGGCTTCGCTGGCAGCTTCGCTACCGGGGTATTTGGCGATGATTTGCTTGAGGGTTTTCGTTGCCGCAGGAGTGTCCTTGAGTTCTTGCTGGCAGGCGGCAATGCTTAACATGGCATCCGGCGTTTTCGGGCTGAATGAATACTTGCCCAGCAATGTCTGGTAACTAAGCAGCGCATTCTTGTAATCCTTTAACGCGAAATAGGCATTGCCCATCTCGTAATGGACATTGGGCGCATGCACCGACTCGGGAAATTTTTTCAGGAACTCCTGAAAGGCGTTGATGGCATTCTGGTGCTTGTCCGCCTTGAAAAGGTTATATGCAGCCTCGTAAGTGCGGTTCTCCACTGCGACTGGATCATTCGCCGCCGGGGCGTTAGCGCTATCGGCTACTTTGGTCGGCGGTATTGCTGGCGGTGGCGGTGGCGGCGGTGCGGCCAGCGCAGCCGCCTCGGCCGATTCAAAATGGCGCACGCGGGTATCCAGATCGATATAAAAATCTTTCTGCCGCTTTTCCGCTTCCTGCAAGCTGTGCGCCAGTTCTTCGTATTGGCCGCGCAGCCTGCGCAATTCCGTGTTCTGTATCTCTATCTGCGTTTGCTGATCCAGCATGGAACGGGTTTGTTGCTTGCCGGTTTCGGCTTGCTGTTTGATGGTTTCGGCTTGTTGTTTATTGATTTCGATCTGTTGCTTGCCGCTTCCCTCCAGGCCGGAAACGCGCAATTCAAGTTGCCGGATCTGCTCGCGCGCTTCGTCGTCGTTGAACAGGCTCGCATGAGCCTGTCCACCGGCGAGGCACAATCCGGCCAACAGCAAGGTACGCAGTTTCATGCTTACCGGGTGTAGATCAAGTCGGTGCGGCGGTTCTGCCTCCAGGAATCTTCATCATGCCCGGTTGCCACGGGTTTTTCTTCGCCATAGCTGGCAGATTCGATTTGGCTGTCCTTGACGCCGCCCACCTTCAGCATCCTCTTCACGCCATCGGCACGGCGCTGGCCCAACCCCAAGTTGTATTCGGTGCTGCCGCGTTCGTCACAATTGCCTTCCAGCCGAACCTTGCGGTTTGGGTGTTCGCTCAGGTATTGGGCATGAGCCTGCACTACCGGCTTTTCTGCGTTCAGTACAACATACACATCAAAAGGATAATACACACTGCGTTTGGCCAAAATGCTGTTCGGGTCGTTCAACGGATCAATCGCCACCGGTTCAACAGGCTTGGGCGCGACAACCACTGGAGCGGGCTCAACAGGTTTGGGAGCCTCGACAACCACGGGAGCCGGCTTGGCCTCAACCACCGGAGCGGGTGCTTGCGGCTTTTGGCTGGCGCAAGCGGCCAACAGGTTTACCAGCAACACGCTGATCACTAGTTTGTTCATAATGTATCCTCCATTAAAATCACTGCTTCAAAAAAGGTCCCCAAGTCGGCTCGCGAATATTCCCTGCTTGCGGGAACATCCTCTGTTTAACCCTGCCGTCGATGGACACAGTCGCCAATATACCACGACCCTGAGCCTCGTTGGAAAACAGGATAAGCTTGCCGTTGGGGGCAAAGCTGGGTTTTTTTTCCCATCCGCCATCGGTCAACAACTGCATTTGTTTGGTTTCAAAATCCTGGGTGGCGACGTAAAAAAGCCCATTGGACAGGTGTGAGTAGGTAAAGCTCTTGCCGTCCGGGCTGTAGCGCGGCGAGTAATTATTGCCGCTATCGAAGGTCAGGCGCTCGGCCTCCCCGCCCTCAACCGGCATCCGGTAAATCTGCGGGCTGCCGCCACGATTTGAAGTAAACAGCAGGGATTGCCCATCCGGCGAAAAATTCGGCTCGGTATCAATTGCATCGCTGAAAGTGAGGCGGCGCAAGTCGCTGCCATCCGGGTGCGCCAAATAGATTTGCGAGCTGCCATCGCGGGTCAGCACAATGGCGAGCTGGCTGCCGTTCGGCGACCAAGCCGGTGCGCTGTTACTGCCCGGGAAACTGGCCACCACCCTGCGCTGGTTGGTGAGCAGCGATTGCGCATACACCACCGCATGGTTCTGCTCGAAAGTCACATAAGCGAGATGGCTTCCATCCGGCGACCATGCGGGTGACATGATAGGCTCGCTGGTTGACAGCACGGTCTGCTCGCCATAACCATCACTGTCCGCCACCACCAGCCGGTTGACCTTGCCTTGCCTGTTGATATAGGCGATACGCGTGCTGAACACCCCCGCATCGCCGGTGAGCTTCGCATAAATCATATCGGCGATGCGATGGGCAATGGCACGCAACTGGTCTGTTCTGGCAGATACCGACTGGCCAACCAGCTCAGTCTGCTTGACAGTATCCAGCAGGCGGAACTTTACCGCGACACGCCCGTTGATCTGCTCCTCCACGCTGCCTATGGCCAGCGCATCCACTCCCGGCCAATCGGCATACACCACCTCGCGCGGTTCGTGCGGTGTTTTGCCGGACGGGTCAACCAACCGGAATAGTCCGCTGCGTGCCAGATCCGCAGAAACCACCTGGCTGATGCTCTGGGCAAACTTCCCTTCCCCGGCGAACGGCACAATGGCGATGGGAATCTGGTGCTCTCCCGCCCCGATGATCTCGATGTCCAATGCGGCATACACGGGCAATGCCGCACACAACAAAAATACCCACCCGAAATAACGCAACACAACCCATCCTTTCATAATGCTCCTCGCTTTTCCGGTTTGAATATCAAATGAAGCTCGCGGAATTTATTGAACAGCGCCAAATCCGGCGGCAGCGGCAAAGGCTGTGCCTTGATGATGGCACGTTCCACTGCGCTGTCATAAGCCGCATTGCCGCTCGGCTTGACCAACTTTGCGCTCATCACCGAGCCGCCAGGCAACAGCGTCACATCATATTCCGCTCGCGCATTATCCGGCACATCCGGCGGCATCACTATATTGCGTTGTATCTTGTTGTGAATCTTGGCCTTGTATTCATCCACCATCTTGCCAATGGCCGCAGCCTGCTCGGCGCGCACCCGCTCCTGCTCGGTGCGTACCCGTTCCTGTTCGGCACGCACTTGCTCCTGCTCGGCGTGCACCCGTTCCTGCTCGGCCTGCTGCGCCAGCTCAGCCTCGGATATTTTCGGCGCTATTGGTTTCTGCTCCATAGGTGGTTTCTTGTGCTCCACCGGCGGCTTGATTTCTACCGGTTTGGGCTGCGGTTTTTTCTTAACAGCCAGATCAATGTCGGCCTTGGGTGGCACAACAGGCGGCACAGGCTCGGATAACTTTGGAGGCTCGGCTATTTTATGGGGTTCGGCCAATTTTGGAGGTTCGGGCGGCTTCGGAGGCTCGGCCTGTTCCGCTTCGGGCGGCGCAACCTTGGAGGGGTCGCTCTTCAACTCAGGCAGGCTATCCCAGATGTCCACCACCATGCCTTGCGGCGGCTGCGTTTGCCAACTGATGCCGAAATACAGCAACGCAAAGAATGCGCCATGCACCGCCAGCGCCAATACCCCGGCAGGCAGTTTGTAAGGCTCGGCATATACGGCTGCGCTCATCCCAAAACCCATTAACCCGTCATTCCCACGCAGGCGGGAATCCAGCAAGGACAAGCATCCCGCGCAGCGGACAAAGCTATGATGTTGTCCCGCTTCGTGGGGGAATTTTTATTCATCTGATTCCCGCCTGCGCGCATAAGCGCTAACTTAAGTGCGCCAGAGTATTTCTCCCTCCCTTTCAAGGGGAGGGCTGGGGTGGGGATGGGGTCGAATTTCATGGATAGCAACCCCATCCCCCACCTAACCTCCCCCTTGAAGGGGGAGGAACAAGATAAGTTAGCGCATATGCGCCTGCGCGGGAATGACGCGCAGCAGGGCGAGCATCGGGTTGCCTTCCTGCCTGGATTCCCGCATGCGCGGGATAACCCCCGCTTCTGGGCTGTCCCGCTCGAATGCAGGGCTGGATTCCCGCATGCGCGGGATAACCAGCGACTTGCCTGCTTGCGGGCTTAGTCGAATGGCTAGTAGTTCTATCAATGACGCAGTTTTGTGCGAATAGACTATTAGGGTTCATAGCGGATTTATTTGGATGTTCCCTTGGTTTGCGCCAGCAGCCCAACCTTCTTGATTTGCTGCTGCTGCAACACATCCATGATGTTGATCACTTCCTCGTAGCGCACATTCTTGTCCGCCGAAATGACCACTGGCTGCTCCGCATTCTGCGCCTGCTTTTTTTTGATCAGCGCAACCAATTCCTCACGCGACACACTCTGCTCCTTGTCGCTTTTGCTGCGGTCACGCAACGCCAGCGTGGCATTCTTCCTGATGATCACCTCCATCGGCGCCAGCGGAGGCGCGAGCGATTTGCCCACACTGGGCAAATCAATCTGCCCCGGATTCATCAGCGGTGCGGTAATCATGAATATCACCAGCAGCACCAGCATCACATCAATGTAAGGCACCACATTGATCTGGCTCATCGGGCTGTGGGTGGAACGGCGGATGCTCATGATTGGCGTTGTAATACGTTGGAAAACTCTTCCATAAAACTTTCAAAACGCGAAGACAAACGGGTCACATCATGCGCATAGCGGTTATAGGCCACCACCGCCGGAATCGCGGCGAACAGGCCCATCGCGGTGGCGACCAGCGCCTCGGCAATGCCCGGCGCAACGTGCGCCAGCGTGGCCTGGCCGACATTGGACAAGCCGCGAAAGGCATTCATGATGCCCCACACCGTGCCGAACAAGCCGACATAGGGGCTCACCGAACCCACGGTGGCAAGGAAGGATAAATGCGATTCGAGATTATCCATTTCGCGCTGATAGGTGGCGCGCATGGCGCGGCGCGTGCCTTCCATCACTGCGCTGTTGTCCATGCCCGGTTTCTTTTTCAGCTTGATGAACTCGGCAAAACCGGCAACGAATATCCGCCCCATACTGCCCGCATCATCCCCATCGCCGGTAGTGCTCTGGTACAACTTGATGAGGTCTGGATTGTTCCAGAACGACTCCTCGAACTCCTTGCTCTGTTGCACTGCCAGCCTGACGGCGAACATCTTGAGGAAAATGTACCACCACGACATCAGTGAAACCAGCAGCAGCAACCCCATCACCAGTTGCACCAGCACGCTGGCATTCACGATCAAGGTTACGAATGATAAATCCTGTGTCACATTCATTTTATTCTTTCCATTGTTTACGCAACGCTTCCGGCACGCTCACCGGCTTGAAATTATCCACGGTCACACACACCAGATGGATTTCACCCTCCACCAGCACCTCATCGCCACGCATGACAGCCTGCTGCAAGACCACGCGGCTGCGGCCAACCTCCTTGATCTGCGCGGTGACGCCCAACAAATCGTCCAGCAGCGCGGGCTTGAGATAATCCAGCTCCAGCTTACGCACCACAAACACCACGCCGAATTCCTTCATCAACCCGGCATTGCTGTAACCATAGCGCTCACGCAACCACTCAGTCCGCGCGCGCTCCATAAAGTTCACATAACTGGCGTGATAAACCACGCCGCCCGCATCGGTGTCCTGAAAATACACGCGGATGGGCAGTGAAAAAATCTTTTTGTGCTTACTCATCCCAATAAACCGGTTCTACTGATTCGTTCATTTGCGATTAAGAAAATAATTCGAGACTGATACATTTACTTCGGGGAAAACGGCATAAGGGGTTACAGCATCGCTAGTCTCATAAGTGCATCCAAAGGAACTGCCATTGTTGAACTTTACTTGGCGGTTCGGGACTTCGCGGGTTTGGATTTTACGGCAGGTTGAGTTGCAGGCTCCTGTGCTGCAACCACTTTGATCAGGAGGCGAGGGCCAATGATTTCTCCTTCCTCCGTCGTCGCCATAAGCCTCAGCGTAGTGGGCTTTTCGATAGCGAATGGAGCAAATGCGATTGCCGTGCTGATGGTTTTTCGCGTGGCGGTTTCATCAAGAATCTGCCTTGCTTCTGCAAGACCTTCCTCCGGAATTTCTATGCGAGCCAATTCCTTATCACCATCCTGAACGACTCGAAGCGCCAGTGATTTTAAAGCCCTTTCTTTCGGAGTCCAAATCGTTGCAAATACACACAACTTGGGTAACGCAAAGGGAACCATCGAAACGATGAGTTCGCTTTGGTAGCATCCCATAAATGACAACTTGTTACCTATCTCATGTCGGATGTCGTCGCAGAAGATTGCTGTTAGAAATCGGTCGTCATTCTTCTTCATTTTTCATCCTCGGGAGAAATTGCCAGCACAACGGTTCCCACTGGCACATCGAGCGCTTTTGCGAGTTTTTTTACCGTGCTGACTTGCGGATCGACATTGCCAAGTTCAAGCCGTGCGATATAAGACTGGCTTGTACTGGCTCGTTTAGCGAGTTCTGCTTGCGACCAGCCTTTTTGCAGGCGAAGTAGCGCGATTGATGAAGGCTGGCTACCGTAAAAGGATTTCGCTACCCATTGCCGACCCTTGGCAATCGCTTCCGCCGCTTCGTTGGACTGCTCAAACTCGGCAACCAAATCATCAATGTCGATGGCACCAGGGAGTGATTGAGGTTTCGCGGGAACAAGAAACTCCGCGTAAATCACCGGTGCTGTGCTGGTCGGCCGCACATCAAAAACCTTAGTGGATAGTGATTCCAAGGTCTTTGTAGGCTTTAAGGATGCGGCTTGTGATTTCATGATCGCGTTTGTAGTCAAAATCTCGATGAACAACGGCTAGAACGTAGTATTGAAGCGACTTTGGCTCGTATGCGTAGACTATCCGATAGCGCAAACTACCTTTTGGTTCTATCCAAACCTTCAATCGCCAAATGTTGAATCCGACATTCCAAAACTCATGCCACTTGCTCACGTGGTAAGATGCCGTGTGGTCGGCTCCAAAATCGTGATCCAGCAACGAGTCAATGATTTTGGGGTCGTGCTTGGCTTGCTGAAGCAAAGCCGCCAATTTACCTGCCGCAAGCCGATCGCTCAACATCAACTGCCGCAAGTCATCAGCCGCATCAGGATGAATCGTTAGTATTGGTACGATACCCAATTAGGTATTACCCGTCAAGCTGAAAGTTAGAGTAGCCGAGAATATTTGCGTCAGTAACGCGATGAAGATGACTTGTACCTTGGTGGCGGATTGTGCGGAGGTGAGGTCAATCATCAGATTTTTCGCGTTCGCTTTCCAGCAAGGCGCGATCACGCTCCAGCTCGGCGCGCAACTCCTCCTCGCTGGGCAGCAGCAGTTGATACTTGCTGGCGAATAATTGCGGTTTGTCGGCCAAGGCGGAATACTTTGCCACCGCCGCATTGCGCTCCGAACACAGGATCAAACCGATGGTCGGGTTATCGCCCTCGCCGCGCTGCTGCTCGTCAAACACGCGCACATACATATCCAGTTGCCCGACATCCTGATGCGCCAGCTTACCCACCTTGAGGTCAATCAGCACAAAGCATTTGAGCAGGTAGTTATAGAATACCAAGTCAACAAAGAAATCGTCGCTCTCCACCTGCAAGCGCTTCTGTCGCGCCACGAAGGCGAAGCCCTTGCCCAACTCCATCATGAATTGCTGCAAGCGGTCGATCAGGCCTTGCTCGACATCCTTTTCATATAACCCGGCGTCCGGCTGCACACCCAGAAATTCCAGCACGTACGGATCACGGATAAAGTCGCGTGGATCGGCGGGCGCTTCCGCAGCAATCTTGTTTGCCGCCTCCTCGCGCGCACCATCCTGCTTTGGACTACCCAACAAGCGCTCGTAATACAGCGTCGAAATCTGCCGATCCAGCGCCCGCACACTCCAGTTTTGCGTGGCTGCTTCGTTGGCGTACCAGCCACGCGCGGTCTTGTTTTCCACTCGCATCAGGCAGCGATAATGCGTCCAGGTCAATTCGCTACGCAGTGAGTAGCGAATCTCATCCCAAGAGAAATTAAGGAAAAATTGCCTGAAATTGCGCAGGTTAGCCAAGGTAAAACCCTTGCCAAACTCCGCCGTGAGCCGCAGTGAAAGCTCGTGCAACACCGCCTTGCCATATTCCGCGCGCCTCTCCCCACCCTGCTCATCCTCCACAATCAGCCGCCCAATCTGCCAATAGGTTTGCACCATCGCGGTGTTGACGGTCTGCCGCACCTGCGTCCGCGCGGCCAGTAAGATGTCGCGGATGCCTTGGTACAAACCCACTTCTGGAGTAGCAGGCACATCGCTCATGTCACCAGCCCCCTTTCCACATCGCGGTACGCGTTGAGTGCCGCCACTTTAACCGGTTCGGCGACCAGCGGGAAGGTGGTGAGGATGTGGGCGAATTCGGCTTTGGTGAGGCCGTAGAGGTGGGCGATCAGGCCGTCGAGTTCGGCGCGCAGGCGGGCGCGTTCGAGGGGTTCCAAAGGCTGGTGGTGTTTGAGGCCGACTTCTTTGGCGAGGTCGTCGAATTCGGGGGTGGTGCAGATCAGGCGGGCGGCGCGGGTGGCGATGGGAGCGAAGCGCGGGTTTGATTCATTCAACCTTGGAACTGGTAGTTGATAGATCAAAAACATATTCAGATTGCGCTGAATTTTCAGACGCAGCAGCCAATCCAGCACATAAGAATTAAACACCGCACATGCAAATAACAACTGTTGCGGACTACCCGAAAACTCACGGCTCACAGTCAACGAATTGCCACAAAACACATTCTTTGGGAGGATCGTGGCTATCAAATTCCGTTCATTGGTATTTTCACCGGCTGACCTGAACGCCAGCCGATGTTGTTGATAGCCAAGAATCTGCCCAGCATCCTCTGCTCTTTTTCCGATTAACACCTTCCTGCCCTCGCTTTTGTCAACCCATCGCGTCGGGTCGGCGTAGCGGCTATCAAACTGCCACATCATTTTGCCTTCATATAAACGCAGGCGACCATCCTCGGGTGGCTTGAAAAGCTCCTTGTCCATGGTCATATGAAATTCACTGCCAAGCGTCAGAGACCACGCATCGCCGACAACATCCCCCAATAGTGGGTATTGCAAGAGCTTCTGGACAATCGTTAGATCAATTTCGCTCTTGAACTCCATCATGGAATGGCTCTCTGGCGATAGTTTTTTGATTAGATCAACCTCAAACCACAGCGCATTCTCGTCCGGAAATCTGGCTAGTTCTGTCGCATCCTGCTGCATAAACACGGCAGGGAATCTTTGAGTGCCGTGGATTCCAGGTGCCAGCAGATCATTCGGTGGCGCGCTGGCATTGCTCTCCCCTTTTTCAAGTAGGCGAGGGGCTGGCAATTTCTCATAGGTCAGTACGACAAACTTGATACTTCGGTGAACGCCCTCGAAAATCTCTTTGTTATTGGTGAAGCCAACCATGCCTTCAATCTCGGTCTTCTGAAACAGCATGTTTCGCAAACCGGTTGCACCCAGCGCCATGTATATGCCTGCCGGAATCACTAGGCCACTGTGCCCACCGGGGCGCAGCAAATTGAACACGCGCTCGACAAATAATTTGTACAGGTCAAGATCGCTACCAGTACGCTTGCCATCAACAATTGCCCACTGGTTTGAGTAATCTTCGGATGCACGAAAATATGCACTAAGGTGCGGAAAGCGACTTGCATAGTCAAGCCAGTCTGCTCTAATTACCCCGGTTTGAAGAAGTTGGTCTTTCAGTTCCTCGAAAGCTTTATCATCCATTTTCTTCTTAGTCACAAGCTTTGAATGCTGTGCAAAGAACTCGCGCGCAAACGGCTTGAAAGCTTCCCATGGCGGATTTGTGAGAATGATGTCGAAACCACCTTGCTTCTGCATGATCTGGTCGAACATGTAGCCCCAGTGAAACGGGTTTTGCTCGTCGATATGCTCGCGCGCGACTTTGAGTTTTTTCGGTTTGCCCAAAGTTTTTTGGGCGGGGTCCCAAGTGGCTTGTTCGTATTTCACGCCGAGTGCCTCAAACTGGTCGCGCAACAATTCGTTAAGCGTGCCTGTGGCATCGTTCAATTTTGCGTCAATATTATTGCGAAGATTTTGCAGATTGACATCGCGCCCCAGCAAATCTGCGGTGTGGCGATAGGTTTCAAGGTCGCGATTTTTTTCTTCCAGTAATTTACGGTAGCTGGGTTTGAAAAAATCTCCTTGTGCATTTCTTTGGTCGAATTCGTGCTCATCCACGCGCATCAGCCCCACCAGCGAGTTGCCGGGCAGGATGTTGAAGTCAATGTTGGGCAGCGGTTCAAGCTCTTCCACCTTGCGCACCGAAGCCACCATGGTGAGGAACAGGCGCAGCTTGGCGATTTCCGTGGCCTCTTGCATGATGTCCACGCCGTAGAGGTTGTCGGTGACGATGCGGCGTTTGATGTAATAGGCGACGCTGGGATGTTCCTCCTGAATTTTTTTCAACCAGAATTGCAGGGCGTTGCTGCTGCCCATTTCGGCGCGCCCCACCACGGCGGAATAGATGTTGACCAGCACCTTGAGCGCGGCCACCAGAAACGCGCCGGAACCCACCGCCGGATCGAGGATGTTGATGGCGGGCAGCACTTCATGCACCAGCCTGAGCGCGGTGACGTTATCCATTTTTGCCAGCATGTCGGGCACGCTGGCAAAGCCGATTTCCTTCAAGCCCAGTTCCGGCACGGCGGGCGCATGGATGCGTTCCAGTATCAGCTTGTGGATGCTGCGCTCGGCCAGATAGTTGGTGATTTCCGGGCGGGTGTAGTACGCGCCGAAGGCTTTCTGGTTGATGTATTTCTCGAAGATGTAGCCCAGCACGTCCGGGTTGATTTCGTCGGCATTGCCGCCGGGCGTGTCGTCCAGATTCCACGAGAACGAGGCGAACAATTTGAAGATGCCGTCGAACGCGCGGTCTGGAATGCGCAGGGTGGTGCCCAGCCGTGGCTGTTTGTTTGCGTCAAGTTCCAGCGTGTGGTGCAGGAACAGACCGCCGTTGAGGTAAGGAATACCGCCAGTCAGCGCTTGCACGGCGGGAGCGCGATCCTTCTTGGGTTTGGCGAAGGCCTCGAAGAACAGCGCGTTCAGGAATTCACCGAAAAACCTGTCCTGCCCGCGCTTTTGTGAAGCGGCAAATTGCTTGGGCAGGTAGTCGTAATCGGCACGATCCAGAAAACCTTTCTTCTGCATGAACCAGACGAACATCAGCCGGTTGAGGATCACCGAGGCATACCAGCGGCGGTCGCGCTCGTCGTCTATGCCTTCGATTTCCGCGAGCAGGTTGCCGTGCTGCTCCTGATAAGCGGTAAAAAAACGCTTGGTGGTTTTTTCCACGTCCAGCGCGGATTCCATGCGCCGCGCCACTTCCAGTACGGGCAAGCGGCCTGTTGCATCCAGTTCGTACAGCTCCACCACCATGGCCTGCAACTTGGAAGCGAACAGGTCAACCGGCTGGCCGCGAAAGTATTCGTGGCGGCGGGGGATGATTTTTGGCTTGCCGGTTTCGGCATCTTTAGAGCGCTTAACCCAGTACCACAGGCTTTGCGTGGGTTTGTCCGCGCGGTCGAGAAAGATCAGCAGGTTTTCATAATGCGATTGCGACACCTGCCGCCAGATCGCCATGCGCTGCGCTTCGTCCGGCCAGCCGCCTTCCGCCGCGATTTCCAGCACGGCGACACCGGAAAGCTCGGCGACCATGCGCCGCCGGTAGCGGATGTCCTTCGCTTCATCGTCTTTCCAGATGCGTTCGCTGGCGGGCGGATGGTTCCAGCCCAGCGCATCGGTGAACAGCAAATTGAAATTCAGTTGCTGGAGGTGGGTGCTGAATTGTTCGAGGTCGAGGCCGGACATGGGTTTAATTTACTTGTCGGGAACGATTGACCAGTCAATCACGCGCAGGCCGGGCACTTGCATAAAAGCGCGGTCGGCGCTGAGCAGCGTGCAGTCTGCGGCTATAGCATGGGCGGCAATCAGCATATCCATCGCTGATAGGCCGATGCCTTGGGTTTCCATGCGGGTGCGCAATTCGGCATAGGTGTGCGCGGTGGCGGACGTCCACGGCAATACCGGTGTGTCCTGCAAAAAGGCTTCGACGGCTTTTGCCAGCCGGGTGGCATCCGGCCTCCGCTTCACGCCAAAACGCAACTCCGCTTCGGTGATCACGGAAACGCAGGCGCTGTGTTCCATCAGCAAGTTCTGCAATTTCTGGCTGACGCACCCGCGAATCAGGGTGGACGCAGCATTGGTGTCCAGCATATAGGGATGCGCGCCGCTCATGGCCAATCCCGGTCAACGGGCGGCGCGAGGTCGCGCGGTATTTCGAAGTTCTCGAATTCCTCTGGCGCTTCGGCGATCAGGCGGTCACGCAGCTTGATCCACTCTTCAAACTTCCGGTTGCGCGGGCTCAGAATGACCTCTCCGGTAGTCTGGTCGCGCCGGATCAACACCTCATCGCCCTCGAAACGGAACTCGGCCGGCAGGCGCACGGCCTGGCTGCGACCATTCTTGAAAAGCTTTGCGGTTTGCATGATGAAGCTCCTTCGGGGTGATATATACCGCGATTTATACCATTAGCCGGTAAAGCAATCAAGCCGAATGATCCCGGAATAGCTCAGGAATCAACCGCATTCATGGGCGGTCTGTCTCGCGCGGCACCGAGGTGTCTATCTCTTTGAGGAAGCCGCGCGCAGCGCCACTTATCAACCCCATCGAGCAGACGATTTTCGGCTCGTGTTGTTTGGCGTCGTCTTCGGCGTAAGTGAGCTGGCTTTCTTCACGCAGCGATTTTATGGCCTCGCTCAGTTGCTCATCGTTGACGCAGCTGCGCATGAGACGGTTGAGCGTGTCGGCGGCGCTCTCCAGCAAGGGGCGGGCGTGGATATCATCAATGACGCGCTCCAGTTCATCATCGGCGAACAGGGTGCCGCGCAGGCTGCGGGCGTATTCCTTGAGGCGGTCATAGCATTTGCGGCGCGGGCTGGAAGGCCGCCCCAAGCCACCGCCCACAGCCTTGTCTTGAGTGACGGCCAGATTGAGCCCAATAGCTACCAGTTCGTGGTGATTTTCGGCGCGCTCCAGTGCGGGTTCCTCTGGTGTGCATTCCGCCGCGCGCAGGATGGTGAATTGCGATTCAGTAATGGCTTCGCCTTGAGCGTTGACCCATGCGAGGTGGTCGTTGCCTTCGGGGGATTTGACGTAGACGAGGGCGCTGTCGGTGGAAGCATCAACGGGCGCTCCCTCACCCCTAGCCACTCTCCCAGCGGGAGAGGGGAATCTGCTCCCTTCTCCCTCCGGGAGAAGGGCTGGGGATGAGGGTACGCGCTTTGCGGTATAAATCACCGGTGGCAGAGATTCGATTTTGCGTGCCAGTTCAGGGTTGTCTTGTGTGGCGGTTTTCCAGATTTGCCAAGCGTAAGAGGCCAAGTCAACTTCGTCATCCTGATCATCCAGCGCACCGGCAGTTTGCAATGAGAGCTTGCGCAGACGCTCTGCATCTTCATCCTCAAAGAAAGCTTCATCCGTTCCCACCACCTCGGCGTTTTCATGCAGGCGTTGTGTGATACGCGCACGCAAATTGATGAGCCGTTCGACGCCGTCTGCGGGAAGGAAGGAGTAGCAGCAAATGTCTATGGCTTTTTGGCCGATACGATCGACGCGGCCTGCGCGCTGGATAAGACGAATGATTGCCCAAGGCAAATCAAAATTCACCACCACGGCGCAGTCTTGCAAGTTCTGTCCTTCGGAAAGCACGTCGGTGCAGATCAGCACGCGCAATTCGTCCGCACGGCTCACTTGCGCATGGTTGGATTGCGGCGAGAAGCGGCAGGCAACGGCATAAGGGTCGGCAGATGCGCCGGTGACTGCTGCCAGCGCCTTGATGCCGTGCGCCTGCAACGCGCGCCCCAGGTAACGTGCGGTATCGGCAAACTGGGTGAACACCAACACTTTGTTTTTGCCGTGAGTGTGCGTGATGAGATTTTCCAGTTGCGCGAGTTTGCGGTCTTGCCCGATATTCCATGCGCCATAACGCTTGAGCAAATCGCGCAATGCGGAGATGTCGTCGGCAAGATGTTCGTGCAGTTCCTTTTTGAATAGGCGCGAGTCAATCCATTTGAAACGCTTGCGGTATTGATCCGCGTACTGGCGGTAGATGGTTTCGGCTTGGCTTCCGGTGCTGCTTTCTACCTCTTCGGTGATACCGTCATCTTCCTGTTCGCCGTGCATGCCATCGGCATCTTCGTCGAAGCGATCTGCGTCGAGAATGCCCGCATCCAGTGTGCCGATGGGCAACTCCAAGCCGTTATCAATCGCGTGCAAATAGATTTCGTTGCGCAGAATGTGCCGCTCGATTGATTGCATGAATGAGAAGCCACTGGATTCGAGACGCTTGAACAGGTTGGTGCGGCAAAACCCGATCAACCGCTGGCCCGCCTTGCCAAGGTCATCCATCTGCTTGCGTTCGGCTGCACTGGCGGATTTAAGCAGCAGCGGATCGCCATATTTTCCCAAGCCATAGCGCGAGAGGCGCAGGCGGCTGATAACATCCACTACTTCCACCGAGTACAGCTTGGCATATTGGTCGGCGGGATCATTTTCATCCACAGCGAAGCCGAGCGAAATCGGCTTGCGTGTCGGGAAATAGAGTTTTTCGCCAGTTCGCACCTTGAGGTAACGGCGGCCTGTTGTGGCATCTTGTTCGGTGTAGTGCTGAAGGATGAAGCTGCGCGTGCGGCGCACCATGTAGAGGCGGATCAGTTCGCGCCAGTCATCCAGCACATCGCTTTTTTCCATCGCCGCAATCGAGTGCGGCGGACATTGATAGCGCGCATGAAATTGGTCATCGCTCATGCCCTGTTTGCGCATGAAGTGCTCCGGGCGCACACCGATATTGGCGCGCTCCTCCACGAACAGCCGCAGTTGTGCGGAAAGGTCGGTGAGCGTTTTGTTGTAGGGTGTGGCCGTCAGCAGGATGACCCGCGCGTCGCATTGCTTCACGTATTCGTGGATAGCCTTGTAGCGCCTGCCTTCGCGGTTGCGCAGGTTGTGACTCTCGTCGATCAGCACCAGGCGGTAACGCTTGAGGTCTTTTAGTCCTTTGGTCTTATGCACCACCTCTGTCAGCGATTTCACCGTGCCACGCAGGCCATATTCCTTGCGGTAATGCTCCCACATCGGCACGAGGTTCTTCGGGCAGATGATGAGGGTTTCGTAGTTGAGATCGTCTTCCACCATGCGCGCCAATGCGGTAGCCATCATGGTTTTGCCCAGCCCCACCACATCACCGATGATGACGCCGCCACGCCGGTGCAAATGGCGCGCGGCGATTTTTACCGCCGCCTTCTGGAAGTCGAACAACTCCTCGTCAAACCGCGCGGGCAAACGAAACTGGCTCAAGCCAGCGCGCGCTTCTACGCTGAGGTGATAAGCCATGTTCAGGTAGATGTGGTACGGCGGAACCAGCTCTTCGCGCGCCCAGCTCTGTTCGATGACCTCGGCCAGTTCGGCGGAAAGATCGAGACACCAGCGGTCATTCCAGCGCGTATCGAACCAGACAGAAAGTTTGTTGGCAGCATCGTGATCGAGCACGTCAACATTCAGCTCGCCTTGCTTGGAAAGGCCGGAAAAAGTGAGATTGCTGCTGCCGACAAATCCCGTTATCGGGTTGTTGATGTCTTTGCGGAACAGCAGATAAAGCTTGGCGTGCAGCGGGTAGGGCAGAAACAATTTGACCTGCACTTTGCCTTCGCGAAGTTGTTTGGCGAGGCGTTGCAATCCCTTCTCGTCAGCAGAAGTCGGCACACCAAACGTAATCTGTTCACGCAGGTGCGTGGCAAATTTGTGCTTGATTTCGCTTGCGCGCGCATTATCCATCAGCGCGTCATCGCCCACTGCCTGATACAAGGCTCGCACCTCTTCATGCGGCGGGCGCTGCATTCCTATCAACACGCGGCAACGCTGCCCGGCATCGGGCTGCCACTGAGCAATCAAGTCATCAATCGTGCGCCATCCGCGCAGGTTGAAATAACCCACGCAAAAATCGGCACGCTCGGAAACAGCCAGCGTGTCGCGCAGGATAGGCAGCAGGTGCTGGTCTATGTTGTCAATGACGCGCGGCATTTTTCGATGGTCTCTACTGGCTATTATTTTATTGAAGGATAAGCCAGCAGTTTTTCCCAGCAAGTTCGCGGTGAGAATACAGGCATATTTTTAACCTTGACCAACCCCAGCAACTCCGCATCGCCCGTGACAAAACAATCAACTTTCCCCGCCAATGCACAGGCAATAATCCAGGGATATTCGCGATCTTTTATCTGCAATTTGGGAGCGGCAGTCTGGGCGGGAATAATTTCCAGCAGGCGCAGTTCTGCTTCCACTTTCGCCACCAGTCCATCACCTGCGCGGAATTTGCGGCGCATGATGTCCAGCACTTCGGCGGCCACTGGCTCCCCGATGACCACTTCATGTTCTGTCAGCAGCCGTTCGTAAAGTTCGGCACACAGTCCTCTCGTAGCGAATGCGCTGACCAGCACATTGGTATCGAGGAACACCCTCACGAGATTGCCTTGAATGCGTCCTCGTCGGTCAGCAAGCCGCTTTGCTCGGCCAGCGGCAGCACTTCACCGCGCACGGCGCGGAAGCGCGCCAACGCCAATTGGCGGCGCAACGCTTCACGCACGATGTCGCCCTTGGGGCGGTGAGTGGCCGCCGCGTATTGCTTGAGTTCGCGCTCCAGCACGTCATCTATGCGTATCGTCAAAGTTGCACTCATAAAAACCTCCAAATTTAAGTGTGTTGCATTGTAACACCGCATGCCGCCCCATTCGCACAAGCCATGTTATGGATTTTCATCCCACAACTCCTTGGTAACCTGTCCGCGCGGCAGCGCCAAGCCGAAGTGTTTGTAGGCGTTCGCGGTGGCCACCCTGCCGCGCGTGGTGCGCTGCAAGTAGCCCTGCTGGATCAGGTACGGCTCGATCACATCCTCGATGGTATCGCGTTCTTCGCCGATGGCCGAGGCTAGGTTATCCACACCTACCGGGCCGCCGGTGAATTTTTCGATCACGGTCAGCAGCAATTTGCGGTCCATCACATCCAGGCCCTGCGCATCCACATCCAGCATGATCAGCGCGGCGTCGGCCACTTCGCGCGTCGCCTCGCCCTGCGCCCTCACTTCGGCGTAGTCGCGCACGCGGCGCAACAGGCGGTTGGCGATGCGCGGCGTGCCGCGCGAACGCTTGGCGATTTCCAGCGCGCCGTCTTGCGCGAGCCGCATGTCGAGCAGCCCGGCGGAACGGATCACGATGCGCTGCAATTCCTGCGGCGTGTAAAACTCCAGCCTGGAGACAATTCCGAAGCGGTCGCGCAGCGGGTTGGTCAGCATCCCGGCGCGCGTGGTAGCGCCCACCAGCGTGAACGGCGGCAGGTCGAGTTTCACCGAACGCGCCGCCGGGCCTTCGCCGATCATGATGTCTATCTGGTAATCCTCCAGCGCGGGATACAGGATTTCCTCCACCACCGGCGACAGGCGATGGATCTCGTCGATGAACAACACATCATTCGGTTCGAGATTGGTCAACAGCGCCGCGAGGTCGCCCGCGCGCTCCAGCACCGGGCCGGAGGTGTGGCGCAGGTTGACGCCCATCTCGCGCGCGATGATGTGCGCCAGGGTGGTCTTGCCCAGCCCCGGCGGGCCGAACAGCAGCACATGGTCGAGCGGTTCTTTGCGCCTGCGCGCCGCCTCGATGAAAATGGAAAGCTGCTCGCGTATCTTTTCCTGGCCGACATATTCGTCCAGATGTTTGGGGCGCAGCGCCCGCTCCAGCACCTCCTCCTGCTGTGAAACCGGTGCGGGAGAAATGATGCGGTCAGAAGTGAGGTTGTCGCTGTGGATCATGGCCTGAATAATAGCTTACTCGCCGAAACGCGTGCGGAATTGCCAGCAACGCGGCTCATGGATGGCTTGTTCAGCGTTTCCTTAAAATGAATCCCGCCATCTCCGCTTACTTTTTTCATAGCCCTCCGATGGAACTACTTGCCATTCGGCCAGTCTATGCCAAAGGCCAAAACTGAAGTACGCCCGCAAGGACGTGCGCCGAAGCAGAAGTTAATGAATACGCCGTATGATTACTCCCGGTTTTTCCAGCGGTTGTTTTCGTTAGGCCATTGGGCCAAATGGACCCTTGACCTGTTTGCCATAAACAAAGTAGTATCGAACGCACATTACTAAAAATTTTAGGAGATTTTACAATGAAACACGGAAACAAGATTCTTATTATGATTGCCGGACTTTTATCATCTGCTGCATTCGCGGGCACTTCATCAACCGAACAGAACAAGGGGAATGACAGGGCTGCGCCAGCTTTGTCACAGAGCATTGCTCTGGAAAAAATGATTCAGCAGAATAATGAAAAATTAGCTGCGGCAGAAGCCAAGAAATACTCTCAAGTGTTTGCGCTTGCCGGTAACAGGCAAGGCGAGCTGGAGAAAACAAAGAATGAAGCCAGCGTCGCTTATAAAGCATGGCATGATCTGAAGTCTTCCGTGGAAGCATCCCGCAACACCGGCGCCAATGAATTCAAGGCGGTTGAGGCAGCTTCACAAACGTACTCAAGAGCTAACAAAGCATTTATTGACATGCAGAAAGATATTCTCGCAAAAAATGGGGTTCCGTTTGATGCGGTTGCGATAAACGCCCTCAATGCGACGGCCCCGACAGCTGCGGGTTCCCGATAGCCACCAAGCAGAATATCCAGTTCATATGCAATTCAAAACGGGGGCTTCGGCTCCCGTTTTTGTTGTACGGCAGGTTGTTCCAGAATGATGTGTGGAGAATTGATAATTGAGATTGAGCGCTGAATTTCTTGCCGGGAAGATAGCCCGATTTGGCGCATTTTTAGCCGTTGCGTTCATCTTGATTTACTCGATGGCAGCCGCCGCAGGGTTGGTTGATTTTTCTCCGGGCCTGTTGCGGCAGGTTGCCGCCAAGTGGGGAAACGATGCGCCCGAGCGCCTGCTGGGCTGGCGCACCATACAGTTGGATTATTCCAGAAACAGGCAAAAGTTGCCGCCTTCAGCCATGGTTCCCATGGATGAATTGCAAGGCTTTAACATGTTATGGAACAAGGTTCCTTATTACAGCGATCTGGAACATTGGGGCGTGGAAGATTATTGGGCGACCCCCGTTGAAACGATGTCCTCGAATGGCGGGGACTGCGAAGATTATTCGATCGCAAAATATTTCAGCCTCAGGGAGCTGGGAATCCCGGCGCAGAATCTCAGGATTACTTATGTGCGCTCCTTGAAGCTGAACACGCCGCATATGGTGCTGGCCTACTATCCTGCCCCCGATGCCGATCCCTACATCCTCGATAATTTGACCGGGGAATTGACCCCCGCTTCTGCGCGCGCTGACCTGGTTCCCATTTACAGTTTTAATGATGAAGATTTGTGGGGGGCAGGCGCATCGACTTTTAAGGGCAAATCCAGCCAGATACGTTTGTGGCGTGAGCTGTTAGACAAAATGGAAACAGAGCGGCGGATATAGCCACGCAGGAATTTGATCATGACTTTATTCAAACAGTTGTTTGTGGGTACGTCGGTTGCGTTCCTGTTGGTGCTGGGAGCGATGGAGGCCATTTACATCAAAAACGCCCACCTGTATTTGCGCGAACAATTGGGTTCACATGCCCAGGATGCGGCAACGTCACTGGGGATTGTCTTGCCGCTATCGCTGGCGGATAACGATCTGGTGCGCGCCGAGGTGACAGTGAATGCGGTGTTCGACCGGGGTTACTTTCAATCCATCCGGGTAGTGAATACCCGGGGTGAGATATTGCTGTTGAAAACGCTGCCTGCCGCGCCTGCCGGGGTGCCGCAGTGGTTCGTCAATGTGCTGCCGATGGAGACGCCTGCCGCAGAATCGCTGATCAGCAAAGGTTGGTTGCAGATGGGCCGGGTGGTGGTGACCAGCCATCCAAACTTCGCCTATAAGCAGTTGTGGCGGACTTTGGTGGAAGCCACGGTCGGGTTAGCGTTGCTGTACTTGATTTCGCTGGTGGCGCTGCATCACTTTCTTTCCCGGATACTGCGGCCATTGCACGAGATAGAAGAGGTCGCCCACGCCATCAGCAAGCAGGATTTCCAGATGGTTAAAATATTGCCAGGTGCACGCGAGTTACGCAGTGTGGTGGATGCAATTAATTCCATGTCGTCCAAGCTACGGGCCATTATCGAGCATGAAATGCGCCAGGCCGCCCACTTTCGTGATGAGTCCCGCAAGGATGTGCTGACGGGCCTGGACAACCGGCGCGGGTTTGAGCAGCAAGTGCTATCGTTTCTGGGAGATACTGCTGATTTATCCTCCGGCGCGATGTATTTGCTGAAGATTGCTGATTTCCAGAGATTCAACGACAGCAACGGATTTCGCGAGGGCGATACCTTGTTGAAGAAAGTGGCGGGGGCGCTGTCAACTATTTGGACGGAACAGAATTTATTGCTTGCCCGCATCAGCGGGGCGACCTTCGCGGTGGCGGTATTTAATGTCACGCGCGAAGACGCCGTGCGTCTGAGCGAGGAGCTATGCGCCGGAATGGTTGGCGCGACTGGCTCAGGCAGCGGTGAATCCGCCATATTGTTTGGCTGCGGCGGGGCGTATTTCACAGGAAGAAAGGTGGCGTTGAGTGCCTTGCTGGCGCAGTGCGATATGGCGATGCTGCAATCACAGACGTCAACCGGCAGCGTGTTAATGGATTTACCCGAAGACGCAGACGAGGAAATAAAAGGCTCGCTGTTCTGGAAGAGGCTGATTCTGGATGCGCTTCAGGCAGAGCGCTTGGCGTTGTTTGCGCAGCCGGTGATAAATACAAGCAACCCCCGGCAACTTCAGGTGGAGGTGTGCGGGCGGCTGAAAAATGCCGAAGGTGAGCTTGTGTTGGCGGGGCAGTTCATTCCGATGGCGGATCGCCATCAACTCACACCTGCAATTGATTTAGCTGTTCTCAAGAAACTGTTCGGGCAAATGGCGGGTGGCATGATCACCGAAGCCGAGGTCGCCATGAATATTTCTATTCACTCTATCCATGATGGCGCGCTTCTGGATTGGTTGACTGAAGCCACTCGCGCCAACCCGGAGTTGTCCCGCAAACTGATGTTTGAATTTACCGAGTTTGGCGTGGTGCAGGACAGGGCCGGAGTGGAAAGATTTGTGGCAGAAATTCGCGGGCTGGGGGTAGGTTTCGCGGTGGATAATTTTGGTTTGCACCGTTCTGCTTTCGAATACCTGCAACGGCTCAAGCCACGCTATGTGAAACTCAGCCCATTGTATATCCGCGAGTTGAGCAGCCATCATGAAAACCAGTTTTTCATTTCCTCGGTGGTTAATATCGCCCATTCGCTGGAAATTCAGGTGATCGCGCTTGGCGTGGAGGATGTCAACATGCTGCCGTTGCTGAAAGATCTTGGCGCGGATGGTTATCAGGGTTATGTAACCGGAGGAATGCTGGAGCTGGAATAGCGCGCTATCGCCTGCGGTATAATCCGCAGAATTCTGTTGCCGGGCCAGATTGAATTTGCGCTTGCCAATTTGGCGGGAGTGGCGGTGGCAGTTGTGGTAACTCACTTTAAGGGCACGATATGCCGGATCAATTAAACAAGCAGGAAATCGCCATGCTGCGCCAGGAGCTGGAAATGCTGATGAGCGAGCGCACAGGTTTGCTCAAAATAGTGGGCGCCGCTGCCGTGCTGGTGGCTAATACAGATGGGCGCAATTTGCCTGCGGAAGCCGCCGAAGCTGCCGAGATGCTTTCGACATTGGTGAACGAACTGCCCGAGGAAACCTTGCGTGACGCGCTCGAAAGCGTACACGCCGAGATTGGGCCGGGTGATATATGAAAGAGGGAGGGGTGCAGCGCGCCTCTGTAAGGGGGGCGCCAACAGGCGTTTGCCCTACTGAAGGTCTGGGTGCGGGCAGCGGAGATGCCACACTGCATCATGCTTGCCCGATAGCAGATTGCCTGACTGTGGTGTGCTTCCTGCGGGTGCTGCGATTTAGCTATGGAACGTAAGATCGGCCTGATACTGACCGGTGGCGGCGCGCGCGCCGCCTATCAGGTAGGTGTGCTGAAGGCGATTGCCGAGATACTGCCGCGTCATGCGCATAATCCATTCTCGATCATTTGCGGCACCTCGGCGGGCGCGCTGAATGCCGTCACGCTGGCAGTGAATGCATTGCACTTCCGCAAGGGAGTGCAATTCCTGCTCAATATTTGGAAGAATGCACACGTTGGGAATATTTACCGGTCTGATCCGGTCGGTGTGTTCAGTAACACCGGGCGCTGGTTTGCAGGACTGTTTTTCAGCAGCCTGGGTATCAACAAATTAAACCGGGTATCGTTGCTGGACAATTCGCCGCTGGTGGCTTTTCTGACAGAAACGCTGCCCTGCGAGAAAATTCAGGAGAGTATAGATGCCGGTGTGCTGTACGCTTTGAGCATTACCGCTTCGGGTTACGGGTCTGGCCAGTCGGTGACTTTTTATCAGGGCGTGAAAGGAATCCGGCCCTGGAAGCGGGCGCGCCGCCTGGGTATCCCGACCAGGATCGATATCAAGCATTTACTTGCGTCTGCGGCCATTCCGTTCATTTTTCCGGCGGTGCGCATCAACCGCGAATATTTCGGCGACGGTTCGATGCGCCAGATCGCGCCCATCAGTTCCGCGCTGCACCTGGGCGCAAACCGGGTGCTGGTCATTGGCGTGGGCCAGGGTGGGATGGATCAACCCAAGCGCAACCGTATCGGCGAATATCCCTCGCTGGCGCAGGTCGCCGGTCACGCCCTGAACAGCATCTTCCTGGACAGCATGGAGGTGGACCTGGAACGATTGCGGCGTATCAACCGCACCATGAGCATGATGCCGGAGGAAGTCCGGCAGAAATCCAATTTGCGCCATGTTGACGTGCTGGTGATTGAGCCCAGCCAGTCCATCGAGAAAATCGCCGAGCGTTACGCCATGAACCTGCCGTTTAGCATTCGTTTCCTGCTGGGTTTGCTGGGTGCGATGCGGCGCAGCGGGTCGAACCTGGTGAGTTATCTGCTGTTTGAAAAATATTTTTGCCGCGAGCTGGTTGATCTCGGTTACCAGGATGCGATAAAGCGCAAGGACGAAATCACAGCTTTTTTCGAACAGCAGGCAGAAATTCAGGAAAATCTTACGCAATGAGGATTGCTCCTGTGGACATCCATCATCCAGGCCCACAGCCTCATTGGCAGGGCACACCCAAACCTTTGACCTTTACCTTGTTGCGCCTGCTGGCGGACGGTGAATTCCATTCCGGCGAAGCGCTGGCGCGGCAATTGGGAATATCGCGCGCCAGTGTGAGCAATGCCTTGCGCGGAATGGAGAGTTACGGCCTGACGTTACACAGCGTTCGTGGCCGTGGCTATTGCCTGGTTAACCCTCCGCAATGGCTGGATGTTAAGCGCATTATCAGCCAGTTGGGCGAACAGAGCAGGCACTTCCAGATTGAAATTCTCGACAGCGCGCCCTCCAGTAATACTTTGCTGTTGCAGCGCGCCAAATTGGATGATGCAAACGGGGGCGCACCTAACGGCAGCGTGCTGGCGGTGGAATGGCAAAGCGGCGGTCGCGGGCGGATGGGCCGCGTCTGGCATGCCGGTTTGGGCAATGCGCTTACTTTTTCGTTGTTGTGGCGCTTCGACTGCGGCCTGTCTGCCCTGTCCGGCCTGAGCCTCGCGACAGGTGTGGCGTTGATGCGGGCGCTGCGCGAACTCGGCGTGGAAGGCGCACGGCTGAAATGGCCGAACGATGTGCTGGGAGCGCATGGCAAGCTGGCCGGTATCCTGATTGAAGTGCAGGGCGACATGCTGGGGCCGAGCACGGTGGTGATCGGCATCGGCCTGAATCTGTTTTTGCCGCATCCGGTGTTGCGCCAGATCGGCCAGCCGGTGACCAGCCTGGCGGATATGGTGGCCAAGGGTTCGGGAATGCAGGACGTGCCGGATCGCAACCGCCTGCTTGCGGTATTATTGTGCAAGCTGCACGATGTGCTGCACGAGTTTGCCATACATGGCTTTGCTGCGTTGCGTTTGGAATGGGAAAGCTCTCATGCGCTACAGAACCAATCCGTGCATTTGCTGATGCCGGATGGCAGTAGCGTAACCGGCATTGCGCGAGGCGTGACCGAAGACGGCGCGCTGAAGTTGGAGACGGTGCACGGTGTGAAAATATTTAATGCAGGCGAAGTCAGCCTGAGAGGCGGGGCAGAATATGTTGCTGCTTGATGCCGGTAACAGCCGCATCAAATGGGCATGGGTAGAGGGCGGCGCGTGGCTGCACCATGGCCACCCGCAGGGTGAGCATATGGCGGCGC
This sequence comes from Gallionellaceae bacterium, assembly GCA_032654645.1. Taxonomy (GTDB): domain Bacteria; phylum Pseudomonadota; class Gammaproteobacteria; order Burkholderiales; family Gallionellaceae; genus CAITJF01. The sequence continues at coordinate 282,500 of JAULAW010000013.1, read as the reverse complement.
ACCCCTTGCGGGTGATGCGGCAGGGTATGGCAGGCATAGACGAAGAAATGGCCTTGCAGCAGGCGTTTGCAGTTTTGCCGCCAGCGCATAAAATTCTCGCATCGAATGTCGCGGGAGAGCAGGTGGCTCAGCGCATACGCGCAGCCTGTTCCGCATGGTCTTGCCAGGTCGAGTTTGTTACGGCCAAGGCCGAACAATGCGGTGTGCGCAACGCTTACGAGCAACCCGCGCAACTTGGCAGCGACCGTTGGGCGGCGCTCATCGGTGCATGGCATCAAGCGCGTGCGGCCTGCCTGGTGGTGAACTGCGGCACGGCAACCACAGTGGATGCGCTGTCGGATGGTGGCGAGTTTCTCGGCGGCCTGATCTTGCCGGGCGTGGATATGATGCGGCGCAGCCTGACTGAAGGCACAGCGCAGCTAACGGTAGCGGAGGGCAGAGGGATAGAAGGTGTCTGGCGCAAATTTCCGCGCAATACCGCCGATGCCATGTTCAGCGGCGCGATACAGGCCACTGTCGGCGCCATTCGACAGCAGTTTGAAACGCTCGGGATTCCTGGCGCGCAATGCCTGCTGAGCGGCGGCGCGGCGGGGAAGGTACAGCCGCATCTCGAACTACCGTTGGTGAGGGTGGATAATTTAGTGTTGCTGGGCTTGCAAATAATTGGCCAGGAAAGTTTACAAAAATAGTTCGCCCAAAAACTCCGCAAAGGGGCGCCGCCCGCGCTAAGGGAAATGGAAATTCTTAAGGAATCGCAGATTTATTCGGTTTTGTCGTTCCCGCGAAGGCGGGAACCCAGTCAAATAAAGGCACTGGATCCCCGCCTACGCGGGGATGACGAATTAATCCGTGTTTCCTTAAAGTACCGTTAATCATGTCACCAACATCATCCCATCCCCACCCCAACCCTCCCCTTCAAGGGGAGGGTTGGGGTGGGGATGGGTTTTGTTTTGGCTTATGTAACGTAATTTATAAGTGGTATTTTGGTAATTTCCTGCTCCCTAAGGGCCAAAGCCTGTTCTGGATTATTGGAAATGCTCACAACAAATGAGGGGGCAAGATGAAGGGGTTGTTTGTATCATTGTTACTGGCCAACTTGTTATTTATTGCGTTTATTCAGTGGGGCGACGCATTGACCGGCGATAGCAAAAACCTGCAAGCCCAGCCGCCGCTCAATGCTGAAAAAATCAAGCTGTTGCCGTCTTTGGTTGCGCCCAACCACATTGCACCGAGCCCGGTTGTGCCGCCCAACCCGTTGGCCATTGGCGTTCCACACCTTGCTGCCCAATCTGCCGTGCAGGCTTCCGATACATGCATGGAGTGGGGTGAGTTTTCCGGCAACGTTCTCACGCGCGCAACCGCAGCTATGGATAAACTGAGGCTTGGCGACAGGCTCAAGCAGCGGCAGATTGAGCACGCCAGCGGCTATTGGGCGTACATACCTCCGCTGAAAAGCAGCGCCGATGCAGACAAGAAAATCACCCAACTCAAGGCGTTCGGCGTGGAAGAGTATTCAATCATACAGGAAACCGGAAAATGGCGGCATGCCATTTCACTGGGTATGTTCAAGACCGATGATGCGGCGCAAAAATTCCTGGAAAACATCAAAGCTAAAGGCGTGAAGTCCGCCAAGGTGAGAGAGCGCATGAGCAAATTCACGCTCACTGTATTCGTGCTGAGAAACCCTGATTCCGGGATGTCAGAGAAAATGATGGAACTGCAAAATGAATTTGCCGGAAGCGAACTGAAAGCGGCGGCTTGTGATAATTGACAAGCGGTGGCTAAATCCGGAAAATGCCGCGCTCCTCGATGAAACTTCTGGTGATATAGCTCAGGTGGTTAGAGCGCAGCACTCATAACGCTGAGGTCGGTGGTTCAAATCCACCTATCACCACCAAATACCGCTCCAAAGCAGCTCAAATAAGTCCACCAAACCCCCACAGTTAATAGCTTTGCGGGTTTTTTGTTGTCCAAGGCAATCCAACCCCGTTTGTTGGTATCCGGTGCAAAATGTTGGTGTTTTCGTTGGCATCTTGTGTATTGGCATCACCTGATACCAACAACGGGGGAGATATGGCACTGACCGACATTGAGGTGAAGAAGGCAAAAACTACCGATAAACCCATGAAGCTGACAGACGGGTGCGGCTTGTTTCTACTGGTGCAACCCAACGGTGTCCAAGGGAAGTCCGAAGCACTCCGGCAGCGAGGAACCAAATCCGGCACGTTAGAGACCAGCAACTTCAGGCGGCGAGCAGCCCTGCTTCAGCAACGCCTCAAATTCTTTTAAAGGCACCAGCTTGCTGAACAGATAACCCTGGAAGGCATGGCAGCCATGCTTGTCCAGAAAGTCTCGCTGTGCCACGGTTTCAACCCCTTCTGCAATCACGTTAAAGACATGAACCTACCATCCAGACCATGATGATAGCCATACCCAAGTCGGTCATAAATCCGATCGGTACGTCAATGATTTCACCGGAAGCCTCTACGCTTCATTAAAACACAATTCCTGCCTGTTTTATCCTGCTTCCTTCGATGAATATCTGCCGCCCAAGCCAAACATTTCCGACTGTAGATCTCCCGGGGTAGGCGTATCATGAGCCTCACTCTTTCACCGGGAGAATGATATGGAACACATATACGATTATGTGATTGTGGGTGGGGGGCTGGCGGGTGCGTCGGCAGTTCAGGGCATTCGCGGGCTTGATGCGGCGGGCAAGATACTGCTGGTCTGTGAGGAAAATCACATGCCTTATGACCGGCCGCCGCTGTCCAAGAAGCTGTGGTTCGGCAAGAAAAAAGTGGAGGATATCTTTCTCCATGACCGCGCGTTCTACGATACACATGCGGTTACCCTGGCGCTGGGCGCAAAGGCGGCTCGGCTCGATCCCGGCAAAAAAACCATAACCACCACCAATGGCGAGACCTACGGCTACGGGAAACTGCTGCTGGCAACGGGCTGCAAGGCGCGGACGCTGGACATCCCCGGCGGCGATCTCGATGGCATCTGCTATTTCCGCGGCCTGGAGGATTATCTGCGCACACGAGAGGTGGCCGCAGAGGAGAGGTCTGCGATAGTAGTCGGCGGCGGGTTCATCGGCTCGGAACTGGCCGCTGCGCTCAACATCAACAAGCTGCATGTCACCATGATCTTCCCCGGCGCGTTCCTCTGTGATCGCGTCCTTCCGGACTATCTGGGGCGGGCAGTACAGCAACGCTATGCAGAGAAGGGCATCAGGATACTGGCAGGCGATCAACCCGTTTCTTTCAGCAGGGGCGGCTCCAAATTCATCACCCGCACCGGGAAAGGCGAGACGATAGCGACGGATATCGTGATTGTCGGCGTGGGCGTCACCCCGGAGACGGAACTGGCCAAAAGCGGCGGCCTGGAAGTGGGCAACGGCATCGTAGTGAACGAATACCTCGAGACTTCACGCCCGGATATTTATGCCGCAGGCGACAACGCCTTTTTTCCTTACCGGGCGCTGGGACAGCCGATGCGCATCGAGCACTGGGACAACGCCCTCAACCAGGGGGAGTGGGCAGGACGGAATATGGCCGGCGCACATGAACCCTTTACCTATCAGCCGTATTTCTTTTCCGATCTGTTCGAATTCGGCTACGAGGCGACCGGCGAGGTTGATTCGCGGCTGGAGACCTTTGCCGATTGGCAGAAGGAAAACGATACCGGCGTCATCTATTACCTGCGCGGCGGGATAGTTCGGGGCGTGATGATGTGCAACGTGTGGGACAAAGTCGAGGCGGCGCGCGAACTCATCCGGAAAGGGGAAAGAATGAGGCCGGAGGAATTGCGTGGCCTTATCCGCTAGTTTGTGCCGCTGTTTTGAGTGGTTCTCCGCTACAGATAACTCGGGAAAATATAGACAGGACGTTATGGGCCGCATCCGCATTTGTGATCTTCTTGTTCGCTGCATTTTGGGTATCAACGAAAATGAACGCCACGAAAAGCAGGATGTGTTGATTAGCCTGACCATCCATACCAACCTGCACAAGGCAGGCAAAAGCGACCTCATTGATGATACCGTCGATTACCGCGCGCTTAAAAAAACGCGTCTTCTCAATGGCGGGTGGCTCCCAATATTTTCTGGTAGAAGCGCTGGCGGAAGCCATTACAGAATTGTGCCTCGATCAGTAAGGAGTGAGGCGGGTTTCCAATAGGAGAAGCGGTTGACCAAAACGTTCTTGCCAATCACTGGCAATCCGTTGGTGGCACAATGAAAGCGCTTTGGAACACAGATTGGGAAAGTGCCACTCGGGCAGAATCAGAAAACGACTTTTGAAAACAGGGCCGCAGGTCAAGGAAATTTGGACTTGAGCCCCTTCATGGAGCGTATTGCCGGGACAATGACAGCCGAACAAATTGTGCAACTGGTGATTGAGATGGATGCGGCATCCGCTACGGCGGCGGCCAGGCTGCGCTGTGCGGGGGCATGGGTCGTGCAGGGGGCCGCCCAACTCGAACGGCGATTGGAAGCTCTTCGCTTGCCCAGTGAGGGCAAGGTGGTGATTGACGGCGCGGCGATATCCGCGCTGGACACTTCGGGTGCGTGGCTGCTGCACCGGACTATCCGGAAGCTGGAGCAACATGGATGCAGTGTTACGATCAATGGGTTGCGGCCGGAGTTCAGTACCTTGCTGCAGCGGGTGGCCTCCTGCGCAACCACTTCGGAGAACCCACACCCGCCCACACCCAATCTATTGGCGCGCATCGGACGGCTGTCCTGGCGCCACCTGCTCGACATGTACAGCATGCTTTCGTTTGTCGGGGAATGCGCAATCATCCTGCTGTATTCGCTCGCGCGGCCGCACCGCATCCGCTGGCGACCCGTCCTCCACAATCTGCAGACTGCCGGGTTTGAAGCGCTGCCGATCACGGGACTGCTGTCATTCCTGATGGGAGTGGTGATCGCATATCAGGGCGCGGGCCAGTTGCAACGCTTCGGCGCCAATGTATTCATTGCCGATCTGGTGGGGCTTACCATGCTGCGCGAACTTTCACCCCTGCTGACCGCCATCATCGTCGCGGGGCGGTCGGGTTCCGCATATGCGGCGCAAATCGGCACCATGAAGATTACCGAGGAGATAGACGCGCTGCGCACCATTGGCGTCAGGCCGCTGGAGCTACTGGTTCTGCCCAAGATGCTGGCTCTGATCATCGCACTGCCCCTGCTCACGGTTTATACCGATGCAGCCGGCATTCTCGGCGGCATGATCATGGCGAACGCCAAGCTTGGCGTCAGCTTCGATGTTTTCATCAACCGCCTCGGAGATGCGGTCACCATGTCCTCTTTTCTGACCGGTGTCGGCAAAGCCCCGGTTTTTGCCGCGATTATCGCGCTGGTCGGATGCCACCGGGGGTTCCAGGTAACCGACAGCGCCGACAGCGTCGGGCGGCAGACGACGGCGAGCGTGGTGCAATCCATATTTCTGGTGATCGTTGCCGACGCGCTGTTTTCCGTTGCCTTCAACTGGCTCAAGATATGAGTGCCGTGATGGAACAAATACAGGGTGCCAGCGCCGTCGTCGACATCCGCGGCCTGAATACCCGCTTCGGCAGAAACGTGGTGCATGACAACGTCAGCCTGAGTGTGCGCCCAGGGGAGATTTTCGCGCTGGTGGGCAGCAGCGGCTGCGGCAAGTCCACGCTGCTGCGCACCATCATTATGCTGCTTCAACCGGTATCGGGCTCGATCCGGGTGTTCGACCAGGAAGTGCTCGGGCTAAGCGACGAGGAAGCATTGCCGCTACGGCGCCGCTGGGGGGTCATGTTCGAGCGCGGCGCACTGTTCAGCTCTCTTACGGTGGCGGAGAATGTCGGCATGGTACTGCGCGAACATACGCAGCTCAGCGCTCAATTGATTGAAGAGGTCGCCGCCATGAAAATTGCGCTTACCGGATTGCCCGCAGATGCGGGCGCCAAGTACCCGAGCGAGCTAAGCGGCGGGATGCGCAAACGCGCTGCACTGGCACGCGCTATCGCACTCGATCCTGAATTGCTGTTTCTCGACGAACCGACCGCAGGACTCGACCCACTCAGCGCGAGCGGCATTGACGAACTGGTGCGGAGCTTGCGCGATGCGCTCGGATTGACCATTATGATGGTGACGCACGACCTCGACCTGCTGTGGCGGGCGGCAGATCGTGTCGCAGTGCTGGGCGAAGGGAATATTTTAGGGGTCGGCACCATGACGGAACTCTCCCGGTCGGATCATCCGATAATCAGGGAATATTTTTACGGGCCGCGCGGACGCGCCGCGCGCGAGTAGGCATGGAAGAAAAAGTAAATTTTGCCGTGGTAGGAATTTTCGTGCTGGTGTTAAGTGCAGCACTCATCGGCGGCGTGCTGTGGCTGAGCAGCGGGGAATCCTATCGCAAGGTTTACGATGTCTACCAGGCTTACATGAAGGAATCGGTATCGGGACTTAGCCTCAATGCGTCGGTACGGTACCGGGGTGTCGAGGTTGGCCACGTGCAGCAGATCGCGCTGGCTCCGGGAAATGTCGAGCAGGTGCAATTGACGCTCGCCATCGAACGCGGCACCCCAGTCAAGGTAGATACGGTAGCCATACTTCAGACCTATGGATTAACCGGCCTCGCCTTTGTCGAGCTGACGGGAGGCAGCCGAGATTCGCCTGCGTTGAAGGCGCAGGCCGGAGAAAAATACCCGGTGATCCAAGCCGGCGCTTCCCTGATGATGCGGCTCGATTCCGCAATTACGGCTTTGCTTGCCAATCTCAACCGGACCAGCGAAAACCTGAATGCCTTGATGGATGAAGACAACCGGCGCGCGTTCAAGAACACCTTGGCGGATATCAAAGTCTTGTCGCATACCCTTGCAGCGCGCTCGGCCGCGATTGACTCCAGCCTGGCCAATGCGGCACGCACTATGGAAAATACCGCGCGCCTGACCGGTGAGCTGCCGCAACTTGCCCAGCGCATACAACGCAGTGCAGATGCTTTCGACCACATGGCAAACGAGCTTTCACGTACTGGCGCAAGCGCAAGCAGCGCGCTCGATGACACCCGCGAGACGCTGCCGGAAATACACCAGATGGTTATGGAATTGCGTGACCTGACAGCCTCATTACGGCGCTTCAGCGGCGAGCTGGAGCAGAATCCGAGCGCGCTGTTGTATGGCAAGGCCGCAGCGAAACGCGGTCCCGGCGAATGACAACATGACCTGGCATATGTCTATGAACAAAGATTGTCTGGCGATAACATCGAGTGCAATTAAAAAGAACCGGCATCCGCGCATGCCCTGCCGAGTGTTGCACATGCTGGCGTGCTCCATGCTGCTGGCCGGTTGCACCGGCTTGTCGGCCCCTAAATTGGAAAGCCCGCACATCTACCTGATTGATGCGCAACCGGCCGCCAGAACAGCGCAGGTAAAACGCGACCTGGTGCTGGCAGTCGCCATGCCGCGCGCGCGGCCCGGTTTTGACACGCCACAGATGGCTTACCTGCGGCAGCCCCATGAGCTGGAATACTATGCGGCCAACCGCTGGGCAGATGCTCCGCCGCGCATGCTGTGGCCGCTGCTGGTGCAGGCACTAGAGCAATCGGGAGGGTTTCGGGCTATCGTGCAGACACCGGGCGTGATTCCCCCCGATGTCAGGCTCGATGTTGAACTGATTCGCCTGCAGCATGACTTTAGTGCAAAACCAAGCCGACTACATTTCTCGTTGCGTGCACAACTGAGTGATGTGCGCAGCAAACGGGTGCTCGCCGTGAAGCTGTTCGACGAGGTACAAAATGCCGCCAGTGATGACGCATATGGCGGAGTTATCGCAGCTAACCAGATAGTGCAACGCTTGTTGGGCCAGTTGGTCGATTTTTGCCTCAACGAGTCAGCCAGCCCATAGGCTCGCCGCCCCCTCCCGTAAAATTTTTCGCAGCCTAACGGGCATGGCGGCAGCGCCACCGCAGAAAATGAACGCCGCCGTGCCCGTTCCCTGATGAAACTACTAAGGGAGCAGGAAATTACCAAAATACCACTTATAAATTACGTTACATAAGCCAAAACAAAACCCATCCCCAACCTTCCCCTTGAAGGGGAGGGAGTATAGTTCCTCCCCCTTCAAGGGGGAGGTTGGGAGGGGGATGGGGTGATGTTGGTGACATGATTAACGGTACTTTAAGAATTTCCATTTCCCTAACCATTCCACCAGGTTGCCCGCCGAAGGGCTTTTGGCCGGGCACCCGAAAGACGGCAGTTGAGTGGCTGGTTATCTCTCCTACCTCCCCCCGGTGGGGAAGAGTGATGAAGTGTCGCTTCGCGACGTTCACGTTAAACCAGCCTGGCTCGGCCTTGAATTCTTGAAGCGGCTGATCAGGAACATGCATGGCGTGTCCACCCGGCAAGAATCGGATAAACTCATTCCGGCCATGAAGGAAATTTCGGGCCACGGGGCCACACTGATTTCTCACGCACCTTTTCTAGTGAGCCTTATCAACAGATGTTATTACATAAAAAATGCGACCCGATTTAACCAAGGTCGCACTGAAATAAAGCCCCCCGCCTGTGCCGCTGACCCGGCATCTTGAACCTGCAGTCCAAGAGGGTCACTTCCCTGCCGCATCAGGATCATCCAAACAGGACGTTCACAACAGCAGCTTTGTGGGTCGCAACCTAAACCAACAAATTGGCTCAAAGAATTATTGGTCTGACGAACACCGCAGGGTGCAAACCAAAGCAGCAATTATTGTTCTACTCACACCTCATCAATCGCCACCTGTTGGAATTCAGTCTACGCTTAAATTCTGCCAGGTCAAGATTTCACTGAAAATAACCAATGGGTGATTTTTTATTGTCCTGTTTAAGACTTTGTTGTCACGAAAACTCATTGATTAGATTAACCCCAGAAATAAGGAAAATCACCACATAGTCTGCCGGGGCTGCCAAAAATTCATCTTCATGATTTGAGTTCTGAGAATGTGGTCTGTCGAGTCCAATAAACATGCGGGTTTGAGCTGCGTTGTGCATCATTCCTTATCGCGCAAACGTGCGACCAAGCCAGGAAGTTTGGTAGCAAAACGTGCATTGCAGAGCCGCACCTGCCAGAAGACTTCCATAATGGAATTGCTATTTTCAAAACATTAGTTCAAAAGCTGTTCAATGGCCTGCCAAAATTTGGCATCAATCGTGATTTGATTGATATAGGGACTTTACTGTTGGTGTTACGCCGGATAGCTCACTTTGAATAACCGCATTCTGCAACGATAGAAAAAGAGCAAAACTCAGGCGCACAAAGAAAAGGTGAATTGGTTAGAATTCGACCTAAACAGATATATGCATCGCGCAGGGCATGTTCCGTTCATGAATGCGTTACACATTGACGGAATCGTTGCCCTCCTCGCAAGCTCGATATCAAGGAACTGCCCATAATGTCACGCAATCTTCGCTTCATCAGCAGTCGCAGGAGATCTCCGTCGATGATGGAGAATATGAATTCCGCCGTCATGCGGACGCCGGAGGATGTCCGCAATGCTGCGCGCAATCTGGACTTCCCCGCAGCGTCTCTGTATGGCGCGGCGAGTTTTTATGATTTTATGCACGGCACGCAGGAAGGCAAGAAAGCCCATGTCTGCACCGGCACTGTTTGCCGCATGTCGGGAAAGGAAGCTGAAGTCCGTCACCGGCTGGCGGAACGGTTTAAGGACGACGAGGTCGGCGAGATGTCCTGTGTCGGGCATTGCTATCGAGCCGGAGGGCACGAAGCCGGAGGCAGCACTTTCGATGTCGGTGATATTGCCAGCGGCGAATCGAGCGGCATTCCCTTTTGCAGCGCGCTGGATGACTCTGTGTTTGCGCAGGTGGATGACAACGATGTGCTGTATCGCGCTGCGCTGGGCGATGTTACGGCGATGGCGGGGCAGTTGTTGGCGTCCGGCCTGAGGGGGCGCGGTGGCGCGGGCTTTCCGTTCGCGCGCAAGTTGCAGAGCTGCGCCGCGCATCCGGGGCAGAAATATGTGGTGTGCAACGCGGACGAGGGCGATCCCGGCGCTTTTTCCGACCGCTTTCTGCTGGAGCAGCGCACCGGGCTGGTGCTGGCCGGTATGCTGGCGGCGGCTCACATGTTGGGCGCGCGTGACGGCTATATCTACCTGAGAGCTGAATACCCCGAAGCGGCGTGGGTGCTGGAGGATGCCATAGGGCGTTACGCACGCAGCGATGCCGCCGCCGAAAGCGGCTTCGCGTTTCATGTCGTGCGTGGCGCAGGCGCTTATGTGTGCGGTGAAGAGACCGCGCTGCTGAACTCTATCGAGGGGCTGCGCCCCGAAGTGCGGCTGCGTCCGCCGTTTCCCGCCGAGAGCGGGCTGTACGGGCATCCGACGCTGCTTTCCAATGTCGAGACGTTCGCCGCCGTTCCCTGGATACTGGCGCATGGCGGTGCGGCTTTTGCCGCCATGGGCAACGGGCGCAGCACCGGCAGCAAGTTGTTGTCGCTCGACCGGGTGTTCGCCAGGCCGGGCGTTCTGGAGGTGGCCATGGGCACGCCGCTGTCCGAGGTTGTTTACGGATTGGGCGGAGGCTTTACCGAACCGGTGAAGGCGTTGCAGGTCGGCGGCCCGCTCGGAGGCGTATTACCGGTTGGCATGGTGGAACGGCTCAGCGTTGACTTTGAATCGTTTCAGGAAGCGGGTTTTCTGTTGGGGCACGGAAGCATTGTCGCCATTCCGCAGGCTTTTCCGATGCCGGAATTTTTGGCGCACTTGTTCGGGTTTATGGCGGATGAATCCTGTGGCCGATGTTTTCCCTGCCGCCTGGGCACGCGCAAGGGGGCTGACCTGTTGGAAAATGCTCTCCAGAAACCGGTTGATCCTGCACTTTTTGAGGATTTGCTGGAGACTCTGGAGCGTGGATCGCTGTGCGCGCTGGGTGGCGGACTGCCGCTGCCAGTGCGCAATATCCTGAAGTATTTCCCCGGCGAAATGGCCTGCTGTTTCCAGCCAGCGGAAGCAAAATGAGCGCTTCCGTGATATGGATAGATGAAAGCCCTTACCCGCTGGCCGAGGGGGAGACGCTCTACGAGTCCATTACCCGTCATCTCGGCGCAGATACGGTTCCGGTGCTGTGCCACGATCCCGCTCTGGAGCCTGCCGGATCGTGCCGCATGTGCAGCGTCGAGGTGGCGTCCGGGCGCGCGGAAACACGCCGGGTGCGCGCCGCCTGCCATACACCGGCGGAAAGCGGAAGCTGGGTCTGGACCGACAGCGAGGCGCTGACGCGCCTGCGCAGGGGCATCCTCGAATTGCTGGCGGCGGACTTGCCGGAGGCTGCGTTCCGGCCGCGCGAATCCGAAACTGCCAACCCGCTGCAAAAATTGCTGGCGCACTATGGTGTTTCGGGCAGCCGCTTTCCATCGGGCGGCAAGGCGCTTGAGGTGGACGACCGGCATCCCTATCTGCGCTTCGATTCGTCCGAATGCATCCTGTGCGGGCGCTGTGTGCGCGCCTGCGACGAGGTGCAGGGACAGTTTGCGCTGGCGGTTGCGGGCAGGGGCTACGACAGCCGACTGGTGCGCGGCATGGGTGAAGATTTCACGCGCTCCGGCTGTGTTTCATGCGGCCGCTGCGTGCAGACCTGCCCGAGCAACGCGCTGACAGACCGCTACCGCGCGCGACAGCTTCGCAGCGAGCACAGGGTGCGCACTACCTGCACCTACTGCGGTGTCGGGTGCAGCCTGGAGGTTCTGGTCAATGCGGGGAGGGTGGCTGCCGTGCAAGCGCCGGAGCACGCTGCCGTCAACCATGGGCACGCCTGCGTCAAGGGGCGGTATGCCTTCGAGTATGTGCACCACCCGGACCGGCTTACGACGCCGCTGATCCGGCGCGGCGGCAGCCTGCAACCGGCTACCTGGGACGAGGCATACCAGCATATCGCCGCCCGCCTGCGCAAGATCATCACCGATAGCGGCGCAGATGCTGTCGCCGGAATTTCGTCGGCGCGTTGCACCAATGAAGAAAATTACCTGATGCAGAAGTTCATGCGCGCGGTGATCGGCAGCAATCACATCGACGGCTGCGCGCGCGTCTGCCACGCACCCACTGCGTTCGGCATGCGCAAGACGATAGGCACGGGAGCGGCGACCAACTCCATCGACGATATCGGGCAAACCGGATGCCTGCTGGTGATCGGCGCCAACCCGACCGACGCCCATCCGGTCATCGGAGCGCGGATACGGCAAAGGGCGCTCAAGGGCGTGCCGTTGATCGTGATAGACCCGCGCCGGACCGAGTTGGCCGCCCTGGCGGATATTCATTTGCAAGTAGCGCCGGGCGGCAATGTGCCGTTGTTGCAGATGCTGCTCCACTGGATATTGGCCGACCGGCTGGAGAATACGGATTTCATCGCGGCGCGCACGGAAGGGTTTGATTCCTTCCGGCAGTCTATCCTGAAGCTCGATCCCGGACAGTTGTCGCGCCAGTGCGGCGTCGCACCCGACCTGGCGCGCAAGGCTGCGCACCTGTATGCGGGAGCCGGCAAGGCCATGTCTTTCCACGGGCTCGGCGTGACCGAACATTACCAGGGCAGCCGGGCGGTGATGCTGATTTCGGCACTGGCCATGGCTACCGGAAATATCGGCTTGCCGGGAGTGGGGATCAACCCCCTGCGCGGCCAGAACAATGTTCAGGGTGCCGCAGACATGGGCGTGCAGCCTGACCTCGGGCCGGGTTACCTGGATATGGCCGACCCCAAAGTGAGGGAACACTACAGTGCGAATTGGGGCGCGGAAATCGCGTCCAATAACGGACTGCGCATCCCGGAAATGTTCCGCGCCGCGTGCGAGGGCAAGCTGCGCGCGCTGTGGGTGATCGGCGAGGATCTGATGCAAACCGACCCGAACTCGTGCAAGGTGCGCTATTCGCTGGGCTGCCTGGATTTTCTGGTGGTGCAGGAATTGTTCATGACCGAGACTGCCGCGATGGCCGAAGTGGTCTTGCCAGCCGCGTCCCACCTGGAAAAGGACGGCACCTTCACCAACGGCGAGCGGCGTATCCAGCGGGTGCGGCGTGCCATCGATCCTCTGCCGGGAACCAAAACCGACGGCCAAATCATCGTTGATATCATGAACCGCATGGGTTATGCGCAACCCGGTTACGATGCCAGCCTGCATCTGGAAGAGATCGCGCGGGTAGTGCCGTTCTTTGCCGGGGTGACCTGGGACCGGCTCGGTGACGATGGCTTGCAATGGCCGGTGGACGAGGATGGAACCGGCACGCCGATCTTGCACCGGCAGGGCTTTCCCAACGGCAAGGCAAAGTTCATGTTCAACGAATTCGTGCCGACCCCGGAACTGGGCGGAGACCGTGCGGAATTTCCTTATGTGCTGACCACCGGGCGCATCCTGCAACATTACAACTGCGGCTCCATGACGCGGCGCACGCCGAACGCCCAACTGATCGACCGCGATTACCTGCTGATCAACCCATCCGATGCGTCATACAAAGGCATCCGTGACGGTGACAAGGTGGAAATCCGCTCGCGCCAAGGGGTGACGCGCATCACGGCACGCTTGTCGGACGAGGTCAAACCCGGCGTCCTGTTTACCACCTTCCATTTCCCCGAAGTCGCCATCAACCAGCTCACTAGCGGCATTTTCGATCTGGACAGCATGACCCCGGAGTTCAAGGTGGTGGCGGTCAATATTGTTGGTTTTTGAACGATTGCAATGTGTCGCTGGACCTTGCTTCCAAGTTCTGCTTTCCGGCTGGTAATATCGAATCTTGATATGGCGCTCCGTGCCAAGAACAGCCAGTCAGGGTGATCGTCGCGACGGTCCGATTGTCGGTCATAGCCGTCACTTCGGGTCTGCATGAATTACTTCCGGTTTGCATCTCATAGCGGAAATTCAGGAATGTGGCAGGCTATTTCTGCCAAATTTCCGCCATTGCTCTATCTTAAAATGAGTTCGTTCTGCTTCGGAATTGCACAGGGCCACTCAAAAGAATGGTATTAGGTACAATGACATAATATATTCGATTGTTGCCTGAAGCCTTTTGCCTATGAGTCTGATCAAAACCCGAAAACGCGTCGCTGACCACGGAGAGGTATTCACTCCCGCGTGGATGGTCGATGCCATGCTCGACCTCGTCAAGGATGAATCTGAGCGCATTGATGCGCGCTTTCTGGAACCGGCATGCGGGAGCGGCAACTTCATTGTCAAGGTACTGCAGCGCAAGCTCGCGGCCGTCGAGCACAAGTTCGGGAAATCCGACTTCGAAAAGCAGCACTATGCGCTGCTGGCGCTGATGTGCATCTATGGGATCGAGCTTCTGGCAGACAACATCGCCGAGTGCCGTGAAAACATGTTGGATATCCTCGCCGAGTATCTGAACATCGATGAGGCCGATAAACTGTGCCGCGCCGCGACCTATGTGTTATCGCAGAACCTGGTCCACGGTGACGCCTTGACGATGTGCGTCAGCACTGGCGAGCCGATTACTTTTGCCGAATGGGGCTATCTCGGCAAGGGCAAGTTCCAGCGCCGCGACTTCCGCTTCGATGTGCTTACCGGTTCGTCGGCCTTCAGCGCGGAGGGTTCGCTCTTTGCCCACCTCGGCAAGCACGAGATATTCATGCCGACGAAGACCTGGCCGCCGATGACGGTGAGCGAGTTGGCCGGTGGCAAAGGGGAATGACCCCGGCGAAAATCAACATGAAAGACGCAGCAAGGCTGCTTTATGTCTATTGAACACGAGGAGTTGGAGTTAAATTATGGCGGATTCGCCACAGTTGGAAACGGGGGTTTCTGATGAGCAAGAACAGCCAGATTGTTGTGTTAACTGAAACCGTCCGCATCCAGAGAATGGATCAGGATGATTATATTTCGCTGACGGATATCGCCAAGTTCAAGAATGCCGATGATCCGAGGTTTGTCATTCAGAACTGGATGCGCTCGCGTTCATCCATCGAATTCCTGGGTATTTGGGAGCTGCTGAATAATCCGGAATTTAACCGTGTCGAATTCGATACGGTTAAAAATCAATCTGGCAGCAATGCATTTGTGATGACCCCCTCAAAATGGACTGATTTGACAGGCGCCATCGGCATCAACTCCCGGGCTGGGCGGTACGGCGGCACTTACGCCCACAAGGACATCGCCTTCGAGTTCGCCTCCTGGGTGTCGGTCGAATTCAAGCTCTACCTCATCAAGGAATTCCAGCGCCTGAAAGAGACGGAATACCAGCAACTCGGCTGGGACATCCGCCGCAACTTGGCCAAGATCAACTACCGCATCCACACCGACGCCATCAAGGCCAACCTGATTCCACCGCAACTGACGCCGCAGCAGATCAATCTCATCTACGCCAGCGAGGCGGACTTGCTCAACATGGCGCTGTTCGGCAAAACCGCAAAACAGTGGCGCGATGAAAACCCCGGCAACAAGGGCAACATCCGTGACGAAGCCAATGCCGCGCAACTGGTGTGTCTGGCAAATCTGGAAACGCTGAACGCCCATTTCATCCATCAGGGGCTGGCGCAGGCCGAACGGCTGAAACTGCTGAACCAGACCGCCATCCAGCAAATGAAGCTGCTGTTGGCCGATGCGGGCGCACAACGACTGGAAGGGAAGCTGGCATGAGCGGGAAGGTGGAAGCCTTGACCGAACTGGCCAGCTTCTCCTTGCGCGGTCGTAACCCCGATGTGCTGACCTGCATCGCGAACCTTTCCAACGACGAAGTATTCACGCCGCCGGAGTTCGCCAACAGGATGCTGGATACCCTAGCCGAGGCGTGGGCGGCCAGCCACAACGGGGCGAACCTCTGGGCTGACAGCACAGTGACGTTCCTCGATCCGTGCACCAAGTCGGGTGTGTTCCTGCGCGAGATTACCAGCCGACTCACCCAGGGGCTGGCGGACGAAATGCCGGACCTCGACGCGCGCGTCAATCACATTCTGACCAAGCAGGTGTTCGGCATCGGCATCACTAAACTCACCAGCCTGCTGGCGCGGCGCAGCGTGTATTGCTCGAAGCACGCCAACGGATCGCACTCCATCGCCAAGGGCTTTGATAGTGAGGCGGGCAGCATCTGGTTCGAGCGCTTGGAGCACACGTGGGCTGGGGACAAGTGCAGGTATTGCGGTGCGGGCCGGTCGGTTTTCGATCGTGCTGAAGGCTTGGAAACCCACGCCTATGCGTTCATTCACACTGACAACATCACGACTCGGATGACCGAGTTGTTTGGAGGCAATATGCAGTTCGACGTAATCATAGGGAACCCACCATATCAGTTGGCGAGCGACGGCGGCACACGTGATATGCCCATCTACAACAAGTTTGTAGAACAGGCAAAGAAACTAGAGCCGCGCTATCTTTCGATGGTTATTCCCTCTCGGTGGATGGCGTCGGGGCTTGGCTTGAGTGATTTCCGCAAAGCCATGCTTGAAGACCGACGCATCAGGCAACTGATTGATTACGAGCGCATGGACTTGGTATTTCCGGGTGTGGATTTCGAGGGCGGCATCTGCTACTTCCTGTGGGATCGCGACCACGCAGGCAAGTGTGATGTCACCACAGTCACTGGCGAGGAAACCACCGGACCGATGGCACGCGACCTGAACGAATACGATGTTCTTGTTCGCGATAGTCGCGGTCTAAATATTCTCAAAAAAGTGCGTGCGGCAGACGAGCCTTCCATCATCGAAATCTTGTCCGCCGACAAGGAGTTCGGATGGACGTCCAATTTCGACGGTTTTCGCACAGAGAAAAAGTCGGCCGACGTGGCGCTATATTACGGTCGTGCTGGCAAGCGACTCGTCGGTGGCATTGCCCGCAAGGACATCACCAAGAGTCCGCACCTCATAGACACATGGAAGGTGATGACTTCTGCGGCCTATGGCGAACGCGGTGCGCGGCCAGCGATGGTGCTTGGCCCCAACTTCATCGCCGAATCACCTTCGGTTTGCACGCAGACCTACTTGTTCTTTTACGTGGCGTCAAAGAAGCAGGCTGAAAGCCTGCAAAGCTATCTCAATACGCGCTTTTTTCGCTTTCTGGTGTCGCTACGAAAGATCACCCAGCACGCAACTCGCGCAACATACACATGGGTTCCGCAACAAACTTGGGATCGCGTTTGGACGGACGAGGCGCTCTATAAAAAATACCACCTGAGCAAGGATGACATCGCCCACATCGAGGCAAGCATTCGCCCGAAGGCTAGTGACAATGACTAAGCCCATCGAGGAAATTCTCGCACCCAAGCCAGAAGCACGCCCACGCATCTACGCCTACTCGATTGACGACAAGGCGCACAAGGGCCTGCTCAAGGTGGGGCAGACGACGCGCAACGTGAAGCAGCGCGTCGCGGAGCAGGTGAAGACCGCCGCCATCAAGAACTACAAAATCGAACTCGATGAATCCGCCGAGCGCGACGACTGCACCCTCTTCAGCGATCACGAGGTGCGCGCGGCGCTGGTGAGGAAGGGGTTCGAGAACGTCGAACTGGAGTGGATGCGTTGCTCGCTCAAGGACATGAAGGCCGTGCTCGCCGAGCTGCGCACCGGCCAGACATTCACCGGGTCACATCACGAAACTTTCCCGATGCGCCGGGAGCAGCTTGATGCCGTGGACAAGACTTTCGACTACTACCGCTCGATCTGGGCCGAAAACAAGAACGCCGTCCCGCGCTTTTTGTGGAACGCGAAGATGCGCTTTGGCAAGACTTTCACCACCTACCAGTTGGCGAAGAAGCTCAAGGCCAAGCGCGTGCTGGTGCTGACGTTCAAGCCCGCAGTCGAGGATGCCTGGCAAAGCGACCTCGAATCGCATGTTGACTTTGATGGGTGGCAGTACCTGTCGAAATCCTCCGGCGGCGATCCGACGCAGATCAACGCGAAGAAGCCGGTGGTCTATTTCGGCTCTTTTCAGGACTTGCTCGGCCGCGACGCGGTGGGGAACATCAAGCCCAAGAACGAGTGGCTGCACACGGTGAATTGGGACCTGGTGGTGTTTGACGAGTACCACTTTGGTGCCTGGCGCGAGACGGCAAAAGAGCTGTTCGAGGGCGAGGATGAGGTGGTTGCCAAGAAGGAGTCCGCCCTTGAGTACGCGGCAGACCTGCGGGACGTGAACGAGGACTTGAGCGTGCTCTCGGAGAAGGAGACCGAGTTCCTGCCGATCACCACCAAGGCTTATCTATACCTCTCCGGCACGCCGTTCAAGGCGCTGTCCACGGGTGAGTTTATCGAGGAGCAGATTTTTAACTGGACGTACACCGATGAGCAGCGCGCCAAGGAAATGTTCGCCGCGACGAATCCGGGTCAGCGTAACCCCTATGGTGCGCTGCCACAGATGCGGCTGCTGACCTATCAGATGCCGGATGAACTACTGGCGATTGCGAGCGGCGGCGAGTTTGACGAGTTCGATCTGAACACGTTCTTCGAGGCAACGGGTACGGGCAAGGCGGCGAAGTTCAAACACAAGAGCGATGTGCAGAAGTGGCTGGACATCATCCGTGGGGGCTATGCGCCCAAATCGGTCGAGCATCTGAAGACGGGGACGCGGCCACCGTTTCCGTATTCGGATGTGCGCGTGCTGCCCTATTTGCAGCACGCGTTCTGGTTCCTGCCCAACGTCGCGGCCTGCCATGCGATGGGGAACCTGCTGGCGGAAAAGCACAATGTGTTCTGGCGTGACTACGAGGTGGTCGTCGCCGCTGGCGCCTCGGCGGGCATCGGGTTGGAGGCATTGCCGCCAGTGCGCAAGGCCATCGGCAGCGGATTCGACACTAAGACCATCACGCTCTCGTGCGGCAAGCTCACTACGGGCGTCACCGTGGCGCAGTGGTCGTCGATCCTGATGCTGCGCAATCTCAAGTCGCCCGAGACTTATTTTCAGGCCGCGTTCCGCGTGCAGTCGGCGTGGTCGATCAAAAACCCCAACGGCGACAACCCGAACGAGGAGGAGATTCTCAAACCCGTTTGCTTTGTGTTCGACTTCGCGCCCACACGCGCGCTGCGGCAACTTTCAGAATATGGCATCGGCCTGTCGCCCAACGAATCGAACCCGGAGAACGCGGTCAAGGAGCTGGTGTCCTTCCTGCCCGTGCTCGCCTACGACGGGGCGAACATGACGCAGATTGACGCGGGCGGCATTCTCGACATCGCGATGGCGGGCACTTCGGCCACGCTGCTGGCGCGCAAGTGGGAAAGCGCGATGCTGGTGAACGTGGACAACGACACCTTGCGCCGCATCATGGAAAATCCCGAGGCAATGGATGCTGTGGAGCGCATCGAGGGATGGCGCGCGCTGGGCGACAACATCATCGAGACGATCATCAACAAGAGCGACAGGGTCAAGGAACTCAAGAACAAGGCCAAGGACAAGAATTTGTCGGCAAAGGAAAAGCGGGAACTCTCCGACGAGGAGAAGGAATACAAGTCCAAGCGCAAGCTGGTGCAGGAGAAGCTGATCAAGTTTGCCACCCGCATCCCGGCGTTCATGTACCTCACCGACTTCCGCGAAAACACCTTGCAGGATGTGATCACCAAACTCGAACCGGACTTGTTTCTAGCCGTCACCGGATTGACGGTGAAGGACTTCCACCTGCTCGTCCGTCTCAAGGTTTTCAATACGGAGCAGATGAACCAGGCCGTATTCGCCTTTCGACGTTACGAAGATGCGTCACTACGCTATACGGGAATCGAGAGCCATGAGGGGTTGAGGCACTATGGGCTTTATGACACGGTGGTGGCGAAGGATTGATGGGGGTGGTTATCGGATACATCGTAAGAGATGATGGTTGATGACTGCTTTTTGTTACAGGCTTTATTTTTACTACCATCGAATCTACCAGCCCGATTCGCGCTCCGGTGTAGCTGTTATTCTATGGACGCTCAAGTCTGCCCCGTTAAATTCTTCTTCCGGGTCGAGGCGGATGCCGATCATTTTCTTCATCACGGCATAAACCGCATAGCCTCCGCCAAACGCAATGGCAACGCCGAGCAGCGTGCCTATCAGTTGCGCCATGAAGCTGACACCGCCCAGCCCACCCAATGCCTTCATGCCGAAAATACCCGCTGCGATGCCGCCCCATGCGCCGCACAGCCCGTGCAGCGGCCATACGCCGAGCACGTCATCAATTTTCCAGCGGTTCTGCGTCAGCGTAAACATCCACACAAACAGGCCACCTGCCACGCCCCCGACAAACAACGCACCTATCGGGTGCATCAGATCTGAACCGGCGCATATCGCCACCAGCCCGGCCAGCGGGCCGTTATGCACGAAGCCGGGATCGTTCTTGCCCAGCCACAGTGCGGCAAGTGTGCCACCCACCATCGCCATCAGCGAATTGACCGCGACCAGGCCGCTGATCTTGCTGATTTCCTGTGCCGACATGACGTTGAAGCCGAACCAGCCCACGGTGAGTACCCATGCGCCGAGTGCAAGGAACGGAATGCTGGAAGGAGGGTGCGCCGAGAGGCGCCCTTCCTTGTTGTAGCGGCCGCGCCGCGCGCCGAGCAACAGCACTGCCGCCAGCGCTATCCAGCCGCCCATCGCATGCACCACGACAGAACCGGCGAAATCGTGAAACTCCGCACCGAACGAGGCGTTTAACCAGTCCTGAATACCGAAGCGATGATTCCAGGCGATGCCTTCAAAGAACGGATAGATGAAACCGACCAGCACGAAAGTGGCGGCAAGCATCGGGTTGAACCGCGCACGCTCGGCCACGCCGCCGGAAACGATGGCAGGAATGGCGGCGGCGAATGTGAGCAGAAAGAAAAACTTGACCAGCTCATAGCCGTTCTTCTGTGCCAATTGTTCTGCGCCGGTGAAAAAATTGACGCCATAGGCGATGCTGTAACCGATGAAAAAATATGCCAGCGTGGATACGGCAAAGTCGGTGAGGATTTTCACCAGTGCGTTCACTTGATTTTTTTTGCGCACCGTGCCCAGTTCCAGAAAAGCAAACCCGGCGTGCATCGCCAGCACCATGACGGCGCCGAGCAAAATGAACAGCGCGTCACTGCCCGTTTTCAGGTTTCCCAGGTTTTCCATGTTTTACTCCTATGTGAGAACAAACTGAGAAACAGTACGCAATTTCTATTCCATCAATAAGCGGTATTGATTTATAAAGGCTTTATAATTTTCGGCGCCCGAGCAATACGAATATGCGCGCCAGTTTGGTGCGTGGCAACGTGGTGCGCACAAGAAAGGGGCGTTCGGGAAACTCAACCCGCAAGCGAGGCGCGGACGCTGGCGCGCCCGCTCATGTGGGCAAACCATGAAGCCAGTTTGGGATGGGCACTGCGCCAGTCACGTTCGGCCTGGCGCATATTCAGGTAGACCAGGGCGCTCACCAGCGCAAGATCGGCCAGCGTGACGGAATCCCCCTCGCACCACTCGCGCGCGCCCAACTGGTCAGCCGCATAAGCCAATGCACGTGTGATGGCATCGTTGTTGCGGCTGATATTGCCGGCCTCCTGTTTTTCCACCGGGCGTGTGCTCTCGGTGCGCACCGCAACTGCAGAATCCATGATGCCATCCGCCAGCGCCTCCCAGCGCTTGACGCGCATGCGCGCCCGCGCATCGTTGCGCGGAATCAGGACAGGATTGTCGTTCAGGCTGTCGGCATATTCGGCGATCACCGGCGAATCGAACACGCAGGTCTCATCATCGAGGATCAGCGCAGGAATCCGCCCCAGCGGATTGGCCCGCGCCACAAGGCTTCCCGGTTCGCGTGGCGGATCGACGACGTAATCGTGAGTGATATTTTTTTCCAGCAGCACCAGGCGCACCTTGCGCACATAGGGGCTGGTATTGGTGCCTAACAGTTTCATGATGCGCTCCCTGAAATCAATAAGTGTTTAAGAGGTTCGTTACGGGGAGGCAATTTCGTTTATTCAGGCAACGCTGTCAATCGAAACATTTTCACTTCCGTGTACGCCCCGGCGGCACGAGCAGCCAGGCAATCAACACGAGGATTCCAAATACGGTGTACGCAACGGTAAAAACCCAAGGGGCAAAATCATAGAACAGAATTTCATGCAGCCAGTGCTGGATGAAAGAGCTTGAATAGGCGCTGCCGCCCGTTGCTCCCCTTGACCGGTTCTCCCACTCGGTAAGCGGGCAGATCAAGCCCAGCCACGATTCAGTTATGACGATGCCGATTGCCAGAAGGTGGATAACCCTGAACCACCCATTCCTGACCCAGCCCCAACGGCTATACTTTCCGAGCAGTATCGCAACCAGCCCCAGAACGACAAACGCCACGAACAATGCATGTGTGAAGAGGATAAGATCGGCGGGGATCAGAGCCCATTCAGTCATCGAGAACAATTAGACTGAAGCTCGCGTAGCGATTCGTTTCCGCCTCTCCCAAAAACGCCCTCATCCTAACCTTCCCCCCAAGGGGGAAGGGACGATCGCCTCCTCCCTCATGGGGGGAGGATTGAGGAGAGGGTTGGGGAGGGTTGGGGTGGAGGGGGCGGGCATAGCGATCAATATTATCAAGGGAGGCACATCGTTATGCCCGTTAGGTTACTGCCGGTATTTCTCATGGCACTGCACACAATAACCCATTGTTTTACGCAATGCATGCAATGACTTTCTCATATCTTTCGTTTGTAAAACATCCCCTAGCTCGTCTGCGCTATTGTGGAATGCAAGCCCCAGTTTTTTAACATCCTCATTTTCAAACATGTCGCACATCTGTTTCATTTCTTCGGTTAACCCGAGCTTCGTGTGGGCTACTTTCGAGGCCTTTTCAAAATTCCCATTGGAAAGCAGGCCGATGATTGATTGGATCGCTTCCAAATGCGCCCTCATATTTGAAAGCTGGTGCTGCTTCATTTCAGGGGAAAGGCCGAGAGATATTCTTGTATCGTTCATATCATGTGCCCTATGACCAATCATGCTTCCCTCTGCGGCGATGGCGCCAATAGGTGCGAGTAGAAGTGCCAGTAGCAAGATTTTTTTCATGTGTATCTTCCTTTTGTATAAGACGCTATTTTGGGACACAGGTAGGTAACTCTGATTCAGCATTTGGTTTTGGCGATTCTACCGTGTTTGCCGGGGGAGTAGATTTTTCAGCCTCGGCGGAGTTGCCCGAAGTTGAGGGTTTAGTGGCTGCCTCGGTTGATATTTGTTCGGCAGATGCTGTATCCGCATGCGCCAACGGGCTGATGGCGACGAAAACAGAAGCCGCAATAAGAGAAATTAGGGTGCGCATGATTCTTCCTTTCACGTGACATTTTTGTTGACCGACTGTGGTTGAAAATGACTGCTCAGTGCGGAGCCTTTTACTACTTGCTTGATTTCCAGCTTTGCAGATTAGTTGGTTAAAAAATGGTTGTATGTGATATTAATCACACAACACTATTCAGGAAACTCTGAGACGTTTACCGCCTTTGCCGCAGCACCGGACTGCTGCCAATACCGCGCATGGGTCTTGCGATAACGCTCCACGCTGAAATTCTGCGCATCCATTTCCACCAGAATCGCGCCATCCTCATCCGAGCGCAGCAATTCGCTGCCTGTTGCGCGATAACGTTCGACCACTTCTTCCTTGGGGTGGCCGAAGCGGTTGCGGTAACCCACGGTGAACACGGCATAGCGCGGATGCACCGCTTCCACGAAGGGTTGCACGGAGGATGTCTTGCTGCCGTGGTGCGGCACTACCAGCAGAGCGGCGGGCAGTTTGTCGGCGTGTTCCATAAGCAGCCGCTGTTCGGATTCCTTCTCAATGTCCGTAGCCAGTAAAATATGTTGATTGACGATGCTGATGCGCAACATACAGCCGCGATTGTTTTTGCGGATTTTTTCTTGTGAGTAGCTTTCGCGTGACGGGTGCAGCAGTTCGAAATGCACGCCATCCCAATCCCAGTTCTGGCCATCGGTGCAACGGATCAGTTCCCTCTCCCTTTGGGGGAGGGTTAGGGAGGGGGACGCCTGCTGCAAAATGGGGCTTTGCACGGGCAGTGAAGAAGATAGCCAATTGATCGGCATGGCCTGCATCACGGAAAGTGCGCCGCCGGTGTGGTCGGTGTCGTCGTGCGTGAGCATCAGGCCGTCAAGTTGCGCGATGCCCATCGCACGCAACGAGGGAACCAGGATGCGGTTGCCGCTGTCCGCTTCACCGCTGAAATCGGGGCCGGTGTCGTAGAGCAACGCATGATTGTGCGTTTGCGCGGCGACTGCCAAGCCTTGCCCGACATCGAAGATAATAAGGCGTAGCACACGATCCGGCGGTGCGGCAGGCAACACCAGAAACATCGGCAGCATCATCAGCAACCCCAGCCAGCGCGCCGGAAAGCCGCGCGGCAACAGGCACCACAGCGCACCCGCCATGCCCAGCGCGACGCTCCATGCGGGCGGCGCATGTTGCGTCCACACCGCGTCCGGCAGGCGGTTCAGCCATTCCAGCGCGATCATGCATAGCGACATGGACTGATGCGCGAGGTGCAAAATCCAGTCGAATGGCAGCAGCGCGCCGAGCAGGGTGAGCGGCACCACCACGAACTCCACCAGCGGTATGGCAAAGGCATTGGCGACGGGCGACACCAATGACACTTGCTGGAACAGCGCCAGCAGCGGCGGGATTAAACCGATCATCATTGCCCACTGCACACGGCCATATTCCAACAGTAAGTGCGGGCGGCTCAGGCGATGCGCGGTCACATAAAAAATCAGCGCCACTGCGCCGAACGACAGCCAGAATCCCGGTGACAGCACTGCCCACGGGTCGAACAGCAGCACTACCAGCAGGGCGGCGGTGAGAATTTGTGATGGTGCGATGGTGCGCGATGACCACAGGGCGGCGGCAATCACCGCCAGCATGTATACCGTGCGTTGTGCCGGTACGGAATAACCGGACAGCAACGTGTAAGCCAGCGCCACCAACAGCCCCGCCACGGCTGCGGCCTTGCGTGCGGGCAGCCGCAGGGTAAGCCGCACACTGCGCCGCCACAGCGCGTAAGTGAGGGCAAAAGCCATTCCGGCCAGCATGGTGATATGCAGGCCGGAAATGCTCATCAGATGGTTGACTCCAGTGCGGGTGAAAACCCGCCACTGCGCGTCCGGGATGCTGCTCTGGTCGCCGATGGCGAGGGCGGCTAACACCCCGGTATAGGGCGCATCACCCAGCGTTTTATGGAAAGAATCGCGCACGGCTTCGCGCAAGCTTTCAATGAGGTAGCTCGGCGTTTTTACCAGCGCATCCAGCCGCACATTTTGCCCTTTGGGATGCACATAACCGTTGGCGCGCAGATTCTGCTCCAGCATCCAAACCTCGAAATCGAAACCGTGCGGATTGCTGCTGCCATGCGGTTGCTTCAGGCGCACCGTGAGTTGCCAGCGTTCGCCCGCGTGAAGGATGAGCGGCTCGTCCTGGCCGTCATCATAAGTGGCAAGCAGAATATGAGGCGGAAGGGTGGCATGGGGGGTGAGCACCTGTTCCACATCGAATGTAAAACGCAGCCCGCGCTCATGTTGCTTGGGCAGTTCCGCCACCACGCCAACCACCGCTATATCTTCGCCTTGCCACTCTGCTGGCAGGGTGTGGGATAGCCGTTGCTGTGCAAAGAATGCGGCATAGAAGAAGCCGAGCGAGCAGGCGATAGCGGTGAGCAGGGTGGCGCGCGCAATGCGTTGCCACCACGCGCGGCGCGGCAGCAGCAGTGCAGGGGCGAACAGTGCGGGCAGCCATGCCCAGCGCAAATCAGGAAGGGCTGCCTGCTGTTGCAGCAGCCAGATGCCGAGAGCGAAGAAAATGGAAAAGGCGCGCATGTGGCATAGAGTAACCCCGAATCATCGTGGGGTTAACAGGATGTTGAAAAACTACTGATGAAACGACGGATGAGACTGTTAGTGTAGTGTTTCGCTCTTGGAGGTACTTATGTGCAAAACCTTGTAGGTTGGGCTTCAACCCGACCTACATGCAGCGATGGCCGTTGGCATAAGTTCCAACCAGCGCGCAACACTACACTAGCTGTTTCATCAGATATAACCAGCCTTTATCCGTCCAAAAATGGATGATGCCGGATGTCCATATCTGATTGGGTGCTTCTGGCATGAAGTTATGATCCAGCAGGTTCGGCGCTACCGGCAGGTTGTGCTTGAATTCTGCGTGGAGGGATTGGATCAACGCCAGCATCTGCGCATCCATCAAGGCTTTACCTTGGGGTTGATTGCCTAAAAATGATAATATTGCGCAACTATTTTGAATGCGAATTCTCGCGGCACTTGGGCTGCGGGATGCAGCCAACGGGGAATACGTTATGGCCGGTCACAGTAAATGGGCGAATATCCAGCATCGCAAAGGCAAGCAGGACGCCAAGCGTGGCAAAGCTTTCACGCGGCTGATCAAGGAAATCACCGTGGCAGCCAGGCTAGGCGATAGCGATCCGGCCAGTAATCCGCGCCTGCGCCTGGCGATGGAAAAAGCGTATGACCAGAACATGCCGAAGGACAATGTGGAACGCGCCATCAAGCGCGGCAGCGGCGAGCTGGAAGGCGTGGACTATATCGAGTTGCGCTACGAAGGCTACGGCATCAACGGCGCGGCGGTGATGGTGGATTGCATGACCGACAACAAGACGCGCACCGTGGCCGATGTGCGCCATGCCTTCACCAAATTTGGCGGCAACCTCGGCACCGATGGCTCGGTGTCTTTTCTGTTCAAGCATTGCGGGCAGATGATTTTTGCGCCCGGCACGGACGAAAATTCGCTGATGGAAGTGGCGCTGGATGCGGGCGCTGAGGACATCGTCAGCAATGAAGACGGCAGCATCGAAGTCATCACTGCACCGAATGATTTCGTCGAAGTAAAGCAGCGCCTGGAAGCGGCGGGATTCAAACCGGCGATGGCGGAAGTCACCATGAAAGCGCAAAACGAAGTGTTGTTCAGCGGCGACGATGCGGCGCGCATGCAGAAGTTGCTGGATGCCCTGGAAAATCTGGACGACGTGCAAGAGGTTTACACCAACGCAGTGATTGAGGAGTAGAGGCAGGGCTGAGTGCTGAGCACCGAGGCATGAGGAAAAACAGAAAAGGATTGAATCACGTTGAAAATTGCCTACTCAGTCCTTAGCCCTCAGTCCTCAGTCCGCATCTTAGGCATAGATCCCGGCCTGCGCATCACCGGGTTTGGGGTGCTGGACAAGGTCGGGCAGAAACTCAACTATGTTGCCAGCGGCTGCATCAAAACGCCGGACGGCGAGCTGCCGGAACGGCTGAAGGCGATACTGGAGTCCCTGCGCGAGTTGATCGAATTGCACCAGCCGCAGCAAGTGGCGGTGGAAAAAGTGTTCGTCAACGTCAACCCGCAATCCACCCTGTTGCTCGGACAAGCGCGCGGAGCGGCCATCTGCGCGGCAGTGCTGGCGCAACTGCCGGTGGCGGAATACACCGCGTTGCAGGTAAAGCAGGCGGTGGTGGGCAACGGCCACGCGAAAAAGGAGCAAGTGCAGGAGATGGTGCAGCGCCTGTTGAATTTATCCGGCACACCCAGCCCGGACGCGGCGGACGCGCTGGCCTGCGCCATCTGCCATGCGCACGGCGGCATGGGTCTGGGCGCGCTGGCTACGGCGGGGTATCGCATGAAAAATGGCAGGCTGGTTTGATGGGTGTCTATGCACTTCCGTCATTCCCGCGTTCGCGCATAAGCGCTAACTTAAGTGCGCCAGAGTATTTCTCCCTCCCTTTCAAGGGGAGGGCTGGGGTGGGGATGGGGTTGAATTTCATGGATAGCAACCCCATCCCCCACCTAACCTCCCCCTTGAAGGGGGAGGAACAAGATAAGTTGGCGCTTATGCGCGAACGCGGGAATGACGAGATAATGATTTGTCTAGGATTTATTTGAGATGATAGGCCGTTTGACGGGCATCCTACTGGAAAAAAATCCGCCGCAAATTCTGCTGGACGTGCAGGGCGTGGCCTATGAGCTGGATGTGCCGATGAGCACGTTTTACAACTTGCCGGTGTTGCACGAGCGCGTGGTGCTGCACACGCATCTTATCGTGCGCGAGGATGCGCACTTGCTGTATGGCTTTGCCACAAACGATGAGCGCATGGCATTCCGCCAGTTGCTGAAAATCAGCGGCGTCGGCCCGAAGCTCGCGCTCTCCGTGTTGTCCGGCTTGAGCCTAAACGATCTCGCCGTTGCCGTGGCGAACAAGGAAGCCGGGCGATTGACAAAAATTCCGGGCGTGGGCAAGAAGACCGCCGAGCGACTGTTGCTGGAATTGCAAGGCAAGTTTACGGCGGTTATGCCGGGTAGCACAAGCCGGGCGGTATCCACGCAGGGCAGCGATATTGTCAACGCATTGCTGGCATTGGGATACAACGAGAAAGAAGCGGACTGGGCGGCCAAACAATTGTCTGCCGATGCGAGCGTGTCGGATGGCATACGGCAAGCGCTCAAGTTATTATCCAAAGCCTGAACCCATGCAGCGATCAGCGAAGGTTATTGCTAACAGCAATCAACTTCCGAGCATCGCCAATAATTTCTCCAGCCGCTTCACCGACACAATCACCGGCGTCTTTAATTCCTGCGCAAACAGCGACACGCGCAACTCCTGCAACAGCCAGCCGAACTCCTCCAGCTTGGTATCCGCCCTGCCTTGTTGCGCGGACAGCCTGCGCTGCCAGGCTTGATACAAAGGCTGCATTTGCGCCAGTTGCCGCGCGTCGCGCGCCGGGTCGGCACGCAATTTTTCCAGCCGCACATTGATCGCCTTGAAATAACGCGGCACGTGCTGCAGGCGCTCATAAGGAATACGCGCTATCCATTCCTTGCCCAGCAACCAGTCGCACTGCGCGCGCAAGTCCTGAACGGCCTGCACATGCGCTTTCGAGGATTGCAGGTTTTTCTGCACCAGTTGATACTCGCCCAGTATCGCGCCGGTCAGCCGCGCAATCTCCTGCGCCACCAGCGTCAAGCGGCTTTTTGCTTCCTTGCAGCGTGCGGCAAATTCCTTCTCGTTGCCCGGCCACGGCTCCATCAGGCAACAGCGGTCAAAAGTCACCGACAAAATCTGCCGCAGTAAATCCTGCTGGCTGCCAAATGGTCCCGAATTTAATGACAAAGCTTGCATCGCCATCGCTTGCAGGCCGGGCAGATTTTTTTCCAGAAACTTCACTTGCTCCTTCAGTGCCAGCATGAACAAGCGCCTCAGCCCGGCGCGATGCGCAGTCTCCGCCTCCTCGCGCGTATCAAAAGTGCGCAGGGTGATGGCATCACCCTCATCCGCCAGCGCGTTGAACAGTGTCACCGTCTGCCCGGCGCGGCGCAATTCCGAAGTTTCCTTGAATTCGCCGAAGTCCCAGCTTGTGTGGCGGATGTTCACCGTGTCTTCCCTCACCCCAGCCCTCTCCCCAAGGGAGAGGGCTCCGCTCGGTGACGCACTTGGTTTGGGGGCAAGCTCGGCGCGCAGTTGGGTAAAATTGCGCGACACGCCCAACTGCCTGCCGTGCTCATCCACCACATAAAAATTCATCAATAAATGCTGCGGCATCTGCTCCATGCGGAACGCATCCGGCGGCACATCGAGTTGCTTTTGTGCGCGGATATAGCGCGCCAGTGCCTGCACCAGCGGCACGTCGGAAGGCGGCACATCGCGGCAGAATGCGGCGGCAAATTCTGGCACCGGCACCAGGTGGCGGCGCAGTTTCTGCGGCAGGGTTTTCAGCAGTTGCGCCACTTTTTCCGCCAGCAGACCGGGCGCCAGATATTCGCAACGCGGTGCGGACACCTGGTTTATCAAGATCAGCGGCACGGTAAGCGTCACGCCGTCATCGCTTTTTCCCGGCGCGAAATGGTAGCCCAGCGCATAGCTGATATTGTTCATCACCAGTTGCGGCGGGAACTGGTCGGTGGTGATGCCTGCCGCTTCGTGGCGCATCAGGTCATCGCGTTGCAGAAAGAGCAATTTCGGGTTTTCCCGTTCCGCCTCCTTGCGCCATGCTTCGAACGCCGCGCCGTTGTGGATGTGCAGCCCAGAGAGATGACCGGGAATGCGCGCATCGTAAAAAGCGAAGATCAATTCTTCATCCACCAGCACATCGGGGCGGCGCGCCTTGTGCTCCAGCGCTTCGATGTCGCGGATCAGTTTCTGGTTGTGCGCAAAGAACGGCGCTTGCGTGTTGAATTCGCCCGCCACCAGCGCCTGGCGGATAAACACCGCGCGCGACTCGGGCACATTCATCGGCCCGTAATGCACGCGCTTCTTCGGGTTGATGATCAGGCCATACAGCGTGCTGCGTTCCCACGCCGCCACCTGCGCCGCCTTCTTTTCCCAGTGCGGATCGTAGTAATGGCGCTTGATCAGGTGCGCGCCTACCTCCTCCAGCCATTCCGGTTCGATGCGCGCCACACAGCGCGCGTACAGCTTTGTCGTCTCCGTCAACTCGGCGGCCACCACCCATTTCGCACCCTTTTTCGCCAGCACAGAATTCGGCGCGATAAAGAATTTTATTTCACGCGCACCGAGATAATACGGCTCCCGGTCCACACTCTTGCAGCCGATGTTGCCGAGCAAGCCGGTGAGCAGCGCCTTGTGGATTTGTTCGTAACTCGCGGGTTGCTCATTCAGGCGCATTCCCATCTCCGCCACCTGCGCATGCAACTGCTGATACAGCTCATGCCATTCGCGCAGGCGCAACGGCGACAGGAAACTTTCGCGGCACTCATTTGCCCACAAGCGGTTGGATTTTTTATGCTTCACCGCCTGCTGGAACCACGCCCACAATTTCAGGTAAGCCAGGAAATCCGAGCGCTCGTCGTTGAAGCGCTGGTGCGCCATATCCGCCGCTTCGCGCCGCTCCGACGGGCGGTCACGCGGGTCTTGCAGCGACAGCGCGCTGGCGATAATGAGGATTTCCTGCAAGCAGTGATATTGCCGCCCGGCCAGCAGCAGGCGCGCGATTTTCGGGTCGAGCGGAAGCTTGGCCAACTCGCAGCCCAGCGGGGTCAGTTGCTTCGTCTCATCAATCGCACCGAGCTCGGCAAGCAACTGATACCCATCCGCAATAGAACGCGAACCCGGTGGCTCAATGAACGGGAAATGCTCTATTTCGCCCAAGTTCAGCGCACTCATGCGCAGGATCACAGTGGCCAGCGACACACGGAAAATTTCCGCGTCGGTATATTCGGCGCGCGCCAGGAAACTTTCCTCATCATAAAGGCGCACGCACACCCCGCTCATCACCCGCCCGCATCGCCCGGCGCGCTGGTTGGCGGAGGCGCGTGAAATTTTCTCCACGCGCAACTGCTCCACTTTCTGGCGGATGCTGTAACGGTTGATGCGCGCCAACCCGCTGTCTATCACATAGCCGATATTGGGCACGGTGAGCGACGTTTCCGCCACGTTGGTGGCCAGCACCACGCGGCGCATGCCGGAAACCGGCTTGAACACGCGATCCTGTTCGGCAACCGACAGGCGCGAAAACAGCGGCAGTATTTCTACCCCCTTCGGATGATGCTTGCGCAGGGCTTCCGCCGTATCGCGTATCTCGCGTTCGCCTGGCAAAAACACCAGCACATCGCCGCGCAGGCCGGATATCGAAAGTTCATCCAGCGCGGCGCAGACCGCTTGCGGCACGTCCTGAATTTCGCCTTCCTCATTCTGTTGCGGCGGGCGGTAGCGCACTTCGACCGGATAGCTGCGGCCAGATACCTGGATTATGGGGGCGTGTTCCCCCACCCCTAGCCTGCCCCCTCGCAAGCTCTCCCCCCGAGGGAGAGGGGAACTTGGCTCTCTCTCCCTCGGGGGGAGGGTTGGGGTGGGGGAACCCGCAAAATGCCGCGCAAAGCGCTCCGCATCCAGCGTGGCGGAGGTGATGATGAGTTTCAAGTCCGGGCGGCGCGGCAGCAATTGCTTGAAATAGCCCAGCAGGAAATCAATGTTGAGCGAGCGCTCGTGCGCCTCGTCAATGATGATGGTGTCGTATTTTCTTAGCTGTGGATCACTCTGGATTTCCGCCAGCAGGATGCCGTCGGTCATCAGCTTGATGCAGGTGTCGGCTGACACCTTGTCGTTAAAGCGTATCTTGTAGCCCACCGCTCCGCCCAGTTCGGTCTTCAGCTCATGCGCGATGCGGTTGGCTACCGAGCGCGCCGCCACGCGGCGCGGCTGGGTATGGGCAATCACACCTTGCACCCCACGGCCTATGCTCAAACAGATTTTCGGCAACTGCGTGGTCTTGCCCGAACCGGTTTCACCGCACACGATCACCACCTGATGTTCACGAATAGCCTGCGCCAATTCGTCACGGCGCAACACCACCGGCAGGTCTGCGGGATATTCAATCGGATAGAGGCTTTCGATACGCGCCGCACGGCGCGCTTGGGGAGAATTAGCGGGAAAATTCATGGCGCGCGATTGTACCGCAGGCGCAAAAAAACAGGGGAGCCGAAGCTCCCCTGTTTTATTGCTGGCATTTAGGGTGCGTTGTGCGCACCATGGTGCATGGAATGCACCCTACACAGGGCTTAGAAACCGGCGGACAAAATAACGGTCAAACGCTGATTGCCCCTGGCAGCGGAAGCACCGTCCACCCCAGCAGCAACCCCGGTTATTACATTGCTGGTGTCGCCCGAATTTGTACCACCGGAGCCGCCGATGTCATAAGCCGTACCGGAGAACTTGGTGTAAGCAACACCCATTTTCACGTTTTGACGGATCTTGTAGCGTGCGCCAAGGGTGTAGGAGTTGTCGGATTCGTTGCTACCAACAACCGCACTTTGCATCTGGCCAGTCTTGGCGCGCATGATGCCAAGTTGCAAACCCAACGTACCGGGTATTACCCACAAGTCACCCATAATACCGAAAGCAGATTTACGGCTAACGCCACTGTTGTAAGTATTCATACCTGCAAGGCCAGCGCCTGCAACAGCAGCACTCGCCTCTGCCGAACCATAGCTGGCATAAATACCCAAAGGCATACCGCTCACCTCACCTAATGCCTGACCATCAATCACGTACAGTTTGGCTTCTTGGGCATAATCAGCACCACCTCTTCCCTTGGAGGGTTTGCCGCTCCAGTTCTGGAAGCCTATGCCTAAATCCCAATTGTTATAACTAGGCGTCCAGGCCGCGCGCAGATAAGTCGCGCCGAGAGAGGTTGTTTGGCCTCCTGTTTGAGCACTAACACCCGTATACGGTGTAATGTTAACGTGGAAGTTTTCGTTAGATGCCACCAGCGCAAGACCTGTTGCGTCCGCAGCGTTAGTGCCCGGGTTGTTTGTTGCACCCATGTACATCGCGGCGGAATAGCTCATGCCGTTTTCAGTTATCCGGCCAGCGCCGTTAGAACCCGTGGCAAATAGATCAAAGCCGTAAGATGCGCCGATGCCGGATGAGAAGAAAGGAATCGCACTAATTTTCACGCTGTCCGACCCGAACACGAACGGCATCTTGAAGTTAGCAATACTGGCACCAGAACCCGCAGCATTACCCACCAAACCTATTTCTGCCACGAAACCAATATGTTCAGAGCCGCGGCCAGCAACGAACAGAGCCATTTCATCCGGCATGTCGAAACGTCCATTATTTTTGTTACCGGCGGCAGTAGCTGCCGGAGCCGTACCATTGGTTTTGTTGTAGCGTAATTGCGTGTACAACGAAGCATTCAACACGCTTGGAATAGACAGGCCATGCTCGCCTTCGACCTTGTCTTGCGCACCCATCATGGTGTAGCCGGATGCCTTGAAGGCACGGCCAAAGCTGTTCAGCGCGGGATAAGATTGCCAGTGGCATGCGGTACAAGCTACGCCGGTTTGACGTGCAAAGGATGGAACGGCGGACGCTTCTGGCGCGAACGCTACTGCTGCCAGCAATCCTGCCAAAGAAATAACTATTTTTTTCATCTAAATTCTCCCTGAGCGTTAACTGTAATTATTATTATTGGTTGTTTAAGAGTGCTTATTTATGCACCATCCAGACCCCTACCAAACTTCAACGACGGGTTAAAATAGTTGTATAAGCAATGGATGTCAATAAGTTTTTGCAGAAGTTTTTGCAAGAACGCCTGCAATAATATTTCATGATACTTATTGGCGTGCCAAATCACGGTTATTTTATTTGATCAATAAACTGCTGCATGGAAACCTTCAGCGCCGCAAAATTCGGGTTGTACATCAGACGGCGCAGCATTCCGGCTTTAAGATTGTGCTCGGTTATTTCTCCTTGCCAAGCTTGTTCGGGATGCTGGTTACAGGCAGCGTATTTTTTCATATCGCCCGGATAATAATGATGGCAACTGGAATATTCTCCCTCCCGGCCATAGTGCGCATCATAGCCGGGCAGCACGATGGCCGTGTGCGCGGAACTTAGTATTTTCTGTTCGGGCGCTACGCTGTTCAACCGCTCCAGTTTTTCTGCCGGGATGCCGACAGGGCACTTTCCCGTGTCAGTAGTGTAAAGCACCATTTTGCTGCGAGGGTTGCACGAGCGCGCCATGAATTCCAGGGTGGCCGACGTGTTGACTGTCGTGTCATCTTCACTGGCGGCAGCGAATACCGGAATGTCCGGCGCATGCTGCCGCAATTGAACTTTCAGTTCCCTGGTCAGCGCGTACATCTGTGCGGCGGCATTCTTCGGAAATGACTCGTATTTGTAGATGTCATGGTCGGGCTTGATGTCCACCCACTTTGCCGACGGGATCAGCCAGCTATACAGCCTGTGCCAGTTGGCCCATGCCGCGCGCGGCGATATTTCAAATGCGGGAGAAAACAGGAACAGGCCGCGCACCCGGTCATCGCGCAGGCTCTGATAAACGCTCAACGCGCCCCCGGCGGAAAACCCTGCCAGATAAATATCATCCACTTCTTTAGCCAGCCTGTCGGCGCCATAGGCCACCGTCTTGGCCCACTCGCGCCAGCTTACTTCAAGCAAATCCCCAGGGTGCGTGCCATGCCCCGGCAACAATACCGCCATGACACGAAAACCGCTTTCCTGAAAGAACGCAGCCAGGTGGCGCATGAAATACGGCGAGTCGGTCAAGCCGTGGGTGAGCAGCACACCACGGCGATAGGGTTTTTTTTGCCCAGCCGGTAATCCTGCCAGCGGCAACAGTTCGAACGGCGCATTGCCGTCAACAATTTTTTCCAGATCGGCAACGCCCAGCCTGGAACGGGCTTTGCCCAGCATGTCCCGGCTACGTGCGACATAATCCGCAAATGCCAACTGGCTTCCATTGAAGCTGCTGTTCAAGCCAGACGGACGGTGCCGCTCCCCAAGCTGCGGAGCCGTTTCCTGCAAGGCACTACACAATTGTTGCATCATTATTTTCCACATGAGCAGCCCGGTATAAAAGGGCTGCGCAGAAGGTTGGCTGCAACTGTTTTCTCAGTAACACCCCTTGAATTTGTTCACCGTGCATTTTCTGGCGCGTTCTTTTGCATCGGCAATCTGGTTGGCGGTCATTTGTTTTGCCACTAAATCACGAATTTGGGTGTATGTTTTCTGTTTGTTAGTATCGGCATTCGCAGCAGCAAGACCTATCCACATGTGCGCCAGAACGAAATCCTGGGGAACACCTCTGCCGTCGTAATATTTCATACCAAGAAGTAACTGAGCTAAAGCATTGCCTTGCTCTGCCAGTGATTTATATATCGCCGCTGCCTTTACATAATCACCCCTTTTGGAGGCAATCTGTGCGTCCGAAAACGGGCTGGCTACCGCTTGTTCGCTTAACGCAAATAAAAACACGCAAACTAGTATTTGTTTTAGCAACAGATTCATTTTTGATCTTCCTCTGTTTCTTCGCCTTCCAACGGCGTGGTTCATGCTACCAGTTTTTCTTCTTGTTGGGCGTCGAGTCAGCCGTCAAAAATCAGGTGGCAAGAATTTCTGTGTTAACGGCCATTTGGCTGGAAACAGGGGATGCCGGAAAATGATGCATGCGGGGTTCGATAAGATGGGTAGTGCTTACTCAACGCCGGAAGAGCTTGTACATCTCGAACCACAGCACGCTGCACAAGCCAGCGGCAAAGCACAGCGCGAGTTGGTAAGGCGTGACCGGGGCGAAGTGGAATGCCTCGCGCAGGAAGGGCAGGGTCAGGGTCAGCAGGAGGAAGCCGAATGCCCCGCTTATCACCCACCATAGCGCAGGGTTGCGCCTGTTGAGCGTGCGCAGGATAGTGTGTTGCCAGGAACGGTTGACCAGGATCAGCCCGAGGTTGCCGACGATCAGCGTGGAGAAAGTCAGTGCGCGCGCTTGTGTTTCCGATGCGCCATTGTGCAGTGTGTAGCCCAGCACTGCGAGTGTGGCGAGCAGCACAAACACCCCTTGCAGCAGGCTGAGCAGGAGGATGTGTTTCCCGAACAGCGGTTGTTGCGGATTGCGCGGCGGGCGCTGCATCACGTCGCGTTCCGCCGGTTCCGCCTCGAAGGCGATGGAGCAGGCCGGGTTGATAATCATTTCCAGAAACACGATGTGCACCGGGGCAAACACCGGCGGCCAGCCCAGCAGTAGCGGAATCAGCGACAAGCCGACGATGGGAATATGCACGGCGAAAATGTAGGCCATCGCCTTGCGCAGGTTGTCGAAGATGCCGCGCCCCAGGCGCACGGCATGCACGATGGAGGCGAAGTCGTCGTCCAGCAGCACCAGCGCCGCCGCCTCGCGCGCCACATCGGTGCCGCGCGCACCCATGGCGATGCCGATGTGCGCGGCTTTCAACGCGGGCGCATCGTTCACTCCGTCGCCGGTCATCGCCACGATTTCGCCATTCGCCTTGAGCGCGTTGACCAGACGCAATTTTTGCTCCGGCACCATGCGCGCGTAAATGTTGCTGAGGCGGATGCGCTCGCGCAGCGTTGCGTCGTCCATCTGGCTGAGTTCCGAGCCGCTGATGATGCCGCCGTTGCCTGTGTCCAGGCCGATCTGTTTTGCAATGGCTGCCGCCGTGGCGGAATAGTCGCCGGTAATCATCACCACACGGATGCCCGCAGCA
This sequence comes from Gallionellaceae bacterium, assembly GCA_032654645.1. GTDB lineage: Bacteria > Pseudomonadota > Gammaproteobacteria > Burkholderiales > Gallionellaceae > CAITJF01. The sequence goes on along the minus strand of JAULAW010000013.1, from coordinate 245,577 downwards.
GCGCACTCCTTGAGTGCCGCCGTGACGGTAGGGCGCACCGGGTCGGCCAGGCCGATCAGGCCGAGAAACTCGAAATCGAAATCATGCTGGATCTCCGGCCATTCACGACCGTGAGGGCTGGGGCGGTAGCTGGCGCGGGCTACCCCCAACACGCGCATACCTTGCGTCGCGAGAGTGTCCACCTGTTCGGCCAGTCTCGCCAACTGTTGTTCATTCAGGTGGCACAGGTCGGCCACCGCTTCCGGTGCGCCTTTTGCCGCCACCACATATTCGTCGCGGCCACGCGCCTGCCACACATGCGACAGCGCGAGCAGTTCCGGCGACAGGGAATATTCATGCGCCAGCACCCAATCACGATGGATGTGTTCGGTGGTGGACAAACAAAGTGAGCCGAGTGCGTGGATGGCTTTTTCCATCGGATCGAACGGCGCAGTCTCGCTGGCGAGAATGCCGAACTCGACCAGTTCATGGAACGCCTCCGGTAGCGGAGAATCCGAAGTATTTGCCACAAACGAGACATCACCCGCAATCAACTGCTGCACCACCATGCGGTTTAGTGTAAGTGTGCCGGTTTTGTCCACGCACAGCACCGTGGTCGAACCCAGCGCCTCCACCGTGGGCACGCGGCGGGTGAGTACCCGATGTTTGGAAATGCGCCATGCTCCCATTGCCATGAACACCGCCAGCACCACCGGATATTCCTCCGGCAGGATGGACATCGCCAGCGTGATGCCGGACAGCAGCCCATGCAGCCAGTCGCCACGGACCACGCTATAAATCACCATCAGCAGCAAACTCAGCAATACGCCGATGATGGCGAGGTTGCGCACCAGCTTACCGATTTCCTTCTGCAATGGCGTGGTTCCGCTATCCAGTTCCTGCAATGCCTTGCCGATCTTGCCGATTTCGGTGTGCGGTCCGGTCGCCAGCACACGCGCCACGCCGTGCCCTTGCACTACCAGCGTGCCGGAATAGACGTAGGGGAGGTCGTCGCCGCCGGGCGGGGGAAAGGTGGGATGGGGGTGGGTTTGAATAAACTTCGCATCAGCCACAGCAACCTTGCGCACCGCCACCGATTCGCCGGTGAGCAGCGATTCGTCCGCCGCAAAGTCGTTGCATGAAATCAATACTGCATCCGCCGCTACACGGTCGCCTTCGGCCAGGATCAGGATATCGCCGCGCACCACTTCGCGCCCGGCAATGCGCTGCTCAACGCTATCGCGCAGCACCAGCGCGCGCGGGCTGGTCAGGTCGCGCAAGGCTTCCAGCACCCGCTCGGTCTTGTGTTCCTGATAGATGGTGATGCCCATCACCACGAACACAAAGCCCAGCAGCATCAGGGCATCGCTGACGTCGCCGAGTAACAGGTAGATCGCGCCTGCACACACCAGCAGAAGGAACATCGGTTCGCGCAGCACTTCAAGCGCAATCGCCAGTATGTTGCGCTGTCCGGTTGCGGGCAGCTCGTTCGGCCCTTCCACACGCAGCCGAGCCTGCGCTTCAGCTTGTGACAGGCCGCGCAAATCGGGTTGATCGGGTATTGCCTGGCTCATATAAACCTAAATTCCTCCAGTTGAGAACATGCAATTTACAGGGAAAGCAACATGGGCACAGCTTCTCCCTCACCCCAACCCCTCTCCCCGAGGGAGAGGGGTTTTGCTCCCTTCCCCCTCGGGGGGAAGGGCTGGGGATGAGGGTTTGCCCTCTGTCGGTTCATTTTCAACCGAGGTTTTCAGGATAAATAACTTTTCCTTTCGCGATGCTGGCATATTCAACGCAATCAGGTAATCTATCCATTCTGATTTTGCCGGAAAGCAACGCGCTGTGCCGAAAAAATATTTCAGGAAGTTTTTGCCTGACCACGCAACCATCGAGCAAAGCCGCTGGATACGCCCGTTCGGCGCCTGGCTGCACCACCCCAACCTGTGGCATTTGCATCGCCGCTCGGTGGCGGGTGGTGTCGCTATCGGCATGTTCTGCGGCCTGATTCCCGGACCGTTCCAGATGATAGGCGCTGCATTGCTGGCGGTGCTGTTCCGCGTCAACCTGCCGGTTGCGCTGTTCACCACGCTCTACACCAACCCGTTTACCATCGTTCCACTGTATGTGCTGGCTTATGAGCTTGGCGCATTCGTTACCGGCCAGCACAATGGCCTGTCAACCGCGCATTTTGCGTTGCCGGAAATGAGCTGGAGCAACTGGCACACCGTCATGCTGGATTGGGTAGTCTCGCTTGGCAAGCAGTTTGTAATAGGCCTGCCGCTGCTGGCGATCTGCCTCGCCATCGCGGGTTACTGCGTTGTGCGCGTGCTGTGGCATACGGCGGTGCTGTTGGAATGGCGCAGGCGGGCAGCGCGGCGAAAAAAAATATCATGACCTGCATAGACTATCAATTGGAGCGGCAGGGTATTTCATCACAATGGTATAGGTAACTCATTCATGCAATTAAATCTGGCGAAGGTCGCCACTCTGCTATCCGGCCGCAACACCCTTTTCCGAGGAGCGTTTTTCCTGCTCATTGGCATCAGCCTGTTGCGCAAGCTGTTTGATCCCGACATTTGGTGGCACATGGTCGTCGGGCGCGAAGTGATGCGCCAGATGCGCATTCCGGGCTACGAGTTCTACATTCTGCCGCGACTGGGCGAGCCGGGCGAATTTCATGAATGGGGTTTTGGCGTTTTTTACTATTTGGTCGAACACTATTCCGGATTTGTTGGAATGGCAATCGCCAATGCGGCTATAGGCTGCGGAATTTTATTGTGCCTGTATTTTGCCGCCCTCAGCAAAACGAGTACAGAATGGTGGCAACCCTTGCCGGTTATCGCGCTGGCATTATGGGTAATCGAGCCACGGCTGAATTACAGGCCGGAAACTTTGCTTTACTTGTTGCTGGCGGCAGAAATTTTTCTACTCGAAAACTATCTCGCGCACAAAAAACTTGCCTGGCTTATTCCCTTGCCTGCTTTTACCTGGCTGCTCAGCCAGGGGCATCCATCGGCAATTTTCCTGATCGGCGTTTTTGGCATATATGCGCTGCAAGCCGTTTTATCGTCGGCGGAAAAAATAAAAACTGCGGGTGTTCTGGGCATCATTATGCTTGCCATGGCAGGCGCCTCCACATTAAACCCATACGGGTTTCATCAGCTATGGATGCCGGTGGACATTGCCCTGTCGAGCACGGAGCTCAAATCCATAACCGAGTTTCTACCCGTAATGCAAACCGAATATGCGCCGCGTTTCATGGTCATTGTGGCAATGGGCGCAATAGCGATTTTATTCGCTCGTCCTTGGCGTTTGGTTGATATTCTGCTTTTAGTCCTTTTTACTGTTCTGGCTTTTCGCTATGCCAGAAATACGGCGTTTCTGGGTATCGTCGCATTCGTGCCGATAAGCAATGCGCTTGGCATTTTGGTGATGCGGCTGACCAGGACTCCAGGGCGCAATGGAGCAATCGCGATATTTTCGATTCTGGCTGGATTAGCGGGAACCGTTGCGACAGGAACCAGCAAGATGTGGGGGGTGGGAATTTATGATGGGAATACGCCTTATAAAAGCGCGCCGTTGCTAAAACGCCATGCGGCGCAGGGCAACATTCTCAATTTTTATCATTTGGGAAGTTATCTTGCCTGGGAACTTGACCGCACGGTTTTTGTGGACGGAAAAAATTATGGTACGAACCGGGCGGTAGAGCTGCACGACGCCATTTTCAGGGCGGATAAAGGGTGGCAAAACGTTATTCAATTATTCGATATTCAGGCCATTGTCACCCCGGTCACATTGGGCTTTTCCGGCGAAATTATTCCTCTTCTCGCTGTGCTTGAGAGCGACCCGGATTGGGTGCTCGTGGGGCGGGAAAAGGCCGCGCTCATGTTTGTCAGAAATTCAGGGCAGGAAGGAATGGTTCCCCTTGCCAAAGAGATAATATGGCAACAGGCCATCGAAGAACTGAATGACACGATCGAGATTTATCCCGGGAGCAAAACGGCCTATCGCTCCCTGGCCACCGCTTATGGCCGCATCGGGAACATGGCAAAGCAACAATATTTTATGGAAAAATATTTGTCGCTATCCGGCAGTTAAGGGATACCTTTCCCGATTCGGCTAAATCTGAGCGGGTAGCTCTTACGGGTTATAGTTCAATAGCTCATTACGGCTATGGATAGCGGGGCTATCAGTTGTGCATACTGGAGCACATTCAAAAATGGTCGCTTTCCGCCCGAAATGGCCGCGATCCGGCACTAAATTTCCAACAAGGTTTTATGAAAACCCACAATTTTGGCGACTCGCAGAGCACGATATTCCCGCTGCACGATCCTGTGGCATCGCCTGTGCCGGATGCAAGAGTCGAGGTGCGCACCACCACCTGCTATATGTGCGCGTGCCGCTGCGGCATCCGCGTCCACCTGCGCAACGGCGAGGTGCGCTACATAGACGGCAACCCGGATCATCCGCTCAACCACGGCGTGATTTGCGCCAAGGGCAGTGCCGGCATCATGAAACAATACTCGCCCGCACGGCTGACCAGGCCGTTGCGGCGCAAGCCGGGGGCGGAACGCGGTGCGGGAGAATTCGAGGAAATAAGCTGGGAAGAAACTTTCAGCATGCTTGCCGAGCGGCTGGGAAAAATACGCGCCACCGACCCGAAGAAATTTGCCCTGTTCACCGGACGCGACCAGATGCAGGCGCTGACCGGCATGTTCGCGCGCCAGTTCGGCACGCCCAACTATGCCGCACACGGCGGTCTCTGTTCGGTGAACATGGCTGCCGGGATGATCTATACCATCGGCGGTTCGTTCTGGGAATTCGGCGGGCCGGACCTGGAGCGCGCCAAGCTGTTCGTGATGATCGGTACGGCGGAAGACCATCACTCCAATCCGATGAAGATCGCTCTTTCAAAATTCAAACGCGAAGGCGGGCGCTTCATCACCATCAATCCGGTGCGCACCGGTTACTCGGCCATCGCCGATGAATGGGTGCCGATCCGCCCCGGCACCGACGGCGCGCTGCTGCTCGCGCTGATCCATGAAATCATCGCGCTCGGTTTGTATGATCGCGAATTTCTGGTGCGTTACACCAACTCCGGACAATTGGTGAATCTCGACGACAAGCATGACGAGTTCGGGATGTTCGTGCGCACCGAAGTACCGGAAGAAGAGGGTTGCTACGACCCGCAGAACAAACTTTGGTGGGATCGCAATACCGACAAGCCGGTAGTCACGCACAGCGAGAGTGCCGACCCGTACCTGTTCGGCGAATTCAAATTGCCGGATGGTACGCCGGTCAAGCCCGCGTTCCAGTTGCTGCAAGAGCGCGTAAAGGATTACACGCCGGAGTGGGCGGAACAGATCACCGGCATCCCTGCCGCAACCATCAGCCGTCTGGCGCACGAAATGGGCATCACCGCGCGCGACCAGAAGATCGAATTGCCGATTGCCTGGACGGATTCCTGGGGCAAGGAGCACAACAGCATTACCGGCAATCCGGTGGCCTTCCATGCCATGCGCGGTTTGGCGGCGCATTCAAACGGCTTCCAGACGATACGCTCGCTGGCCATTCTGATGACACTGCTCGGCACCATCGACCGCCCCGGCGGGTTTCGCCACAAGACACCTTTTCCGCGCCCTATCCCGCCCTGCGCGCGCACGCCCAATACGCCGCTGGCGGTTAGGCCAAACACGCCGCTGGACGGTATGCCACTGGGTTGGCCGTCTGACCCGGATGATCTGTTCGTCAATACGGATGGCAGCCCGGTGCGCATCGACAAGGGGTTTTCCTGGGAGTATCCGCTGTCGGTGCATGGGCTGATGCACAACGTCATTACCAATGCCTGGCGCGGTGACCCGTACCGGATAGACACGCTGCTGATCTTCATGGCCAACATGGGCTGGAACTCGACGATGAATACGGTCGAGGTCAGGAAAATGCTCTGTGACAAGGACGGGAGCGGCGAACATAAAATCCCGTTCATCGTGGTGTGTGATGCTTTCCATTCGGAGACCACCGCATTCGCCGATTTGATTTTGCCGGACACCACTTATCTGGAGCGCCATGATGTGATGTCCATGCTGGACCGGCCGATTTCTGAATTCGATGGCCCGGTGGATGCGGTGCGCATTCCGGTGTTGCCGCCAACAGGCGAGTGCAAGCCTTTTCAGGAAGTGCTGATCGAACTCGGCACGCGCCTGAAACTGCCTGCCTTCGTTACCGGGGAAGGCAAGCGCAAATTTCGCGACTATCCCGATTTCATCGTGAACTGGGAGACCGAGCCGGGGTCGGGAATTGGATTCCTGTCGGGCTGGCGCGGCAAGGGCGGCGAGAAGTTCATGCGCGGTGAACCCAATTCGAAACAGTGGGAGATGTACGCGCAAAACAACTGTGTGTACCACCACAAGTTGCCGCGTTCCTACCAGTACATGCGCAACTGGAACAAGGGTTATCTCGAATGGTCGCAGCGCAACCGCATCACGCGCTATGCCGAACCTATCCTGATCCACCTGTATTCCGAAGTGCTGCAAAAATTCCGCCTGGCCGCGCAAGGCCGGGGCATCACGCGCAAGCCGCCGCCCCATCTGGCCAAGCGCATCGAAACTTATTTCGACCCGCTGCCATTTTTCTACGAGCCGCTGGAAATGCAGGCCAGCGACAAGCACAAATACCCGCTTGCGGCAGTGACCCAGCGGCCGATGGCTATGTATCACTCCTGGGATTCGCAAAATGCCTGGCTGCGCCAGATCCATGCGCACAATTATCTGTACGTTAATCCGCTCACCGCACAGGACGCAGGTATTGCGGACGGTGGCTGGATGTGGGTGGAATCGCAATGGGGCAAGGTGCGCTGCATGGCGAGATATTCCGAGGCGGTCGAGCCGGGCACGGTATGGACCTGGAATGCCATCGGCAAGGCGGCGGGCTCCTGGAATTTATCACCCGATGCGAACGAGTCGCAGCAGGGTTTTTTGCTGAATCATCTGATCTCCGAGGAACTGCCTGCCAATCCAGACGGCACACGTTATTCCAATTCCGACCCGATCACCGGGCAGGCTGCCTGGTACGACGTGCGGGTGCGCATTTATCCGGCTGGCGCCGACGAGCCGCAACAGTCATCGCCACAATTCGAGCCGCTGCAAGCCGTGCCGGGTATGGCTGAGCGCCCAGGCTGGCTGGCTTACTTTGGCGGCGGGAAAAAAGGTGGGGAGAAATGACCCAGCTCGCCTTGGTCATCGACCTCAATGTTTGCGTGGGTTGTCATGCCTGCGTGACCAGTTGCAAGGAATGGAACACGTCCGGTGCAGCCGGACCGCTGTGCGACGAGAACCCTTATGGCGCCGATCCGACGGGCACGTTCTTTAATCGTGTGCAGACTTTTGAAGTGGGGCAATATCCCAACACCGAGATTGTGCACTTCCCCAAATCCTGCCTGCATTGCGAAGACCCGCCCTGTGTGCCGGTTTGTCCGACGGGCGCTTCCTACAAACGCAAGCAGGATGGCATCGTGCTGGTGGATTACGACAAATGCATAGGCTGCAAGTATTGCACCTGGGCCTGCCCATATGGAGCACGCGAACTGGATGAAAAGCAAAAGGTGATGAAGAAATGCACTTTGTGCGTGGATCGCATTTACGATACCTCGCTGGCGGAAATTGACCGCAAGCCGTCCTGTGTCAAGGCATGCCCATCCGGCGCGCGGTTGTTCGGTGACATCCACGACCCCGAGTCGGCGGTGTCGCAGGCGATACGTGAGAATGGCGGTTATGCGCTGATGCCGGAATGGGGCACGCACCCGGCCAACCATTATTTGCCGCGCCGCAAGACCCATCTCAAGATACACGATGACGAGCTCGAACGAGCTGATAATCCGCTCAAGATTGATGGCAAATTGCCCAAACCGGGCAAAAACGAGCCTACGCTCGACGATGTCACTTCTTGGTAACCACCATGAATCCGGCCTTCTCAGTTATTTTTCTCACCACCTTGATCGGCATCGGCCAAGGCTTGTTTCTGGCTTTGTACACCCAGCAGTCCTATGCGCTGTTTGATTTGCTGCCGCGTCAGGATGCGCGTTTTTACGGGTGGGGCAGCCTGTTGGCGCTGCTGTTCACGATGTCAGGGCTGGCCGCCTCATTTTTTCACCTGGGTCGCCCGGAACGTGCCTGGCGTTCTGCGGCGCAGTGGCGCACCTCATGGCTTTCCCGTGAAGTCATCGTTTTGCCCGCGTTCATGGGGGTAACGTTCCTCTATGGAGTGTCCCATTTCTTTGGGTATGATCCGGTGCTGGTGGCGACTACCAGCGGGCTGGGTATCAGTGTCACGGTCATACTGGGTGGCGTCGCTACGATACTGGCCTTCGCCCTGTTTGTGTGCACCGGCATGGTTTACGCCTGTTTACGTTTTTTGCAGGAATGGCATTCGCCGCTGACGGTGATCAATTTTATACTGCTGGGCGGCGCATCCGGTTTCACGCTGGCTACACTGTACGCCGCCATGGTCGCGCCATCGCAGGTAGGCTTCTTTGCCGGTTGGGCGCTCATCATAACCCTGCTCGGCCTGCTTGGCCGCAGCTCGTCGCTGTGGCGTAATGCGCGGCTAAGGCCGAAATCGACTACGCAAACGGCAATCGGCATCAAGCATCCGCGCATCGTGCAGACAGACCAAGGTGCGATGGGCGGTTCATTCAACACGCGGGAGTTTTTCCACGGCAAGAGCGGGGCGTTTTTGAGCAGGATGAAAGCGGGCTTTCTGCTGCTGGCGTTTGCCGTCCCGCTGCTGTTGCTGGCCTTCAGTTTGTCCTATCCTTCCACGTTGTGGCTGGGTATCGCACTCGTCTCGCAAATTTCCGGTCTACTGGCGGAACGCTGGTGCTTTTTCGCGGAAGCGAAACACCCGCAGAATCTCTATTATCAGGGCGTGTCCTGATATTCTGGAACGCAGTGCGGAAGACAGCATTCTATTGTTGGTTCCGGTTCGTCCGGTTTGGATTTGAATGATCCACAAATATATATGCAAGCCGAACAAAACACTTAGGATTATCCTGTGATCATTTCTCCCAACACTTCCGGTTTGTTCAACAGGATTTTCCCTTTCCTGCGCTGGTGGCCGATGGTCAACCGCGCCACCACCAAAGATGACCTGATCGCCGGCATCACCGGTGCATTGATCGTGCTGCCTCAGGGGGTGGCATTCGCAACCATTGCGGGGATGCCGCCCGAATACGGCCTTTACGCGGCGATGGCGCCCGCCATCATTGCCGCGCTGTTCGGATCCAGCTGGCATCTGGTTTCCGGGCCCACCACCGCTATATCCATCGCTGTGTTTGCAGCAATGAGCCCTCTCGCAGATCCGGGTTCGCCGCAGTTCATCAGCATGGTGCTGACCCTGACCTTTCTGACCGGGTTGTTTCAGTTCATATTGGGGCTGGCGCGCATGGGTGTGCTGGTGAATTTCATTTCGCATACCGTGGTGATCGGTTTTACCGCCGGAGCTGCGCTGCTCATCGCGGCCAGCCAGGTCAAGAATTTCTTCGGCCTCAACATCGCGCGCGGCGCGCCGTTTCACGTGGTGATCGAGCAACTGGTATTGCAGTTCGGCAATATCAATCTGTATGTCACGGCGGTAGGTGTTATCACCCTGGCCGCCGGTATTTTGGCGAAAAAACTTATCCCCAGACTGCCTTATATGATCGTGGCGATGGTGATCGGCAGTATTGTGGCTTATCTTTTCAACGCGGAAATCGGCACGGCATCCACCCAGATCAAAACCGTAGGGGCGTTGCCGACAAATCCTCCCCCTTTCTCCTTGCCGGACTTTTCCTACGCGACGATGCAACAGGTGGTGTTTCCGGCATTGGTGGTCACCTTGCTGGCGCTGACCGAAGCGGTTTCCATCTCGCGTGCCATCGCCGTAAAATCCGGGCAGCGCATAGACGGAAACCAGGAATTCATCGGCCAGGGGTTGTCGAATTTGGTGGGCAGTTTTTTTTCCAGTTACGCCTCATGCGGCTCGTTCAACCGCAGCGGTGTCAACTTCGCTGCCGGTGCGAAAACACCGCTGGCCACCGTATTCGCTTCGATCTTTCTGGTGTTGATCCTGTTATTGGTGGCGCCGCTTGCCGCATACCTGCCTACCGCCGCCATGGCGGGCATCCTGTTTCTGGTGGCTTGGGGGCTGATCGATTTTCACCACATCGTATCCATCGGCAAGACCAGCCGCAGCGAGACGGTGGTGCTGTGGGTGACATTGCTGGGTACGCTGGTCGATTTGGAACAGGGGATTTTTTTCGGCATCCTGCTTTCCCTTTCCATCTACTTGTACCGTGCTTCACGCCCGAATATCGTTCCTGTGGTTCCGGCAAAAGAGGAGGGCGCCTACCATTTTGTGAGCGCCTATGATCATCCTGAATGCCCGCAATTAAGTATGGTGCGCATCAACGGCGCAATCTTCTTTGGGGCCGTTGACCATGTGCAGGGTGGGCTGATGCAGATCGACGAAATTCATCCGCTAAAAAAATCCGTGCTGATTGTTGCCAGCAACATCAATTTTGTGGACGTGGCGGGTGCGGAAATGCTGGCTCAGGAGGCGCGCCGCCGCCGCAAGTTGGGCGGTGGCCTGTATTTTTACCGCTGCAAGGATTCCATCTACAGATTCCTGCGCAAGTCGGACAAACTTGATGACATCGGTGAGGGCGGTTTTTTCCCCGTCATGTCGAACTGGATCAAGCCGGTTTACAGCACACTGGATTCAGAAATTTGCCGTTCCTGCAAGGCTCGAATTTTTTCCGAATGCCATACATACCTTCCCAACGGGGAGCCGAGAGAGTCATGAATAAACGCGTCGCCCGCATCCTGCCGTTCCTCACTTGGTGGCCGATGCGCGGCGAGATAGCCAGAACTGACCTGATTGTAGCTGTGAAGGGTTGGCATGTTTTTGTGCCCACGCGGATTCGACATTTCACCGCCATTTGCGAGTTGGGATGTAAGCGCGGGACTGTGCTGGTGCGACGGATAGTGCGGTGCTGCGCTGGGGTATGATGGATAATACTTGGACAAGGAGAGCAATTTTGCAGAACAATTCGTTGACACCAGAAAAATTGCAGTCTGCCGTGGATCGCATCGTCGCAAACATAGCTTCCCCTGCACGGGTGATTTTATTTGGCTCACAGGCACGCGGGGAGGCGGACAAAGATTCTGATCTCGATTTAATGGTCATCGAGCGGGACTTGCCGGATAAGGCGGCGGAGTACCTGCGTTTGAAAGCAGCCATCGGGCGTGTGGGCGTAGGCGTGGATTTGCTGCTTTATTCCGAGGCGGAGTTTGATCGTCGCAGCCAGGTGCCAGGCACGGTTCCGTACTGGGCGAAAAAAGAAGGAAAGGTGTTATATGACACCGCAGCGTGAAGAGGCCGAGCGCTTCATGCGTCTGGCCCGGCGTGACGAAGCTGCATTTCGCGCATTACTGGATTCCGCAATGGTAGACTTTGCCGTGGCTTGCTTTCATGCCCAGCAGGCAGTCGAAAAAGCGTTGAAAGCGGTCATGTTCCTGCATGGACTGGAGTTTCGCCGCACTCACGACTTGGAGGAGCTGTCCGGCATGCTGGAGGGTGGCTGAAGCGCGAGGAGTAATGCCATGAGCAACATCAAGCTGTTTGAATCGAAGCGTATCCGTTCAATCTGGGACGACGAAGCTCAACGCTGGCTATTTGCTGTCGTGGATGTTGTTGCAGCTTTATCGGAGAGTCAGAACCCACAAGTTTATTGGCGGGTGCTCAAAAAACGGCTGCTGGCCGAGGGTAATGAAAGCGTTACAAATTGTAACGCTTTGAAAATGACCGCGCCTGACGGGAAACAACGGCTCACAGATGTGGCGGATACCGAGCAAATAAGGCCAAGGGTTACAGCGACGAATGGATCGAAAAGCGGGTGCGCGGCATCGCCATCCGCGACGAATTGACCAACGAACGGAAAAAGCGCGGCGTGAAGGAATAGCGCGAATACTCCATCCTCACCGCTGAAATCAGTCGCGCTACTTTTGGCATGACGCCTGCCGAGTACAAGGAATTCAAGAGCCTCGACAAACCGGCGGACAATCTGCGCGACCACATGAATGATCTGGAACTGATTTTTACTATGCTGGGCGAAGCTTCCACAACCGAGATTGCGCGCAACAAGGATGCGCAGGGCTATGTCGAAAACCGCGATGCAGCCGTAAAAGGAGGGGCAGTAGCAGGGCGTGCGCGGTGCGACCTGGAGAAAAAATCCGGGAAGCGCATCGCCAGCAAGGAAAACTACAAGCAACTCCCCGAAGCGGCGGCGCGCAAAAGGGTGAAAAAGGAAGCAGTGTAGGGTGGGCACGTTTTTGTGCCCACGCGGATGCAACATTTTAGAGTAAACAACCATGTCACGTTATCGCCGTGCAACGGTCGCTGGCTCAAGCTATTTCTTTACCGTGGTTGCTTACCGGCGGCAGCCGATTCTATGTGAAGTAGCAATTCGCAATGCATTGCGCACTGCAATTGAAACGGTGCGTGTGGCGCGTCCTTTCGTCATTGATGCATGGGTATTGTTACCTGACCATTTGCATTGCGTGTGGACATTGCCTGACGGTGATGCCGATTTTCCCACCCGTTGGATGAAAATAAAGCGCGCGGTTTCTTTGGCTTGTGGAGAGAATTATCGTCGTACCGATTGGATCACCGCATCAAAACTCAAACATCGCGAATCGACCATCTGGCAACGGCGATTTTGGGAACATCAAATTCGCGATGAAAATGATTTTGCCCGCCATGTTGATTACATTCATTTCAACCCGGTTAAACACGGGCACGCACAACGTGCGGCTGATTGGCCTCATTCGACATTTCACCGCTATGTGCGTGATGGGGTATATGCGCATGACTGGGTTGGTGCGATGGATAGTGCTGTGCAGACATATGATTGATGCTGTACGCGTGGGCACAAAAACGTGCCCACCCTACTCGGCTGTTATTGGCAAAACGATATTGCACACATTATTCACCGTCCCTTTTGATAGTCACCCCAAATGAACATTGCCGAAATCGAATCTTCGCTCAAAGATCTGGTGGAAACGCCGTTTGACGCGGGCACGTTCATCTTTCATTTTTTAGAGATTTACGATGCGCCGAAGGCCACGGTAACAAAGCTCAGGCAGGGCACGACCAATCATGCAAAGGAGCCTGGCGAGTTGCTCTGGAAAAACAAATTATTTTTTCGTGTCGCCGAAAAGGGGCAGGCCGCTATGTCGGTGGATGCGATGGCGGACGATCCGCTGGCGAAGAAGCATGCTCCGCGTATCTTTTTGGCGACCGACGGTGAGGAGGTTTACTGCCGCGACGTCAAAGCCGATCAAACCTGCGATACCAGTTTTGACAAGCTGAACGATATTTTCGATTTCTTCCTGCCGCTTGCCGGTATCGAGCGCTATGAGGGCGTGGCGGAGAACGACCCCCATATTCGCAACGGGAAGCGCAATGCGCGACTCAGACTGATTTTCGAGAACGGCACCGAGGGGAAAAACCTGCTCAGATCATTGGCGACGGAGCTTTACAAAGACCCTATCGGCCGTCGTTTGTCCGAGCCGAATGCCGGGCCTCTGTTCGATCCTACACCGACCTTCACCACTATGGTCGGGCCGAACGGGTATGGCAAAGTTACCACCCTTATTGATGAGAATGCCCGTTTCCCTCACCCCAACCCTCTCCCGCAAGCGGGCGAGGGGGCAAACGAGTCGCTACGCGAGCTTCAAATTAACGAGCGCATCACGGGATGTATTTACGTTGTGCGGAGCCTCTCGCCATCACCCGAGATCGCCAAGCTTGACGGCCAGCTTTTCAAGATTGGTTTTACCACGGGTTCATTTGAAGACCGCATTCGCGGGGCGAAGGATGATCCGACTTTCCTGATGGCTCCGGTTCATCCCGTCCGCAGTTATGATGCGATCAATCTCAATGCCAACAAATTTGAAAGCTTGATACACCGATTTTTTGCCGAAGCACGACTGGACATCGAAATCATGGATCGATTCGGCAAGCCGTTCAGGCCGAGAGAGTGGTTTTTGCTTCCTCTTCCGGTGATTGAGGCGGCTATTGTAATGCTGCTCGATGGCACGATCTTGCGGCACAGGTACGATGCGGTTGCGTGTGAAATGTTTCGGTGCAGGCGCAATGGCTGGGCTGGCACGATGGATAGTGCGGCGCGGGGATAAAATGCCATGAATCAATTTGCTCGCTTGCTGCCTTTCCTCCGATGGTTTCCTCTGCGCGGGGAAAATGTCAAAGCCGATCTGGTGGCCGGTATTACTGTCGCCCTGGTGCTGATTCCCCAGTCAATGGCCTATGCCCAGCTTGCCGGTTTGCCTGCCTATTACGGTTTGTATGCGGCCTTTCTTCCCGGCATCATCGCCGCCCTGTGGGGCTCGTCCGCGCAGCTTGCCACCGGCCCGGTTGCGGTGGTCTCGCTGCTGACAGCATCCGTGCTCGCCCCTTTGGCTGCCAGCGGATCGAGCCGGTTCATCGCGCTAGCGATCTTGCTTGCGTTGATGGTGGGTATCATCCAGCTTGCACTGGGCATGTTCAAACTCGGGGTGGTGGTCAATTTTCTTTCCCACCCTGTAATCATCGGCTTCACTAATGCCGCCGCCATCATCATCGGCCTGTCCCAGCTCAACAAGCTGTTCGGTGTTTCCATGGGGCGCAGCGAACATTTCATTCAGGATATCTGGGGTGTGCTGCAACAGATTGGTGATACGCATATCCCGACGCTGCTGATAGGCATCTCGGCTTTCACCATCATGTGGGGGCTGAAAAAATTCGCCCCAAAAATGCCCGGCGTGCTGATCGCCGTTGCGCTTACCACGACCGTGAGCTGGGCTATCGGTTTTGAGCATAACGGCAAGGGCAGAATCGAGGAAATCATGGACGCCGAGGTAAAAAATCTCGCCGACAAATTTTCCCAAACAGAAACCAGAATCGGCGAGCTAAACAGCAAGCTTGACGCCAAATCGGCGGAATTCAAGCAATACCTGAAAGCCCTTGGAAACAGCTCGCAGCATACTGCCGCGCTGAACTATGAAATCGAGTTGCTCAGGCTGGAACTCAAGGATGCCGAAAGCGAGAACCGCAAGCTCGCCCGTTCCATGCGCAAGTTTATTTTCGAGCAGGTGCCCGCAGCCGGTGGGCAGCCTGGCAAATATTATCTGGCCGGGCAGGTTCCCAAGGCCGAAAAGGCCGACGGCTACCGCTGGCGCATCAAGAAAGTGGGCAAGGGTGAACTCTTGCTGGTCGGCGGAGGCGAGGTGGTGGGGTCTATTCCCGCCGGATTACCGCAGTTCGATGTTCCAGAATTCAGTTGGGACATGATGGCGGCGCTGCTATCAGGTGCGCTGGTAATCTCTCTGGTGGGTTTCATGGAGGCCATCTCCATCGCCAAGGCGATGGCGGCGAAAACCAAGGATCGCATCGACCCGAATCAGGAATTGATCGGGCAGGGATTCGCCAACATCATCGGCAGCTTCAGTCAATCGTTCCCGGCCAGCGGCTCTTTTTCCCGTTCCGCAGTAAACCTCAATGCTGGCGCCAAAACCGGCATGTCTTCGGTATTCACCGGAGTGATCGTGCTGCTTACCCTGATGTTCCTCACCCCGCTGTTGTATCACTTGCCCCAGGCGGTGCTGGCGGCAGTGATTATGCTGGCGGTGGTTGGCCTGATCAACTTCAAGGCAATCGGGCATGCCTGGCACATCCACAAGCACGACGGTATCGCCTCGGTTGTGACCTTTGCCGCCACCCTGGCATTTGCCCCTCATCTCGACAATGGCATCATGGTCGGGGCCGGCCTGGCCATTCTTCTCTATCTCTACCGCACCATGACACCGCGTATTGCTATCCTTGGCCGTTATCACGACGGCACTTTACGCGACGCAAAGGTGCATAACCTGCCAGTCAGCGAGAACATCATCGCCATCCGCTATGACGGTTCACTCTATTTCGCCAATGTGTCTTATTTCGAGGATGCCATCCTGGAAGCTGTATCAAACAACCCTCGCGCAAGGCACATCCTGATTGTATCGAACGGTATCAACCAGCTTGATGCATCGGGTGACGAGGTCATTCACCACATAGTGGAGAGGCTGCGCGCCAACGGCATCCGGGTAGTTTTCAGCGGCCTGAAGAAACAGGTGATTGATGTCATGAGCCATTCCGGGCTGTACGATTACATCGGCCAAGAAAACTTTTTCTCCGGCGAGGACCTGGCGCTGGAATCGATTTATGCCGAGGTGCTTAAGGCTGTTCCCGATGCGCAATGCCGCCTGCTGAAACATCATATCGGCGGTGCCGACGGGGTAAAAACGTGGCTGTAATAAATTGATGTTAAGCTTAGAAATAACTCTAACGGGTTATTTTTTGAACTCTTAGTGGGTATGGACGCTTGCAGGCTGGTTATACCTATAATAGCAGCATAGGATTTCTTCCATATTGAATCTGCGAATCTCTAAAGCGAGGGGGATTTGATGAACACAGAAGTAAACTTGGGACGACGCAGTGTACTCAAGGCGGGGGGTAGCCTCGGATTATTGGGGGTTCTTGCAGCAGTGGGCCTGGTTCAATCTGGAACCGCGTGGGCAGAGAGAAATATTCACGCTTTCGATGCCAAAACCATGAATGAAGCACTCGATGCATTGGGTGTCGTTACTGCGGAAAGCAGTACAGCTATCCATCTCTCCGCACCTGAAACTGCTGAAAACGGCGCATTTGTACCTGTCACAGTAACCAGCTCTCTCCCGCACACCGAACAAATTTCCATACTGGTGGACAAAAACCCCAGTATGCTTTCAGCTAACTTTATCTTGCCTGAAGGAACAGAAGGCGTTATCACCACCCGCATCAAGATGGCTCAGACTGCCATGGTCATCGTGCTGGTGAAGGCTGGCGGGAAGTTCTATCGTGCCTCCAGAGAAGTCAAAATTGTTCAGGGCGGTTGCGGCTAAGTGATCGGATGCTCGGCTATCGTTCAACTATAACCAGCCTTTACATTACTTTGGCAAACTAATGGGGTGGCTGGGAGTTTAATCAGACAAGGACAAAGATAATAATGAGCGGCCCAACCAAGATCCGCGCCTCTGTCAAGGACGGCGAAACTGAAGTCAAAATCCTTATGCAGCATGAAATGGAAACTGGCCGACGCAAGGATGAAGCGGGAAATATTGTTCCGGCTTGGTACATCACCGAGGTGAAAGTACGGCACAATGATAAAGTCGCGCTGGAATGTCAGTTCGGCACGGCTGTTTCAAAAAATCCCTATCTGGTTTTCCGATTCAAGGGCGGCAAGCAGGGTGAAAAGGTTTCGGTATATTGGATAGATAACAAGGGCGACAGCCGCCTTGATGAAGTGGATATCGGCTGACAGGCGATATTGGGCGAAAGTTCTTGCCCGTGGCATGTTGGCAGAGTTTAAGAGTTGTTCTGCCGCTTTAGAGGGACGGTTGATGTCGTGTAGAGTCATTATTATTTAAACACAAGGAGGGTCTATGAAAATAATTCAGCATCATATACACACCATCGTCGGCACCATTGGGCTGTTGATATTCTCCGCAGTTGCTCATGCGGAGGCCGATGTCCATGCACGCAATCTTTCCGCTTCCTGCGCCGCCTGCCACGGCACCAACGGCAACAATGCGGGAGGCATGCCTGTTTTAGCAGGGATGGATAAGGCGCTCTTCGTCAGCCAAATGAAGGACTTTAAGTCCGGCGCTCGCCCTGCCACGGTGATGCATCATCACGCCAAGGGATATAGTGACGAAGAATTCGAAAAATTGGCCGATTTCTTTGCCGCACAAAAACGCTAGTAAAAATCTCAGGCACACGGTGCAACCAAAAATATAAGGAGTACAACATGTCTTTAAATCGTCGTGATTTTTTGAAGCTTAGCGCAGCCGGGATTGTGGTAGGCGCATTTCCGGGGTGTGCAACTTCTGCCAGTGAAATTGTCAAGAAAAAAGGCCAGCGCGTTGTTATCGTGGGAGGCGGTTTTGGCGGCGCTACAGCAGCCAAGCATATCCGCATGTGGAGTGAAAACAAGATTGATGTGGTGCTGATCGAGCGCAACCCGGTGTTCATATCCTGCCCAATGAGCAATACCGTGTTGAGCGGTAGCCGGACCATTGCAGATCTCACGCAAAACTACGACACCTTGAAAAGTAAATACGGTATCAACCTGGTGCAAGGAGAGGTTACGGCAATTGACCCGCAAAAACAAACCGTCTCGCTGGCGAATGGGTATCTCAGCTATGACCGGTTGATCATCGCACCGGGTGTAGATTTCATGTTCGACAAAATTGAAGGGCTCAATGCCAAAATTGCGGATGAGAGTGTTCCGCACGCATGGAAAGCCGGTGCACAGACAACAATGCTGAGAAAGCAACTGGAGTCCATGAATGACGGAGGTGTTTTTGCGCTCAGCATCCCCAAAGCACCGTACCGCTGTCCGCCAGGGCCTTATGAGCGTGCTTGTCAGGTGGCCTACTATCTGAAAAACAATAAGCCTAAATCCAAGGTGCTGATCCTGGATGCCAACCCCGAGATCGTCTCGAAAAAAGGCCTCTTTACGGCGGCGTGGAACGAGCTCTATCCCGGCTTGGTGGATTATCATGCCAACGCCGAGGTGAAACAGGTGAATGTGGCCGGTAAAACTCTCAAAACCGAGTTTGAAGATGTAAAAGCTGATGTGCTAAATATTATTCCTCCGATGAAGGCTGGTGCCGTGGCCAGCATCGCAGGCGTGGTAAATGTGGACAATCGTTGGTGTGCGGTGGACTTCTTAAGTTACGAATCCAAAGTGCACAAGAAAATCCATGTCATCGGCGATTCGGTTTCGGCGGCGCTTCCGAAATCCGGCCATTTGGCCACTTCACAAGCGAAAGTTTGTGCTGCGGCCATTATCGAGTTGATGCAAGGCCGGCAGCCGGATCCTAGCCCTGCTATCGCCAATACCTGCTATAGCATGGTGAGCAACAATGAAGCGGTGCATGTAGCCCATGTTTACCGTTTCAACGCGGAAAAACAGGCAATGATCGCAGCGGATGGTGGCGGTGTTTCGGGCAAGCGTTCAGAAATAGAAGGGATGATGGCCAACTATTGGCTCAAGAATATCCTGAGCGATGTGTTGCTTTAAGTTAGCCAGTCCAGCAGCTTGAAAATTCCTCCGTTTACAGTGGGTAAGTTGACTCGTGAGCGGAGGATTTCTTAGAACGAACATGCACAAAATTCGATACCTCCTGCTCTTGTTGCTTGCCATCGTCTTGAATACGGCGATGGCGGCATCACCCGCACCTACACTTTCATATACGAATATGAAAGTACAAATTGCGCGCGTCCAGATTCGGGATGGGGTCAGCTTTGATGATGCGGTGGATTCGCTCAAGCTGCGGGCCAATCAGCACAACCTCAAGTTTGTCGGCGCCAGCCCTCTGTACAAGGAAATTGAAGCGCTGACGGGAAAGCCTGCCAAGCGCATGGAAATTTTCAGTTTTTGCGATGGCCTCACGGCGCAGCAGATGATTGCCACCGACCCTTTAATGATCTCCTTTATGCCTTGTCGGATCGCCATGGTGGAAGATGCTCAGGGCAAGCGCTGGGTTATCTCCATGATGATGGACGAGGCGATGATACGCGTGTTGCCGGCGGATATACGCAAAAATGCCGAACGAGTCATGAATGCCATGAAGGACATGATGCTGGCTGCCAGCAACGGCGATCTATGAATCCGACTATCGGGCGCAATAAGTAGCGCCCATCAGTTACGACCAACCAAGTTGTGCCTCAAAAACACCGGGGTTTGAAAGGTAACTCCAATGGGTTATCTCGGACACCCTTCATGGGTATGGACGCATGTAGCCTGATTATTCTTATAATGTTTCCCATACGTTTTTTCCAGAGCAATAACGATTCTGGTTTCTGCGGTAACTTTAATAATTTGTGGGAGTGGAGAATCATGAACTTTGATAAAGAATTTGATGCCAGCGGTATGTCCTGTCCTTTACCTATCCTGAAAACCAAAAAGGCGCTCGCCGATATGGCTTCCGGGCAAGTGCTCAAAGTGCTCGCGACGGATAGTGGCTCAGTGAAGGACATGCAAGCATTTGCCGATCAGACCGGCAATGCCTTGTTATCTACTGACGAGTCAAACGGGAAATACACTTTTTTCATGAAAAAGAAATAAGTGACTTTACTGAAACCATACACAATGGGGGAAGCATGAGCACTAAAAAAATGGCAATCATTGCCACCAAAGGTACGCTGGACATGGCGTATCCGCCATTCATCCTCGCCTCAACCGCCGCCGCTTTGGGTTATGAGGTTCAGGTTTTCTTTACTTTCTACGGATTGCAGTTGCTGCGCAAGGATTTGTCCAGCGTGATGATCAGCCCGCTGGCCAACCCGGCCATGCCGATGCCCGTGTCGATGCCGGTGATGGTGCAGATGCTGCCCGGAATGGAATCCATGGCAACCATGATGATGAAGCAAAAACTCAAGAAGCATGGTGTAGCTTCGCTGCAAGAGCTGCGCGATTTGTGCCTGGAAGCAGAAGTGAAATTTATCGCCTGCCAGATGACTGTTGACCTGTTCGAATTCGACAAGAGCGAATTTATCGACAACATCGAATACGGCGGCGCGGCCATGTTTTTGGGGTTTGCGGGAGATACCGACATCTGCCTGTTTGTTTGAGATGGCGAATTGCTACAGCCGTGCAGCAGTAGAGTGTAGGTTTGTTTCATCAATCAATCAGGGAGATTTTTCATGAAGGTAAAGAAAATAGTTGTTTCGATGTTTGCCGTTGGCGTGATGGCATCACCACTTGCACATGCGACTAACGGCTATTTTTCACACGGCTACGGGATGAAAGCCAAAGGCATGGGCGGTGCTGCTACGGCAATGGCTAATGACACCTTCGGCGGAGCAAACAATCCGGCCAGCATGGTGTGGGTAGGTGACCGGCTGGATATCGGCGTTGATCTGTTCATGCCGAAGCGCAGTGTCAGCCGTCAAGGCAGCACTGGTTTTGGCGGGGTTTACGATGGCACGTCCGAGAGCGGCTCGAATTATTTCCTCATACCCGAGTTCGGCTACAACAAGTTGATCAACCCGAATCTCTCGCTTGGCGTGACCGTCTATGGCAACGGTGGCATGAATACCGATTACAGCCCGGGACTCAACGGCGGGGCGGGCGCGGCGGCGTTCGCGCCTTCCTGTGCGGGTGCGCCGGCGAACATCCTGTTTGGCTGCGGCAAGCTGGGTGTGGATTTGATGCAGCTCATCATCGCGCCGACGGCCTCCTATAAAGTCAACGAGAGTAATTCGGTGGGAATATCTCCATTGTTTGGCTACCAAAAATTCAAGGTTGACGGCTTGCAAGCATTCGACGAACTGGGATTTTCCGGCAGCCCCGGCAATGTCACCAATAAGGGCTACGATGACTCGACAGGTTGGGGCGTGCGCATAGGCTGGCTTGGCAAATTGTCCGATACCGTTAGCGTGGGCGCAGCCTATTCGACCAAGATGCGCATGAGTGCCTTCAACAAATACAAGGGCTTGTTCGCCGAGGGCGGCGACTTCGATATCCCCGAGAACTACAACATTGGCATAGCGGTAAAGGCTACACCGAAGACGACTGTCGCCTTCGATATTCAGCAGATTAACTACTCGGACGTGAAGTCCATCGCCAACGCTGTCAGCAATAGTCTTGTCGCACCGCCGGCAAACGGACTCGGCTCGACCAACGGCTCAGGCTTCAAGTGGCGCAACCAGACGGTATATAAACTTGGCGTCGAATACGAATATAGCAACAACCTTGTGCTGCGTGCCGGTTATAACTACGGCAAATCGCCGGTGCGTGGCGACACCATGAACGACGTGACCTTCAATATCCTTGCGCCGGGGGTGGTAGAGCAGCACCTTACGCTCGGCACCACTTGGACGCTGGCTAACAAGTCGGAGCTGACGGTATCCTACATGCACGCCTTCAGCAACTCGGTGACCGGCCCGTCGGTCACGTCACTACTCGGCGTCGGCGGCACGGAAACCCTGAAGATGCGCCAAGACTCCATAGGCATCGCCTACGGCTGGAAGCTTTAAACCGCTAACATTAAGAATAATTCTCCCTGGCCCGCTACCCTTGGCGGGCTTTTTTTCGGGTGCTGATTGCGCTGCCTGACCGCGCGGTCACCATGTTACGCGACCGTAAACCATACACGTTGTAGCAGGGGAAGTACAAAATCTGCGAGTGATTGCAGTACCTTGGTAACCTTGCCGAATATTATTGAGGCCGCAAAACTCCAAACACAAAATTTGATCACCATCGGGAGTGGCGAGGTGAAACTATCTCCTGCCGCGCTCGCGCTCAGCGCCTCATCCAGGCGTGATAGCGCTCCACCCATTTGAGCAGGCCTTCCGGCGCATGCGCCTTCTTCCAGACACCGGCCGCATACTTGTTCGCCTCCGCCAGTGTCGGATAGATGTGGATGGTGCCGAGAATCCGGCTGAGGCCGATGCCTTGCCGCATCGCCATCACGAATTCGGCGATCACATCGCCCGCGCATTCGCCCAGGATAGTCACCCCGAGGATACGGTCCTTTCCGGGAACGGTCAGCACCTTGACGAGGCCCCGTGCCTCGCCATCGACGATGGCGCGATCCAGGCCGTCAAGCTGGAAGACGCTGACCTCATACGGAATATTCTTCTCCCTTGCTTCGGTCTCGTTCAATCCGACCCTTGCCACTTCGGGATCGGTGAATGTGGCCCAGGGCATCACCGAATAGTCCACCTTGAACTTCCTGAAGTGTCCGAACAGGGCATTCACGGCAACGTACCAGGCCTGGTGCGCGGCGGCGTGGGTGAACTGGTATGGCCCGGCGACATCGCCGCAGGCATAAATATTCGGGTAGATCGTCTGCAGGTAGCCATTGGTTTCCACCGTGCCGCTCCTGGTCGTCGAAATGCCGAGCTCCTCCAGTCCGTAGCCGGTCGTGTTCGCGAGTCGCCCCACGGCAACCAGCACGGCGTCGAACGGGATTGGCACCTCGATGCCATCGTGCTCGGCAATCAGTATCTTCTCGCCGCTCTCGACCACGAACCGTTTGGCTTTATGCCCAAGACGCATATCGATGCCTTCCGCTTTGAAGGATTGCATCACCATGCCGGAGATATCGGGATCTTCGCGGAACATAATCCGGGGTAGCATCTCCACCTGCGTGACCTGCGCCCCGAGTCGGGCGAAGCATTGCGCGAGCTCGCAACCGATCGGCCCGCCGCCCATGACGAGAAGCCGGCGCGGCAGTTGCCGCAGATTCCACACCGTGTCCGAAGTGAGATAGCCGATCTCATCAAGGCCCGGAATCGGCGGAACAAAAGGCCGGGCGCCGGCGGCGATGACGATGGAACGGGTCGTCAGCGTTCTTGTCCCATTTTCAGTCTTTATGTCCACCGTGTACGGTGATGTGATCCTGGCTTCGCCAAGGATGCAATCAACCCCAAGCGCCGCGTATCGCTCGGCTGAATCATGCGGCTCGACGGCCTTGACTATGCGCTGCACACGCTCCATGACCTCGGCGAAATCAAACTCGGCTTTTGCGTTGCGGATGCCGAACTCCTTGGCCCGCCGGATGTGGGAGAGCAGTTTCGCCGTCCGGATCAACGCCTTCGACGGCACGCAGCCGGTGTTGAGACAGTCGCCACCCATCTTGTGTTTTTCGATGAGACTTACCTTGGACTTAACGGCGGCGGCGATGTAGGCGGTGACCAGGCCCGCTGCCCCCGCGCCGATGACCACCAGGTTGCGGTCGAAGCGTCTGGGCTTGGGCCATTTCTTCGGTGTGGCAGGCGGGTTCGCATCCATCAGGTCTTTCCCCTTACGCCGAGATCAGGCCAAGCTGCGCGATTTTCGCGCATAGCCCGGGCTTTCGATGATGCGGCGGATGAGCAGGGCGTCGCGTGCATATCGAATTTAGTGGTGACGGTTAAGCCTCTACCGGCAGGCCTGCGGCCTTCCATTCCGGGAAGCCTTCTTTCAGGCGTCTGGCCTTGATGCCGCGACCGCGTAACTTTTCAACGGCATCGTAGGAGAGAACGCAGTGCGGCCCCCGGCAGTACGCAACAATTTCTTTTTTTGGCTTGAGCTTGCGGAGATATTTCTCCAATTCAGCCAAGGGCACGTTCACGGCGCCAGCGATATGACCGGCCGCATATTCGTCGGGCGGGCGCACATCGAGAACGATGACAAGCCCCTTGCGCACTCTATCCAGCAGTTCCTCGGCGGGAACCGGCTCCAGAGTATCTTTGATAGTCAGGTAAGTATTGACCAGCCGGTCCACCTCCGCAATGTTTTGTTCGGCCACGTTTCGCAATGCGTTCAAGAGGCCGACAACCTCGTCTCCCGCCAATCGGTAATGGACATAAAGCCCATTCTTGTTGGCGCTCACCAGTCCAGCTTGGCGCAGTTGCTGGAGGTGATGCGATGCATTCGAAACAGATAGCCCGCATTTCTCGGCCAGGATTTCTACGCTGCGCTGCCCTTGCCCAAGGCATTCGAGCAGCTCCAATCTGACCGGGCTGCTGAGGGCTTTGCCCACGCGGGCGAACTGTTCAAAAAGCTGCTGTTTAAGATTTTGTGTTGACATTTTTCAGGAAATCCCTATTATTCCAATACTCGTGCGAATATTAGAGCAACATTCGGCGCATGGCAAACGGTTTTAAGTTTACCCCAATTCCATCACTCCGCTTGGAGAGGTAAATCGTTACATGAATATCGGTCAGTTAGCAACCAAATACGAAATGGCGAAATGGGAGAGCACAGATGCAGTTCGCTAAACTGATGCGGTTTACCTCGATGGCTGCGCTTCTGGCGGGCATCGCGGTGGCAACCGCCTATCGCGAGCAATTTTCCGCCACGGCACTCCAAAGCTGGATGCAGGACGCCGGCGTTGCGGCGCCACTGGTCTTCATGGTGCTCTATGCGGCGGCGACCGTCCTCTTTCTCCCGGGTTCGGTCCTCACCATTACCGGGGGTGCGTTGTTCGGGCCGGTCTGGGGCACATTCTACAGCCTGACGGGCGCCACGCTGGGCGCAACTCTGGCGTTCCTGATTGCCCGCTATCTCGCTTCCGATTGGGTTGCCCGCAAGTCCGGCGGCCGCCTCAAGCAGTTGATCGAGGGGGTGGAGACGGAGAGCTGGCGTTTCATCGCCTTCGTGCGTCTTGTGCCGCTTTTCCCCTTCAATCTCCTGAACTATGCGTTGGGGCTGACACGGATCAAGCTGTCCCACTTCATCGTCACTTCCTATATCTGCATGCTGCCAGGAGCAATCGCTTTCACTTATCTGGGCTATGCGGGGCGTGAGGCGGCGGCGGGCAGCGCGGGAAGCATCCAGAAGGGCTTGCTGGCGCTGGGCTTGCTGGCATTGATCGTTTTTCTCCCACGCCTGATACGCCGGATGCGCCGCACTCCCATGCTCGGCGTAGAGGAACTCAAAAGGCAACTGGAGGCCGGCGAGGACCTGTTGGTTCTTGATGTCCGGGGAGCGCAGGATTTTAGCGGCGAACAAGGCCACATCAAGGGGGCTCGCAGCATTCCTCTTGAGGAACTTCCGCAGCGAGTGGCGGAGCTTGATGGCTACCTGACACGACCGATCGCGATCGTGTGCCGCACCGACAAGCGCTCCACTGTCGCGGCCCGGTTACTGTCCGGGAAGGGATTCTCGGGCATCCGTGTGACGCGCTGGGGAATGACAGCCTGGAACCGAAACGGCTTTCCGGTGGAGAGATAAGGCCACGACAACGAACGGAAGCCTATCGTGATTCTTTACTTTTTGGACATACCATAATGTTTGCCCGTAACAAGAAGACCGCTGTTGCTGGCATCGTCCTGATCGCCCTGATTACGTTCCTGGCCTGGCGGTTGTTCCGGCCGATGAACATCTTCGTGGTATCGGAGGCGTTTGAACGTCCGGTCTCAACCGCTGACATGCCTCCATCGCTCCAGTCCTTAAGTGCTAAAGGCTGTGCCGGTTGCCACCGGGAGTTTTACGAAGAGTGGGCGACGAGCATCCACAGCCAGGCCTGGACCGACCCCTATTTTCAGGTGGATTGGCTGTTTGACGGCAAACCGCAAATCTGCAAGAACTGCCATATTCCGCTCGACCGCCAGCAGGAATACAAGGTCGCTGGATTCAACGACCAGGAGAAATGGCAGCCCATCCTGGAGCCCAATCCGGCGTTTGATGCACAACTGCAGCATGAGGGCGTCACCTGCGTAGCCTGCCACCTCCGGAATGGCAAGATTGTCGGGACCTTCGGCAGCGGGAGTGCGGTGCATCCCGTGGAAAAACTCGCCAACTCCAACGAGATCTGCTTCAAATGTCATGTCGTGGGCGGAAATCGTTGGGACACGTTTTTCCGGTTCCCGCCATGCGGAACCGTTGCCGAGATTAGTAGCACCCCGGACGCGACAAAGGACGCCCCGCCTGTTGCCGCAAACGGCATCAGAGAAGCTGTGGGATCGGGCGGCGCGTCTCCAGACTGCATCCATTGCCACATGCCGCTCGTTGAACGACCCCTGGTAGTGGGCGGGCAGGTTCGGACTGTGCACAAACATTTGTGGCGCGGCGGGCACGACCCGGAAATGGTGAAACAAGGGCTGGACGCTGCGCTTCGCGAAGCGCCAGCACCCTCACCTAGCAAACGCTCCTTTACGCTGACGCTAACCAATACCGGAGCAGCGCATTATTTTCCGACCGGGACGCCGGATCGTCACCTGACTGCATCCATCCGTCTTGTGGATCAGAGTGGCGCCGTACTGCGCGAAGATGACTATGTCATGAAGCGGAGCATCCTGTGGCGCCCCTTTATCGTCGATCTGCGGGATACCCGCTTGCCGCGATGGCAGCCGAGAGTCTTCCGGTTTGATGTCGATCCACGCCGCGATCCAACGGCGGTGGCAGTGGAGGCGCAGGTGCAGTATCACCTGCTCGACGAAGACCGCAGACAGCGAATCGGCTATGAGAACAAGGAGCCCATTGCCTATGACGTGTTTCGCGCCCGTATCCCCCTGAATCGGGAGAAGACGAATTGACTATCGGGCGCCACTAGAAATTCACTTTTGCGGGATGAAGCGCAAGGAGCCGCGCAGTGAGGGACGAGACATATCAAGCAGATAGGCGAGGAGCGAACGAGCACGCAACACCGCGATTCGCCCGCAAAATGGATTTATAGAGGCGCCCTATCACAGGTATGCATGTACACGCCAAGCCTGCCCAGGCACGCCGGAGAGCCCTGCATAAAAAGTACCGTATCGACCGCACATAAGGAGATTCCATGTTCAATTTCTCGCTCGTCGAGTTTTCCATCCGTCGTCCGAAGCTGGTTATCTGGGCGACAGTGGCGCTGACGCTGCTGTTTCTTACCCAGTTTCCGCGCATCGCCACGGATACCAACCCGAAGCACATGCTTCCGGAAAACTCCGACGTGCGTGTCTGGAACGATGAGGTAGACAAGACCTTCGCCCTTTACGAGGACACCATTGTCGTCGGTGTGCAGAACGAGGCGGGAGTGCTCAACCGGGAGACCCTGGCTCGCATCGCCCGCGTCACCGACGCAATCATCAATCTGAAAGGCGTGGCGAGCCGCGATGTAAACAGTTTCACCACCATCACCAATGTCACGGCGGAGGCTGGAACATTGAAAGTAGGGCCGCTCATGCCGGGCGCGCCCAAGGCAGATGCGGAAGTGGAAGCGCTACGCACAGCCCTATTCGGCAATCCGCTGCTGGTTGATCGCGTAATCTCGAAGGATGGCAAAACCACGGCCATCTATGCGCCGCTGGAGAAAGGCGCCAATGGCGCAGTAATCGCCGGCAATATCCGCGAGATTGTGGCCAAAGAGAAGGGGCCGGAGCGCTACTACGTCGCGGGCGACCCGGTGGCGCGCGATACCTTCGGCGCCGAGATGTTCAAGCTGATGGGCATCTTCTCGCCGGTTGCAGGCATGATCATGTTTATCGCCATCCAGCTCATGTTCCGCAACCTGTCCTTATCGTTCACCATGATGGGCGTAGCCATGGCGGCGATTATCATCAGCATGGGATCGCTGATCGGCGCAGGCTATCCGGTGCATATCATGAGCTCGATGGCGCCGGTGTTTCTCATGGCGATTGCCACCGACAGCATCCACATCTTCAATGAGTTCTATTTCCGTTACCGCGAGAAGCGCAACAAGCTCGACGCGATCCGCGAAACCATGGCGGCGGTGAGCCGCCCGGTGCGCTACACGGCGCTCGCCACCACGGCGGGGTTCGCCGTGCTGCTGTTCATGAACATTGTGCCGGTGCAGGTATTCGGCGGGCTGATCGCTTTTGGCACAGTGGTGTTGCGGCTGTTCTCCTTCAGCCTGATTCCGGCCATTCTCACCTTCGTCAAGGAAGAAAAGATCGCCCGCGCCGTTGAGAAAGAGAGCGCAGAGCTGGATCGAACCTCGCGCTTCCTGCGCAAGCTCGGCGAAATCGGCGCTACACGGTCACAGGCCGTCGCGCTGGCTGGCTTGGTACTGGTGGCGGTGGCCATCGTCGGCACCACGAAAATTCACGTCAACAACAATCTGGTGGCCTGGTTCAAACAATCAAGCGAAATCCGCGTGGCCGACATGGTGATGAACCAGGCCTTGGGCGGTACTTCGCTCGGCTATCTGGTGGTGCAGGCCAACGGTCATGGCAAAGCCACCCCTGAAAATGAAACCCGCCATGCCCGTTTCCCTCACCCCAACCCTCTCCCGCAAGCGGGCGAGGGGGCAAACGAATCGCTACGCGAGCTTCACGCTAACGAGCCGGAATTCATGAAACGGCCGGAAGCCATGCGCTGGCTGGAGGGGCTGCAGCGCCACCTGGAAACCCTGCCGATAGTGGGCAAGACCTTCTCGGTCGCCGATTATGTGAAACGCATCAACCGCGTGCTGCACGATGACGACCAGAAATTCGACACGGTTCCGGAAACTCAGGACACGGTCGGCCAATATCTGTTTCTGTTCAGCATGTCGGCCAAGCCCGCCGACCTGGACAACGTAATCAATCCCACGTTTCAGAAAGCCAATTTGTGGGTGCAGATGAAGAGCTGGGATGCGGAAGCCATGCGCCAGGTGATTCAGGCAGCGGACTCCTACCAGAAAACCCACCCGCTGGCGGTTACAGTGAAACCGGCGGGCATCGCCTACTTCAACCTGGTGTGGAACGACGAGGTGCTCGGCGACCTGGTGCTCGGCCTCGGGCTGGCGCTGGTGGTGGTGTTCGTCATCCTGGCGCTGGACTTCCGCTCAGCCAGGTGGGCGCTGGTCGCCTATGTGCCGCTGCTGTTCACCATCCTGCTGATCTACGGCGTGGTCGGCTTCGCCGGCAAGGACTTCGACATGCCGTTGTCGGTGATGAGTACTTTGTCGCTCGGCATGGCGGTGGATTTCTCCATCCACTTCATCAGCCGCTTCCGCCAGCGCCTGGTCGAAACGGGCGGTGGCACGAATGAGGCGGCGGTGCGGGAGGCATTGCTGTGGACGGCAGCGCGACCGGGCAAGGGCATTCTGCGCAATGCGCTGCTGTTCGCTTCGGCCTTCTCGGTGATGCTGTTCGCACCCCTCACGCCCTACATGGCGGTGGGCGCCTTCATCGTCTCGATGATGCTGCTCTCCGCGCTGCTCACCGTTCTCTATCTGCCTGCTCTGGTGATGCTCGGGCGAAATTGGCTGTTCGATGAACCCAAGCTGGTGGCGAACCCCGCCCCGGCACATACGAAAGGAGACTGATATGAAACGCTGGTGGATATGGATGATCGCCGCTTTGCTGTCCTTGGCATTCTCGAGCCAGGCGCAGGCTCTCTCGGGCGAAGAGGTAATGAAAAAGTCGCAGGCCGCCTTCCTCTATCCGGGCAAGGACTTCAAGGCGCGGGTGGTGATGAAGCTCATCAACAAGGACGGGCAGGAACGGGTGCGCGAGATGACCATGCTGCGCAAGAACATGGGTGAAGCAGGTGGCGACCAGAAATATTTCATGTATTTCTTTCAGCCGTCCGATGTCAAGGATATGACCTTCATGATTAACAAGTACCCGGCCAAGGATGACGACCGCTGGATGTTCATTCCCGCCATCAGCATGGTCAAGCGCATCGCCGCGCAGGACAAACGCTCCAGCTTCGTTGGCTCCGACTTCACTTACGAGGATGTCTCGGGTCGCGACATCGAGGATGATACCCACGTCGTCGAGCGCGAGGAGAAAGTGGGCGACCGCGACTGCTACGTGGTGAAGAGTACGCCGAAAGGCGCGGATTCTGACTTCGGCTACAAGTTCACTTGGGTGGACAAGTCCAATTTTCTACCACTCAAGGAAGAGCAATACGACAGGAAAGGCGCCCGTTACAAGCAGTTCACCGCCGATGAAATCGCCGATGTGAAGGGCATCCCCACAGCGGTCAAGCGCACCATGAAGAATTTGCAGACAGGCCATCGCACCGAGGTCGCTTACCTCAAGTCTGACTATGATCTCGGCATCGAGGACAGCCTGTTCTCCGAACGCTTCCTGCGCCAACCGCCGCGCAAGTGGGTTGACTGATGCTGCGAGCAGCCACGTTCTTTGCGGCTCTTCTGCTGGCGCCGCTGGCGGCGCGGGCCGAGGTCATGCTCTCCGGCTTCCTGCAGCAGAACACGGCCTTCAACACCGCCGGGCAGAATCCCGATGGCCGCCATTACAAGTGGCTGGAAGAGCGCGCCCGGATCAAGCTCGACGCCACCGGTGATGCCTGGCGGCTGCTGGTGAAGGGCGATCTGGCCTACGACCACCTTGGCCGCCAGAATGAGGGTGAATTGCGTGAGGGCTATCTCGACTATGCGGGTGGCAACTGGGATTTGCGCCTTGGCCGGCAGGTCATCACCTGGGGCTTGGGCGACCTGGTGTTCGTGAACGACTTCTTTCCCAAAGATCATGAGGCGCTCTTCGCCGGGCGACCGCTGGAATACCTCAAGCGCGGCGTGGATGCGGTGAAGCTGGGCGCCTATCCCGAGTTTGCTTCGTTCGAGCTGGTGCTGTCGCCGAATTTCCGCGAAAGCCGCATCCCGGACGCACGCCGATTCTGGCTTTACGATCCGATGCCGACAGTCACCAACCGCGAAACCGTCAAGCCGGGACAGGGGGACATCGGGTTGCGCGTTTACCGCGATGTCGCGGGTTATGATGCGGCGCTCTACTTGTATCGCGGCTTCCAGCGCACGCCCTCGATGCGACCGGACAGCATGACGGCACCGGCGAAGATCACCTATTTTTATCCAAAGCTCTCCGTTTACGGTGCCAGCTTATCCGGGCGTGCGGGCGAAGGGGTGCTGAGCCTGGAAGCGGCTTATTACGATTCGCGCGAAGATCGTGCGGGAAGCGACTTTGCCGTGCCCAACTCGCAGACGCGGCTGCTTGCCGGTTATCAGATACAGCCGGCGGAGGATGTCTCGCTCGGCTTCCAGTACTACGCCGAAACCATGCACGACTACGACGCTTACCTCGCCGCGTTGTCCGCCGGTTTTCCGGTCGAGGAGCGGTGGAGCCATACCGTCACGGCGCGTCTGACGCAGTTCTTCCTGCATCAGACGCTGCGGCTTTCCGCCTATGCTTCGTACAACGCCAGCAACGGCGACTACTTCGTAAACCCGGAGCTGCGCTACAGTTTTACCGACAAGGTGTGGGGCGCGGTCGGCGCCAACTTCTTCGGCGGCAAGCCGTGGAGCCAGTTCGGTCAACTCGCGCGCGACGACAACGTGTATCTCCAGGCCCGTTACGAATTCTGACCTGAACATGAACATAGAGGTGTCCCCGCAGCAAGGCTGCGGGGAATTACAAGCTGAAGAGGCCAGCAGGAAGGCAACGTAGGCTCGACTATCATCACCGCGTTATGCGGTCGTAATAGCGCGCACGGTAGAGCAAGCGCGGATGTGACGGGTCGTCGCAGAAGGCGGCCCGGTCATGCAGGACATTGTTGCACAGCAGCCCCATGCCGTCTTCAAGACGCGCGTAGTGGATATGTGGCAAATTCGAAGCGAGCAGTTCTTCCAATATCGCAACAGCGGCCAGCGTGATTGCATCCTGCTTCCATTTGATGCTGCGGGTGCGTGCGGTATAGCGCATGTGCAGATCACCGCTTGCGGGGTCAATGGAAAATACCGGGCCGGTCTGCGCGGCGCGCGCTATGCCCTGTTCGTCGGTGCGCTCCGGAATGGTCATGGTATCCGGTGCGGACAGGGCGCGGACAAAGTCGCTATGTTTATCGCGCAACATCAAATAGACGATCTCATGATCCAGCAGGCGATTTTCGCCACCCTCACTCGCGCTCTGCACGCAATGCAGCACCATGCCGCGAATCTGCCGTTCGGGCGAATTATAATAGCCGTCGGTATGCCACTTGATGGCACGGTCGGTATAGGGAATATAAGCCTGCCGCTGGCCGTCGTCAGCACACACGGTGATGCGTGTAACGCCTTGTTCACTCGCCAACCAATTCGCATCCAGATGGTTCAAGCCAAGTTGCTGTGCGAATTGACGCACCATGTTGTCATCGGCACACTTCGTTCCGGTTGCATAAATCGCCATGTTGCTGTTGCGGCAACGTGCCAACAGTGCGGCATGTTCAGCCGCAGTCAGTGAGTGCGGATTATTGATATGGGGTATTCAGCTAAGTGCTGTGGCTAGCCTCTCCATGGGTGCGAAGGCACGGAAATATCCAGCGAAGCTGGCGCTTTATGGCGAAGCTTGGCGGACACTGCGAACTCCTGCCCCTCAACTCTGGGCTTGGGATTGGCTACAAGCTCGCGGAAGGACATAGGATGCATGGAAACGCACTGTTCGATCAGATCGATGTAGGCAGTATCATCTGGAAACCACGCCATAAATTCTGCGTAGTTGCATGGGTAGTCGACCCCGGCGCGGGCGCGGCAGATCGAACCTGCGGAGTATTTGATTCAATTGCATAATTTCAACATAACAGCACTTAGCTGAATACCCCATTTATTGATTTCGACGATCAGCTCATTGGTGTTGGTGATGGCGCGTGCCAGCTTGCGGTCACGCCAGCGCAGGTAAGCTGTTTGGGTATCAAGATCGAATGGATTTTGCATCAATTGGCCAGTACAAATCTGCGCATTTCAATCCCCGCTAGAGGCCTTGCGGGTACGTGGTTGTGCCGGTTCAGTCTCGAACAGGTCGCGCATGGTTTTTTCCACCATGGTTACAGCTTTCGGCGCTTCGATACTCATCATTTGGTCAATCACCCAGGTGGCATCTTTCTCTTCCATAACATCGCGCATGCAGTAGCCAAGGTAGCGGGTAAACGCAAATCCCGGGCCATCGCTGCCATAGTTAAATTCGGCATACTCTCCCGCGCGTTGGTTGAGTTTGTCGATGAAGCGTTGTTTATGCTCGCTGATACTGTTACCCATCAATCTGCTTTGATTTTCAGCCAAGGTTTCCGCCACGCGGTTTGACAATGCACTGGTGAATACAAAGCGCGTTTCGGCGGGCAATTGGCGATAGGCGATGCGGTCTGCGACCTGAATCAGAAATACCAGGAATTCGGAGAAAAAAGAAAAATATTGTGTGCCAATGGCGATTTCAAACTCTGCCTTACGGGTATTTTTGAGCGCGTTGTCGCCGATACGCCAGACGACAAAGGCCAGCGCCCCCGCAATTTCTTGCGGTGATTTTTCCCGTTCACTCTTGAACCAATGGCTTTTGATGCGCATGTCGGGTGAGCCGAAGGTTCGGGTCAACCCTTTTGCAGAAAAAACTCAAATTCGCCTGCGGAAGCCTCAACAGTGTCGATGATTTTCACGCCGGTCACGCTTGCCCAGCCGATGATGTCTGAATGTATTCCGGGGCAGTTGCTGACGAGCTTGAGAATCTCGCCTGAATTCATGCCGTTCAGCAGCTTCTTGGCCTCCACGATCGGGCCGGGGCAAACAACTCCGCGAATATCGAGAATCACATTCGCCTCGCGTGATTTTCCTTTGCCCTTCATGATGTAATAGCCCGTTCCGCCATCCGGTATCGCTTCCGTTTTCAATACGTTGTTATGGGTCTGTTCCGCCCACGCGAAAAGATCATCCCGTGTGCCCGGACAATCCGAGATCAACAGCAGTATTTGTTCGTTTTTTAAATCGTCGACCACGCGCTTGGCACCGAGCAGCGGTGCGGGGCAGCTCAGGCCGCGCAAATCCAGTTTTACATTGGCGTGTAAGTCTTGTGTGCTCATTTTAGATATCCCCGTGGTTTCTGAAACGTCATTTCTGTAGTCGGTATGCCGGCTACGCTCATCGTTATTTGGGTGCCCATTTCAATACCCGCCCTTACCCAGCGGCTGCGGTAAGCCCGCAACTTTTGCGCCTTGTTTAGCCGGACCTGTCGGAAATAAATCATACAGGGCTTTGCTGTCTGCCTCGGGCCAGAATTCATTAACACCTTTCAGCATATTGCGAAAATTGGGCGTATGCCCATGATCACGGTATTCATCGCGCAAATAATTGATAACCTGCCAGTGTCTGGGCGTTAACTCAATACTTTCTGCTGCGGCTATGATGCCAATTATTTCTTCACTGTAATCTGGTTCCAGCAAGTAACCTTCTGCATCGGTTTCAATTTCGGTGCCATTAACTATGTATCCCATGATTAGCCTCCTTTAATAACCCCCAGACTACAGTATGGGGAGATAATAATTTCTCTGAAATAAGGGCTTCACCCCAAACCTGAGATGTCTTTGTAAGGTACAAAAATACCACAACCAAATTTGCGGCTTTCTCCTAATCCAGTATATTGTAATTGCAGAGAGGCTTCCGGTTTCAGGTCGTGTATAACTAAACTATAACCGTGAATTGATTGCTGGTTATCGGTAAGGACGCGACGCTTGCCGCAGATCAATCTGGCCGCAATCCCCATCGTAACTAACTGTGCATTGATGCCGTCCAGGAAAAGGGCTTCATCGTTTGCGCCTGTTACCAGCTGTGAGTGAATGGTGGGGTAGGGTTGAATTGGGCGCAGCTTGCTTTTGCCCAGCAGCAATTGGCCCGTACCTGAACTCAGTGGGCTTTCCGCCACATCCAGTTGGTGTCCTGAAAGTGTTGCGGCGATGGAGGCAAGCGCTATCGGCAAGCGCAACACCAGTTTAGCGCGTTTGGGAAGCAACATCCCTTCGTTGTTTTCTGATAAGCGTAACGGCAATACCCCGACAAATTCTTCTTCAGCAAGCTGTGGGACATGGCGTATCAGTGCCGCCCATAGTGAAAAAGGATAGGCAGCGGGAAGTGTTCCACCACCCAGATCAAACACCATGTCGATCATCTTTGGAGTTTTATTTGTCACTTGCCTGGTGTTGCTACTCGGTTATTTTCCGAATCTGCCCAGTTTTGCATGGCTTCCGCCCACTGTTTTGCTGTAATTGGGTCAATATCGAAAATCGTAAAACGCTTTCCTTCACGAATGCGGATGCGCAATAGGCTCATCCCGCCTTCGGCATGATCTATTTGTTGCAATTCAATTTCCTGGCTGCCTAAGGGAACCTTGATTTTTATTAATTTGCTGATTTGTGCCATCATGATCCCCTTCAATCAAATTGATTGTAAAGGCTTCAAAAGATATTCTGAACGGAATTTATAATTGTTTAAGTCTATCGCTAATGCGCTTGGAAATGAAATACTACTGGGGGAAGGTAAAGCACTACCCTTTAGGGTTATTGAAGATAGCCGCTAAGAGTGATGGAATCCGCTGGGGATGCGCCGTATAGTTCGCCAAACTATTTTGAAATTGGGTAAGCCTCTGAGTTGAAAGTGGTAGAGTTGATGGGTCACCCATATAAAACAAGAAACAATCCCCGTCCCTGCCGGGTCATTAAATCGATGGCCGCCAGCAAGCACTAGTCAATATGACTGAAAGGAAGATTATTATGGCTAAGAAGATGCATGACACCCCAAACCTTGATCAACTCGAGGATGGCCCATGGCCCAGCTTTGTGACTGGCTTAAAGGAATTGGCAAAAGACAAAGATTATGTAGTTGACCTCCTTGGACAGCTCGAGACTTCATACAGAACCAAAAAAGGCTATTGGAAAGGTGGCACGGTCGGGGTGTTTGGCTATGGCGGGGGGGTTATCCCGCGTTTTACCGAACTCAAGGACGAAAGCGGCCAGCCGGTATTCAAGGATGCGGCCGAGTTCCATACCTTGCGCATCATGCCTCCGCCCGGCATGCACTACGATACCGATACGCTGCGCAAGTTCTGCGACATTTGGGAGAAGCATGGCTCCGGCCTTATCGCGCTGCATGGCCAGTCCGGCGACATCATGTTGCAGGGCTGCACTACCGAGAACGTGCAAAAGGCATGGGACGAAATCAACGAAATGGGCTTCGACATGGGTGGTGCCGGCCCGGCGGTGCGCACCTCGATGTCTTGTGTCGGCGCGGCGCGATGTGAGCAATCCTGCTATGACGAGGCCAAAGCGCATCGCGTTGTATTGAACACTTTTCTGGATGACATTCATCGCCCTTCCTTGCCGTACAAGTTTAAGTTCAAATTTTCCGGCTGCCCGAACGATTGCATGAATTCCATACAACGTTCCGACATGGCCGTGATCGGAACGTGGCGCGACAATATCCGCACCGACGAGGCATTGGCGAAAAAATGGTTTGCCAGGCACGGCATGGATGAGTTGGTGAATGACATCGTTGCGCGCTGCCCGACCAAAACGTTCCAGCTCAAGCAGATCAAGAACGTCAAGAACGGTCCCGGTATCTCCAGCGTTGCGGTCAATGACACCCATGCGATAGAAATCGATAACCATGAATGCGTGCGCTGCATGCACTGCATCAACGTGATGACGGGTGCATTGGCTCCAGGTGAAGATAAGGGTGCAACCATTCTGGTGGGTGGCAAACGCACCCTCAAAATCGGCGACCTGATGGGTACGGTGGTTGTTCCATTCATGAAGCTGGAAACAGATGAGGACATGGAAAAACTGGTCGATCTCGGCCAGCGTATCATTGATTTTTTCGCGGAGAACGCACTTGAGCACGAACGCACCGGTGAAATGATCGAGCGTATCGGCCTGGCGAGTTTCCTCGACGCGTTGGAAATTGAAGTGGATTCAAATATGGTGTCCGCACCACGCACGAATCCTTACATTCGCACCGATGGGTGGGGTGACGAAGTTGCCAGGATCAATGCCAAAAAACACGCTGCTGTCTAAGGAGAATAGAGCATGAATCAACCTGTTCAAATGCGCCGCCCTAAAGAAACCGGAGTGCCGGACAACAAACCCTATCTGCATCCGGTTCTGGCAAAAAATTATGGTCAATGGAAATATCATGATCGTCCCCGCCCCGGCGTACTTCATCACGTGGCGAAAAATGGTGACGAAGTTTGGTCGGTGCGTGCCGGCACGCAGCGGCAAATGGACGTTGGCACTATCCGCAAGCTATGCGATATTGCTGACAAGTACGCGGAAAGCCATGTGCGTTTTACTATCCGTTCCAACATCGAGTTCATGGTATCCAGTGCGGAGAAGGTTAATCCGCTGATTGCGGAACTGGAGAAACACGGCTTCCCGGTGGGTGGGACAGGCAATTCGATTTCGATGATTTCCCATACTCAGGGCTGGCTGCACTGTGATATTCCCGGTACGGATGCTTCTGGCGCAGTCAAGGCTTTGATGGACGAACTGATCGTTGAATTCAAACGTGAGGAAATGCCTAACCGCGTGCATATTTCCACGTCATGCTGTGAAATCAATTGCGGCGGACAAGCTGACATCGCGATCATCATACAACATACCAAACCACCGGTGATTAACCACGACCTGGTGGCTAACGTATGCGAGCGCCCGGCGGTGGTGGCGCGATGCCCTGTCGCCGCGATTCGCCCGGCGATGGTAAATGGCAAGCCTTCCCTGGAAATTGATGAATCAAAGTGTATGTGTTGCGGTGCGTGCTACCCCCCTTGCCCGCCGATGCAAATCAATGACCCGGAGTATTCCAAACTGGCGATTTGGGTAGGCGGTAAAAACTCCAATGCACGCGGCAAACCGACCTTCATGAAGATGGTTACTTCCGGCTTGCCCAATAATCCACCAAGATGGCCCGAAGTCACTGAGGTGGTGAAGCGGATTCTGCACGTTTACAAGGAAGACGCCCGTCCGTGGGAACGTATGGCAGACTGGATCGAGCGCATCGGCTGGCCGCGTTTTTTTGAAAAGACCGAACTGCCGTTCACCAAGTATCTGATTGACGACTGGCGTGGTTCACGTGCCACCCTCAATGCTTCAACCCATATTCGCTTTTAACTTATTAGTTTCTAATCTGGGGTGGCTACATGAAATTTGGTATTGTCGTTAACGAAGGCCCTTATCAGCATCAAGCCAGTGATTCGGCTTATTTGTTCTGCAAGGCAGCCATTGCAAAAGGGCATGTGGTGTGGCGCGTGTTTTTCTATCACGACGGGGTGAATAATGCATCGAGGCTGACCGAGCCACCACAGGATGATCGCAATATCGTCAATCGCTGGAGCAAGCTCGCCGAAGAACATAAAGTGGATTTGGTGGTTTGTGTCGCAGCGGCTTTGCGGCGCGGCATCAAGGAAGATAATCTGGCGCAAGGTTTCCGCATTTCCGGGTTGGGGCAGTTAGTGGAAGCGGGTATTAAATCTGACCGCCTGGTTGTGTTTGGCGATTAGGGAGAGCGGGATGAGCAATATCAAAAAATTTATGTTTGTTAACCGCAAAGCCCCGCACGGTACGATCTACGCGCTGGAATCGCTTGAAGTGGTGTTGATTACTGCCGCGTTTGATCAGGATGTTTCCTTGGTTTTTTTGGATGATGGGGTGTATCAACTGAAAAAAGGCCAGCAGACCAAGGGGATAGAAACCAAGAATTTTTCGTCGGCCTATCGCGCGCTGGAAGGCTACGACATTGAAAAGCTGTATGTCGAAAAAGAATCGCTGCAAGCGCGCGGTCTCAGCGAGGAAGATTTGCTGGTGGATGTTACCGTGCTTGGCCGCGCTGAAATGGGTGAACTGATGGACCAGCAAGATGTGGTTTTGAGTTTCTAAAGGAGAACCGTTAAATGCTGCACATTATCAACAAATCTCCGCTGGCCAATAACGCACTCGAAAGCTGTTTGCGCGTCGCCCAGTCAGGAGAGATTCTTCTTATCGAAGACGCCGTCTATGCCGCCACGTCAGGCAATGCATTCGAGGGAAAGATACGCGAGGCGATGGGGCGTTTCAAAATCTATGTCCTGCAACCGGATATCGAAGCGCGCGGACTTGCAGATCGCATCGTAGAAGGGATCTCAACAGTGGATTACGGCGGCTTCGTCGACCTCACGGCCACAAATAAAACCTGCCAATCCTGGCTTTAAATCTGCATTAAAAAGGAGAAACACCATGTCCAGCATCGAAGTTGACGGCCAGTCTTACGAAACAGATGAAGAGGGTTACCTCACCAATCTGCCCGACTGGAATCAGGCGATCGCTAATTACATTGCGAAAACTGAAAATATCAATATGACTGAGCAGCATTGGGAAGTGATTAATTTTCTGCGTGAGTATTTTGAAGAATACCAAATTGCACCCGCGGTTCGTGTGTTGACCAAAGCCATTGGCAAGAAACTCGGCGCTGAAAAGGGTAATAGCGAGTACTTGTATAGCTTGTTCCCCTACGGTCCAGGCAAGCAGGCTTGCAAAATTGCTGGCTTGCCGAAGCCAACAGGTTGCGTCTGATTTTTGGCCTTAACCGATGTTCTTAATACGAGGGCTGCCCCATGATAGGCACCTTGTTCGCAATCCTGTTCTACCTTGCCACCTTGATGTTTGTCGTGGGCTTGCTTTACCGTATCGGTGTTTATTCACGCACTCCGGCCCCGCTTAAGATACCCACGACGCCTGCCCCTATTGGTACTGGCGGCGTAGTGCTGCGTATGACCCGCGAAGTTTTGTTTTTTGAGAGCCTGTTCAAAGCGAATTTATGGACTTGGGGCTTGGGCTGGTTGTTTCATGCCAGCCTGGTGCTCGTTCTGTTGCGTCACCTGCGCTATTTCACTGATCCTGTTTGGGCCTGGGTGGCGCTCATTCAACCATTTGGCATGTATGCGGGCATTACCATGCTGCTCGGTTTGGCTGGATTGTGGGCACGGCGTTTGTTTGTCGAACGTATCCGTTACATCTCCACCCCTTCAGACCACTTGATGCTGGTACTGCTCATGGTGATTGCCGCTTCCGGCCTGTTGATGAAATTTCTTGCGCATACTGATGTGATCGAGGTCAAAGGTTTCATTCTCGGTTTGATGTACTTCAACTGGCAACCTTTGCCTGCGCACCTTGGCTTGTACGTGCATCTGTCCATGGTGGCCGTGTTGTTGCTGATTTTTCCGGTCAGCAAGTTGTTGCATGCCCCTGGAGTATTTTTTTCCCCCAGCCGAAACCAGGCGGACAACCCTCGTGAGAAGCGCCACTTGGCAGCTTGGGCGGCGAAGTTGGAGAAATAAAGCTAAGGAAACGCAGATTTATTCAACCCGTTCGCGCTGAGCTTGTCGAAGCCTTTGCTAACCTGTTGATTCGCAGAGAGCGCATTTTGACAGGCTCAATGCGAACCATACTTGTTCAGTGTTTCCCTATGCTTTAGTTTGCGACCCAAGAGATTTCTTCCTTTACCACTGCATCGTCTCAATTTCTTAATATGTGGCGAGAGATGTTTCTTTCTCTCTGCGCCAACCGTCCAGCTAAACCGTTTCACCCTCGGCAATCCCATTCGCCCAGTCAGGGGCATTTTTTCTTCATCCTGCGCCCATATGCGGTGCAGCAAAACGAAGTTTCAGCGGAGGGTAATCTTTAGGTTAGCCGAAACAAATTTTTTTCCGCGCCTTGCTGACGATTCCGCACGGACTGCTTTTGCCTGTAGAGGGTCGGCGCCCCCTTGTGGGGCATTTGGGCGAACTCTGAATTTTTGGAAGTGTCCTTTAGTGTAAAATGAACCCGTCATTACGCGGAGCCACTCGACAGAGTCAGGCACGACAGGGTCAGGCACGATGAATTTCTGGAATACGGCCATCGGTTTTTTCTGGCGCGACGAGGCATTTGCTGTGCTGGTCATGGTGTTGTGCCTTGCGGTGCTGCTGTTCCAGTTCGGCAAGGATGAGCGCAAGAACCTTTCCAGCACTCTTGGATTCTTTTTCGTGTGTTTGTTCGGGCAATTCGCCAGCAGCTTGATCCATGCGCTGGAATTTACACGCGCCTCGGAAATATTGTACGAAGCGTTCGTTATCGGCGCCGGCATCGCGATAATCCGCCTGTGGGGACTGCTGGTATTCCGCGTCGTGTTGCCGCCGGTCAAGCTATCGCCACCGCGCATCACCGAGGACATTATCGTCATCATTGCCTACATCGCCTGGGGCATGGTGCGCCTGCGCTACGCAGGGTTGGACTTGGGCAGCATCGTGGCGACCTCGGCAATGATGACCGCAGTGGTGGCGTTCGCCATGCAGGATACGCTGGGAAACATCCTCGGCGGATTGGCGTTGCAACTGGACAACTCCATCGAGATCGGCGACTGGATCAAGGTGGATGATATTTCCGGCAAGGTGGTGGATATCCGCTGGCGTTCCACCTTGGTGGAAACGCGCAACTGGGAAACAGTGGTCATCCCGAACAGCCAGTTGATGAAGAACAAGTTTCTGGTGCTGGGGCGGCGTATCGACCAGCCAGTGCAATGGCGGCGCTGGGTCTGGTTCAACGTGGGCATGGATACACCGCCCACCAAGGTGATTACCGTGGTCAATGAGTCCATTCTGCAAGCTGATATCGCCAATGTAGCGAAGGCCCCGCCCCCCAATTGCTTGCTGATGGACATGGACATCAAAGGGTATGCACGTTACGCGGTGCGCTATTGGCTGACTGACTTGGTGCAGGATGATCCGACGGATGCGGCGATGCGCTGGCATATCATGACAGCATTGCAGCGCGTGAGGATCAAGCTGGCGGTGGAGGAAAGTAACATCCACATCACCAGGGAGAACGAAAAGTACGAAGAGGTGGTGCATCGCCGCGAAGTCCTGTTGCGCATGAAAACCTTGCGGCGCGTAGAGCTTTTTTCGCAGATGACGGATGAAGAACTCAAGTCGCTGGCAGAACGTTTGAGATACGCGCCTTTTGCCAAGGGCAATATCATCGCCAAGCAGGGTTCGATCGCGCACTGGTTGTATATCATCATCAATGGCGAGGCCGAGGTATATCTGGAAATGCCGGGCGGCGTGAGACGAACTGTCTGTAACCTGACCAAGGGCAGTTTTTTCGGCGAGATGGGGATGATGACCGGTGCGCCGCGCTCTGCATCGGTGGTGGCCAAGACGGATGTAGAATGTTACCGCCTGGACAAGGATATCTTCGAAGAAATCCTGCGCGCCCGCCCGATCATTGCCGAGGAAATGACGAACATTCTGGTGTCACGCCGCGCCGAACTGGACAATGCGCTGCACGATATTGGCACGGAAAACGCCCAGAAGGAAATCTCAAGGCAGCGCAGTGAAATCCTGGACACCATCAAGCGCTTTTTTGGCCTAGGCAGTTAGTCAATTATTTGCACACAGACGTAAATATAACTTATGAAAATTACATTTCTGGATTTTGAACAACCCATCTCCGAGCTGGAAAATAAAATTGAGCAGTTACGTTTAATGCAGGGTGATTCCGCGCTCGACATTTCCGAAGAAATCGGCAACCTGCAAAAGAAAAGCCAGGCCCTGACTAAGGATATTTATGCCAAGCTGACACCGTGGCAGATTTCGCAAGTATCGCGCCACCCACAGCGCCCCTACACACTGGACTATATCCAGCACCTGTTCACCGATTTCGAGGAACTGCACGGCGACCGCGTGTATGCCGATGATGCGGCCATCGTCGGCGGACTGGCGCGTTTCAACGGCCAGAGCGTGATGGTGATCGGGCACCAGAAGGGGCGCGATACCAAGGAGCGGCAGTACCGCAACTTTGGCATGCCGCGCCCCGAGGGGTACCGCAAGGCGATGCGCCTGATGCGCCTTGCAGAAAAGTTCGGCATTCCGATCATGACATTTATTGATACGCCGGGCGCCTATCCCGGTGTGGGCGCGGAAGAACGCGGCCAGTCCGAAGCCATCGGCAAAAACCTGTATGTGATGGCGGAGCTGCGCGCCCCGCTGATCTGCGCGGTGATCGGCGAAGGCGGTTCCGGCGGCGCGCTGGCCATCGCGGTGGGCGATGCGACGCTGATGCTGCAATACGCCACCTACTCGGTGATTTCACCGGAAGGCTGCGCTTCCATCCTGTGGAAGAGCGCGGCCAAGGCGGCAGACGCAGCGGAAACACTGGGCATCACCGCCCCCCGCTTGAAGGCGCTGGGGTTGATAGACAAGATCGTCAATGAGCCGTTGGGAGGAGCGCACCGCGATTATCCGGCAACGATGCAGACCATGAAAAAGGCTTTGCAGGATACGCTCAAGCAAGTGCAATCCCAACCCATGGACGATCTGTTGCAGAACCGTTTCAACCGCCTGATGAGCTATGGCAAATTCAAGGAAGTCGAGATTCAGTAAATTTCTATTCATCCGTCATTCCGGGCTTGATGGTGATTACTATACATAGCGGCAGAAATCGTTATGTATAAAAACCGCCTTATTGGCCGGGTCGAGGCGTGCATCGCGCCTCTGCTGCCCGCAAACAGTTCGATCCTGATCGGCTTGAGCGGTGGCGTGGACTCGGTCGTGCTGCTGCATATTTTGCATGCGCTCGCCCCGCGCTACTCCTGGCAGATTTCCGCATTGCACGTCCACCACGGCATCAGCCAAAATGCCGGCGCATGGGCAGAATTTTGCGCCGAACTGTGCGCGCTCCACCACATTCCCTTGCACATCGAACATGTGGACATCGCGCCGTTGCGCGCGCATGGCATCGAGGCTGCGGCGCGTAAACTGCGCCATGCGGCGTTCGCCGCTCAGTCGTGTGACTTCGTGGCACTGGCTCACCACGCCGACGATCAGGCCGAAACGCTGTTGCTGCAACTGCTGCGCGGAGCAGGGATGCGCGGCGCGAGCGCCATGCCTGTCCTGAGCCAGTCGAAATGGCCGCTGCTTGCCGGGCGCGCAGGCGCACCCAAGCTAATGCGCCCTTTATTACACTGTTCCCGCCAGGAGATTCTCGACTAT
The DNA here is from genome assembly GCA_032654645.1 of Gallionellaceae bacterium. Lineage (GTDB taxonomy): Bacteria > Pseudomonadota > Gammaproteobacteria > Burkholderiales > Gallionellaceae > CAITJF01. The sequence goes on along the minus strand of JAULAW010000013.1, from coordinate 201,297 downwards.
GCCGCCGCCGAAAATCTGCAATGGATAGAAGACGAGAGCAACGCGGACGACAGCTATCCGCGCAATTTTTTGCGCCATCGCGTGCTGCCGTTGCTGGGTGAAAAATTCCCCGCCTACCGCGACACCTTGGCGCGCAGCGCGCAACATTTTGCCGAAGCCAGTAAGTTGCTCGATGAGTTGGCGCAATTGGATGAGCCAAGCCTATTCCCCTCGCCCTTGGGGAGAGGGGACAGGGGAGAGTGTCGTACTTGTGCAGATGATGGAAAGTCACTTCTTGAAGTAGCTCGTTTACAGTCATTGAGCCAACTCCGCGCCAAAAACCTGTTGCGCTACTTCCTGCACAGTCTCGGCGCACCGATGCCGCAAGCCGTGCAACTGGACGACATGCTGCACCAACTGTGCTGCGCGCGGGAAGATGCGGCGGTGTGCGTCGCCTACGGGGGATGGGAGGTGCGCCGCTATCAGGGCAGGGTGTACGTGCTGCGTGCGCTGGGCGAATTCGACCGGAGCCTGGTAGTGCCGTGGCACGGCGAAGCCGAGCTGGATTGGCCTGCGCTGAATACGCGGCTGCGGTTTACTCCCAAGCAAGGAATAGGCATCAGCTTGGCGAAGTTACAGCGCGCACCCGTGATGCTCCGTTTGCGGCGCGGCGGCGAAACCTTGCGCGCCCAGTCGAATGCTGCAACGCGCACGCTGAAGAACCTGCTGCAAGAACATCACGTCCCGCCCTGGCAGCGTGACCGTCTGCCGCTGCTGTATTGCGGCGATGAACTGGTGTGCGTGCCGGGTGTGGCGGTTACGGCGGAGTATCAGGCTGCTGCGGAAGATGCGGGTATCTCGATGATTTTTTGACCTGAGTAGGACGTTCCAGGTGGTGAAAATGATTCGAACCTGTTGCTTAAAATGCCTCTGTTTTTAACTGCTTTTATTTGTCTGGCTTTAGAGTGTTGTTTGCCAGGAAATATCAATTTTTCTGTGGCTTGAAACGCAGTCTCGTAAATAAAGATTGATGAGGCTTCCCGCCTGCACCCGCAAGGGGTACGCCGTGGTTGTAAGCGGCTGAAGCCGCAACAACACACGCAGCGCGAGAATGACGGTGCTAATGGTTAATTTGGGTTTATGCCCCGTGACTTTCATAAGCTCATGCATAGCCAGCTTTTCGGTCTGCCGGCTCTTGGCCTCGTGTTTTGCAGGGCTTGCCGACTCCGCTTTCCAACCAAGGCAGAAAAAGCGCACAATTCATGTGCTACAGAACCGGACAATTCTAAAAACCCGCGACAGGGGGACGGGGAAATATGCGCGTTACCCATTGCAACTTTCACTCTGCTTCTGTAGTCTCATGTCCGCTGTTATTTAACCGCATCCATTTGGAGGAAAGTATGCAATACGAATCTCAAGCCATTCCGCAACCCGGCTCGTTCGCGCTCGGGCAGAACAAGGTCCTGCGCAACACCTACATGATGCTGGCTCTGACCATGATCCCTACCATAATCGGCGCATTTGTCGGCATGTCGATGAGCTTCTCGTTCATGGCCGAACATCCGATCATGGGCGCGCTGCTGATGTTCGGCGCGATGATGGGTATGTTGTTTGCCGTCACCGCGCTGCGTAACAGCGTGTGGGGCATCGTCGCCCTGCTGGGCTTCACCCTTCTGGCAGGTGTGTTCCTCGGCCCCATCCTGCAAGTGGCGCTGCACCTGAAAAACGGCGCGCAACTGGTGGGCATGGCTGCGGGCGGCACCGGCATCATCTTCGGCAGCCTGGCGACCATTGCCACCGTAACCAAGAAAGATTTCAGCTTCATGGGCAAATTCCTGTTCATCGGGCTGATCCTGCTGATCGTCGCCTCGCTGGCGAATTTGTTTTTCCAGATTCCCGCCCTGTCGCTGACCATTTCCGCGATTGCCGTGCTGATTTTCTCCGCTTATATCCTGTTCGATGTCAGCCGCATTGTGCATGGCGGCGAGACTAACTACGTAATGGCCACGCTGGGGCTGTACATGAATATTTACAACCTGTTTATCAACCTGTTGAGCCTGTTGATGGCATTTGGCGGCGAGCGGGATTGATTGCTCACGCATCGAAAAAAGCGGCCATCCGGCCGCTTTTTTTATCCTCGCAATCAGAGTAATTTCGGTTTGCGCTGCTCAGGTTGTACGCGAGGGGCAATCAACATATTGGCGGCATCCGCATCCAGCGTTTCGTCTACTCCATCCACTAATCAAAACACTAATCAAAGGTGTCGTGTTTGAACTGTTTTTTTGCCCAATACAGTTTCAGCCAGCATTGCCGGAGATAAAACAGTTACGCCATGAATTGTTTTCCCCTTAAAACTGGCCGAAATAGGTGCGGTTGCCGGTGACCAGCATGTCGCGGTGGAGGATGGCGGCAGCAAGTATCGGCCAGTCCTTCTCTTGCCGACTAACCGTATTCGGCAGTAGCGAGTTGCCGGTATTCATGCCAACCCGCGTGTTACTTCAATTCATTAAAAAAGTTTTTTATTGCCAGCACCCGCTGATTCAACTCACCGTATTTTAATTCTATCCTCAGCTTGTCCGGCCCGCTTAGTTTGTATTGGCGCTTGGTCTGGATGAGGGTGATGATTTTCATCGGGTCTATCGGCGGGCTGGGCACGAACTGGATTTGGATAGCTTCGCTCGATGCATCCACTTTGACGATGCCGAGCGGTTTGGCGGCGATGCGCAGGCGGTGGCAGTCGAGCAGCGCATGCGCGGGCGGGGGCAACAGGCCGAAGCGGTCGATGAGTTCCTGGTGCATTTCGTCCAGTTCTTCCGGCGTGTTGCAGTTGGCGAGGCGCTTGTAGATCACCAGCCGCTGGTGGATGTCGCCGCAATAGTCGTTGGGCAAGAGTGCGGGCGTGTGCAGATTGATCTCGGTGGTGACGCCCAGCGGGTGTGCCATGTCCGGTTCCTTGCCCAGTCTTAGCGAGGTGATGGCGGCATTGAGCATGTCGGTGTAGAGCGAGAAACCGATCTCCTGCATTTCGCCGCTTTGCGATTCACCCAGCACTTCGCCCGCACCGCGTATCTCCAGATCATGCATGGCGAGGTAGAAGCCGCTGCCGAGCTGTTCCATCGCCTGGATCGCTTCCAGTCTTTTCTTTGCCTGCGCGGTGAGTCCTTCCATGCTATCCACCAAGAGATACGCGTAGGCCTGGTGGTGCGAGCGCCCGACGCGGCCGCGCAACTGGTGCAACTGCGCGAGGCCGAAGCGGTCGGCGCGGTTCATGATGATGGTGTTGGCGCTGGGCACATCTATGCCGGTTTCGATGATGGTGGTACACAGCAGCACATTGAAGCGCTGCTGGTAAAAATCGCGCATCACCGCTTCCAGATCACGCTCGCCCATCTGCCCGTGCGCCACGCGGATGCGTGCTTCCGGCAGCAGCGTTTCCAGCTTCTCCGCCATGTTGGCGATGGTGTCCACTTCATTGTGCAGGAAATACACCTGACCGCCGCGCTTGAGTTCGCGCAGCACCGCCTCGCGGATCACGCCTTGGCTGTAGCCGCTGACGAAGGTTTTAATTGAAAGACGCCGTTGCGGTGCGGTGGCGATGACCGAGAAATCACGCAGTCCTTCCAGCGACATCGCCAGCGTGCGCGGGATCGGCGTGGCGGTCAGCGTCAGTACATCCACCTCGGCGCGCAAGGCTTTCAATCGCTCCTTTTGCTGCACGCCGAAGCGGTGCTCCTCATCAATTATAACCAGCCCCAGGTTGTGAAACTTCACGCCTTTCTGGATCAGCTTGTGCGTGCCGATGATGATGTCGAGCTTGCCATCCTCCATATCTTTCAGGGCTTGCGCCTGCTCCTTGGCGGAACGGAAACGCGACAGCTCGGCGATTTTCACCGGCCAGTCGGCGAAGCGGTTGGAGAAATTTTGGAAGTGTTGCTCCGCAAGCAGGGTGGTGGGCACCAGTACAGCGGCCTGCTTGCCGTCCATCACCGCGACGAAAGCGGCGCGCAGTGCAACTTCCGTTTTGCCGAAACCGACATCGCCGCAGATCAGCCTGTCCATCGGCTTGCCGCATTTCAGATCAACCAGGACGGCTTCGATGGCGGCAGCCTGATCTGGCGTTTCTTCAAAACCGAAACCGGCGGTGAAGGCCTCGTAATCGTGCGGGCTCAGATTAAACGCATGACCCTTGCGCAGAGCGCGCTGGGCATACAGGTTGAGCAGTTCGGCAGCGGTGTCGCGCACCTGCTGCATGGCGCGGCGCTTGGCCTTGTCCCATGTGCTGGTGCCCAGCTTGTGCAGGGGCGCGGCTTCCGGCGCACTGCCGCTGTAGCGGCTGATCACATGCAGTTGCGCCACCGGCACATACAGCTTGTCGCCACCCGCGTATTCCAGCAGCAAAAATTCGTTCTCGCCTTCGCCGAGGTCGAGATTGACCAGCCCCTGATAGCGCGCGATGCCGTGCTGCTCGTGCACCACCGGGTCGCCCGGCTTGAGCTCGGAGAGGTCGCGCAACATGCCTTCGACATTGCTTTTTTTCGCGGCGCGCGCAGCGCGGTTGCGCGGCTGCGCGGCGTAGAGCTCGCTCTCGGTAACCAGTGCAATTTTTTCGTCCGGCAGGATGAAGCCGTTTTGCAGTGCGGCGACGCCGAGCATGAAATTTTCATCGCTGGAGAGGAACTGCGCGTAGTCCTCGCACAGCACAGGCGAGAGGCCGTATTCGTGCAGGTAGCCGGAGATGATCTCGCGCCGCCCCAGGCTATCGGCGAGCAGCAGCACTCGCCCTTGGTAGTCCTGCAAAAAATTCTGGAATGCCTGCGTGGGGATTTCGGCGCGGCGGTTGACGGCGATGTCGGGCAAGGGAGAGGTTGCGCAAGTGGTCAAGGTTTTAGATTCCCTCTCCCTCGGGGAGAGGGTTAGGGAGAGGGAAGGCTCGTCGGGCGCACCCTCTCTCTCCGCTTCGTTTCTCCCTCTCCAGCTTGCGGGAAGTATATCCACCCGCGCAAAATTTTTCGCACGTATGAAAAATTGTTCCGCATCCAAAAACAGCTCGCGCGGTTCCAGCAGCGGACGCTGCGGATCGCCGCGCAGCAGGTTGTAGCGGGATTTCGCATCCTTGGCAAAAGTGGCGATGGCCTCGTCAACATCGTGATGCATGCACAATGTGGCATGAGCGGGCAGGTAGTCGAATAGTGTGGCAGTGCGCTCGAAAAACAGCGGCAGGTAGTATTCAATCCCGGCGGGCGCGATGCCCTTGCTCACATCCTTGTAGATGCTGGCCTTGGATGGATCGCCTTCGAAGCGCTCGCGGAAATTCTGGCGGAAGCGCGCCTGCCCGGATTCATCCAGCGGAAATTCGCGCGCGGGCAGCAAGCGGATTTCCGGCACCGGATAAATGGTGCGTTGCGTGTCCACGTCGAAGGTGGCGATGGATTCGATCTCGTCGTCGAACAAATCTATGCGGTAGGGCGCCGGGCTGCCCATCGGAAACAAATCGATCAGCCCGCCGCGCACGCAATACTCGCCGGGCGTCAACACCTGTTGCACATGGCTGTATCCGGCAAATATCATCTGCTCGCGCAGCCTGGCAATGTCCAGCTTTTCTCCGCGCTTGAGGAAAAAAGTAAAAGCGGCCAGATATTCCACCGGCGGCAGCGGGTACAGCGCGGTAGTGATCGGCACCACCACCACATCAAATGACTGACTGCGGATATGGTGCAAAGTGGCGAGCCGCTCCGATACCAGATCCTGATGCGGCGAAAAGTGATCGTAAGGCAGCGTCTCCCAGTCCGGCAACAGATGCGCGCGCAGCTTTGGCGCGAAAAAAGGAATTTCCTCCACCAGCCGTTGCGCTTCCAGCGCGCTGGCGGCAATTATCACCAGCGGCGCACGCTGGCCGGCGTATTGCGCCAAGGCCAAAGCATCGGATGAGCCGTGCAGTTGCGTGTAGCGCGGGCGGGAATGGGAAGATGAAAACAGCATGGCGGCAAGCTAAGGTGTGGCTCTGTAAGGCGTGCAATTGTAACTTAGCCTGCGGCTTATATCACGGATAGCCCGTTTGTTTTGCCTTTCCAGAACAATAGGCATTGAGTGTTTAACCCGGCCCGGGTTAATCGCGCGAGGGATGATAGACTTGCCGCCATGAGAAACATCCATCTGGTTATCCCCGATTTGCTCCTGCCGCAAGAACTGGCCGCCGAGGCCTGCGCCGGGTTGGCTTTGCCTTCACTGGAGAGATTGCTGGCGCGGGCGCAGTCCGCGCCTTTGCCGGCAGAATCGCTGGAAGCGTGGTTGTGCAAAGCGTTCGGTGTGGAAGGGCAGGCCATTGCTGCGGTTACGCTACGGGCAGATGAGATGGTGCCGGGCGAGGCTTACTGGCTGCGCGCCGACCCGGTGCATCTGAGCATCCAGCGTGACCAGTTGATCCTGCAACCGGATGTTCACCTGGATGCGGGCGAAGCTGCGCAATTGTGCGCCAGCCTGAATGCGCATTTTAACGAAGAGGGGTTGCACTTTTTTGCGCCCCACCCGCAGCGTTGGTATCTGCAACTCGAAGTTGCGCCGGAGATGGCTACATACCCATTGGCGCAGGTGTCAGGCAGGAACGTCCATGCGTATTTGCCGCAAGGGCCGGGTGCTTTGCACTGGCATGGTGTGCTCAACGAAATCCAGATGTTGTTGTTTGAGCACGCGGCAAACCAGGCACGCGAAGCGCGCGGCGAGCTGCCTGTCAACAGCGTGTGGCTGTGGGGCGGCGGGCGCGCGGCGGGTCAGTTGGCGCGTCCATACGCCAAGGTATGCGGCGACAGTGGTCTGGCCGGGGCATTCGCGCTGGCGGCGGGCATACCTTGCGAGTTATTGCCGGATGACACGGCGTGTTGTGTCGATGCGAATGGCGGTGAGGTGCTCGTGGTATGGGAAGGTTTGCGCCGCGCCATGCAGCGCGGCGACTTGCAGGCGTGGCGCGATTCATTGCAGCAGTTCGAACGTTGCTGTGCCATACCGTTGATCGGAGCGCTGCGTGCCGGACGCATCACGCAACTCACTATCGAAGTGTTGCAAGCCGGAGCGTCATACCGCTTTATGCTGACACGCGGTGCGGCGTGGAAGTTGTGGCGGCTGCCAAAACCGCTGGCGCGCTATTAGGAAACGCTGATTAAGTCGTCATTCCCGCGAAAGCGGGAATCCAGTTTGTTTAATTGGCTGGGTTGAGTGTTTTGCTGTGCTCTGCGTTAGGTGTTCGTTCCAGGCTGAGACATGACGATGTATAACCGGAATGAAGCGGCAAGACCGACAGCGCGCATCTCCCCTGATTGCTCGCTGGCGACCCACTGGGCGACTTGGCAAAACAACTCATGCAGGAATTGTCCGAGCGAAAAATTTAACTGGAAATTGCGCGGTAACAATGAAGTATTAGCTTCACCCTATCGCCAATGGGAGATAACTAACTTAGGGTAGTTTATATCCCCCATTAGGGCTATTTAACATCCCCGGTAGATACGTCAACATAACCGCCAAATTAGGAGTGCTGAATTATTAGCGAGGCTTCAGTGAATCTGTATAGGGAACATCTATAAATTCAGATTTCGTCATTGATAAAACTACTAGCCATTCGACTAAGGCCGCACCCGCAAGGGGCGTTCCCGCCAGGTTCCAGTTGCTGCGTAGCGACCATGGCGAGACAAGCGGGCAAGTCGCTGGTTATCCGGCGAAGGCCGGAATCCAGTATTTTCAATGGGCTGGACACCGGCCTTCGCCGGTGTGACGGGTTTTTAGATGTGTCCTATAGTGAAACAAGTCGGAGCCATATGACATGAGTAACGCCAAATGAGCGCCACGATTACCGCCCCGGCATACCGCATCATTCCCATCATCCCGGCCTTGAAACCGGGAGCAATGGAAGAAAGCAAGCCGTTTGTCGCGAGCGATAAAATTCAGGAAGCGCTGGGCTTCCCCGGCCAATTGGTGGATGACTGGCATGACCGGGCGATAGCCAGGATGGGTGAGTTGCTTGGAAAATACCGCTCACTCAAAGTTTTTATGGATGCATGCGTGCACTGTGGAGCGTGTTCCGATAAGTGCCACTACTTCATCGGCACGCAAGACCCGAAAAATATGCCGGTGGCGCGCCAGGACTTGTTGCGCAGTGTCTATCGCCGCTATTTCACCTTGCCGGGGAAACTTTTTCCGAAACTGGTCGGGGCGCGCGATTTGACCCGTGAAGTGCTCGATGAGTGGTACACCTATTTTTACCAGTGCTCGGAGTGCCGCCGTTGTTCGGTGTTTTGCCCTTATGGCATTGATACCGCCGAAGTCACCATGGCTGCGCGCGAAATTCTGGATTCCGTGGGTTACGGTCAGAAGTACTCAAACGAGATCATCGGCAAAGTGCACCGCATCGGCAACAACCTCGGGTTGCCCGGCCCGGCATTGCTGGATACGCTGGAGGGCCTGGAAGAAGATGTCAAAGAGGGCACTGGCATTGATGTGCGCTTCCCGCTCGATGTAAAAGGTGCAGAAGTCCTGCTGATTACGCCTTCCGCCGACTTTTTTGCTGAGCCGCATATCGACAGCCTGATCGGCTACGCCAAGGTTTTTCATGCCACGGGCACCAGTTGGACGTTCTCTTCCAAGGCTTCCGAGGCAGGCAATTTCGGCATGTTCATCGGCAATTACGAGCAGTTGCGCAAGATCGCCATGCGCATCCGCGAAGCCGCGCTGGAATTGGGTGTAAAGCGCATTGTGGTAGGCGAGTGCGGCCATGCCTGGCGCGTAGCCTACAGTTTCTGGAATACCCTGACCGGCGTGGGGGATGGGGCAGACGCAAACGACCAGTTTGCCATGATGTTGCAGAAGCAGCTCGACCATCGCTACAAACAGCCGATGCATATTTGTGAATTCACCTGGGACATGATCGAACGGGGCGCGCTGTCCTTCGACAAGGAAGCCAATGACAAACACATCATCACCTTCCACGATTCCTGCAATGTGGCGCGCGGTTCGCGCATGGGTGATTTTGCCGGCGGCCAGTTTGAAATCCCGCGCAACATCATCAAGGCGGTGGCGAACAATTACGTCGAAATGCCATCCTCAACCACGCGCGAGCAGACCTTTTGCTGCGGCGGCGGGGGAGGGCTGTTGACCGATGACCTGCTGGATTTGCGCGTCAAGGGCGCGTTGCCGCGCATGGAAGTGTTGCAGCAAGTAGTGGACGAACATGGGGTCAATTTCATGGCAACGATATGCGCCATCTGCAAGGCGCAATTCACCAAGGTGATGCCCATTTACGGATTTGATAGAAAAATGATTGGCGGGGTTCACCAATTGGTCAGCAACGCGATCCGGCTAGGTAATAAATAAAGGAGACAGGCAATGTCATCAACAATTGAAGCACCCCAGAAAATAACATTCCGCCGCTACAAAGACGGCGACAACAAGGTTCGCCGGTTAAACCAGAAGATTTTCCAGGCGAGCCATACGTACAAATGCCCGACCTACATTCAATCCACTCCACCTTGTCAGGGTAGTTGCCCATCCGGTGAAGATATTCGCGGCTATTTGGCCATCGTGCGCGGCACGGAAAAGCCGCCGCTTGGAGCCGATGGCAAACCGGTGATGCCTTGGCAGGAATATGCCTGGAGGCGCCTGGCCGAGGCCAATCCTTTCCCGTCCGTCATGGGTCGCGTCTGCCCTGCGCCGTGTGAAAGCGGCTGTAACCGCAACGAAGTGGAAGATCACGTTGGCATCAACTCGGTGGAGCATTTCCTCGGCGAGTATGCGATTGCCAATAAGCTTGCTTATCGCAACACGGCAAAGCCAACCGGCAAAAAAGTAGCGGTCATTGGCGGCGGCCCGGCCAGTTTGTCCTGCGCCTACCAACTGACGTTGAAGGGACATGAGGTTACGGTATTTGACGAGCATGAATTTCTTGGGGGCATGATGCGCTACGGTATTCCGGGTTTCCGTACCCCGCGCGATGTGCTGGATGCGGAGATCCAGCGCATCCTTGATTTGGGCGTGAAGACTCGTTTGAAATGCCGTGTCGGCAAGGACATTACACTGGCAGAAATTCGCGAGGACTTTGATGCCGTCTTCCTTGGCATGGGAGCACAATCTGGCCGTGCATTGCCCATAGCTGATAGCGAAGCACCGAACGTGGTAACCGCGACTGCCTTTCTCAAAGCCTTTAATGATGGCCGCCTCCAGCACGTTGGCAAGCGCGTGGTGGTGGTTGGTGGTGGTGATACATCGGTTGACGTGGCTACCGTTGCGCGCCGTCTCGGCCACATCAAACAAGCCAACCCCACCGACTATGAGTTAGCCATTACCGGTCAGATGGCGCATGACGTGGCGGAAATCTCGTCCAAGCAGGGAGCCGAGGTGACGCTCACTTCTATTTTTGGCATTGACAAGATGCAGGCCAACAAACACGAAATCGAACAGGCACTCGCAGAAGGCATCGAAATTCGCGGCAGCCTGGCGCCCATCGGTATTGTGCGCGGCGCTGACGGGCGTGCGACTGCATTGCGTGTCAGCCAGTGTGAAGCAAAGCTGGCCGGTGGGAAACTGGAAGTCAAGATTATTGAAGGGACCGAACAGGATATTCCGGCTGATCTGATCGTATCCGCGATTGGCCAGGCGGTGGACTTTAACGGGTTGGAAGAATTTAACAATGGCAAGGGTGCGGTTTCGACGGATCGCAACTATCTGGTTGCCGGGCAGAAAGGTGTGTTCGCAGGCGGTGACGTCATTCGCCCGCATCTGCTGACTACGGCCATCGGTCACGGCTCTATTGCGGCGGATGGCATTCACAATTACCTGAATGGCCAGGGTTTGGAAAAGCGCCCCAAGATTGACGCGCATCAATTTGACCTGATGCGCAAGATGGCCGAAAAGGGTCTGGAAATCAAGGAAACGCGCGAGCCGATGCGCGGCACATACAGCTCCAACATGGCCGTGCACAACTTCGACAATCGCTCGGATCGTTATGTGATTCCGCACGACAAACTGTTCCTCGGACACTTCTCTTATGTGCCGCGCAACCAGCGCGACATTGTCACACTCAACAAGGAAGCCGCGCTGGGGAACTTCGAAGAGCGCCTGGGTGTGCTCAGCCAGGAAAAAGCGGTTGCCGAGGCAAAACGTTGCATGAGTTGCGGTATGTGTTTTGAATGCGACAACTGCGTGGTGTATTGCCCGCAAACCGCCGTGTATCGTGTCAAGAAAAACCAGGCAACGACCGGACGCTATGTGGATACCGATTACAACAAATGCATCGGCTGCCATATCTGCGCGGAAGTGTGCCCGACGGGGTATATCCAGATGGGGTTGGGGGAATAGAGACGGATATTAGCCACGGATTTACACAAATGGAACACTGATAACTGCGGAAGGTATTCATTGCGTATGTTTTATCCGTGCACACCTTGTCAAACTGTGGCGAGTATTGAAATTATGAAAACCATCCTGTTAATTTTGTTGCTTGCCGCCGCGCCCTCTTGGGCGGCGGGTTCCATTGTGCCCAAGCTCGACATAGGCAAGGGCGGGCAGTGTGTAAAAGACCCGCAGTGGATGCGTAAAAATCACATGCATCTGCTTACCCAGCAACGCGATGAAACAGTGCGCAAAGGCATACGCGACGAAACATACAGCCTGAAAAATTGTATCGAGTGCCATGCCAGTCTGCGCGATAACAGCGTAATCGGTCGCGATGACAGCTTCTGCCAAGGATGTCATAACTATGAGGCAGTCAGTATTGATTGCTTTGAATGCCATTCCAGCAAACGAAAATCTGCTTGGGTGCAGAGTAAATGAGCAACATCAACGTGCAGCGCAGGCGATTTCTGAAAACCTCGGTGGGGCTGGCGGCGGTTGCCATTGCTCCGGGGATGCTGCTGTTCGAAGTGGCGCACGGTAAATCTGAGGCAGTTTCAAATAAAGTACGCTGGGGGATGTTGATTAACACAGCGAGCTGTGTGGAGGGCTGCAACGATTGCGTGGCCGCCTGCAACAAGGAAAACGGCTTGGCTGGTGGATTAAATTCGGGCGGGTTAAGCCCAACCGACTCGCAATGGATACGAAAAGTTGAACTCAAGGACATGCGCGGTGGCCGCACGCTGTCTCTGCCGATGATGTGCCAGCATTGCGCGCATCCTCCCTGTGTGGATGTTTGCCCGACAGGGGCTTCTTTCAAGCGCGCTGACGGCATCGTGCTGGTAGACAGGCATCGTTGCATCGGTTGCCGCTATTGCATGATGGCCTGCCCGTACAAGGCGCGCTCGTTCGTGCATGAACCGTTGCACGATCAGAACCCCGATGTGCCGCGCGGCAAGGGTACGGTGGAAAGCTGCACGATGTGTGTGCATCGCGTTGATCGCGGCCAGCAACCCGCGTGCGCCGAAGCCTGCCCGAATAAAGCAATCCTGTTCGGCAACCTGAACGATCCGGATAGCGAGATTGCGATAAAAATACGCACCGTCGCATCCGTTCAGGTTAGAGCCGATTTGGGGCTCAATACCGGTGTTCGTTACCAGGGGTTATAGATCAAATGGCCAGCCATTCTCCGATGCAGTTTAAAAACATGCTGTTCTGGGCATTGATCGCGGCGGGCGGTATGGTCGTGCTGATGGGAATGTTTGCCGTGTATTTGATGGAAGAGCATGGCCATATCATCACGGGCATGAACAACCAGATTGTCTGGGGCATTCCCCATGTGTTTGCAATTTTTATGATAGTCGCCGCTTCCGGCGTGCTCAACGTAGCCTCGATTGGCTCGGTTTTTGGCAAAGCCGCTTACAAGGCCAGGGCGCCGCTATCGGGCTTGCTCTCCATAGCTCTGCTGGCCGGCGGGTTGACCGTGCTGATGCTCGATCTGGGGCGCCCTGACCGGTTAATGGTCGCCGCGACCAACTACAACCTGACTTCGGTATTCGCCTGGAATGTTTTGCTCTATTCCGGGCTGTTTGGCCTGGTGGCTGTTTATCTCTGGACCATGATGGAACAACGCATGAACCCCTGGACCAAAACCGTGGGCTTGCTTGTGTTTGCCTGGCGCTTCATCTTAACCACCGGCACCGGCTTGATCTTTGCCTTTCTGGTCGCCCGCCAGGCATACGGATCGGCTTTGCTACCGCCCATGTTCATCGTGATTTCCTTCGCCTGGGGATTGGCGGTTTTTCATGTTGTGCAGTCGACCGTTTTTGCATGGAAAGGAAACGAACATGTTCCGGAAATCGTAAAACGCATGAAAAATTTGTTGGGTATTTTTGTGATAGCCGCCCTTTATTTAGTCGTGGCCTATCACATGACCAACCTGTATTTTGCGCATCAAACCGGATTCGAGCGGTTTATCCTGATTGACGGCGGCGTATATCCCATTCTCTTCTGGTGTGGATATGGTCTGATCGGCAATATATTGCCGCTGCTGTTGATCTATCATCCGCGCCTGGGCAAGACCAGGAGCGTGGTAGCCGCGTCGCTATTGGTTGTTCTGGGCGGGTTTGCGCTGCTCTATGTGTTCGTCATCGGCGGGCAGGCTTATCCGCTGTCTATATTTCCCGGCTATGCGGCGAGCAGCAGTTTCGGCGATGGCCAGATCGGGAAATACAGCCCTTCGCTGCCGGAATTCCTGCTGGGTTTTGGCGGCTTGGGAATTGCTTTTTTGATTACCGCTGTCTGCGTTCGAATGCTTGATTTTGCTCCGCATGACAAGCCACACATTGCCGGTTGACTGCGTCATGAACCGGATGCTGATTTCTGCCGCGCACAAATCTTCCGGGAAGACGATGGTCAGCATAGGGCTGTGTGCCGCGTTGAAACAACGCGGACACGTTGTTCAGCCGTTCAAGAAAGGCCCTGATTACATCGACCCGATGTGGCTGAGCTTGGCTTCTGGAAATGGGGCCGCCGGACGCGCCTGCCGCAATCTTGATTTATATTTAATGGAGCGCGACGACATCATCGCCACCTTCGCGCGGCACAGCGCGGAAGTGAATCTGGTCGAGGGCAACAAGGGGCTGTACGACGGCCTTGCGCTGGACGGCAGCAACAGCAACGCCGCGCTGGCGAAGTTGCTCGACCTGCCGGTGTTCCTGGTGATCGATGCGCGCGGAATGACGCGCGGCATCGCGCCGCTGATCCTCGGCTATCAGGCCTTCGACCGCGATATCAATATCGCCGGAGTGATCCTCAACAACCTCGGCGGCTCGCGGCACGAAGCCAAGCTGCGCAGCGTTATCGAGCACTACACCGATGTGCCGGTGGTCGGTGCGATCCATCACGACGAGCGCCTGAGTATTGTCGAACGCCATCTCGGCCTGATGCCCAGCAATGAATCCCATGTTGCCACGGCAAAGATCAAACAGATCGGCGATGCCATCGCGGAGCAAGTCGATCTGGGGAAGTTGCTCGCGCTGTCGCAAAAAGAACCGCTGCACGTCCCGCACAAAGCCGAAGTGAGCCCGCTGCCTTGCGGCGAGAAAGTAAAAATAGGCATTGCGCGCGACCGCGCCTTCGGTTTCTATTACGCCGACGATCTGGACGCGCTGGAAGCGGCGGGCGCGGAACTGGTGCCGTTCGATGCGTTGCGCGATGCACGCCTGCCGGAAGTGGACGCGCTGTATATCGGCGGCGGCTTCCCCGAGACCAGCGCTGCCGAACTGGAAGCAAATGCGGCTTTGCGCGGCGAGATCAAGCAGGCCATCGAAGGCGGTATGCCAGCCTATGCCGAATGCGGCGGGTTGATGTACTTGTCGCGCGGCATCGAATATCAGGGGCGCGTTTATCAAATGGTCGGCGCGATCCCAGGCGACGTGAAGATGCACGGCAAGCCTATCGGTCGCGGCTATGTTCGCTTGAAAGAAGAGGAGGCGCACCCTTGGCCGCGCCCCAACAAATCGACGGAAATACCCTCACCTCAATCCTCTGAAGAAACTACTAGCCATTCGACTAAGCCCGCAAGCGGGGAGAGCGTAGCGAGGGGGGCGAAGCCAGGCAAACGAGAAGTGGGGCAAGCAGGTATTTTGTCGCAAGACAAAAACTCGCAAAATCAACCTTTGATCTTCGCGCACGAGTTTCATTATTCCAGCCTGGAGAATCTCCCTACTGACGCCCGCTTTGCGTACCGCGTCGAGCGCGGGTATGGCATAGATGGGGAGCGGGACGGCCTTATCCTGCACAACCTGCTGGCCTCCTATACCCACCTGCGCACTATCGGCAGTTGCTATTGGGCAACCCGATTCGTCGCTTTCATCCGGCGAAGCCGGGAACAGCGGCAATCAACCCTTTTCAAAGAACATGCAGTATGACGCATGAACATTACCAGGCGGCCATCGCCGCTTTCGACAAGGCCAATGCAGAAGACCCGAACCAGGACACGGCGGACGGCAAGGAATATCCCAAGGAACTGCTCTACGCGCGGCTTATGACCGAGATGCAGGAACGCTACGCCCCCGATGCATCGGAGGCGGTCAGGCTTGCGGTTCGCGCCCAGCACATCCAGCGCTGGAAGATCCCGCGCAGCGACTACCCCATGGATAGACAAGGTTACCTGCAGTGGCGTACCGGGCTGTACAAGTTCCAAGCCAAGACTGCCGGGCGCATCATGCAGGAAGTGGGTTATGACGATGCGATGATCGAGGGCGTCAAAACCATCATCAGCAAGAGGGGACTAAAGATTAATCCGGAGACGCAATTGATGGAAGACGTGGCCGACCTGTTGTTCATCGAGTATTACATGGCCGGGTTTGCCGCGAAGCATCCTGAATATGACGAAGCAAAATGGATACAGATCATCCGCAAGACCTGGCAGAAGATGTCTCTGCGCGCGCAAAAATTTGCTCTTGCCGGCAAGATCAAGCTGCCGGAAGCGCTGGTGCCGCTGATCCTGAAAGCCGTTCAATAGCATGGACTACCTGCCGATCTTCCTGAACCTCAAAGGTAAGCTGTGCCTTTTGGTGGGCGGCGGCGAAGTAGCAAGGCGCAAGGCGGGCGTGCTGCTTGATGCGGGAGCGAAAGTGCGCGTGGTTGCTCCCGCCATCGGTGCTGAACTGGCAGCACTGCCGCGCGTCGAGAGCATCGTTGCGCGTTTCGAGGCGCAGCACCTTGATGGTGTGGCACTGGCCATCGCTGCGACCAATGATCGCAACGTCAATCATCAAGTCTCCGAGTTGGCGCGCGCGCGCAACCTCCCGGTCAATGTAGTGGACGACCCCGGGCTGTGCAGCTTCATCATGCCCGCCATTCTCGACCGCTCGCCGCTCACGGTGGCGTTCTCCAGCGGCGGCGCATCACCGGTGCTGACACGAATGTTGCGCGGCAAATTGGAAGCTTTGATTCCGCAGGGCTATAGCCGCCTCGCCGCGTTCGCGGAGCGCTTCCGTGATCGTGTTAAAAAACACGTCACCAATCCGGCGAAACGCCGCATTTTCTGGGAGAACGTGCTGGAGGGCGTGGTCGCCGAGAAGGTGCTGACCGGCGATGAAAGCAGTGCAGAGGTAATGCTGCAGCAGATGCTGGCGAAAGAGAACAACATCCAGCGCGGTGAGGTGTATCTGGTCGGCGCGGGCCCCGGTGATCCGGATTTGCTCACGTTCCGCGCCTTGCGCTTGATGCAAAAAGCTGACGTGGTGGTTTATGACAATCTGGTATCCAAGCCGGTGCTCGAAATGACGCGGCGTGATGCGACGCGAATTTATGTCGGTAAAAAGCGTGATGACCACACCATGCCGCAGGAAGAAATCAATGAATTACTGGTGAGGCTTGCTAAAGAAAACAAGCGCGTGTTGCGCCTCAAAGGCGGTGACCCGTTCATTTTTGGACGCGGCGGCGAAGAAATCGAAACCCTTTCCGAGCACGGCATCCTGTTCCAGGTCGTGCCCGGCATCACCGCAGCATCGGGTGTTTCCGCCTACGCCGGTATTCCGCTGACACACCGCGACCATGCGCAATCCTGCATATTCGTGACCGGGCATTTGAAAGACGGCAGCATGAATCTCGATTGGGGCGCATTGGCCCGCCCAAACCAGACCATCGTGGTTTATATGGGTTTGCATGGCCTCGAAATAATTTGCTCAGAACTTATCGCGCATGGGCTGCCAGGCAGCACCCCGGTTGCCATCGTGCAACAAGGAACCACGCAAAATCAGCGCGTCATCACCGGCACATTAGCGACGCTGCCCGGAATCGCACAGGTTGAAAAACCACAAGCCCCAACTTTGATTATTGTCGGCGGGGTCGTCACGCTCAGGGAAAAGCTGGCCTGGTTTAACCCAAGAATTTCCGAGAGTTTAGAAAGTTGATAACCGTATCCAAACAGCCCGTGAGGAGAGGCATGATGAAACAAATCACACTCAGGAATATATTGTTGTCGGCATTGTTTCTGTTCAGTATAGGAAACGCGACGGCCAGTGACGAGAAGCTGAAGCCCTTTGTTCTTGCTTCAAAAGGCGCGGGTACAGTTGCCGAAATATCCGAGCAGGCAAAATCCGCATTGATCGCAGGTGGTTTTACCGTGGTCGGAGACTACTCACCGTACCCGGATGCCGCCGTATTGATTGTCACCAACGAAGAGTTGAAAAAAAATGCAGCAGCCTCTGAACACGGAGGTTTTGGTGCGATACAAAGGGTGTCGATCACCAAAGTAAATGATGAAGTGCAGGTAAGTCATACCAACCCGGTTTACATGGCGAATGCATATCGCATGAAAGGCGATTTGAGCAATATAGCCGCAGGATTGAGCGCGGCACTAGGCAAGGCGGAAGAGTTTGGTGCGCAAGGAATGACCGCCAGTCAAGCGCGCAAGTATCACTATATGATGGGTATGGAATATTTCGATGAGCCTAGCCTGTTGGCTGAATACGCCAGCTACGAAGAGGCTGTTCGGTCAGTTGATGCGAAGCTGGCCACCAACAAAAACGGGGTCACCAAGGTTTACCGTGTGGATGTGCCCGGGAAAAATGAGAGTGTATTCGGGGTCGCCATGAAAGCTGCAACAGAGGTTGATAACTATATGGATGATCAATTCATTATGAAAGAAATTGATTTCCGTGAGGTTAAATCTACCGCTCATTTACCTTACGAAATCCTGGTTTCAGGCAACAATGTATATGCGCTCTATGCGCGTTTTCGAATTGCAATCAATTTTCCGGATTTGAGCATGATGGGAAAAAACAGCTTCATGAACATCATGAAAACCCCAGACGCAATTCGCAGCGTTTTGCAGAAAACCGTACAGAAATAGATACGCGAAACTTCTACCCGCTTCCTGCATGAGCCCCGGCAATCTGCGAACCATAGGGTGGATAAGCGTAGCGCATCCACCGCACCAACTTAACAAACCAAGAGGCAAAAATGAAACCAACTCCCCCTGATTTTGCTTGGCTGAACCTGCCTAACCTGCCGGCGCCGGTCAAAGTGCTTTTTTCCGGATATTTGCTCGCAGTCGGGTTAGGCTTATGTATGGCTGGACTTCAGATCATGCTGACGCACGGCATGGCAGATGGTAAGCCCGGACTTTCGCTGGATGACATCGTGTATAGCTATTACGGTGATCGCAGCGGGAGCAAGCTGGAAAACAAGCTCAATGGATCGATGAAAGAGATGGGCACACCGGAAGCGCGTCTCGATATCATTAAATGGGTGCGCAATGGAGCGCCTGAAACAGAATGGGAACCGCATTTCAAGGAAGTCTTCAAGCAAAATTGCGCGATGTGCCACAGCGCCATGCCCAACATTCCTGATTTTACCAAGCTCGAAGAAGTCAAAAAGATGGCACAGATCAACGAGGGTGCAAGCATTCAAACCTTGACCAGGGTATCGCACATCCATTTGTTCGGGATCAGTTTCATTTTCTTTTTTATGGGGTTTATTTTCAGCTTTGCGGCAGGTGTGCCTAAATGGTTGAAGATCATCTCAATCGCCACCCCTTTCGGTTTTTTGATCATAGACATCCTCTCATGGTGGCTCACGAAGTGGAGCCCAGGTTTTGCATGGTTCGTCATCATCGGCGGATTTGGTTACAGCGTGGCATCCTCCATCATGTGGACTATCAGCCTGTACCAAATGCTGATCTTGTCGCGAAACGGGAAAATCTATGGAAACGCATGGGAATCTGATTTGAAATAAGGGAGATGCTCCGCAGAGGCAAATTCTGAAGAAGCACCATCAGCAGACATTCACGAATAATTATCATTCGCCACACCATGCGGCACACATACCCATTTGCGTCGATGTGCTCATGTTTAACCCAGAATGTCCATTAGACCGAAAACAGCGTCATTCCCGCGCAGGCGGGAATCCAAGTGGTTGAATAATCCCCGCGTAGCGGGACAAAACCGGGGTCTTGCCCGCGCACCCGCAAGGGGTAGGCCGTGGTTGTAAAGCCAATAAATTGGCAACAACCACGCACTCGCGGAGTGTTTGTCCGCTGGATTCCCGCCTGCGCGGGAATGACAGCGCTAATGGTTTATCCGGGTTTAATGAAAAGCGACAGCGAGCCGGTCATCGAAGTTAGTTTCCATCCGCATTTTTAGATGGATTAACAATATCCGATCCGAATCCTTGTCAGCAATGGCAAGAGCCTTGTTCATCAAGCCGATGGCTTGTTTGCAATCACCCAAATGGTCGTAAGTTATTGCCAGTTGTTTTAAGTACTTGAAGTTTTCAGGATCAATGCGGTGAGCTACAAAAAGAAATTTCCACTCGGTCAAATGCCATAGCCCGAAGACACGAGATAGGTCATACCATAATTCAGCGTCATTTGGGTTGTTGATAATATCCGCTGTAAGACGGCAAATGGCCCCCACCCACGGAGAGGCGTCATCGCCCTCCTTTTCACAAAACTCAAGCAATACTTTGATGTCATCATGGTGCGGCAGCAGGATGGCAAGCTGCGGTGCGGGACTGTAACTTCCGGTTTTCATTTGAAACTCTCCTTTGCAATTTCGATGTTGGCAGTCTAACAGCCAAGCACGACAAATCGCGTCGCATGATTGTTGTGAATGCGAGCCTATCTCTTCCTGTCAGAATTTGCGGCAAGAATTCGTAGCGACTCAATCTGTCGCACACCTGCCTTAGCATCTCACTTCGCGACACAGGGCGATCTATTCGTAACAGCAAGGAGTGATGAGATGGGAACAATAACAGAGGTAGTCGAAAAGTGGGCGGCAGAGACATGGGGCGAGCCGCCATCTCTCAAGCGGGGCGAGAATGGGGATGCGGCCACGCTGAAGTTCACGCACAAAGGCGAGTGTGGCGATTTCGACGGCTACATGGAGATCAGCGATGCCAAGGACATAATCGTGATGTACCTGTATGCGCCGAGCGCTCTTCCGGAGAAGAGCTTGGCGCTGGCGATGGATGCAATTGCCAGAATCAACCAGGACATGGTGATCGGGAATGTCGAAATCGCGCGCAAGAAGGAAAGCTGGTTCCGCTTCCGCGCGGGCATTGATGTCGAAGACGGCGACCTTTCAACCACCATGCTGGACAACCTGCTGGGAATAGCCATCGGCACGGTGGAGCTATACTTTCCCGCGATGCTCTCCATCTGTTTTGCCGGAGTAACGCCCGAACGCGCGATTGACGGGGCGAGAGAAGAGGAAATCAGCGCATCGCCACTCGAAAAAATAATCGCCGAAGCGGCTCCAACAGAGCCGCTGCCGGAAGAGGATTGCGCCCCGTCGCCGGTGCTGGCGGCCTGGGCCGATGAGCTGGCCCGGGCCATCTCGACCCGGGCCGATGCCGGCACATGGCGGATGGTGGGGCACGGCGCGATAGTCGTGCATGACGACATGGGGCGCGCCCGCGATATGCTGCGCCGCGTCGCGGCGCAAGCCAACATGCGGTTCGCGCGCATCGGATCGGATGAAGTGATGGAAATTCCGGCGGGCGCAGGCGACCCATTCGCGCAAGCCGCGCCGATACTGGTTTATTTTGAACCGGGCAACTGGTTGACAAGGATAGGCGAGGATACCGATGGCGAAGAGGCGGATAAAATCCGCGAATTCAGAAAATCGCTCGCCGCGCGCATGGAAGCATTCGATGCCGGACATCCGGTGATCTATGCGACCTCCGCCTACAAGCTGGAGGATGTCACGCCGGCCTTGCGCAAGCGCGAACAGTTCGACCGCAATTTTTACATTCCAAAATTGGCGCCCGACATGCTGGGCAAAGAATTTATCGGATTGTTCGGCAAGGAAAATTGCGATGCCTCGATCGCCGGGTTTCCCGGCAAGGTGGGGCAACTGCTGGGAGACAAGTTTGACAACGAACACCTGCGCCGCCTCGCGGCATTGAACATGGCCAGATTGGCAAAACGCGAAAACCGCAAGCTGACATTTATTGACCTGGTGGGCATGGCGACCGCCGGGCTGGGGGAATCGGACGAGGCGGCCAGGGGCAACGAAAAATTGCTGCGCCAAGTCGCGGTGCACGAGGCGGGGCATGCCGCGATGGCCCTCATTGACTCTGACGGCAGGAACACCCCCGAATATTCCACCATCGTCGCGCGCAAGGATGCCAAAGGCATGGTGGTCGAGTCACTTTCATATAGCTTCGCCAGAGGAGGCCTGTACACCTACGCGGATTTCCGCCACAAGATACGCATCTCGCTGGCGGGGCGCGCCGCCGAGGAAACCGCCTTCGGCTTTGACGGGATTTCGGACGGATCGAAAGCCGATCTGGAAAATTGCGCCGAACTGGCTTCCAGGGCATTCGCGGACTGGGGCTTCGCGCCCGGTATGGGCGATGCGGAAACCTCCGCCAGCAACCTCGCCGTCATACTGGGCAAAGCCAGCCACAGCGAAATGCTGCATAACGAAACGCTCATACGAAAATTTCTGGCGGACGAATACAAGGCCGCCGTCAAAATTCTCGAAGCGAACCGCGCGCTGCTGGACGCCATCGCGGATCGCCTGCTGCGCGACTCGGTGCTGGACCAGGGCGAGATCGCGGAATTGTATGCGGCGCATCTTTCTGCGCTGCGGAGCAATTCCTTACAAGAACCGTCGCACGAATTCGCTTGGAGCGATGGTGGGGTATTGCCCGGATAGTTCATCAAAATCGCTGTCGCCGGTTATCAGCCAATCGGCCTTGCTGGTAATCAGGGTTGCCAGCAAGGGTTTGTCGTTCGGGTCGGCAGGGACGTTAGCCTCAACTCCTGTGATAGACACTACCTCGGCTTCGAACCGCAGCAACGCGATGTAACGGGAGATATGCTCATCGTCCCAGTTAAGCCGCTTTCTGATCTTCGGGTAGGCCAGCACGCGAGCGATCTCTTCCAATATCGGCTCGGAAACAACCAGATAAAAATTCTGCTTGCGCCATGCGGCGGCGATTCTGCCGGGCGTGCTGTCTGGCAGCATCAGGCCGGACAGCAGCACATTGGTATCGAGGACGATACGCAAGATTAGCGTTTTCGAGCAGCAGCGACGGCCTTTGCAATTTCGCGTTCGGCGACCTCTGCGGATTCACCCTGATAGATTTTTGCCAAATCCGCAGACAGCCGGTCAAACTCGTTGCGCATCAGGCGTATCTTGTCGAACAGCGCGACATCAACCATTGCGGCGACAGGCTTGCCGCCCTTGGTAATGAGCACTTGATCCTGACGATATTGGATTTCGTTCAGCAATTCACCCAGATTTTTCCGAACAGTCATGGCGGTTGCTTCTCTGATCATGGTAATTGCCTCAATTGATATGCTTGATACAGCTTATTCCTGTTCTGCGCGCTTGTCCAATTCATCCGGCAGTTGCTATCAGCTTTGATGCGCCACTGGAAATGGACGCGCGAAAGCACAAAGCAGCCGCAGGCTGAATCGGCGCGACTCTATTTGTCGCAGTGCTGTGAATAATAGAAAACTCGGCGAGGATAAGTGTGATTGGGAATGGCAAAAAAACCGAAAGGCAAGATGGGGTTTTGGCGCAGGCTGGCAAGAAAGCGACGTGACGGCACCACCGAAACCCGCAACGGCAGGCATCTGAGAAACATAATTCTGGAAATGCGCGGCCCCGGATACCCGGCCAGCCGGGTAATTTCATTATTGAAACGGGCGGGCATTTCCACTCTGAAATTTGATGGAATGAGGGCTGCCAGCGATCATGAAGTAAGCGTTTATTATTGAGAAGGGCGTGAAAATGAACTATATATTTGCAGTCAGCGCATTGGCGGTATCGCTTCTGGCCGGCTGCGGAAAAACCATTCCCGAGTGCGGCGATCCGCGGGTTCAAGCGATGCTGATTAAATTGGTGAAAGAATCCGTCACCCCCGATGTTTTGAATTCGATGAAAGAGGAAATACCCGGCGCGGTCAACCCTCCAGGCCGGGTTGACTTATTGGAGCATCGTGAGCGCAACTACGGCTGTCAACCCGGTTGTCGGGGGATTTTCAAGCACGAAAATAGATAGGGATGTGGGGCGGAGCTACTGCGATGCGGTTATGTCCGGCCATGTGAGCCACGAAGTGAAAATAAAGCTGAACGATTTGATCGCCAGCCGTTTGGGCGAGGGAGTCGTCGAGCTGGCCATGTCTTCGGCAACTGACACTTTGAAAAACCTGGTGAAACCGAATGGCGGCAAGGTCAAGGCTGAGGGCACGACCATAACCGTGACAATAAATGAGCCTTTGCCCAAGGTGCTGAACTACAGCGCGAACATCACCGACAAAGGCGACCAGCTTGTTGTAACCGTAACGCCTTAGCAAGCGCGGATGGTATCGGGGAGCGCAGGCCGGTTTGTCCAGGAAGAGCTTGGAATATTGGCCTGCCACACTCGCACGGACCGCCATGAAAACCCGCTTTTGATGGCGGTGTAGTTGCAGAGCATAAGTGATAACGTCGCCGGCCAGCGGTACGGCATCGAGATAGATCAACATAAGGAGAAAGTTAATGAGCAAAATTGACGATGTCGCAAATAATTTCGATTTCTGGATGAAGAATTATACCCACGGCGATGCGACTGCCTCCGAATCGCTCAAGGATTTCATCACCTGCGACAGATGCATAGTGGAGTGCGGCGTCTCGTTCGATGAATATGTGGCGATGGCGTTGCAACTCAAGGACAAGGGCTACGGCATCGAATGGATTGTCCCGATCGAGACATACGCTTACCTTGTCCAGGAGAGCAAAAAGCGAATTGCCGAAAGAGAGTAGAGCGCTGGAACGCCACACGATCTGCCCAGCAGAAAAGCCGTATCAACCTGAAAACCTCGGTTGAAAATAAACCGGCAGATGGTAAACCCTCATCCCCAGCCCTTCCCCCCGAGGGGGAAGGGAGCAAAGCCCCTCTCCCTCGGGGAGAGACCGCAGTCGCCAATTTTTTTCGCCCGAATTGAGTCCCATGAACCTGAGCGGAGTACAGTAGCAGTGTTCGCGATAGCCGCAGAATTGCCGCATTCCCTTTGGTGCTGCGAAGCCCGTGGGAGAGACTGGCGCTGGTTGGCGGTACGAGGATTGTTTGGTGAGCGAGGTTGCTTCCCGTTGGGTAGGTTTGCATCCATTTCGTCCAACCAGGCGGATTTTGCGGGCGACTCTCTCTCAAACAAGGAGCTGACATGAAAGGATTGCAGGTATTCAACGATAGGGCGGCCGGTATCGATGTGGGCAGCGAAAGCTTGCACACCTCGATTGCCGGTGATACGCCCAGGGTCTTTGGCACCATGACCGCAGACTTGTACGCTTTGCGCGATCATCTTGTCGCCAACGGCGTTAAAACGGTCGCGATGGAAGCGACAGGCATTTACTGGCTGTGCGTATTCGAAGTGCTCGAAGCAGCAGGGCTCGAAGTGGTCATGGTCAATGGCCGCCACGTGCAGAATGTGCCTGGCCGCAAGACCGACATGGCCGACTGCCAGTGGCTGGCCACCTTGCACGCGCATGGCCTGCTGCGTGCGGGATTTGTCCCGGAAGCCGATATCCGGTGCTTGCAGGATTACATGCGGCTGCGCACCGACCACATCAGCATGGCGGCCTCGCATGTGCAGCACATGCAAAAGGCGCTGGACCGGATGAATATCAAGATTCACGAGGTCATCAGCTCGCTGGCCGGCGTGAGCGGCCTGGCCATAGTGCGCGCCATTGTGGGCGGTGAGCGCGATACCGAAACGTTGTTGGCCTTGTGTGATGTGCAGATTCGCAAGGCTAAAGCCGAACGTATGCGCGCCGCGTTGCAAGGCTCGTGGCGCGAAGAACATCTGTTTGCGCTGTCGCAGGCACTGTCGGGCTGGGATTTTTATCAGGCGCAGATCGCCCAGTGCGATGCGCGTGTCGAGCAGGCGTTGCGCGCACGTAGCGCGCAGGATAACGGCGCCAGCGACGACGGCAGTGGCAGCAAACATAGCCCGGCAGGGTTCGACACCTGCTCCGACAACAGGGTTGCCCCGATACAGAAGGTTGGCATCAAGAAAAAACCCGTGAAAGCAGCCAGCCAGAATGCGCCGCGTATTGCGGATATGCATCCGCTGGTTGTAGCGCTCAATGGTGGCCGTGATGCGAGCGTATTGCCGGGTTTGACGGACTACTCGATTCTGCAATTGGCCAGCGAAGTCGGCACTGATTTGGCACGCTGGCCAACGGCCAAACACTTCACCGCGTGGCTGGGGCTGGCTCCAGGAGCACATCAAAGCGGCAAGCGGCGCGGACGCCAGGCGCGCCAACGCAACCGTGCTGGCCGGGTATTTTGCACGGTGGCACGCTCTTTGGCCAACAGCACCGACAAAGCGCTCGGCGGCTTCTACCGGCGCATCCGCGCACGCCGGGGCGGATTGCTCGCCAACCAGGCGCTGGCGCGAAAAATCGCTACGTTGTACTGGAATGTAATGGTCAAAGGTATTCAATTTGTTGAAAAGGGCCTCACTTATTATGAGCAAAAATTTGCCCAAACCGAACAACGTTTACTGCGAAAGCTGGCATCGAAGCATAATCTGGTGCTCACACCAAACCCATTGCCTGCTTGAGGTTCATGGGTAGGGGTTGGGGAGAGGGAGAAGCTGCGCCCATATTGCTTCCCCTGTAAATTGCATGTTCTCAACTGAGGGATTTAGGATCAAGAGTTGTGTATCCTGGCGAATTTCAACAGCCTGTTTGGTTTGTTTTGGCTAACAGGCGGTAGCGGCTACAATAAAGACGTTAGTTCACAAGGCGTAAATCATGAATACTTCAGTTTTGAACCAAGTCCCCAAAGGCGAAGACCTGACACGTGCGGTTTTGGAACTTGAAGAACATGATTTGCGGCTGCACGACAAGGCGCAGGTTCAGCGTGGGATTGATACGTCCAATGACCCGAACGCACCCAGGACAGTGCACGCCGATTTCATGACCGAACTGAAAGCCGAACTCATGAGCCGGATAGATGCGCGATAGTTATCGGGTACGCGCATCGCGCGGATACTCTTCTCGCTGGAAGGCAACTTCATGGTGCTGCTGCACGGATTCATAAAAAAACAACAAAAGACGCCGAAGCCGGAACTTGATCTGGCAAAAGAACGGCTGAAACAACTCAGGAGACGAACATGAGCAAGAAAAACATCGGCAGCAACTTTGACGAATTCATGTCCGAGAACGCCATACTGGACGAAGCGACCGCAGTCGCCGTCAAGCGCGTCATCGCATGGCAGATCGAACAGGAAATGAAAGCGCAAAACCTGAACAAAACCACGATGGCAAAAAAGATGCACACCAGCCGCGCCGCGCTGAACCGCCTGTTGGATGAGAACGACACCAGCCTCACGCTGACTACGCTGGCGAGTGCAGCGGCGGAACGATGTGGCTTATTCTTTCAAATACCATTGCGTCCGCAATTCTTGCTGATATCGCCGGAGTCCGACGATGGGCAAGTGTTGGCCTTGACTGCTGTGGCCGAGCGGATGGTGGAGGCTGGCCCGCAACAGAGCCACAGTGGCGCTGGATACTCGAAGACCCGGAGACGTATTCTGAACTGGTGCAAGAGATAAAACGTTTTCTTGGTCACCAGCCTGCGTAGGGCACAATAACCAAAGGGCATTGCGCCGGATGTTCGCGGGTTGGGCAAGCAAAAGCCATCCCTGCAAATTCCATCTCATTCGGCGTAATAATGATTGCGCCCTACGCGGGCTGTATTGAGCTAGGGAAACACGGATTAATTCGTCATCCCCGCGTAGGCGGGGATCCAGTGCCTTTATTTGACTGGGTTCCCGCCTTCGCGGGAACGACAAAACCGAATAAATCTGCGCTTCCTTAGAAAAACAATTCGAGCATGGCCCCTTTAATCCTTTAATCACGCGCAGCAATGGAGCGCAAGGCGGGCGAACATATCGTGGGGGCCGTTGCGGTTTGATAGCATATATGCTACTTTTAGTCCCGTGATTCAACTCGTTATTGATACCGATGTTTTTGTCGCGGCATTGCTCTCGCGCAACGATAGCAGCATAGCGCGCGAAGTCATTCGCAGATGCTTGCAGGGACATTACCGGCCCTTGTTTGGCGTGGCGTTATTTACCGAATACGAGACCTTGCTGTCGCGCGACAAATTATTCGCTGATTGCCAGCTTGGCCACAAAGAACGCGAGATGGTTTTTTCAGCGTTGCTCAAGCAGGCAAAATGGATAGAAATTTATTTTGCATGGCGGCCCAACATGCAAGATGAAGGCGACAACCACCTGATTGAATTAGCGGTAGCGGGCGGCGCACATGCAATCGTATCGCGCAACACCCGCGATTTGAAAAACGCGGAACTGCTTTTTCCCGACACAAAAATTTTGACACCGAAACAATGCCTGGAGGTATTCAAATGTCCGTCATGACCATCAGACTCCCCGATGACAAACACCTGCGCCTGAAGCAACTCGCCAAGTCGCGGCATCTCAGCATCAACAAACTGGTCGAGGAACTGACCACCTCGGTTTTATCGGCGCACGATGCAGAAATCCGCTTTCGCGCCCTCGCCCTGCGCGGCAATCCAAAAAAAGCGCTGGTGTTGCTCGACAAGCTGGATAACAGCCCAAAATAATTCGAGCACGGCCCCTTTAATTCCCTATGAGAAGTGCCCTTACACAGCAGTCAGTAATTATGGCGACATTACATCGTTACATCGTTCCCATGCTCTGCGTGGGAACGCTGGCCGTGCCGCTCTGCGGTACGGGGCGCGGAGCGTCCACTGATGCGTTCCCACGGAGACCGTTGGAACGTTCGCTCTGTGGCCCGCACCAATGTTAGGCTTCACGCTGTCGATACTCAATTTAACCGGACACCAGTGAATTACGATTACCATTACCATGAGAGGAACCAGCCATGCCTACCGCATTCGGACGCGCAATGCTCGATTCAATAAACGGTCAACCACAGAATTTTCGGATGAAAATGCGCGGCGGTAACTCTATGGAGATGAATTGCGGTGACTTTCTCACATGCCGACAGGAAGAACGGCAATTGTTGGAGGATGTCGCTCTTCCGGCGGACGGTAGAGTTCTGGACTTTGGGTGTGGGGTGGGTCGGCATCTGAGCCACATCCGACAGCACCACGGGGCCGCTCACCTCGTCGGTATCGAAACTTGCGATCTCATGCGGGATCACTGCGCGCGCACTGTTGCGG
Source organism: Gallionellaceae bacterium (assembly GCA_032654645.1). Taxonomy (GTDB): domain Bacteria; phylum Pseudomonadota; class Gammaproteobacteria; order Burkholderiales; family Gallionellaceae; genus CAITJF01. The sequence goes on along the minus strand of JAULAW010000013.1, from coordinate 172,762 downwards.
CACCGTCGGCATTTTTTGCCAAATGGGACGAGATTCCCGATCGCGAGTTTGATTTGATCTTGCTGATGGGCCATGGGCTCGGCGTCCTGGGGACTGAGCGAGAAGCCATTCAGAAAATCGGTGCTTTGGTCGGCTCGCTACGCCCGAACGGGCGAATCATCATCGAGAGCGGGAATCCGTTTGGGTACGGATATATCTCAGCCGAATTCACCACCTCCTATCAACAGTGGGAGGATGCTCCATTCACGTGGGGGTATGCGGATCAGGAATGGATTCAGACAACTTTGGAGGGACTGGGCTACCATGTGCAGTTCCACGAAAGCCAAGCCCCTGGCGGGATGTTTTTCTTCGCAAATGCACAGAGAGGCGAATGAGGCGCTTAAGTGGACACTGGCAAGCCGCGTCGCTGAGCTTTAATATTGGCGCTGTGAATTTAATCCGACTCTAGCACATTTAACGTGAAACTCGCACAGCGATTCGATTGCCCTTTCTCCCGCTTGCGGGGGAAAGTTGGATAGGGGGAAACGGGCATGGCGAGTTTCATTGTCAGGGGTGGCAAACTTGCCATGCCCGTTAGGTTTTCGTAGGGTGCGGTTGGTGTGTTAATGCAAGACCTGCCCCGCGCTTCGAGCAAGCCCCTTTAATTTCATTTAGCGAAGGAGATAGTTGTGCTACTAAATGTTCTCGACCAAGCAATTGCATCACACCATTTTTGCCCAAAAGGCATCAAAGTAGGCACCGAGCTTTGGAGGATTCTGGTTACGGAAAATCGCATCAAGTGGAAGCGAGGTTATCTTGAAGGTGTCATCGATTCTGGTATTGACTTTCCAGTCCTTGATGAAAAAATATTTGTCCATGTAGCACCGGAATTAGACGCTTCAGCATATGAGTTGCCGCAAAATCCTTAACCTCACTCAAGCATGGTTGCAAAGCAACAGTGATAGCGATAACACATACCGTGACGTGATGGCCAAGAGCGATTTCATTGGTATAACGATTGAGAGGAAAACGCATGGCAAACGACATCAAAAGTATTGCAGAAATCTTCAGTGGGCGAATTTTCCGTATTCCGGATTACCAAAGGGGGTATGCGTGGGAAGACAAGCATCGCCAAGCATTCTGGGATGACCTGGAAATAATGAGCAGCACACCAAACGGGCCGCCGCACTACACCGGCCTTATCTCGCTCGAGCCGATCAAGAAACCCGAAGCTGTGAAATACCTTCAACCACCAGAACATTGGCTGCTGGAAGGCCGCGAGCTGTGCCTCGTTGTAGACGGGCAACAGCGGCTTACAACACTCGTTATATTCATTCATGAGTTACTGCTCCGCCATGCAGAACTATCTGGGGATAACGATGTGCTGACTACAACCACTCGACGCAGCGGGGTGGAAGAAACCTACATACGGCAGCCCAATTTACTTGCGCCGGGCAACTTTGGTTACCTCTTCGGCTATGCAAACAACCCTGATATGGATGATTTCCTGCGCAGGTCAATTCTGGACGACTCCGGCATTGCAGCGGCTGGCGCAGTCACCTCTGCGTATGCAAGGGAATTGGCCAATGCCAAAAATTTCTTTCACAGGAAATTCTCAAGCTTCGACCAGCAAAAACTGAGCGAATGGTATCAACTGGTAGCAAATCGTATTCGTTTCAACTTATTCGAGGTCAGCAACGATTTCGATGTTTGCCTGACATTCGAGGCCATGAATAATCGAGGCAAGCCGTTATCCGACCTGGAAAAACTCAAAAGCAGATTTTTGTATCTGGCAGGCCTTCTTGCTGGAAAAAATGAGGCTGAAGAAAATCGCAAACAGGCATTGTTAACCTATCGCAACCACATTAACTCTCACTGGAAAGTGGTTTACGAAATGCTTGGCTGGTGTGCGAGTAACGTGCTGGATGACGATCAGTTCCTGAACCTGGTATGGCTTCTTCGTTTCAACAAACCCGGCGAGTCGCGAGACCAGCATCTGTTTAGCGAAGAGTTTCACCCGAGTCGGATAATGCAGGCCGGTTGGTCATCCATTCATGCATTCGTAAGGGATCTTGGGGCGATTGCGCCATCATGGGTGTTAATCAATACTCCGGAGGAATGTGACGCGCTTCTTGCAGCAGGCAAAATCGTCGGGAACCCCGGAATGGAAGCTCTTTCTTGGGTTGCCAGAATCAACCGGCTTGATAGTCTCGCCTTTTTGCCGCTCATTACCGCTGCCATGGTTCATTTTCAGAATGACAGAATTACCGCTGAAAGTTTTGTCGAACTTTGCAAGGCGGTGGAGCGCCATATATTTATCGTCTTCGGACTTGCAGAACGTAGGTCGCACACAGGCAGAAACTTGTATTTTGGAAAGGCTGCAAAATTGTATGAAGACGCATCCATGCTACAGCAGCTTGTTTCAGAAATTAACGTTGACACTGATTCCAAATTCTCTATTGATGCCTTCTTCGATTCGGTCAAAGGCCGCCAGCAATGGGGGGATAAGAAGGGGTTCTATGCCTGGGACGAGCTTCCTGTCGTGCTCTTTGAATACGAGTCGAATCTGCACAATACAAGGTACGCGGGGAATAACCCCAAGGTGAGTTGGGTAGAATGGAAGCAAGGAGATTTGGCGGAGACGGTAGAGCATATATATCCGCAAACTGCCGATAACAAATACTGGACAGAGAGATTTGGAGCCCTGGTTGATGATCGGCAACGCCTTCTTGCACACTCGTTGGGAAATCTGTTGCTCTTGTCCCGCAGCAAAAATTCTGAACTGCAAAATTATTCGTATGTGGTCAAAGCACGCGAAGGAGATCACTGTTACCGGCGCGGTTCGTTCAGCGAGATGGAAGTCGAGAGTGATTGGAACGACTGGACACCTGATGCGATTTGCTCGCGAACGGAAAGGCTATTGGAGTTCATTGGTCAACGCTGGAAAGTACCATTATGGAACGAAGCGTCTAAGAAAATACTTGAACAGATTAAAACAGATAACGAATGCCCTCCCCCGCTACCTGACCAAATCCCGCTTCAAGCTCGCGGTTGATTGCCCGGCCAGGCTGTTCTACTGCGGCAAGGGCAACACCTACCGCGATGCGATGGCGGAAAGTGATTTTCTCAACATGCTGGCCGAGGGCGGGTAAGGGAAACGGGTATGGCATGTTTCATCATCAGGGGTGGCATGTTTGCCATGCCCTTTTTTCATCGCTTTTGATTCTTGATAAACACAACAGAAGTGTTTAGTATGCACAGCATGAACTCGAAGCAAATGAAAAAATGGTTGGAACAGCAAGGGGCGACCTTTCAACCGGGCAAGGGTTCGCACTTGAAGGTTTTCTTGAACGGCAGGCAATCCGCTCTGCCCATGCACGGCACGACGGAGCTGGGCAAAGGACTTGAGGCCGCGATTAAACGTCAGCTTGGTTTGAAATAAGGAGAAATTATGTTTGATTACCCCGTTATTCTCACGCCGGACGATGGCACTGTGTTGGTCACTTTTCCCGATGTGCCTGAGGCGATCACTTTTGGCGCGGATAAAGATGAAGCATTGCTCCACGCGGTGGACGCGCTGGAAACTGCATTGTCGTTCTACGTGGATACGCGCAAGCCATTACCCCCTGTCAGAAAGGCTAAACGCGGCCAGCATACAGTGCGCCCATCTGCGCTGGAATGCGCAAAGCTGGGCGTTTATCAGGCGATGACCGAACAAGGTATCAAAAAAGCGGAACTGGCTCGCCGCCTGGGCTGGCACCTGCCGCAGGTGGATCGGTTGTTTGATTTGCGCCACGCTTCCAAGCTGGATCAGATCGAGGCGGCAGCTAAGGTGTTGGGGCGGCAAATCGAGGTGCGGGTAGCATAGAGGCGCACAGCGAGATGAGCAAAAAAAGATTTTGCCTGCAATGCGATGACGGCACCGCTCTCAAACACTGGCGGCGCGATATGGAAGTTGTTTACCGGGAGCGGAAGACGGTTATCCGTGCGGTTTCTGGCTGGCATTGCCCGGCGTGTGGAGAATGCGAATTCGATGCCGGCGAGGGGCGGCGTTACAGTGCCGCTGTAGATGCATTTGCCGCGACGGTTGACCAGGAAATCGCGCGGGAGATCAAGGCTATCCGGAAAATGCTGGGGCTGCGCCAGTCGGATGCGGGCAACCTGTTTGGCGGCGGGGCCAGCGCATTTTCCGAATATGAGCGGGGCAAGACGCAACCGCACAAATCAACCTTGTTGTTGATGAAGCTGCTGCACAACCATCCTGAACTTCTGAACGAGATACGCCCAGACTGACTTGTTTGCCGGGCCAGGGAAGACGGTTTTATTTTTATGGCACCTCTAAAAATTTGTCATTCCCGCGCAGGCGGGAATCCAGTTTGATAAAGAATTCCCGCATAGCGGGTCAACATCAAGGTATTGTCCGCTATGCGGAGTGTTTGTCTTGCTGGATTCCCGCCTGCGCGGGAATGACAGTGCTAATGAATTATTCGGGATTAACCACCATGCCGGATGCCCGCCTGATAGAGCTACCAGCCATTCGACCAAACTGGCAAAAACCGCCAGCAAAGTCGCCGGTTATGCGCGGGCATGACGGCTTGTACAGCATTGCCCTATGTCCTCCCCCCGCTACCTGACCAAGTCCCGCTTCAAGCTCGCGGTTGATTGCCCGGCCAAGCTGTTCTACTGCGGCAAGGGCAACACCTACCGCGATGCGATGGGCGAGAGTGATTTTCTCGCGATGCTGGCTGAGGGCGGGTATCAGGTCGGTGCGCTCGCCAAGCTGCGCTATCCCGGCGGCATCGAAATCGAGGGGCGGAACCACGCGGCAGCCGAGGCGCAAACCCGCGAATATCTCCAGCGCGACAATGTGGTGCTGTTCGAGCCGGCCATCCGCGCCGGCGATTTCTTCATCCGCATTGACGTGCTGGTCAAGACCGGCAACCGCTTCGAGCTGATCGAGGTGAAGGCCAAGTCGTACAATTCGCGGGAACCGGGCATCGAGGGCAGGCGCGGCGGCATCAGTTCCGGCATGTTGCCCTACATTCAGGATGCGGCCTTCCAGACTTGGGTGCTGCGGCAGGCGTTCCCCGCTGCCGAGATCACCACTGCGCTGATGATGCCGGACAAGGCTCAGCTTGCGCCGCTGGATGGGATCAACCAGATGTTCAAGATCGGCGAACGCCAGGATGTCGAGGTGCGCATCCCGCCGGGTTTGGACATGCAGGCGCTGGCGGAAACGCTGCTGGCCAGGGTGCCCGTGGACAGCTACGTCGCACAGGTGCTGCGCCAGCCGCTGGATTTCCCCGGCGGCCCGGCCATGCTGGGCGATGCGGCGAAGGGCTGGGCGGAAGCCTACCGCGACGACCGGCGCATTGCTCCTGTCATCGGCGCGCATTGCGGCGGCTGCCAGTTCAAGGCCGCGCCGGGCGATGCGCTCAAGAGCGGTTTCCACGAATGCTGGAAAGCGGCCAACGGCTGGGATGATCGGGATTTCGACGGCGGCACGGTGCTGGATTTGTGGAATTTTCGCGGCAAGCAGAAGTTGATTGACCAGGGCGTATTGAAAATCAGCCAGGTTACGCGCGAGGACATTGGCGAATTCGACGATGAGCCGGAAGCGGATGGCCTCAGCCGCAAACAGCGCCAGTGGCTGCAAGTGGGCGGCATTCCGGCGGATTATGACTGCGGCGGCTATTATTTCGACCGGGCGCTGGCTGCGGTGGAAATGTCGCACTGGAGCTTTCCCCTGCACTTCATTGATTTTGAAACCTCCACCGTGGCGTTGCCGTTCTACCGGGATATGCGCCCCTACGAGCCGGTGGCGTTCCAGTTTTCGCATCACGTCATGGAGGCCGATGGCAGCGTGAGACATGCCGGGCAGTTTTTGTGCGTGGAGCCGGGGGAGTTTCCCAACTACCGGTTTGCACAGGCGCTGAAAGAGGAGCTGGAGCGAGACGAGGGTTCGGTATTTATGTGGAGCCACCACGAGAACACCATCCTCTCCAAGATCGTCGAGCAACTTGCCGCTGACGGGCATGCCGATAATGCCGCCGATGATAATGAAACTCGTCATGCCCGTTTCCCTCACCCTACCCATGAACCTCAAGCAGGCAATGGGTTTGGTGTGAGCACCAGATTATGCTTCGATGCCAGCTTTCGCAGTAAACGTTGTTCGGTTTGGGCAAATTTTTGCTCATAATAAGTGAGGCCCTTTTCAACAAATTGAATACCTTTGACCATTACATTCCAGTACAACGTAGCGATTTTTCGCGCCAGCGCCTGGTTGGCGAGCAATCCGCCCCGGCGTGCGCGGATGCGCCGGTAGAAGCCGCCGAGCGCTTTGTCGGTGCTGTTGGCCAAAGAGCGTGCCACCGTGCAAAATACCCGGCCAGCACGGTTGCGTTGGCGCGCCTGGCGTCCGCGCCGCTTGCCGCTTTGATGTGCTCCTGGAGCCAGCCCCAGCCACGCGGTGAAGTGTTTGGCCGTTGGCCAGCGTGCCAAATCAGTGCCGACTTCGCTGGCCAATTGCAGAATCGAGTAGTCCGTCAAACCCGGCAATACGCTCGCATCACGGCCACCATTGAGCGCTACAACCAGCGGATGCATATCCGCAATACGCGGCGCATTCTGGCTGGCTGCTTTCACGGGTTTTTTCTTGATGCCAACCTTCTGTATCGGGGCAACCCTGTTGTCGGAGCAGGTGTCGAACCCTGCCGGGCTATGTTTGCTGCCACTGCCGTCGTCGCTGGCGCCGTTATCCTGCGCGCTACGTGCGCGCAACGCCTGCTCGACACGCGCATCGCACTGGGCGATCTGCGCCTGATAAAAATCCCAGCCCGACAGTGCCTGCGACAGCGCAAACAGATGTTCTTCGCGCCACGAGCCTTGCAACGCGGCGCGCATACGTTCGGCTTTAGCCTTGCGAATCTGCACATCACACAAGGCCAACAACGTTTCGGTATCGCGCTCACCGCCCACAATGGCGCGCACTATGGCCAGGCCGCTCACGCCGGCCAGCGAGCTGATGACCTCGTGAATCTTGATATTCATCCGGTCCAGCGCCTTTTGCATGTGCTGCACATGCGAGGCCGCCATGCTGATGTGGTCGGTGCGCAGCCGCATGTAATCCTGCAAGCACCGGATATCGGCTTCCGGGACAAATCCCGCACGCAGCAGGCCATGCGCGTGCAAGGTGGCCAGCCACTGGCAGTCGGCCATGTCGGTCTTGCGGCCAGGCACATTCTGCACGTGGCGGCCATTGACCATGACCACTTCGAGCCCTGCTGCTTCGAGCACTTCGAATACGCACAGCCAGTAAATGCCTGTCGCTTCCATCGCGACCGTTTTAACGCCGTTGGCGACAAGATGATCGCGCAAAGCGTACAAGTCTGCGGTCATGGTGCCAAAGACCCTGGGCGTATCACCGGCAATCGAGGTGTGCAAGCTTTCGCTGCCCACATCGATACCGGCCGCCCTATCGTTGAATACCTGCAATCCTTTCATGTCAGCTCCTTGTTTGAGAGAGAGTCGCCCGCAAAATCCGCCTGGTTGGACGAAATGGATGCAAACCTACCCAACGGGAAGCAACCTCGCTCACCAAACAATCCTCGTACCGCCAACCAGCGCCAGTCTCTCCCACGGGCTTCGCAGCACCAAAGGGAATGCGGCAATTCTGCGGCTATCGCGAACACTGCTACTGTACTCCGCTCAGGTTCATGGGACTCAATTCGGGCGAAAAAAATTGGCGACTGCGGTCTCTCCCCAAACCCTCCCCCCGAGGGGGAGGGAGCAATCGCCCTTCCCCACTCGGGGGGGAAGTTGGAAGGGGGGTGGCCCTTCCCCCTCCCTCTCCTCAATCCTCCCACCAAGGAGGAGGCGACCGTCACCTCCCCATCGGGGGGAGGGTTAGGGAGAGGGGCTTTTTTGGGGAAAGTTGGATAGGGGGTTCGAGCGAGGGGGCAAGAATCCCCTCACCTCAATCCTCTCCCGCAAGCGGGAGAGGAGGCAAACGAGAAGAGCAATTGTCAATATCCGAATCGCTGCGCGAGTTTCATGTTAACGACCCCAACGACCCCCACCGGCCCGAAGATGCCGAAGTTTTGGCCGCCTTCCTCAAACGCCTGATAAAGGGCGGGGATCGCGCGATGGTGGACTTATGTACGATGGCCGAAAAAACCTTCTTTCACCCCGACACCAAGGGCGGCAACTCGATCAAGGCCGTGTTGCCCGCGATTCTCAAGGTATCGGGCGCGCTACGCGAAACCTACAGCCGCCCGGTTTACGGCGCTCCCGGCGGCATTCCCAGCCTCAACTTTTCCTCACCCGGCGGGATTGCCTGGATAGAAACGGCAGCGGATAGCGCAGCCAGCGACCCCTACGCCAAGCTCAAGCAGATCGCCAGAGACCTGATCTCGGAAGAGGTCGGGGACGCCGAAGGGAACGCCAGCGTCATCGCCGAGGGCGGCGCGGCGGCCACCGCCTACGCACGGCTCCAGTTCGAGGATATGGATGGGCAAACCCGCGCACGAATCCGCGCGGCGCTGCTGCGCTACTGCGAACTGGATACGCTGGCGATGGTGATGATCGTACAGGCGTGGCGTGGAATGCAGGATGCAGCGCAGTAGGGCGCAATAACCAGCGGGCATTGCGCCGAAGGTTTGTAAGATGTTTACGAGTTTGGCGGCCGCCTATTCTTGCCAATCTCATTACATTCGGCGCAATAACGATTGCGCCCTACGGTTTTCAAGCGGATTATGAAAAGAGCAGCACAAAATGAGCACAATTACCCACGGTAGCACCAACGTCTTCGCCGACTTGGGCTATGCGGATTCCGCCGAACGTCAGACCAAGACGCGCTTGGCTCTGGCCGTCAATGAACTGCTGAAAAGACGCAAGTTAAAACAGCGGGAAATCGCGGCGCTACTTGCCATCCCGCAACCCAAAGTCTCAGCCCTGAAAAACTACCGGCTCGATCAGTTCTCGGTCGAACGTCTGATGGAGTTTCTAACGGCGCTCAATCAGGACGTGGAAATCATCATCCGGTCACGCGCCAGCCGCAACGGAGTCGGGCATATTTCTGTCTTGGCTGTGTAGTGTATGCGGCCATTTGCAATGCGTTATATACTGGACAGTGACAAGTTCTCCTCTCACTTCAGTCCTTTTCTTTGGTGAGTCGGAGATTTGATAGCTCTGTAGCCAAATCAATCCACCGATCCATGAGGAGCTTCATGCGCTCGTAGTTTTTCAATTGCTTGCGGATCGCAGGCAAATCCTTCTTCTTTACGAACTTGCTGCTGCTCTTTCCCTTCCGTGTGAAGCTGACCTGATAGTAAGGCCCGTGCTTCTCCGGCGGTGATGCCTTGCAGCGGCAACCGGGCGAGCCGCAGACATTGTATTGGGTTGACAGGCTGCCAGGCCGCAAGTCCCCCAGCGCGACGAGGTCGCGCTTGATCTTCTCGATCTGACGTTCGATCCGGGCTTCCAGCTTGATGTCCATGGCGAAAGCATAGCACTGTTTGGCCGATAGCACTATAATGCTATCGGCTTACACTAGCGACAGGAGAACTTTGCTATGACACTATGGATCGAGTGGTTGCAAACGGTGCGTTCCCTCCGGCCAGCATGTGGCCGGTCACGCACTTTCTTCTGGATGGTTTTTGTCCTGATGGGTTTATGCAGCCGCGCCGACAACGCCGGTGTCACGAGTTTTGTCCGCGTCCTGAACTTCCGGGGCGAGGCCTACCATCGCTTTCTTCATCTCTTTCACAGCAAGGGCATCGACCTGGATATGCTCACCGCCTGCTGGGTTCGTCTCTGCCTTACCTTGTTCCGCCCATTTCAGGTCGGCCAGCGCATCGTCTGCCTCGCCGATGGGATCAAGGCACCCAAAGAAGGAAAGCGTATGCCCGCCGTGAAGTATCTGCACCAGCAATCGGCTGGCAATTCCAAGCCAGAATACATCATGGGCCATTCGCTCCAGGCTATCTCGCTGCTGGTTCACGGCCCTGCCGGGCAGGTGACCGCCGTGCCGCTCACTTCGCGCATTCACGAAGGCCTGGTGTTTTCCAACCGGGATGCAAGAACCCTGCTCGACAAGCTGGTGGCGCTACTGTTTTCGGTGGCCATCGTCTGGGATCGCCAGGTGCTGCTCATCGCCGACGCCTACTATGCAAGCGGCAAGATCATCCGCCCACTCCTGGCCAAAGGGCACCATCTCGTGACCCGCGCCAAAAGCAACGCGGTCGCCTACCTCCCCGTGCCCGACGTGCCGCATCGCGGCAAAGGGCGGCCGCGAATCTACGGCGACAAGGTTCGTCTCAAGGACCTCGCCAAGGATAATGCCGCTTTCACCTCCGCTCCCAGCCCCGTCTATGGCGAGAACGACGTGACCGTGCGTTTCCGCTGCGTGGATTTACTATGGCGCCCGGTCGCCCGTATCGTCCGTTTTGTGATCGTCCACCACCCGGTTCGCGGAACAATATTCCTGCTGTGCACGGATCTTTCACTTGCACCTCTGGAGATACTCCAGCTCTACGGCTATCGGTTCAAGATTGAGCTGGGTTTCCGGCAGGCCGTCCACGTCCTCGGCGCTTATGCCTACCACTTCTGGATGGCTGCCATGAAGCCTCTGCGCCGTGGTGATGGCGATCAGTATCTGCATCGCACCACCGATGCCTATCGCGCCGCCATCCGCCGCAAGCTGCGCGCCTACCACATTCATGTGCAGCTCGGCTGCATCGCCCAAGGCCTGCTACAGCATCTCTCGCTGAACCATACGGCAGAGGTGTGGCGTTGTTTCCGCAGTTGGCTCCGCACCATGAACCCGGCGCTCCCGCCTTCCGAGCTTATCGTCGCAAACGCACTGCGCACGGCCATTCCAGCATTTTTCTCGTTTCCAAAGCTAGACCCTGGCCTCAAGAAAATAATGGAAAATTACTACCGCTATGACCTGGACTCAGTTACCGACCGAATGGCCGCATGAATGGGAATGGTAAAGTTAGCACTGTCCAGTTATATAGTGTGACCGTTTTATAAGGCATCAATATGCAGGGCACCTCTAAAAATTCACTTTTGTCGCTCCCGCGAAAGCGGGAGCCCAGTCAAATCAACAAGCTGGATTCCCGCTTTCGCGGGAATGACGAATTTTTAGAGGTTCCCTGCACGCAGTGAGTTTGGCACACGCCAAAGCGCATTGGAGCGAATTGCTGAATGCGGTTGAATCCGGCGAGGCGGTTGTTATTACCCGGCACGGTCGCCCGGTCGCGCGCGTGCTCCCTGCCAGCCCGATCAAGCAGGCGTTGCCGTTGCAACGCCTGGCGGAGTTGCGCCAGCAGGTTCCCGCATGGCAAGGCAGCAGCGCCGCGTCGCTTCGTGAATTGCGCGACGCGGAATGATCCTGAAAACCTCGGTTGAAAATGAACCGACAGAGGGCAAACCCTCATCCCCGGCCCTTCCCCCCGAGGGGGAAGGGAGCAAATGTACGTTACTTGTACCTTGCCTGCATCCTGGCGACGGTTTCCGCGATGGATTTGCGTAGAGCCAGTGGTTTGACGACTTCCACGCCGTCGCCCAGCCCCAGCAGCCACCAGGCAAGCTGCGGCGTGTCGGCCACCGTGGCGACGAGCCTGATGTTGCCGCCCTCTAGTTCCGCCAGTGTTTGATCGCCGCTTAATGGCGTCTCGTACAGGTGCTCGCCCGCGCCGTTGTAGAAAATCGCTTCCAGCCGAATCTGCTTCCCCTCGCCGAAACCGAATTTCCCGCTGTTGACTTCGTCGTCAATGGAAAAACCCGGCGGCGCTTTTGCGGCATCATCCAGCATGGCGGCGGACTGGATGCGGTGCAGCGCCAAGGTGCGCAAATCATCGTAGTCGAATATCCGGCAATACAGGTAGGTGATGGAACCGCGCTGCACGGCGGCGAGCGGGTGGATGCGATATTCGACCGATTTGTCTTCGCCGCGCTTGAGGTATTTGATCTCCAGTTGTTTGTCGGCAAGCAGGGCTTCATACACCGTGTGCTGCACGGCGGGTTTGATGACCGGCGGCAGCAGCGGCTGCGTGGGCGGCACGGTGCGCACCTTGTTCAGCCAGGAGCGGATGCGTTCGTTTTGCGGGATGTTGCTCAGGTGTTGTCTGGCCGCCTTGAAGTAAGGCTGGAGCTGGCTCAGCGTGGAAGAGGGAAGCAGGTTGTCGAGGTGTTGCTCCACCATCGCCAGCGTCAGGGCTTCGTTATGGCTCAGGCCGGGCAGATTGAATACCGGCGCATCCTTGCTCCAGCTCCAGCCGTAGGGCTTGTCGCGCTCGTCCGATACCAGCGGGAACATTTCCGAGAGGGCGAGCAGATCGCGCTCCACCGTGCGCTTGGTGACATCGAATTGCTCGGCCTGCAATTTCTCGTGCAACGCCCTGGCGGTGATCTTCTGCGGATGGCGCGGAATCATGCGCAGCATGTGCCATTGGCGCAGCAGGGTATCCGGGTGCAGTTGTGCCATGTTGATTCCTGTCCGTGTTGCTTCTGTGGCGGTCATTTTATGCGGTGAGCGCGGATATGAACAGCGGGGATGTTATTGCCGTGCTGCGACAGTTTGGGACGTGCTAAAAACTTGCTTTCCGGATGTGAGAAGTTCAGCAATGTTTCAGGAGCAGTACTTGGGCCGGGTAGTTAGGCGCGGTTACCCGTGCCCGGCTCCCTAAGGGAATTGGAAATTCTTAAAGTACCGTTAATCATGTCACCAACATCACCCCATCCCCCTCCTAACCTCCCCCTTGAAGGGGGAGGAACTATACTCCCTCCCCTTCAAGGGGAGGGTTGGGGTGGGGATGGGTTTTGTTTTGGCTTATGTGACGTAATTTATAAGTGGTATTTTGGTAATTTCCTGCTCCCTAAGAACCGTACGTGCGCCTCACGACGCATACGGCTCAAGCTTCTACGAAGGTATCTTTCGACACACGGTTTCACAGAAAAAGGCTGATGTGATAGAGGCCGTAGCAATAGGCAAAATGCAGACGTTTGGAAGCGTCAGTTCGCAGCCTGCCCACACACCTGCATCCCAAAGTTGACCATTACGGAGATTGTGATGGACGAATCTTTCAAATATCACTATATTTCCGGATATGGTTAATTTTAAGGGATAAATATAATGTCTAAAAACTCCGGAAAATCATTTATTGCGCATGAAAAACCTGGCATTGACGCAGATTCAATTAAACAATCCCTGTTAGAACGCCTGACCTACGCTGTAGGCAAGGACACCATCACCGCCACGGATCGCGACTGGTTTTTCACCGCCGCATACGTGGCGCGAGACCGCCTGATCGACCGCTGGATGGAAACCATGCGGCGCTATTACGTCAACGATGCCAAGCGGGTTTATTATTTTTCCATGGAGTTCCTGATGGGGCGCACGCTGATGAACAGCTTGCTTAATCTGGGATTCGAGAAGGAGTACCGCAAGGTGCTGGGCGAATTAGGGGTGGATCTGGAAAAGGTGCGGGAAATGGAGTACGACGCCGCGCTTGGAAACGGCGGCCTGGGGCGGCTGGCGGCTTGCTTTCTGGACTCCATGGCGACGCTCAACCTGCCCGGCTACGGCTATGGCATCCGCTATGAGTATGGCATGTTCTCGCAGCACATCGAAGACGGCAGGCAGGTCGAGCACCCGGACAACTGGCTGCGCTATGGCAACCCCTGGGAATTTCCCCGTCCCGAGGTGTTGTACCAGGTCAAATTCCACGGCCATGTGGTTCAATACGCTGACGAGCACGGTGTGCAGCGCCACCACTGGGTGGACACGGACGATGTGATGGCGATGGCCTATGACAGCCCGATTCCCGGCTATGACACCAATACTGCCAACAACATGCGGTTATGGGCGGCCAAGGCGACGCGCGATTTCGAGTTGCGCTATTTCAACGAAGGCAATTACATCAAGGCGGTAGAGGCCAAGAACGAATCCGAAAACCTGTCCAAGGTGCTCTACCCGGACGATACTACGGCGATGGGGCGCGAGCTGCGCCTGAAGCAGCAATATTTCTTTGTGTGCGCATCCCTGCAGGATGTGCTTTACCGTCATGGCAAGCATCACGAAAATTTTGATTCCTTTCCCGACAAAGTCGCCATTCAGTTGAACGATACGCACCCTTCTATCGCCATTCCCGAACTGATGCGCGTACTGGTGGACATGCATCATCTGGAGTGGGACAAAGCGTGGGACATTACCACCCGCACTTTTGCCTATACCAACCACACGCTGATGCCGGAAGCGCTTGAAACCTGGCCGGTCTCCATGTTTGAGGACATTTTGCCGCGTCATTTGCAAATCATTTACGAAATTAATCACCGCTTCCTGAAAGATGTCATGCACCGCTGCCCCGGTGATACCGATATGCTGCGCCGTATGTCCATCGTAGATGAGTCCGGAAACAAGCGAATCCGCATGGCGTATCTGGCCATCGTCGGCAGCCACAAAGTGAACGGGGTGGCGCAAATTCACACCGATCTGATGAAGCAAACCATTTTCGCCGACTTTGACCGTATATATCCCGGCAAGATCATCAACATGACCAACGGCATTACACCGCGCCGCTGGCTGAATCAGGCCAATCCACGCTTGTCCGAACTCATCACATCGCGCATCGGAACCGGATGGATCAAGGATTTAAACCAGTTGAAGCGCCTGATCCCGCTGGCTGAGGATGCTTCGTTTCGCAAGGAATTCGCAGCCGTAAAGAGCGCCAACAAGGCGCGCCTCGTTGCTCTGCTGAAACAAAAGTGCAACATTGACGCCAACCCGGATTCCCTTTTCGATTTGCAGATCAAGCGCATCCACGAATACAAGCGCCAGTTGCTCAACGTGCTGCACATCGTGACGTTGTACAACCGCATCCGCCATAACCCGACTGCCGATTATGTGCCGCGCACGGTGCTTTTTGGCGGCAAGGCTGCGCCGGGCTATGCCATGGCCAAGCTCGTCATCAAGCTTATCAACGATGTCGCCGACGTCGTCAATAACGACCCGCATGTGGCAAGCCGGCTGAAAGTGGTGTTCATGCCCAATTACGATGTATCGACAGCGGAAAACATTATTCCGGCGGCAGACCTTTCAGAGCAAATTTCCACCGCAGGTACGGAGGCATCCGGCACCGGCAACATGAAACTGGCCTTGAACGGAGCGCTGACCATCGGCACGCTGGACGGCGCCAATATCGAAATTCGTAATGAAGTGGGCGAAGATAACATTTTCATTTTTGGGCTTACTACGGATGAAGTCTCAAGAGTGAAGGCGAGTGGCTATCAGCCTTGGGATCACTATCATGCCAATGGCGAATTGCGGGAAGCGCTCGATATGATAGGCTCGGGCTTCTTCTCGGCGGATGAACCGGGTCGCTTCAAGCCCATCGTGGATACGTTGTTGCGGAACGGCGACCATTACCTGCTGCTCGCGGACTATGCTTCCTACATTGCTTGCCAAAAGGCAGTCGAAACAGCTTATAAAGATCAGGAATTGTGGGTAAAAAAGGCGATTCTGAATGTCGCCAATATGGGCAAATTTTCCAGCGACCGGACCATTATGCAGTATGCCGAGCAGATATGGGACGCCAAGCCGGTCAAGCCTGCCGCATAGTCATGGCTGTAGGGTACCGCTAAGGGAATTGGAAATTCTTAAAGTACCGTTAATCATGCCACCAACATCACCCCATCCCCCTCCTAACCTCCCCCTTGAAGGGGGAGGAACTATACTCCCTCCCCTTCAAGGGGAGGGTGGGGATGGGTTTTGTTTTGGCTTATGTGACGTAATTTATAAGTGGTATTTTGGTAATTTCCTGCTCCCTAAAAATTTCGATCGCTTTATTCCGGCGGAGACCGGAGTCCAGTTAAATCAAACAGACAGATGCCGGATCAAGTCCGGCATCTGCTTGCCTATCACTATAACGGATACCCGATATCAGTAAGCCTCCAGATTGGCGCCATCCAGATTCAACGAATGGCGCCAGAACTGGTCTTCGCGGTCGAACAGCCGGTAAGTGCCGCGCGGCCCCCAACTGCCTGCCGGGTAAGTATTGATGAAGTCGCGCTCCATCGCCCATACTTTGAGGATGGGGTCCACCACGCGCCATGCGGCCTCTACTTCATCAATGCGCAGGAACAGGGAGTGGTCGCCCAGCATCACGTCCAGGAGCAGCCCTTCATAAGCATCATAGCTGTCCTCACCTTTCTGGTGATAGGACGCATCAAGGCTGATCGTGCGCGTATGCAGGTCGAGACCCGGCACTTTGACCTGCATTTCCATCTTCAGGCAGTCGTTGGGCTGGATGCCCATCATGACCCAATTGGGATGTGGGTTGCCGTGGCGTGCGTGCTTGAGTAAATCCTGCGGGGGATTTTTGAAACGGATGCAAATTGCCGAACTGTTCTCGGCCATCCGTTTGCCGGTGCGCATGTAAAACGGCACGCCTGCCCAGCGCCAGTTGTCGATGAACAGTTTCAGCGCCGCATAGGTTTCGGTTACGCTGTCCGCCGCCACACCATCCTCTTCCAGATACCCGGGCACAGGATTGCCATTTACCACACCGCTGGCGTACTGCCCACGGAAAGCATGGGCATGAACAGAGTTCTGTGTGATGGGCCGAATGGCTTTAAGCGCTTTCACTTTTTCGTCGCGCAAATGCACCGCCGACATTGTTACCGGCGGCTCCATCGCCACGAGCGCAAGCAGTTGCATCAAGTGGCTTTGGAGCATATCGCGCAGCGCGCCCGCTCCTTCAAAGTAACCGGCACGGCCTTCGATCCCCAATGTCTCGGAATGCGTGATCTGTACATGGTCGATGTAATGCCGGTTCCAGATAGGCTCCAGCAAAATATTCGCAAAACGAAATACCATCACGTTCTGCACCGTGCCTTTGCCAAGGTAATGGTCAATGCGATAGATTTGCGGCTCGTTCAAATGCCGGTACAAACTTTGTTGCAGCGTTTGCGCACTGAGCAAATCATAACCAAAGGGTTTCTCAATCACCACGCGGCGCCAGCCATTTTTTTCCTGAAGCAGCCCGACATTGCCCAATTGCTCGATGATGGGAGGAAACTCAGCCGGGCGCACCGACATGTAAAAAATGATGTTGGGCGGGAGTTGCGGATTATTTTCGAGCGTCTTCTGCAGGCGCTGGTAGGCTTCCGCATCGTCGGGCGGATTGGCATGGTAATGCAAGCGTGTACTGAAACGGGCAAAGGCTTGTTCGATCACCTCCGGCTTGTGTTTTTGTTTCAACATGTCCAATACATCGGCAACCCATTGCTCATGGCTCATGGGCTTCCGGCCACAACCCAGTATCGCCATGTTGTCCGGCAAGCGCTTAAACAGTTCCAGACGGAACAATGCGGGGATCAATTTGCGGCGCGCCAAGTCGCCACCCGCTCCCAGGATCACTATCGTGCAAGGCTCCATCGTTTTCATTTGTCTCCCCCCGTTTTCTTGACAGCGTGGCCGCCGAATGCATTGCGCATGGTGGACAACAAGCGATAACTGTAACCGGCCTTGCTTTGGCTGGCAAAGCGCATCTGCAACGCCAGTGTCAGCACCGGCGCCGCAACCCCCTGATCCACCGCCTCCACCACTGTCCAGCGCCCTTCGCCGGAATCCGGCACAAACGGCGCCACGGCTGTCAACTCCTGATCGTGCTTCAGCGCCTCTGCGGTGAGATCGAGCAACCAGCTGCGCACCACCGAACTGTGCCGCCACAACTCGGTGATCTGCGCCAGGTCCAGTTCAAATTCCTTCTTGCCGCGCAGCAATTCCAGCCCTTCGGCGAAAGATTGCATCATGCCGTACTCGATGCCGTTGTGGATCATCTTGGTGAAGTGCCCCGCGCCGACCGGCCCCACATGCGCCCAGCCGCGATCCGCAGCGGGAGCCAAAACTTGAAGAATGGGCGTCATGGTTTTTGCCACTTCATCAGCCGCTCCCACCATCAGGCAGTAACCGTTCTCCAGCCCCCATATCCCGCCGGAGGTACCGGAATCCATGAAGCCGATGCCTTGCTCCACCAGCCAGGCGCCGCGCCGCTGGCTGTCGTGGTAATTCGAGTTGCCACCGTCCACGATGATGTCTCCACTGGACAGTAACGGCACCAGCGCGCGAATCTGCTGCTCGGTCGGGTCGCCGCTCGGCAGCATCAGCCATACCACGCGCGGGGCCGACAACTTCGCCACCGCGTCGGCCACAGAGTTGGCGGCAACCATGCCTTCCTCTCCGGCAAGCTGCGCGACGACCTCCGGCGCGCGGTCATACCCCACCACCTCTATACCGCCACGGCGCAACCTGCGCACCATGTTGCCGCCCATTTTGCCCAATCCAATCATCGCCATCCGCATGGAATCCCCCCAAAGAAATAGTTAAACTACACAAGCAACTCATGTCAAAATACTACGGCATTATTAACATCTTAACGGACAATGTATATGCCGATAACAAGCAGAAATCCCCCGCAATTCTGCCGTTGGCGCGCCTGCGGCACAACCGCCGGGCTGGAAGCGGCGGCGGCGCAGGCAATATTGGATGCGGCGCAGCAGGCTATCAGCCAACGCGGGTCATTTCACATCACGCTGGCCGGTGGCACGACACCGCGCCGGGTATATGAGCTGTTGCGCAAGGCTGATGCGGGCTGGCCTGCGTGGCATGTGTATTTTGGCGACGAGCGTTGCCTGCCCCCTGACCATGCCGAGCGCAACAGCCTGATGGCCGCGCAGGCCTGGCTGGATCATGTCGCCATTCCGCCTGGACAGATACATCCCATTCCGGCGGAAAGGGGCGCTGAAGCTGCTGCCAGCGCTTATGCGCGAATAGTGGAATGCATCGGGCTGTTTGATCTGGTGCTGCTGGGGTTGGGCGAAGACGGCCACACTGCCAGCCTGTTTCCCGGTCACGATTGGGGCACCACACCTGAAGCTCCCTCCGCTATCGCCGTACACGACTCCCCCAAGCCGCCACCCGACCGTGTTTCACTCAGCGCGCACCGCCTGAGCGCGTCGCGCCAGGTCATGTTCCTGGTAGCGGGTGAGGCGAAACGGCAAGCGGTGAGGGATTGGCGCAATGGCGTAGGCATTCCCGCTTCGTCCATCGCTCCGACGAGCGGGGTGGATGTTTATATTGAAGTTAGCGCGGAAAATCCGGTTTAGCGTTAAGCTAGCAAGATTTTTTACTATAAAGGGCAATGTATGTCGGAGCCATCCAACCAACCGGCCTACCAACCGGAAACACTTGCCGTGCATGCAGGCACGGTGCGCAGCCAGTTCAACGAAAACAGCGAGGCGATGTTTCTCACCTCCAGTTTCGTGTTCGATAACGCCGCCCAAGCTGCCGCACGCTTCATTGGCGAGGAACCGGGCAACATCTATTCGCGCTTCACCAACCCCACCGTCACCATGTTCGAGGAACGCCTCGCCGCCATGGAAGGCGCGGAACAGTGCGTGGCGACGGCTTCCGGCATGTCGGCGATTCTGGCCTGTTGCATGGGACTGCTGAAGAGCGGCGACCATATCGTCGCCTCGCGCAGCATCTTCGGTGCAACGGTGAATCTATTCGGCGGCATCCTGAAAAAATTCGGCGTGGACACCACCTTTGTCTCCGCCACTGACGTAAGCGAATGGGATGGGGCCGTGCGTCCGCAAACGAAATTATTTTTTCTGGAAACCCCATCCAATCCGCTGACCGAAGTGTCGGACATTGCGGCAATTGCCGCCGTGGCGAAAAAACGTGGCGTATTGCTGGTGGTGGACAATTGCTTCTGCACGCCCATCCTGCAACGCCCGCTGGAAATGGGCGCAGATATCGTGATCCACTCGGCCACCAAGTACCTTGATGGACAAGGGCGGGTGCTGGGCGGCGCAGTGCTGGGCAGCAAGAAGAACATGGAAGGCGTGTACCAGTTCCTGCGCACGGCGGGGCCGACCATGAGCGCGTTTAACGCCTGGATATTTTTGAAAGGCCTGGAGACGCTGAAGATCCGTATGGATGCCCACAGTGCAAGTTCGCTGGCGGTAGCGCAATGGCTGGAGGCGCAGCCGAATGTGGCGCGCGTGCATTACCCCGGCCTGGCGTCGCACCCACAACACCAACTGGCGATGCGGCAACAAAAGACCGGTGGCGGTATCGTGTCGTTCGAAGTGAAAGGCGGCAGAGAAGCGGCGTGGCGCGTGATAGATAATACGCGACTGGTATCCATCACCGCCAATCTGGGCGACACCAAGACCACGCTCACCCATCCGGCCACCACCACGCATGGGCGCATCACACCGGAAGCGCGCGCGGCAGCGGGCATCACCGAAGGCCTGCTGCGCATCGCGGTGGGGCTGGAAGCGGTGAGTGATATACAGGCCGATTTGGCGCGGGGTTTGGGCTGATAGTTTGGTAGGTGCGAATGAATTCGCACCTACCTTGGAGTGGATGAAATGGATATTCTGGCTGCACAAGTCGGTGGATTGCTCAAAGCGCACGGCTTGATGCTGGCGACGGCGGAGTCCTGCACCGGCGGCGGAGTCGCGCAGGCCATTACCGATGTGGCGGGCAGCTCGGCATGGTTCGAGCGCGGCTTTATTGCTTATTCAAACCAGGCCAAACAGCAGATGCTGGGGGTGAGTGAAGTGACACTCATTCAACACGGCGCGGTGTCTGAGGCGACGGTGCGCGAGATGGTGGCGGGTGCATTGCAGCACAGCACAGCACAGGTTGCACTGGCAGTGAGCGGCATCGCCGGGCCGGATGGCGGCACAGCGGACAAGCCGGTCGGCACGGTATGGTTCGCGTGGGGTATCAAGCACGGCGCGGCTCATGCGCAGCGGCACCAGATTGATGGAAACCGCGCTGAAGTGCGCGCCCAATCGGTGCATATTGCGTTGCAGGGTGTGATTGATCTGCTCGGAAAACGCACCGAGTTGGCTTAACGGGTTGCTATAGAAGTCGAGGGGAGGCAAGCTCAGGCTTCGCTCGCTGCCATTGCCAGCTACGTTCAGTGCGGAGTGGTTCCTGCATGGCAATTATGAAGCGCACTTTATGCCATAATCACGCATCATTTTAGGAAGGGAAAAGTAGAGATGGATGACAACAAAAGCAAGGCACTCTCAGCGGCGCTGAGCCAGATTGAGAAACAGTTCGGCAAGGGTTCCATCATGCGCCTGGGCGACGGCGAAGTGGTCAAGGACATCCAGGTAGTATCCACCGGTTCGCTGGGTCTGGATATTGCTCTGGGTGTGGGCGGATTGCCGCGCGGCAGGGTGGTCGAGATATACGGTCCGGAATCCTCCGGCAAGACCACGCTGACTTTGCAGGTGATCGCCGAAATGCAGAAGCTGGGCGGCACGGCGGCCTTCATTGATGCGGAGCACGCCCTCGACCCGCAATACGCGCAGAAGCTCGGCGTGAAGGTCGAGGATTTGCTGATCTCGCAACCCGATACCGGCGAACAGGCGCTGGAGATTGCCGACATGCTGGTGCGTTCCGGCTCAGTGGATATCGTGGTGATTGACTCGGTGGCGGCGCTCACCCCCAAGGCTGAAATCGAAGGCGAAATGGGCGACTCCCACATGGGCTTGCAGGCCAGGCTGATGTCGCAAGCGCTGCGGAAACTGACCGCCAACATCAAGCGCACCAACACCCTGGTGATTTTCATCAACCAGATACGCATGAAAATTGGCGTGATGTTCGGCAATCCGGAAACGACTACCGGCGGCAACGCACTCAAGTTTTATGCCTCGGTGCGGCTGGATATCCGCCGCATCGGCGCGATCAAAAATGGCGACGAAGTGATCGGCAACGAAACGCGCGTCAAGGTGGTGAAAAATAAGGTTGCACCGCCGTTCCGCGAAGCGTTATTCGACATCCTCTATGGTGAAGGTATCTCGCGCGAAGGTGAAGTCATCGAGCTGGGCGTGCAGCACAAACTGGTGGAAAAATCCGGCGCCTGGTACAGCTACAAGGGCGAAAAAATCGGACAGGGCAAAGACAACGCGCGCGAATATTTGCGCGAGCATCCCGATGTCGCATTTGAGATTGAAAACAAAGTGCGCGCAGCACTCGGCGTAACACTGCTTGACGCGGGCGAAAAACCCGTTGAAAAGGCCAGTGCAAAAGCAGCGAAAGCTTCCGAAAAGCTTTTGGCCGGGCACCCGGGTGAGAAAAAAACCTGACCCTCTCCCCGAGGGAGAGGGGACGGCTACCCTCTCACCCTCGGGGGGAGAGTTGGAGAGAGGGTTAAATTTGCGCGCGCGCGCCCTGCAATGCCTGGCACGCCGCGAATACAGCCGCGCCGAGCTGCGCAGCAAGTTACTTCCCTACGCCCGCGCGGATGAAGATGGCGAGCAGCAACCCCCGATAAATCTGGATGCGCTACTGGATGATTTGACGGCGCGCGGTTGGTTGTCAGATGCACGCGCCGCCACGCAACTGTTGCACGCCAGGCGCAGCCGTTTCGGCACACAACGTATCACGCATGAGTTGCGCCAAAAAGGCATCGCCGAAGAGCTGATCAGCGCCGCGCTGCCGGAATTAAAAGACAGCGAGCTGGAAGCGGCAAGGGTCGTGTGGCAAAAAAAATTCGGCACGCTGCCGCAGGATGCCAGGGAAAAGGCGAAGCAAGCCCGCTTTTTGCAATCGCGCGGATTTGCGATGGATGTAATTTTCAAAGTATTGCGGCAATCAACTTCCAGCGAGGACGATCCGTTTTGACCCCGCAACAGTTCATTCAGAAATGGCAAGGCAGCACGCTCAACGAGCGGCAAAGTTATCAGGCGCATTTTGCCGATCTGTGTGCGTTGGTCGGCGCCGCTACTCCGACACCCGCTACGGCGGATACATACTGCTACGAACGCGGCGTCGCCAAGACGGGCGGCAAACAGGGTTGGGCGGACGTGTGGAAGCGCGGCCGCTTCGGCTTCGAGTACAAGTCGCCGGACAGCAATCTCGATGCGGCGCTCAAGCAACTGATGACCTATGCGCTACCGCTGGAAAACCCGCCGTTGCTGGTGGTGTGCGACACGCAGACCATCCGGATACACACCCACTTCACCAACGCGCCTTCAGAAGTTCACACCATCGCGCTGCAAGACATCGGCGAACCTTCCAACCTGCAAAAACTCCGGTGGCTGTTCGAAGACCCCGACAAATTCCACCCCAAACGCACCATCGCGCAGATCACCGAGGAAGCGGCGGGTAAATTCGCCGCCCTCGCGCAATCATTGAGCGGCAGAGGCCATGCGCCGCAGGCTGTTGCGCACTTCCTCAACCAATGCCTGTTCTGCCTGTTCGCGGAAGACGCCAGGCTGCTGCCCGGCAAACTGTTTGAACGCCTGCTGGACAAGAGCCAGACCGACCCCGCCAAGCTCACCTCGCGCACGGAAGAATTATTTCACGCCATGCGCAAAGGCGGTGATTTCGCGCTGGAAGATATTCACTGGTTCAACGGCGGGCTGTTCGAGAAGATCGAAGCGCTGCCGCTGGAAACCGCCGAGATCAGGATGCTGTATGAAGCGTCCAAACTGGACTGGAGCGGCATCGAACCCTCCATCTTCGGCACCCTGTTCGAGCGCGGCCTCGACCCGAAGAAACGCTCCCAGCTCGGCGCGCACTACACCGACCAGCAATCCATCATGCGCATCATCAACCCCGTGGTGGTCGAGCCGCTCGCGGCGGAATGGGAGGCTGCAAAACACATCATCACCGAACGTGTCGCCCTTTATGAAAAAGGTGGAAAGGGTTCGAAGAACGCGATGCAGGAAGCGCGGGGCGCATTCATCGGCTATCTCGAACGGCTCAAGCATTTCAAGGTGCTCGACCCCGCCTGCGGCAGCGGCAACTTTCTCTACCTCGCCCTGCGCGCGCTGAAAGACCTCGAACACAAAGCCAACCTCGAAGCGGAAGCGCTGGGATTGCAGCGGCAAATCAGCATCGAAACCTCGCCCGCCAACGTGCTTGGCATCGAAATCAACCCCTACGCCGCCGAACTTGCGCGCGTCACCGTGTGGATCGGCGAAATCCAGTGGATGCTCAAAAACGGCTACCCCATCCGCACCAACCCCATCCTGCAAGCGCTCGACCACATCGAGAACCGCGATGCGGTGCTCTTGCTTCCCTCTCCCACCGGGGGAGGGATCGAGGGTGGGGGAAAGTCCGTCGAAGCTTGGTGGCCTACCGCCGACGCCATCATCGGCAATCCGCCGTTTCTGGGTGGCAGCAAAATGCGTGGCGAATTGGGCGACGAATACACCGATGCGCTGCGCGAGGTGTATGAAGGCCGCGTGCCCGGCGGTGCGGATTTGGTGACCTACTGGTTCGAAAAAGCGCGCGCGCAGATCGGGGCGGGCAAGTGCCAGCGCGCCGGGCTGGTCGCCACCAACTCGATACGCGGTGGCGCGAACCAGCAAGTGCTGGCGCGTATTCTCAACACTGCCGTCATACCCGCGCAGGCGGGTATCCAGCCCATCGAAAAACTGGATTCCCGCTTTCGCGGGAATGACGAAGCGCTGCGCATCTTCAATGCGTGGAGCGACGAGGAATGGATCAACGAGGGCGCGGCGGTGCGCGTGTCGCTGGTGTGCTTTGGCGCTCTCCCTTCTCCCGCAGGCGGGAGAAGGGTCGGGGATGAGGGCGCATCCATGCCGAGCCGCACGGAAAACGTCCCTCACCCCAACCCTCTCCCGCCTGCGGGAGAGGGAGCCTGCATCCTTGATGGTCAACCGGTTGAAGCCATCCATGCTGATTTGACTGCGGGAGAAGGGCTGAATCTCACCCAAGCCAAGCCGCTGAAGGAGAATGCGGGCGTGAGTTTCCAAGGTTCGCAAAAGATTGGGGCTTTCGATATTGGAGGTGAGCTGGCGCGGCAATGGCTCAAGCTGCCGAACCCGAACGGCAGGCCGAACAGCGGCGTGCTCAAGCCTTCATGGAACGGGCTGGATGTTGCGCGCCGCCCGCGCGATGGCTGGATCATTGATTTCGGCACAACGATGAGCGAAGCCGAGGCGGCGTTGTTCGAAGACCCATTCGAGTATGTTGAGCGGCACGTTAAGCCGGAGCGGATACAAAACCCGCGCCCTATACGCGCAAAATATTGGTGGCGGCACGGAGATCCTCAGCCAGCTATGCGCGCTGCTCTCAAAAACTTGCCGCGTTATATTGCCACGCCACATGTTTCCAAACACCGCGTGTTTATCTGGCTGGATGCCAGTGTGTTGCCGGACAAGATGCTGATCGTGACTGCGCGCTCCGATGACGCCACGTTCGGCATTCTGCATTCGCGCTTTCACGAACTGTGGGCATTGCGCATGGGCACGAGTCTGGAAGACCGCCCGCGCTACACACCCACCACCACCTTCGAGACCTTCCCGTTTCCCGTAGGGTGGGCAGATTCTGCCCACGCGGATGAGATTGCCACCGCCGCACAAACGCTGAACCAACTGCGCGTCAACTGGCTCAATCCGCCGGAGTGGGTGGACTGGCTCCGCACCCCGGAAGAAGAAAAAGCGGGCTATCCGTTGCGCCCCGTCGCCAAACCGGGCTTTGAGCACGACCTGAAAAAACGCACCCTCACCAACCTCTATAACCAGCGTCCCGCATGGCTTGCCAACGCACACGCCACATTGGATGTCGCCGTCGCCAAAGCCTATGGTTGGAACGACTACACCCCCGACATGCCCGATGAAGAAATATTGCGGCGGTTGTTGGCGTTGAATCTGGCGCGCTGAGTTGCATGGACTCTATTGAGAATCAATTAAGAAGGGCAGACCGTCTTTCCGCAATCACGCAGAGAGTAGGTTTTGCGCTCTGGCAGATTCAAGAATTGGAATCATGCACTGCTCAATATTTTGTATTGCTTGCTCAAGCCCAAAAAGGAATGGGGCTTGCCGAAGGTAATGCGCTGATAGAAAAGGCTCAAGCAAAGACTTTTGGTTCAACCATCTGTCAAATAATTAAGGCTGGTTTGATGGGTTCTGACATTGAAACGAGATTCACATCCCTCCTTGAAGAACGGAACTGGCTGGTTCATCGGTCACGTATGGATAGCCGTAAATCTGTGCATGATGACAATGCTATGAGTCTACTCATTGCACGACTTGATGCACTGGCGAAAGAGGCGACTGCTTTGCTTAAGGAAGTAGGAGCTCGAATAGAGATATTTGTTCGCCAGCATGGTGTATCTGCTGAATACATTGATAGTATGTCCAAGCAGATTTTGGAGCAGTGGCAGCAAGCATAGAGCGCAATCGTTATTGCGCCGGAGGAGGGAATACGCTTCACGCTTAAAGCTTTAAGCTTAAAGCGTATACGAAGGTGTCAGAGACGATATTTTCGTCGACGGTCTGCAGCTTTATTGCCATCCATCCCAATCTGGGACTAAAATGCGCCCATGCGTGTAATCAGCCTTTCAACTCTTAAAGCTTTTTGGGAAAACAACCCGAACTATCAGGATGTGCGCGAGCCGGGGCTTGCGTGGTATCGGCAGGTGCTGGTGGCGGATTGGGCTACGCCCTCTGCGGTGAAGGCGGATTTTGGTAATGCCAGTATTTTGAAAGATGGGCGGGTGGTGTTCAATATCGCGGGGAATAAGTACAGGCTGGTGGTGTGGATCAACTATCCCTATCGCGTGATGTATATTCGTTTCATCGGCACGCACAAGCAATATGACGCGATAGATGTGCAAACGATATGAGGTGCAATGATGGAAATTAGACCGATCAAAACTAAAGCGGATTACAAGGCGGCTCTGAAAGACATTGAGAGTTTGATGTCTGCGCATGTGAATACACCAGAAGGTGAGCGTTTGGATGTTTTGGTTACGCTGGTGGAAGCCTATGAGCGTAAGCATTTCCCGATGGAGTTGCCCGATCCGGTCGAGGCGATCAAATTTCGCATGGAAAGTTTGGGGCTTAAACCTAAAGACTTGCAGCCGATGATCGGGGGGTTGAATCGTGTGTATGAAGTGTTGAATTACACTCGCCCGCTGACGCTTTCTATGATTCGTCGCTTACACGATGGATTGGGTATCCCTGCGGAGTGTTTGATCAAGCCCTCACAGCAGCAAGCCGCTTGAGTTGTCGGCGCAATCACTCGAAGCTCCGCTGACGGAATGAACCGCGCCGAGCGTTACAAAACAGACCAAATGCTGCGCGAGCGGCGGGTGGTATCGCTGGAAACTTTCCTCAATGAGCTGGAAGTATCGCGCGCCACTTTCAGGCGCGACATCGAATACCTGCCAAAAAAATCGGTTCATGGAGTGGCACACCTTGGCACAGAATGCGTTCATCGCTCATTGAAGATTGGCTGGCTTCGGAGAGTTTTGAACCTTGGGCATACTGGAAAAAATGGCTGACCTGAAAGAATGCAACCTCGCTTATCTCTGCAATGCACCACAAATTGCGGGGTGGTGGTTGCGCGTGTTGAGGCTAGTGTCGCGCCCCGTTAATTTTCTCAGCACCCAATAATTTTCACTTGTCAGCGTGCAAAAGCTTCCGCCCGATCACCGGCTCCAAACCCAACCCGGCTATTCCCGCCTCTACGCCACGGATGCTTCCGTTTACGAGCGGGTGCCTGCCGGGGTGGCCTTCCCCAAAAATGCAGGAGACTGCATCGCCTTGGTGAACCAGGCGCTAAAGCAGGGCGGCAGCCTGATTTGCCGGGGGGGTGGCACCAGCATCGCCGGGCAGTGTGTGGGCGAGGGTGTCGTCGCCGATTTTTCCCGTTTCATGGCGGGTATTTTGTCGCCGCCGGAGGAGGGGGAAATATGGGTGCAGCCCGGCGTGGTGCTCGACGATCTCAACGATTATTTGCGCGCGTTTGGCTTGCAGTTCCCCATTGATATTTCCACTTCCAGCCGCTGCACCATAGGCGGCATGGTCGGCAATAACGCCGCCGGTTCCCATTCGATTATTTACGGCACCACGCGCGAGAATGTGATCGAAGTCGAGGCGGTACTGGCCGATGGCAGCGTTGCGCGCTTCGGGCCGCTTGATGGCCTGGCGCTCGGCGCCAAATGTCGGTCTTCCGGGCTTGAGGGGAATATCTACCGCGCTGTATTTGCGGCTGTTGACCGCCATCGGGATGCCATCCTCGCGGCGTTTCCCGACCCCGGCGTGATCCGCCGCAACACCGGCTATGCCCTGGACGCTTTGGCCTTGGGGCAGCCTTGGGTGGCAGGTGGATTGCCGTTCAATCTGGCAGCTATCATCTGTGGCAGCGAGGGTACGCTGGCATTGATTACCGCCATCCGCCTGAAACTTGCCCCTCTGGTGGGCGGCAAGGCTCTGGCATGTGTGCATTTTGCCACGCTGGAAGCGGCGCTTCAGGCCAACAGTTTTTTACTGGCCCAGGATGGCCTTGCCGCCTGCGAATTGATTGACGCATATGTGCTGCGCGCCGCCGCCAATCATCCGGGGCAGCAAGCCAACCGCGCATGGGTGCTTGGTGATCCGGCAGCGGTGCTGGCGGCGGAATTTTTTGCGGATACTCTAGCCCTGGCCAGAGGCAAGGCCGAGCAAGCCGTCGCCAACCTGAAGGCCGCAGGTATCGGTGTTGCATGGCCGGTGCTCGACGGTGCAGATGCGCCAAAGGTGTGGGCGTTGCGCAAGGCGGGGCTGGGCTTGGTCGCGGGTTTGCGCCAGCGCGCCCGCCCCGTGGCGGTGATCGAAGACAGCGCGGTTCCCGCCCACGCCTTGCCCGATTTCGCCCGCGACATCGGCCAAATGATGAGCCGTCATGGCCTCGATTGTGTCTTCTACGGGCACGCTTCCGTGGGGCTGCTGCATCTGCGCCCGGCGCTCGATCTTGATGACGAACGGGATCGCGCCCTGTTCCGCAGCATTGCCGGGGAAACTGCGGCACTGGTCAAACGCTACCGTGGCTCTTTGTCCGGCGAGCACGGCGATGGCCGCCTGCGCGCGCCTTACCTGCGCGATTTTCTCGGCGACGAAATTTATGCGCTGCTGGGCCAGGTCAAAGGAGCCTTTGATCCAACCGGGATGTTTAATCCGGGGAAAATCATTTCCGATCAGCCGGTGGATGCCGATATGCGCCAACGCCCTTTGGTTGCCCAAGGCGGTTCCGTACCGGGGTTTATCTGGGAGGCAGATGGCGGCTTTGACCTGGTGCTCGAGCGTTGCAATGGCAGCGCCAACTGCCGCCAGGGGACGGGGCGCGGGGCCATGTGCCCCACCTTCCAGGCTACGGGCGAGGAGTTGCACAGCACGCGGGGCAGGGCCAATCTGTTGCGCCAGGCATTCTCGCAACCAGCCACAGCCGGGCTGGGCGACGCGATGCTGGCCGAGTCCATGGAAACTTGTCTGGGCTGTAAGGCATGCAAGACCGAGTGCCCCTCCGGTGTGGACATGGCACAGATGAAAGCGGAATACTTGTATCGCCGCCAGCGCGGACGGTTGTGGCAGCCCAAGAGATGGCTGATGGGGTTGCAGCCGCTGTTGTTATCCCTGTTTGCGATGCAGCCCGCCGCTTTACGCATCCTGTCCGGGCGCCTGGTGCGCACGGCTTGGGTGATGCGGCTGGCCGGGCTGGAACGGAAACCGCCGATGCCCGCGCCGGTGGCGTTGAGCCGTCATGCGGGAATTGCAAAAAATGGCCGGGGGGAACGGCTGCGTCCCGTGTTGTTGCTGATTGATCCCTACGTCAATCATCTTGAGCCGGAAACCGGTGAGGCGGCGATGCTGGTGTTGCGCCGCTTGGGTTATGAGCCCGCCCCGTGCTTCATGGATAGTTCCATACGGCTGCTGGTGAGTGAAGGTTTTCTGGAGGAAGCTAAAAAGAGGTTGCGGCGCCTTCTGGATAATTTGCTGTTTCGGGGTGAAGTGCCAATTATCGGGCTTGAACCAGCGGAGTTGCTGTTATTGCGCGACGAAGCTCCTGCGCTGTTGGGCGATGCATGGCCTGCCGGTTTAATGGCAAGATGCTTTTTGCTGGATGAATTTTTACTGGGCGAACATGTTGCAGGACGGCTGCAACGCAGGGTTTTGCCGGTGGAATACCGGGCTTGTTTTCATCCGCATTGCCATGAACGGGTGACGGGAAAAACACCGGCTACGGTAAAATTATTGGATAGTATGCTGGGCATCAAGACAGAGATCATTTCTACTGGCTGTTGCGGGATGGGCGGTGTTTTCGGTTACCGGCACAGCAAATTATCGCAAAATATTTTTCAGAACAATGTGCGCCTGCCAGCCGGATGCGATGATTCGATCGCGCTGTTAGTTTCAGGAGCCAGTTGCCGCCAACAGTTTCGGGATATGAGCGGCGCCAAGCCGCAGCATCTGGCGCAGTTTCTGCGGGATGTGCTGGCGGCAGGGATGGTATGATTGGCACCTTGCCTGAAGCAAGCTGAATTGATCGTTATTAGCGATGGTGAACAAATGAAAAGCAGTGAAATCCGCCAGAAATTTCTGGACTTCTTCGCCTCCAAAGGCCATACGGTTGTTGCCTCCAGCTCGCTGGTGCCGCACGAAGACCCGACGCTGTTGTTCACCAATGCCGGGATGAACCAGTTCAAGGATGTGTTCCTCGGTTTCGACAATCGCCCCTACACGCGCGCCGCATCATCGCAGAAATGTGTGCGCGCTGGCGGCAAGCACAACGACTTGGAGAACGTCGGCTACACTGCGCGCCACCACACCTTTTTCGAGATGCTGGGCAATTTCAGCTTCGGCGATTACTTCAAGCGCGACGCGATCAAGTATGCCTGGGAGTTGCTGACGGAAGTTTACAAGCTGCCCAGCGAGAAATTGTGGGTGACGGTATATGCCGAGGACGACGAGGCTCATGACATCTGGGTGAGGGAGATCGGCGTGCCTGCGGAGCGGGTGATCCGCATCGGCGACAACAAGGGTGCGCGCTATGCTTCGGACAATTTCTGGATGATGGGTGACACCGGCCCTTGCGGGCCATGCACGGAAATTTTTTACGACCACGGCGCGGACATCTGGGGTGGCCCGCCCGGTTCGCCCGAGCAGGACGGCGACCGTTATATCGAAATCTGGAACAACGTGTTCATGCAGTTCAACCGCGACGAGCACGGCGTGTTGCACCCGCTGCCCAAACCTTCGGTGGATACCGGCATGGGGCTGGAGCGCATCTCGGCGGTGTTGCAGCATGTGCATTCCAACTATGACGTTGACCTGCTGCAGAATCTTGTCTGTGCGGCGGCGCGGGTGACCGACACCAGCGACCTCACCAACAATTCGCTCAAGGTGCTGGCCGACCATATCCGCGCCTGCTCTTTCCTGATCGCGGACGGCGTGATTCCCGGCAACGAAGGGCGCGGTTATGTGCTGCGCCGCATCATCCGCCGCGCCATCCGCCACGGCTACAAGCTCGGCGCGCGCGCAGCGTTCTTCTACAAAATGGTGCCGGATCTGGTTGGCGAAATGGGCGTGGCTTTTCCGGAATTGGCGAAAGCGCAGGTGCGGGTGATGGAAATCCTCAAGCAAGAGGAAGAGCGTTTCTTCACCACCATCGAACACGGCATGGTGATACTCGAGGCCGATCTGGCCGAGATGGCGCAACACGGCAGCAAGGTATTCAACGGCGAGACCGCATTCAAGCTGCACGACACCTATGGTTTCCCGCTCGACCTGACGCAGGACGTGTGCCGCGAGCATAGTGTGATAGTGGACAGTGCAACATTCGACGCGGCGATGGCGCAGCAAAAACAACAGGCGCGCGCGGCGGGCAAGTTCAAGATGGCCGTCAATCTGGAATACACTGGCCCGGCTACAGCCTTTCACGGTTACGACTTGCTTGAGAGCAAAAGCAACGTGTTGGCGCTGTACAAGGACGGGGTGTCGGTTAACGAGCTGAATGAGGGCGAGTTGGGTGTGGCGGTGTTGGATGATACGCCGTTCTATGCCGAGTCCGGCGGGCAGGTCGGTGATCGCGGCGTGTTGCACAGCATGCATGGCATTTTTGCGGTGGAAGATACGCTGAAGATACAGGCCAGCGTGTTTGGCCATCACGGTGTGGTGAAGACCGGCAAGCTGACGGTAGGCAACAGTGTCTCGGCGCGGGTGGATGTGCAGGCGCGCACGCGCACCGAGCGCAACCATTCCGTCACCCACCTGATGCACAAGGCGTTGCGCGAAGTGCTGGGCGGCCATGTGCAGCAAAAAGGTTCGCAGGTTGACCCGGACAAGACGCGCTTCGACTTCGTGCACACGCAGCCGATGACCGATGCCGAAATACGCCGCGTGGAGGCCATCGTGAATACCGAGATTCTGGCGAACGCCGAATGTCAGTCGCGCGTGATGGCGATCGACGATGCGCAGAAGACCGGCGCGATGATGCTGTTCGGCGAGAAATACGGCGACGAGGTGCGCGTGTTGAACATCGGTTCGTCCATCGAGTTGTGTGGCGGCACGCACGTCAAGCGCACCGGCGACATCGGGCTGTTCAAGATACTTGCCGAGAGCGGTGTGGCTGCAGGGGTGCGGCGTGTGGAAGCGGTGACCGGGGAAGGCGCGCTGGCTTATATCCAGCAGCAGGAGCAGCAGTTGCAGGAAGTCGCGGCAGCGCTCAAGGCACAACCGCAGGAAGCCGCCGCGCGCGTGGGGCAGATGCTCGACAATTCGAAGG
The DNA here is from genome assembly GCA_032654645.1 of Gallionellaceae bacterium. GTDB lineage: Bacteria > Pseudomonadota > Gammaproteobacteria > Burkholderiales > Gallionellaceae > CAITJF01. The sequence goes on along the minus strand of JAULAW010000013.1, from coordinate 140,175 downwards.
CGCTGGAGAAAGAACTCGCCGCGTTAAAATCCAGACTGGCTTCCGCGCAAGGCGATGAACTGTTGAATCAGGCCGTGAACATCAACGGTGTGAGGGTGCTGGCAGCCTTGCTGGAAGGTGCGGATAGCAAGACGCTGCGCGAGACGCTGGATAAACTGAAAGACAAGCTCAAATCGGCGGCCATCGTGCTGGCAGCGGTGAGCGACGGGAAGGTGAGCCTGATCGCTGGAGTGACGGCGGACGCCACGGCGAAGGTGAAGGCCGGTGATCTGGTGAATTTTGTCGCGCAGCAGGTCGGCGGCAAGGGCGGCGGGCGCCCGGATATGGCGATGGCAGGCGGCACGCAACCAGAAAGCCTTTTGCCCGCACTTGCTTCAGTTCCTGATTGGGTGCGAAGAAAATTGTAGCTTTGCAAATCGGATGCGCCAATGGCTCATGCAGAAACTATAAAGCACACGCCAGCCTGTTATATGCTTGTTTCCACTGGCCTGTCTTGCCAATGTGTGTCCTACGGGGTAGTGTTCCGGCTGAAGCGCATGGTTGCCAGATGAAACATGCAGTATTGCCGCCGGATGGGAAGTTATGGGGAGGACGCTGATGCATGAGAATCAAATGCACCATACAGTGCTGATGATTGAAGATGATCCGTTCGAAATCGAGCTGGCGCGCTGTGCCATCATCGAGTGCCGCAATGAATTTGTTTTGGAGGCGCTGCGGGACGCAGATGCGGTGCTGAACTGGTTGGGTGACAGTGTTGCGAAGAGCCAGCAAATGCCGCGTGTCATCCTCATAGATCTGAAACTACCCAAACTGGATGGTTTGGCGGTGCTGCGCAAGTTGCGCATGAATGCTGCCACATGCGATATTCCTATCGTGGCGTTCTCTGCGGAATATACTCAGGCAGATGTGTTGATGAGTTATCAGATTGGCGCAAACAGTTTTGTAGCCAAGCCAGCCGACCTGCAGCAGTTCACCGAATTTTTCCGCGAGCAAATTCCATACTGGATACAGCCACGGCAATCTGTGTTAACTTTTAGCGCCCAATAAAAAATTGCTTACCCCTCTCCACATTCTGTTTGTTGATGTCTCCGCTGAAGATATTGCTGTTTTGCTGAATGAGCTGCTTGGCGGCGGCTACGATCCAAGTGAAACGGTTTTGAGTAATTCACTGCGGTTGGCGGAAGTGCTGTCCGATGATTTCCAGGTATTGGTTGTGGGTTCATTGACACAACATCCCGGGACATTAGCAGAGATAGTCAAGCTGTTGCATGAGAAGCAACTGGATATACCCTTATTGGTTTATTCGGGCGATGAATCGCATGAGCGCATCGTGGAGGCAATGCACGCCGGTGCGCAGGATTTCATTGTCGCCAATAGTCCGGCGCGTATCTTGCCCGCAATTCAGCGCGAGTTATTTAATGTGCGGCTGCGCACCGAGCATCGCGAGCAAGTCGTCACCGATCATATACTGCAAGAAATTGACAGTTTGATCCTGCAGGCGTGGGATGTCGTGCCGCTGGTGACAAAAATATGCCAGCGCGCTGCCGAGCTGTTTGACTTTAAGCTGGTATGGATAGGCGGCAAGCAGCCTGATGGCTCGGTGAATGTGGTAGCGGTTGCCGGGGCAGCGGATTATTTGCATGGCATTGAAGCGCGTTGGGATGATGCCCGGCATGAGCATGGGATGACAGGCGCGGCAATCAGGCATGGCAAGCCCGTGATGTTGACGGTGGATGATATTGATTTTGCCCCCTGGCGCGCGCGCGCGGAACAACATGGAATGCAGAGTATCCTGGCGTTGCCGATGATGGCGCACGGCGAGGTTATCGGCGCGTTGATGTTGTATTCCGCTTATCGTGATGTGTTCGACGATTCCGTGATAAAACGCCTGCTGGTCTTTGCCAACCGTATCGCTGTCGCGTTGCTGGTGACGCAGGAGCAACAGCAATTGCGACTGCTCAGTGCGGCGATGGACAGTGCGACCAACGCGATGCTCATCACGGAGCTTGATGGCAAGATAGTCTGGTTCAACGAGGCGTTAAGCCAGTTCAGCGGATATTCCCACGATGAAATTCTGAACCACAATCCAAGCTTGTTCAGCTCCGGGGAGCATGACAAATCATTCTGGAGAAAAATGTGGCAGGCCATATCCCATGGCAAGGCGTGGCATGGTGACGTGGTAAACCGGAAAAAGAATGGTAGCTTGTTCAGCGTGGTGCAGAGCATTACGCCACTCTATAACGATCAGGGCGAGCTGACGCATTTTCTCTCTGTGCTGCATGACGTGACGGAGAAAAAGGAACTGGAGCGCGAGGTTCAATATTTGGCCTACCACGATGTGTTGACCGGTTTGCCGAATCGCGTGTTATTCCAGGATCGGATGCAACAGACGATCAGCCAGGCAAAGCGCAGCAAGAGCGAGGTTGCTTTGCTGTTTATTGATCTGGATGGTTTCAAGGAAGTGAACGATACGCACGGCCACGCGGCGGGTGACAGGCTGCTGCAACTGGTAGCCGAGCGTTTGCGCGGTTGTGTGCGCGAAGGCGATACGGTGGCGCGATTGGCCGGGGATGAATTCACCGTGCTGCTGCGCGATGTTGCAAATGAGGAAGGGGTATGCCGCATCGCAGTCAAAATTCTCGAGAGAATCGCGCTGCCCTACGATTTAGGCGAATACAGCGCGGTCGTTACAGCCAGTGTCGGCATCAGCCTCTACCCAAAACACGCGACAGGCGTGGAAAAGTTACTAGTCTTTGCGGATGAGGCCATGTACCGCGCCAAACAGGCTGGCAAAAACAACTACCAGTTTTACAAGCACTCATCCTGAGCAGACTCCCGGCTCCCGGGTTGCGAGCTTCCTTCGAATGGATATTCGCGTTTTATATCCACTTCACTCCGGCATCCGCATCGTAGCTGAATATGGCAGAGCACTCCCGCCACAGTCTGGCTACCGGGCGTCTATAACTGCGGGCATGAACTAAACTTGCTTTGTGCCAACCAAGGAAAGCAATCCTGGTTTCATTAAGCGCCGGTTAATAATTGGCTGATAAATTAACACTGAAGCATCGGTTAGCTTGTGGTTTGAGAATCAACAGATAAAGGAGATATTATTATGATAGCTACTAAAAAAATTGGCATTGCGTTAATGATTTTGGCATGCGCAAATCCGGCTTTTGCGGAAACTCCCGGAAGCATCGTATCTGGTTATGCTGCGGAAGCTTCCAAGGAAGCACCGGGGTTTGTGCCATCTGCAAAGCGCGGCCAGAGTTTTTTTACCAAGGAGTGGAGCGTATCCCAGAAAATGCCGAATTGTACGGTCTGCCACGGCAAGAATCTGAAGGTTGACGGGAAACATGTCATTACCGACAAGCGCATTGATCCGCTCGCCCCGGCGGCAAACCCGGAGCGCTTTACCAGTACCGCGAAAGTGGAAAAATGGTTCAAACGCAATTGCAAGGAGGTCGTTGGGCGTGAATGCACGGCTGCCGAGAAAGCGGACTTTATCCAATTTGTTATCCAAGGAGAGCAATCATGAAATGGCTTACGGTAATTGCCCTGGTTCTGGGCAGCAGCATGGCATATGCAGAGGGCGGCAAGTATTCTGTTCCCAACCACCCAAAATGGAAGGAGGAGTGTGGCAGTTGCCATATCGCCTACCCGCCGCAATTATTGACCGGGGATAACTGGCAACGTTTGATGGGAGGTCTGGATAGGCACTTTGACACGAACGCGGCGCTGGACCCCAAGGACAGCAAGGAAATTCTTGATTTCCTGCAACGCTACGCAGGGCGTGGCGGGAAAAATAGTTCACTCACTTTGCGGATCACCGACACACCATGGTTCAGCCGCGAACACCGTGAAGTGTCAATTGATACATGGTCCGATCCGGCGGTCAAAACCCGGTCAAACTGCACGGCATGCCATGTCAACGCTGAACGCGGTGATTGGTCGGAACACGGCATCAAAATGCCTGGAGGCCATCGGGGCGGAGAACTTGAGGAGCAATCCGATCGCGGTAGTTACAGGCGCGGCGAGAATAGGGAACACGATAGGTATTGATGCTTGACATGAGATTGATGGAGGGTTGATTGCCATGAGAAAAATTCTGGTTTGGGATATACCCACGCGCATTGGGCACTGGCTGCTGGTCACTGCTTTCATCGTGTCCTTTTTGACAGGTGACGGCGAGGAGTGGCGGCTGGTGCATGTGGCAGCAGGGTACGCGGTAGCAGGGATTATTGCCTTCAGGATTTTCTGGGGTGTGGCAGGAACACGATATGCGCGTTTCTCATCATTCCTGTTTTCTCCACGTGCGGTGTTTACCTATCTGGGCGAGTTGCTGAAGGGCAAGCCAGGCCACTGGATGGGGCACAACCCTGCGGGCAGTTATTCGATATATGCCCTGATATTGCTAGGGCTCGCCACAACTGCAAGCGGGTTTGCGGTTTATGCCGGAATCGGCGGTGAATGGCTTGAGGATGCTCATGATGTTTTGTCTTACACAATGCTGGGCATGGTCTGTTTTCACGTGCTTGGGGTGGTAGTGAGCAGCCGGGCGCACCACGAAAATCTGGTGCGCAGCATGATCAACGGGTGCAAACAGGGAAAAAGCGAAGAAGCAATCGTATCCGGCAAAAGCCGTTGGGCTGCGGCGCCAATCGTGTCAGCCATATTGGCCAGTTTACTGGTCTTTATAACCTGAAAAAATCCGGTATTTTAGAATCCGACATCGGGGATATGTAAACCCATCGCCTTCAATAGATGAAAGTCAGAAGCCATTATTGAGCAAAGTCAGAAGCCATTATTGAGCGTTGCGTTCTGCAGCCTCCACCGTATTCGCCACCAGCATGGTGATAGTCATAGGGCCGACACCGCCCGGCACGGGCGTGAGAAAACCTGCCACTTCCTTTGCGCTGTCGAAATCTACATCACCGACCAGTTTACCGTTGGGCATGCGGTTGATGCCGACGTCAATCACTGCGGCGCCGGGCTTGATCATGTCGCCGGTAATCATCTGCGGTTTGCCGGTAGCTACTACCAGAATGTCTGCGTCGCGCGTGTGGTGAGCGAGGTCACGGGTTTTGGAAGTGCAGATGGTGACGGTTGCATTCTTTTGCAACAACATCAGCGCCATCGGTTTGCCGACGATATTGCTGCGCCCGACTACCACGGCATGTTTGCCTTCTATCACCACCCCCATTTTTTCCAGCAGCTTCATCGCGCCGTAAGGGGTGCAGGGCCGGAGCAAGGGGTTGCCGGTGACCAGTGCGCCGACGTTCATCGGATGGAAGCCGTCCACATCCTTGTGCGGATCAATAGCCTTCAGCACCATGTCGCTGTCAATGTGTTTGGGCAGCGGCAATTGCACCAGAATGCCATGAATGGAGGGGTTGGCATTCAGCCCGGCAATTTTCGCCAGCAACGTAGCTTGATCAGTATCGGCGGGCAGCGCGATATGCTCGGAATGCAGGCCCAATTCGGCACATGCCTTGACCTTGTTTCCTACATATACCTTGGATGCCGCATCCTCACCGACGATGATGACGGCCAGCCCCGGCGTGATGCCGCGCGCTTTTAACGCATCGGCGCGCACTTTCCATTCGGCGCGCACCTCCTGTGCGATGGCTTTGCCGTCAATGATTTTCGCTGTCATGTTGCTTCCTGTCAGGTGGTTGCGGTAACTGGTCAGAATTGGGGCTTGTCCGGTGCGTTCTGGTAAGTATTGACGCCGGCCATGATTTCTGCGCGGGCTTCTTCGATGCCGTGCCAGCCATTTATTTTCACCCACTTGTTGGGTTCGAGGTCTTTGTAATGTTCAAAAAAATGGGAAATCTGCTTGAGGGTGATTTCGGGTAATTCAGTGTAGTTTTTCAAGCCACGGTACAAAGTGGAGAGTTTATCAACTGGCACGGCAAGAACCTTGGCATCCATTCCCGCTTCATCTTCCATCTTGAGCACGGCAAGAGGACGGCAGCGTACAACAACGCCAGTGTTCAATGGCACGGGCGTGATAACCAGCACATCAACCGGGTCGCCGTCTGCGGACAGGGTATGCGGGATGTAGCCGTAGTTGCACGGGTAATGCATCGAGGTGTTCATGAAGCGGTCAACAAAGATTGCTCCCGATTCCTTGTCTATTTCGTATTTTACCGGTTCCCCATGCATGGGAATTTCAATGATCACGTTGAAATCATCGGGTAAATTTTTTCCAGAGGGGACTTTATTCAAACTCATTCTGCGGAAGCCTCCGGAGTATTGGGAAGGGCGCGCATTTTAGCATTGGCGGGCGTAAAAAGGGGGCTTCTGCAAGCCCCCTTGATTGATTGATTGACTGCCTGGCCTTGATTACAGGATCGGCACGATCATCAGCGCAACGATGTTGATGATCTTGATCAGCGGGTTGACAGCAGGGCCTGCGGTGTCTTTGTAAGGATCGCCGACGGTGTCGCCGGTGACAGCGGCCTTGTGCGCTTCCGAGCCTTTGCCGCCGAAGTTGCCTTCCTCGATGTATTTCTTGGCGTTATCCCATGCACCGCCGCCGGCGGTCATCGAGATCGCCACGAAGATGCCGGTGATGATGGTGCCGACCAGTACGCCACCGAGTGCCTGTGCGCCGAGTGTCAGTCCGACGATTACGGGTACTGCGATGGGTAGCAGCGACGGGACAATCATTTCCTTGATTGCGGCCTTGGTCAGCATGTCCACGCAGGTGCCGTATTCCGGCTTGCCGGTGCCTTCCATGATGCCGGGGATTTCCTTGAACTGGCGGCGCACTTCCACCACCACTGACCCGGCGGCGCGACCGACCGCTTCCATGCCCATCGCGGCGAACAGGTAAGGCACCATGCCGCCGATGAACAGGCCGATGATGACCATGTGGTTGGACAGATCGAAAGTCGTGATCACGCCCACCATCTTAGCCTGCAGCGCGTGGGTGTAGTCGGCGAACAATACCAGCGCGGCCAGACCGGCGGAACCGATTGCATAACCCTTGGTTACCGCCTTGGTGGTGTTGCCGACCGCGTCCAGCGCGTCGGTGATCTTGCGCACATCAGGCGGCAATTTGGACATTTCGGCAATGCCACCGGCGTTATCGGTGATCGGACCGTAGGCATCCAGTGCCACGATGATGCCGGCCATGGACAGCATCGAAGTCGCGGCGATCGCGATGCCATATAGCCCGCCCAGGGCGAAGGCGCCCCAGATCGCCAGACACACGACCAGCACCGGAGCCGCAGTAGCCTTCATCGAAACGCCCAGACCGGCGATCACGTTGGTGCCGTGACCGGTAGTGGAAGCTTCGGCGATATGGCGCACCGGCGCATATTCGGTGGCGGTGTAGTACTCGGTGATCCACACCATGGCTGCGGTCAGCGCCAGGCCAATCAGGGTGGCATAGTACAGATGAAGTGACGTAACCAACTTGCCGTCTATCATCACCCCTTCGCCCAACATCATTGTGGTGATGGGGTAGAAGGCGATCGCCGCCAGCACGGCGGAGACGGTGAGACCGCGATACAGCGCGTTCATGATCTTGCCACCTTCGCGTGCCTTGACGAAAAAGGTGCCGACAATGGAGGCGATGATGGAGAAGCCACCCAGCACCAGCGGATAGATCACCGCTTCGGGGGAACCGGTAATCAACAGGCCGCCCAGCACCATGGTGGCGATGATGGTGACCGCATAAGTCTCGAACAGGTCGGCTGCCATGCCGGCACAGTCGCCGACGTTGTCGCCGACGTTGTCGGCGATCACCGCAGGGTTGCGCGGATCATCTTCCGGAATGCCGGCTTCAACCTTGCCGACCAGATCGGCGCCGACGTCGGCACCCTTGGTGAAAATGCCGCCGCCAAGTCGGGCGAAGATGGAAATCAGCGAACCGCCGAAGGCCAGACCCACCAGCGCATGAGTGGCCTCTGCGGTGCTGGTGTGCATCATCATGGTGAGGAAAGCGTAATAGCCTGCCACGCCGAGCAGACCCAACCCCACGACCAGCATGCCGGTGATTGCGCCGCCTTTGAAGGACACGTTCAATGCCGCGTTCAGATTCTCTTTGGCCGCTTCGGCAGTGCGCACATTGGCGCGCACCGATACGTTCATGCCGATATAGCCGGTCAGTCCAGACAGTATCGCCCCGATGGCGAAGCCGACGGCTGTCGGCCATTTCAGCGTGACCAGAATAACGACGAATAGAATCGCACCGACGATGCCGATAGTGGTGTATTGCCGGTTCAGGTAGGCCGATGCGCCTTCCTGGATCGCCGCAGCGATGCCGCGCATTTTTTCGTTACCGGCAGACTTGCCCAGTATCCATTTGATCGAAAACACACCGTACAAGATCGCAACTATGGCACATAACAACGCAAATCCAAGACCGCCTGACATAAATTCCCCTCCCGAAGTTAAACCGACCGCTCAGAGCCGACAAATTAAACCAATATGAAAGCATCAAACCTTCGAATTATATCTTAAATTCCCCCAATTTCTTAGGTACCGCTGCATTCTTGAGCCGGACATACTGTGGCAGTCCGTCCTTGTAAGGCGGGTAATCCTCGCCTTTGATCAGCGGGGCAAGATAAGCGCGGCACTTTTCGGTGATCCCGAAACCATCCTTGGTGATGAAGTCGCGCGGCATCATCTTCTCCACATTGGCCACGTTTTTTAATTGGGCGACGCCGATTTTCCATTTGTAGGGTTTGTCGGAAAGGCGAACAATGGTGGGCATCACGGCATTATTGCCCTTCAACGCCAGTTCCACCGCAGATTTTCCAAGTGCATACGCTTGTTCGACATCCGTTCTAGAAGCGATGTGCCGTGCGGCGCGTTGCAGATAATCCGCCACCGCCCAGTGAAACTTGTAACCCAGCGCAGCCTTGACCATATTGGCCACCACCGGCGCCACGCCGCCCAATTGGGCATGGCCGAATGCATCGCGCAGGCCTTGGTCGGAGAGGAAGTTGCCGTCCTCACCCTTCACGCCTTCCGACACCACCACCGAGCAGTAGCCGTGTTTCTTTACCATCGCATCAACCCTGGCGAGAAATTTTTCCTTGTTGAAAGGAATTTCTGGAAACAGGATGACGATCGGTAGCTCGCAACCCTTGTCCGATGCCAGGCCGCCCGCAGCGGCGATCCAGCCGGCATGGCGCCCCATCACTTCCACCACGAATACCTTGGTCGAGGTCTTGGCCATAGAAGCGACATCGAAGCTGGCCTCGCGCACCGATACGGCAACGTATTTCGCCACCGAGCCGAAGCCGGGGCAACAGTCGGTGATCGGCAAGTCGTTGTCCACGGTTTTCGGCACATGGATGGCCTGGATCGGGTAGCCCATCTTGTCGGCCAACTGTGAAACTTTCAAACAGGTATCAGCGGAATCGCCGCCGCCGTTGTAAAAGAAGTAGCCGATGTTGTGAGCCTTGAACACCTCGATCAGGCGCTCATACTGCAATTTGTTTTCTTCCAGCCCTTTCAGCTTGAAGCGGCAGGAGCCGAATGCGCCTGATGGGGTGTGGCGCAGTGCGGAGATAGCTCTGGCGGTATCTTTGCTGGTATCAATCAGGTCTTCGGTCAGCGCGCCGATGATGCCATTGCGGCCGGCATAGACCTTGCCGATTTTATCCTTGTGTTTGCGTGCGGTTTCGATTACTCCGCAAGCCGAAGCGTTGATGACTGCCGTCACGCCGCCGGACTGGGCATAAAATGCATTCTTCTTTGCCATGCTTGTGCTCCCTTAAATTGATTAGCCGCTGCGCCTAGCGGATGGGGGCGCATCTTACGCGGGTTTTGTGGGTGAATAAACATTACGTTGATCGAAAAACGCAGGGTGAGCCATGTTTTGTATTAGCCGCCCTAATCTTTGAAGGCCATGAAAAGCATTAATGCTCGTGGGTTCTGTTTTACCCCGTGCCAATTCCTGTCTGTTGCATTCATTAGGTTATTGGGGGTATATTGAACCAGATACATTATATATTTCGGGTTGAAAATTCGGCGGGGCAGATGTGAAACTTGCTGCGACATCAATGTGTGCAAGGAAAACTTTTCCGACCCGCTCCAGAGTTTATGACTCGTGCGCGGAAAAGTAAATAAGGGGGTTGCCGTGCCGTTTGAAGTTATTGATCAGAGCTTAATTGAGTATTCGGCGCCAACAGTCGTAATCATTGATGATGAATTTACGAGCAGGGTCATACTCGAAAAAGTCGTACAAGGCATCCGGAAAGATGTCACCGTAAAAACTTTTGCCGAACCCATTGTTGCCATGGCATGGATCAAAGCGAATCAACCGGATTTGATCATGGTTGATTATGTGATGAAAGGAATGACCGGCCTGGAAGTCGTGCAACAGTTACGCCGGATATCAACCCTCGAAAACGTACCGATTGTGGTCGTTACGTCCATGGAAGAGCGGATTATCAGGTATCAGGCACTGGAATCCGGTGCAACCGATTTCATCACAAAACCAATCGACCCCTATGAGTGTAGCGTTCGGTGCCGCAACATGCTTTCACTTCGCATGCAGCAGAAAATTGTTCAGAACAGGGCGATATTTCTGGAGAAGGCTGTTGCGGACGCAACAGAGCAGATTCGCCTGAGGGAACTGGAGACTATTTTAAAATTGGCGAAAGCCGGTGAGTACCGCGATCAAGATACTGGCAACCACGTTGTGCGCATGGCCAAGTATTCACGCCTGATTGCGGAAGCGATGGGGTTGTCCGATGAGAAATGCGATTTGATTGAAGTTGCGGCTCCGATGCATGATATTGGCAAGGTCGGCATTCCCGATAAAATACTCCTCAAGCCGTCCAGGCTGACTACTGGAGAATTCGCCATCATGAAAACTCATGCCCGAATTGGCTTTCAGATTCTCCAGCATAGCCCTTCAAAATACCTGAGCCTGGGGGCGGAAATAGCATTGTCTCACCACGAGAAATACGATGGCAGCGGTTACCCTGAAGGACTACAGGGAAAAGCAATCTCATTGGAATCGCGCATCGTTGCCGTGGCTGATGTCTATGACGCGGTAACCTCGAAACGCCCATACAAACATGCCTGGTCAAGCGATGAAGGGTTGGCATACTTGACAGCAAACAAGGGGGCTCATTTCGATCCGGATTGCGTAGATGCGTTTGTTTCGCAGTTCAGCAAGGTCAGCCTTGTTCAACACCAGTTTCAGGACGTGCCAGAATTTCTTCAGGTGCGATTGCCAATATGATCCAGAGGTTTTCGGGTTTTTTCCGGCAATTTCGGAAAAACAGCAGCGAGTATGAACAGGCTTTATTGAGGGTTGTATTTGCGGTTCTAATATTTACCTTTTTGCTTTTTCATATGCTTTCCCATCTTAATGCGGGCGCTAGATCCGACATTGAGGTGGAGGTTCTCATATTTTCCGGTGGATTCCTGGTTTTTTCCATTGTGTTCCTGGCGGTCGTTTTAGCCAGTCAACAGCTATCCAAAAAAAGGCAGTTGCTGGCAATTATTGCCGACATGGGCGCAATTACTTTTGGAATGTTGATGACAGAAGAAACGGGGACGCTGTTTTACGGAATTTATCTCTGGGTCATTGTCGGCAACGGTCTTCGATATGGCACCCAGTCGCTCCTTAAATCGCACGTAATTGGTGTGACCGGGTTCATTACGGTGATCCTCTATAACAATTACTGGCAAACACACAGCACGCTGGCCGTAGCATTGCTGCTCACCCTGCTCCTGATTCCCCTGTACATATACACACTATTGGAGCGCTTGAAACAGGCGGTCACACACGCCGAAGAAGCCAGCAAGGCGAAAAGTTATTTCTTGGCAAATATGAGCCATGAGATGCGCACCCCGCTAAACGGTGTTATCGGCATAAGCGATCTGATTCTGGCTACTCCCTTGAGTGCGGAACAGAAAGACCTGGTCAATACCTTAAGAAATTCCGGGCGTATCCTGCTAAAACTTATCGAAAATGTTTTGGATTTATCCAAGATAGAAAGCGGCAAGCTCATTGCCGATGTAGTGGATTTTGATCTGCACAGCATGATCAGCAAAACTCTGGATATGTTTGCATCCCAGGCAAAAGAAAAGGGGCTGCAATTGCATGCACATTTCTCTCCTGAAACCTGCTTTCAGTTGCGCGGAGATGTGCAACACCTGAGGCAAGTTATCATCAACCTGGTTGGAAATGCGATCAAGTTTACCAAAGTTGGCAGCGTGGAGTTGCGCGTAACTACGCACGGTCAGGATGAAACAACGGCGCGCCTCCGGTTTGAAGTAATCGATACGGGCATTGGCATACCGCCAGAGTCGCAGCAGGTAATTTTCGAAAGCTTCACGCAGGCAAGCGCAAGCATCACCAGCACCTATGGCGGCACCGGACTGGGAACCACCATTTCTAAACAGCTCGTCCAATTCATGGGTGGCCAGATTGGCTTGCACAGCGAAGTGGGCAAAGGCAGCATTTTTTGGTTTGAGCTTCCGTTCGAGAAACAACCGAAGAGCCTCACGCTTGATGAACTGCTGACACTGGGCCAGATGCGTGTGCTCGGAGTGGGAATGCCGGACATCGAACAAGGTGTCATTGCAGATTATCTCTCTTGCTGGGGAACCCAATTCGATCATGTCGCATCTTTAGCGCAGCTTTTCACATTCCTGGGGAAAATAACACCTGATAAACAGCAAAACATTGTAGTTTTATGCAGACCGCAAGCTCTCGGTATGAATGCTGGAGACTTCGCTGCACAGGTGTGGATTGACTATACGCCGAGCAATGTATCGTTGATCCTGATTGAACCCGAGCCAAACGAAATCAACGAAGAAAAATTGTTTAACCTGGGATATTCCTGTTTACTGAAATCGCCGATTGACAAAACGCTCCTGTTCAATGCGCTCCACAGTGTCCTGTCAATGCAAACCAATGCTGATGATGTGGTTTCGTTCCTGGAACACTATGAGCGGAACAGCCTGAAAAAGCGCAGGCTCCAAATTCTGATTGCCGAGGACAACGCGACAAACCGCATGATCCTCTCAAAAATTCTGGAGTACGCCGGGCACAGCACCGAATTGGCTGAGAATGGCGAACAAGCGTTGGACATGCTGGAAGTCAAACGTTATGACTTGGCGATCATAGACATGCAAATGCCCGTTATGTCTGGACTGGAGGCGATTAAGATTTACCGGATGACCGCCGGGAAGGATGCTGGCATGCCGATAGCCATTCTGACAGCCAATGCGACTATTGAGGCAAGGCGTGAATGCGAAGAAGCTGGAGCCGATGCGTTTCTTACCAAACCCATTGATGTTTCTGTTTTGCTGGATACGGTAGTGCGGCTTACCACAATCCCGGCGACTGATGCACCAAAGCCAGCAAGCAACAGTGTCATCCCGGCCATCCCTGGTAATTCGGTATTGCTCAACGAGAATACCTTGCTTCAACTGAAATTGTTGGGGGGGGGAGATGACTACTTCGTGAATACCGTGATACAGGGATTTATTGCAGAAGGGGAGCAACTGCTCGAATCCATGAAAGAGGCATCGCTCAAGCGAGAATATAACACATTCAAGGAGCTGGCCCACACCCTGAAAGGAAGCGCGGGCAACCTGGGGGCGGAAGCACTGTTCCAGATTTGCCGCGAAATTATGCAGCTCAACCAGTCTGATTTGCAGGCTTCAGCGGACAACCTGCTGCGTAAGGCAGAAGGCAGTTTTAGCGCCACCAGACAGGCGATGATCAGGTATCTGGAAACGGTTAAACTGCCTTGCAAGCCTCACAACAAACCGTAGGGTCACATCACCATCGCCATTCCGGGTTTGTGCCGTGTTGCGATGGAACATTTTACCGAGTTGCTTTTCTCGACAAGTTTTTGTTGCGAGCGCACAAAGCGATCCATTACCTTGAGATCCCTTTCGCCCAGTTGCAAAGCCGCATCAACCCAGATACCCGTGATGTCAATCAGTTCCTGATACGTGACCGGATTGAACCGGTGCCGCGCCTTCTGTAGCGCAATGTATCCATTGGAGCGGCGCGACTGTTTCTCGACGTAACTATATACCGCTTCTTCTCCTTCACCCTTTCCGACCAGCACGTCAACTACTCCAAGTTCATGGAGCTCTTCCGCGCTGTATAACTTGCCGCTCAGAATTACTTTTTCGGCTTGTATCGCCCCGATTTTTCTGGCCAGGAAACTGAAGGCCCCCATACCGGGAAACAGGTTGAACAGGATTTCCGGGAAGCCCATCTGGCAGCCGTGCTCGGCGATGATGATGTCGCTGGTCAAAGCCGCCTCGAACCCTCCGCCCAAGGCATCGCCCTGCACCAGCGAAATTGTGACCACGGGTAAATCATAATGCCTCACCCTGGCAGCCATTGCGTCTATGCACATCTTCGCGTAATGCGCCAATCCTTGGCGGTCGCCCTTTCTGATCAACTCTCTGAACAAGTCAAGCTGGCCGCCCAGGTTAAAAACGCCGGGAGTCAGCGATGCATACACCATGTAGCGGATTGAATGCAATTCCCCATCCGACCATATCTGGCCGCCGCAATATTCAATTGACTGGTTGTAGCATTGCAACTCGCGCAGTAATTCCAGATTGAAACAGGGCACCGCCACGGGATTCATCATTACCCAGGAGATTCCATAATCTGCATCAAACCGGGTAGCCACTTGTGAGTATTCAATTTCCAGCGGGTTTATCATGTCCGGCAAGATTTCCATTTTTCCCATTTTTTCTCTCCTTAAGTTGATAAATCAGTCTTGGGTGAATTGAGCAAAAAACCGACTCTATTGGTGCAGGCATTACCGTTAAATTTCTTCATTACACTAGCAGTTTCACCAAGCCGATAAACGTTGAATAGAGGCAGAAAACCAGGCCAATTCACCGCTTTAACTGATGATGTTCACCTATAGAACGTTACATAAAACCAGACCAGCCAACGGCCAAATAGCTATACTACGCACCAAAAACATGGGCCAGTTTTGATAGAACATCACGTGTCAAAATTCGATGTGTATCAACGGAGACAGGGAATGCAGCCATGAAATTCAGGATTTACCGTTACAACCCGGAAACCGACACCCAGCCAACCATGCAGGATTACGAGCTGGACATCGAGGCGGGTGACAAGATGCTGTTGGATGCGCTGCTGCTCATCAAGGAACAGGACGATAGCCTGAGCTTGCGCAAATCCTGCCGCGAGGGCGTGTGCGGTTCAGACGCGATGAACATCAACGGGCGTAACGGGCTGGCTTGCATAACGCCGCTGTCCAGCCTGAAGCAACCTATCGAGCTGCGCCCGTTGCCGGGCTTGCCAGTGATCCGCGACCTGATCGTGGATATGACGCAGTTCTTCAAGCAATACCATTCAATCAAGCCATATCTGGTGAACAATGATCCGCCACCGGAAACCGAACGGCTGCAATCACCGGAGCAACGCGCCGAGCTGGACGGCCTGTACGAATGCATCCTGTGCGCGTGCTGCACCACGTCTTGCCCTTCATTCTGGTGGAACCCGGATAAATTCGTCGGCCCGGCCGGTTTGTTGCAAGCCTACCGCTTCATTGCCGATAGCCGCGATCAAGTTACCAGTGAGCGGCTGGATAACCTGGAGGATCCGTATCGCCTGTTTCGCTGCCATACCATCATGAACTGTGTGGACGTGTGCCCCAAGGAATTGAACCCCACCGCAGCCATCGGAAAAATAAAAAATTTGATGGTGAAACGCGCTGTATGAGCCATATTTACTCCTCCTCAGCCCATGTTCCTCCGCTAAGTGCCCCTAAGGCGGGAGAGGTTTCCTTTGTATGGCTTCTTGGGTGACATTGCGCGGAGGCCCTCATGAAAGAACTCGACCGCATACGCTGGCGCTGTCGGCGCGGATTACTGGAGTTGGACATTGTGCTTGGACGTTTCGTCGATCAGCATTACTTGGGGCTGGATGAGGCGCAGCAGGCCGCATTTGATGTGCTGCTGGATATGCCCGATACGGTGCTCTGGGATATGATTGCGGGCAGGAAAGAGGTGGCGCAAAGCGAACAGAGAGCGTTGCTGGAGAAGGTCAGGGCGGTTTGAGTGGTTGGTGCGAATTTAACCAGCCACTTGCTTGCCGTCTTTTGGCAATATAGTGGAATGGCTATGCAACGCCATTCGCACGAAACGAGATGTGCGAATGAATTCGCACCTACATGGGAGGAAAATTATGGATAACAAACGCGTTGCAACGCTGACCCTGGATGACGGGCGCAGCGTGGAATTGCCGATACTGTCCGGCACGCTGGGATCGGATGTGCTCGATATCCACAACATCGCCAAGCTCGGGATGTTCACTTACGATCCGGCGTTTTTCGCCACGGCGAGTTGCACTTCGGCAATCACCTTTATCGACGGCGATGCCGGGTTGCTCTATTACCGGGGCTACCCGATCGAGCAGCTGGCGGAGCATTCCGATTTTCTTGAAGTATGCTACCTGCTGCTGAACGGCGAATTGCCGGATGCCGCGCAGGAAGCCGAATTCAAAGACATCGTTACGCACCACACCATGGTGCACGAGCAGATTGCGCGTTTCTTCTCCGGCTTCCGCCGCGATGCGCACCCGATGGCGGTGATGGTCGGCGTGGTGGGCGCGCTGTCGGCGTTCTATCACGATTCTCTGGACATCAACGATCCACGCCACCGCGAGATTTCCGCGATGCGCATGTTGGCGAAAGTGCCGACCTTGGCGGCGATGGCGCACAAGTATTACACCGGCGCCCCGTTCATGTATCCGAAAAACAAATTCGGCTACGCGGAGAATTTCATGTACATGATGTTCGGCACCCCGGCTGAAGATTACGAGCCCAACCCGGTGCTGGTGCGCGCGCTGGATCGCATTCTCATCCTGCACGCCGACCATGAGCAGAACGCTTCCACCTCCACGGTGCGCCTGGCCGGTTCGAGCGGAGCAAACCCGTTTGCCTGTATCGCTTCCGGTATCGCCGCGCTGTGGGGCCCGGCGCACGGTGGCGCAAACGAGGCCGCGCTGAAAATGCTGGAAGAAGTCGGCGATATTTCGCGTGTGGCTGAATATGTGCAGGGTGTAAAGGATAAAAAATACCGGCTGATGGGCTTCGGCCATCGCGTTTACAAGAACATGGATCCCCGCGCCACCGTGATGCGCCAGACTTGTTATGAAGTGCTGGCGGAACTCAAGCTGGAAAACCACAAGCTGTTTGAACTGGCGATGGAACTGGAGCGCGTTGCCTTGAGCGACCCGTATTTCATCGAGCACAAGCTGTATCCGAACGTGGATTTTTATTCCGGTATTGTGCTGCGCGCGCTGGGCATACCAGTCAATATGTTCACCGTGATTTTTGCCGTGGCGCGCACCGTGGGATGGATTTCGCAATGGAACGAAATGATCGCTGATACGCAACACAAGATAGGCCGCCCGCGCCAGCTTTACCTCGGTGCGACGCGGCGCGATTTTGTGCCAGTGGGGCAGCGTTGAACGACCCCGCTAGTTTCATGCAATTGATGCAGGGCAGCTCACCGCTGTTCGGTGCGAACGCGCCGTTCATCGAGGGGTTGTACGAGAATTATCTGGCCGATGCCAGTAGCGTGCCGGGCGAGTGGCGCAATTATTTTGATGCGCTGCTACCCGCAGCAAATGGCGCAAATGACGTGCCGCACAGCGCCATCCAGCGCGCCTTTGCGGCACTGCCGAAAGTGCCCGCCGCTAATACGGCATCGCCGGATGCCGATTTTGAACGCAAGCAAGTAAGTGTGTTGCAGCTCATCAATGCGTATCGTTTTCTTGGTGTGCGTGTCGCCGATCTCGATCCGCTCAATCGTTACGCCAAACCGGTGATTGCCGAGCTTGATCAGGCGCACTATGGCTTGGGCGAAACCGACATGGATACCTCCTTTGACACCGGTTCACTGGGTGGCGCGCGCATGACCTTGCGTGAAACCCTTAAGCTGTTGCGCCAGACTTATTGCGGCAGCATCGGTGCGGAATACATGTACATCAGCGATGTGGCGCAGAAATGCTGGATACAGGATCGCCTGGAAAGCGTGCGCGGAATAGCCGGCTATGATGCTGCGATGCGCCGCCGCACTCTGGAACGGCTGACTGCCGCAGAGACGCTGGAACGTTATCTGCATACCAAGTATGTCGGGCAAAAACGCTTCTCGCTGGAAGGTGGCGAGACGCTGATCCCGTTGCTCGATCATCTGCTGCAACGTGCGGGCGAACAGGGTGTGCAGGAAGCAATACTCGGCATGGCGCACCGCGGGCGGCTGAATGTGCTGGTGAACATACTCGGCAAACAGCCATCCATGTTGTTCGCCGAATTTGAAGGCATTCATGCCGAGCATCTGACCTCGGGTGATGTGAAGTACCACCAGGGTTTTTCGTCCGATATTGGCACACCGGGCGGTGCGTTGCATGTCGTTTTGGCGTTCAACCCATCGCACCTGGAAATCGTCAACCCGGTGGTGGAAGGTTCGGTGCGCGCGCGCCAGCATCGCCGCAAGGACTTTAGCGGTTCGAAAGTATTGTCAATCCTGTTGCACGGCGACGCGGCTTTTGCCGGGCAGGGGGTAGTGATGGAAACGCTGGGTATGTCGCAGACGCGCGGATATTACACCGGCGGCACAGTGCATATCGTCATCAACAATCAGATCGGTTTCACCGCATCCGATTCGCGCGACACGCGTTCCAGCACCTATTGCAGCGACGTGGCGAAAATGATCGACGCGCCGATTTTCCACGTGAACGCGGATGATCCAGATGCGGTATTGCTGATTACCGAAATCGCGCTGGATTACCGCATGAAATTCAACAAGGATGTGGTGATCGACCTGGTGTGTTTCCGCAAATTGGGCCACAACGAGCAGGACGAACCATTGGTCACCCAGCCATTTATGTACCGTTTCATCCGCCAGCACCCCGGCACGCGTGCGGTGTATGCGCAGCGCCTGGCGGAGCAGGGCGTGATTCAGGCAGAAGAAGCGGATGCGATGATTGCCTCTTACCGCAAGGCTATGGGCGAGGGGCGGAATTCGATCCAGCCTGCGCTGGCTAATTCGGACAAGGAAAAACGGGATAAGAATATTGTCGACTGGACACCGTTCCAGCACGACATTGCATGGGATGTGGCGGTTGATACCGCCGTGCCGCTGGAACGTTTGCAGAAGCTGGCGGCGCCGCTGACCACCGCACCGGAAAATTTTACGCTGCACACCCGCGTGCAGAAAGTTGTCGATGACCGCATCGCGATGGCGCGCGGCGAGTTGCCGCTGGATTGGGGGATGGCGGAGAACCTCGCGTATGCCACGCTGTTGACTGAAGGCTATCCGGTGAGGTTAAGCGGGCAGGATAGCCAGCGCGGCACATTCTTTCATCGCCACGCTACTTGGCATGACCAGAATCGCAAGGAAAGTCATGAGGGGGCGTACACGCCCTTGCAGCACCTCGCGCCCGGCCAGGCAGATTTTATCGCGATCGACTCGTTGCTATCCGAAGAAGCGGTGCTGGGCTTTGAATATGGCTATGCCACAGCCGACCCGAATTCGCTGGTGCTATGGGAAGCGCAGTTCGGCGATTTTGCCAACGGCGCGCAAGTGGTGATCGACCAGTTCATCGCATCCGGCGAAGTGAAGTGGGGCAGGATGTGCGGGCTGGTGCTGCTGCTGCCGCATGGCTACGAGGGGCAGGGCGCGGAGCATTCCTCCGGGCGCATCGAGCGCTATTTGCAATTGTGCGCAGACTACAACATTCAGGTGTGCATCCCTTCCACGTCGGCGCAGATGTTCCACTTGTTGCGCCGCCAGATGTTGCGCCCGTATCGCAAGCCGCTGATCGTATTCACACCTAAAAGCCTGCTGCGCAGCAAGGACGCTGCTTCACCGATCATTGAATTGGCGCAGGGAAAATTTCAGACAGTGATTCCGGACGTGGATGCCTGCGATGTAGGAGCACAACTTATTGGGCGATCCGATGTCGCGCAGCAAGCTTCTCTCCATCCCAACAAGGTGCGCCGCATCATCGCGTGCAGCGGCAAGGTGCATTACGACCTGCTCGCCGCGCGCCGCACCAAGGGCATACAGGACATGGCGATTATCCGCATCGAACAGCTATACCCGTTCCCGCACGATGCTTTCACCGCGCAGGTTGCCGCTTATCCAAATGCCACAGAGGTGGTGTGGTGCCAGGAAGAGCCTGGCAATCAGGGCGCGTGGCATCGCATCCAGCATTATCTGTTGCGCCATTTGCGCCCCGGCATGCGCCTCGATTACGCGCTGCGCCCTTCATCCGCCGCGCCCGCTGCCGGTTATCTGGCGGTGCACCAGGAACAACAGAAGGCGGTGATCGAAGCCGCCTTCCGCAGCGATCTCGACAATAAACCTAATCCGGGAGCAATACACCATGAGCATCACTGAAGGCAGCACGATTGAAGTTCGGGTTCCGCAACTCTCCGAATCGGTTTCCGAAGCCACGTTGCTATCCTGGCACAAACAGGTGGGCGAGGCAGTGGTGGAGGGAGAGAACCTGATTGATGTCGAGACCGACAAAGTGGTGCTGGAATTACCCGCGAGCAAGTCAGGTGTGCTGACAAAAATCCTCAAACGGGATGGCGAAAGTGTGACCAGCAACGAGGTGATCGCACTGCTGAATACTGAGGCGGCGGTTGCACAAACTGCTGCACCACACGCAGCAACCAGTTCCGCAGTACCGCCTTCGGTGCGCAAACTGGCTCGCGAACATGAGATTGATGCCGGCAATTTGCAAGGCAGCGGACGCAGCGGTCGCGTCACCAAAGAAGATGTGCTGAATGCGATGCAAGAATCCAAACCTTCCCCCATCCCCCCTCCAACTCCCCCCTTGAAAGGGGGAGAGCCTACACTCCCTCCCCTTCAAGGGGAGGGCTGGGGCGGGGATGGGGTAAATTCGACCAGTATCGCCGGAGGGCGAGTAGAGCAGCGCGTCCCGATGACGCGCATCCGCCAGCGCATCGCCGAACGCCTGCTGCAATCGCAACAAAACGCCGCGATCCTGACCACCTTCAACGAAGTCAACATGCAGCCGGTGATCGACCTGCGCAACAAATACAAGGATGCGTTCGAGAAGAAGCACGGCATAAAGCTCGGCTTCTCCGCTTTCTTCGTCAAGGCGGTGGTGCTGGCGCTACAGAAATTTCCCATCGTCAATGCCTCGGTGGATGGCACCGACATCATCTACCACGGCTATTTCGACATCGGCATGGCGATCGGCAGCGAGCGCGGCCTGGTGGTGCCTATCATCCGCGACGCCGATAAATTGTCCTTCGCCGACATCGAAAAACAAATCGCCGATTTCGCCGCGCGCGCCAAGGACGGCAAGCTGACCATGGAAGAGCTCACCGGCGGCACGTTCTCCATTTCCAACGGCGGCGTATACGGCTCCATGCTCTCCACCCCGATCATCAACCCGCCGCAGAGCGCGATACTCGGTATCCATGCGACGAAAGATCGTCCGGTCGCGGAAAACGGCCAGGTGGTGATCCGCCCGATGAATTATCTTGCGCTGTCCTACGACCACCGCATCATTGATGGCCGCGAAGCGGTGATGTTTTTGGTTGCGGTCAAGGAAGCGCTGGAGTATCCGGGGCGGGTGTTGCTGGACTTGTAGATGCTTTGCCGTTAACAAGCGTAGCGTGCGCTATGCGCACGACTCCAAACAATATCGAGCGCATAGCGCACGCTACGGGGGCTTTGGCTACGTGCAGTGCAGTATTTTCCAATTCAGGTATGAGCCTGAAGCGGCGACGATCTGGGTGATTTGTTTGTGCGGGTTGGTCGGGTTTAAAAGTTAAGTTTAATGGATTTTTGCCAGTCGGTTTTGAGTTTATTTTCTAATGATTTTAGTCTCAAGAATTGGTGCTTTTCCGGTGTTGTTTTCCGATCGGTTATGCCCGGCGTTTTTGTTTTTGAAAACTTGCAAATAAATCACTCTTGGCGCGCTGCATTTCCTGTGCTGCTGCCAAGTCTGTTTCGGACTTCGCCTGCGCCTGCAATGCGTCCAGAGTGATGCCCTCTTTGAGCGTGACTAAACCCTTCACACTCAACAGCACCAAGCATTCCAGCGGAGTCTTCACATCCTCGTCTTTATAGCGTTTGACGATCTTGCCCTTGGGGCTAATGATCTCGGTTGCAAACATGCACGGGCGGTGAAAGTTGAGCCACGGATTGAACGTTTCCTGATAGAACTCATTGATGGGTTTGGCGTACTTCTGGGGGATATGTTCGAAGCCCATGTGCTTGCGCACCACACTGGCATTCTTGCTCTCGGCCAGCGCGTTATCGTTGCTGTGGCGCGAGCGAGATTTGGTTTGCTCGATGCGCAGCTTCTCAAGGATCGCAGCCACCGGGCCATTGATGTACTCGGAGCCGTTGTCCGAGTGAAACCCCATAATTACAAACGGGAACTGTTCGATCACCAACTCCAGCACGGGCAACAAAAATGCCTCGCTAATACCCTGCACGCACGCCTCGACCTGCCACTGGCTGACCTCGTCAACGCAGGTGATGTGATACACGCCTTTGATGCCGTCAAGATCGCCTTGGTGGACGGTGTCGATGCGCACAAACCCAACCCGCCCTTTGGGGCGTGGTACTTTGCGTACCCCGATGTGATTGCACACCGGATTAGTCTTGGTGAAAACCACCCGCAAGGCTTGATAGCCCGAGCTTTTGCGCAGGTTGTACAGGTGCGAAACCGACAGGCCGGACACCCGCTCATAGCGCGCGTCACCATAGACGCTGTAAGCGCGCTGCAAGAGGTGCGCAATGGCCGGGCCACACACGTCCTCATTGGCCTTGTCCATCTCTGCGAGAAGCGCGATATCGATAGCCGTGTATTTGCGCGCAAAAGGGGCAGCAGGCGCACGGTAGCGTTTGGACAGGGGTACGGTAGCCAAGCGGTTTGTGAACCACTGCGTGACCAGGCGTGTGACCTGCGCGCGGCTGTAGCCGCTGGTGACTTGCAGGTACTTCAGCAGCACACCTTTCTCTCGCTTGCCCTGCTTGGGATAGTCAAAGCGTTTGAGCACGCGACTGATGTGCTCATAGCGTTCGCTGTCGTCACCAGACTTGGTGAATTCAATCTGGAGGCAGCCACCAAGAAATTGCTCAATCTGTTCTATCGTGCAAAGCCGTGTTTCGTTCATGTTGATCATCATCCTTGCAATGATCAACCCACTCCTTCAATCGACCTCAGATTCTTCGCTTCAGGCTCATTCCTCGTTGGAAATACAGCCCTCCTTCAGGCTCATACCACATTGGATAAGGCTAGTGCTGGCGTAATCGGAACAAATTCGGTAGGATAACCCCAGAAATCCTAAATCAGGAGTCGCCATGTTACAAGCAGTAGAAGCCATCATCAAAGAAGGCCGCATTCAGCCCGTTGAGCCGATCAGCATGGAAGAAAACGCGCGATTCCTGCTTGTACGACTGCAACCAGCCACAACAGTATCCGCCATGTCACCCGCTCGCCGCCCGGGAAGCGCGAAAGGCCGCTTGAGCATTCTGAAAGAAGACGACGATCATCTGGATGATTTCTCAGACTACATGGTATGAAACTTCTGCTCGACACCCATGCATTTCTTTGGTTCTTGCTGGATGACGAACGGCTTTGCATCCCAGCCAGAACCGCCATTGAACAAACCGAAATCCTCTATCTGAGCCCGGCAAGCCATTGGGAAATCGCCATCAAAATCGCGCTGGGAAAATACGTGTTGCCAGAACCCTTCGCGCAATTCATGGAACGTGAACTTGCGAACAACAAATGGGGTATTCAGCTAAGTGCTGTTATGTTGAAATTATGCAATTGAATCAAATACTCCGCAGGTTCGATCTGCCGCGCCCGCGCCGGGGTCGACTACCCATGCAACTACGCAGAATTTATGGCGTGGTTTCCAGATGATACTGCCTACATCGATCTGATCGAACAGTGCGTTTCCATGCATCCTATGTCCTTCCGCGAGCTTGTAGCCAATCCCAAGCCCAGAGTTGAGGGGCAGGAGTTCGCAGTGTCCGCCAAGCTTCGCCATAAAGCGCCAGCTTCGCTGGATATTTCCGTGCCTTCGCACCCATGGAGAGGCTAGCCACAGCACTTAGCTGAATACCCCATAACAACAATATAACTATCCTTCCCATCGAAATCAGCCATACCGCGCAATTGACCACGTTGCCGTTTCATCACCGCGATCCTTTTGACCGCCTGATAATCGCCCAGGCGCTTGCCGAGAAGTTGCCGGTTGTAAGCATTGATTCCCAATACGATGCTTACGGGATAGGGCGAGTTTGGTAAATACCGAACAAGAAATGTCGTAGTGCAAGACCTGACACCGGATTTTTTAGACAGTTCGGAAAAATAGACTTAGGAACAGGCCGCACAACAATACGACCCATGGAAAAATGGTGACGTCCCCTATTATTTATGTGTAACGCATGGAACCATTCTGCCGAATGCACCTGTGGGTGGGGGGCGGCCACCTTGGTCGTCGTAGTTATGGCAGCCAAATTAATGATGCTGTTATTACTCGCAGTTACCCTTGGGTACCTCCAATAACGCAAGCGCGCAATAGTTACGTAATTCCAAATGCTGCTTGTCCAGTATGTGGAGCACCGGTTTTCTTTTATCAATCGTCTAATGGTGGACGAGTGTTTTTCGATGAACTTGGCCCACCATGGCCTAAGCATCCATGCACAAATCGAGATAGTGAACCCAGAGCTCTCACAATAGTTCAAGGGCTTATGACTCCTAAATGGCAGGTGGTTGGGTGGGAGCCTTTTTTTATATCAGAAATTTTGAAGGCCTATAAGCTTGTTCTGGGACTCA
This sequence comes from Gallionellaceae bacterium, assembly GCA_032654645.1. Taxonomy (GTDB): domain Bacteria; phylum Pseudomonadota; class Gammaproteobacteria; order Burkholderiales; family Gallionellaceae; genus CAITJF01. Next base: position 115,340 of record JAULAW010000013.1, on the reverse strand, counting down.
AGGGTAATTACGCGGCGAGGTCAGTTACGTTATACGTTAGTAAGGCTTCTCATCCCGAGATCGCTAAAATTTCAAAACAGAGCATTGCTTATCTAAAGAAAAAAAACGATGGTTCGTTTGAACTGTCCTTACTTGCGCCGTCTGGCACACAAATTACAACTGGTGCGTACCACAAACCGATAGAGGCTGGAGGGGCGATAGTTTCTACTATTGCCGGGAGAAATCAAAGAAGAAGCCATAACACATTCATGTTACAAAATAATTCAAGGCCAAAAAATATAAGAGGAGTTAATCGAATATCAACTGGGCAGAAGGCTGCGACAGGTTCAACTGCTGGTAAAACAAAAAATCTTGAAGGGGAAAATAAGTCTGTGCATTCAAGCCAAAAAACCAGCAGATCAGTTAGTCAGCATCATGTTACTGCTATTGAATTGGCACTGGCTGAAGCAAAGAAGAAAATAAAGTAAACAAACCACGTTCTACGAACGTGGTTTGTTTACTTCGTCACCCCCCTCTCCCCAACCCTCTGATGGAACTACTAGCCATTCGACTACATTGATTGGCATTGATTGGGGTCAGCATCACAATACAGTAATTCCAACAAAATAATGTGATGCCCATGGCTGTGCTGAACTATTTGCAGGAGCCCTCACTGAATTTGCAAATGCTTGCAACAAGACCGATAAAGGTCTATATTCGGTCTCCATCGTATCGGAGGATAAGTCATGCGCTCAACCAACATCAAACCCATCAGTTATCTCAAGGCCAATGCCGCTGAGGTGCTTAAACGTCTGACCGAGCAGCGTGAGCCTTTTCTGATCACGCAGAACGGCGAAGCCAGAGCAGTCATGCAGGACATCGCTTCTTATGAAAGCACTCAGGAAACGCTGGCTCTGCTGAAGATTCTTGCGCTGGGTAATCGCGAGATTGAAGAAGGCAAGGTCGCGCCCGTCGCGGATGTCGTGCGCCACCTTCGCGCCGGGAAGCCCAAGTTAAAATGATCTACAAGGTATTGCTCACCCGCAGTGCGGAGCGCGACCTTGAGGATATCTACACCTACATTGCCGAGAACGATGCGCAAGGCAAGGCTGATTACGTGCTGGATAAACTGATGGAAGTGACCGCATCATTGGCCGCTTTTCCGGAGCGCGGCTCTTATCCCAAAGAGTTGCTCCAGCTTGGGATACGCGAATATCGCCAGGCGCACTTCAAACCTTACCGGCTCATCTATCGAGTGACGGGGAAACAGGTGTTCATCTACATGATTGCAGATGGCAGGCGCGACATGCAGATGCTGTTGACGCGCAGGATGTTGGGCGTGTAACGTCACTGCCATCCGGCCACCTTCTTTGCTGACATTCGGGGATAGCGAGCGTAGGGTGGGCAAGTTTCATCTGCCCACACGGAAGGTGAACATCATCACAAGGGTGGGCAACGAGTTGCCCACCCTACCAAAGAGTTCATAAAATGACGCCGCAAATTTTATCCACACTTAAATTCTCCGCCTACCGCATCTTTGATGAAACTACTAGCCATTCGACTAGGCTATCAAAAGACGATAGCCAAGTCGCTGGTTACGAAGAAGATGGACAATCCGCCGGGCGTTTCGTCGAGCTGATGCTGGACGATCTCGACCTCGGCGAGGTCGTCATTCAGACGCATTACTCCAGCGTGAATTACAAAGATGCACTCGCCGCAACCGGCGCGGGCAAAGTGATACGCCGCTTTCCCTGCGTGGGCGGAGTGGATGCGGCGGGTGTGGTGGTCAGTTCATCCGATGCGCGTTTCAAGGCGGGCGATGAGGTGATCGTTACCGGCTACGGCATGGGGGTGGATCACGATGGCGGATTTGCAGAATACGTGCGCGCTCCCGCAGACTGGGTGGTGCCGCTGCCGCAAGGGCTGACGTTGTTCGAGGCGATGGCAATCGGCACGGCGGGCTTTGCTGCTGCGCTGTCGATTCATCGCCTGGAGCAAAACGATCTGCGCCCGGAGAACGGCAAGGTGATTGTGACAGGCGCGACCGGCGGGGTGGCGAGCCTGGCGATCCAGATGCTGGCGCAACAGGGCTATCATGTAGTAGCGCTGACCGGCAAGGGCAGCGAACATGAGTATCTAAAATCGTTAGGCGCAACTGAAATTTTGTCGCGCAAAGAGCTGGTGATGGGCACGCGCCCGCTGGAAAGAGCACGGTGGGCCGGTGCGTTGGATGCGGTGGGCGGCGAGACGCTGGCGTGGCTTACCCGCACCATGCAGCAAAACGGCGTGATAGCCAGTTTCGGCAATGCCGGTGGAGTTGAGTTACACACTACGGTGCTGCCCTTCATCCTGCGCGGTGTGCGCCTCATCGGTGTTGATTCTGCCGCCACCGCGATGCCGCTACGCCGCCAAATCTGGCAACGCCTGTCAAGCGACCTGCGCACCAAGCAATTGGAGCAAGTGGCACAGATCGTCCCGTTCAACGAGTTGCCACTAGTCTTTCCATTGATGCTGCAAGGCAAGTTGCGCGGACGCAGAGTGGTCAAAATAAAACAGCCGGGATGATGTTATAATTGCCGCCAAAGCTGGAAACAAACAGCGCGAAAGTGGCGGAATTGGTAGACGCACTGGATTTAGGTTCCAGCGCCGCAAGGCGTGAGAGTTCGAGTCTCTCCTTTCGCACCAGCAAATTCCATCAGTTACCTTCCCGTTGAATCCCCGCAGTATCCTGTAAAGCTTTCCAGAGTTTTCCACGAATTCACGGTTGTTTTTTTACCTGAACGTCGCGAAGCAGCACCTCGACATCAATGGTTTTTGATCCATGTCTTCCATGCCAGCCACAGCTTGCGCAACGGCGTCAGCGAGATGCGCTCTTTCAACACATGGCATCCACTGGCGAGAACTTCATCCAGCGTAGCGCGGTAGATCGCCGCCATGATGAGGCCGGTGCGCTGTGCCTTGCGGTCTGCGCTGGGCAGTTGCTCGAATGCCTGCCGGTAGAAATGCTGTGCGCGCTCGATCTGGAACCGCATCAATTTGTCGAAGCCATCGCTTTCGCGTGCGTTGAGGATGTCATCAGTGCTGACGCCGAACTGTTGCAACTCATCCAGCGGCAGGTAGATGCGCCCGCGCCGTGCATCTTCGCCCACGTCGCGGATGATGTTGGTGAGCTGGAAGGCGATGCCGATGTCGTGTGCGTATTTGAGCGTTTTGCGGTCGGTGTAGCCGAAAATTTCTGTGGCCAGCAGCCCGACTACCGAGGCGACACGGTAGCAGTACAGTTGCAACGCCTTGAAGTCGGCGTAGGAGTGTTGCGTGAGATCCATCTCCATGCCGTCGATGATTTCGTGCAACTGTTCCTGCGGCAGGTTGAATTGTCTGACCACCGGCGCCAGCGCCTGGCATACCGGGTGCTGCGGCGCGCCTTCATAGATGGCCGCCACCTGCGTGCGCCACCAGGCCAGCGTGGCGCGTGCGACATTCTCGTCCGAGCAATCGTCCACCACATCGTCCACTTCGCGGCAGAAGGCGTACAGCGCGGTGATGGCGCGGCGCTTGTCCGGCGGCAGGAACATGAAGCTGTAATAGAAGCTGGAGCCGCTTTGAACGGCCTTGTCTTGGCAGTATTGATCCGGGGTCATTTCATTGTGCTCTCAGCCACGGATGAACACGGATGTTCACGGATAACGTCTCAACGCACGTGGCTCAATGGTCTTTCAGGTTAATAGTTAAACGGCGCGCTCTTGAGCAGCATGATAACCCAGTCCAGCGGGCGCAACACCGGGCGGTGGCGGAACATGTCGAATTGCGCGCTTTCCAGCTTGTCGAGTATGCGCAACCCGCCCGCGATGATCAGGCGCATCTCCAGCCCGATACGCCCGGTGAGGATGCTGCCCAACGGCGCGCCTTGCAGCATCATGGCGCGTGCGCGCTGCACCTGGAATCGCATCAATTCCCACCAAGCCGTATCCACGCGCCCTTCGGCGATGTGCTCTTCGGTCACGCCGAAGCGCGCCATTTCATCCTGCGGCAGATAGATACGTCCGATGGCGTAATCTTTTCTCACGTCCTGCCAGAAGTTGATGAGTTGCAGCGCGGTGCAGATGGCGTCCGAGTAAATCAGATTCTGCGGCGTGGCTTCTTCGTACAGATGCAGCAGCAACCTGCCCACCGGGTTGGCGGAGCGGCGGCAGTAGCCCAGCACCTCATCGAAATTGGTGTAGCATTTTTGGGTCACGTCCTGCGTAAATGCGTCGAGCAGATCGTGAAACAGTTGCAGCGGCAACTGGTGTGCCACAACGATAGCCGCTACGTCGTTGAACAACAAAGTTTGCGGTGTTTCCTTGCTGGCGATGTGCCGGAGTTCGGCGCGGAAGCTGTCGAGTTTGGCCAGCCGTCCCTCGTTTGGTATGTCGCCTTCATCGGCGAAGTCGTCGGCCTGGCGCGCGAAGCGGTAGATGATTTCCACCGCCCGCCGCAGGCGCCTGGGCAGCAGGATGGAAGCGACGGGAAAATTTTCGTAGTGCTCGACGGGCATCTCGCAGTAGTTATTCAGCGATCTGCCAGGTCGTTTCGATGCAGCAGAAACACAAACTCATCGCCTGCGCTGACATCCAGCCAGGTAAACGGCAAGTCAGGGTAGGCGGCTTCGAGTACAGTGCGATTGTGGCCGATTTCCACGATTAATACGCCGTCCGGAGTGAGGTGCGCTGCGGCATGTTTGAGAATTTCGCGCGTGGCATCCAGCCCGTCAGTGCCGCTGCCCAGCGCGAGCCTGGGTTCGTGCAGATATTCCTGTGGCAGCGCAGCCATCGCTTGCGCATCTACGTATGGTGGGTTGCTGATGATGACGTCGTAGCGGCTGTCTTGCAGGTTGGTGTACAGGTCGGACTCGATGAGGTGCACGCGGTCTTCCAGCCTATAGTCGGTGACGTTGCGCTGCGCCACGTCCATTGCGGCGGGGGAAATATCCACAGCATCCACCTCGGCATTGGGAAAAGCGTGTGCGGCAAGAATGGCGAGGCAGCCGCTGCCGGTGCACATGTCCAACACATGCGTTACGTTTTCCGGATTGCCCACCCAGGGCGCAAGCTGTTCGCTCAGCAGTTCGGCGATAAAGGAGCGCGGCACGATCACGCGTTCATCCACATAAAAGCGGAAATCGCCCAGCCATGCCTCGTGCGTTAAATATGCGGAGGGTGTGCGGTTTCCGACACGCTTCTCGATGATATTTAGCACCTCATCCAGCTCGGATTGCGTGAGGTTGGCATCAAGGAAAGGTTCAAGGCGATCCAGTGGCAAATGCAAGGTGTGCAGAATGAGATAGGCCGCCTCATCAAAGGCTGTTTCGCTGCCGTGGCCGAAAAACAGCTCGCCCTGGTTAAACTGGCTGACTGCGAAGCGCAGGCAGTCGCGCACTGTCTTGAGCGTGGCGCTTGCCTCTGAAAAGCAATGGGCATCCATCAGTCTCCTCCTCCCTCTCCACCGCTGTCGCTGCCATGATCATCGCATTTGCCCCGAGAGCCGCCAGCGCAGGAAGGGTTGGAGGCGTTATCGCAAGACCCCGATGAATCACCGTCACCACGCCGTGGCGAACGGAATGCCTTCCAGAGAAGCCAGAACAGGAAGGCGGGGATAATCAGTTGCAGCAGCGTGTACACGATTATTTTACCAGCAGCTTTTTCAGGATGAGGAAATAGATATCGGACAGCACATCCAAGTCGGCCACTGCCACGCACTCGTTGAGCTTGTGGATGGTGGCATTGAGCGGGCCAAGCTCGATTACCTGCGGGCAAATGTCGGCGATGAAGCGCCCGTCCGAAGTGCCGCCGCTGGTGGAGAGTTCGGTTTCAATGCCAGCCACCTGTTTGATTGCGGCACCAACCGCATCCACCAAATCGCCGCGCGGGGTGATGTAGGGCTTGCCGGCTAAAGTCCAGACCAAATCATAACTGAGGCCATGTTTATCGAGAATGGCGTGCACCTTCGTCTTCAGGCCATCCATCGTGCTGGCGGTGGAGAAACGAAAATTGAATTCAATCTCTACCGTACCCGGAGCGACGTTGTTTGCGCCGGTGCCGCCGTGAATATTGGAAATTTGCCAGGTGGTGGGCGGGAAATATTCGTTACCCTGATCCCACACCGTGGCAGCCAGTTCGGCGATGGCCGGTGCGGCAAGATGGATGGGGTTTTTGGTCAGGTGCGGGTAGGCGATGTGGCCTTGCACACCCTTCACGGTCAGCGTGCCGGACAGCGAACCGCGCCGGCCATTTTTAATTGTGTCACCGGTTTTTGCAACGGAGGTTGGCTCGCCCACGATGCAGTAATCCAGCTTTTCACCGCGCGCCTGCAACGCTTCCACTACGCGCACCGTGCCATCCACCGCCACGCCTTCTTCATCGGATGTCAGCAGCAAGGCAATCGAACCGGCATGGCCGGGATGCGCCGCCACAAATTTTTCGATGGAGGTGACGAAAGCCGCCAGCGAGCCTTTCATGTCAGAAGCGCCGCGACCGTACAACATGCCGTCGCGCACGGTGGGGATGAACGGGTCGCTGAGCCACTGATCCAGCGGGCCGGTCGGCACCACATCGGTGTGCCCCGCAAAACACACGACAGGGCTGCTGCCGCCGCGACGCGCCCACAGGTTGTCCACTTCGCCGCAGCGCAGCATTTCCAGCCTGAAACCGAGCGGCTCGAGGCGCGCGCTGATGAGGGTCAGGCAGCCTTCATCCAGCGGCGTGAGCGAACGGCGGGCGATGAGATTCTTGGCGAGTTGCAGGGTGTCGGACATAATGAATGCGGTTCACAAATAATGATTCATGGGCGTGCTTCATGCACTGGAATTTCTTCATCGGCCGGCATCGGGGATCTCGATATTCAGCGTGATATGGCCGAAATCTGTGGCAGGAGCGGCAGAAGAAGCAGACGTTTGCGGGGCATTGGGGTCAAACGCTTTCATTCGGGTAGTTTGCGAGAAGTCGAGCAGCGAAGACAAGTTGCTGGCGGAATCGGCATTGTGCAGCGCTTCTTCTTTGGTGATCTGGCCGGACTTGTAAAGCTTGTACAGTGCCTGCTCAAATGTTTTGGAACCGGGCGACACACTCTGGCTGATGGCATCGCGTATTTTCTCGATTTCATCGTTTTTGATCAGGTCGGTGATGAGTGAAGTGTTCAGCAAAACTTCTACCGCAGGCACCAACTTGCCGTTGATGCTGCGCACCAAACGCTGCGAAATGACTGCGCGCAGACACATGGACAAGTCAGACAGAACGGCCTGCCGGGCATCGTAGGGGAAAAAATTTACAATCCTGTTGAGAGCATGGTAGCTGTTGTTGGCGTGCATGGTGGACAGGCACAGGTGGCCGGTTTGGGCAAAAATAAGCGCGTGTTTCAAGGTATTGCGGTCGAGGATTTCACCAATCATCAGCACGTCCGGGGCTTCGCGCATGGCGCTGACCAGCGCGGTCTCGTATGAGTCCGTATCACAGCCGATTTCGCGCTGGTTGACGATGGATCTACCATGCCGGAAAAGATACTCAATCGGGTCTTCGATAGTCAGGATGTGCCCGCTTACCAGGTTGTTGCGGTGATCTATCATGGAGGCGAGAGTGGTGGATTTGCCAGAGCCGGTGGCGCCAACCATCAGCACCAGCCCGCGTTTTTCCATGACCAAATCTTGCAGCACACGCGGCAGGTTCAGCTCATCAAGGTTGAGCACTTTACCACGCACATAGCGTATGACGATGGCTGTGCTGTTTCGTTGATGGAAGATGTTGATACGAAAATTACCGACGTCTCGCATGCGAAATGAAAAGTTTATTTCCTTGTGAGTTTCGAAAATGGTGATCTGTTCAGGGGTCATCACTTCGTAGGCGATGTGCTTAACGGTTTCATCATCCAGCCGCTGTTCGTTGACTGGCATGGTAATGCCGTCGATCTTGATATTGATCGGAGCGCCGACAGAAAAAAACAAATCGGATGCCTGTTTGTCAACGGCGAGTTGCAACAGTGGCGTAATGATCATGGAGTTCTCCTTTTTGGAACGGCGCAGGGGCGTATGGCATTACGCCCTAACGTCACGGCGGTAATAGCGGGGGCGTAATGCCTTACGCCCCTACGGTGTCAAATGCCTCGCAACAATTCGTTAATACCTACCTTGCCGCGTGTTTTCTCATCCACCTTCTTCACGATAACGGCGCAGTACAAGCTGTAGCTGCCATCCTTGGCAGGCAGATTGCCGCTGACCACCACCGAACCGGCAGGGACACGGCCATAGCTCACTTCGCCAGTTTCACGGTCGAAAATTTTTGTACTCTGGCCGATGTACACGCCCATCGAAATCACCGATCCTTCTTCCACGATCACGCCCTCGACGATTTCCGAGCGCGCCCCGATGAAGCAGTTGTCTTCGATGATGGTGGGGTTGGCCTGTACCGGCTCCAGCACGCCGCCGATGCCGACGCCGCCGCTCAGGTGTACGTTCTTGCCGATCTGCGCGCACGAACCGACGGTGGCCCAGGTATCCACCATGACGCCTTCATCCACATAGGCGCCGATATTGACGTAAGAGGGCATCAGCACCACGTTTCTGGCGATGAACGAACCTTTGCGCGCCGCTGCCGGAGGCACTACGCGGAAGCCGCCATCACGGAATTCCTTGGAGTTGTAGTCGGCGAATTTGGACTGTACCTTGTCGTAATAATTGGTGAAACCGCCCTTGATGAAAGAGTTGTCTTCCATGCGGAACGACAGCAACACGGCTTTCTTTATCCATTGGTGGGTAAACCATTGGCCGTTGATTTTTTCCGCGACGCGCAGTTTGCCCTGGTCAAGACATTCGATGACGGCGGTGACGGCTTCTTTCAGCTTGGCATCCACGGTGCGCGGAGTGATTTCGGCGCGGCGTTCAAAGGCAGTGTCGATGATCTGTTGCAGTTGTTCCATGATGTTTCCTGTTTATTAAAGTTGGTAGTCGCTAGCCGTTAGTTGGTATTGTCCGCTGCGTGGGTTTGCTTTAACTAGCGACTAACGACCAAATAACTGGCGACTGAACTCAGCGAGGCGCTGTGCGGCTTCCACGGTTTCTGCGACATTCGCTACCAGCGCGATGCGCACAAAATTTTCACCGGGGTTAACTCCCTGCGCGGTGCGCGCCAGATAGCTGCCCGGCAATACAGTCACATTATAGTCGCGATACAAGGCTTGCGCGAAGGCGGTGTCGGCAATCGGCGTGCGTATCCCCGCTTTCGACAGATTAACCCAAAGATAAAAGCTGGCGTCCGGTAGTGCGACGGGCAGCACCGGTTTGAGTATCTCCACCACCTTGGAGAAATTTTCGGCATACAGGCGGCGGTTTTCCGCAACGTGCGTTTCGTCGTTCCACGCGGCGATGCTGGCAGCCTGTATCGCCGGATTCATCGCCGAGCCGTGATAGGTGCGATACAGGGTGAATTTCTCGATCACACTGGCATCACCCGCGACGAAACCGGAGCGCATGCCGGGTACATTGGAGCGTTTTGATAAACTGGAAAACACCACCAGATTTCTGTAATCGCTGCGCCCCAGTTGTTGTGCGGCTTGCAGCGCGCCGAGCGGCGGTGTGTCGAAATAAATTTCCGAATAGCATTCGTCCGAGGCGATGGCGAAACCGTAACGGTCGGCCATTTCGAACAACGTTTGCCATTCTGACAGGGGGATTACACGTCCGGTCGGGTTGCCCGGCGAACACACGTAGATAAGCTGGGTGCGTTGCCACACGTCCTGCGGCAATTGGTCGAAATTCAGCGCATAGTTGTCATCCGCCAGCGTGTTGAGGAAATAGGGCGTGGCGCCGGACAGCAGTGCGGCGCCTTCATAAATCTGGTAGAAGGGGTTGGGGCAGACCACGGCGGGATTGCCGCGCGTGCGGTCTATTACAGCCTGGGCGAAGGCGAACAGCGCCTCGCGGCTGCCATTTACCGGCAACACCTGTTTTTTTGTGTCCGGTGCGGGAATGCCATAACGCTTTGCCAGCCATTGCGAGATCGCGCCGCGCAACGAGTCGCTGCCTGCGGTTGTGGGATAATTCGCCAGCCCGCCAAGGTTTGCGCTGAGCGCATCCTTGATGAATTGCGGGGTGGCATGTTTCGGTTCGCCGATGTGCATGCTGATCGCCCGGTAAGCCGGATTTGGCGTCACTTCACGGAACAGCGCGGCAAGTTTCTGGAAAGGGTAGGGCTGTAAACGGTCTAGGTCTGGGTTCATTTTTTCGGCCCGTCATTCCGGGCTTGACCCGGAATCCAGCGATTTTATTTGACTGGATTCCCGCCTTCGCGGGAATGACGACATTGTGTTTGTCTGGATTAACCGGATTATAAAGGCGCAGCGAGTGGCATCAAAACAAAAAATTGTAGCGGTGCTGTGCCTGTTGAGTGGCGCAATGGTGTGGGGGCTGATCTGGTACCCCTACCGCATGCTCGAAGTTGCGGGCGTTCCCGGTGGCCTGGCGACCTTCCTGACGTATTTCATCGCGCTGGTGTTTGGCATGTTGCTGTCCGGTTCATTCTGGCGCGAGCTGCGCATCGCCGGATGGTGGGGCGTCGCGCTGACCCTGTGCGCGGGCTGGACAAATTTTGGTTACGTGCTGGCGATTCTGGACGGCAAAGTGATGCGGATACTGCTGCTGTTCTATCTCGCGCCTTTGTGGACGGTGCTATTTGCGCGTTGGCTGGTGGGCGAAAAGTTAAACCGGTATGGTTATGCTGTTATAGCCCTGTCTTTGGGCGGGGCGATGGTGATGTTGTGGAAAACTGGCCTGGGTTTGCCTGTGCCACAGAACCGGGCAGAATGGATAGGGCTCTCGGCGGGAATTTGTTTTGCCTTGACGAACGTGCTGGTGCGCCGCATACAGCACTTGAGCGTGAATTTCAAAGCGCTCAGTGTCTGGTTTGGCACGGCGCTGCTTACTGTTTTGCTGTTGATGTATCAAGGAAATCTGATACAAAAAGCTCAGGCCGTTACACTAAGCGCATGGTGGCTCATGGCGCTTATCGGGTTGGTGCTGTGCGCCACCAGCCTGGCGGTGCAATATGGGCTGACCAATCTGCCAGCCAACCAGTCTATTGTTTTGTTCATGTTTGAACTGGTGATTGCTGCCGTGTCTTCCTTTTTTCTCGCAGGAGAACAGATGGGAGTGCGAGAAGTTATCGGTGCGGTGCTGATCGTGTCGGCCAGTTTGTTTTCAGGGAAAATACATGCCGGGTCGAACAAATTTTGATTGGGATAACACTACCAAGTGGCGCGCCATTTTGCGAGACGTTGACCTGGACGTATGGATGCAAGAACAAAGAGATGGGCGTGCTCTACATAAGGGAGTTGGTGTTTTCTAAAATACCGTATAAAAATTACATCATACAAATCAAAACACGACCCACCCCCACCCCAACCATCCCCCTGAAGGGGAGGGAGAAATACTCTGGCGCACTTAGGTTAGTGCATATGCGCGAAAGCGGGAATCCAGATAAATCTAAAGAGCTGGATGCCCGCCTGTGCGGGTATGACGGCTTATTCAGCTCTCACCTATATATCTAGACCTTTCGGCATATATACAGCCATTAGTTGCTGGCTTATTCTTTGCGTTGGCGCTGGCATAAATTTGACCATCTGTGCTGCCGGGGGGGTAGGTAGCACAAGCCGCAGAGCGTGTTGTGGATTGGCCGCACGTATCTGGAAGGAACAAGAAAACAGGTGATCCTCTCCAAGGCTGAACGCGACCCCGCAGTGCGCCGTGCGGCATTGAAACAATACGGGCGGAAGTGCATGGGGTTCGGTTCGTACCAGTGGTCGATTCGCAGCTTGACGTGCATCACCGCGACCAGATTGCCGAAGGACAGAGGCGTACTAAAATTGAGGACGTAATGGTGTTGTGTGCGAACTGCCACCGACTGGCGCATTCTTCAAGAAGCTGCTGTGAACAATAGCGAAAGTGTTAAGCATGGGGGCCGTTTATTGTGCGTGTGAAAAAATTCGCACCTGCCAACCCATCAGCTGCTTTTTATGCTGAAACGGATATTACGATTTGAACGGATGCCGCAGCACAATGGTTTCATCGCGATCCGGCCCGGTGGATACCATGTCCACCGGCACTTCGCAGATTTCCGACATGCGCTGCAAATAGTTGCGCGCTTGCAGCGGCAGGTCTTCGTGGCGCTTCACGCCCACCGTGCTGCCGCTCCAGCCCGGCATGTCTTCATACACAGGTTCGCAGCAAACCAGAGACTCCGCGCCGACCGGCAGGATGTCGCTGTATTCGCCGTCAATGCGGTAACCCACGCACAAACGTAAAGTCTGCACGCCATCCAGTACGTCCAGTTTGGTGACGCACAGGCCGGACACGCCGTTGATCTGGATCGAACGCTTCAGCGCGGCGGCATCGAACCAGCCGCAGCGGCGCGCACGCCCGGTGGTGGAGCCGAATTCGTGCCCCTTTTCGGCCAGATGCTTGCCCACCTCGTCATCCAGTTCGGTCGGGAACGGGCCGGAACCGACGCGCGTGGTGTAAGCCTTGGTAATGCCCAGTACGTAATGCAGCATCTGCGGGCCGACGCCGCTGCCCGCGCAAGCTGCGCCCGCGATGCAGTTGCTTGAGGTGACAAATGGGTAGGTGCCGTGATCGATGTCCAGCAGCGTGCCCTGCGCGCCTTCGAACAGCAGGTTTTGCCCGGCCTTGTTCGCCTCGTACAGCGCGCGCGGCACGTCCATCACCAGCGGTTTGATGCGCTCGGCCAGCGCCATTGCGCCATCCAGCGTTTGCTGGAAATCCACCGTCGCGGCATGGAAATAATTTTTCAGCACGAAGTTGTGGTAGTCCAGCACCTCGCCCAGCTTGGCGGCGAAGCGCTCGCGATGAAACAGGTCTTGCAGGCGGATGGCGCGCCGCGCCACCTTGTCTTCGTAGGCGGGGCCGATGCCGCGCCCGGTGGTGCCTATTTTTGCTTCGCCCTTGGCCAACTCGCGTGCTTTATCGAGCGCTTCGTGATGGGGCAGGATCAGCGGGCAGGCTTCGGAAATGCGCAGGCGGCCATAGATGTCCACCCCGGCGGCGGCCAGGTTATCCATTTCCTTGAGTAGCGCCTGCGGTGACAGCACCACGCCGTTGCCGATGTAGCACATCACGTGCCCGCGCAGGATGCCGGAGGGAATCAGGTGCAATACGGTTTTCTTGCCGTCAATAACCAGCGTATGCCCCGCATTGTGTCCGCCCTGAAAACGTACCACGCCTTGCGCGTGGTCGGTCAGCCAGTCCACCACCTTGCCCTTGCCTTCATCGCCCCATTGGGTGCCGATTACCACTACATTTTTTGACATTGCTGATTCCTGATTTGCTATTGATTGTTACTTATTCAAGACTACCCCAACCCCTCCTAACCTCCCCTTGTCATGTGAGGAACTCGGTCACCTCCCCTGATAAGGGGAGGATGGGAGGGGTTTATGTTTCGACCACAACCCACGCTCCATCGCGCAATACCAACTCACGATCGCAATTCAATTCTGTATGCAGAGCCGGGTCGCCGAGCAAATCCACCACCACGGCGTGTCCCTGTGCGCGCAACTGCGCAATTTTTTCCTGTAGCGCCGCATCATCGCGGTGCGGCGCAAGTATGCTTTTGGGTTGCCCCTGATGTGTCAGCAGTCCATGCAGTTGGCGCAAGTCCATGCTGAAGCCGGTAGCGGGGCGCGCGCGACCGAAGCTTTTGCCCACGTCATCATAGCGTCCGCCCAGCGCGATGGCGTCGTGGCTGCCCGCGTGATAAGCCGCGAACACCATGCCGCTGTGGTAGTGGTAGCCGCGCAGTTCGGCGAGATCGATGCCGACACTGTGCGCCAGCGGTTGCAAATGTGCGGCGGCTTGCTCCAGTTCATTCAGCGCTGCCGCCACTTCAGGATAATCCGGCAGCGTCGCACGGGCGCGCGCGATCACCTCCACCCCGCCGTACAGTTTCGGCAGCGCCAGCAATGCATTTTTTATATCCGGCGCCAGCCCGGCCACCAGTGGGCGCAACGCGGGTATGTCCTTGCCTTGCAATGCGCTGAATAATTCCGTTTCCAGTTCTTGCGCAATCCCGGCGTATCTGACCAGCGCACGGAACAGCGCGACATGGCCGAGGTCGAGATGCACGCCGCTGACGCCGAGAGTAGCCAAGACTTGCAACATCAGGCGCTGTACTTCGAGATCACTTTCCAATCCGCTGTGGCCATATAACTCCGCACCGACCTGCAACGGCTCGCGCGTGCGCATCAATCCCGCTGGATGGGTGTGCAGCACACTGCCTGCGTAGCACAAGCGGGTGATGCCCTGGCGATTGAGCAAGTGGGCGTCTATGCGCGCCACTTGCGGCGTGGTGTCTGCTCGCAACGCCAGCGTGCGCCCGCTCAACTGGTCAACCAGCTTGAAAGTGCGCAAGTCCATGTCATGGCTGCCATTGACCAGCAGCGCATCGGCATATTCCAGCAACGGCGGTGCAACCAACTGGTATCCGGATAGGCGCAACAATTCGAGTACGCCGGCGCGCATGCGCTCGATGCGCCAGGCTTCATCCGGCAACATGTCCTGAATGTACTCCGGCAATAACCAGTTCGAATTCGGCATCAGGGTGCCTCTAAAAAACCCAAAGTTTCGTCGCCATACTTCGTTGTGCTTAAAAAATCTTGCTTACATATAAAACCATATGCGGCGCCGCGATTTTTTGCGCACGCCTTGTCTGGCTTAGAAATTTGGATTTTTAGAAGCACCCTTCATTTCACCAAATACAGCAACAGCAGGCCGGACAACATGGCGCTGATACCCACAAAACGGAGCTGTCCATCGGAGAGCGATACCAGCCTGCTGAATGTATCGCGCCACAGGTTGGGAAACAGAAACGGCAAGATTCCTTCAATCACCAGCATCAGCGCCAACCCGATCAGCCAGTAATTCAGCATTGCCGTTACTTGCCGCCCTTGCCGGAACTCTTCAAATATTTAAAGAAGGCGGAGCTGGGATCAATCACCATGACATCGCCCTTGTTCTTGAAGCTTTGCTTGTAAGCTTCCAGACTGCGGTAGAAAGAGTAGAACTCGGAATTGCGGCCAAACGCGGAGGCATAAATCGAAGTCGCCTTGGCATCGCCATCGCCCTTGATTTTCTGCGCATCGCGGTAGGCATTGGCAAGTGTCACTTCACGTTGCCGGTCGGCATCGGCGCGAATCTTTTCGCTGTCGGCATTGCCGGTTGCGCGCAGCTCGTTGGCCACCCGCTTGCGCTCGGCGTCCATGCGGCGATACACCGATTCACTGATCTCCAGCGGAAAATCCACCCGTTTCAGGCGCACGTCCAGCACTTCAACGCCAATTTTGCGTGCGTCGGCATCCGCCTTTTCGCGCAATACCTGCATGATTTTTTCGCGCTCGCCGGACACCACTTCGTGTATGGTGCGCTTGCCGAACTCCTCGCGCATGCTGGCATTCACCGTCTGCATCAAACGGGTTTGCGCGCGTACTTCATCGCCCCCCACGCTGATGTAATACTGCTTCACATCGGCAATGCGCCACTTGACGAAGGAATCCACCATCACGTTTTTCTTTTCCGCCGTGATGAAACGCTCCGGTTCCATGCTATCCATGGTCAGGATGCGCGAATCGAAATAGCGCACGTTCTGCACCAGCGGCATCTTGAAATACAGGCCGGGCGCGGTTTTTTCCCCCACCACCTCACCGAGCTGAAACACGATGGCGGTCTGGCGCTGATCCACCACGAACATGCTCAAGCTGAGCAGGATCAACAGCGCGATTGCGCCAACCAGGATATTGCCGAAATTGGTTTTCATGGACGTGCCTCCCTGTCGCGACCGCGCAATCCCTCGCGCACAATTGGCATGGCAGGCTCATTCAGCGCAGCAGGCTGGGGTGCGACTTGCTCCGCATTGTTGGCCGAGCGGCCCGCTGCCGTTGCCATTTCCGGCAAACCCGGACCGGTGCTCTGGATCAGTTTATCCAGGGGCAGGTACAGCAGGTTGTTGCCGTTTTTCTGGTCCACCATGACCTTGCTGCTGCTGCTCAGTATTTGCTGCATCATGTCTATGTACATGCGTTCGCGCGTGACGACGGGTGCCTTTTCATATTCCACCAGCACCTGCTTGAAACGGCTGGCATCACCCTCGGCATTCGCCACCACGCGCTGGCGATAGCCTTCCGCCTCCTGCATCAGGCGCGCCGCCGCGCCCTTGGCCTTTGGCACCACGTCATTGGCGTAAGCCTGGCCTTCGTTTTTCTGGCGCTCCCTGTCCTGCCCGGCCTTCACCGCATCATCAAATGCGGCCTGAACCTGTTCGGGCGGCTGCGCATTCTGCATGGTGACCTTGCTCACCAGAATGCCGGATTTGTAGCGATCGAGAATTTCCTGAATCAATTTGGTAGTGGCCGCCGCGACCTGCTCGCGCCCTTCATACAGCACGAAGTCCATCTTGTTCTTGCCGACGATTTCGCGGATGGCCGTCTCAGCCGCCTGGCGCACATTCTCATCCGGCGCGCGGTTGTTGAACAAATAGTCGGCTGGATCCTTCAGGAAGTATTGCACGGCGAATTGAATGTCGATGATATTCTCGTCATCGGTCAACATCAGCGATTCTTTCAACATCTTGTTCTTGACATTGTCGCGGTAGCCGACTTCCACCGTTCTGACCTGGCTAAGGCTCACGACCTCGACGGATTCGATGGGGAACGGCAGATGCCAGCGCGGGCCGGCCTGGGTGGCTTCGAGATACTTGCCGAAACGCAGCACCACACCGCGCTGGCTCGCATCCACAATATAAAAGCCGCTGGCAATCCAGATCAGGGCGATCACCACAATGACCAGGCTGATTCCTCCCTTGAAATTCTTTGGTGCACCACCACCGCCACTGTTGCCTGTGCCACCACCCTTGCCACCAAACAGCTCTGAAATCTTTTTATTAAGGTCGCGCAGCACCGCTTCCAAATCCGGCGGGCCGCCGCTGTTTTTATTACCCCATTGCGGGTCATTCAATCCCATAGTCCATCCTGCAATTAATTAATTCAGTTGTTGAGAGGATGCCAATCTTGCACTTGCGCATCTTGTGGCGTCCGAGCCGCGCGTACTTCGGCCAATGCCTCGCGCAACGCATCCATGCCTGCGCCGGTCTTGGCGCTCAAACGAATGCGCGCAATTCTACCATATTCATCGCGCTCCACACTGGCGGGCAATTCCTGCAAATCAATTTTATTCAGCACCAGAATTTGCGGGATATGCTGCGCGCCAATCTCGGCCAGTACCTTGTTGACCTCGGCAATTTGATCATCGCGGACGGGGTTATTTGCATCCACCACATGCAACAGCAAATCCGCCTGCGCGGTTTCTTCTAGTGTGCCGCGAAATGCCGCGACCAGTGAATGCGGCAGATGGCGGATGAAACCGACGGTATCCGACACCACGACCTCGCCACCCACTCCCGGCCTACCATCGTCTGGTGAGGCGCCGGGTGCTGCTTCAATAAACATGCGGCGCGAGGTGGTATCCAGCGTGGCGAATAATTGGTCGGCCACATACGCGTTGGCGCGGGTCAGCCGGTTGAACAGCGTGGACTTGCCCGCATTGGTATAGCCCACGATAGACACCGACAGCACGTCGGCGCGATTGCGCGCGCGGCGCTGTACCACACGTTGATGCTTGAGCTTATCCAGGCGGTCTTTCAAGAAATGAACGCGTTTATCCAACTTGCGCCGATCCAGTTCCAGCTTGGTTTCACCGGGGCCACGCGCACCCACCGCATATTTTTGTTGCCCCATGTCACTGCCCAGCCCAACCAGGCGTGTAGCGAGATACCTGAGTTGCGCCAGCTCTACCTGAACCTTGCCTTCATGGCTTTGCGCACGCTGCGCAAAAATATCCAGAATCAACATGGTGCGGTCGATCACACGCGTATTCAACTTGGCGGTCAGGTTGCGCATCTGCGCGGGAGAAAGATCGTGATTGAAAATCACCAGCGGAACTTCCATGCGCTCCACGATTTCGGCGACTTCCTGGACTTTGCCGCTGCCCGCAAACAACGCCGCATCGGGGCGCTGTCGCTTGCCCTGAACCAGCGCCACCGCACGCACCCCGGCGGTTTCCGCGAGCAGGCGCAATTCTTCCAAACTTTCCGCGTAATCGAAGGTGCCTAGATCCAGACTGACCAATACCGCCGTGTTTGCTTCGGTAGTGCTCTCGTGCATTACTCGGAGTCTATCGGAATGGTCACTACACGTGCAGGAACAATTGTGGAAATGGCGTGTTTATACACCATCTGGGTAATGGTGTTCTTCAGCAGGATCACATACTGGTCGAACGACTCGATATGTCCCTGCAACTTGATGCCACTCACAAGATAAATGGCAACCTGTATATGCTCCTTGCGCAGGGTATTCAGGAACGGGTCTTGTAGCTGCTGGCCTTTTACGCTCATTTTGTTTACTCTTTGTTGTGATAGACAGGGGTTCACTTTACTGGATTTCTCGGTTATCCGGAAGAGCATCCTGAAAATGCCCCCATCTTTGACGTGATACTAAGGAGCTGTTAATAAATAACTGTAACAAATAAATCGAAGGTGCTATGATTGTCGTCATGGCGAATGCAGACGACCTCAAACAAATACGCACCCGGTTCGAGAAGCTTGCATGGACGTTGGACGAGCGGATGAGGCGTCTGTTTGCTGCTGCGGAAGCTGCGGTGTTAGGCCATGGCGGCGTTACAAGGGTTGCACAGGCTACCGGTGTGTCCCGGCGCGCAATTCATGCCGGATTGGAAGAGCTGGCAACCGAAAAGATGGCGGTTGAAAGTCAGGGCAAGCGAATTCGCAAAGCGGGAGCTGGCAGAAAATCTGTCACCGAAACCGATTCTGGCGTGATGGCGGCGCTGGAGAAATTGGTCGAAGCGACGACACGGGGTGATCCCGAATCACCCCTGCGCTGGACTTGCAAAAGCCTGCGTACGCTGGCTGGTGAGCTGGCTGTGAACGGCCATTCGGTGAGCTATCCGAAAGTGGGCGACTTGCTGCGGGAGTTGGGTTATAGCTTGCAGGCAAACCGAAAGATGCTGGAAGGGACGGATCATCCGGACCGCAATGCCCAATTCGAGTTCATCAACGACCAGACCGGACAACGTCTAGCGGCAGGCAATCCGGTTATTTCGGTTGACACAAAGAAGAAAGAGCTTGTTGGTGCGTACAAGAACAACGGCACAACTTGGCGCCCCGAGGGGAAGCCAGAATTAGTCAAGGTGCACGACTTCATCGATAAGGAGCTTGGGCGCGCGAACCCCTATGGCGTCTACGATGTTGCCAGCAACACGGGTTGGGTCAGTGTGGGGACGGATCACGACACGGCAAGTTTCGCGGTCGAAACAATTCGCCGCTGGTGGAATACGATGGGCAGGCAGCGTTATCCTGCGGCAACGGAACTGATGATCACGGCAGATGGTGGCGGTAGCAACGGTAGCCGGGTACGGCTTTGGAAATTGGAATTGCAGCGGTTGGCTGACGAGATCAATATCCCGATCAGCATCTCTCATCTGCCTCCGGGCACTAGCAAATGGAACAAGATCGAGCATCGTCTGTTCTCGTACATCAGCATGAATTGGCGCGGCCAGCCCTTGATTAGCCACGAGGTGATCGTCAATCTCATTGCCGGAACGACCACTCGGAAGGGACTGAAAGTCCATGCCGAACTGGATGAATCTTCGTATCCGTCAGGCATTAAGGTAAGTGACGCAGAATTTGAAAAAATACGCATCACCCGGAATTCGTTTCATGGCGAATGGAACTACAGGATTGATCCGAGTGCGAGCTAAAATTGATACACTAATTGTTTAACGACTCCTAAGGAATAAAACCTGTCGGAACAACTACAGCAACCCTTTGATTGCTAGGCTCTCTAAAATTAGTGAAATTATCGCAAAGCCTGTAGCAGTTCCCCTTTTGTTTTCTTCATCTGCGCTTTGGGAATATAGCCTGTCTAGCCTGGCAACCATGCGGCTTGCCTTGGCATTGAGGGATACAATCGCCTATCGCCCCAACAGTTGAATGCTCCAGAATGCCAAGAATCCACCGAAAGCACCAAGGTTGAGATCGGCTTTTCCTGGGTTTTGTGTGCCCCCATCAGCAATTCTTCCGTAACCAGATAAAGCAATGCCGCCGTAATGCAATTACCATACATTCAGTTTGACTTAAAGTCGTAGAGCTGAGAATCCAGCACTGCCTTGAGCGACTTGCTGTCCACTTTGATATGCCGATCCAGGTAAACCATCAAGGAATAGATGTAACCATCTTCCTCGAATTTGGACCACATGCCATTTTTAGCCATCAACTCATCTCTTATACGCTTAAAGTTATTCAGTAAATATTGATGGGCAAGCTTGTGTTGGCTAAAGTCAAAATTAATTTCTTGTGCAATATTTTCTTCAACTACAAAATAGGCGCATAAACTATTTTCTAACAGCTCAAATTCTTTTGGCAGAGCAGTAAGTTCCCCATCTGCAATTATGTTGGCTATCCCTTTAATAATGCCGTGCAGCTTCTTGTGTTCGGAATCGACGATTCTATTTCCAACGCTCAGCTCATGTGAAAATAGCATGATTCGCCCTCTTAACCTGTCATGGTCAAGCTGAGCTAACGGGCTACGTTGCGGATTGCGAATCCCACGGTGGTTGCGGAGGGCTGATTGCATATGCTTTGTTCAAAACTAGACCAAGTTCAAAACTAAAACAAGATAAGCCACGCATGCCGAGATCAGGGCTAAAGCAAAGTTATGTGATGTCATGTCTATACTCCTTTTGTGTCGGTTTTCAAGCTGGGCGATTCCCAGTGAATGCAGTATTGCAAACGTTTATTAACCGAACCTGAAGAAATGATTAACCGAATCTTAACTTTTAGCACCCCGGATTAATCTTCTGGTCGGTACACGCCGCCGCATTCATTGCCCGGAAGTGCCTCATGACCAACCTGCGGAATTTATTATTTTCAACATGTACACCCTGAATGTGTGAAAATAGCGGCTGTAAACGGGTCACTCAAAAACACACATAACATTAAAGGCGACAAATTGGCACAACCTAATTTTCAATTCGAGAAACGTCAAAAAGAATTAGCCAAGAAGAAGAAACAAGAAGAGAAGAAACAACGCAAGCTGGCGGAAAAAGCCAACAAAGACCAGCCGGAACAGCCTGCGGATGAAGGAACGACAGCATAGACACTGGCGGGCATAGTTGCCCGCCCCACATCCTCAATGGTTTTTAGCGCCTGATTTTTTGTCTTCCGGCTGTTTAATCGCCACCCGCTCCACCTGCACGCTCTCGCTACCGTCGCTTAACCACACCTGCCCATCCTGAATAGTGCACTGCAACTGCATGGTGCGTTGCGCCAGTTTAGCTATGGCGCGTGTGCTTTCCGGCGGCAGGCTGATTACGGACAGGTTCTTGAGCCGCTCGAATTTCTCGCTGTTCTGCTTCCACCACATCTCGGCAGTGCGTCCGCCATAAATGTAAACGACCACTTGCTCGGCCCGCCCGCAGGCCCTGCGGATCAGCTTCTCATCGGGTAGCCCCACATCTATCCAGAGCTTGATCGCCCCGGTCAAATCCTTCAGCCACAGATCCGGCTCGTCATCAGCAGTCATTCCCTCCCCGAACGACAAATACTCATGCGCGTGCAATGCAAAAGCCAGCAGGCGCACCATCATGCGCTCATCGGTTTCCGAAGGGTGCCGCGCCAGGGTCAGCGAGTGGTCATGATAGTAATGACGCTCCATGTCTGCGATTTGCAGATCGGCTTTGAAGATGGTTGCTTTGATGGCCATTAAATTTCCTGAATTACAGTTGGGTTTGTAGGTGCGAATTCATTCGTCCGCGCACCAAGATTAGTGCGAATAAATTTGCACCTACAATTATTCCGTTATCCGCCCGCGCATTGCCTTCACTCCGCCGCGCCGGGTCTTGTTCTCCAGCCGCTTCTGCTGCGAACTGCGCGTGGGCTTTGTGGCGCGGCGCACCGTCGGCAACACCGCCATACTTTGCACCAATTGCTTCAAGCGCCTTAACGCCTCGCCGCGATTCTTGTTCTGGCTGCGAAACTCCTGCGCCTTGATGACCACCACGCCATCCTTGGTAATGCGCTGGTCGTTTAATTGCAGCAGCCGCTGCTTGAATTCATCCGGCAGTGACGACGCGTTGATGTCAAAGCGCAGATGCACCGCGCTGGAAACTTTGTTGACGTTCTGTCCGCCCGCCCCCTGCGCGCGCACGGCGCTGATCTCGATCTCGTGATCGGGTATGACGACGTGGTGGGAAATATACAGCATCTAAGCTGCCATCATTCCGGGCTTGACCCGGAATCCAGTGGTTTGATCGGACTGGATTCCCGCCTTCGCGGGAAGGACAAATCCTTGCTTAACGTTACTCATTAGTCACGGTAATGCGCACATCGCCCAATGTCACCACCGACCCCGCGCGTATCTTGCAAGTCTTGCGCAATTCCACTTTGCCATCCACCGACACCCCGCCCTCCGCGACCAGCGCCTTGCCCGCCCCGCCGCTGTCGCAGACGCCCACCAGCTTGAGCAACTGGTTGAGTTCGATATGATCGCTACGTAGCTGAAATTCGAGTTGTTGCATTACAGTTTTACTGCATGCTCGCGCGTGGTATGAAACACCACCTTCGGCCAACGCTCCTGCGTCAGCTTGAGATTCACGCTGTTCGGTGCGAGGTAGGCCATGTTGCCTGCGGCATCGTAGGCGACATTGTTGGATAGCGCCTTTTCGAAATCGGCGAGCATCTTCTTGTCGTCGCAGGTCACCCAGCGCGCGCTGGTGGTGCTGGTGCCCTCGAACACCGCGTCCACGCCGTACTCGCCTTGCAGGCGGCTGGCCACCACGTCGAACTGCAACACGCCGACCGCGCCGAGAATCAAATCGCCGCCGTTGACCGGCTTGAACACCTGCACCGCACCTTCTTCGCCGAGCTGCTGCAAACCCTTGTGCAGTTGCTTGACCTTGATCGGGTTGCGGATGCGCACCGAGCGGAAAAAGTCCGGCGCGAAATACGGGATGCCGGTGAACTGCAAAATTTCGCCTTCGGAGAAGCTGTCGCCGATCTGCATGTTGCCGTGGTTGGGCAGGCCGATGATGTCGCCCGCGTAAGCCTCTTCCACCTGTTCGCGGCTGGAGGCCATGAAGGTGACCACGTTGGACACGCGAATTTCGCGGTTGATGCGCAGGTGTTTGATCTTCATGCCGCGCTCAAAATGGCCGGAACACACGCGCAGGAAGGCGATGCGGTCGCGGTGGTTGGCGTCCATGTTGGCCTGGATCTTGAACACGAAGCCGGAGAAAGCGGTCTCGGTAGGCTCGACCACACGCACCGTAGCATCGCGCTCTAACGGCGCTGGCGCCCAATCCAGCAAGGCATTGAGAATTTCGCGCACGCCGAAGTTGTTGATGGCCGAACCGAAGAACACCGGCGTCTGCTTACCCTCAAGGAACCGTTGCAGATCGAATGGATGCGATGCGCCATGCACCAGCTCCACCTCCATCTTGAGCTGTTCGATTTCCAGCGGAAACATTTCCGCCAAGCGTGGATTATTGATTCCCTTGATGACTTCAAATTCCTGGTCGGCGCGCTCCCCGCCGGCTTCGAATAACATGATTTCGTCGCGCAGCAGATGATACACGCCGCGAAACGTCTTGCCCATGCCCAGCGGCCAGGTCACCGGTGCGCACTGGATGTTAAGCACCGACTCCACCTCGTCCAGCAACTCCAGCGGGTCGCGCACTTCGCGATCCATCTTGTTCATGAAAGTCAGGATCGGCGTGTTGCGCATGCGGCACACATTGAGCAGCTTGATGGTCTGCGTTTCGACACCTTTGGCCGAATCAATCACCATCAGCGCGGAATCCACGGCGGTAAGCACGCGGTAAGTGTCCTCGGAAAAATCCTGGTGGCCGGGCGTGTCGAGCAGGTTTACCACATGGTCGCGGTACTCGAACTGCATCACCGAACTGGCCACGGAAATACCGCGCTGCTTCTCGATGTCCATCCAGTCGGATGTCGCGTGGCGGCCGCTCTTGCGCCCCTTCACCGTGCCCGCCAACTGGATCGCGCCGGAGAACAGCAGCAGCTTTTCGGTGAGCGTGGTCTTGCCCGCATCCGGGTGCGAGATGATGCCGAAGGTGCGGCGGCGCGCCACTTCGCGCGAAATCAGCTCGCGCGGCACGGCAACGGGTTCGGCCAAGGTTTGTTCGATGTCAGCGGACATGGTTGATGCCTGTGAAAAAAGTGCGCAAGTCTAAAGGGTGTGCGGGGGAAAGTCTAACGTAGCTTGCGTGCAGTTCTGGATAAATTTGTTCTCTGAAATTAACGATAATAATCAATGACCGTAGGGTGGGCACGTTTTTCCCCGCAAGGGGACGAAAAACCTGTCTGCCCACCCTACGTGATTTTCGAGAACAAATTTACCCTGGCGTGCAGTTACTCTGGATTTAATCTGTAGCCCGCGTAGGGCGCAATAACCAACGGGCAATAACCAACGGGCATTGCGCCGCATGTTAACGCCACAGCCAAGTTAATCGCTATACCCCAACTCACCCTCGTTCCCGCCCGCCAAATTCACCGGAAAATGCCTTCCGCAACCAGGCGGTGGAACGTCGAATACGGCCAATCTGCGACAATTTTGACCAAGCCATGTTTCACCGGATTGATATGCACATAATCCATGTGCGCCTGATAATCGCGCTCATCCCGGATCAGGTATTCCCAATATCGCCGCTGCCATACACCACGCTCTTTGCGCCGGGTGCGTACCGCCGACAATCTTTCGGTGCGCGGCAATGCCTTGGAAAATTCCATCTTGATCAGCCGCCAGCGCGTTGCGTAATCAGCATCATCCGGCGGCAATTCGATGACGCAATGCAGGTGTTCGGGTAAGACTACCCAGCCATGAATCGTAAAAGGGTGACGTTGCCGTACCGATTTGACCACTGCGCGCAACAGTTCGATGTGGCGAGTCAGCAGATCATTGCCTTGCCGTTGCAGCAGGTTGACGGTGAAAAAGTAAGTTCCGCCCGGATGCCAGGCGCGACGGTAATCAGGCATAGCGGCAGTGATGTAGGGTGGATAAGCGCAGCCCATCCACCAAACATGCGCTAAAGGTGGATGCGCTGCGCTTATCCACCCTACGGCTACTGCGCTTATCCACTCTACGTTTCTTCGACCCTGCCGGTTTTATGGCGTAACGACAACTCACGACACATCGACAATCTTTAACCCGGCCTTTCGTGCTGCGGCAAGTTGGCGATGATCGGCGGAAACAAAAATACCGGGTTCGACGGCAAGCGCGCATGCAACATGAAGCGCATCCATAGCCCGGATCGGATTGGTCTCCAGCAGCGCAACAACTGATGCCAATACTGCCGGGGTAAGTTGGCAGATGTCGATATCTGCCAGGTCGGTCATCGTGTCAGCTTTCAGCTTCCGATACTCCGCTTTGGAGAGTTTTTTCTCCCGCAACAGACGGGATAGCGTGGAGACGAGTTCCGGCAGGCAAACAACGCAAACAACGAGACTGTCCGCCTGCTGGCACAACGCCATTACCTTGTTCGACCCATGTTCTGCAACATAACGCTTGGCGAACGCGGAGGTATCCAGAAACACCTTCATGCCGAATCTTTCCGGTCGTTCAGCAACTCTCCACTCAATGAAATGCCTTTAATCGTGAGGGGGGTAATTTGTCTTTTCCACGAGGGCAACCCGGAGCGAACCGGCACAATTTCCGCGATAGCTTTGCCATTGCGAAAGACGCGAACCGTATCCCCGCCTTCAACGGCATCAAAATAGTCCTTGGCATGGTTGCGCAACTCGGTGAATGTGGCTTCTTGCATAGAACCTCCTGTACGTTAATGTACATCATTGTGTACATAGACACAGGCGATGTCAATATGATTTGGCTGTGTGCACAGGAAAAATTTGTTCTCGGCGGAAAATGTGGATAAGCGCAGCGCATCCACCTTTTTGAGCTATTGTTTCGGCACGGTAAAGTATTAACCTGGATGCCTCAGTTGAGAACGAACAATTTACAGGGGAAGCAACATGGGCGCAGCTTCTCCCTCTCCCCAACCCCTCTCCCCGAGGGAGAGGGGCTTTGCTCCCTTCCCCCCTCGGGGGGAAGGGCTGGGGATGAGGGTTTGCCCCCTGTCGGTTTATTTTCAACTGAGGTTTTCAGGATTAACCCCGTTCGGCCTGAGAACGACACCAGCACCCTTGAAGCGGAAGTGCGCGACACCGTCGAGCAGGGGAACGATGTGCGGGAGAAAGTACGGCAGCTCACCTTGCGCTTCATCAGCTCGCGTTCGCTCGATATCCAGTCCGTGCGGCAGACTGCGGACGCCATGTTGCGTGGCGCGCAGGCAGGCGTGCAGAAAGAGCTGCAGCATTCGTCCGCGCAAACTCATATCGCGCGGGATCACCTCAAGCAGGCTGTCACCGGTCTGGACGTGGCGCTCGCGCAATTTGCCGAGGCAGCCAAGCTTGCAGTGGAGGAAGCGGCGGGCCGGGCGCTGGGATGCCAGGTCGCCAGCAGGTAATCTTCACGACCGAGAGTGTAGGCAGTGTATTGCCCATATTATTTTTGAAGTAGAATGAACCTTCAAAGTAAATTGAGCTGGAAGACCAAATGAATTTCACCATAGAGCATGAGCAAGAAGCTGATGGGCGTTGGTTGGCGGAAGTGCCGGAGTTGCCGGGTGTCCTCGCTTACGGCGCAACACCCCTGGAAGCCATGTCAAAGGCTGAGGTTCTTGCGCTCCGCGTTATCGCTGAACACCTTGAACATGGCGAAAGCCGTCCTTTGGACATCTACATTTCCATTCCACTCGCGGCATGAGCCAATGGCCTTCGGTCAAAGCCAAACGTCTTCTTGCCGCGCTGTTGCGGCTCGGTTGGAAAATCAAACGGCAATCCGGTTCGCAGTGCGTGGTTGTTGCCGACTTGTCGGCTTTACAACCACGGCATCCCCCTTGCGGGGGCAGACACTTTCCCGCCAAGGTTGGCCTGATTTTGTTTTCGCCTTCCACGACGGCGACGAAGTCGGCCCCAAAATGTTAGCGCGCGTCGCAAAGCATTTTGGTCTTTCTCCAGACGATCTGTAACCTTATTGATCCGGCATCAATAACCGACCCAACATTTAGCGGGGATGTTGCTTGACAAGCCAGAACTCCCAGACTACCTTGCCAGCAGCTCAAACAGCCTTTCCCGGTTCGAAAGGAAATGCCATGTCCAGACAAATCTATGTGAACCTTCCAGTCCGGAACCTGGATCGTTCTGTCGAATTCTTCACCCAGCTCGGCTTCCAGTTGAACCCTCAATTTACAGATGAGAATGCAGCTTGCATGATCGTATCCGACTATATTATGGAGGCGAGTGCCGCCAATCAAGGTGAATATATATAGCAACATGGGAAAACGAATATGAAGCCGCGTATCACTGTTATCACCCTTGGCGTTGATGATCTGGAAAGGTCGCTCGCGTTTTACCGGGACGGGCTGGGTTTGCCGACGCAGGGGATTTTCGGCACGGAATTTGAATATGGCGCGGTCGCATTTTTCGATTTGAATGCAGGCTTGAAGCTGGCCATCTGGCCGCGAAAAAGTATCGCGCAAGACACGGGCATAACAATGGGGCAACCGAGCGCCACCGAGCTCACGATTGGACACAACGTCGCTTCAAAAGATGAAGTGGACTTGGTTATGGAGCAGGCAAGGCGGGCAGGCGCCGTAATCGTCAAGCCTGCCCAGCAAGCGTTCTGGGGCGGTTATGCCGGGTATTTTCAAGACCCTGACCAGCATTTGTGGGAAGTCGTGTGGAACCCGCAGTTCGACATTCATGAGTAAGCAAAATGCAAAAAATCACCCCGTTCCTGTGGTTTGATAACCAGGCCGAAGAGGCGATGAACTTCTATGTCTCGATCTTCAGGAACTCGAAGATATTGAGTGTGCAGCGATATGGGGAAGAAGGAGCCAAGGCTTCCGGGCAGCCTAAGGGATCGGTCATGACGGCAAGTTTCGTACTCGACGGTCAGGAGTTCGTAGCATTGAATGGCGGTCCGGTATACAAAATTTCTCCAGCCATCTCATTCGTCGTGAACTGCGAAACGCGGGAAGAAGTCGATGATCTGTGGGAAAAACTCACAGTAGGTGGAGAGGAAATTCAATGCGGCTGGCTGACTGACAAATTCGGTGTGTCGTGGCAGATTGTTCCCGCTGTCCTGGACAAGTTGTTGGGTGACCCCGGTCCGGTGAAGGCGGGGCGAGTGATGCAGGCCTTGCTGCAAATGAAAAAGATCGACATCGCGGGCTTGCAGCGGGCCTGTGATGCAGCCTGATTTTCAGGCCGAGTAATTCCGCTGGCGTTTTTACATTCTGGAGGAACGCAAAAATGGCGCGCGTCAGCACTTATCTTAATTTTCCCCGCACCACCGAAGCAGCTTTCCTGTTCTATAAAGCAGTATTCGGCACCGAATTTTCCATGCCTATCGGCCGCTTCAAAGATATTCCACCACAACCTGATCAACCGTCTCTGAGTGATGCCGACAAAAATCTGGTGATGCACGTCGCCCTGCCCATTCTGGGCGGGCATGTGCTGATGGGCACGGATGCACCGGAATCCATGGGCTTTACGGTCAAGCAGGGCAACAACATGTACATCAACCTTGAGCCGGACACGCGCGCCGAGACTAATCGGCTATTCCAGGCGCTTTCAGATGGCGGAAAAGTGGAAATGCATTTACAGGAGATGTTTTGGGGCGGCTATTTTGGCAGCCTCACGGATAAGTTCGGCGTGCAATGGATGTTCAACTGCGAGAGCAAATCGTGAAGCAACACAAGGAGACTGCCATGCGTACACTCAACAAACCTGCCGATGGCTTACCCACCATCACACCTTACCTCTCCGTGAAGAATGCGGAGGCTGCAATCGAGTTTTACAAAAACATATTCGGCGCGAAGGAGGTTGGCCGCCTCATCATGCAGCCTGGCAACAAGATAGGACATGCCGAGCTGGCAATCGGCAATGCCGTGCTGTATCTGGCGGAAGAAAACCCTGCATGGGGCAACAAAAGCCCGACTACCATCGGAGGCTCGCCCGTTACCATCGCTCTGCGCGTGAGCGATGTCGATGCGACTTTTCAGCGCGCCGTGGAAGCTGGTGCGACTGTGCTTGAGCCGGTAAAAGATCAGTTTTACGGCGAACGTGCGGGCGGGTTGGTTGATCCTTTCGGGCATCGCTGGTACATCAACACGCACATCGAGGATGTATCGTTCGAGGAAATGCAACGGCGTTGCGATGCCATGCTTGCGGCACACCCCTCCTAACGGACATGGCGGCAGCGCCACCACAGAAAATGAACGCCGCCATATCCGCCCCCTGATGGAACTACTAACCATTCCACTAGGTTGCCCAAAGACGGCAACTGAGTGGCTGGTTATCTCTCCTACCTCTCCCCCAATGGGGGAGAGTGATGAGGTGTCGCTTCGCGACGTTCACGTTAAACGGAAAGGAAATAATATGCACTCTACTTATCAACTCAATCCCAAGCTAGACCTCACATTTGAACGCATCGTCGATGTGCCGAGAGCATTAATTTGGCGAGCATGGACAACACCGGAGCATCTCAAACCCTGGTTCTGCCCGCTTCCCTGGCGCACCATAGATTGCGAAATTGACCCGCGCCCCGGCGGCATCTTCCGCACCGTGATGCTGTCACCCGAGGGGCAACAATTCCCCAATCTCGGTTGTTACCTTGAGGTGTGCGAAAACGAAAAGCTGGTGTGGACGAACGCGCTCATGCCCGGCTTTCGCCCCGCTTCCACATCTGTCCACAAGGCAGAAGAAACGGGAGCGTTCTTCTTCACGGCAAGTATTGAACTGGCAACTCACGGAACAGGCACCCGATACACCGCAACAGTGATACATGCGGATAAGCGGGTTGCCAGAAGCACGCGGCGATGGGCTTCCACGAGGGTTGGGGCAAGGCTCTCGATCAATTGGTTGCCTATGCCA
Organism: Gallionellaceae bacterium; assembly: GCA_032654645.1. Classification (GTDB taxonomy): domain Bacteria; phylum Pseudomonadota; class Gammaproteobacteria; order Burkholderiales; family Gallionellaceae; genus CAITJF01. Next base: position 85,251 of record JAULAW010000013.1, on the reverse strand, counting down.
AGAAAATGTAAACGGGTGACACGTCGCATCACCAGCGTTTGAATTTGCTGTTACCCAAGTTAACACCCAAGATAAGCAGGGAAGCGGTTATCTGAGCGGCATCCGCAAAGCATATCCGGCGAAGTAGGAAACCATCATCCGGCAACCGTTGCGTTAATAACAAAGGAGGCGATGCGTGCACGTGATCCTGGAGATACTTGAAGGCGGCGACCGGCGTTCCATCGGCAGATCGAATGAAGTGGCCGCACTGGTGCTGGAGAAACCGGAATTGTTCGATGTATTGATCTCCGGGATCGCGCTCGATGACCCGCTGGTTCGTATGCGTTGCGCCGATGCTGCCGAAAAGGTCACAGCCCTGCACCCCGAATATTTGCGGCCACACAAACGCGCGCTAATCGAAGAATACAGCCGGATCGAACAAAAGGAAGTGCGCTGGCATATCGCTGTGATGCTGGCGCAGTTGCCGCTCACCGAGAATGAAAAAAAGCGCGTCATCGAAATATTGCTGGCTTACACTAACGACAGCAGCAGCATCGTCAAGACCATGGCCATGCAGGCGCTTGCTGATCTCGCCAAGGATGATGAAAAACTGCAACCACTTGTGCGGCGGCATATTGAAGAGCTCAGTGTCATCGGCACGCCCGCGATGCGTGCAAGGGGAAGGCATCTGCTTTCGGAACTTAATCGGTTCAGGCAAAATCAGGAATCAACTTGAGCATGGTGAAAACAGGACAGCCAACCAAACTGGAGGACATCCCCAACATCGGCAAGGCGATCGCATCCGACCTGCGCGCTATCGGGATATTCCACCCGCAGCAACTGGCAAAGCACGATCCGCTGGCAACCTACTATGCGTTAGGGAAACGCATGGGCCATCGCCATGATCCTTGCGTGCTCTACACCCTGATGGCAGCAGAGCGTTTTTTGCAGAGCGGCGTTTCCATTCCCTGGTGGAAGTTCACCGGAGAAGGAAGAAAACTGCTCAAGGCGCAACCAAAAACATCTGAAAATAACGGAGAGTGACCCGATCATGTTTACCCAAGCGACTTTTGTGTTTCTCGACGAACTGGCCGCCAATAACGACAGGGCCTGGTTTGAAGCTAACAAACCGCGCTATGAAGCGCTGGTGCGGGAGCCAGCCCTGGAATTTATCGGGGCGATGGGGCCTGTGCTGGCAACTTTCGCGCCGTGCTTCCGTGCAGAGCCGCGCAAGGTGGGCGGCTCGCTGATGCGCGTGTTTCGCGATACGCGTTTCTCGCGCGACAAGACACCCTATAAAACCAATATCGGCATCCAGTTCCGGCACGAACTGGGCAAGGACATTCATGCGCCCGGTTTCTATGTGCATATCGCCACAGACGAGTGCTTCTTTGCCGTTGGCTGCTGGCACCCCGATCCGGATGCGCTGGGGAAGTTGCGTGATCTGATTGCGAAGAAACCTGAGAAATGGTTTGCTGCGCGTAACGATAAAAAATTCATCGCTCAATGGAAGCTTTGGGGTGACAGTCTGATCCGGCCACCGCGCGGCTACGACACCACTCATCCGGCAATAGAGGATATCAAGCGCAAGGACTTCGTCGCCATGGCGCCTTTGTCTATCAAAGAGGCGACGGGAACCGGCCTGGTCAAACTGGCCGGAAAGCGCTTTGCGGAGACGGTTCCATTCATGAAATTTCTGTGTGCAGCGCTGGAAGTGCAGTATTGAATAAGTTTTCCTCTGATAAAACCACTAGTAGTTCGTTCCGGTAAAATACTTACAGATTGATATATAATTGCCATGGCTCTTATACAACTCTTAGCGGGGGTGATCATGGCGGGCAAGACGAAACGTGCTGCACTGGTATTGACGGAGGATCAGAGGACGATGTTGAAGGAACTGTCCAGATCGAGAACAGCGTCGGCGCGCGAGATTGAACGCGCCAAGGTGCTGATCGGCTACGCCGATGGTATCTCGATTGTTGGCCTGCAACGGCAGACCGGGGGCAGTCGCCCGACTATCTACAAATGCATCGACAAGGCACTGGCGGCGGGCGTGCAGATGGGGTTGAAGGACGCTTACCACCGCCCGCACGAACCGGAAATCAGCAATGAAGCCCGCGCTTGGGTAGCGAGCATCGCCTGCACCAAGCCCAAGGATAACGGTTTAGCTGCGGAGCTGTGGACAATATCCGGCTTGGCCAGCTTTGTATCCGAACACGCCGGGTCTGCGGGCTTTCCCCGGCTGGCGCACGCGGGCAAGAGCACCGTATGGCGCATTCTCGACGAGAACGAAATCAAGCCCCACAAGATCCGTTACTATTTAGAAAAACGTGATCCAGAGTTTGACCGCAAGATGCAGGAAGTCTTGCTGGTTTACCGGGATGTTTCGATCTACCGCGAAGGTGCTGTTCATGATGGGCGACCCGAGCCCATCTATACTGTCAGCGTCGATGAAAAACCCGGGGTTCAGGCTATCGGGCTAACCGCTCCCGACCTGCCGCCCGTTCCCGGAAAACACTCAGCCATTGGGCGAGATTACGAATATATCCGCCATGGAACCGTATCGATCCTGGCCGGAATTGATCTGCACTCGGGCCATATTTTCGCCAACGTGGAAGATCGCCACCGTAGCGTTGAGTTCATCGCGTTACTCAAACGGCTTGACGAGCACTACCCGCCCGAGGCAATCATCCGCGTGGTGCTGGATAATCATTCGGCACACATCTCGAAAGAAACGTTAGCCTATCTTGCAACTCGACCAGGGCGCTTCGAGTATGTTCATACGCCCAAACATGGCTCTTGGCTTAATCTGATAGAGTGTGCCTTCTCGAAGATGTCCAGAACCTTCCTGCGCCACATCCGGGTAAACTCCATTGATGAGTTGAAGGCACGAATCATGAAGGGCATTGACGAGATCAACGCCTCACCCGTCGTGTTCCGCTGGAACAAGTTTGACCTTGGGGTGGCTTAATGTGTAAATATTTTACCGGAACGCACTACTAGCCATTCGACTAGGCGGCAAAGCCGCTAAGTCGCTGGCTATCCTCGTGGGAGAGACCGCAGCCGCCAATTTTTTCGCCCGAATTGAACCGAACCAAAAGCATTGCGAGAACGAGCGCTGCTGTAGGAGCCCAATTTATTTGGCGATATGATATTGATGATCGCGCAATAAATTGCGCTCCTACATACGACCGTATTCACAAAGCACCAAGGTTCATGGGTAGGGTGAGGGTTTGTTCAGTTTTTCCTAATGATTTTTTATGGAGAACTCTGAATTATTAGAGGTGCCCAATATTCGAAACCAGCCACACCCTCAACCGGCATCCCCGCCCACATAGAACCATCGCCCCTCCTCGCGCACGAAGCGGCTGACCTCATGCAAACGATGCGCGCGGCCATTCACTTTGTGGCGTGCGACGAATTCGACGATGGCGTGTTCGGTATCCTGTTGTTCGTGACGCTTCACTTCCAAACTGATCCACCGGGTCGGCACATCTTCCGCCAAGTCCAGCGAAGCGGGGCGTGTGGAAAGATGCCAGGTCGCCAGCAGATAATTTTCGCGACCGAGTGTATAGGCGGTGTAGCGCGAACGCATCAGGGCTTCGGCAGTAGGAGCAGCTTCGCCACCGTCCAGATAGGGGCCACAGCAGTCGGCATATGTTTTGCGGCTGGAGCACTGACAGCGAGTCGTTTTCGTATCCATCAATCTGGAGAAAGTGATTAGTGGGGTGGTAGGTGCGGATTCATCCGCACGCACAATAAATTATGTGCGAATGAATTCGCACCTACCAATTCAGCGCTACGCCTGCCACAGCGGCTCTTCCTGCATCAGCGCAATCTGCTCGCGCAATTCGAGAATGCGATCCTGCCAATAGCGCTGGGTGTTGAACCACGGAAATGCCTGCTTGAAGGCGGGATCGTCCCAGCGCTGCGCGAGCCACGCGGCGTAATGGATCAGGCGCAGGGTGCGCAGCGCTTCGACCAGATGCAGTTCGCGTTCATCGAAGTCGAAAAAATCCTCATAGCCTGCCAGCACGTCGGTCAACTGCCGCACCATGTCGGCGCGTTCGCCTGACAATAACATCCACAAGTCCTGTACCGCAGGCCCCATGCGGCTGTCGTCAAAATCAACGAAGTGCGGGCCGTCGTCTGTCCACAGCACGTTGCCTGCGTGGCAGTCGCCGTGCAGACGCAACGACCTCACATCGCCCGAGCGGTCGAAGCAGTGGCGCACGCCGTCCAGCGCCTGCTCCGCCACGCTGCGATAGGCCGCGTCGAGATCAGCCGGAATAAAATCATGCGCCAGCAGGTAATCGCGCGGCGCGACGCCAAAGGAAGCAATGTTCAGTTCGGGGCGATGCTGAAACGGCTGGAGTGCGCCAATGGCGTGGATGCGCCCGAGGAAGCGCCCCATCCATTCCAGCGTGTGGCGGTCTTCGAGTTCGGGCGCACGCCCACCGTGTTTGGGAAAAATGGCGAAGCGGAATCCCTCGAAGCTGTGCAGCGTTTTCCCATCCAGCGCCAGCGCCGGCACCACGGGAATTTCGCGCTCGGCCAGCTCCTGCACGAAGGCGTGTTCTTCGAGTATGGCGGCATCTGTCCAGCGCGCGGGGCGATAGAATTTCGCCACCAGCGGAGCGCCCTCTTCCATGCCGATCTGGTAGACGCGGTTCTCATAGCTGTTGAGCGCCAGCAGGCGGCCATCGCTGCGGAAGCCCACGCTTTCCAGCGCGTTCAGCACGCAATCGGGGGTGAGCGCAAAGAAAGTTGGTGTAACGTCCTGCACTTTATTTCTTGTCAGGCTGCGAGGTGCCATTAGCCAGCCCCAACGCATCCCAACCCTCGTGACCCAAACGGCGCAGCGTCGCAATGTTGTTGTCGAAAATCTGCTCGGCTTCAGGAAACGTGGCCACCGCCTTGATGATGCTTGCTTCGCGCAGCAGATGCAGGGTCGGATACGGTGAACGGTTGGTGTAATTCTCGATGTCGTCCGGCTGCGTGTCGGCGAACTGGTACTGTGGGTGCAGGCTGGCTACTTGCAGTATGCCATCCAGTTCCATGTCTTCCAGCGCCTCGTCCACCACGCCCAGAAAATCGTTGTAGTCGAGAAAATCGGTGAGCACGTAAGGATGAATGAGCAGCGTCGTGTCTATCTTTTCCGATGTCGCTTCAGCCAACACCTCGAATTCGTGCATCAGTTCCTCCAGCAATTCATCTGGGTGAGTCGCACTGCTCACCACATAGCGTATCTGCTTTTTGACGTGCACTGCCTTGGCGAATGGGCACAGGTTCAGCCCGATGACGGCGCGTTCCAACCACAATTGGGTGGCGGCGATCACTTCTTCGTTTGTGAGTGAGGTGCTCATCAGTGCCTTGCTTCAATAATAGTGTTCCGCATATTCATTATTCTTTCCGTGCTCCACGCATACGTTGCTCGATTTCTTCCAAGGTGCCACGCGCCACCGATTCCAGTGAGCCGCCTATTTCCACCGCACGACGCGCGGCCACCAATGCCGCTGGATATTTTCCAAGGTCGCTCAGGGTTTGCGCCAGATTATTGTAGGCGGCAACTGAATCCGGGTGCGCCTGCGCGGCTTCGAGAAAAAGCTGCTCGGACAACATCAGGTTATTACGGCTATAGGCGAAATTGCCCGCAGCGATTTTTGCCGCCAGGCTATCCGGCCAGCGCTGCATCGCGGCTGCATACGCAGGCCACACATCGCTTTCCGGGCTGCTGTGTTCGAGCGCGGCGATGCCGGGCAGGTAAGTTTCCGGGGTGGCGGTTTGCGGCAACCGCCCCGGCGGCAGCACAACCATTGCCCAATAATTGCTGCGCGCCCATGTTTTCTCGAAGGTAAAGAAGGGCAAGGCTTGCCTGGCCTCATGGCCGGAACGCAGAATCACCTGTTCGCGGCGCAGATCATATCCAACTGCCACCGCGTAATGCCATACCGGATACCAGCTCAGGCCAAGATTTTGCAGCACCACGACCGGGTTGCCCGCAGCAATTTCTGCCAGCACATCCGCCAGCCTGGGCGGCAGCAAATAGGCCACCATCCCGTGGCGGCGTGCTGCCGCCAGCATTTCAACCTGCAAGCTGCCTTGCTTTTCGGGCAGATAGACAAAGCTTGTCAGTTGCTGCGGCTCGACATTGACACCGGCATGCTGCAATGCCATCGCCAGCGATGCCGGCCCGCACTGGTGTTCCTGCTGCGGATAAAACACGACTTGCGTCAGCTCGGCCATCGCGGGCAGATCGGGAGGCGGGGAACTGCGCAACATCTGCATTTGCTGCGTACTGCATGCAGTGAGCAGCAGCATAATAAAAACGCCCGCTACTGCGCGGGCGTTAACAGAAAAAAACATTCAGGGTGCTGCGGTTAGTGTTGATGCATTGATCTGGTGAAAGGGAATACCTTGGTGTAGCCGAGTATGTCGGTAACCAGCAGCACCAGAAAGACAAACAACAGGGCATCAATGATGTCGCCCCCGGCGGGCAGGTTGTCGAGCTTGCCGGCAATGCCAGTGACTTCGCTGTCGGTCAGCGCATCAACCCGTGCCTTGGCGGCATTCGCATCCACTCCCCGCGCCAAAAGCTGCTCGCGCACGTCGGCGCGCTCAAACAGCGCGCGCAGCCGGTCGCGATCGTGTTGCACGGCCTGGCTGGTTATGGCTTGTTCACTGCTGATCATGGCGGCCTGCGCATTCGGCATCCAGACGCTCATGCTCGACATGCACACTATCATTACATAGCTACTGAAACGCATCAGGTACTTGTTCATTTTCAACCTTTCCTCTAGATAAAAAAATCGGAAAAACCCCGGTAAGATCAGGCACAGCCAACACAGAAGCCCGGCAAACTTTAGATGAATTGCCTCAGGAATGCAACCTGCACTACCTGTTCAATCCGTCTCGCAAGTTAGCGGCACAGGGTCAACGACCACGCCCGCCGGAGCGGTGCAGCACCGGCACAGCGCCGCGACCCGCACCATGTCCTCCAGAAGGCTTGCCGCCGCCTGCTCCGCCTCTGGAATTTCCAGGCTGGCCCCCGGTACGTGCTGCTGCCTGCCCGGCAACTGCGCGCGGTGCTGATTGCACACGGCTCTGGTTTTGTCCTCGACCCTGGCCTTGTCCTCGGCCCTGATTGTTTCCGCGACCGCCACCCATTCCCCGGTTCTGCCCGTTCAGGATAGGCTCGGCCTTGATGCGGGGATCCGGCTCGAAACCGGGCACCTGCACGACCGGAACTTCGCGCTTGGTCAAGCGCTCGATGTCGCTCAGCAGCTTGCGTTCATCAATACACACCAGCGAACTCGCCTCACCTTCGCTGCCCGCGCGGCCGGTTCGACCGATGCGATGCACGTAATCTTCCGGCACGTTGGGCAGCTCGAAGTTGACCACATGCGGCAATTCGATGATGTCTATGCCGCGTGCGGCGATGTCGGTCGCCACCAGCACTTGCAGGTCGCCGCTCTTGAATTCGGCCAGCGCGCGGGTGCGCGCTGCCTGGCTCTTGTTGCCATGGATGGCCAGCGCCGGGATGCCGTCCTTGCCGAGCTGTTCGGCCAGCCGGTTGGCGCCATGCTTGGTGCGCGTGAACACCAGCACCTGATGCCAGTTGTGTTCCTTGATGAGATGGGCGAGCAACTCGCGCTTCCTTTCGCGATCCACCGGATACACCCGCTGCGTGATCAATTCGGCGGTAGCATTCTGGCGCTCCACTTCGACCATTGCCGGTTTGTTGAGCATCCCGTCCGCCAGCATTTTTATTTCGTCCGGGAACGTGGCGGAGAACAGCAGGTTCTGCCGCTGTTTGGGCAACAGCGCCAGAATTTTTTTGATGTCGCGGATGAAGCCCATGTCCAGCATGCGGTCAGCCTCGTCCAGCACAAGAATCTCGACATGGGACAAGTCCACTGTCCTCTGCTGCACGTGATCCAGCAAGCGTCCCGGCGTGGCCACCAGAATATCCACGCGGCCCCGCAGCTTCTGGATTTGCGGGTTGATGTTGACGCCGCCGAACATCATCATCGAATGCAGCTTGAGGTATTTGCCGTACTCGCGCACGCTTTCCTCGATCTGTGCGGCGAGTTCGCGCGTGGGCGCGAGGATCAAGGTGCGAATCGGCGCAAAAGTTGAAGATTGATTTTGCGAGTTTTTGCCTTGCGGCAAAATACCTGCCTGACCCATTTCACGTTTGCCCTTTCCACCGTGGGCGGGGGAAAGTTGGATAAGGGGGTGTTCTCCGGTGGCGGGCTTCGCCGTGGTGGAAAGCCGTTGCAAAATGGGCAGCGTAAAACCGGCGGTCTTGCCGGTGCCGGTCTGCGCGCCTGCCAGCAGGTCGCGTCCGGACAGCACAACGGGGATGGCCTGCGCCTGAATCGGCGTGGGTTCGGTGTAACCGCGTTCGGTAACGGCGCGGACAATTTCTTCGGACAAGCCGAGAGCAGCAAAAGACATATTAACTTTCTATTGGGTTACATCGGCCTGTCACGCTAGCGCGCGCCAGTCTTAGGCAGAATGAGGTGGGAACTACGAACCGTGATCGGTGGCGACAACAAGACTGAAACGATGTCGCGACGCGCATTGTAACAGAGCGGGGAGCGGTGTGCCGAAGCTGTTTGAAATACCGGATAACCGTTTTTACAAACTCAAATCAGGAATCGCAATACGGCCACGGCATCGAAAGGCCAGGAGAGTTCGGCATCATTGTCTACGCGCTGCAACACCGGAATGCGCGCGCCGTACTTCTCAAGCAAATCGTCATGTTCGGCGATGTCAATATGGGCGGCGGCAACTCCCGAAGTGCGGAGAATGGTCTCGGCTTCTTCGCAGAGGTGACAGAACCCAGTGCTGTAGAGCTGGATTTTTTCCTGCATGATGCCCGCAGAGGTTTTTAGAATTTCCGCGCTACATCGCTTCAGTGCTGTACACCACGCGTAGCGAATGTGTCGTACCCGGTGCGACGCTGATCACGTTCTCCGCCGCATTGGCGCTTTCCACGCAGACCATGTTGCGATAGCCGGTGTCGCTGCCGAAATCGCCCATCTTTGCGGATTTCTCGATCCACGGGTTCCACACCACGGTGGAACGACTGCCTCGCTTGGTGATGCGGATGCGGCGTTTCAAGCCTCGATCTTCAATCAGGCAATCCGCTTCTGTATTTACATAGACGCGGTCAACCTCGGATGCGATAGTAATCGCTCCGGACTGTATCTTGCGCCTGAATTCATCCACCTTGTCGAGATAAACGCAGTCTTCCAGGCCGGTGATGCGGGTGTTGTCCACGTCGCTGATAGCAAAGTAGGTGTGCAGCGCTTCGCTGATTTCGAACGGTGCATTGCCGGTATTCTCGGTAATCAATTCCACTGCTAGTGCCCTGCCTGCTGTTACACCGAGCCGTACACGGCAGGCGTGTGGCCATTGCGCAGGGGGAATCGCGTCCGGTGGCAGTTCAAGGGTGATGTGCGTGCTGCCATCCGGCAAAGCTGCGCTTGCCGCCACTTGCCAGGGAGCGGTGCGGGCAAAGCCGTGTGCCGGGAAATTGCTTTCAGTCGCATGTGCGCCGAACCACGGCCAGCAGACAGGTACGCCGCCGCGTATGGATTTGCCGGGTGCAAGCTTCGCTACCGGGCTTTGCCAGATAAGCGGCGCTTCATCGTTGGGCTGGAAGTTCATGATGTGCGCGCCTTGCAGCGCGATGGCCGATTGTGCGTGGTTGTTGGCGATGCGCGCAACCACTAGGCCGTTCGCCTCTGCGGTGAATTCAAGCTGTCCGGCAATGGCGAATTTCTGGTTGAGGGTGGCGATCTCAGACTGGCTCAATGGTTTGTCCTTTCATGGTTTGCGCTCCCGAATCTATCTTTAGTTGAGGCGTTGGGCGGCGCTATTATCGCTGCATTCTGCGGCAATTGCATCCGGCTACCCGAAACACAGATTATCCGAAAGAACTAGTTCTTTTTCTTCACAACCTATCCTTTAGAAGTATAGGAACACCGTGCATGTCAGCTTAGTCTTACAACGTGTGCGGCTCAGGGGATTTTCATGGCGACACAACAATAATATTTAAGGCTTGGCTGGTGGGCGTGGAAGTAATAGTTGATTCTGGAGAGGAACTATATTTTGACCTACATCAAAAGACACATAGTTCCCATCAAATAGAGTCACGATTCGTCAAATCGCAGAACAGTTAGTTTAAGTTTAGCCGAAAACAAACATAAGGGAAGATTATGCATAAGCACATAGTTCGCTTGTTGACGCTGATTGCGGTCGTTGCGGTGGTTGCCTTTTCCGCAAGGTATTTAGCCAGACAAGATACATTTTACCAATACGGTCACTACCGTGGCGCCTCGGTAGCGCAAATTGCGGCCAAACTTCCGCAGCACCAAGGCTCGGCATCCTGCCAGACGTGCCATAAGGAGGTTTACGCCGAATGGTCGTCAGGCATTCACCGGAAGGCAACCAAGGATAATGTTATTCAGGGCGTGGTCATTAAATCAGGCCCCAACTGTGAGGTCTGCCACGGTCCTTCTGCAGGCAATCACCCTTCTAAAGAGCCTGCGCAGCTTTCCACTGAAGATCAGGTGACCACCATCACCCATACTAGGAAGGCACTGCATCCGGCCAATGTACCGGGCAGGAGCTTGTTGCGGGATCCGGCAGACATGCGGATTTTGTGCACCAACTGCCATGAAAAAATACCCGGGCGCCCTCTGAGGGGCAAAGTTGCGGGCGAGGGCGTGCCCGTCCAGGCGGTAACGGACGTAGTGGGCATCCACGGCGTGCCGCAGATTGTAATCGAAGGGCATGGCGGCGATGAGTTGTGCACGACCTGCCACAATCCGCATTCGCCCCGAATCAATTTTGCCTCCGTACCGAGACCACCCACGGATCCGAAGACAGGCAAGGTTATTCCTGAAAGCGCGGATATCGCGATAAAGGATGGCGATGCGAATGCGGGCAAGACGGTGGCGGCCAATTGCGCCGCGTGTCATGGCAATGGGATGAGCGTCAACCCGGCATGGCCGAACCTGGCCGGACAACATGCCAACTATTTGGCCAACTCGCTAAAGGCATTCAAAGCAGGGGCGCGCAAAAATGACATGATGAGCCCCATGGCGGCGGGTCTGAGCGATGCAGATATACGCAATGTAGCGGCCTATTTTGCCAAAGGCAGTTGCGGTGTGACTGGCGGCGACAAGGCCAAGGCCGAATTGGGCAAAGCCAAGGCGGCAGCGGCTGGTTGTGCGGCCTGCCACAGTTCCGGCGGCCTTCGCAACGCCGGCATCTCCGGAATCAGCGGCAGCCAGTCATGGCCGAATCTGGCTGGACAGAATGCCGAATACTTGGCCAACTCGCTCAAAGCGTTTCAGGATGGCAGTCGTAACCACGCGGTAATGACCAGCATAGCGAAGACACTGAGTGTTTCCGATATCGATAACTTGGCGGCTTACTTCGCCAGTGCGAGTTGCAAATGATTAAGTTACCTAGCGAGGAAAAAATGACTACTCAGGATACAAAAGTGGAAGTGGAAGAGGGCGGTTTGTCACGCCGTAGTTTCTTGGGTTTATTGGGTAAAGGCGCCGCCTGTGCCGGGGCGGTGATCGGTGCAGGTAACGTGCTGGCTGCAGGCGAAGAGGTTGCTTCGAATAATATTGGCGGTGTTGGGCCCACCTACCAACAGGAACCGGGTCAATATGCCGAGGCACGCAAGAATCCGCCCAAGATACCCAATTACAACTGGACCGAGCACAGGTGGGCATTCGGTGTTGATACCAATCGTTGTATCGGCTGTTTGCGTTGCGTGGAAGCGTGCAAAATGGAAAACAGTGTGCAGATGGATAGAAACCATACCCGCACTTGGGTTGAGCGCTACACCTACCTTGAAGGTTCAGACCACGCGCTGGTAGACAGCATCCACGATATCAAAAACGTGGTGCCTGGCAGCAAGGAGACAAGGTTTAAATTCGACAACCGCTACAAGGATGCCAAGGTTGCCAAGTCATTCTTTGTGCCCAAACTGTGCAACCAGTGTGAGAAACCGTCGTGCGTTCAGGTATGTCCGACCGGCGCTACCTATAAGGCGGTGGATGGCCCGGTATTGATCGATTCGAAATATTGCATCGGTTGCCAGTATTGCGTGCAGGCTTGTCCCTACGGCGCGCGCAGCCTCAATGAAGATAGAGGCACTGCCGAAAAGTGCAACTGGTGCTACCACCGCATTACCAAGGGGCTCAACCCGGCATGCGTCGAGGCGTGCCCGACCGGCACGCGGATTTTCGGCGATCGCACTAACCCGGAAAGCCCGATCAGCCAATTCATCCGCACTAACCGTGTGAATGTGCTGAAGCCGGACATGGGCAATATGCCTAATGTGTTTTACGCAGGGATAGATAAGGAGGTTTTATAATGGAACACGACGTATTTCATCACGTAGCCCCGTTTGTCGGATTCGTATATCCGAATGAGACGGAAGTGCCCTGGAGCGAACTTATCACAATTTACCCCTACATCACCGGGCTGGTTGCTGGTGCGTTTGTGGTATCAAGCCTGCATCACGTATTTGGTATGGAGCGCTTTGCGCCTATCTCCAAGTTCGCCTTGCTGACATCGCTGTGTTTCATGTTTTTCGCACCGACGCCGTTGCTGTTTCACCTGGGTCAACCGACCCGTGCCTTGAATGCAGTATTGACACCGCACTGGACCTCGGCGATGGCAGCGTTCGGCTATGTGGCAGCGTTTTATATCGGCCTGCTGCTGCTGGAAACCTGGTTCTCATTTCGCGCCGATATTGTCGCGCTGTCGAAATCCAGAACCGGCATCATGCAGAAAGTATACAAAGCGCTTACCTTGGGGTCGGATGATGTGTCGAAGCGTGCGCTCGATACAGACCACACCATTGCGCGCAGGCTGGCCATGATAGGCATACCCGGCGCGTGCGGATTGCACGGCTACGTCGGGTTCCTGTTCGGATCGCTGAAAACACGCGAATGGTGGTCGTCCGACCTGATGCCGATCATCTTCCTGCTGTCTGCCGTGGGCTCAGGTGTCGGGCTGCTGATTGTGATTTATGTGATCACAGCATGGTGGCGCAAGAAACCAACAGACGAAGGAGCCATGCAAGGCTTGCTGTATGTGCTGTGGTCGGGCATTGTTATCGTGATGGTGATCGAGGCTTTGGAAATGGTGCAAATGCTTTACAAGGCGCGCGAGGGCATCGAAGGAATATTTGATTTGATCGAAGGCCCGATCCATGTCGGTTTGATAATGCAATGGGGGGGGTCGCTTCTGGCACTGGTGATCACGTCGATGATGATGCTGAAAATGCCAAAACACAAAACACTGGTTTTCTGGCTCTTCATCAGCGGATTGGCGATGATGATCGGGGTGTTGGCGATGCGCTGGAACGTGGTGATTGGCGGACAGCAATTGTCCAAAACCATGAGGGGTTTGATGACTTTCTCTCCAGAGATATACGGGCGTGAAAGCCTGGTAACGGTATGTACGCTGTTTACCGCACCGTTTGTTGTGCTATACCTGGCGCAAAAGCTGTTGCCGACGGTTTGGGAAGGCGAGAAACCCGAGCCTGAAGAAAGAGTGTTTGATATTCACAAGGCTATTTGATATACACAAAATAGCATAGGCACAAAGCAATTCTTAAGATCCCGCCGCAAGGCGGGATTTTTTTGTGCCTAATTTAATATTCCGCCTGCATAGCGCGCTCTATGCGCACAAATAGATTCACTTCGCATGTAGCCGGAGCAGCAGGCCTTGCGCTAGGCCAAACATTTTATACATGGCGACAGAAGCGGTAGTGAGCGGATCGGTGTTGGGGAAACCCGGAGCGCAGGTGCCGGAGTGTATATGTCAGTACATGAGGATGCCGAGCATTGTGCGACCCCGGCACCGGTTCGTGCAGTAGATTTATGTTGCTATGAATATTAAGCGTAAGAAACGCCGTGGCTATCAAATATAGGCGGGCACGGACGTTCTGCGCCAACTGGAACTCTGATAGAAGCCAGCCCCAACTCTTTGCGTGTGTGCCTTACTCAGTGCGCAGGCTCTTGAAATGCGGAATTCCGGACGTAAATCAAGCCGCTTCCAATCTAGCAATGCCCTGCTTGCTTCATTCAGAGCCTTCCTTGCAGATAAGGGTTGGGCGAACAAATGGCTGCGCTCGACAACTGCGATTGGAAAGGCAACGGCAAGCCAGTTGCTATGATTTTTGGCGGACTGATCAATAACCTATAGGAAATATGGCTGCTGCAGCCATAAAGCAACCCCCTTTGTCAAAAGACAGGGGGCTTTCGCCATCCAGGTGGACAGCACAATCGTGTTACTGAACCCACATTACGTGAGCTTCCCGTAACTCTATTTCGCTTGCATGGCAATTAAAGAATTGCCTGTTATCAATGCGTGAAATGCCCCTGTGACATCAAATAATACAGAAAGTACATAATCGGGAAAATAACTAATGGAATCCTAATAATAACTAAAAACTCTTTTATCAACGTTCCCATTATCTAAGCTCCTTCACACAAATAGTCAAGCCAACATGGCTAGTGAATTATACTACACGAATATGAGCTTGAGTATGAGTTTTTAACCCAGATAATCCATTAGCATAGAACTGCAACATTCCCGCACAGGCGGGAATCCAGATGACAAAAAATCTCCAGCGAAGCGGGCATTATTGAGGTTTTGTCCGCTTCGCGGGATGTTTGCCCTTGCTGGATTCCCGCCTGCGCGGGAATGACGGCCTAATGGATAATCTGGGTTAATATGCCTGTTTAGACGTTAAAGCGGAAGTACATGACATCTCGATCTCGCACCACGTAGTACTTGCCTTTCAGACGCATCTTGCCTTGGTCGAGATGCGCGGAAACCTGATCAAAGCAACAGGCTGAATTTAATGGCTTCCTTGCCGTCTGATTTCGCCAGCTCTCCGTTGCGTTGATACGCTTTTTCCACCGTCTGCATATTGGTCAGCGCCAGTTCCGTGTTGATGGTTTCTATGTCGGAAATCGGGTCAACCTTGCCTGCAACGTGCACCACATTGTCGTCCTCGAAGCAACGCACCAAGTTCACGATGCCGTCCGTCTCGCGGATGTTGGCGAGAAACTGGGTTGCCCAGCCCCTCGCCCTTGGATGCGCCTGCCACCAGCCCGCGATCTGGTGAAATATCCGGGCTAACCTGCACTTAACACAACTGCCAGCGGCAACCCCCGCTTGGCCGGGAACACGATACTGAAAACGCTGCCTTTCCCTTCCTCGCTGGTTATCTCCAGCCGCGCCTGGTGCCGGATCACCACATGTTTGACGATAGCCAGACCCAAACCCGTACCGCCTGTTTCGCGTGAACGACTATGATCCACGCGATAGAAACGCTCGGTCAAACGGGGAATATGCTGTGGGGTGATACCGAGCCCTCTGTCCCGCACACTGAAAACCGGCTGAACATCATGTTCCCGCCAGCGCAGGATAATTTCGCCGCCCTGCGGCGTGTAACGGATGGCGTTGGATAACAGGTTGCCGAAAGCGCTACGCAGTTCCAATGTATTGCCCAGCAAATCGCAGTCGCATTCTAATTCCAGCCGCAAAGCATGCTGCCCACCAGCGCACGCCCGCTGTGGGGCATAAACCTTGATTTGCGGCGCGCGTATATCCATGCCCCATTTGAAACCTTGCGGCGGATGTCACGCCAGGAAATCGAACAGTCCATCGGAATGCTGAGAGGGGCGGGCTGAACAAGTTCGCCAATGAAAACGCCACCCGGCGGTAGCGTTTTCATAAAAACTTCCGGTTTGATTATTTTTTCTCGTCAGCAGTAAATGCTTTCATGCTGATTTTCGCATTCTTTCTGGCATCCGCCAGATAAGCACGGAATAATTCCTCACCGGTAGCCTGGCGCAGTTGTTGCAAATAACCTGCATGCTTGGCATCATCAATTACAGCGGTATCCTTGACCGCATCCACCCGCACCAGCGTATAGCCGCCTTGTGCATTTTCCGCCCCCGCATAGGCGGGTAGCTTGGCTGTATCCACCTGAAATACCTGGCGCACCAGTTCATTACTCTGCCCTGCATGCTGCGCACGCGTGATCATCTGCACGGGCTTCCATCCTAGCTTCAGATTCTCGCCGTGCTGCAATTGAGCCAACTGGTCCTTGCCTTGTTTAAGGGCAAGATCATGCGCCTGCTGGCGCATCAGCTTCTGGCGAATGGCATCGCTTACCTCGGCCAAAGGGCGAGCGCTGGCCGGTTTGTATTCCAGCACCCGCGCCGCGAGCAATGTATTGGGCGCCACCTCAATGGCGGTGCTATTGCGCTTGTCTTTTACCACTTCTTTGGAAAAAACGGCTTGCAGCGCCTTATCCGTCCAGGGTAGTGTTAAAGGCTGTTCCTTGCTCAACCACCCGCTTTGCTGCACGGGCATTTTCACTAATTCCGCAGCTGGCTTCAGGGTGTCGCTCTGTTCGTATACTATGTTGCTGAATTTTTCTGCCAGATCGGCAAATTTATCGTTTGCCTTTTGCTGCTTCAGTTTCTGCGCGATGCTGCTTTTCGCTTCCTCCAGAGTCAGTATTTTTGCGGGTTTCACCGTCAGCAGTTTGATGATATGGAAACCGAATTCGGACTGCACCAAGCCGCTGATTTCGCCTGGCTTGAGTTGAAACACGGCATCTTCAAATGGCTTGACCATCATGCCACGGCCAAACAAGCCAAGGTCGCCCCCACTCGCAGCCGAGCCCTGATCTTGCGAATGCTGCTTGGCCAGTTCGGCGAACTTGGCCGGTGACTTGTTGACCTGCTGCAATACCTGTTCAGCCTTGGTCTTGGCTGCCTGCTTCTCCGCCTCTGGTGCCTGCGCCGCCACCGAGATCAGGATGTGTGCAGCCTGGCGTTGTTCCTGTGTGCCAAATTCGGGCTGATGTTCATCGTAATATTTCTTGATTTCAGTATCGTCTGCGGACACCAGTGATTGCAGTGCATCGGCAGTAAATGTCACATACTCTACACGAGCCTGCTCCGGCGCCTGGAATTCCTTTGGGTTCTTTTCGTAATAATTTTTGATCGCAGGTTCATCCACCGTTACCTGGTTGAGAAATGGTTCGAGCGCAACGTCCGTCATGCTGACCATACGCTGTTGTTCATTCAGGCGTATCAGGCCATCCGCAATGGCATTTGAGGCATAGCCGTTCTGGGTGTAAGCGTCAATCATCTGACGCATTCCCAGTTCATGCCTCACGCGCGCCTCAAATGCCAACGGCGACATATTCTGCCTGCTCAACGCGGCTGCGTAACGCTGCTTGTCGAATTTCCCGTCTTTCTGAAACGATTCGATTCCGGTAATGACCTGCGCCAGTTGCTCATCGCTTACCGTCAATCCGGCCGCGCGCGCCTGTGATATCAGTAAACGCTGGCTGACCAGGTTTTCCAGTACCGAGTTCTTGACTTCAGGATTGTCCAGCATAGTCTGGTCAAATTTATTGCCCATCGACTCGCGCATTTTCTCCTGCTGCTGGCGCAAGGCACTATCGAATTCATGCGGGCTGATTTTTTCGCCGTTTACCGTAGCCTGTGCTTCACCGCCATCTGACCTGCGATACGAATCAACACCCCAAAATGCAAACGGGAGGATGATGAGTGCCAACACAATCTGCACCAACCTTTTATTCTCATGCACAAAATCGAACATGGCTGCCTACCCAATGAAATCCAAAACAATATGAAAAAAGGCGAACTTGCGTTCGCCTTGGTCTGGCGGAGTGGACGGGACTCGAACCCGCGACCCCCGGCGTGACAGGCCGGTATTCTAACCAACTGAACTACCACTCCATAAACTTAAAGGGAGCCTCTAGAATTTCGTAATCCCGAACTCGATCCGGCATGACGAAGTTTTTAGAGGTTCCCATAATTAAAAACTAATCAGGTCGTGCAACTGGGCGTTCCTGATCTCAACAGCCCGCATCATACCTCGAACAGCTGTTGTGTGACAAGCCAAAGCCAAGGATTAGTTCCGCGCGCAAAAAATATGGGAGAGAGGCACGCTATACAGACATCAGGGATTTTTTAGTGCGATCAGCTTTTGTGTTTTCTCCACAATACCGCCACGCTTCAGCATGGAAAGATGGTTTTCCCGCGCGAGCGAAGTGACTTTCGACAAGTAGGCGATATTTTTCTCGATCGCCTCCAGATAGAAATTGTTTTCGACGCCGTACCAATCCTTGAAATGGGAAGAGAACCGGGTGTAGATGCCGCCCAGCTCGCCGTCGAGCTTTTGCCGGGTGATTTCGTAAAACTTCTGGGATTTGCACAGCAGGTCGTAAGTGTTCTGGTAGCCGCCGAGACGCGCCTCCTTGAACTCGAAATACAGCAGCAGCAGTTTTTCCAGATAGGTGCGGTCGGCCATCTGCCCCGTCAAGTCGGCGGTCCGGACGATCTGCCCGAGCAGGCGCGCGCGCGGGTCGGGAAAATCAATTTCATCGATGGACAGCATCGGGTCGGTGCAAAGAATGATGGATTGCAACGGCGCAGCCAGATCGGGCGGGAAGCGCCGGTCGGCGAGATAGCGCCGCATGAATTCGATGCCGCGCCCGACATGGTTTTGCGTGTACTGGGCGCCGGTGCCGGACTCCTCGCCGCGCCGTTGCATGTAGCCGACATCGTGCATCAGGGCGGCCATCATGATCAGGGTCAGCTCGCTGTCGGCCAGCCGGGTGCCCGAAATATGCACCCCGTGCATCAGCCGCACCGCGCAGAGGAAAACGCTCAGCGTGTGGGACAGGTCGTGATACAGCGTTTTGATGGGGCCGTAGCCGGAATACTCGCCCCGGAACAAGCGCACCACGTCGTCGAAGGTGGATTTGGCGAAGAAAAAATCGTATGCGGGGTTGATGTCCCCGACAATATCGGCCGCTTTGGCCCAAACCTCATCCGGGTTGGTGTTGGCGAAGAGGCCATGCAGCTCGGCGGGTGTCGGAGCGTTTTTCATAAATGAATCTGCTTATAACAACCTGCGCCGTTGCGGGTTGGCTGAATTATTGGTGGGCTGTGAGTGACTCGAACACTCGACCAACGGATTAAGAGTCCGCTGCTCTACCAACTGAGCTAACAACCCAAACAGAAAAGAATGAGGGGCGAATTCTAGGCAACTTGGCTGGTTTGGTCAAATTTCCAGGCAGATTTTTCTCTGCTTCGTTGCATTGACGGCATCTGCAAAAAAAACTACATTCATCCCCACACTTGAGTCTTTAACCACGCAGGGGAATGCACATGCCTACCAGTATTGAATCCGCTTTGCACGAAACCCGTGTTTTTCAACCTTCCGCCGCTTTTGTGCAACAGGCCAACATTTCCGGCATGGCAAATTATCAATCGCTATGCAAGGAAGCCGATCAGGACTATGAAGGCTTTTGGGCCAGGCTGGCACGCGAGCACATCGTGTGGCACAGGCCGTTCACTGAGGTGCTGGACGAAAGCAATGCGCCGTTTTTCAAGTGGTTTGGGGATGGAGAACTGAATGTTTCCTGGAACTGCCTGGACAAGCATCTGGCGACGCAGCCGGAAAAAGCCGCCCTGATTTTCGAGGCGGACGACGGCAAGGTGACCCAGGTTTCCTACCGCGAACTGCACGCCCGCGTGTGCCAGTTCGCCAATGCATTGAAGTCGCGCAACATCAGGAAGGGCGACCGCGTGGTGATTTACATGCCGATGAGCGTCGAGGTGGTGGTGGCGATGCAAGCCTGCGCGCGCATCGGCGCCATCCATTCGGTGGTGTTCGGTGGTTTCTCGTCCAAAAGCCTGAATGAGCGCATTGAAGATGCGCTGGCGTGCGCCGTTATTACGGCGGACGCGCAAATACGCGGCGGCAAGGTGATGCCGCTGAAATCAGCCGTTGACGAGGCGCTCGCCATGGGCAGATGTGATGCGGTGCATAGCGTAATTGTTTATCGGCGCGCCAGCAGCGAGGTGCAATGGAACACCCGGCATGACGTATGGTGGCACGATGTGATAGCCGGGCAGGCGTCAACCTGCGAACCGGAATGGGTGAGTGCGGATCATCCGTTGTTCATCCTCTACACTTCCGGCTCCACCGGCAAGCCCAAGGGCGTGCAGCATTCCAGCGCCGGCTACCTGCTGGGCTGTATCGTGACCATGCAGTGGGTGTTCGACTACAAACCATCCGACATTTTCTGGTGCACCGCCGACGTCGGCTGGGTCACCGGCCACAGCTATGTCACCTATGGCCCGCTGGCGGCTGGCGGCACCGAAGTGGTGTTTGAAGGCATCCCTACTTACCCGGATGCCGGGCGCTTCTGGAAAATGATACAACTCCACAAGGTCAGCATTTTCTACACCGCACCGACCGCCATCCGCTCGCTGATCAAACTGGGTGGAGACCTGCCGCCGCAATATGACCTTTCCAGCCTGCGCCTGCTGGGCACCGTGGGCGAACCGATCAACCCGGAAGCATGGATGTGGTATTACACCGTGGTCGGGCAATCGCGCTGCCCCATCGTGGACACCTGGTGGCAAACCGAAACCGGCTGCCACATGATTGCGCCGTTGCCCGGCGCAATGCCGATCAAACCCGGCTCCTGCACCTTGCCCTTGCCCGGTGTCATGGCCGCCATCGTGGATGAGGCGGGTGACGAAGTGCATGGCCAGCAGGGTGGCTTCCTGGTGATCAAGCGCCCGTTCCCATCACAGTTGCGCACTATCTGGGGCGACCCGGAACGCTTCAAAAATAATTACTTCCCGGCAGAAATGCAAGGCGCCTATCTGGCAGGCGACTCGGCGCACAAGGATGCGGACGGCTATTTCTGGATTATGGGACGCATTGACGACGTGCTGAAAGTTTCCGGGCATCGCTTGGGCACCATGGAGATCGAATCGGCGCTGGCGTCCAACCCACTGGTGGCGGAAGCCGCCGTGGTGGGAAGGCCGCATGAGATCAAGGGCGAAGCGGTGGTTGCCTTCGTGGTGCTGAAAGGAGCGCGCCCACAGGACGCCGCCTCAATCAAACAGACCGCAGACACCCTGCGTAATTGGGTAAGCAAGGAACTCGGGCCGATTGCTAAACCGGACGATATCCGCTTTGGCGACAACTTGCCCAAGACACGCTCAGGCAAGATCATGCGCCGCCTGCTGCGCGCCATCGCCAAAGGCGAGGAAATCACGCAAGATGTTTCGACATTAGAGAACCCAGCCATCCTTGAGCAACTCAAAGAAGTTGTTTGATTAGGAAGGACGGGATTTCAGAGCTGGTTAACATGGCGCGCCAGCGGTATGTTAAGCGCAAATGAAGTTGTAGTGTAATAGTTGATTACGTCTTAACATGGTGCGCCTGCACGATGTCAGGCATAGCGGTTTGAGCCTCAACACGGTAATTCTCGAACAACTTATATTAGGTTGTACGATATAAATGAAAAAACTGCCTCGCGGCAAAATCAATCTGTTTATTGCCACCCTGGTGGCAGTGGATTTGCTATTTGTTGCGCTACTGTATAGCCAATATGGCCGCGCCAAACCCAGCATAAAAATCGGCGTGCTGCATTCGCGTAGCGGCACAATGGCGATCAGTGAAACTCCGCTAGTGGATGCGGTGCGGCTGGCGGTGGAAGAAGCCAATGATGCGGGCGGGGTGAACGGTCAGCAGATCGAGATGATTGTGGCGGACTGCCGTTCGGATGCCGCGTATTGCGCACAGCAGGCGGAGAAACTCATCACCCAGAATGGCGTTCAAGCGTTGTTCGGCTGCTGGACATCCGCCTGCCGCAAGGCGGTCAAAACCATCGTCGAGAAGCATCACCACCTGCTGTTCTATCCGCTGCAATACGAAGGGTTGGAGCAATCGCCCGACATCATCTACACCGGCGCGGCCCCCAACCAGCAAATCATTCCCATGGCGTTATGGGCGTTGCAACATAAGGGCAAGCGCTTTTACCTGATCGGTTCGGATAATATTTTTCCGCGCACCGCGAACCGTATGGTCAAGGATATATTGCTCGCACAAGGCGGGCAGTTGCTGGGCGAGCGTTATGTGCCGCTGGACGCAAGCGATATGGCGTCGGCGGTAAAGGAAATTGCCGCGCAGCATCCCGATTTTGTGCTGAACACACTGAATGGCGATAGCAATCTTCATTTTTTTCGCGCGCTACGTGAAGCGGGCATAGTTGCGGAAAAAATACCGGTGTTTTCTACCAGCATTGCGGAAGTGGAACTGGCGGCGATGGGGGTTGATTTGGCTACGGGGCATTACGCCGCATGGAATTATTTTCAGAGCCTGGATACTGCGGAGAATAAGGCCTTTGTGGCGCGTTTCAAGCAGCGCTTCGGCATGAAGCGCGTGCTGAATGACCCGATGGAGGCTTCCTATGTCGGTGTAAAACTCTGGGTGAATACCGTTCGCAGCACGGGTACAACGGATTTGAAACTGGTAAAAATCATTCTAGCGCAGCAAACCCTGCTTGCGCCGCAGGGAATCGTGGCGGTCGATTACGACTCCCGGCATCTTTGGAAAATGGCGTATATCGGCAAGGCGCGCCCTGACGGGCAGTTTGACGTTGTCTGGAAATCCGCACAGCCGGTTCATCCCGCGCCTTTTCCGTTTTATCGCAGCCGGACGGAATGGCTTGAAGCGCAACGAGCGTTGACGAAAGCGCAGCCATGAGCCGGGGTTTCGGGATGACAGGCACTTCGCTTACCTGGCGCTTTGTGCTTTGGTTCATCGTGGTCGCGCTGCTGCCGTTGGCCTTGTTCGGCTATCAAACCATAAGGCAAAACGAAGCCTCTCTGCACAGTGAAATGAAGAACCGGCTTACGCGCCTGGCGGACAAGAAAACGCTGGAAATCAAAACCTACTTGTTTGAGCGGGAACAAAATGCCCGGCTGTTGGCGCGCAGCAAATTGGTGGAAGAAGCCATGGCCAGTTTGTCGGTTGCTTATTCGCGTCACGGAAATGATTCGGTGGAATATAGCCGGGCTGCAAGCCAATTCGATAATTACTTTAAAATTTACATTGACGAAAACTTGCTGTTTTATGACATATTCCTGATTACGCCACAGGGCGAGGTCATTTACACCCATCGGCATGAAGCGGACTTCGCCACCAATCTGCTCGACGACCTTTACCGCGATTCGCTGCTGGCCCAGGTATTTCGCGAGTCGCGCATGACACTGGAAAGCAATATTTCCGATTTCGATTTTTACCCGCCTTCCAACGCGATTGCCAGTTTTGTTGCCGCACCGATTATTCGTGATGGCGCATTAAAAGGGGTGCTCGCGTTCCAGCTTAACACCGAGCGTATCTACCAGGTGGCAAGGGATTCAATCGGGATGGGCGTGACGGGGGAAACGCTGCTCGCCAAATCAATTGGCCCCGAACAGGCGGTCTTTGTCGCGCCGCTCGATAGCGACCCTCAAGCGGCATTCAGGCACAAGATAGATCTCAAAACGACGACCATCCCGATGCGCAAAGCCTTGCTGGGAGAACGCGGCGCCGGAATAGAGGTTGACTACAGGGGCAAGCAGGTGGTGGCCGCGTGGCGCTACCTGCCGGAATTGAACTGGGGAATCGTGGTCAAGATGGATGCGGAAGAAGTTTTCGCGCCCCTTTACCGGCAACGGAAAAACTTTCTGATAGCGATGCTGGCATTGATGCTATTTGCCGGAACCGTTGCATTCTATTTTGGCCGGAGGCTGGTCGTGCCGCTCAAGTCAATTGCGTTCACCGCAGGTGAAATTGCCAAAGGAAACCTTGGCAAACGTGTAGATGAAAGCCGTGCGGATGAAATCGGTGCATTAGGGCGCGCGTTCAACCGCATGACCGGAAATCTGCAAGCGCTGTACCGCACGCTGGAAGATCGCATCGAGAATCGCACACGCGAGTTGAATGTGAGCAATAGGCAATTACAGGAAGAAATCACCGGGCATGAGCTTACGGAAATTGCCTTGCGCGATAGCCAGGAACATGCAATGCGCGCGCTTGAGGAATTGCGCTACCAGAAATTCGCGCTGGATCAACACGCCATTGTCTCGGCCACCGATGTGCGGGGTGCGATTACCTACGTCAATGATAAATTTTGCGAAATCAGCGGCTATTCACAGCAGGAGTTGCTCGGGCAGAATCACCGCATATTCAATTCTGGTACACACCCGAAAGAATATTTCAGGGACATGTATCAAGTCATTGAGGCAGGCAAGGTGTGGACAGGCGAGATTTGCAACCGTGCCAGGGATGGCAGCCTGTATTGGGTGCTGACCACCATCGTTCCATATCTGGATGACAATGGTAAACCCATGCAATATATCGCGATACGCACCGACATTACCGCGCGCAAACTGGCCGAGGAGGAAATCCGCAACCTGGCGTTTTATGACGCATTGACCAAGCTACCCAACCGGCGTTTGCTGCTGGACCGTTTCCGCCTGGCGCTCTCGGTGTCTGCGCGCAGCAATTATTTTGGCGCGGTCCTATTCCTCGACATGGACAAGTTCAAGATTCTTAACGATACGCTGGGGCACGATAGTGGCGACCTGATGTTGATTGAAGTGGCGGCGCGCATTCAGTCCTGTGTGCGTGAAGTGGATACTGTGGCGCGCCTGGGCGGCGATGAGTTCGTGGTGCTGATCGAGGAAATCAGCGCAAATGCGGAAGAAGCTTCGCAAAAAATCGCGCTGATCGCCGAGAAGATACGCGCATCCCTGGCCGCGCCTTATCAGCTTAATGAAAATGTGCATCACAGCTCGCCGAGCATGGGGGTATGCCTGTATCGCGGCAATGAAGAATCGGTGGATACCTTGCTCAAACACGCCGACCTGGCGATGTACCAGGCCAAGGATTCAGGAAGAAATGCGGTGCGCTTCTTTGACCCCGCCATGCAACAAACGGTGGAGGCGCACGCAGCCATTGAGGCGGATTTGCGCCTTGCTGTTCCCGATGGGCAATTGCGCCTGTATTACCAGCTTCAAATAGACAACGATCATCGCCCGCTGGGTGCGGAGGCGCTGGTGCGCTGGAACCACCCGAAACGCGGCATGCTTTTACCGGCGCAATTTATTCCCATCGCCGAGGAAAGCTCGCTGATACTCGAGGTGGGGCATTGGGTGCTGGAAACGGCCTGTTTGCAGCTTGCGGTGTGGGGCAAGCACGAGCAAACACGCCACCTGGAACTTGCCGTCAACGTTAGCGCGCAACAGTTCCGCCAACAATCCTTTGTGGATACTACTGTGGCCATGGTTCGCGCCCATCAAGCCAATCCGGCGCGTTTGAGGCTGGAACTGACCGAGAATGTGGTGTTGGCCGACGTCTCCGATGTCGTGTCCAAGATGCACGCGCTGAAGGCGCTCGGCATCAAGATATCCCTGGACGATTTCGGCACAGGCTATTCATCGCTGTCCTATTTCAAACAACTGCCACTCGATCAACTCAAGATCGACCAGAGCTTTGTGCGTGACATTGCAACCGACCCCAGTGATGCCGTGATGGTGCAAACCATCATCGACCTGGCGCATAACTTCCACATGAACGTGATTGCCGAAGGTGTGGAAACTGAGGCGCAACTGAATTTCCTCAAACAAAATGGCTGCATGGCGTATCAGGGCTATCTGTTCAGCAAGCCGGTGCCGATTGAGGAATTTGAGGCGTTGCTGAGCCGACACGGGTAATTCGGCGAAATGGAATGCCACTGAATAAATTCATCATGAGAATCATCACGAGCATCAAACTTTATCTCATCCTTGTTTTGCTGTTTCTTGCGAGCCAGGTGCAAGCAGGCGATATGCTGCTCACCGATCATCCGCTGGCCGGAAAGATATGGGACATGAACAGCCGCAGCTACATGGACGAAGCTGCGCTGCTTGCCAGGATCAACACGGCAGACGTGCTCCTGCTCGGCGAGACGCATGACAACCCGCAGCATCATGTGAACCAGGAGAAACTGCTGAAAGCCCGCATCGAATCGGGCGCGCGCCCGGCGCTGGCGATGGAGCAGCTCGATGCAGAAAGCCAGCCGGCGCTCGATCAGGCATTGGCCGGCGATAATCATGACGAAATGTTGAACAGCGTCACCGGCCTGATCAAGTTCGCTAACAAGGAGCCATACCGATCACTGCTGGCCATCGCTATCGACAACAAATTGCCGGTCATCGCCGCCAACATTTCAAGCAAGCGTTTGCAGCCGGTCATTTGGTACGGCTATGCTGCTTATGATGCGGGCGAGTTAAAGCGCCTGGCAGTCGAAGAAGTATGGAGCGAGAGCCGCCAGAATTATCTTTACACGCACATGGGCGGAGCACATTGCGGCGAGCTCAGGGACGAATTGCGCGCGGGCCTGACGCGCAGCCAGCGATTGCGCGATGCCTTATTGGCCGATAGCGCGGTATCGAGCATAGCCCGCAGCGTGGTCGCCATCGTGGGCCGCGACCATGCACGCCGCGACATCGGCCTGCCGCTTTACTTTGCCGCGCGCGCCCCGTCGGCGCGCATTTTTTCGATCGGTTTTGTCGAGGTCAGCGAGGGAAAGACAGACCCCAGGGAATACGAAGCGAAAAGCGCCACGGGCGACGCTCCCTATGACGTGATCTGGTTCACGCCGCGTGCCGAACGGCCCAATCCCTGCGCCAATTTCGGCAAGCCCAAAGAGGCAGAGCCATGACCCAAAAACAATAATCCTAAAACCTCGTCTTGGGGGTGGGGATGCGGTGCCGGGCCAGTATTTCGGCGAGATAAACCTTGTTGTTGCACTTCAGGATGGAATCCGGATCGTCTATCACCACCAGCCCCTCGGCGGCTGCACGCCGCGAAAAGCGGTAGGTGTAGTGGTTGACGAAGGTGGTGTCGCGGATGAACAGCGCGTCGAATTCAGTCAGCCGCCCGTAGTCGGCTTTGGTGATGAACTCCACATGCATGCCGAGGGAGTGCGCCGCCTTATCGAATTTTTGCAGCGCCCGTGGGTTGGATGCCTGCTCGGGGTTGCCGGGGTTATGCAGGATGCCGATATTGTAACGCGGTATGGTGTGCTTCTGTTTCCGTCGCCTGAGATCCATGAAGTATTCCGTGGTGGCCTGGATTGCGAATTCCTGATGTTGGGGCGGAATGTCGCTGGCGGCAATCGGATGCACCCCGCGAATGTGCCAGCGATGGCCGCGACGCTCGAAATTTGTGCGTAGCAGCGGGGCCTGCAGCAAGTTGAAAAGCTGGCGGCTGAGCGGATTGTGGCAGTTCGCCGCGTTGCGGCCAAAGTAAATGTCGAGTTCGAAGGCGTCCGGCTTGATAGTCGCCAGCGATTTCTGGATCAGATCGACCAGTCCCTCGGTCAGCAGCCGCACCATGTTCTGCGATTGCAGGTCTTCGATGGTGTTCGTGCGTGGCAGCGGCTTGTGGCCGCGCGCTTCGGCGAGCAGCGAGACGTAGTAGCCGAGAGTCTGGTAGCGGTAGCTCTTGCACAGATTGAACACCCGCGCAAAGCGGTCGCCGCCATAGGCCGGATCGGTCAGGTGGGTGCGCGCAGGCACGACGGTAACACCGGGAATATCGAGCGGCCAGTCGCGTGGATTGTTGACCACGATGAGGTTGCTCATGATGCTTCCTTTCGTTGACGCAGGTGCATAGCGGCAATCAGTTTCGCCGGAGTTATTTGCCTGCCTGCATGATGCGCACATCCACTGTCATGCCCAGTTTGAGCGGGGTCGCTTCGAGCAGCGCGATCTTCACCTGAATGATTTTAAGGCCGAGATTAACCGCCGGGTTGTTGGGTTTGATCTCGCGCTTTCCGACATAGTGGGCGATTTCTTCGACGCGCCCCTGATACACTTTGCCCGGATAGGCGTAGGCTCTGATTTCCACCGAATCGCCGAGCCGCAAACGTCCGGCATCGGTTTCATCCACTTCGGCATTGATGCGCAGTTGATTGGTATCGGCAATGACGGCGATGGGTTTTTCCGGTATCACCACTTCGCCCACGTCGAGATAACGCTCGATCAGGATGCCGCTGATCGGCGACAGCACGCGGGTTTTATCCAGCAGCGAGCGCACATAGCGCACGTTGGCTTCGGCCTGTGACACCTGCGCCTCGTGCAACGCCAGGGTCTCACGGCGGGGACCGGCCCGCAACAATTGTAATTGCTCTTCGGCTTCTGTCGTCCGTGCTATTGCCACCTTGTAGGCACTTTCAGAATTATCGAGCGTGGCCTGCGACACAAATTTATCTTTGAGAAGCTGGCCGGTGCGGTTGAATTCCTTTTCGGCTTGCGTCTGTTCGGACTGCGTTCTTTGCCATACCGCCTGGGCCTGCTTGATCTCATGGTCGCGCGCACCCGCCGCTACTTCGGCCCGCCTGGCCTTTACCACCGCCAGCTCGGCTTCGGCCTGGCGTAATCGGGCAGCCAGCTCTTTGGAATCCAGCACGGCGATAGCCTGCCCCTGGGCGACGTGATCGCCTTCATTGACCAGATAACGCTCGATGCGCGCCGTCAACTCGCTGCCAATGTTCATCTCCGCACCCGGTCGCGCCTCCAGTTTTCCTTCCGCCGAAATAGTGCGCGGGGCGGAAAGCGGTGCGCCCGTTGTGCCGCCGGTATCAGGGCGCAGGCCTAGATACATGGCCAGCGCGATGAGGATTACTGCCGCAGCCGCTGCTGCCGGTTTCCATTTCATGGTTTCAACCTCCCGTCCTCCAGATGTATCACGCGGTGCGCCACCTCTTCGACTTTGGGATCGTGGCTGACGATCGCCACCGCTTTATGCAACTCTTTTGCGTGGCCGCGCAACAGTTGCAAAATATCGCGTCCGGTTTTGGAATCGAGATTGGCGGTCGGCTCATCGGCCAGAATGATAGGCGGGTCACCGGCCAGTGCGCGGGCGATGGCGGTGCGCTGCTTTTCGCCGCCGCTCAGATCGCGCGGGTAGGCGTGGGCGCGATGCGCCAAGCCAACGCGTTCGAGCAGGTCTGCCGCCTCTGCATGAACCATTTGTTTCGACCTGCCCTTCATCCTTAACACCACCTCGACATTTTCCTGCGCCGTCAGCGAACGGAACAGGTTGAACGCCTGAAACACGAACCCAAAATAGCGGCGGCGGATGTTCGCCAATTCGCGTTCGTCGCATGCGCTGATATTGCGGCCATGCACCAGCACGTCTCCGGCCGTGGGCCGCAAAATGCAGCCCATGATGGACAGCAGCGTGGTCTTGCCCGAGCCGGATGGACCCATGATCAGCAGCACTTCATCCTGCGCCAGTGTGACCGAGGCGGACTCCAGCGCCGCCACTTTCCCGGCGCCTTCGCCATAAATCTTGCTGACCACGCGCGTTTCGAGTATCACTTTGTCCATGATTTTTTTCTGGGATTTTTTCTGGGAAATTCCCTGGGATAGTCACTCGCGGAACACCATGACCGGATCCAGCATCTTGACCTTGCGCACCGAGATATACGCCGCCGCCAAACAGGTCAAGACCACGATTGCAAACACCACGGCGAACAACAGCAGCGGCAACTGCATCGACACACCGGCGCTGACGATGCCGTGACGCGATGCCAAGGTCACGATCACGCCGATTGCGAAACCCAGCACCGCGCTGACCGCCGCCTGGGTCAGGATCACCAGATTGATGTCGCCATTCTTCGCCCCCATCGCCTTGAGCGTGCCGTAATCGCGCAGGTGTTCGATCGTGCCCGCATAGATGGTCTGGCCGACGATGGCACCGCCGATCAGCACCGCGAGTATCGCGGTCAGGAAAAACGCCATGCCCATGCCGGTCTGGATGGTCCAGTAGTTGACCGTGCGGTTGATGAATCCCTGCTTGGTATAGACATCGTTGTCCGGCAGCACGGCGCGCAGGGCCCGCGCCACTTTCTCCACTTTGGTCGGGTCTTTGAGCTTGACGACGATGAACGAGGTCTGGCCTTCGAAGTCAGTGCCCATCAGGCTCTGGTCTATCTCGTTGTACGAGGTGAATAGCACCGGTATCGTCGTAAAGCTGAGCGCCTCGCGCGACAATCCCACCAGCTTGAACGACTGCTCTTTAAATAGATTGAGCTCCCACATCGTGCCCAGATCGAGCTTGCCCAGGCGTTGCTGCGAGCTTTGATCCATGATGATGTAGCGCCCGCCTTTGACATCGGAAGGTTTGCCTGCCGCCATCGACCACGGGCCGCCGATACCGGTATCCGGATTGAAGCCGATCACCTGGGCCTGCTCGCGGCGGCCATCCGCCAGTTTCATAAACGCAAACCAGACGTGGATTTTCTCGGCCCACAATACCTCATCCAGCGCGCGTACCCTGTTGATGCGATAGGCGGGGAAGGGCTGCGTGAAATCGAAATTGGGCACGTTCTGTGACACTACCCAGATGTCTGCGTCGGTATGCCGCACCACACTGGTGGCATTGCCCATCATGCCGAGATAAATGCCCACTTCGACCAGCGTCAGCACCGTGGAAAAGACGATGCCGACCAGCGTGATGATCAGCCTGCCGCGCTCCTGAAATAACATTCTGAAAGCAAGCCACAACATATATGTGCGCTCCGATGCAGTTAACTGTTTCAGGTGCAATCCGGTCAAATGCTCATGTCACGAAAACGGATAACCGGTTTGCTAAAATCCTAGGTTCATTCTACTCCCCGGCACCCTGATCTGCGAGGCCAGCCAGTCATCTTGCCTCGTACCGTTGATGAAACTTGTGGCGGCACAAGGGCAGTCGCCGAAGCTATTCATTTATGCTGGCAAACTACGCCAGCAAAGTGTATCCGCAAGGGGCACGCCGTGGTTGTAAGGGGCTAAAGCCCCAACAACCACGCAGCACCCGCAAGGGGCACGCCGTGGTTGTAAGGGGCTAAAGCCCCAACAACCACGCAGGCTGGTTATGATCCGGCATCCGGCTGTTGATGATTCGCACCATCAAGCGTATTATCCATCGCACTACAAACGGCTCCACGAGGAGGTGACCCATGTCTCAACTGACAGCCAATGATCTGAAAACAAAAGGTGTCGCCGCCATCGAGGCAGTGCTGGCGGAACGGCCGGAAGCGATTGTTTCAGTGCGCGGCAAAGATCGCTTCGTGGTAATGGAAATCGCGCAATATCACTACCTGCGCGAGTGTGAGCTGGAAGCTGCGTTGGCCGAAACGCGCGCCGATATTGCAGCGGGGCGCTTTGTGAAGGAGTCTCCAGCGGCGCATGTCAAGCGGGTGAAAAAGTCTGCCGCATGAAATTTAATGTGAAACTCGCGCAGCAGCCATTATCTCCCCCTGCTGGGAGAGGGCAGGATGAGGGAACGGCCGGGGCGAATCATCGTTTCATCACTTTGGGCGGCGATTCGCCATGACCGTTAGGCTGATATTCACCGCGCAATACGAGAAACGCGCGGCGCGTTTTCTCAAGCGCCATCCGGAATTGGAAAAACAATACCTCAAGCCCCTGCAACTGCTGGAGATGAATCCGCACCACCCATCGCTGCGTTTGCATTCCTTGAGCGGAAAGCTGCAAGGGCTGCATTCGGTTTCCATCAACCTTTCTTACCGCATTACACTGGAATTGTTGATTCAGGATGAAGAGATCATCCCGGTAAATGTGGGCGATCATGAAGTGGTGTATTGATGTTAAGTGCCGTACCGCAGGGTTAGCGGGTTTAGAAATATTTGAGGCTGGCCATTTTTGCCTCTACTACCTCGCCCTGCCCCGGTCGCGGCAAGCTTGGCTTCCAGGCTGGCAGCGAGCGCGGCGTAGCCGTCCCAGTCAAACCACTGCGGCGCATCGCCGAGTTCGCCGGAGTCGAAGCGCCGCTGAAATTCCGCAGTGCTCATGCCGTATTGCCGTTCGAGCGCTGCCAATTTTTCGCGGAATCCGGCGAGTTTTTTCCGGTCTTTCTCGGTCATAAAATCAATAACCTTATCCAATAATTGAGTTGTCTCAAACGGGTCGGATGACAGCCGTTCAATAACATGAATTTTTTCGGCGATGGTGCTCATTGCAACCTCACTTGGCTATGTTCCGATCAGAAATATTCAAGCACTTTTATACTTATGGGCACCTCTAAAAATTCATATTTCGTCGCTCCCGCGTAGGCGGGAGCCCAGTTAAATCAAAAAGCTGGATTCCCGCCTACGCGGGAATGACGAATTCTTAGAGGTGCCCTTGATTTTGTCATACGCACAAAAGTAAACAAGCAATACGCTCAAGCTCAAATTGCCGTGCCATCATCCCCATCCGCAAAATCCTGCAACTCTTTTGCCGCATTACCCGGTGATGGCTACCGTATAATCCGGGCAAGATAATACCTGCCAAAGAAAAAAGCAATTTCGGCTGAACAGAGCAGGATTACACCACTAACATGACATCGCATTTAATCGTAACCCTGA
Organism: Gallionellaceae bacterium; assembly: GCA_032654645.1. GTDB lineage: Bacteria > Pseudomonadota > Gammaproteobacteria > Burkholderiales > Gallionellaceae > CAITJF01. The sequence goes on along the minus strand of JAULAW010000013.1, from coordinate 52,913 downwards.
GCATTTATATCGGGATATGGCTGCTTGGTATAAGTATCGTCGCATCTATTACCGCCCATTTCCGGGCGGCAACAGTTACCTTGTTTTTGTATTTGCTTTCATGCCTGGTGTTTTATGCGACCCGCGCCTACATGAAGGAATTTTTTCCTTTTACCGACAAGATCGAGTCGTTCGTTGTGTTGTCGGTGCTGCTGGTAGTGTGCGCGCTAATTTACCGCAGCAAAATTTCCAACAAGGAATTTATTACACTGCAAGTGCTGTCCCTGGCGGCGGCATCGGTCGTGTTTATTTTTGTGGATGTCATCCGCTATCCCCCGATGTTTTTGCACACCATCTGGTACCCCCTGCACATACCGGTATCGTTTGCGGCTTACGCCTTCTGGCTGGTGGCGGGGGTCAGCGCCGTCTATGCTATTCCCGCGTGGTACCGGAATGACCCCGCGTTAGCGGAGCGCTCGGTGTTCATGACGGACCTCAACCGCATCGGTTTTATCTTTTTTACCCTGGCCATGCTGTTCGGCGGAATCTGGGGCTATTTTGCGTGGGGCGCCTATTTCATGTGGGACCCGAAATTACACTGGGCGGTAATCTTGTGGCTGTTCTATGGCAATCTGCTGCACATAGACCGGCTGCCGAAACTGCGCGGCTGGAAAGTGCCGCTGTACATCGCCGGCATCGCCTTGATCCTGGTTGCATTCATCGGCACCAGTTTCTTCTCTCAATCCATACACCGGTTTGGGCCATGATATATAACCTGATCCGAATGATTGGCGATCGCCATGCGGGATTCATCTTGTGCCTGATCGTGGTGCTCAACCTGATCGCGGGCAGCCTGGTGATGAACGGCTATCCGGAACTGTACCCAAGTTTTTTTCACCTCGACCTGAATTATTTTTTTCAGCCGGTCAGGGGCGTGCATTTCTGGCTCTACGCGCTGCTGCTGACCTTCACGCTGTTCGGCATCAACCTGCTGGCCTGCATTATTGATTCAATTATCCGGCTGCTGAATAACAAGACGGGCAGGCTCAAGGCGAGCGCTGCGCTACTGTTTCATGTCGCGCTGGTGACCACGATGGCCGCGCACCTGTACGAAGGCTTTTACGCCAGCACGCAACGCATCCAGATTACGGCACAGGGTGTGGAGTTGCCCGAACTGGGCAGGGTGCAGGTCGAGTCGTTGAAAAACATCTACTACCCCGACAACTCCCTCAAGGATACTGAGGTAACGCTGTTGTTCGAACAAGCTGACGGGCAGCGGATCAGCAAGGAAATCGCCTTCAACCAACCCGCGATATTCGATGGAGGCCGCCGCCAGGTGGTCATGCTGAGCGGCCAAATGATGCCGTCCGGGGTGGTTGTCACGCGGAGCGTGGACAACCGTGAATTTCGCTTGGAGCCAAACAAACCGCAACCTTTGGGAAGTGGCAATCTTCTTTTGCAGGGGTTGTTTGAAACTGAAACCGGGTTGCCCTATGCGCAATTCCAGTGGCAACCTGACGGGCATGGCAAAGATGCTGCGCCTGATAATGAAAACCGCCATGCTCGTCTCCCTCACCCCAACCCTGATGGAACAACTAGCCATTCGACTAAGCCCGCAAGCAGGCAAGTCGCTGGTTATCTCCCGGGGGGAGAGGGGGCAAACGAATCGCTACGCGAGTTTCACGTCAATGACGGCAATCAGCAACAGCACATGATGGTGCTGAATACCGGAACACTTCATTCGCAAATCAAAATTGATGGTGTGCTTTATCAATTCAAAAATATTATTGAAACACCATTCATAGTCGCCATCGTCCGCTATAACCCCGCCATCCCGCTTATGCTGGTCAGCTTGCTGCTGGCTTCAGTTGCAACTTTGCTGCTGATCAATTGGCTCAGAACCAGAAGCAAGGAGCAATTCCAGAAAAGTTGTTGAGGCGCCCTTCAAAGTGGCTGAACGGGGTGGCGAAACTAGCGCAAACGCTTGCGCGCGGTTTTGTCGCGCTCTGTCGCCTGGCAGGCGCGGCGGTAGGCCAGCAGGGTTTTCTGGGCATGGCCCAACACGCTGTCCTGCGGATATTTGCCCGCAGCGTTCGCGATGCCTGCGGGCAATCCGGTGAGCAGCTCCATGCCTTCGCTGGCATGCTCCGCCGTGTAAATATGGAATAGGCCTTTGGCGACGGCCTCGACAACCTTGCGCTCCAGCATCAGGTGGCGGCGGTTGCGCTGCGGGATCAGCACGCCCTGGCTGCCGTCCAGCCCGATTTTTTCGCAGACGCGGAAGTAACCTTCTATCTTTTCGTTGATCCCGCCCACCGGCAACATTTCGCCATGCTGGTTGATCGCGCCGGTCACCGCGATGCCCTGCTTGAGCGGCAACCCCGACAGCGAAGAGAGCAGCACATACAGTTCGGCGCAGGAGGCGGAGTCGCCTTCCACGCCGCTGTATTCCTGTTCGAACACGATGGATGCGTTGAGCGCGAGCGGCGCGTTGCGGGCAAACAATGCGGACAGATAGCTCTGCAGAATCAGCACGCCCTTGTCGTGGATCGGCCCGGACATTTCCACTTCACGTTCGATGTTGAGCAGGCCATCTTCGCCCGCATAGGTGCGCGCGGTGACGCGCACCGGGAAGCCGAAGCGGTAATCTCCTAAATCTACCTGGGTCAGGCCGTTGAGCTGGCCGGTTTTCTCGCCCTGTGCCGTTATCAGCACATCACCTTCGGCGATGGCTTCGCGCAGGCGCTGATCGGGGTAATCGTGGCGCAGGGTGCGCGCGGCCATTGCCGCCTCGACATCTGCTGCCTCGACCAGGCGGCATGCACGGGCGCTGCACAGTGCGGCGCTTTCCATCACCAGCGCCTCGGCGCGGGCGAAGATCGCGCTTTGGCGCGACTGGTCGTCCGCTTCGCGGTGCGCATCTTCCAGCAGGCGCGCCACGGCGGCAGCGGAAAAATGCGGCAGCCCCAGTTTCCGGCAGGCGTGGGCGACGAAGATGGCCGAGGCGCGGCGCGTCTCGGAAGTGGATAAAAAACTTTCGGCAAAGTCCACCTTGACGCGGAAGCGGCGCGCGAACTCCGGGTCGTCTTCCTGCAACTCGTAATACAGTTCGCGCGAGCCGATCAGGACGATCTTGACCTCGACATCCACCGCTGCGGGTTCGAGCGAAACCGTCGCAATCGGCGTAAAGGCCGTGCCCGGTTCTTCGATCTGCAACCTGCCGCTGCGCAGCACGCGCCGCAGTTTCTCCCACACCAGGCCGTCGGCCAGCAGATCGCGCAGGTGCAGCATCAGGAAACCGCCGTGCGCCTTGTGCAGGCTGCCGGCGCGGATGCGGGAAAAATCGGTCACCAGCACATCGTTCTCGGTCTGATATTCGATGCTGCCGAACAGCGGGCGAAACAGCGGATTCTCTTCGACGATCACCGGTGCGCCGCTCAGGCCGTCGTTGTCCACCACCAGGTTGACGCGGTAGCGGGACAACGCTTTGTCCAATGCTTCCTGGCGCATTTCCTCGTCGCCGTCTACAACCTTGAACAGATCCAGGTTGTCCAGCACGTCGTGCATGACCTGGTCCAGATAAGCGTTGAGCTTGACGGAATCCTTGATCTGTTTGCTCATGCCGGCGCGGATTTCATGCAATTCGCGGTCCAGCAGCGGCTTCACCACCTGGCGCCGCAGTGCCGCCAAACCTTCGTTCATCACCCGCTCCATAGGCTGCATTTTTTCGAAATAGCGGCTGATTTCGGCGCGCAGCTCCTGCTCGGCCCGGTCGATTTCGGCGCGGCGCTCCTTGGGCAACGCCAGCATCTCGGCTTCGGTCAGCGCGTGGCCTTTCGCGCTGCGCAGCGTGAATACCATGTGGCCGGCATCGCGGTGCAGCGTGAACTTGCGGGCTTCGGCATAGGCATCGAGTTCGGCGTAGGCCTTGGCTTCCTCCGCCTTGTAGGTTTTTTCGATGCGCTCGCTTTCGGCCTTGAAGTCCTGGCCGTTCAGTTGCCGGGGGATTTCCGTTTGCAGCGACTTCGTCATCTGCGCCATCAGTTGCCGCAGCAAACGCCCCTGCCCGGCAGGCAAGCGCAACGCGCGCGGCCTTTCCGGCGCATCGAAGTTGTGCAGATAGCATAAATCCGGCGGCACCGGCTTGCTTGCGGCGACCGCCTGCATCGCCTGTCGCAACAGTGAAGATCGTCCGCTGCCGACCTCGCCCAGCACAAACAGGTTGTAATCCGGCTGATCCATCCCGAGGCCGAAGCGGGCGGCCATCTCCGCGCGCTCCTGCCCGATCCAAGTCAGCGTATGATCCAGCAATTCGGAAGTGTCGGCGAATCCGAGCGCACCGGGATCAATGGTGAGGCGGAGTTCGGCGGGAGTCAGGTCGGAGATCGGCATAGGGTTGTTTGCAGCGTGCGTACCGGACAATTTTTTCAATCAGGATTAAACGCCTTATACCGTTTCATGGCAACCGTCATCTGAATTGATATTGCCGGTTTTGAACAATCCAAAACTCGTGGCACCGCCAAAGCGTAATGGCTGATAAACTACATGGGCATAGGCAGCCTGTGTATAAATAATATCTTGAGTAATTCTGGGGGAAACGATGAGCGGTGAAGACAGGATGAGCCGGGGAAACAAGATCATGTACAGTATCGCTGCGTGCTTTGGCAGCTTTCTCATTGCGCTCGTGGCTGATGGTACGGTTAGCGACAAGGTGTGGTGGTTTTTGGAGATTTCTGTTTTTTGTCTGGTGGTAATCTGGACGATTATGTAATTTGATGGGCTTTGCAAGACGCTATAAGAAATAATCCAGAGTTTCCTATCAAAAAGCCACCTTCGTTTCCACACCCAACGCGCGAATACGCGCGGCGAATGCCTCCATCTGTTGCGCCGTGAGCGCGGCCAGACGCGGCGCTTCCGGCTGAAGCGAGGGGCGCGCCAGCCCGTAAAGCATCACACCCTGCGGCTTGATGCCATCGCGCATCAGTCCTGCGAGAAAATCCAGATATTCATCTTCCTCCGCCCGGCCTGGAGCGGCGCTATCCAGCGCGAACCAGCAGGTTTGCAGCCAGGTCGGGCACAGTGCGATGGCGGTGGCAAGGTTGTCGCGCACTTTGCTCAGGTTTATGCCGGTGTTGTTGCAATACTGCATGGCCGCTTCGCTGGCGCGATCCAGCTTGAACCACACTTCGCCGTTGAGTTGCGCCATGCGGCGCAATCCGTGCTGCACGTTTTCACGGTGGATCAGGCTGCCATTTGTAATCAGCACCAGCTTGAGGTCTTCGGGCAGCCCCAGTTCCTGTTTAAGTTTGGCGATGAGCTCGATCACTTGCGCAAATTTCCTGGCGCTGGTCGGCTCGCCGTTGCCGGACAGGGCGATGTCGTTGATGCAGCGCATTCCTTCCGGCACGCGGCGCTGCATGAAATCGCCATGCAGCAATTCATGCAGGAAGCCGCGCAGTTCCTGTTCCAGCAATGCGAGGTCGACCGGCGGTGCTGTGCCGAGCGTGAGATCCGGCACCTGGCAATAAACGCAGCGCCAATTGCAGGCGTTGTTGGTGTTGAGATTGATGCCGACGGACACGCCGCCCGCGCGGCGCGACACCACCGGATAGACATAGCGCAAACCGGCGCTGTCGCGGCAGTGGTCTGCCACATCAAGATTATTCGATCTGGAAAAATCTGTCGTCACGAAACAATTACCGGTCAATCCGGGAAAACCGTCAGCCGCAGATTAGCACGGATAAACGCTGAAAAGATCAGGCTGGCCTGGTTTGAATCGAAACGGCCAATACGGGATTTGCGGGCCCGAGAAGCGGTGCATTCATGGCGGTCTCTGGCCTGTCACAGGGCGCTGATACTTAAGGGAGCCTCTAAAAATTCGTCATTCCCGCAAAAGCGGGAAGCCAGCTTGTTAATTTAACTGGGCTCCCGCTTTCGCGGGAGAGACGAATTTTTAGAGGTGTCCTTATTTGAGGTTACTTTGGCTGTATCTCACTCGAAATGAACCATGAGTACATGGTAAGTACGTCGAGAATATTGTCAGGACTGACAGACGGGGTTTTAGAATTAGGCAACTCGAGTGATTGACAGTGCGTATCCTAAAATATACACTGCATCACATGATTTCAATTCAAACAACGGAAGTGTTTGATGCCTGGTTCACCGGGCTGAAAGATCGGCAGGCATTGCGGCGTATTCAAGTGCGCATCGACCGCGCGGAAGATGGCAACTTTGGGGATTGCGCGCCTGTTGGCGAAGGCGTCTCGGAAATGCGGATCCATCGCGGGCCGGGATATCGCGTGTACTTCGTGCAGCGCGGTATGGAGATCGTGATCCTGCTGGCAGGCGGCAACAAATCCACACAATCAAAAGACATAAAAACCGCGCTCGAAATCGCGCGACAACTTTAGGAGGCCGACATGGCAAAAATCAAACTGAAAAAATGGGATAGCGCAGAACATCTCAAAACAGACGAAGACATGGTGCTCTATCTGGAAGCCTGCCTGGAAGAAGCAGGCGACGACGCATCCTTCATCGCCAAAGCGCTCGGCAACATTGCCCGCGCGAAAGGCATGACGCAACTCGCCAACGAAACCGGGCTGGGGCGTGAAAGTCTTTACAAGGCGTTATCTGGAGAAGGCAATCCGAGTTTCGCAACCATCCTCAAGGTGACGACGGCGCTGGGGATCAAATTGCATGCTGAGAAAGCGCACGTGGCATAGTAAGGTTTCTCAAAACCGTGGCCTGTCCCCTATATGCAATATGGTCATCGTTTCCGGCGATTCGCACCTGCGCGAACTCAAGCAGCATCAACAGATGTGCATCGTCACCCCAGCCGAGGCTGTCAGCCTTGTGAGGATGGGGTAAATTGAACCTGACGCTAATGGGACTGAAAAGTGAGCGCGGAAACCGTGGCACCGGTTGTTTGTGAAAAACAATTCGAGTACGGCCCTTTTTACCCAAGGATAATCATCACCGTTTATGAGCCTGATCCGGCAATCTGGCATGAAAACTTGAAGACGATGAGACAATCATGAAATGCCCAATTTGCAGGCACGGCAGCACACACAAAGGGTACGCCAGCATCACCCTGGAGCGCGACGGCGCCACCCTGCTCTTCAAGAACGTACCCGCAGATATTTGCGATAACTGCGGCGAAATCTATCACGACGAAGAAGTTACCCGCTCGTTGCTGGAGCAGGCGGAGCAAGCGTCAACGCGCGGCGTTGAATTGGACGTAAGGCGATATGCGGCAGCATAATGCTGGTGCAAGTTTCCGGATGTTGCATTGGGAGTATCGAACAGGAATATCGAGCCTGGACCTTTTCTTGGGTGCTTTTCCTCGCTGTGAGCTTAATTCGAGCTTGGAGCATTAACTGTACGAAATTCGAAATTGTCGGCGAAATCGCCAATGTTGATACCATAGACCAAGGCAGCGGCATTCGTGATATATCATTGCTGAGAAAACAGTACGGGCTTGGCGACTGGAGAAAACAGAAAGGCATCGCGCAGATAAAATTGCCGGATGGCAGTATGGTGATGGCAGAAATTCATTGGCATGAGGCCCACAGCATCGGTAAAGTGAAAATCAAGATAAAGGAGTGGCTATGAAATTTGTTGTCTGTATCTCGCGGGAAGACTGTGGTGATCTTTCCACAGATGACCTTACACTTGGGCGCCTTTACGAGCTGTTGGCGCCTTCCGACAATCGCGGCATGATCAGGGTGATAGACGACAGTGGCGAGGATTACCTATATCCCGCAGAATTGTTTGAGGCCGTCGAGGTACAAGAACAAACGGCCGCACGCCTGCATGCGTTGATGGCGGCGTGAAAACTGGCATTATCATAATCAGGGATGTGTTAATGCAAGACTTGACCCCGCACGCGGTCAAACCTGTCCCCGGCGTCGCACAAAGAGTGCGTGGCTTTGTTGAGGACTCGATCAGCGGATTCCATCAGGGACAGGGGCGATAGCCCCATCGAAAGTCCGGATGTATGGCAGCAATCTTTACCTACTCAAAATCATCGATTGAAAGCTTGGCAAAAAGTGGGCGTCCATGTATGCCGGGGGTCATTTAACTTTGACCCCTTTGCCAGAAGAACGCGGGTTAGTATTTGTTAGAATTTGACATTCCAGAGATAGAAGATAAGCCAACATAACAAGGAGCAAGATACTGTAAATAAAATAATCCTTAGGTTTTCTAAAATGGTTAAACCAAAGATAGCAGTGAAAAGACCAGCTAAAATACCAGCAGCTAGTCCAGCCCCAATTCCAAAATAGCTGTACCCAATCACAAAACCAAGTGCCGCTCCGATGACTGCAAGTCCTATGAAGATTTGTTTTCTAAATGTCTGTGTGACTAGGCTAAATCCTTTGATGATTTGGACTGACTTAGAATAAGTGCTATTTGAGCCAGCATCAACTAGTTCCTCCTTGTTGGAATTCAAAGCTTCTAACGCCGCTGATATCATAGAGTGTATATCAAGTGTGTTCCCGATACTGACTTCGTGGTGAACTTTAGTATCTCGAAGAGTTGTAAGGGTAGTGATATTTGAGCTATCTTCCCCCAGTTGTTCTTCATGCCGCAGCTTTCCAAAAGTTTTCCACGAAGTACAATTGAATGCAGTGGTGGGGATGCCGAAACCTTTTGCAAGTGCATCGATTGCTTTTTCAACTGCCGAGTCAAATGCTCTGGTGTCATCGATCCTTACCCGCTCATGTACAACCGAATTTCGAACAGACGCTATGTATCTAAGGTGTCTGATTAGTTCATTATCAAGTTTGTGCGCAACGCTGGACGCCTTCTCATGCAACCCCTTACCACTTGCACCATGCATCTTCTCTAACAAGTTTTCAAGTGTTGCGGATGCATCAAGCACGCGGTCGGTATCAGATCGCATCACGTTCCCTCCAAAGTAAATGCACATAGAAATATCATGCGCAATTCATCATCAATATTACGCAATCTCCACGAAGAGAATTATATTCTGGAATCAGTCATGGGCGTAGATTACTGATTTCGGAAGAATCCAAAAACTGTCTGGGATTGAGGATGACGACATCGAAGTAGCGCCACACCGCCAGCAGTGCCTTGTCGCCGGTGACGATGCGTGCGGCGTGCGACGCCATGGCGCGTTCGATGAAAATGTCGTCATCCGGGCCTGAAGCCACCGTGGCGAGGTCTGGCGTGTCGGCTGTGAACAGGCAATGGCGGCCACGGGCAAATAGCCGCATCAGTTCGGCGATGGCGGATTCTTCCACGCCCAAGCGCGCCAGCACTTCGCCATATTCCTCGATGACTGACCGGGACAGGCAAAGGGTGATGTGGGGGGCGGGGTCAAGTCTTGCATTAACACATCGCATTGACGGGCGTTTCAGCCTACTTCGCTATCCGTTCCAGTGATTGTGCCGCAGTAATGATTTCAATGCCCTGGAATACACCCAACTCAAGCAGGTGCCTGTCGCCCGAGACGATCAGCTCGGCCTGTACGGCAAGTGCACAGGCCAGCACATGGTCGTCGTCCGGGTCGGCAAGTATGGTTGGTGGAATCGGCAAGGGGTCAACAAGCGTGGCGAGTTCTGCGTAGCCCAGCACCAGTCCTTCTATGCCTACGCCGCCGGTCATTATGGCCTGGGCGAATTTGGCGCGTTTGAGGATGCGGGCCAGTTCGGCAAGCAATATACGGCTGGTGTATATCTCGATTGCCCCTGCTTGGGCGGTATCAATCAGGCGTGCGGGTGTCCCGTCCCACAGCAAGCCGGAGGCGACGATGTTGGTATCCAGCACCAGTCGCATGGCAGCCTGATTCAGTTGGCAGGTTGCGCGCGCCTTTCGGTGCGGTCGGCGGCAATTTCAGCTTCAATTTCTTCCATGGTCAGCGGTGAAATGTTCGCCGCAGCGATACGTTTGCGCGCTTCGGCAAGCCCCGCAAGACGCCGGTTGCGCACTGCCTCACGCAGCAATGTTTGCAGGCTGTCCGGGCTGGTCAATCCCATGCGCACAGCATCCTTCGCCAGTTGGTCTGGCAGATTCAGTTTCAGTTCCAGTGTGGTCATCGCAATTCCTCCAGCGTGTTGATGCGCGATGCCATTATAGGGATAAGCTTATGCGCCATACAACAAGTTCCCGGAATTACCCTGTTGCCTCCGGGATGTACTGTGCCACCATCTGCGGCGTCAGATGCATCATGCAGTTGAAGTGGCCCAGCGGGGATTCCCGTGACCCCGCACATACGCACATATCGTATCGCGCACATATCGTATCGCACACATATCGCACATATCGCACTAACTCATAAAAAAGGAAATCATTGTCCGCTTCTAACTAGCCTAACCGCAAACGCAAAGCTTGGATGATAGCTTCCCAATGAATTGCCGTTGTCATTTATTATGATATGTATATTACCTGGTTGATTATTAATGGGCGTGCCGGTCCAGTATTCTAGATAATGATACACGGGATCTCCACTACCCATATTAGGGAATACTTTCTCGTCTATGTTTCGTTTTTGATTCTTGTCAACCAGCGATAAAAGTTCATTTTCAGACGGTAGTCGCCATACTCCGTCCCCTAGGCGAACCGCATCTTTTAGATAGTAAAAGTTGACGGGCCCTTCACATCCAAAGCCTTCCCTCCAGCGTTGACCGACACTGCAACGTTGCCAAGTCAAATTGGTTTGTTTGTCAAAAACTTCGCCACCATGGATAATATAACGAGAATTCTCCATGGCATCACGCCCTTGGGCAATACCAGCAAATCCTAATAGGAGTACACTTACCCATGCTATCGTCACATTTTTTTTCAATTTCTATTCTCCTTTGATGTTAGCGCCGATTGAATTTTGACCCTGGATCGGTTGCTATTTCTGGAACAGCAACTGTGTGTAAGTTTACCAGATTGCGGCTTTGCTGTTTTGCAACGCAACGCGCAACGCGCAACGCGCAACGCGCAACGCGCAACGCGCAACGCATTCAACGCATTTGGGTCTTGCATCAACACATACCCCGCGTAGCCCAACACTCGCATTACGCTGTTCGCGCCGCCCGTTTGAAGGGGTTGCGTATTTCCAGCGTGAAACGAGTCTGGCTGAATGCCGTTTTTTCAGGATTTTATCAGCGGCAGATATTTTGCGGGGTCAACCGGTTTGCCGAATTTTCTGATTTCGAAGTGGAGCTTGACCTGCTCCGCATCGGTGTTGCCCATCTCCGCGATTTTTTGACCCTTGGCCACGCTCTGCCCTTCTTTCACCAGTATCTGGTTATTGTGCGCATAGGCGCTGAGGTAGGTCTTGTTGTGTTTGATGATGACCAGCTTGCCGTAGCCGCGCAGGCCGTTGCCGCTATACACCACTTTGCCCGCAGCGCTCGCCACGATGGCCTGGCCGAGTTTGCCTGTAACGTCTATGCCCTTGCGGTTGGCGCTGCCGGAGAATTCGCCGATGACCTTGCCGGCGGTGGGCATCACCCAATCCAGTTCTTCGTCGGTATCTTCGCCGGGGCTGTTAGTTTCGGAACCCGGTTTGGGTTCAGGTTTGTGCTCCACTTTTGCCAGCGCAACCGGCTCTTGCTTGGAAGGCGTTTCCTGTATCTTCCCGATCTCGGCCACGGCCTGTTCGGAATAAGGCAATTTGATTGCTCTGGGAAAGCTCTTGATCGGAGGTTCCTGCGCAACAGGTTTGATTTCCGGTGCAGGTTTGGGGGCTGCTTCGTGGCTTTCCGGAAGCAGGCGGATTTCCTGCCCCAACTTGATCACACCCGGATTTTGAATGCCGTTCAACTCGGCTATTTCGTGGTAATCCAAACCGTGATTGAAGGCGATGCTGTACAGCGTATCGCCTTTCTGCACCACATAAGTCTGCGGGCGCCAGTCTTTTTCGCGCGGAGCAGTTTTTTTGGTTGCGGTATTAACCGGTGATCCATGCGTTTTTTTTTGCGGTGGCGCCGTGTTCCAGCACCGGCGCCCGATGCATGCTGTCCGACGCGCATCCGGCCAGCACTGCAGCGGCAAGCGCTGCGCATAGCCCATTCCGGGAGTATTTTTTCAGCGTCATACTTTCCCTGCCAACAGCGGCACGAACCTGACCTCCTCCAGGCGGGTTTCGTGGTATCCTTTTGCATCGCGCTCAATCAGGCAGAGATGTTGCCCTTGCGCCCCCAGAGGCAACACCAATCTCCCGCCGATGGCGAGCTGTTCCAGCAGCGCGGAAGGCACATGAGTCGCGGCGGCGGCCATGATGATGCCGTCGAACGGCGCCGCTTCCGGCAACCCCGTACTGCCATCCGCATGGCGCAGCATTACGTTGCCTATCTGCAATTCACGCAGGCAAGCTGCCGCGCGCTCGTAGAGCGGCTGCACGCGCTCCACCGAATACACTTCTTTTGCCACCTGCGCCAGCACCGCCGCCTGATAGCCGCAGCCGGTGCCGATTTCCAGCACGCGGTTGAGCGGCCTGCCATCGCGCAGAATCTCGATCATGCGCGCGACGACATAAGGCCGCGAAATGGTCTGGCCGAAACCCAGCGGCAGCGACACATCGTCGTAGGCGCGGCTGGCCAGCGCCTCATCCACGAAGATGTGGCGCGGCACCGCATTCATTGCGGCCAGCACCACTTCATCCCGGATGCCTTGCGCGCGCAGCCGCTCGATCAGGCGCCCGCGCGTGCGCTGCGAGGTCATGCCGATGCCGCTGTGGCGTACGTTCATGCGGCGCCACCCGCCAGCCATCCGCGCACCGCGTCGAGTTCGCTGTATTGCGTTAAATCTATTTGTAACGGCGTAACCGACACGCGCTGGTTGGCAATAGCATGAAAATCTGTTCCTGCGCCCGCATCCTGCGCCTTGCCGGCTGCCCCTACCCAATAGATGGTCTCGCCGTGCGGGCTGAACGCCTTTACCACCGGTTCGGCCTTGTGGCGCTTGCCCAGGCGGGTTACTTCCATGCCTTGCAGTTGGTCATGCGGGATATCCGGCACATTGACATTCAACAGCCAGGGATGAGTGTGGATGTTCTTTTCGAAGCGCTTCACCAGTTCGGCCACCACGCGCGCCGCAGTGGCGTAATGCGCCAGCTCTTTGCCTGCCAGCGATACTGCAATGGATGGAATGCCGAGCAGAAATCCTTCCGTGGCAGCCGCCACCGTACCGGAATAAATCGTGTCGTCACCCATGTTGGCGCCGGAGTTGATGCCGGAGATCACCATGTCGGGCTGGGTATCCAGCATGCCGGTGACCGCCAGGTGCACGCAATCCGTCGGTGTGCCGTTCACATAGTAAAAACCGTTGGCGGCGCGGCGCAGTTTGAGCGGGCGATCCAGCGTCAGCGAATTGGAGGCACCCGAGCGGTCGCGCTCCGGCGCCACCACCACGACATCCGCGATGGCGGAAATAGCTTCCGCGAGACAAGCCAGGCCGGGCGCAAAATAACCGTCGTCGTTGCTGAGTAGGATGTGCATCAAGCCCGATGAATGTATGGTATGCAGTTAATAAAAATCTGACCGGTTGGATGGGTGGTAACCTGATATTGGAAGGAATTAATTTCACCCTCGGCTAACATCATGGCCGCACGGAAAAACAGCGGACGGATTATAGAGGGAGTTTCCACAGCGGACAATGTCCGGAGCGGTAACAAGCAGGGCAAATTTGTTCTCTGAAATTAACGATAATAATCAATGACCGTAGGGTGGGCACGTTTTTCCCCGCAAGGGGGAGGCCGTGGTTGTACAGCCGACAAGTCGGCAACAACCACGCACTGTGCCCACGCGGATTCCAAACCGCGTGGGCAGACGAAAAACCTGTCTACCCACCCTACGTGATTTTCGAGAACAAATTTATCCTGCGGTAACAAGGCCTGAACAACTACAGGATCAGTGCCCATAAGGTCGCGCGACCAAAAATTGAAAATAGCCCCCAGAAGCTTTCAGTACCCGCGTTTGCCTATGGAAACACGGATTAATTCGTCATCCCCGCGTAGGCGGGGATCCAGTGCCTTTATTTGACTGGGTTCCCGCTTTCGCGGGAACGACAAAACCGAATAAATCTGCGCTTCCTATATATATCTAGGCCAATCGGTCTATATGACTCTCCCGATAAAAAGGGTATTGTTACCCCAAAGTGTTGTCTGGAAAAAAAGAGGATGACAGGCTCATATTATGAGCCACCTGTGGGTATACACTTTCCGGCAACCAAAAAAACCAAAAATGCCAACCATGCAAGCGCAACGAGGGGATACGATTGTGGCTGCCGCTACGCTTAACGCCGGTAAAGCTGGCGTTAGCTTTTACAGTAACTTCGTTTTCAACTACTGGGGCAAGGCCGATCCAGCCTATCCGCTCGAACCAAAGTGGCACCCGCTGGCCTATCACTGTTTGGATGTGGCGGCGGTGGGTGTGGATTATCTTGAGCAGTCTTCTTTGCTTAATTCCTGCTGTGGGCTACTGAACTGTTCTAAGCAGGCGTTTCTATCATGGTCGGCATTCTTATTGGCGTTGCATGACATGGGAAAGTTTAGCGAGGCGTTTCAATCACAGCGGCCTGATTTAATTTTGGAGTTACAAAAACGAAAACCGAACCCAACCAAAATATACAGCGAACGTCATGACTCCTTGGGTTTTTGGTTGTGGGGTGGTGGTTACGAAGGAATTTGTAGTGAGATATTGCCGAAAATAGGCATCAGTAATACGAAGAGAACACAGGAGAGTTTCGCCTGCTGGATGAGGGCGGTAACCGGGCATCATGGCACACCGCCCAAACCCAATGGCAATGCTGACAATTTTTTTCGCAGTGAAGACAAGCAAGCAGCCGCAGATTTTGTGCAAGCAATGGCGGAGTTGTTGCTCACCAAAGATGCCCGCTGTATTCCTACCCATCCAAATTTCCAATTTGCAAGCGAGATGATGTCGTGGTGGTTTGCTGGTGTAACGATACTGGCCGACTGGCTCGGCTCGAATACTCTATTCTTTCCCTATAAAAACCAACCCACAAAATTGGAAGAATATTGGGAATATGCGCAAGCGCAGGCAACCAAAGCATTAGCCCATTCAGGTGTTTCACCATCCGCCATTGAACGAGGGCGTTCCCTCAAAGAGTTATTTCCGAAGATTCAACAAGCTTCACCGTTGCAGCAATGGGCGGCATTAGTGGGCATAGCTGACCATAGCAAACGAGCCTTGCTGGCATCCGCCGGAATAGGAACGATAGATCAGGCGCTGTTGGCCGTTTTGCACAGCAAACACCAATCGTTGCGCTTGTTGGGTTTGTTCAACAAGGTGCTGATTGTGGATGAGGTAGCCTGAGTGACATAGCCAAATTTATCGCGGAATAGCCGCCATGGAAACCTTGATTTTTCAACTTCAAGCCCCCTTGTCCTCTTGGGGCGAAGTAGCTGTAGGCGAATATCGCCCCAGTGCAGAATATCCGAGCCAGTCCGCCATACACGGCTTGCTAGGTGCAGCATTGGGCGTGGATCGTGGTGATGACGCGGCACAATCTGCGTTGCGCACCGGGTATCGCCTCGCAGTGGGAGTGCTGAATCAGGGGCGATTGCTGCGCGATTATCACACCGCACAAGTGCCCAGCCGCACCGACCTTAAAAAGCGCCCACACGCGACACGGAGGGACGAATTGTCATTACCTAAGACAGACCTCAACACTATTTTATCGAGCCGCGATTATCGGCAGGATGCTGCTGCGCTGGTGGCTGTGCAAGTAGTGGCTGACGCACCTTATTCTTTAACGCAGTTAGCCGAGGCGTTGAAAAAACCAAAATTTGTACTGTATCTTGGGCGTAAATCTTGTCCTGTTGATAGGCCTTTGCACCCTCGTGTCTTGAATGCAGAAACCATCAACTCGGCATTTGCTGATTACCAGCAACAGTTGGCCGAACTATGGCAGCAGCAGTTACCAGCACATGTCGAGCCAAACAATCTTTCCATCCATAAAATTGCCTGGGGGGATGATTTCGGCGCTGATGACTTGTCGGTCGTGGGGGTGGAACGCGATTTGAGCATCACCCGTAAAGACCAGGTGATTACACGCCAAGGCTGGCAGTTTGCAGACCGCAGCGAACATATCGCTTTGCTAGTGAAGGAATAAACACCATGTATTTTAGTGTTATTACCCCAGAGGAACGCTTGTTGCGACAAGCTGCGCTTGAACTGGCGCAATCGCCATATTCCGAGCATCAATGGCTGTGGAAATTCTTCCCGAGCAGTGCCGATCAGTCGCGCGACTTTATTTTTCGTCGCCATGAAATTGATCAGATGCCGCGATTCTATGTGGTGTCGCAACGTCCGCCCAAAGCTTTTAGCGAGGCATGGCAGGTACAAAGCCGCAGCTATGCTCCGCAATTGCAAGAAGGCCAACGCTTGTCTTTTCAGCTCCGCGCAAATCCGACAATTACCAGAAAGAATGCCGCCGGAAAATCACAGCGGCACGATGTTGTAATGCAAGCTAAAAAGCAATTGCTGGCAGAACACGGCCTCGGCAATGAAGCGAAATGGGCGGACTGGAATGACGAGAGCAACAAGCCGTTGCTGTATGAGTTGGTGCAAAAGCATTGCGCTGAATGGTTCGACGGTGTCGCAAAAAGAAATGGCTTTGAAACAGCGCTAACGGATGACGATGAGCCACAACGCAAGTTGCAAGTTGATGCCTATGAACAAAGCAAAGCGAGTAAACGCGATCACAATATTCGTTTTAGCACCGTAGATTTTTCAGGGGAGCTGCTGGTGACTGACCCTGAGTTGTTCCAGCAAACTCTATTTAATGGCATTGGCCCCGCCAAAGCCTTCGGCTGCGGCCTGTTGCTGGTTCGGCGGGTTTGAGCGGATACTTGCGACTTGCTGGACAGTGACAAGTTCTCCTCTCACTTCAGTCCTTTTCTTTGGTGAGTCGGAGATTTGATAGCTCTGTAGCCAAATCAATCCACCGATCCATGAGGAGCTTCATGCGCTCGTAGTTTTTCAATTGCTTGCGGATCGCAGGCAAATCCTTCTTCTTTACGAACTTGCTGCTGCTCTTTCCCTTCCGTGTGAAGCTGACCTGATAGTAAGGCCCGTGCTTCTCCGGCGGTGATGCCTTGCAGCGGCAACCGGGCGAGCCGCAGACATTGTATTGGGTTGACAGGCTGCCAGGCCGCAAGTCCCCCAGCGCGACGAGGTCGCGCTTGATCTTCTCGATCTGACGTTCGATCCGGGCTTCCAGCTTGATGTCCATGGCGAAAGCATAGCACTGTTTGGCCGATAGCACTATAATGCTATCGGCTTACACTTGCGACAGGAGAACTTTGCTATGACACTATGGATCGAGTGGTTGCAAACGGTGCGTTCCCTCCGGCCAGCATGTGGCCGGTCACGCACTTTCTTCTGGATGGTTTTTGTCCTGATGGGTTTATGCAGCCGCGCCGACAACGCCGGTGTCACGAGTTTTGTCCGCGTCCTGAACTTCCGGGGCGAGGCCTACCATCGCTTTCTTCATCTCTTTCACAGCAAGGGCATCGACCTGGATATGCTCACCGCCTGCTGGGTTCGTCTCTGCCTTACCTTGTTCCGCCCATTTCAGGTCGGCCAGCGCATCGTCTGCCTCGCCGATGGGATCAAGGCACCCAAAGAAGGAAAGCGTATGCCCGCCGTGAAGTATCTGCACCAGCAATCGGCTGGCAATTCCAAGCCAGAATACATCATGGGCCATTCGCTCCAGGCTATCTCGCTGCTGGTTCACGGCCCTGCCGGGCAGGTGACCGCCGTGCCGCTCACTTCGCGCATTCACGAAGGCCTGGTGTTTTCCAACCGGGATGCAAGAACCCTGCTCGACAAGCTGGTGGCGCTACTGTTTTCGGTGGCCATCGTCTGGGATCGCCAGGTGCTGCTCATCGCCGACGCCTACTATGCAAGCGGCAAGATCATCCGCCCACTCCTGGCCAAAGGGCACCATCTCGTGACCCGCGCCAAAAGCAACGCGGTCGCCTACCTCCCCGTGCCCGACGTGCCGCATCGCGGCAAAGGGCGGCCGCGAATCTACGGCGACAAGGTTCGTCTCAAGGACCTCGCCAAGGATAATGCCGCTTTCACCTCCGCTCCCAGCCCCGTCTATGGCGAGAACGACGTGACCGTGCGTTTCCGCTGCGTGGATTTACTATGGCGCCCGGTCGCCCGTATCGTCCGTTTTGTGATCGTCCACCACCCGGTTCGCGGAACAATATTCCTGCTGTGCACGGATCTTTCACTTGCACCTCTGGAGATACTCCAGCTCTACGGCTATCGGTTCAAGATTGAGCTGGGTTTCCGGCAGGCCGTCCACGTCCTCGGCGCTTATGCCTACCACTTCTGGATGGCTGCCATGAAGCCTCTGCGCCGTGGTGATGGCGATCAGTATCTGCATCGCACCACCGATGCCTATCGCGCCGCCATCCGCCGCAAGCTGCGCGCCTACCACATTCATGTGCAGCTCGGCTGCATCGCCCAAGGCCTGCTACAGCATCTCTCGCTGAACCATACGGCAGAGGTGTGGCGTTGTTTCCGCAGTTGGCTCCGCACCATGAACCCGGCGCTCCCGCCTTCCGAGCTTATCGTCGCAAACGCACTGCGCACGGCCATTCCAGCATTTTTCTCGTTTCCAAAGCTAGACCCTGGCCTCAAGAAAATAATGGAAAATTACTACCGCTATGACCTGGACTCAGTTACCGACCGAATGGCCGCATGAATGGGAATGGTAAAGTTAGCACTGTCCAGGACTTGGTATCTTTTAAAAAGCGAGGGGCTAACATGAACTGGAAAGATCGCATTGAAGTAAATCCGGCGGTGCTGGTTGGCAAGCCGATAATCAAGGGCACGCGTATTTCCGTGGAGTTGATTATGGATCGCATGGCGGACGGGTGGTCGATGGAAGATGTGCTTGCTTCTTACCCCCATATCAGCCGGGAAGATGTGCTGGCGGCTTTGAGCTTTGCATCGGAGTTGTTCAAGGAAGAAACTTTTGTGGCCGTGGGGAAAGTGACCGCATGAAAGTGCGCTGGCTGGTTAACGAAAATTTTCCCGCGCCATCCGTCGCCGTGATGCATGCGCCGCCTTTAAATATTGTGCTATCATTTGATGGCACAATTTATTGAAAGGCAGGCAAGTTATGGACGCTTTTACTATCCGCGATTTACGCGAACGCACGGGTGAGCTGATACGCGATGCCGAGGCAGGCAAGCTTTCCATCGTCACCAAGCATGGTCAGCCGGTATTTGTGGCGGTGCCGTTTGATGAAACCTTGCTTAAAGAGGGTGTGGGGGTTGCGCTGGCGGTGAAGCTTTTTGACGATGAGGTAATCAGCATCGGCAAGGCTGCAAAGCTTGCTGGAATGCCTCAAGGCGAGTTCATTGACCATCTCGGTGCGCTGAAAATTCCGGTTGTGCGGTATGGCAAGGAGGAATTACAGCGGGAGCTGGCGGCCTTTGAATAAGCTCGTCATTGCGGATGCTGGCCCGTTGATCGCGTTTGCCCGCCTTCATCATATTGGTCTGTTGCCGCAGCTTTTTGGGCGTGTACTGGTGACGGACATCGTGTTTACAGAGTGTGCCGGAAGATCGGATTTTCCTGAGAGTGCGCTTATCCAAGAGGCGGTAACCAGGAAGCAATTGGAGTTGTGTGCAGCGCCAGATTTTTCTGCGTTTGCGCAAAAAATTGATGCTGGTGAGGCGAGCGCAATTGCGGTGGCAATTGACTTTGGGTGTGGCGTTATTATGGACGACAAAGCCGGACGCAGGATGGCGGCGAATGCCGGCGTACCGGTAATCGGCACGGTAGGTGTGCTGGTACTGGCAAAACGCAAAGGGCTGGTTCCGCTGGTGATGCCCCTGTTGGAAAATCTTACAACTTCCGGTTATTTTCTGAGTGCGGAGATAATTGCTGCCGCACTGATAGCATCTGGCGAGTAAAAAATGGTTGACCTCCTTCCCCCGCTCAAGCCCATCTCCATCAAGGAGCGGCTCTCCATCCTGTTTATCGAAAAAGGCCATCTGGATGTGTTGGATGGCGCGTTTGTCGTGGTGGATAAGAGCGGTGTCCGCACGCATATTCCTGTCGGTGGCGTGGCCTGCCTGATGCTGGAGCCGGGTACGCGGACTTCTCATGCGGCTGTGGCGCTGGCCGCGCGGGTGGGCACGCTGCTGGTGTGGGTGGGCGAAGCGGGAGTGCGTTTGTATTCATCCGGGCAGCCGGGCGGCGCGCGTGCTGATCGCTTGCTTTATCAGGCTAGGCTGGCGCTGGACGATACGTTGCGGCTGAAGGTGGTGCGCAAAATGTACGCAATGCGTTTTGGCGAAGCCCCGCCCGCGCGGCGCAGTGTGGAGCAGTTGCGCGGCATCGAGGGGGCGCGCGTGCGCGAGACGTATAAGCTGATCGCCAAGAAATATGGCGTGGAATGGAAAGCGCGTAATTACGATACCAGCGAATGGGACAAGGGCGACCTACCCAACCGCTGCCTTTCGTCCGCGACATCATGTTTGTATGGCGTGACCGAAGCGGCGGTGCTGGCGGCGGGCTATGCGCCCGCGGTCGGTTTCATCCACACCGGGAAGCCGTTGTCCTTTGTTTATGATGTGGCGGATATTTACAAGTTTGAAACGGTGGTACCGGTGGCATTCAAGATTGCCGCGAAAAGCCCGCATAACCCGGAGCAGCAGGTGCGCCTCGCCTGTCGTGATGTGTTCCGGGAAAGCAGGCTGCTTGAGCGCATCATTCCGGGGATAGAGGAGATGTTGTCGGCAGGTGAAATCGCTCCGCCTGCACCGCCGGAAGATGCCGTGCTACCTGCTATTCCAAATGCAGAAAGCTTAGGTGATGCTGGTCATCGTGCTTGAAAACTCCCCGCCGCGTTTGCGTGGCAGAATGGCAATTTGGCTATTGGAGATTCGCGCGGGTGTCTATGTCGGCAACTATTCCACCAAAGTGCGCGACTACATTTGGAATCAAGTGGAAAAAGGTATCGAGGATGGCAACGCTGTGATGGCGTGGCGCACTAATTCCGAGGCCGGTTTTGATTTTGTGACGCTGGGAAATAACCGGCGGATTCCGGTGGAGTTGGATGGGGCAAAATTGGTATCCTTTCTCCCCGACCAAGATCAGAGCGTTCTCTAAAAATTTGGTAGAATTTTGACTCGTTGATTTTGGTTCGAAATTCAACGGGATGGAAGAAGTGTGTTCCCCACTCGCGTGGGGATGAACCGGCTGCTGCACAAGCTCTCCGTGCTCCCCTCGCGTGTTCCCCACTCGCGTGGGGATGAACCGTTCTCAGTGCTTCCCTTAGAAGCGGCAAGAGCGTGTTCCCCACTCGCGTGGATAGGCCTTCTCACCTGGCAGGTTCAGCTATTGTCGTAATGAGAATCCGGCAAAGCGTTGCACTTAGCTTAAAATAGCGGGTGGTGGGTGGGGCGTATCTATCCACCTCTGGCTGCCGGATTTATCCGATTTCTCCCTGCGTCTTCCACGTGCCGTTATGAATCGTATCGGCCCCGCCAAAGCCTTCGGCTGCGGCCTGTCGCTGGTTCGGCGGGTTTAAGCGGATACTTGCGGCTCGCCTTCTTTGATTGGGTGGCTATTCGTTGCAATATAATGCTCGACAGGTAAAGGAGACATCACATGCAATACGCTAACATCATTGCAAGGGAGGCAGATTCGCTTCCCGTGGAAAAGCAGGTAGAGGTACTTGATTTCATCGAGTTCCTCAAGGCAAGACAAAACCGCGAAGCGAATGCCTCGACACCTAGAACCGCTGAGGAAATCGAAGCGTTTTTTCGCAGCTTCAACGTAGATACAAGCAGCTATAAATTCGACCGGGAAGAAGCCAATGCCCGCTTAGGTGTTCATTGACACGAATATCGTCATTTACTCCCTTGGGCCGAATTCGGCGAAGACTTCGCTGGTTGCACCTCTGTTTGCACATCACCCCACCATTTCTACCCAAGTGCTTTCCGAAACGGCGAATGTAGCAACAAAGAAACTGGCCTTGACGTTGCCGGAAACCGGCAAGTTGCTGGCGATGCTCGAAGCAACCTGCCGGGTGGAGATCGTTACTCCGGCGACAATCCATCACGCCCTCGACATTGCTGGATACTATGGATTCTCTTGGTATGATAGCCTGATCGTTGCTGCCGCCCTCGAAGCCGGATGTGACACGCTCTATACGGAGGATTTGCATCATGGCCATGTGATTGAAGGCAAGCTGTCCGTAACCAACCTATTTTTAATCTAAGCCGGAATGCGATGGAGGCTGCACACCATCACTGGAGTTATTGCCCGCGCCAAGATGCCCTGTTTCACCTGTTCAGGCGTTCGGCGGAATACGTCATGCCCTGCGCGACAAGCCCTCGGCTGCGGCCTGCTCTTGATTCGCCGCCCCTAAATATTGCGCTATCATTCGATGGCACAATTTATCCCAGATAATCCATTAGCATAGAACTGCAACATTCCCGCACAGGCGGGAATGACGGCCTAATGGATAATCTGGGTTTATTAGAGGGTAAACAAATCATGGAGGCATTTACCATCCGCGATTTACGCGAACGCACTGGCGAACTGGTGCGCGATGCCGAAGCGGGCAAGCTTTCTATCGTCACCAAGCACGGTCAGCCGGTGTTTGTGGCGGTGCCGTTTGATGAGACCTTGCTCAAAGAGGGCGTGGGGGTGGCTCTGGCGGTCAAGCTTTTTGACGACGAGGTAATCAGCATCGGCAAGGCCGCGCAGCTTGCCGGGATGCCGCAAGGCGAGTTCATCGACCACCTCGGCGCGCTGAAGATTCCGGTCTTGCGTTACGGCAAGGATGAGTTGCAGCGTGAGTTGACGGATAATTTAACCAAAACCTTCTGCTGATGTCTCTTACTTGTCCAGGGTTGGCAGCTTGCATTTGAGTTGGATTAGGACGATATTGCATCGCATCTGTAATGCAGAAGGAGCGAATGATGAAAACTGCGGCTAAAACTTCCACAATTCCGCCGCTACGGGTGAACGAGGAAGTGCGTATCGCTGCCGAGGCGGCGCTGATGGAAGGTGAGACGCTTTCCGGTTTTGTGCTGGAGGCAATCCAGTTCAACATCCAGCGCAGGACGATGCAGCAGGAGTTTATCGCGCGAGGGCTGGCGGCGCGAGATGAGGCGCGCAAAACAGGAAAATATGTTTCTGCAAACGACGTGCTGGCTGGGCTGGATAAAACGCTGGCGCGTTCGCGCAAGAAAGCTGCCCGCAAGTGAGCTACACGGTCAGGTTTACGCCTGACGCCGCGAGGGACTTGCAGCGCCTGTTCGATTTTCTCTTGGAGCGGGATGTGAAAGCCGCCAGGCGCGCCCGAGCCGCCATAGCAAAGGGTATCGAGTTTCTGCGCGCCTTTCCCTTCAGTTGCCGCAAGGCATCGCCGGAACATCCGTTGCTGCGCGAGCTGATTATCAGTTTTGGTGCAAATGGCTACGTCGCATTGTTTGAAATCGAAGACAGCCAGACGGTGACCGTGCTGGCCATGCGCCATCAGCGTGAAGAAGATTTCTTTTAAGGCTTCCCATGGCCGATCTTCTTCCACCGCTCAAGCCCATCGCCATCAAGGGGCGGCTCTCCATCCTGTTTATCGAAAAAGGCCATCTGGATGTATTGGATGGCGCGTTTGTCGTGGTGGATATCCGGCATCACCCTCCAGTTTGAGCGGCCCGCTGCCGGAGAAACGGTCGAGATAAAGGTAAATCACCGGCGTGATGAAAAGCGTGATCACCTGCGAGAACAGCAGCCCGCCGACTACGGCCAGGCCCAGCGGCTGGCGCAGCTCGGCGCCCGCGCCAAGGCCAAGCGCGATAGGCAGCGCGCCCATCAGCGCCGCCGAGGTGGTCATCATGATCGGGCGGAAACGCAGCAAACAGGCGGTGCGGATCGCCTCACGCGGCGCCATGCCGCCGTTGCGTTGCGCGTCGAGCGCGAAGTCTATCATCATGATGGCGTTCTTCTTGACGATGCCGATCAGCATCAGGATGCCGATCATCGCGATGACCGAAAGGTCCATGTCGAACAGCCACAGCATCGCCAGCGCGCCGACCGCAGCCGAAGGCAGCCCGGAAAGAATCGTGAGCGGGTGGATATAGCTCTCGTACAGCACGCCGAGCAGCGCATAGATCACCAGCAGCGCGATGGCGATCAGAACCATCTGGCTGGTCTGCGAGGATTGGAACGCCGCCGCGTCGCCGCTGTAACTGGTAAGTATGCTCACCGGCAGATTGAGTTCGCGCTTGAATTGCTCGATGCTCTTCGATGCATCGCCCAGCGCCGCGCCGGGTGCGAGGTTGAACGATACCGTCACCGCCGCAAGCTGCCCCGCGTGGTTGATCGAGATTGGCCCCACTTCGCGCTCGACGGTCGCAAGGCTTGATAACGGAACCAGCGTGCCGTTTTTGGCGCGCACATATAGCTTGTTGAAGGCGCTCTCGTCGGTGCGGTCTTCGGCGGCGACCTGTATGATGACCTGGTAGCTGTCGCTGGAAGTGTAGATCGTCGAAACCTGGCGCTCGCCGAAAGCGCTGTAGAGCGCACTGCGAATATCCGCGATCTGCACGCCCAGCAAGTTGGCCTTGTCGCGGTTGATATTGAGCCGCGCCTGCAAGCCTTTCAGTTGCGAGTCGCTGGTGACATCGCGAAATATCTCTTCCGCGCGCATGCGCGCCATCAGGCCATCGGACGCCGCGCGCAACTCTTCGGCGCGCACGCTGCGCATGACATATTGGTAGCGGCTCTTGCTGATGCGGCCACCGAGCCTGAGGTTCTGGATCGGGTTGATGAAAACGTTGACGCCTGGAATGGCGCGCACTTCGCGGCGCAGTTCTTCGACTACCTTGTCCATGGGCGGGCGCTCGCCGCGCGGTTTGAGGTTCATGAACAATCGCCCGCTGTTGCTGTCGCTGGCGTTGACGATCAGCGTTTCCACGGCGGGGTTGGAGCGGATCACGTCACCCGTGCGCTGCAACAGTTCGGTCATGGCGGGGAAGGAAATGTCCTCCACCGCATCCACCGTGATGCTTGCCTGACCGATATCCTCATTGGGAAAAAAACCTTTGGGCAAGGCCATGAACAGCGCGATGGTGGCGATCAGGGTGCTGGCCGCGATACCCAGCACCACGCGGTTGTGGCGCAATGCCCAGTCCAGCGCGCGTTCGTAGGATGCCAGCACCCGGTTGAAGCCAAGCTCGAACCATGCTGTCAATTTCAGGCTGAGGCTTTCTGTTTTATTTTGGGCGGTCTCGTGCTGGGCCAGGTAACGGCTGGCCAGCATCGGGATCAGCGTGAGCGACACTGCCGCAGAAACCAGCACGGCGATCCCCACCACGGCGGCGAATTCGTGGAACAGCAGCCCGATCACGCCGGGCATGAAGAAAATCGGAATGAACACCGCGGCCAGCGAGAAGGAAATCGAAAGGATGGTGAAGCCCATTTCTCTTGATCCTTGCAGCGACGCTTGCAGCGGCGGCATGCCTTTTTCGACGTGTCGCACGATGTTTTCCAGCACCATGATGGCGTCATCCACCACCAGCCCGACCGCAAGCGTGATGGCGAGCAGCGAAATATTGTCCAGGCTGTAGCCGAAGGCGCTCATCAGCGCCACCGTGCCCAGCAGCGAAATCGGCAGCGACAGCGCCGGGATGAAGGTGGCGGAAGCCTTGCGCAGGAACAGGAAAATCACCAGCACGACGAGGGCGACGGTG
Source organism: Gallionellaceae bacterium (assembly GCA_032654645.1). Lineage (GTDB taxonomy): Bacteria > Pseudomonadota > Gammaproteobacteria > Burkholderiales > Gallionellaceae > CAITJF01. The sequence continues at coordinate 27,223 of JAULAW010000013.1, read as the reverse complement.
ATCGCCAGCGTGACCTGCACATCGTGGATCGCGTTGCGGATAGACACCGAGCGGTCGTTGCGCAGCTTGAGCTGAACCGATGACGGCATCTGGGCAACGAGTCCGGGCATTGCCGCCTTGATCGCATCCACCGTCGCGACGGTGTTCGCGCCCGGCTGGCGCTGCACCGAAAGCGTGATGGCGCGCTCGCCGTTGGCCCAGCTCGCCGTCTTCACCGATTCCACGCTGTCCTCGACCGCCGCGACATCGGAGAGCCGTACCGGGTTGCCCGCGGGGGTGGTGGCTACAATCAGGCTGGCAAAGGCGGCGGCGTTGCCGAGCTGGCGGTTGGCCTGGATGACGAGGGTCTGGCGCGGCCCTTCGAGCGTGCCGACCGGGGAGTTGGCGTTGGCGCCGCGCAACGCATTTGCGATGTCATCGACAGTCAGGTTGCGCGCCGCAAGCGCCCCCGGCCTCACGCGCACCCTCACGGCAAATTTTTTCTGCCCGTTGATGTTTACCTGCGCCACGCCGGAAAGCGTGGAGAGCACCGGCGAAATCAGGTTGCTGGCGAAGCTGTTGAGATCCGAGAGCGGCATCGAAGGCGATGTCAGGGTGAGGAAAATGACCGGCGCGTCGGCGGGGTTGACCTTTTGGTAGGACGGCGGCGTGGTCATTTCCGCTGGCAGCGAACGCTGCGCGCGCAACAATGCCGCCTGCACGTCGATGGCGGCGCTGTTGATGTTGCGCTCCTGATCGAACTCCAGCGTGATCTGGGTGTTGCCCAGCGTGCTCGTCGAGCTGATGACGGCCATGCCGGAGATGGTCGAGAACTGGCGTTCGAGCGGCGTGGCCACCGAAGAAGCCATGGTTTCCGGGCTGGCGCCGGGGAGCGTTGCGCTGACCGAGATGGTGGGGGTGTCGTAACTCGGCAACGCGGCTATGGGTATGTTGCCGTAGGCGAGGATGCCGGCCAGCACGGCTGAGGCCGACAGCAGCACCGTCATGACCGGGCGGCGGATGCACAATTCGGAAACGTTCATCGCTTGCCTGCGCTGTTAGATTGCGCGCTGCCCTTGCCCTGGCTGCCCTCAGCTTTCAGTTCCTTGCTTCCCGATTCGGTCACCACACTGCCCGGCCTGAGGTTCTGAGCGCCTTCCACGACGACGCGCGCGCCCGGCGCGATGCCCTCGATCACGGCGATACCGTCCTGGATCAGGCGCACATTGACGGGCAGCGCTGCCGCTTTGCGGTCTTCCCCGATCACGTATAGAAATTTCTTTTCCGGCCCGGTCTGCACCGCTTGCACGGGAACCGTGATCGCGCCGGCCAGCATGCGCGGCTCAAGTGTTACGGTGAGGTACATGCCCGGCCACAGGCGATTGTCGGGGTTGGGGAAAGCCGCCTTGAGGCGTATTGCGCCGCTCGCCGTATCCACCGCATTGTCAACAAACACCAGACGCCCCTTCAGGGCTGGCTGGCCGGGCAAATCCAGCTTCGCGCTGACCGGCACTTCACCTTTGATAAATGCCTGCTGCACATCCGCAAGCTCGCGTTCCGGCAGCGTGAAGCTGACGTTGATCGGGTTGATCTGCGTGATGCTCACCAGCGCGGCGCTGTTTGGCTGCACCAGGCTTCCCGGATATATCGCAATGGCGCCCGTGCGACCGGCTATCGGTGCGGTGATCTCGCTGAAGCCGCGCGCCACGCGGCTCGCTTCCACGGAAGCTTGGTCAATGGCAAGCTGGTTGCGCAATCCGTCCACCTGGTTCTGTGCCAGATCAAATTCAGATTGTGAAATAAATTCCTGCCGGAACAACTCGCGCTGGCGTTCGAGGTTGCGTTCGGCGCTCATCAGGTCGGCACGATCCTTGATTACCTGCGCTCCGGCCTTGCTGAGATTGGCATCCTCGGTGCGCGCGTCGAGCGTGAATAGCAGCTCGCCTTTGCGCACGAACTGCCCTTCTTTGATATGCACAGATTTAACCAACGCGCTGACCTGCGGGCGCACTTCAACAGTTTGCAGCGCCGACACCGTGCCATTGGCCGTGAGCCTGACCGGCACATCAGCCTGTGCAACCAGGGCGCTCACTACCTGAACCGGGCCGGTTTCCTTGATCTTGGCTGCGGGGCTCTTGCCATACCAGACCCAAGCGCTGGCAGCCAGTGCAATGAGCAGAATGGCGGCCAGCGTAATTCGCGTGCGCCGCTTGGCGCGTGGCGGATGACTTGCATGAGAAACTTGGTCCATCAAAAAACCTTTCCAGAATCCATTTTTATATCAGTGGGGCAGCGCGACACGGTATTCCAAAATGTGAAATTGCATCGCAACAATCGGCGGGTCAATAGGCAGAGCAAGCCTGAGTTAGCGCAAATAATACTACGGCGCGCGGATGGCCGCTTCAAGGCGATGAAACGGCAAGAACATATTTAACCCGGATAAACCATTAGCGCTGTCATTCCCGCGCAGGCGGGAATCCAGTGGACAAACACTCCGCGAGTGCGTGGTTGTTGCCAATTTATTGGCTTTACAACCACGGCCTACCCCTTGCGGGTGCGCGGGCAAGACCCCGGTTTTGTCCCGCTACGCGGGGATTATTCAACCACTTGGATTCCCGCCTGCGCGGGAATGACGCTGTTTTCGGTCTAATGGACATTCTGGGTTTAAGACTTCCAGGTAGGCTACAACCGAGTGTGGCTGGCCGCAGTATAGTTCATAAGCAGCTTGCGCTGATGAGTGGTGAACGGCGGGTAGCCTTCAAAAAAGTTGCCTATATATATCTAGACCTTTCGGCCTATATACAGCCCTTGGTTGTTGGCTTATTCTGACCGCCAAAAAGAGACGGCCATTTAAGATTTTCCGCCTCGTCTGAAGCGGCAGGCCTGATTTTTAAAAACCGGCTCGACTTTGTGCCAGCTTGTCTTCCTTGCCCATTTCGTAATAAATTATCGAACAACTGCTGACCGGCGCCTGCATGCCACAACAAAAGAAAGGGGATGTACCATGTTGCTGATACTGTTTTACGTAATCGCCATCACCATACTGATACTACACTTCACCGGCTTCCTCGCGCGAAACAATTTAGAATGGTTGGTGCTGGTGCTCGCTGTCGCTATTTTCCCGACAGTAATTTACCTCTAAACTTTATTTGGTTGAAGTTGTTGATCGACGAATAAATTCAATTGATTTACTCCGGCAGAGACAAACCAACAATCGCCAGCTATCGGATGATCTGAACAATTTGGCGCGAGAACAATTTTCAACGACCGTTAAAGGGAATGCAATCGGTATGAGCGGCAGGCAATAGCGTGCTAATTCCGGATACCAGAGGTTGCAATTAAATTTGATTCACGGCAGGATGCACGGATGATACTTTTTCTACTTCGCCGTTATATGCATAGGACTAAAACGTGTACCGCGAGATTTTGAAATTTTGGTTCAAAGATGTCAATCAATCACAATGGTGGAAGAAGGATAATGATTTTGATAAGTTAATAATTGAAAAATTTTCCGATGCACATGCTAGTGTAGTGCGCCATTCTGTTTGGAACTTAAGCGGCTGTTTGCCCGGATGACCTTTTGCAAGATGTCGCGAGCGCTGGCTGTCCAGACAAATGGTTTGGGTTTGCTGTTGTGGTGTGCGACGTATTCATCAATGGCCGTAACCAGCTCGGGCACGCTGCGGAATACTCCGCGACGCAGGCGATTTTCCGAGATGTCGCGGAAGAATCGTTCCACCATATTCAGCCACGACGCCGAAGTGGGCGTGAAGTGCATGTTGAAGCGCGGATGCATCGTAAGCCACTCTTGCACGTTGGGATGCTTGTGCGTGGCATAGTTATCCGCGATCAGGTGCAGCGTTTTATCCTTGGGCGTTTCGCGGTCGACTTTCTTCAGGAACTTTAACCGCTCCTCATGGCGGTGACGCTGCTGGCACTGGGCGATCACCGTTCCGTCCAATACATTGAGCGCGGCAAATAGCGTGGTGGTGCCGTTGCGCTTGTGGTCGTGTGTCATCGTTGCCGCACGCCCCTTCTTCAAAGGTGGTCCGGGTTGCGTGCGGTCGAGTGCCTGAACCTGGCTTTTCTCGTCGCAGCAGAGCACCAATGCGTGTTCTGGCGGGCTCAAATACAAACCCACCACATCCTCCAGCTTCTCGACGAACTTCGGATCACGCGAAACCTTGAAAGTCTCGACCAAGTGCGGCTTCAACCCGTGCGCCCGCCATATCCTGCGCACGGTCGTGGCGCCGACATCGGCTGTCTTGTCCATCGTGCGCGTGCTCCAGTGGGTGGCGTGGCCGGGCAAGGTTTGCGTGGTCAAGCGCACCAGCTCTTGCGCATCGACCGCGGGCTTGCGCCCACCGCGCGGCAAGTCCTGTTCGATCCCGGCCAAGCCGTCGCGGGCGTAGCGTTCGCGCCAGCGTCCCACTTGAACTCGCCCAACACCCAACTCTTCTGCGATCTGCGTGTTGTCGTAACCGGACGACGCCAACAAAACAATCTTGGCGCGCCGCGCCAATCTCACGCTCGCTGTGTTCGAGCGCGACAGCTTGGTCAACCCCTTTTTCTGCTCGGCTGTCAGCACGATTGTCGGGGCTACTCGCATCGCGTTTCTCCTGTCCCAATAACCGGAAGGTGAGACATGCCCCACGATTATTAGCTCCGCTAATTACGGCGCACTACACTAGTTATATATAGGCCAGCCTAGCAGCCTGTCTGGCTTCCCGTTAATCTCAACAACAACTCGGACTTGCCGAGCGGATTTGATCGTGATTTCATAAATTGCATTTTCAGTTTCTCATCAAACTGTTTTTGGTCGCTTGATAACGGTCATTTTCATCGCAAATCGCCTCGTTGCCGCTCAAAACTACCCCGCCAACACGAACATTCGCTTCAAATTCCACGCCATCGCGACCAGATTAAACTCGCCGCTGACGTTTTCCAATCCCCGCAACGAGAATTGCCGGAATCCCAGTATCGCCTTGATGATGCCGAACACCGGTTCCACCGTGCATTTGCGTTTCGCATAGAGTGCCCGCCCCGCCATCGTCAGCAGCAAATGGCGCATCTTCTCGACCTCCGTGGCATCCGCCGATAGTGGCGGCGGCTCGGTGAATCGCGCCATCGGGTCGGGGTGGTGTTCCTCGCGCTTCACCGCGATCAACGGGGTGATTTTCTGTTCGCCGCAGGCATTGACGTTGGCCTCCGAGAAATAACCCGTGTCCGCGACCAGATTGCCGGGCTTGCCCAGCTCGACCGGCAATGCCTTGAGCTGTTCGAGTATCGGTTCGACTTGCTGCTTGTCGTTGCACGCCTGCACGGTGTTGCTCGTCACGATCAGCATGCTGTCCATGTCCACCGCAATCTGGCTGTTGTAGCACTGGTCGAACCCGCCGTCGGATACTTTCATGATGCGCGATTCTTCGTCGGTGAGGTTGATCTGGTCTTTGTCCTGCGCGCCTTCCACAGGGGGAGCAGGAGGTTTGCCCCGAGGTTTGTTTCCGCTTTCCTTTGCCTTCGCTTCGCGCTTGGCAAGCTTGGCCTGGTAGTCGGCTTGCTCTTGCTCGAACCGTTCTTTGGCGCGCTCTTCGATCTTGGCTTTAGCCCCGGCGATAGCCTTGAGGCGATCTTCGCGGCGGGCGATCTCGTCGGGCAGGTTCATGCCGTCCGGTATCTTCTCGTTGTCCGCCGCTTCGGCCAGCTCCATGAGCTTCTTTACTTCGCATTTCAGTTGTTCTTCCAGCTTATTGATGTGCCCGTAACTCATGGCGCTGTGTTTGGATGCGTTGGCTTTGATCTTGCTGCCGTCCAGCGCGATGTTGCCGAGGTTGAGCACGCCCAGGGTGCGGGCGATCAACAGGACTTGCACCATCAGCCCTTCGATCTCTTTCAGGAACCGTTTGCGGAAGGTGTTCAGCGTGTTGTGGTCGGGGTGCTCGTCTGCGGCCACAAAGCGGAAGGCGACCGAATCGTAGGTGGCGTTTTCCAGCTTGCGGCTGGAGAACACGCCCGTGGCGTAGCCGTAAACCAGAACGGACAGCAGCAATGCCGGGTGATACGGATCGCTCCCGCTGGTGCCGTAGGCGCGTTCCATGGGCTTCAGGTCCAGCTGATCGACAATCTCAACAACAAATCGCGACAAGTGATGCTCCGGTAGCCAGTCGCTCATCGAAGGCGGGAACAGGTAGTTCATGTCACGTTTGATCGGCTTGAAGCGGCTCATGGAATTATATTCAACTTATTGATTAACAAGCGTAATTATACCGCACCGCAACTGTAATTTGTTGGTTGTTTACGATATTTTTTATCGTGGAAGCCAGACAGGCTGCTAGTTATATATAGGCCATCAGGCATATGTTATTTATGAGGGAAAACTGATAATGTGGCGCGGTTCGTTACTCGGATTGCTCTCATGAAAGCTGTCGAATTATGTCCTAAATGCAGCCCGGTTAATACCCACATAACCAAGCTCAGGACTAACGCAGCCGCAAGGTTGTTGAAGGTGTTTGGTTACCGCTCGTTTTACTGCAAAAAATGTGGGTATAGCTGGGGCCAATTTTTGCCCATGAGTTCTTTATTGAACTTGATTTACTTACTGCTTGCCATTGAAATCGGCTTCTTGCTGTTGAACTATACACTGAACTGATTCATCCTTTATCATGGGGGTATCCAACCCCCCCTTTTAAGGGACTCGCTGCTTATGGGTTCGCTGAAACACAAATCACGGCAATATACTTTCTGGCTATTATCCTCAGTGTGTCTGTTCGGTTTTACGCCGTGCAACGCCAAGGATGATGATGTTTCCGAGCAAGGTTTCTTGCAGGATATGCCGATAGTGCTGAGCGCTTCCCGCCTGCGACAGCCCCTGTCAGAAGCCCCCAATGCAGTGACGGTCATAGACCGCACCATGATCAAGGCTTCCGGCTTTCGCACGATAGTCGACCTGTTCAGGCTGGTGCCCGGCATGTACGTGGACTATTTTAACGGTCACATGCCTTTTGTTTCCTATCATGGCGCAACGGATGAATACACTCGCAGGATGCAGGTGCTGGTGGATGGGCGATCAGTGTATTTGCCGCCATTCAATACCGTGGACTGGGAAGATTTGCCGCTGCATATTGATGACATCGAACGTATCGAGGTAGTGCGCGGGCCTGCAGCGACCTCTTACGGATCAAATTCAATCCTGGGGGTTATCAATATCATCACGCGCGACGCTTCCGCACGGAATGGGGCAAGCATATCCGCGACTAAGGGAAATGCAGGGAATGCAGGAATCTCGGATGCCGTTGCACATTTCGGCAGAGGTGGGGAACAACTGGATTACCGGCTTACATTTGGTATGCGTTCCGATAACGGATTTGATTTTCCGGCAAACTGGTGGAATTTTTTTGACGGGTATAACGACAGTAGCGCCACTCATTTTGCCAGTCTGCGCAGCAATTATCACCCGAACGGAACAGATAGCTTCGATTTGCAACTGGGCTTCAGCAACGGCGTTCGCGCCACTGGCGATCCGAGAAATAGACTGTCTCAACCGCACAACAAAGAAGCCAACTCTGGATATCAGCAATTGACTTGGTTGCATACGCTGGATCAACACGATGATATCCAACTGCATTATTACCACATCTCGCGTAATTCGGTGAGTGAAAATTTTAGCGGTGTTAATCTACCGGGGTTCTGGCTTACCGATAACTATAATGGGGTATTCAGCTAAGTGCTGTGGCTAGCCTCTCCATGGGTGCGAAGGCACGGAAATATCCAGCGAAGCTGGCGCTTTATGGCGAAGCTTGGCGGACACTGCGAACTCCTGCCCCTCAACTCTGGGCTTGGGATTGGCTACAAGCTCGCGGAAGGACATAGGATGCATGGAAACGCACTGTTCGATCAGATCGATGTAGGCAGTATCATCTGGAAACCACGCCATAAATTCTGCGTAGTTGCATGGGTAGTCGACCCCGGCGCGGGCGCGGCAGATCGAACCTGCGGAGTATTTGATTCAATTGCATAATTTCAACATAACAGCACTTAGCTGAATACCCCATTAACTATATGGTGCACCGTCATGAACTTGAGTTGCAGCATACGCTACACACAAACAGGAATAACCGGCTTGTGTGGGGGATGGCAACGCGCTATGACTCAGTGATTTCCTCCTCCGCGTTTTCGGCGCCGCAAAGTTTGCGACAGTACCGTTTGTTTGTCCATGATGAATGGCGCATCTTGCCGCAGCTCTTGCTGAATGCCGGGGCAATGCTGGAAGACGATGGCATGGATCATAAGAAAATCTCGCCAAGGGCAGCGCTCAATTACCATATCACACCGGAACATACCTTGCGAACCAGTGTTTCGGTCGCCTATCGCAACCCTGCATTGGCGGAAGAGAGAAGCGACAAACAGTTCTGGCTGGGTGCGCCATGGCGGGAATGGTTATCGTCCGGCGGGCTTCATCCGGAACGCACGCTTTCCAGGGAAATTGGCTACATCGGGCAGTTTGATAATGGCTGGTCAATTGACGCTAGAGTGTACAACGATCAGCTGAGTGACATTATTTGGATAGATTATATTCTGGCTCCAGGTTCGATAAGCAATCCATCATGGGACTTTCGCAATGAATTTGCGGCGCAGTACACAGGGCTGGAAAGCTCGGTCAAATATAGCTGGGGAGGGGCAAGGAACAGCCTGATTTTCAGTTTTGCCCATCAGAATGTGAGTTGTGATTCCGCCGGTTCCCCGTATCTCGCGTCGCACCCAGATCTTGGGCCATTAGCACTGTCTTGGTATGCAAGTATGGTGCAGGCTTATGCCAACACAGTTCCGCGTAATAGCGGGAATTTGTTGTACATCGGGCAAATGAGTGAAGGCGTTTCGTTCAGCGCCGGGTACTACCAGCAAGGAACCGTTACGGTATTATCCGCGATGAACCCTCAACCGCTGACGCGCAGGTTGGATATGCGTCTAGCCAAACAATTCGGATCGGCAGGCGAGAGGCTCAAAAAGATTGGAGGAGGGGAGATTTCACTGGTCGTGCAGAATGTATTCCAGAACAATAATGGCGAACAAGTGGGATACAGCGGCTACTTATTTGACAGGCGCGCTTATCTTACTGCGACTGCCAATTTCTAGCCGGATAAGTTTGATGCTTATTCCGGCTCTTTATTTCGCTAACCGTCTCATGGTTGGATTGGCGATAGCCTTGTTGTTGCTTTTTTATTCAGCAAATCCTGTTTATGCCCACCCGCCCATTCATATCAAGCCGCTACTTGTCACCATCGTGCAGGGTGAAAATAGTGAACCTTATCTGGAATTCACCCATGCGCTACGCGACAATATTCTCAAAAGGAATGTAGATCTTGTAGTTATTGATGACACCTCCATACCGGTCCCGGATTCCGATCTCGTCATCAGCGTCGGGATGAAAGCCGCTACGTCCGTAGCGGCCGGTAACGCACCAGCCGTTCTCAATGTTCTCGTCCCGAAAGCCGGGTACGAGAAATTGCTGCACGACTTTCCGGCGCGGGCGAACTCAAAAAATTTTTCAGCAATATTTCTGGATCAGCCAATCGCGCGCCAGATCCGGCTGATTGCTGCCATATTGCCAGGCAAGCGCCATGTAGGCGTGCTGTTTGATTCTGTACCGCAAGACGAGCTGGTTCAACTCAGGCAGCAGATGTCCAGGCAAGGATTAAGCCTGCACGAGCGCGTAATCAGCCCGACGTTGCCGCTGCATGATGCGCTGCAAGAGGTGCTGCAAGACAGCGAAGTGCTGTTGGCGTTGCCCGATTCCACGGTCTATAACAACTCGACCTTGCGCAATATTCTGTTGGCGACATATCGCAGCAGCGTTCCCCTGATTGGTTTTTCATCCGGCTATGTCAAGGCAGGAGCATTGTGCGCCGTGTTCAGCACTCCGGCGCAGATTGCCACGCAGGCTGCCATGGCGATTCAGCAATTCTGGGAAACATCTGCTTTGCCAACCGCGCAGTATCCTCAGCTATTTGAGGTAATGGTCAATGAGCAAGTAGGGCGATCACTCGGCTTGAGCACCAAGAGTCCGGCTGAATTGCATAACGAAATGAGCGCACTCACAAGGAGGGCGCCGTGAATCGCTCCGGCATACAACAGCAAACCCTGCTGGTAGCATTGATACCGATCCTGGTGATGGCGACATTGTTCGCGGGCTATTTCATTAGCGTGCGCTTTGCAGACCTGGATCGTGCGTTGCTCGAACGTTCGCAAATGATGGTGCGCCAGCTCGCTTTCTTCAGCGAATATGCGGTTTTTTCCGGCAACACGGCATTGTTAAAACAGGATGCAGATGCCGTTCTTGCCGATCAGAATGTTGATGCGGTGGTGGTGCTGGATGCGAATTCAAAACTGCTGGTGGCGGCTGGCAAACAAAATGGCAGGCATGAAAATTTGCCTGAGAAGGTTAATTCAGTTGCCCCGATTTATCAGGACAGGGATGCCATGGTGTTGTATGAACCTATTGTCACCACCCAAATCAAGTTGGGCGAACTGGAGCGCGAACTTGATGAGATGAACACCCCTCCGGCCAAACCGCTCGGCGCGGTCATTGTCAAAATCAGCAAGCGCCATTTGAACAGCCAGAGAAAGGAAATATTGGGCTTTAGCATGCTGGCCATGCTATTTGTTCTGGCTTTGTCCCTGATGGTGGCGGTTTGGGCGGCGCGGCGAATTACTGTTCCAATTCTGGATATGGGCTTGGCTATTCGCCGTATTGGGGAAGGGGATTTGAACATGCGTGTATCTCCCCATCTCAAAGTGGACGAGTTGAGCGAACTGGCTATCGGCATCAACCAGATGGCGCAGCAATTGCAACAGGATCGCAGTACGCTGGAATACCGTATTGTGGAAGCGACCAAGGAATTGCGTGAACAAAAGGAGGCCGCAGAGCATGCCAGCCTAGACAAAGCACGTTTGAATCTTGAATTGATGAAATCAACTTCGCTCCTTCGAGGAACACTGGAATCAACCATTGATGGAATACTGACTGTTGATATGGCAGGAAAGATCACCGGGTTCAACTCAAGGTTTAAAGCGCTTTGGAGCCTGCCGGACGATGTCCTTGCGTTGGAAGATGATCATCGCGCATTGCAATTTGTCATAAGCCAATTGAAGTATCCGGAAGAATTTTCCACAAAAGTGCAGCACCTCTACAGCCACCCGGAAGAAGCAAGCATTGACGTGATCGAATTCAAGGACGGAAGGTTTATTGAGCGTTATACGCAGCCCTATGAGGTTGACGGGGAGCCAGCGGGGCGTGTCTGGGGCTTCCACGACATCACCGAACGCAAGCAGATGCAAGAACGGTTGCAAATCTCCAAGGAGCAGGCCGAAGCTGCCAGCCGCGCCAAGAGCGATTTTCTTGCCAATATGAGTCATGAAATCCGCACGCCGATGAACAGCATTCTCGGTATGACGCAACTGGCACTGAGAGCGGAGGTTGATTCCAAACAGCGCGGCTATCTTGAAAAAATACAACTCTCCGGTGAACACCTTCTCAACATCATTGATGACATTCTCGATTTTTCCAAGATTGAAGCCAGGATGCTTGAATTGGAAACAATTGATTTCAATCTGGGCGAAATCAAGCAGAATCTGCTCGACTTGGTTGCATGGCGAGCCTCAGAGAAAAACCTCAAAATTACCTTCGATTTAGACTCCGGCATTCCACGGCAGTTGTGCGGAGACCCGCTACGGTTAAGCCAGATATTGCTCAACTACATAGGCAACGCCATCAAGTTCACCAAGCATGGCGGAATTATCATCCACACCAGAATGATCGAAGAAAATGAAAACGATGTCCTGCTGCGCTTTGAAGTGCAGGATACCGGTATCGGCATAGAAAAAAGAGTTGTGGGCGAGCTGTTTCAGTCATTTTGTCAGGCTGATGCTTCCACCAGACGAAAATACGGTGGCTCCGGCCTCGGGCTAGCCATCAGCAAAGGGCTGGCAGAATTGATGAGTGGCGAAGTGGGGGTGGAAAGCGAAGTAGGCAAAGGCAGCACTTTCTGGCTCATCGTACGGCTTGGCAAGAGCGATACGCCGCCGGAAGAAAATGAACATAATGAGCAATGGCAGGCAGACAAACAGTGGAATGTGCTGACAGCAATCAACGGTGCGCACATTCTTCTGGCTGAGGACAACTTGTTCAACCAGCAGGTGACGGTTGGGTTCCTGCAAGATGCCGGAGCGACGGTATGCGTTGCCAGCAATGGGAAAGAGGCGCTTGACTTGTTAAGGCAGGAGCACTTCGATTGCGTATTGATGGATGTGCAGATGCCTGAGATGGACGGCATCGAAGCTACCAGGATGATCCGCGCTGATCCGGGCTTGGCAGCAACACGGATAATTGCCATAACTGCCAACGCGACACACGAGGATCGCGAGCGTTGTCTTGCTGTCGGCATGGATGATTTTATAGGCAAGCCATTCAAGCCGCATGTGTTCTATGCCACCCTCGCCAAATGGCTTCCAGTGCGGCTACCACCGGCAGAACTTCCTGTGGTGCCTGTCGTACCTGCCGCCGAAACACCGCTGGGTGGCGATCCGGGCATCATTGATCTTGCGGTGTTGGCAGAACTGATGGGGAATGACCGGAAAAAGATTCATGATTTTGCTCTCCGGTTTATAGAGTCAGCTCGGGAAGACATAGCCAAAATCGAAGCCGCGCTGGAAAGCGGGAGCATGGCAGCACTGGGCGCATTGGGTCACCAGATCAAGTCGCCAGCTATGATGGTAGGTGCGATGGGGTTTGCCAATCTATGCCGGGCGTTGGAGCACTGCGCGGATGTGAAACAGGCGCGAGGCATCGTAAGCAAACTGCGCCCGTTGCTGGAACGCATCAAGGAACACATAGATAATAACCTGGCATGAGTATTTCAAATCCGGAACAGATCACTGCATGCCGCCTGTGCACACGTCTCGCTGATTTTCTTGAACATGTGCGCAAGGTGCAGCCTGATTATTATGCACTGCCGGTGCCGTCCTTCGGCGATGCGCAGGCGCGCCTGCTGATAGTGGGGCTGGCACCCGGCATGCATGGGGCGAACCGCACTGGCCGCCCATTCACCGGCGATTATGCCGGCAAATTGCTGTATTCCACCCTGCATCAATTCGGCTTTTCCAGCCATGTCGAGCCGCTGGATGCGGCAGGTCAGGCAAATGCTGAGTTGGCCTTGCGTGATTGCCGCATCACCAACGCGGTGCGTTGTCTGCCGCCACAGAACAAGCCGGAACCAGCCGAGGTTCGGCAGTGCAATGTATATTTGGCAGGTGAACTGGCTGGGTTGCCGCAAGGCGCAGCGGTGCTGGCTTTAGGAACGGTGGCCCATCAGGCGGTGTTGCGTGCGATGGGCTTGCGCGCCAAGGATTATGTGTTTGGGCATGGCGCTCGACATACGCTGCCGAACGCCTTGGTGCTGTATGACAGCTACCACTGTAGCCGCTACAATACCCAGACCAAACGCTTGAACGAGGCAATGTTCCACGCTGTATTCAGCGCAATTACCGGGTATTTGCATAGTCTTGGCCCCAAAAGTCGAATTCGATCCTAAGCAATTCATTGCCAGCCTGCCCTTGTTGCCTGGGGTGTACCGCATGCTGGATAACCAAGAGCAAGTGTTGTATGTCGGCAAGGCGGGGCAACTGAAAAAACGCGTCGCCTCCTATTTCCAGAAAACCAATATTTCGCCGCGCATCCGCCTGATGGTGTCGCATATCGCCCGTATCGAGGTGACCGTGACGCGCTCCGAGGCCGAGGCGCTGCTGCTGGAAAACAACTTAATTAAAACATTGAAGCCACGCTACAACATATTATTTAGAGACGATAAATCTTACCCATATATTGTGCTGACCGGACATCGTTATCCACGTTTGGCCTACTATCGCGGTGCGACCGGCAAGCAGCATCAATTTTTCGGGCCCTATCCTAATTCACATGCTGCCAAGGAAAGCATCCAACTGCTGCAAAAGGTTTTCCGCATCCGTACCTGTGAGGACAGCGTTTTCAGCAACCGCACGCGCCCCTGTTTGCTGCACCAGATTCATCGCTGCACCGCCCCTTGTGTTGGATTGATCAGCGAACAGGAATATGCCTCCGATATGCACAGTGTAACGCTGCTGTTGCGGGGCAGGCAGGGAGAAGTGGAAGGGATGCTGCGCCAAGCCATGGAGCAGGCTGCAGAGGCTCAGCATTACGAGCAGGCCGCAGCGCTGCGTGACCAGTTGCACGCGCTGCATACGGTGCAGCAAAAACAGTTTATGGAAAGCGACCGGGCAATAGATGCGGATATTGTCGCCATGGCTGAACTGGGCGGCGTGGTGTGCGTAAATCTGGCCATGGTGCGCGGTGGCAGGCACCTCGGCGACAAGAGCTTTTTTCCGCAAAACGCTGAAGGGCAAGCGCCGGGCGAAATTCTGGAGGCATTTTTGGCACAGCATTATCTGAGCCGCAGTATGCCGCCGCTGATTCTCACCAGTGTTGAAATTGCCACGGAGGCGCTGGAAACTTTATTCAGCGAGCAGGCCGGACACAAGGTGCAGATACGCCACAGCGCCAGCGGTGAACGCCACCAGTGGCTGGATATGGCGCGGGACAATGCGCTGCTGGCACTGCGTCAACATGCGAGTCAGCAAGCAGGACAATTGGTGCGACTGGAGGCGTTGCGTACCGTGTTGTCATTGCCGCAACTGTCGCGCATCGAATGCTTCGATATCAGCCATACCATGGGTGAGGCTACCATCGCTTCTTGCGTGGTGTACGACAATCTTTCCATGCGCACCACCGAATACCGGCGCTACAACATCCCTGTCCTGAGCTCTGTCGAAGGGACCGGCATTACCGGCGGAGATGATTACGCGGCCATGCGTCAGGCCTTGTTGCGCCGCTACCAGAAATTGCAGGCAGGAGAGGGCAAGCGTCCCGATCTGGTGTTGATTGATGGTGGAGCCGGGCAATTGGGCGTAGCACGTGCGGTTTTGGCGGAACTGAACTTATCTGACATCCCGCTAATGGGCGTGGCTAAAGGTGTGGAACGTAAGCCAGGAATGGAGCAATTGTTGCTTCCACAACAGGAAAAGCCGCTACAATTATCATCTGATAGCCCGGCGCTGCATTTGATTCAGCAGGTGCGCGATGAAGCGCACCGCTTTGCCATTAGCGGGCACAGGTCCAAGCGCGGCAAGGCGCGTATGGCGTCCATGCTGGAGGATGTCAGCGGGGTAGGGGGAAAGCGCAGGCGCAATCTGCTGGCTCGTTTTGGCGGCCTGCAGGGTGTTTACCAAGCCAGCGTGGATGAGTTGGCGCAGGTAGAAGGTATCAGCCGTGCGCTCGCGGAAAAAATTTATCAACAATTGCATTAAGGGATTTGTTTCAGATCAACCTGCCCATGCCATTCAATATTCCCAATTTGCTGACTTGGTTCAGGATAGTAATGATTCCGGTATTTTTTACCGTATTTTATGTATCCGACAGCACTCTCAGCATGCACCACAAACATCTGGTCAGCACACTCATCTTTGCGCTTGCCGCTGTCACCGACTGGATGGATGGTTATCTGGCGCGCACGCTGAACCAAACTTCCGCGTTCGGCGCTTTTCTGGATCCCGTGGCAGATAAACTGATGGTGGCAGCCGCGCTGGTTATGCTGGTTAACCTGGCTTATGTAGATGCCATTATCGCTTTCATCATCATTGGTCGTGAGATCGCCATTTCCGCTTTGCGCGAGTGGATGGCGCAACTGGGCAACAACAAAAGCATAGCAGTGTCCATGCTGGGAAAAGTCAAAACCACCTTCCAGATGATTGCAATTTTGCTGCTGCTCTATCACGAACCCGTGCTGACTTTTTCCGTACACGAAGCAGGGACACTGTTAGTTTACATTGCTGCGCTGCTCACCCTGGGGTCGATGATTTATTACCTGATGTTGGCAATGCCGCAAATTACGCAAAAATCAAAAGAGTAAAATTGATTTTTCGCCACGCGCCATGTATAGTGCCGCGCTTTCGGGGTGTAGCGTAGCCTGGTAGCGCGCCTGCTTTGGGAGCAGGATGTCGGGAGTTCGAATCTCTCCACCCCGACCAGGTTAATCAAGTGGTTGCAAGCTGTTTGTCAGTTTATCTTACCGGCGATCTTACCGGATTCGATAAGATAAACGTCTTTTTTTGCTGACGGAGGCTGTAAAACTATCTCGTTTATAGGAGCAACTTTGTTCCTGACATAGCCCCTTGTGGTGGCTTCGTCTGTATGAGCAAGGGATACTTGTAGCTGTTTCATGGTATATCCTTGCTTGATTGCATCAGTGGATGCCTTGGAGCGAATATCCTTTAAGGTAATCCCTTCGATTTTTGCACGTTTGCATGCTCGGCTGAATAATGTTGCAATGCCATGTGTAGTATATGGCTGGCCTTGCTCGTTACTTATTACATACATGCTGTTCATTTTTGCTATGCGTTTAGCTGTTTTTAGAACTTCGCGCACGGCATCTGTAATAGGCCACTGGACATTTGTACCCGCAGCCTTTTCCGTCTTAGTTGGCGTAAATAATATTCCACCATCAACGATCTGATCCCATCGCAAAAGCCGAATTTCTGTGCCACGCTGAAATAGCATGTAAAGCAGCTCCATATAACATTTGACCATTTCACCTGTGCGGGTGGGTTTTTTATCTTCGCCCACAAGCAATGCCGCAGTTACAGCATTGAATTGTTCGTCTGTGATATATACACTCCTCTTTTGAGCAGCTTTTACTTCTACTTCTTTCGCGGGATTGGTTTTACAATAGCCTTTTCGGCAACACCAAGCGAAAAATTTGGATAAAGTAGCTTTGCGAGTTTGCGCTATGCGCTGTCCCTCCCATTGATCAAGAAATTCAGCTACATCAACAGGCTCAATTTTTGCAACATCACAATCTCGAAAGGCTTTTTCTATCAGGCGAGAATCTGACTCAAAGTTACGGGTGCCAGTTGCCCATACAATCGCTCTGGCGGGATCTTTGGGCGAAGCTTTGGTACGATCTACCAGCATCTTTTTGCGCCACTTGTCAAAATATGCAGGAAAATCACCACTACCTTCACGTTCAATTATCGCTCCGACTAAGATAGTTTTTAATTCTCGGGCTTTTTCTTCCCCGTCTTTGACCGGACACAAAGTGTGCCACTGGCTCACTTTTGCCGTTTGAGGGTTGAGCATTGGTTCGGGCGACAAATATTTGAAACTGCCATCCTTAATATAGATTCGAGTTCCAGTTAATGTCCTATGAGAGTGTCGTTTGTCGGCCATTTCATGCCCCTATCGAATTCCTTACCAAGTAAATCTTATTTCTAGTTTGCTCTGGGGCGTTAGATTGCACAAGTCCTAACTTTTTTTCAAGGAGTTTCTCATAGGTGGTGTCGGTTAGTATAGGGCCAAAGCGATCACACGGCACGTCTACGCCAAGATATTGACGAAACCACGCCACTTGCGCGCTCTTGCGAGTCAAGTGGGTGATTTCTGTCAATCGTTCTGTAGTGAGTCTCATGATTTAAATAAATTAAATGTTTCTGTAAAACACTTAGCGGTTCATTTCTTCCAACACGCTATCCATGCTATCGATAATTTGTTCGGTATCAGGATGTTCAGTTCATAGCGTATTCTCACAAATCATCAAAGCTTGCCTATATCACATCTTTCGTAGGTCATCCCAGTCTCCCCGATTTTGCCTTGAGTGCAATCAGCCGGATTTCATCCAGCACCTTGTCCGTCTGCTGCATGGCCGCGCGCATGGCCACAGCCTCATCAAGCGGCGCGGTGATGTCGTGTCCCTCGCTGCATAGTTGATTCAACAGCGACATAAGCGGAGACTCGAACTGTGCAGGGTCTGACAGCATGGACAGCGACAAGCAGGCTTTACCAGCATCCGGCGCAACAAAGTGCGGCTGATCGAGCATGGCGCGTGGGTACTGGTATCGCGTGCCGGACAACGTATCGTTTGTGGTCAACGCGGCAAGAAAAGAAACTGCATCAACAAAACGCTCTGCGGGCAACTCACTGTAGTTGCCAATCTCGAAATGATCGTTGAAGCGAATCCAGATATCGGCGTTCCCCGAACGCTGGGAGACGATCTGCCACAAGGCGTTCTGCTGGACGGGGGAGAGTGCGCTGGCATCTTGTGGTGTGGCGCAGCCTCCCGTTTTTCTGATGGAGGGAAGAATTTCCTCAGTCAGCTTCGCTTCAAAGGCATGCGCGTCTTCATTGCGGGAGTTGATGATCAGGCGGTAGAGGTTACCTTCGTTGATGTAGGTTAATCCCGGATTCTCACTTTCAGCATGTGGATACTGTTTCGCGATTCCCTTTTCCCGGCAGTATTTTTCGATGGCATCGCTATCGTTGCTATAACCCAGAACAGCACAAACATCACTGGCAGAAAACCACGTCTCACCGCCTCCATCGGCGAAGGCGTGAATTTGAGTGCCATTAAAAATAAATACGGCGGGTGTGGCGGAGCCTGGCATAGTGCTAACCATTACATTTCTTCTCCATGCCCCACTGGCGGATAATTCCCTCGAATACCTCACTGCCGTTATCTATGAAGGTATGTGGTTCGCGCTGGGTTATGTAACACAGACGCATTACATTTATCAGGTGCTCAAAATTCTCCGGGTCAAGCGCCCCAATATCGCTCACATCTGCCTTGACGCGAAAACCGTTGTAGAGTGAAGCGAGAAAATGTGCGAACACGCGCGAACTGCCGCAATCGCGTTCCGCCCACCTGATGCAATGCTCAAGGCTTTTGGTGCATTCCTGAATCGTTGCATGACGTACCTTTTCGGCGCGCTCCCACGAATCCGAGCTCATAAACGCCATCAGCTTGGCTCGCTCCCCCTCCTCGATAGTGAGGTTGAACGTCGCCATCTTGGGTGGAGCCGGAAGCATATTTTGTTTGGTCATGTAAAACCCCTCACGCTAATTTCCAAAAGTATAGATTTACTAGACATTAAAAGTCAACTAAAAATATACTGCATGGCAATTTGGTGTAAATATTAACTAATCATTGGGGTGGTATGAGTGTTTGCACAAAGCTGGATTTACTCAAAATCATTGATGGTTGCTGTAGCACATTTGCGCATATTCGCAGAACACTATGTCGGCAGCGCAATCACAGCCAAGGGCGGGGTAATACTCTAATCTGAGGCGGGTCTTTGGTCTCTCGCCGCTTCAAAACAGCTTGAGTTGAATCTGAAGCACGATGATATTACTTTGAGCCTTTGAGTAATTTCTCAGGCGAGATGAGTTCAGCATAAACACCCCCTTCACGCGTCAGGGCAGCAACAGCGCTATCAGGGAGGGGTTGAGCCACGGCAATCAACTTCTGTATTGACGGCCTGGTAAGCGCAAAGTTGTTATCAACTTCACCGGCAATAAGCCAATCAAAAGAAAACACCAAATGCTCCCTGAGCGCTACCAGGCGATCCGTTGGCGGCGTTGCGACGCCTAACTCCCATTGAGACACCGATGCCTTGGATACGCCGCACAGATCGCCAAATTTCTCCTGCGAAAGTGTGTTGCGCTCGCGCAACTGTCTGATTCTGGCACCGATAGTCATTTCTAAATTGTACAACATTTCCACAAACACAAAGTAAAGTATTAATTGACATTGCCATTTAGAATAAATATACTTTATGCATGAGCGTGTCAATTAAAACTATTCACAAGCCTGCGGAAAAAGCGCAACAGCACTGTGGTGGCTGGTGGCAAGTGAACAATTATGTAATCAAATTGGGCGTGCGCAAATCATGTGAGGGTTGTTTTTTCAGGTGTCTCCTCCACACCTCAACTGAGTTACTGCGAGGGGTAGGGGTATCCCGGACAGCAACATTGCTGCGCGCCCACCTTTCAGCGGTGCGTCGATGAGACAAAGAACCATTAGCGATTATTTCTGGCGCGATCCTGAAATATCCGACCTTAGTCAAGAAGACAAAGCAACTCTGCTTTATTTTTTGACATCACCATCATCAAACATTATTGGCGTATACCAAATTGTCTGGATGATAGCGGCGGCAGAAATGGGATGGACAAAAGATCAATTGTTGGTTGTTGTCAAAAGACTCAAAACCAAGAATCTGATTGATTGTAATGATGCTGGGTGGATATGGGTAAAAGTATGGTGGAAGCACAATTCTGCGGCGGGAGCTTTCTCGCCAAAATTACTTCAAAACGCAAGAAAGCAATGTGCGGAGTTACCTGCTGAATGGCTGGATGAATTCCTGGAATCGCTGAAAACTGTAGGTGTTGATAGGGTATTGATAGGGTATCCATACCCTATCCCATACCCTAGCGATACCCTGCCCCCCAATAGTATCTCTATCTCTAACTCTAACACCACCACAGCAACCAGCGAGAAGATCGATCATCCAGAGTCCGACATCCATCGTAACGGTGCAAATCCTGCACCGTTAGCTGAAATCCGCACAAATACAGTGATTGAAAGCACGGGTTCTGCAATCCAAACGGAGGTGCGCAATAGCGCGCGCAATGCCGAGCCAGAATTGCCATACCAAAAAACCGTGGTGGTGGATTTGATATTCCCCCCATCCATCCAGGCCTGCCAGCACGAAGCAATCCGAACGCTGCTATCCGGCAGCGGGGTGTCGCCTGATCACTGGCAGACCCTGATTGACGAACTGCACGGCGCACAACTCGCCAAACCTATCACGAACCCCGTTGGCTACGTCAGAGGGATGGCGGAGCGCATGTCGGCAGGCTCTTTCACACCGGAACGGGCGCCGATGATTGCCGAGCAACGCAAAAGGCGTGAAGCCAATGAGCAACATGCAGTTGCTCAGGCAAAAAAACGTCCGGATTGCGAGAAGCCGTCTCAGGCGCAATTAGACCGGCTCCCGCAGCGCATGCGCGAAACACTTACCAGACTGATGACGCAAAGTTAAGGGGGAGTTTGAATGGACGAAACCACACGCAAAGACATTGCAGGCCTGAACAGGAGATACCTTTACCTTGCCAGGCAATTGGCTTCAGACGAGCAATCGAGCCTGCTGAGTGGCATACCAAGGGAAGCGGTTGAGGTAATTAAAAGCATGACGCTTGACGAGCTTGACGCACTTGCAGAAGACATGATCGCCCCATGTTTTACGTTCAAGTTTAACGATGCGACTTTCCGCGCACTGGTTGATAAAAAAGACACCAGACGCGAGTACATGACAAACATTCTCGCCGCGCAGTCGCCAACCTGATGAACACCGACGACATCTTCATCAAAAATCATATCAGCGCCATCATGCTGGTGCGCGAGGGCATGCGTCTACCGCTTGTACATGCCATGACCGGTGTCGCCTGGCGATCTTTGCGCAAAATATGGCAAGACACATACGGCGAAACTACGTCGCTCCCCGGAAGGCTGCCTGACAATACGCTTTCGTACATCAAGCACGGGCAGACATCGCTCTTGTTGTCCACATTGGTGGCGGTGTATTTAACCGTAGAAAAAAGAGCAAACCCACAAATCGCGTCACAAGCTGAAGTATTCCTTCAGGCGTGGAAATCAAGAAAACTCTTTACCGAAAGTGGAATGGGGATTGATATCAACGCGGCATGGTACGCAATCCGGGACGTGAAGGCCGGACTGGTGTCCTGGGGAAGATGCAAGCAATGCAAGGCGACATACATTTTCGATACCGGGTTCAGGGAAACAAGTAAATGCCCTTATTGCGGTGAGCGAGATATAAAAATCATTGGGCCTGGCAAGCAATGAGAAAAACAATGCCATCCATTGTTGCCGGTGTGATGTTTGCCCAGATCGCATATGGACAGGCAGACAACGCCTGCTTTGAACAAGCGGCAAAACGTTATCGCGTTCCGGCTCAGGTTCTGAGGTCAATCTCCCGCATCGAGTCTGGTGGAAACCCGGCAGCATTCCACCGGAACTCAAATGGAAGTTGGGATATTGGACATATGCAGATCAACTCTGCCTGGCTGCCGACTCTTGCCAAATACGGGATCACCAAAGATCGATTAACAAACCCGTGCGTCAACACCCATGTTGGGGCCTGGATATTGGCAAATAATTTTCAACGGTTGGGGTATGGATGGAACGCCGTTGGTGCGTACAACGCAAAATCGCCGGATAAAGCGACTGCCTACGCCAGAAAAATTGCAGCAAACCTGCGCAATGAAGAGGTGTCCATTGATTAAACGACGCGCAGCGGTTTTGATCCTGGCGATGGCATCCTCAATCCTGCTGGTGGGGTGCAATAGCTTATCCAGGGGGCGTCTGGACAAGATCGTCAATGTCGATCCGGGCATTGGTTATCTTGACGGAAAATTCCGCATCTGCCGGAAAAATTGCCCGAAGCGCACTGAGAAAGTTCTGGATGATGCCGACTACGCAGTTAAGCAAGTTCCACCGGTCAGCATCCAGCAACCCGAACCTCCAATAACCCTGTCCGTCAGCATCGCAGCACCTGCCAGCGAGCACACCGACATTTTTATTGTGCATTTCAAGTTTGGCAAGAGCATACCGACCCGTAATGGTTACAAAACCATCGCCTTGCTCACCAGGGCAGCCAGACAAACAGCAGTCACCATCGAATTGATCGGCGAAACAGACGATATCGGCAGGCAAAAAGACAACGACAAGCTGGCATTCAGACGTGTGAATTTTGTGGCGCGCTGGCTTAAATCGCACGGTGTGAATGCCAAGGTTTCTGTTGAAGCAAAAGGGGGGATGCTGTCACCCGGCACCATACGACAAGACAGAAACGGCGTTGCAGGAAAAGCGCCGCGTACAAGCAACAGTGCGGCAGGCAACCGAAAAGGAGGACGCACAAAAAAGTGATTATCGACAACCGTAGCAAACCAACTATTCAACAATTTACCAAAGGAATTAAACATGAGAAATAAATTGATCGTTTCGCGCATTGCCCTTCTGTGCGCGCTGCTCGGCATTCCAGCTTTTGCCTTCGCCGGTACAACAGGGACAGAATTCCTGGCTCTTTACACCTGGATCAACGGGGTTGTTACCGGCTACCTTGGCCGCACAATCGCAATGGCATCTGTTGCCATCGGAGCGCTGATGTCTGTCGCCAAATCAAACCCGATTCCTATTCTTGTCGGTATTGGCATTGCGATTTTTTTGCAATACACGCCAACGATCATCACCGGCATTTTGACCGCAACGATCTGAGGAAAATGCGATGAATGAGACTGGCTATATTCCGCGCACATTGGACAAACAAGAGCAATTCCTGTTGTGGGATATAGACCAATTCATCATAGCCGTGCTGCTTATCGGCATTGGTTTGTCCCTGGGGATGATGATCGGCGGGATTGTGTGCGGCAGCGTGGCGGCCTGGCAGTACGGCAAGCTCAAGGCAGGCAAACACGCAAAGTTTGCTGTCCACTCAATTTATTGGTGGGTACCAAGCAGCCTGTTTGTCAAAACTGCCGTCACCCCCCTGTCACACGAACGCTATTTTTTGGGCTAACCCGTGATTTCAAAAAAATACATTTCAACGAGTAGCAACAAATCCAGCGAGATCACTTTTCTCAGGCTGGCAGTAGGCGTTCTATTGCTCATCATCCTTGTTGGGGGAATGGTTCTGCAAAAAACGCTGGGTATGGAAAAGACGGTAATCGTTCCCCCGGTAATCGAGAAAAGTTTCTGGGTATCAGGCAACGAAGTATCCAAAAACTATCTTGAGCAAATGGCCTACTGGTACGCGGGATTGGCATTAAACATAACCCCCTCCACAGGGGAGTACCAGAAGCAACTGTTTCTGCATTACGCAACGCCATCCGACATTGGACGGCTCGCCGCAGACATGGCATTGCGGCTCGACTTTTTGAGCAAAAACAATACGTCCACACTCTTCACAGCCCAAACACTGAATACGGATGAAAAACTGATGAAGGTGGCCATTGTTGGCGAACTGGACACCTTCGTGGGAGACAAGCGCGCAAACGCCAGACGCACGGTGTTTGTTGTCGGCTTCAAGTATTTAAACGGGAGACTGTATGTCAGTGAATTCAAGGAAACAAACGAACAAGATATGTTTGGCGCTGGCACTGCTGGCAAGTAGCTTCCAGGCCGGGGCGGCACAGATTCTGTTTCAGGGGTCGCCCACCGAATCAACAACCGCTACGGTATCGCGCAATGAGCCCAACCTGCTCAAGGTGGACGGTCGCAAGATCAAGCGCATCTATGGGACGGAAGGCATGTTTACGGTAACGCCAGAGCAAGATACAGGTGTGGCATGGCTAAAACCAACCACCGACAAACCGCTAATGAGCATCTTCATTACCGATGACACGGGCCAGCACTACAAGCTGCTGTTGAAGGTAGAAGACATTCCGGCAGAGACGATCATCATTCGGGGCAGTAAAGGCCATGCCCAGCAATCCAGTGGCATTAAAAATGAGCCGCGAAATGAAGAGATTTTGAGCGCCATCATGGCGCTCCATGACGGAGAAGGCGACCCAAAAAGCGAGCTTATTCCATTGTGGGAAGGCGTGAAATTCGAGCTGGTCAGGATATTTGGTCTAAGAGGGTTGCGCGGGGAAGCGTACCTGCTGACAAACACCTCGGACAAGCAAGTCGTCATGGATGAGCGCGAGTTCTACCGCGATGGTGTACAAGCTGTGTCGATCGAAAAAATAGTGCTGGGAGCCGGAGATTCAACAGCGGTATTCGTCATCAGCGAGGGCGAATAATGTCCAGACTATCAGAGAAGCTCGCAAACCTGACCCCCAGGACTCGCCAGTACATCATGCTCGGCGGAGCCGGGACGGTATTTCTGGGCCTGGTGGTGGGTAGCGTTGCCCTTTGGGATAGCCAGCCGTCAGTCCTGCCCACACTAACTACGCAACAACAACCCACCAACATCTCGGCGCCCGGATCGTCGGTTGACCCCAAGGATGTCTGGATGACGCAATCCGCCGCGCAAATGAAGCAGATGGATGATGTCATCAAGGACTTGAAACAGCAGATGACAGAAATGGGGGCGAAGGCACCAGCCGCATCACCAAAAGATATACAGCAACAATCAATTCTGCCGCCGCTACCGCCAATGCCTCCAGCAGCACTATCGCAACCGTTGCCTGGATCGAAGTCGCCAACAGACAAGCTTGATCGGCCCGTGCCGGCGCCGCAACAAGATATCGGGATTGCCTCTTTTGAGGTTAGCAGCACCCAGGAAGCGAAACAGAACTCGGCACCAGCGGACACAAAGACGGGTTACGTGCCAGCCGGATCATTCGTGCGCGTCGCGCTTCTGGGTGGCCTCGACGCGCCGACGGGCGGACAGGCGCAAACCAACCCCCACCCGATTCTGATGCGCACTCAAGACAACGCATTTTTGCCCAACCGCTACCGGTTTGAAATCAAGGAATGTTTCATCCTTGCATCAAGTTATGGCGACATCAGTTCCGAGCGGGCATTTGCCCGACTTGAAAATCTGTCATGTGTGCGCCGCGATGGCAGGGCGGTGGATATGGCAGTCAAGGGTTACGTGGTGGGTGAAGACGGGAAAGCCGGGATGCGCGGCAGGCTCATCAGCAAGCAAGGCCAGATACTGGCCAACGCGCTGCTCGCCGGCATTGGCTCAGGAATTGGACAAGCGTTCCAGAATAGCGCGACCACACAATCCATCAGCCCGCTCGGATCAACCTCAACAGTCAACCAGGGGCAGCAATTCAAAAGCGGGATCAGCTCCGGAGTGGGCAAAGCACTCGACAGGCTCAGCCAGTACTACATCGACCTCGCCGAAAAATTGTTCCCGGTGATTGAAATTGATGCCGGGCGAACGGTTGAAGTTGTATTCACCAAGGGCTTTGCGTTTGGGGATGGCCTTAATGCTGAACAAGAGGGGACATACAGCGACATCTGGATACGCGGCAGAAAGGCACTTAATAAATCCCTCGATCCGTCTGAATAATCAATTGGTACAAGGAGAGCACATGAAGTTCAAGAGTTTCGTTATTGGGGTGGCCGCCGCTGCCATTTGCATCGCAACGGCGTATGCCGCTGACGGCGAAGACATTGCCCTGGAAAAAGCGTTGCGCGGACTGTACCCATCTACGCAGATTACCGGTGTGCGAAAGACGGGAATAGGCGGCCTTTTTGAAGTCGATATGGGCAAAAACATTGGCTACACAAACAGCGACGGGCGCTTCTTTGTTTTTGGCCACATCTTTGACATGAAGACCCAGCAAGACTTGACGGCACAGCGCCTCGACGAATTAAACGTGGTGAATTTCGCGGAGTTGCCACTCAAGGATGCCATCAAGGCTGTGCGAGGGGATGGAAGTCGAATTCTGGCGGTCTTTTCCGATCCGGACTGTCCTTATTGCAAGAAGCTGGAGCAGGAATTGCTCGGGCTGGACAACGTGACGATCTACACCTTCCTGTTCCCGCTGGATGGGCTGCACCCGGATGCATCGAATAAAGCAAAGTCGATATGGTGTTCTACCGACAAGTCGGCTGCATGGCGCGACTACATGCTGCACGACAAACCTCCGGTGATCGACAAGAACTGCGACAGCCCGATAGATCGTAATGTCCAGCTTGGGCAAAAGCTCAATTTCAACGGTACGCCCACACTGGTAGCCTCGGACGGTCGCGTACTGCCCGGAGCTGCGCCGATTGAGCAGATTGAAAAATGGCTAACCGGAAAAGGAGGCAACTGATGCGCTCCTCCATCGCAACCCTGGCGCTGCTCTGCATCTGGCTGCCCGGATGCAGCATGACTGGCATGGATGCCCAGAAATCCTTCTCCTGTAAGGCGCCGCCAGGTATTAGCTGTTCCTCCCTGTCTGGGGTCTATGCCAACGCGGTGGCGGACAATCTGCCGGATTCGACCACCAAACCAGCCACCGTTTATGGCAAAAAAGATCAGGGAAAAAGCTCGGTTGTGGGTGAAGCGCCCGCAACCGGTGCGCCCCTGTTGAGTGTGCCAACAGTCTTGCGCGTGTGGATTGCCCCGTGGGAAGACAGCAGAAATGTGCTGCACGACCAGTCATTCTTGTATGCCGTTGCAGACCCAGGTCACTGGCAAGTCGCCCACAGCAAGAAGAAAATCGCCGAGCAATACCGCGTATTGATGCCAGCCGCAAAGCAGGCGCAACAACCGGAATCGCAACCTGCGCAGCCGCAATACCAGATACCTCAACCCCAGCAACCACAAACCGCAAACTAGCATGTCATTCGCCACCACACTCAAGCGC
>JAULAW010000012.1:0-11055 GCA_032654645.1 Gallionellaceae bacterium | reverse complement strand
GGTAATGCTGCGGCTTGCCCGGACATAAATATTCCCCAGTGTTTCGGATTGTGTAATTTCGACCAATGCTTCTTTGGCCAGTTCGAGGATGGCGATGAAGGTTACCACCAGTTGCGGGGTGCCTCCGCTCACGTCGAACAGGTTTTCAAATACTTCGAATTCGCCGTGCCGCAACTGGCGCAATACGCGCGTCATCTGTTCGCGCACCGACAGCTCCTCGCGCCGCACCGTGTGATGCGTTTTCAGTTTTGCACGCGCCAGCAACGCCAACCACGCCTGGCGCAAATCCTCCACAGCGACATTGGGCAGGCGCTGCACCACGGCTTGCTCGATCAGCACCTGCACCAACTCGAAATCGCGCCCGGCCTGCGGCAGATCGTTCATCTTCTGCGCGGCGAGCTTCATCTGTTCATATTCCAGCAGGCGGCGCATCAGTTCGGCGCGAGGGTCTTCCACGCCATCTTCGCTGGCCTTGGGCATACGCGGCAGCAACATGCGCGACTTGATCTCGATCAGCACCGCCGCCATCAGCAGGTACTCGGCTGCCAGTTCCAGACGGTTACGCTGCATGATCTCGATATAACTCATATATTGCTGCGTGAGCTGCGCCATCGGAATGTCGAGCACATCCAGGCTGTGCTTGCGGATCAGATACAGCAGCAGATCGAGCGGCCCCTGGAAAGTTTCCAGCACCAGTTCCAGCGCATCCGGCGGAATGTAGAGGTCATGCGGCATCTCCAGCAACGGCTCGCCGTGGATGCGCGCAACGGGTTGTATCAGGTCATTCACGGGCTGCACCTATACGCCAAATTGCTTCAAAATAAACAACATCATGCCATAACAGGCTGCCGTTGCCAGCACAGCCGCTACCATGCTCAGCCAAAAACCCCATCCAAATTTAATCATCAACGGCAACACCAGGAACAGCGCCAGAGAAGGGATGACCAGCCAAAAAACATTGAAGGAGAATGCCGACACTTTTTGCTCATCGCCGGATTCGATATATAGCCAAATCATGACCGCCAGTGAAGTCAACGGTACTGAAGCGAGCAAAGCGCCAAATATACTGCTGCGTTTGACTATCTCGCTGACCAATACGATCAGCCCGGCAGTCAACAAAACCTTGGTTGCATAATAAAACATGAATGCGCTTAGTCCCGCCTAACTGTAACTCAGCCCCATTGCCTCGCGCTCAGTGCGCATGGTTTCGGAGGCCAGCTCCCGCTCAATCACCATCAAGTCCAGGCGGGATCTTCGGTCGCATCGCCGCGCGCGTAGGAGCTGAACAAAATTACTTTGCTCGGGTTAGCCGCCGTAACCAGCCGCTCCACGGCCTGTTGCATCTGTTCACCGAAAATCATTCCCGCCTTCCAAATAAAGATTACCCATTCTGGCTATTACTATATTTTTGCTGATGGCTTGCATGATACTTTTTCCAAGGCAAGTCGGCGCGCAGTTTATCTGAACGCATAAGGCAAATACAGTGGCGACATCCACAAAAACAAGACATCTTTGCTGTCAAAGCAAGAAATCCCGGCTCACCGGGTGCTTAACCAGCATCACCTCAAGACCATCACAATCTACAAAATCAACGCAGTTCAGTTGTCACTTTTCTTCAGCTTCTTCAATTTCTTCTGGCTCTTGCCCGTCAACTTCTTAAAGTTCCCGGTCGAGATCACCGGCTTGCCAGTCTGGAGTTCAATATCCTTGCGCGTTCTGCCAGCCACCGCGCCGCCATCTTTCGCATCTTTTTTCAGCGGCTCCATGCCCTGTGAATCGCGGTCGCGGTGCAATTTCGTGGTTGTCGCCTCGGCCAACATGGTGAGGATTAATTTCGATGTCAGTCATGTGGTCGCGCAGATTCTCCCGCGCCAGCGACTTAACCTGCTTGTATTCGTCCACCTTCAGATCAAAAGTGCCTTGCATGATTTCATTGGTCAGAATGGCAAACTCCTTGCTGGACGCAGCCCCGCGACCTTTCCATTCATCGGTCAAATCCTGCCGCACCGCGATACCGCGCAAGCGCTTGTCTATCCACTCCTTCGGGTAGCCCTTCTTTTCGTACAAATCCTGCATCCGCCCCATCGCCAGCTCGGGGTTCTCAATTTCATCGAGACGCTCCTTGCCCACCTTGGCAAGCCAGCGCTTGAGCGGCTCTACCTTGGGCGAAGGGATGGACTGAATAACGCGAAAAAGGGTTTCAGTATTGGCGCAGTCAGTCAGCCGCTGCTTCCCATCTGGCGCAACCATTTTCAACTGTCCGATTTTTTCGGACACTTCAAAATAGCCTTCGGCGATGAGCTTTTTCTTGAGATCGCTCCAATACTTGCGGGGCCGATCCCCGCCCACCAACGCCTCAATCACATCAATGATCGAAAACCACCATTCGCCATCTTGAAAGGCTTTTCGTATCTCACGCCCTTCGAACAGGGCGAGCTTTGATTTTTCTTCATTACTCATGTTTTTCTCAATTTCATTTTTTAGCGACCAGATCAAGAAAGGTTGTCACCGCCGCGATTGCGTCTGCGACTTCCTGTCTGGGGATGTTCGGTGCGCTTGAGTGTGAGTACCGGAAGCGATTGCGGCCTGTCCGGGAAATCGGGTGCAGCACCCCAAGCCCGCTCCAGCCACGCCGGATCAGATTTTCGTTCACTCTTGGTGTGCAGATAACCGATGAAGTCGAGCACTTCCCGCTGGAATTCCGACGGCAATGCGCTGGCTTCTTTGTCGATTGCTTCAATGATGTTGTTCATTACTCTCCTCCTTCAGATTCTCAGGACAGCGACAAGTTTGGCTCTGGTAATCGTAGTAATATTCTCTCAATATTTTGGTCACTTTATCACAAGCCATGTGATGAGTTCGAAGTCTCCAGAGGACTTTACCTGCTTGCAGGAGTCTGTAAGTTTTCCTCCACGCCCGGAAAAAGATTGCCCGCATTCTTCCGCCCGAATTGTGCGGCGATGGCAGTTAGGAGCGCGTCATCGGCAACCGCAAAGTTTCCATAGAGGTGCCGGAAATATGACTTGTAGCTTGCATCCGGATTTGACCGACCCATCGCCTTGCGCGTTGAAGATTTTCTTTAGGGAATTGGAAATTCTTAAAGTACCGTTAATCATGTCACCAACATCACCCCATCCCCTCCTAACCTCCCCCTTGAAGGGGGAGGAACTATACTCCCTCCCCTTCAAGGGGAGGGTTGGGGTGGGGATGGGTTTTGTTTTGGCTTATGTGACGTAATTTATAAGTGGTATTTTGGTAATTTCCTGCTCCCTTAGCGCGTAATTGATCCAAGTCCGCCATGATGGATTAAGCTGCCAGCGCCTCATGCAGCACAGCTTCGAGCAGGCGGCGGCTGTCGGTTTGGGTGGTAATGAGTTGGGCTTCCAGTTGGTCGCACAGCGCCATCAGTTCATCGAACTTGGTGACGATGCGGTGTTGTTCGGCTAGCCTTCAACATCAACATTGAGATGCGCCTTGATGACTTTGTAGGGGGCGAGGAATCCGTCGCTGATGCCCTGCTTGAGCGAGTAGGTGTAGACCGGTTCGCCGAAATAGTGAATGTTCGAGGCGTACTCGGTTTCCTTGGGCGTAGCGGTCATACCAATCTGGGTGGCGCTGCTGAAATAAGTCAGAATCTCGCGCCATGCGGAGTCCTCCGCCGCGCTGCCCCGGTGGCCCTCATCAATGACAATGAGATCGAAGAAATCGGGTGAGAATTCACGAAAAAGTTTTTGTCGCTCTTCCGGCCCGGTGAGAGCTTGATACAGCCCAAGATAGATTTCATAGGCGGTATCGATGCGGCGTTTGCCATCGACTGCGGTGGTGAGTTCAGTAGTGCTGCCGTCGGCGCGCTCAATGGTCTTGGCACTGGTGCTGAGCTTGGCCATGGTCGCGCCAAAGGGGCGGAAGTCATTGACCATGGTCTGGCCGATAAGGACATTGCGGTCAGCCAGGTACAGAACACGCTTTTGCTTGCCTGCCTTCCAGTCGGATTTCCACAGCCTCCAGATAATCTGGAAGGTGGTGTAAGTCTTGCCAGTGCCGGTGGCCATGACCAGCAGAATGCGGTTTATCCCCTTGGCAATGGCCTCAACGGAGGCATTGATGCCGTTGCGCTGGTAGTAGCGCGGCTCCTTGTCGCTACCATCGTCGTAATAGGGCTGCAGAATGATTTTTTCCTGCGCTGGAGTCAGTCCTTTCCACTGCTGGTATTTCAACCAGAGTTCGGCTGGGCTGGGAAATGCGTCCAGTGCGAGGTTGGTTTCCATTGTCGCGCTCTGGCCGGTGCGATCATGAAGGACAAAGCCTTTGCCGTTGCTGGTAAATACAAAGGGGATTTGCAGCGTGATGGCATAATCGAGCGCCTGCTGCATGCCATGACCACGCAAACCTTGCCCGACCACGCCACCCACTGGAGCACGCGCACGATGGCCAAGACAGCCGATGTTGGCGCCACGACCGTGCGCAGGATATGGCGGGCGCACGGGTTGAAGCCGCACCTGATCGAGACTTTCAAGGTTTCGCGTGATCCGAAGTTCGTCGAGAAGCTGGAGGATGTGGTGGGTTTGTATTTGAGCCCGCCAGAACACGCATTGGTGCTCTGCTGCGACGAGAAAAGCCAGGTTCAGGCACTCGGCCGCACGCAACCCGGGCCACCTTTGAAGAAGGGGCGTGCGGCAACGATGACACACGACCACAAGCGCAACGGCACCACCACGCTATTTGCCGCGCTCAATGTATTGGACGGAACGGTGATCGCCCAGTGCCAGCAGCGTCACCGCCATGAGGCGCGGTTAAAGTTCCTGAAGAAAGTCGACCGCGAAACGCCCAAGGATAAAACGCTGCACCTGATCGCGGACAACTATGCCACGCACAAGCATCCCAACGTGCAAGAGTGGCTTACGATGCATCCGCGCTTCAACATGCACTTCACGCCCACTTCGGCGTCGTGGCTGAATATGGTGGAACGATTCTTCCGCGACATCTCGGAAAATCGCCTGCGTCGCGGAGTATTCCGCAGCGTGCCCGAACTGGTTACGGCCATTGATGAATACGTCGCACACCACAACAGCAAGCCCAAACCATTTGTCTGGACAGCCAGCGCTCGCGACATCTTGCAAAAGGTCATCCGGGCAAACAGCCGCTTAAGTTCCAAACAGAATGGCGCACTACACTAGCGATGCTAAAACAGCAGATGGAAAGAACTAGAGCGCGATTGCCATAGCAATTACTGCTTTGGCTAGTTCCAGTGAGTCGCTCACATTAGTTTTCTTGATTTCAGCGTCCAGTTCGTAATCAGCCCGTGTCCGTTGGCTCTTTATGTCAATCAACATTTCCTTGATTTGCCTTTTGTCCGTGCGCTTTGGTTCAACAGTTCTCGACCAACCGTCATAGGCATCAATTACTTTGCTATGGGAAGATTTATCGCGTGCCTTAAGATCGGGCCTGCGCTGCTCTGGTAGCGCGCCGAATGCAGTAT
Organism: Gallionellaceae bacterium; assembly: GCA_032654645.1. Taxonomy (GTDB): domain Bacteria; phylum Pseudomonadota; class Gammaproteobacteria; order Burkholderiales; family Gallionellaceae; genus CAITJF01. Next base: position 5,576 of record JAULAW010000012.1, on the reverse strand, counting down.
GCAAAGCGGCATAATAAGCCCGTGAAATTGCGCTGCGCATGTCTGCCTCATATTGACTGCCGGATAGGTTTTGTGCGGTTTGCAGAAAATCCTGCGGGTTCATGCGGCATGGCTCCTGCCGAAGCGCACGCTTAGATGGGGTGATTGATTGGGTACCTGCTCCAGCATGATTTCAAATAGTTGCCTGTTAAAATTCCAGACTTCCTCGTTGGTCAGATTCAAGTTAATGCGCAATGAAAGGAATCCTTCATCCTCCTCATCGGCAATCAGTTCCTGATCAACAAAATGAACATGCTTGCTGCGCAAGAAATCGCACGCTATCTGAACCAACTGCATTATTTCTTCGTCAGCGATACCAGCAGTCTTTTGCATTGATGCGGCATTGATTAAATCTGCGTAAGCACCGGTATCTGTCGGGGCAAGTTTTCTGTAGGTTTCAACCAAAGAAGCCGCCATCGTAATTTCCCCGGATTCTGCTGTGTAGCTAATTGCGGTTTGTATGGAAACAAGATCGCCATTGTCTAATGACGCCGCAATGCGTGCCTGCTCCGCAGCCTCTTTAACCCTCGAAACATGGTGCAACGAGCAGGCATAATTCCTGTGTGTAAGAGCGTCGCTGCACAGTTGAATGGAATTTTTGTGATAGCTATCCATCAGCTCTTCATTGCCCGAAATCGCCTCCAACGCACCTAGCGTTGCATAACTAAATGCAGCATCAATCGGAATGGAGCTTTTTGCTACGCGCTCCAACCTGTCATGGGTAAATTTATCGGTGTGCTGATGCGTTGCAGCAATGGCGTTAATTTCATCAAGTGCTTTGTTTGCGGCCAATAATGGCGCTGGGGGTTGCTGAGTCATGTTCGAATCCTAACGTAAAAGCTGGATTTTCGGAAGCCTCGACCACTTACTTTCGATTGTCCGACATCCTCATACCATCGTTAATAGTACTGACAGGTGAATGGCAGCTATAGGCACTCAGCTGAACGTCATAGCATTCGATTCATCGCCACAAAGCTGCTGTTCGCCATATTCATTTTTTGCCGACAGATGCCAAACAAGCTGACAACTTTGCTCAAGTCTTTACGACTGTTTTTTGTCTGACGTGCCCCTACCGCTTTGAGTATTTCCTCGCCACATACTCATCCACAATCTTCTGGAACTCCTGCGCGATATTATCGCCGCGCAGCGTGGTCACTTTCTCGCCGTCCACATATACCGGTGCTGAGGGGCTCTCGCCGGTTCCCGGCAGGCTGATGCCGATGTTCGCCAGCTTGCTTTCGCCGGGGCCGTTCACGATACAGCCCATCACCGCCACCCTCATTTCTTCCACACCGCTGTATTGCTCGCGCCACAGCGGCATCTGTGCGCGGAGATAAGCCTGGATGCTCTGCGCCAATTCCTGAAACACCATGCTGGTGGTGCGCCCGCAACCGGGACACGCGGTGACCATAGGCGCGAACGAACGCAGCCCCATGGTCTGCAAAATCTCCTGCGCCACGATCACTTCCTGCGTGCGGTCGCCGCCCGGTTCGGGTGTTAAGGAAACACGGATGGTGTCGCCGATTCCTTCCTGCAACAGCACGGCCAGCGCGGCGGTAGAGGCGACGATGCCCTTGGAGCCCATGCCCGCTTCGGTCAGGCCGAGATGCAGCGGGTAGTCGCAACGGCGCGCCAGTTCGCGATATACCGCGATCAAGTCCTGCACCTCGCTCACCTTGCACGACAGCACGATGCGGTCATGCGGCAAACCTAATTCTTCAGCACGTTTCGCGCTATCCAATGCAGACACGATCAGCGCTTCGCGAGTGACTTCACTTACCTCTTTGGGCTGCGCCAATTTGGCGTTCTCGTCCATCATGCGCACGACCAAATCCTGATCCAGGCTGCCCCAGTTCACCCCGATGCGCACCGGCTTGTCATAGCGACTTGCCACATCAATCATGATGGCGAACTGGCCTTCGCCCTTGCGGTTGCGCCCAACGTTGCCAGGGTTGATGCGGTATTTCGCCAGCACTTGGGCGCATTCCGGGAAATCGGTCAGCAAGCGGTGGCCGTTGTAGTGGAAATCGCCAATTAAAGGAACCTCACAGCCCATTGCATCCAGCAGCTCGCGAATGCGCGGCACCTGCGCGGCAGCTTCCGAAGTATTCACCGTAATGCGCACCAACTCGGAACCGGCTTGTGCGAGCGCAAACACCTGTCGCGCCGTGCTGTCGGCATCGGCGGTGTCGGTGTTGGTCATGGATTGAACCACTATCGGCGCGCCACCGATGGCAATATTGCCAACCATGACACGCTGCGCCGTGCGGCGCGATACGGGATGCTGAACCATGCTTATTCCAACGTCAGGCGCGCAACATCGGAATTTACATGTGTGGACAAATCCACTGCTTTCCCTTTGTAGTACAGACGCACCCCGCTGGCATGGCCGATCACCACGGAAAATGGCGGTGTGCCGTTGACGCTGTGTTCGCTGCCGGGAGGATTGGTTTGTGACAGCAAGACCTTGCCCTCCTTGTCCGTCACCTCCACCCATGATTCCTCGCTAAACTCCAGGCGGATAACGCCGGCTTGTTTGGATGCATGTGTATCAACCGGCTTGGTGAGAGGCTCAGCGGCCCGCCGCACAACTGTTGCGTCAGTTTTTTGCTTTTTCATCACCTCCGCATCGGCTGCCTCCAAGGCGGTCATCGCAGCGGAAAATGCCGGCGCTGGCGCTTCCGCTTTTGGCGCCTTTGCCGCCTTTGGGGCCTTAGTATCATTGCCGTGCAGCCAAACGAACAGCGTCAATGTGGTTACAACAGCAAATGCGGCCACCAGCCAGATGATATTTGGCCTGCGCGGCGAATAATTTTTTGGGATAGGAACTTCCGCCCGTGTGCTCGCAGTTGATGGCGCGGGCTGCACAACCGCTCCCGGCAGCGCTGCCAGCAAGGGAGCGGGGTCGAGTTGCAACAATCTGGCATAACTGCGCACGAAGCCGCGCACGAAGGCCATTTCCGGCAGGTGCGCGAAATCGTCCTCTTCCAGCGCCTCAATCTGGCGCGGCGCAAACTTCAGGCGATTGGCCACATCGGCCACACCCAGGCCAAGACGGGTGCGCTCTTCGCGCAACATGGCGCCCACGCTGAACGGCTTTGTCTCCGTACCGCCCCGAGTAATATCTTGGGCGTTTTCCTGGGCTTCATTTGGCTGGCTGTCTATCATTGTCCATGCAACAACAATTGGGTTTCACGCGAATCTGGAAAGCGCTTGCGCAATTGCAAAGCATAACTCTCCTCGGAATTTTTATCTCTCAGCTTGCGCTCGATCCGTACCGCCAGCCACAGGTTCTCGGCAGTCAGCGCAGAGGGTTCGCTGGTCTGCTCAAAGCGCATAAAGTAGGATTTTGCGCCCGCATAGTCGCCGTTGGCAAAGTTCATATCCGCCAGGCCAAACAGCGCTTCCGGCATGTTAGGCTGAAGCTTCAGGGCCTTTTGCAGAAACTCCTCGGCATCCCTGGCATTACCGCCTTTCTTGGAACACACACCGGCGTTCACGTATGATCTTTCCGGCGTGGAGTAGAGCGGGTTCTTCAGCGCCTGCATAAAGTGCTTGATGGAATCGCGCTCTTTGCCGCGCTGGCAGAGAAACCAGCCGTAATTGTTATGTGTGCCCGAATCGCTGTCATCCAATTGCAAACTATGCTGAAAGTCCTCTTCTGCCTGCCGGTCCTCATGCAATGCCATGTTTACCAGCCCGCGCACGTTAAAGGCTGGCGCGTAGTCTGGCTCGGCCCGTAACGCCTTTCCCAGCTCTTCCATCGCCACGCCAAGCTGGACACGTTCGTAATAACTTGCTGCCAATTCGGTATGCACTTTTGCGCTGGCCTGCGAACGTGTGGTGATCTGCTGGCCGGATGATCCCGATTGCGAGGCACACCCGGCCAAGCCCAAGGCTACCAGGATCACACCCAGTATTTCCATGCAGGAAAGCAATTTCATGTGCGAGCCTCTATCAATTGGTGCGTTCTTCTGGTTTTATCCTGCACCTGCCCCGCCAATTGCCCGCAGGCCGCCGCGATGTCGTCGCCGCGTACTTTGCGCGTGGTGGTGACAATATCGGCCTGCATCAGCACATCGCGAAAGCGACGCACCGCCTCCGCTCCGGAACGCCGGTAATGCGTTTGCGGAAACGTGTTGAACGGAATCAGGTTGAACTTGCACGGCACTTCGCGCACCAGCGCAACCAGTTCACGCGCCTGCTGCGCGCTGTCATTCACGCCTTCCAGCATCACATACTCGAAGGTAATAAAATCACGCGGCGCATGTTCCAGATAGCGCTGGCACGCCGCCATCAATTCGCGCAACGGATATTTCTGGTTGACCGGCACCAGCACATTGCGCAGCGCATCGTTCGGCGCATGCAGCGACACCGCCAGCGCCACCGGGCATTCCTCGCCCAATCGATCCATCGCGGGAACAATCCCGGAAGTGGATACCGTGACGCGGCGGCGCGACAGGCCATAAGCGTTGTCATCCAGCATCAAGTGCAGCGCGCTTACCGTATTGTCGAAATTCAACAACGGCTCGCCCATACCCATCAGCACCACGTTGCTGATCGGCCAGTTGCCGTCTGCATCTTTGCCTATCTCGCGGTTGGCCCACCACAACTGTCCGATGATTTCCGCCACGCCGAGATTGCGGTTAAAGCCCTGCTTGCCGGTGGAACAGAATGCACAGTCCAGCGCGCAACCCGCCTGGGTCGAGACGCACAGCGTGCCGCGCGTTTCTTCGGGAATGAACACCGCTTCGACCGCGTTGCCCGTCCCCACATCCAGCAGCCACTTGCGCGTGCCGTCATCGGATAATTCTTCACGCATCACATTGGGTGCCTGCACACAAGCTTGCTGCTTGAGCTTGCCGCGCAAAGACGCGGCGAGATCGCTCATCGCGTCAAAATCGGACTCCCCAGCCTTGTGCAGCCAGCGCAACACCTGGCGCGCACGAAAGGGCTTTTCGCCCTGCGCGGCAAACCAGGCGGTTAACTGCTGTGCATCAAAGTTGAGGAGGTTTTGTTGCATCAGCTTTCCCGGAAATTAGCGCGAATAAACATTCAACGCCGGAAAGAAATAAGCAATCTCCACCGCAGCCGTTTCAGCCGCATCCGAACCATGCACCGCATTCGCATCAATGCTGTCGGCGAAGTCTGCACGGATCGTACCCTTATCGGCCTTCTTCGGATCGGTCGCGCCCATCAGATCGCGGTTCTTCAGAATCGCGCCTTCGCCTTCCAGCGCCTGGATCATGACAGGGCCGGAAATCATGAAGCTGACCAAGTCATTGAAAAACGGGCGCGCGCGATGCACGGCGTAAAAACCTTCCGCTTCCGCACGCGACAGGCGCACCATGCGCGCAGCCACAATTTTCAGCCCCGCATTTTCAAAGCGGGTGTAAATCTGGCCGATGACATTCTTGGCCACGGCATCGGGTTTGATAATAGACAAAGTACGTTCAACAGCCATGCGACATTCTCCAAACAAAGTTAATAAAAAAACAGGGCGTTATTCTAACAGGCTTTGTTTATGCTGTCGCAGT
>JAULAW010000011.1:0-104825 GCA_032654645.1 Gallionellaceae bacterium | reverse complement strand
CCCTGAACTCTGAATAGACTGCGCTTGATTGGCAGCTTCAAAATGCCCTATGCGGCGAACGAACTTATTCAGCATTTCCTTCAATCTGGAATCTCACCTGCCATAGCAACCATCACTGCAACCCGGTCAGCCAGTGCGGCTAGTGTAGTGTTGCACTCTTGATGGAACTTATATTTATCACGCATCTCCAATGGTTCGTGTTGAATCGGACTGGAGAGAGTAAATGCGAGCAGCTGTCGAAATTGTGCTGACGAAAGAGCAGCGGAAAGATTTGACGCAGTTGGTGGGATCCAAGCTCACCAGCGTGAGGTTGGCACAGCGCGCCCGCATCGTGCTGCTGGCGGCGGATGGCTGGCGGAACAAGGATATTGCCGACGAGTTGGGTGTCGGACGGGTGCAAGTTTCGCGCTGGCGGGACCGTTATGCCGAGTCGGGGCTCGCCGGTATCGAGCGCGATTTGCCGCGTGGCGCACCCAACGTGAAAGTGGATGTGGCGCGGCTGGTGGAACTGACCACGCAGGGCAAGCCGGATGCGGCCACCCACTGGAGCACGCGCAAAATGGCCGCCAAGATTGGCGTCAGCGCGGCAAGCGTTTCGCGGCATTGGCGCGCGAATGGGCTCAAGCCGCACCTCGTGCGGGGCTTCAAGGTCTCGCGCGACCCGCGATTCGTCGAGAAGCTCGAAGATATTGTCGGCTTATACATGTCGCCACCCGAACACGCGCTGGTGTTGTGCTGCGACGAGAAGAGCCAGGTGCAGGCGCTGGATCGCACCCAGCCAGGATTGCCTCTGAAGAAAGGGCGCGCGGCGACCATGACCCACGACTACAAGCGCAACGGCACGACCACCTTGTTCGCCGCGCTCAACGTGCTGGACGGCCAGGTCATCGGCCAGTGCCAGCCGCGCCACACCCACGCCGAGTGGTTGAAGTTTCTGAAGAAGATTGACCGCGAGACACCCAAGGGCAAGACGCTGCATCTGATCGCGGACAACTACGCCACGCACAAGCATCCCGCCGTGCAGGAGTGGCTCGCCAAACATCCGCGCTTCAATATGCACTTCACCCCGACCTCGGCGTCATGGCTCAATATGGTCGAGCGGTTCTTTCGCGACATCACAACCGAGCGCCTGCGTCGCGGGGTGTTCACCAGTGTGCCGGAATTGATAGGTGCCATTGATGCGTACATCGCTCATCACAACATCAATCCAAAACCTTTTATCTGGACGAAAAGTGCTCGCGATATACTGCAAAAAGTCATCCGCGCCAACAGCCGCTTAAGTTCCAAACAGAATGCAACACTACACTAGGCTGGCAGTTTGCAGCACGGAAGCCGGGACGATGCAGGAATAAAACGGGGCAGCATCACAATACTTTTCCATTCGCTAATCTTCTATTCACGGAATTGATTCGTAACCTGCCGCAGTCATCCCATTATTTTCCCTCACGCTTGCTGTTCATGCTGATGAAGAGTACGCCGACCAACACCAGCGACGCTCCGGCGATTTGCAGTGGCGATATGCTCTCGTTCAGGAAAACATGCGCCATGTAGATTGTGCTGACTGGCCCGATAGTGCCGATCAGCGAGGTACTCCCGGAGCCGATGCGGCGGATGGCGTGGGACAGCAGGAACGCCGGCAACACCGTGGAAAATATCGCCATGGCAATGGAGAGTTCATACACGCGCAAGGGCAAGTCGAGCGCGCTCATCGGGCGCATCGCGCCAAACTGCAACAGGCTGGCAACGCTCGCTACCACCATCGCATAGGCGGTGAAGCGCGCCGCACCGATGCGCGCGATGGCATGTCCCGCTCCCACCAGATAGACTGAGTAGGACAAGGTGCTGGCGAACACCAATGACGCTCCCAGCAAGATGACACCCTGCTTCATCCACGCATCGTGCAGCTTCAGATCATGCAAAAAAACCAGCACGATTCCGGCATAGCACAACGCCATCGCTGCAATAATCTTCCTGCCGATGGCGCGCTTATACACAATCATGAAAAAACCAGCACGATTCCGGCATAGCACAACGCCATCGCTGCAATAATCTTCCTGCCGATGGCGCGCTTATACACCAGCGCCGAGAGAAGCACCGTCATTGTCGGATAGAGGAACAGGATCAAGCGCTCCAGCCCGGCGGAGATGTATTGCAGCCCGAGAAAATCCAGAAAGCTGGAAAGGTAATAGCCGATCAGGCCCAATACCAGCACGAGCATCCTGTCATGCGTACTGAGAGGTTCGGCATGCTGGCGCTTGACCCAGACCGCGACACCGATAAAGAATGGCAGCGAGAACGCCATGCGCAACGCCAGCAGCGTCACCGCATCCACGTTATCGAGATAAGCCAGCTTGACCAGAATGGCCTTGGCCGAAAAGCCGAGCGCCGCGAGCAGCGCAAAGATTACGCCGGGAAGCACATCGCGATTGACCAGAATATTCCGTGAACTGTTTGCCATGATTCAAGACCCATATAGTGGCTGGTGCAGGTCTTCGGCAAATATGAGGCAATGCGGTCAGACCCGCAGTTGCCCGGTTAAGTAAAACGATTAAGTTAAAACAGGAACGAGCTGCGGCAATGGGATAGTGTCCCTAGCCACAGTCGCTTGGTGGAGGTTGTTGTGTAAGCAATGGATGATTGGGTGTTCATGGGAACGAAATATACAGGGGCGGGTGGGTGCGGTCAATTTTCAAAGCCTCTTCCAATGCTAGATGCGGTTTATTCATTGAAACAAATTAGAGATGGAATTCATGGTTGTCGCTTCTCATAATCAAAAAGAGTTACATCTGCCTAAATAGATGCGCATGACTTCTGCTCACTGCGATTTTCTCTGCTCTATCACGCAAAGTGAGCGACACTTTGCCGAGCAGGTCGTGATGCGCGGAGACGATCTGCCGCGCATTTACAACAATGCCGCGATGCACTTGCCAAAAGTGTTCTGGGTCAAGCTGCTCGGTCAATTCTTTGATGGGAGTACGTAACAACAACTCAGCATCGCGTGTGTAAACCGCCGTGTATTTATCAGCCGACTGGAAGTAGCACACCTCGTCCACCGCGACCATGCGAACCGCTTGTCCAACTTGCGCGCGCAGCCAGCGCAGCGGCTCCGGTTTGGTGGGTGTCGCCAGCAGTTGCTGCAAGCGCGTCAACAACGCATCCGGCGCGACTGCACTGTGTTGCTTCAATCGCTCCACACAACGCGCCAGCCGCTTATCACTCACGGGCTTGAGCAGATAGTCCACTGCTGCCTGCTCGAAGGCTTGCACGGCATGGTCATCGAATGCGGTAACGAATACCACGCGACAGTTTTTCGGGGCTGCATTCGCTGCATCCAAGCCCGTTATTCCGGGCATACGAATATCCAAAAAAGCTACATCGGGCGTGAGTGACCTCAGCGCCTGCTGCGCGGCCAAGCCATCATGCACTACAGCGACGATCTCCAGCTCCGGCCATAGCCGCGCCAAGCGGCGTTGCAAATCGGCGGCGAGATTCTTTTCGTCGTCTGCGATCAGGGCGCGCATCGCGGTATCTCCAGCGTGACGGTCAGTCCGCCATCGGCATTGCTTTCCAGCATCAACTTGCCCGTTTCTCCATACAGTGCACTCAAGCGCGCCCGCACATTCTCCAATCCCGTACCCGGCTTGCCCCCGGCATTAAAACCGACACCGTCGTCATACACGCGCACCGTTAATTTATTTTCGTCATTCTCCGCGCTGATATATAGCCGTCCGCCGCCCAGCTTGGGCTCGATGCCATGCCGTATCGCGTTTTCCACCAGAGGCTGAAACAACATCGGAGGGAATGATGCGTGACGCGCCTCATCACCGACATCTATTTTCCAGTTCAAGCGATTACCGAAGCGTATCTTCAGAATCTGCAAATAGTTTTCCAACATATCCAACTCGTCGCCCAATGTCGTGTTGTCACTGCGCGCGCGTGCCAGAGCGATGCGCAACCAGTCGATGAGGCGTTCCAATAAACGGCGTGCCGATACGGGATCGAACTCGATCAGACTGCTTACGTTGGCGAGGGTATTAAACAGGAAATGCGGCTCAATCTGCGCTTGCAGCAATTTCAGATGCGCTTCAAGTTGACGTTTCTCGCTCTCTACTTCGTTCATGCGCCGCTGCTTGACTTCGGCATCCAGCTTCTCGATACGCATACTGAGAAAATAAGTAATACCCCCGATACCGCCGAAGAACAGCCCGATCACCACGGCGACCCAAGCACGCGGATCGCTCCAATCTCCCGAGCCTGTGATCCATGCCCCCAGTGTAACGCCCAGCATGATGCTGCCGGGAAAGGTGAGTCCGAGTACCCACAGCCGCCGGCGTTTATCGCCGATGTGACAGATTACCGTGGCATTGATGGCATAGATGGAGAAGCCAATGCACTGCGAGAAAATGAAGTTGATCCAGAAATTCTCCCCAAAACCGATCACCGTGAGCAACCCGGCAATCGCCGTGTTGAACAGGATAGAGGACAGCGTCGAGATGAAGAGATTTTTTTGCATAGGGCAGATTATCCCATCAAGGCAGCACGAGCTTCACGCCCAGCGTAAAAAGCCTGGTAGTCAGGCTGGAAAACTCCCGTTGTGCCCCGCCCGTCGTTGCTTGTGCCAGCACAAATGCAGTGACACGCGGATCAAGCGTGTATTCCCCGTATCCGGAGAGCTCGTTGCTGCCATCGGTGATATTGTGCGTCGCCATCAAGCGCCAATAGCCGTTGCTTTCCATGATGTTGCTTTGCCAAACTAGATGCACATAATCGCGCCCCAGCAATTGCGGCGCGGCGCCCAGTGCCAATCCCAACATCTGCTGCGATACAGCGGAAGGAAAGGTTGTCGCCGCATTGGCCGCACGAGAAAAATAAGCCGCGCTTTCATTGGCGTCGTAGCCGAAATCGTAATGCAGATATTCCATCGTAAGACTCTGCCCGTTATCCGCCGTATAGGTGGCACCCACCAACCCATTAGTGCGTCGCGACGACTCGCTCACTACGGCAAAGGGTTGCATCGCATCTGACGGTGATCGCAGCGCATTTACATGAGTAGATGAACCCATTTCGCCATACAGCAACCATTCATCACCTACTGCTTGCTGCCCGTGAGCCCCGATAAAGAATGCCTGCCCCGGTTGTTTTGCCAACGCGACACCTCCCGTCCGTCCGTCACCGCGTATATCTGCCTTGACCAACCATGAGTCACGCCAAGGGTCTGGATCGGAATGCCCGTGCCCGGAACCGAACAATCTGGCCACATACAACGAATGCCGCACATCGGGAGACCACGTCAGCCGCGCCACATCCGAGCCTGAAAGCTCGCTCATGGGATTGCTGCGGCCATTGTTGAAATAGAACGGGTTGGAAGGCGAACGGAATTGCGCTGCGCCCCAGTTCAACACGTCGCGCCCACCCGCGACGTTCCATGACTCGGCCACATTCACGCGCGCCTGCCACTGGCTTAGATAGGCTTCATTTTTTTGCTGGCTGCCGAATACATTGCGATCTTCTTGTGCCAACAAAATAGGACGCATCGTCAAACGAACCCGCTCGTTCTCAGCCTTGAAGTTAAAGCGTGCCTCCGCCACGGCACTACGCTCAGGCAGATGTGCGATGAGATTTCCGGGATTTAGCACACTGTCCGAACGTAGCGCCGTATTGTTTGCGTAGCCGTAGAGCGTACCGTTCCACGAGGTGCGCCAAGCAGCTTCTTCAGCGGTTGCCGGTATGGCAAGCGTTACCAACGACATGCACAGCAGGATATTTCTTAAGCGATATTCCACAAAAACATCCCCATTATTTTTACAAGGCAAAGTGATAAACGTAAAACTGCTCATCTCGCTTCCAACCTGAGGATTTATAGACAGCCTGCGCTGTTTCGTTGGTTATTGCAGTTGACAGCGAAAGGCGCACGGCATCCGATGATTTTGCGAATTCGACTGCGGCAGCCATGAGTTGCGAAGCGATTCCGCTTCTGCGCCACGGCTCACGTACAAATAGATCATTGAGTACAAATGTTCTTGCCAGCGAAACGGAAGAGAAACTTGGATAGAGCTGCACAAAACCTACCGGGGTGTTGTCTTCATGGGCAATGAAAACAACAGACTCCCCATGATTGAATCGAGCCGTCAAAAACTCGCGTGCTGCACCAACATCGCTGGAACGGCCGTAGAACTGCCGATAGTTGTCGAACAAAAAGGCAAGCGCGTCGATGTCAGATAGTACCGCTTGACGAATAGTGATGGCACTCATGATTCTCCTGTCAACGTTACTGTATCTGTCCCAGATCGAACTCCGATGCCGCGATCTTCTTTACCTTTGCCGCACCGAATTCCATCGTTGTCTCCGCATCGATAAATGCATCGCGTATCGTCATCTTGCTCACAAACAGAGTGCGCTTACCTTCATACTCGATCGTATTATTGTATTCAAAGGTCGCCGTTTTAATCAGTTTTCCGCTCACCGAATAAAACTCCGCCCTGACGCCCACTCCGCGATTCACGGCTATCCAGTAACGAATGCGGTCATAGGTGGTGCGATTGTGCTTCGCCTTCAGATCGAGCACATAACAGGCCTCGTCCTCCACTGTTTCCTTGCCGTTCACCTGAGCTTCGTAATCGCCCGCATAGTTGGTTGCGGCGATGTCGCCATTGGATGCCTGACCACTCATACGCTGGCGCGGCGAGATCGGCAACGGCTTGGACAAGCCAGGTTTTGTCAACCACATACTGCGCCCGATTTGCAACAGCTTCGTTCCCTTGGAGCGCACCGGCTCAATCACCTCGGCTACACTCGCATCGTCATTGGCACTCACTTTTAGACTTTGCTCTTCGGCGATCTTTTCGCCGTCGCGTGACTTCAAGCGTATATCCCACACGATTCCCGGAAGCGCGCCGCCGCGCGCCTGATCCGCATGCCTGAGCAAGGCCTGTGGATCGGGTGCGGCTTCTACCATTGAGACATTAACGAGCAGTGCGCATAACAAGACAAATTTCAATACTTTATTCATTCGATTTCTCCAGTTGGTAGGGTGGGCACGCTTTGTGCCCACGTGTACCATTTCCTTGACCGCGTGGGCACAAAACGTGCCCGTCCTACTCATTACACATGTCCCAGCGCATCAATGATCGCCTGTTTCGCAGCACGGCGGGCAGGCAAATAGGCCGCCAATGTACCCACTACCACCATCAAAACCAAAGTGAACATCGTGCGCCAAAAATCCATATCCACCAGCAACGGTATAGCACTGGCACCGTTCGGCGGCGTGTAGGAGATGTGCGCGACATTGATGCCGTAACGCACGCCGAAAGTCAGCAACAATCCGGTGAGGCACCCCAACAGCGTCAACATCAGCGATTCCGCCGTGAAGAGTTTCACCACACCGCTGCGCTTCAAACCGATAGCGCGCAGTGTGCCGATCTCGCGGGTGCGCTCGACCACGGTCATACCCATCGAGTTTGCCACGCTCATCACCACCACGGTCAACACGATGCTGAAGATGAAGCCGAAAATCATGTCGAACATGTTGTGTACCTGATTATAAAAATCGGACAGCTCCTGCCATGTTTTAATCTCCATGTCGAAACCCGCGCCGCGTAATTTTTGCTGTAAACGCTCGCGCATGATCCCGGTCTGATCCACATCATCCAGCAACACGGTCAAACGATCTGCCGCGCCGTTGGTGTCATACAGCGTTTGCGCCAGACTCAACGACATGAAAAAAAATTTGTCGTTGCTGCCCGCATTGCCGGTATCGAATGTGCCTTCCACCGTGATGTCCAATGCGTTCGCCTGACCGGTAAGCGTGTTGCTCAACAGCGAGGCCTGTCCACCCTTCTTCAAGTGCAGCATATCTGCCAGACCGAAGCTGAGCAGTGCATTCTCAGAATGTAGTGGATCGAGTTTCTTGATGATGTCGGCATACATGCCGGTGCGCTCCTCTTCTTCGGTCAGCACGCCTGCCTGCAAGCCCTGCATGGCTTCCGGCGAGATACCCTCGGCGATGAAGATAGTGCTGGCGCGACCATTGCTGATGAGACCGCTCAAGCTCAAACGCGGCGCGACTAATTTAACGTGCGCTTCGCTCTGCAACAACCCTGTGATGCGCGCAACCTCATCAGCATTCAGCATGTAACGCTCCGGATTGAGCTTGCCTTCTTTGCTCATTCCGCGCTTGCTCAATGTCAGATGCCCCAGCAATTCACCGTGGATAGATTGCCGCTCAAGCCCGTCATAAACATTATGGGTGTATCCGGCAAACAGGGAGATCGCCGCAAAACCGAGCGCGATGGCAAGCAGAGTCATCATGCTGCGGCGACGGTTACGCATGAGTCCGCGCACCGCTAGTTTGAATATATTCATTGCGCCACCTCGTCGCTTTCAATGCTGCCATCACGCAGCAGAATTTTTCTATCCACATGCTCCAGCAATCGCGGGTCGTGCGTGGTGAACACAAAAGTCACGCCGCGCGCACGGTTCATATCGCGCATCAGATCGACCACCATGCGGCTGTTTTCCGAATCCAGATTCGCGGTCGGTTCGTCGGCGATCACCAGCTTCGGCTCCACCGCCAAGGCACGCGCGATAGCCACGCGCTGACGCTGCCCGCCGGACAACTTGTCGGGGCGCGAAACCCTGAATCTTTCCAACCCAACATCAATCAACGCCGTCGTGGCACGCTCGCGCGCTTTGTGTTCCGGTACGCCCTGTATCTGCAAAGGCAACATCACATTCTCCAATGCGGTAAGCACGGGAACCAGATTGAAGCCCTGAAAAACGAAACCGATCTTGTGGCCGCGAAAGTCGGTCAGTTCATCGTCCTTTAAATTGCGCGTGTCTTGCCCATCGAACCACACCTCACCGCTGGTGGGCGCATCTATCAGGCCGATGATGTTCATCATGGTCGATTTGCCGCTGCCGGAAGGCCCCCACACGGCAAGGAATTCGCCGCTGTGAATATCCAAGGACACGCTGTTCAAGGCCTCGATAGTTGTCTCGCCCAGCATGAAGCGGCGGCGTATCTCACGCAATCTCAGCAAGAGTTGTGGATTGGTTTGCATTGTCATCACGTCTCCTATTTCAGTTCGATACTCAGGGCAGTCACACCATCGCCAATTTTGAATGCCGCATCGGCAAACTTCGGCGAACCGAATTTCCCCTCCGCGTCGCGCGATATACCCACCGGCTCCCTGGGGATACCGACGAAATTGCTATCAAGTACGCCGTTGCCATTCATATCGGCAAACACTGCAATGGCATATTCGCCAGCGGGGATATTGGTGATGATGAGTTCGGTCGAATCTTTTTGCGCCACGACTACCGATTTGATCGCCTTATCATCCTTCGCGGGAAAGTCTTGCGCCGAGGAATGCACGGCCACGTAGAGATTCTTCCCGTTTATTCCAGAACCATGCATGCTCAGTTTTAAATCACCGGCTTTAACATTGAATGTCGCCACTATCAGCATAGCCAGCAAGACTCGTTTCATTTTGGTTCTCTCCGTCAAGTTGACACACGCGCTTACGTTGCAGCATCACTATAGGAATGCCAGACGAGTGAATCTAGAGGAATGCGACGAAACGACTGAATCGTGGAGTGAGTTGCAACAAGCCTATTGATCCGGCACGGTTTAAGTGAGTTCTACTGACACTACGCTGTCAGTAGGTGAGTGTATATTTATGGCTAGGCAATTCGACAATGGGCGCTCAAATGAAAAAGCTCGACCTGAAGAAAGAACTGAAACACCTGTATCAGACTTCCGCCAAAGAGGTCGTTGAGGTGGAGGTGCCGACCATGAATTACCTGATGGTGGACGGCGAGGGCGACCCTAATACCGTGTCGGCTTTTGCGGAAGCGGTTGAGGCGCTGTTTACGGTTTCCTACACTCTGAAGTTCATGGTCAAGAAAGGTGCGCTGGCGACAGATTACGGCGTGATGCCGCTGGAAGGGCTATGGTGGGCGGACGATATGTCGAAGTTCAGCATCGAAGACAAATCCAACTGGAAGTGGACGGTGATGATTGCGCAACCGCCATTCATTACTCAAACAATGGTGGATGTCGCGCTCGCCGAAGTGAAAAAGAAGAAGAACCCGGCAGCACTTTTCCGGTTGCGCTTCGAGACGTTCACCGAAGGAAAATGCGCGCAGATACTGCACATCGGCCCGTTCTCCGCTGAGGGACCGACCATCGCGAAACTGCATCAGTTCATCGAAACCAGCGGCGGCAAACTATGCGGCAAGCACCACGAAATCTACCTGAGCGACATCCGCAAGGCCGCTCCGGAAAAATGGAAGACCATCATCAGGCAGCCGTTGTGTTAAACCGTTTCGCCGAATCACCGAGAAGTTTTCGGCGATCCGCTTGACAGCCTTCGATGAATTATTTTATATTTAACCGGGTGGTTAAATAAAGGTGCAGTCAGCATGGCTTCCGATTCTCTCAGTCTCACTTTCGCCGCGCTTGCCGACCCGACGCGCCGCGCCATTCTCGCGCGGCTCTCACTGGGGGAAATATCGGTCACAGAACTGGCCGCACCGTTCAAGATCAGCGCGCCTGCGGTGACCAAGCATCTCAAGGTGCTGGAGAATGCCGGACTGATCTCGCGCAGCCGTCAGGCGCAATGGCGCCCCTGCCATCTGGAGGCGGCACCGCTGCAGGAAGTCGCTGGTTTCATCGAGCAATACCGCCAGTTCTGGGAGCAGAGCTTTGACCGCCTCGACAGCTACCTGCAACAACTGCAAGCACAGGAGAAGAAAAATGGACGCAAGAAAAAATGATCCGGCAACAGAAAGAGCCGAGCGCGAGATGACGATCTCGCGCGTCTTCGATGCCCCGCGCGAACTGGTATGGGAGGCGTGGACCAATCCCGAGCATGTCGCACAGTGGTGGGGGCCGGACGGTTTTAGCACCACCATCAAGAAAATGGATTTCCGCGTGGGCGGCGTATGGAAACTCGTGATGCACGGCCCAGACGGCAGGGATTACCCGAACAGCAGCATATTCCGCGAGATCGTCGAACCGGAACGCATCGTGTTCTCACACGGCGGCGGAAGCAAGGACATGCCCGGCGCACATTTCATGGCGACGTGGACGTTCGAGGCGTTGGGCAATCAAACGCGCGTAACCATGCACGCGCTGTTCGACACGCCAGAAGAACGCGAGCTGGTCATCCGCGAGTACGGTGCATACGAGGGCGGCAAGCAGACATTGGCGCGTCTGGCAGAATTCTTGGCAAAAGTTTGAACAGCACAAATCATCCATAAAAACGAGTCGGCCTCATAGGAAAGTACGCTCATGGACAATCATCGCGCTACAGCAAGGCAGTTAGCCCAAGCAGCAATCGCCGCCGGGCACCCTCTCGAATGGTTTGAGCAGTTGTATGCCCAAGCTCGCTCGGAGGGGATTTCTGTTCCTTGGGCCGACCATACGCCCAATCCGAACATGATTGAGCTTTTTCAAAAGATAGATGGCCGTCTCTCCTTTGGAAAAAGAGCTTTGAAGGTTGGATGTGGCTTGGGTGATGATGCTGAATGGCTTTCCGGTATCGGTTTCGATGTTACGGCTTTCGACATTTCGCCTACCGCTATTTCCGAATGTGGAAACCGATTTCCAAATTCCAAAGTTATGTACATGACACGCGATCTCGATCTGTTTCAAGCTCCTGATAACTGGTCGGGCGCTTTCGACTTGGTACTTGAATCGTACACACTTCAGGTGCTCCCACCGGAGTTGCGCGCTAAAGCGCTAAAGCAAATCTCTGAATTTGTCTCGCCCGGTGGCTATCTTATGCTCATCACCCGATTTAGAGGAGAATCAGAAGCGATAGGCTCGATGCCTTGGCCGCTTGCGCAACGAGAAATCGACACACTTAAATCGCAAGGCTTTGTTGAGAGGTATTCCGAGGATTATATTGACGACGAACAACCCGCAGTACGCAGGTTCCGTGGGTGCTATCAGCGTGAGGCATAACCTGCGCTCAAACGAACCAGGCCAGAAGCGGCCCCCCCTTGTGACACGTTATGCGCTGAGATTTATCGGTGAGATTTCAAAGGAGAAATGAATATGAGCAAACTACGTGTAGCGTGTTTCTCGATTTCCATTGACGGATTCGGTGCGGGGCCGAATCAGAGCTTGGAAAATCCAATCGGCGAAGGCGGTATGCAGCTGCACGAATGGTTCTTTCCAACCCGGACTTTTCAGCAAATGCACGGTAATGGTTCCGGTACAACCGGCATTGATGAAGACTTCGCTGCACGCGGATTCCGCGATATCGGTGCGTGGATTTTGGGGCGCAACATGTTCGATCCGAACAGGGGGCCGTGGACAGACATGAGCTGGAAAGGCTGGTGGGGCGACAATCCGCCGTATCACACACCGGTCTTTGTGTTGACGCATCACCCGCGCGAGTCGATCACCATGGATGGCGGCACGACTTTTCATTTTGTGACTGACGGCATTTTCAGCGCGCTGGAACAAGCCAAAGATGCGGCAAATGGACTGGATGTGCGAGTCGGCGGAGGGGTGGAAACGATCAGGCAATACCTGCGCGCCGGGTTGATTGGCGAGATGCATCTTGCCCTCGCACCGGTTCTGCTCGGCTCCGGGGAGCCATTATTTTTCGGGATCGATTTGCCGTCATTGGGTTACTACTGTGCCGAACACACCAGCTCACCCAATGCCACCCATTTGATCATCAAAAAGAAAACGTAAACATTGTTGCTACCCACAAGCCCGAGAGTTGCTACCCACAAGCCCGAGAACTGAAAATGAACAAGACAAGCGAACTACTCATCACCCGCACCTTCAACGCGCCACGTGCCTTGGTGTGGAAGGCATGGACCGAGCCGCAGCACATCATGCAATGGCGGGGGCCGAAAGGTTTCAGCAATTCCTCCTGCGAATCCGACCTGCGCGTGGGCGGCGCATTTCTTCTGAACATGTGCGCGCCGGACGGCAACATCTATCCGTGCAAGGGCATCTTCCGCGAAATCGTCGAGCCGGAGCGCATCGTTTACGACAGCACCGCCGACGAGAGCCATCCTTGCGGCGCAGGCCTACCACCGCGTTCTGTGGTGACCGTCACCTTTGCCGAGCATGACGGCAAGACCACGCTCACGCTGCACACCCGCTTTGAAACCAAAGCGCGGCGCGATGCGGCCAATGCAGCCGGATACAGCACAAGCTGGGGCGAGAGCCTCGAAAAGCTGAAAGATTTTTTAACCCACCCATAAGGAGAGCAGCATGGATGCAAAAGAAAAAGCCGTACTGGATGCGATGAAAAAAGCAGGCAAGCCCGTCAAGGGCGCGGAAGTGGCAGCAGCCACCGGGATAGACCAGAAGGAAGTCGGCAAGATCATCACCGCGTTGAAGAAGGCGGGCAAGGTCAGTTCGCCCAAGATGTGTTTCTACGAACCGGCGAAATAAGCACGTTACAGGAGGGGCCACTATGCAGAAGATCACCCCATTCCTGTGGTTCGACAAGGAAGCGCGCGCGGCAGCCGAGTTCTATGTCTCGGTGTTCAAGGATGCGCAAATACTCGGCAGCTCCACACTGAAGGACACGCCGTCCGGCACGGTGGAGATCGTCACCCTGCGTCTGTTCGACAAGGAGTACCAGTTGATGAGCGCAGGCCCCTTGTTCAAATTCAACGAGGCGATCTCGTTCGTAGTGAACTGCGAGACGCAGGAGGAGACCGATTACTACTGGAAAAAGCTCTCTGCCGTTCCCGAGTCCGAGGCCTGCGGCTGGCTCAAGGACAGGTTCGGCGTAAGCTGGCAGATCGTGCCAAAACAATTGACCGAACTGCTGAGCGATCCCGATCCGGCTAGGGCCGGGCGCGTGATGCAGGCCATGTTGCAGATGAAGAAGATAGACATCGCGTGTCTGCAGCAGGCTTACGATGCTGAATGAAGTAAAGCCAGACGCCAAGGAGACATCATGACAGTTAAGCGTATGGACAACGTCGGCATCGTGGTAGAAGACATTGATGCCGCCATTGAGTTCTTCACCGAACTTGGTCTCGATCTCGAGGGGCGTGCCCCGGTGGAAGGAGACTGGGCAGATGGCGTCACCGGATTGCGCGGCATGCGCGTCGAAATTGCCATGATGCGTACGCCGGACGGTCACAGCCGGCTCGAGTTGTCCCGCTTCCTCGCGCCGCCCGTGGTCGCCGATCACCGCATCGCCCCGGTGAACGCTCTCGGTTACCTGCGCGTCATGTTCACCGTGGATGACATCGACGATACGCTCGTCCGGCTCGGCAAACGCGGCGCGAAGCTCGTCGGCGAAGTGGTCCAGTATGAAAACATGTATCGGCTCTGCTACATCCGGGGTCCCGAAGGAATTCTCATCGGGCTCGCCCAACAGCTCGGGCAGCAGACCTCCCGAGAGAATCCTATCAGGACGTAACCGTTGAGAACTAAAGACGTCGCGTTTAACCCGGCAGTCGAGCACTGGGAGAGAAATATGGACAAACTGACACCGTCTCTTGCAGCTGAGACAGCCGCACTGAGGGAGGCATACGCCGCGCTCAACCGGAATGATATTGAGGCAACCGTCAAAACATTTGACCCGCAGATCGCGTGGATCGAACCAGCAGATTATCCCGGAGGCGGGGCATATCACGGGCTCGCTGCCGTAAAGGAACACCTGTCGCAGTCGCGCAGCACATGGGCTGAAGGAAATTGCGAACCGGAACGATTCATTGCCGTCGGCGATAAGGTCATCGTGTTCATCTATGTGCGTGTGCGGTTGAAGCACGAGACAGAATGGCGCGAAGGGCGACATGCGGCGGTCTACACGTTCCGCAACCGCAAGGCCATTGAAATGCGCATATTCGATAACACGCAGCAGGCTTTAGAGTGGGCTGGGGGCATAACTCAAATTAAGTAAAACCGATAACCCACGTCGATAGCACCCGGTTTTTAAGGAGGACAAAATGAACGAATTGAATCCGAAACTCGACTTGTCATTCGAGCGCATCGTGGATGTGCCGAAAGAACGGATATGGAAAGCATGGACGACACCGGAACATCTCATGCCCTGGTTCTGCCCTTTGCCTTGGAAAACGATAGATTGCGAGATCGACCTGCGTCCCGGCGGCATTTTTCGTACCGTGATGCTGTCGCCTGAGGGACAGCAATTTCCCGGCACCGGCTGCTACCTCGAAGTGATCGAAAACGAGAAGCTAACCTGGACCAATGCGCTGCTGCCCGGCTACCGCCCCGCGCCACTGCCCAAGGCCGAAGACAAGGGAGCGTTCTTTTTCACCGCCACCATCCAGCTCGCGCCGCACGACAGCGGCACGCGCTACACCGCCACTGTGATCCATGCGGATGAAGCGGGGCGCAAACAGCATGCGGAAATGGGCTTTGAGAAAGGCTGGGGGATCGCGCTGGATCAACTGGTTGCCTATGTCGGCAAGACGCGCCTATGAAACCGGCCCGCTTAACTCCTGCGACCATAGATGAATACATCACCGGGTTTCCCGTAGAGGTTCAGGCCATGCTGGAAAAGTTGCGGCAGACTATCCGCACAGCCGCTCCCGATGCGACGGAAAAAATCAGCTACCGGATACCGACCTTTTACCTCAATGGCAACCTGGTGCATTTCGCGGCCTTCAAACATCACATCGGCTTCTATCCCACATCCAGCGGGGTCAGCGCGTTTCAGGATGAGCTGAGTAAATACAAGACATCGAAAGGTGCGATCCAATTTCCGCTCGATAAACCGCTACCGCTGGAACTGGTCAAGAAAATAGTCGGGTTCCGCGTGACGGAAAACTTAAAAAAAACGGCGAAGAACGCAGCATGAATCCAGCCAACCAATTCATCGAGATCGCGCCGGACTGTCCGACCGACAAAGCTGTCGTGCCGCAAGACAAGGGCGACAAACGCTCCATCGCCGGTATCGAATACCAACTGCTGAGCGGCAAGCCCTACGGCTACACGCTGGAAGAACTGAAATTCGCCACGCATGTGCTACACAAGCAGATACCGCCCGCCGAGGTGGCAGCGCGGCGACAGCAATTATGGGACGAGTATTTCGCCAAACCCTGCGCCTGTATGCGCGCCTCGCCGCTGACCAAGAAATACGGATGGGGTGCGCATTACAATGAACAGGGCAAAATCGCCATCTACCCGGTCGGGAGCGCGGAATACCGGCGCTTCGTGCAAGACGGGAACGTCAAAAAATATTTCGCCATGCGCAGTAAGCGCTGATTGGAGTGGAGATACTATGCGCCAGGCCGCAACAGCACGGACGGACCAGTTGGAAGATATTCCCAATATCGGCAAGTCCATCGCATCCGACTTGCGCTCGCTCGGCATCCTGAGCCCGCAACAACTCGCGACCCGCGATCCGCTAAAGACCTATCTGGCCTTATCGGACAGCATGGGCAACCGCCATGATCCATGTGTGCTCTACACGTTGCTGGCGGCCCGGCATTATCTGAACTGCGGCGAATCCATACCATGGTGGAAATTTACCGCGCAAGGGAAGAAAATGCTCGCCGCACATCCCAAACATGAGCGTAAATAAATCGCAGGAGAAAATCAGCATGTTCAGCAAAGCTACCTTCAGTTTTCTCGGCGAACTGGCCGCCAACAATAACCGCGATTGGTTCGAGGCCAACAAGCCGCGTTATGAAGCGCTGGTGCGCGAACCGGCGCTCGACTTTATCGAAGCGATGGAACCGGGGCTGAAGAAATTTGCGCCAAACTTTCGCGCCGAGCCGCGCAAGGTCGGCGGCTCGCTGATGCGCGTGTTTCGCGACACGCGCTTCTCGCGCGACAAGACCCCGTACAAGACCAACATCGGCATCCAGTTCCGCCACGCGCTGGGCAAAAACATCCACGCCCCCGGCTTCTATGTGCACATCGCCCCGGACGAGTGTTTCTTCGCCGTGGGCTGCTGGCATCCCGAGGCGGATGCGCTGGGCAAGATGCGCGACTTCATCGCGAAAAACCCGGAGCAATGGTTCGCCGCGCGCAACGACAAAAAATTCACCGCGCAATGGGAGTTGTGGGGCGACACCCTGACCAGACCTCCGCGCGGCTACGCGGCCGATCACCCCGCGATAGCCGACCTCAAGCGCAAGGACTTCGTCGCCATCGCGCCGCTGTCCGCCCGCGAAGTCGCGGATACCGGTCTAGTCAAACTGGCCGGAAAGCGCTTTGCCGAAACGGTGCCGTTCATGAAATTTCTGTGCAAGGCGCTGGATGTATCGTATTGATTACCGGAACGCTAACGCCCAAGGCAGCGGGCGGAAGCATCCACAAACCGAAAATGTCCATCGATCAGTACGGTTTTATCGCGCTGGCTGTGGACAGCGAAGGCAACAAGTTCGGCCTGCATTCGATGCAGTAGCATGGCATCCGCAATCAAACCGCCGATGAAAACCTGCATTGCACTCTTGCGCGGCATCAACGTCGGCGGCAAGAACTTGCTGCCGATGAAAGAGCTGGTGACCGTGCTGGAAAGCCTCGGTTTGCAAAATATCAAGACCTATATCCAGAGCGGCAATGCGGTGTTTCAGAGCAAAACCGCCGACACCGCAAAACTTGCCAAAACGATCAGTGCCGCGATCAAGGAAAGTCACGGCTTCGCACCGCAGGTGCTGTTGCTGGACTCCGCCGCGCTTGAAGAAGCGATCAAGGCGAACCCCTATCCCGAGGCCGAAGCAGCGCCCAACACCCTGCACGTTGCGTTCCTCGCCGCCGTTCCACCCAAGCCAGACCTCGATGCGCTGGAGAGAATCAGGGCCGCAAGCGAACGTTTTCAACTGGCAGGTAATGTGCTCTACTTGCACGCGCCGGACGGCGTAGGCCGATCCAAACTGGCCGCCAGCATGGAATGCCTGCTCGGCGTGGCGATGACCAGCCGCAACTGGAACACCGTGCGCAAGCTCAAAGCAATGATCGACGAACCATAAGGAACCGCAATGAGCAAACCAGCCAACATGCTATCCGCCATCGAACCGTGGGACTTGGTCGCCAACGGTTACGCCGAGACCACCATGCAGATGCTGGCGCATTACGCCGATGAAGCTATCGCCGCCTCCAGGCTCAAACCGGGTGCGGCGATACTCGATGTCGCCTGTGGCCCCGGCACGCTGTCACTCAAGGTCGCGCACGAGGCTGGTGAAGTGCATGGCATTGACTTCTCCGCATCCATGCTGGAAATTTTCAAGCAACATATAGAACGCGCCGGACACCGCAACATCGCCATCCAACACGGCGATGCCCAAGCGCTGCCTTACGCGGACGCGACCTTCGATGCCGCGTTCTCGATGTTCGGCCTGATGTTCTTCCCGGATCGCCGCAAAGGCTTCGCCGAAATCCATCGCACCCTCAAACCGTGCGGCAGCATCGCCGTCACCAGCTGGGCGCCGATAGACCGCTCACCCGCCATGCAACTGATGTTCGGCGCGATACGCGCGATCAAACCCGAAATCCCCGAACCGCAAAAAGCCATCGACACACTGGAGAACCCGGACGTGTTCAAACAGGAAATGGAGGATGCAGGATTCAAGGATGTGCAGATTCAAAGCGTCACCAAAGCCGCCTTTCCGGTAACTTCCATCGCTGAGTTCTGGGCGGACATGGTGAAAGGCAGCGCGCCGATCCAGATGTTGAAAAAGGGCATGGGTGAAGCGGTGTGGCAAGAAAAGGAAGTGCTGGCGATCAGGTATCTGGAAGAGAAGCTGACTACGTTGCCGACCAGGTTATCGTCGGATGCGTGGCTGGGGGTGGGGTTTAAGTAACTGCGGATGTCGAAGCTGTGACATTTGACACTCAGAACCCAAACGATTTAAGAAAAGCCCTCAGCCATATAAGTCGCACCGAGTGACTTTGCCCATACCTGATCAAGTAAAGAACGCGACGATACACTGGCCTTGCTTTGCAGTACATTTAAAAATGGAATTATGCAAAACTTCTGACTAGAAACTATTGGATCATTCCATCCAGGCAAATTCTTTAATTCCACCCAATCTTCTGGATAAAAATTTGCGACAACCACCTCGCAAAGTAACACAACGTCCAAAGGGAAACACAACCATCTTGGCTCTTTAATTGGTACTTCAAAAGACTTGGTGTGCCCCGGTGTGTGGCCCCCAAATTGCAAGTGGAAAAGCGGGCCTTCTTGAAACTGTCCATCTGAAGAATTTGCGAAGTCAATATGATGTTTGATTAAGACATTGCCTTCTTCATCCAACACCTCCAACGCAAGATCAAGTCGATCAAAACAGGCACCCCCTGCGGTAAGTTGATTGGCACTGACAGCAGCGTATATCCGCGTCTGAACATTCTTTTTTATATGCGTGTTGTACGTCCACCTAAACACGATTGGATTTGACTCGGATATCTCATATTCCCATCCAACATTGTCGTTGCCGTGGGATACCGTGCTTCTAGCCAAATCATGGAAAATATAGGACGAATTAATGAGTCCTTTATTAAGTAGAGCGGTTCCTGTTTGCTTTAATGCTCCCGCCATTTCTTTTGCAGTTGGAACGCTCATAATGGAATTTGAGTTTGCGGTTGAATTTTTCCGTTCCTGATTTTTCCAGCCAAACTTTCATCGGAGTCATCGATAACTAAATCACGGCTTTCATATGCACCCGTCTGAACGCAAAACCAGCAAACTCTTGATGGCTCCAAGAAGGGTTGAAAATTTGCGTTATACCCCAAGACAGAATGTTTCAGCTCGGTGGGGTGATCGCAACTTGAACAGGCAACCCAGAAATATTCATCTGAGGATTTGTTCCACCTCGATGCGGCAGGTTTTAGATCAAGCAGAAGTGCGGTTGAAAGCCGCGCCACTCTTTCAGCCCCTGCCATTGAACCTAAGGAAACACCCATTAATTCCTTTGCCCAGGTATCTATGCGATGCCACCACCATCGAGGCCATCCATCACATAGCAGCCCGCTATAGCCCAGTTTTAAATCAAGCAGCTTGGCTTTAAGCTGGGGAATATTGGGAGAATCTGGGGATACACCCAGCCTCGCCAACAAATGCTCATCAGACATCAAGATTCCAGCGCGCTGAATCAACAACGACATTACCTTCGAGACGATTTGATGCGGGTATTGAATTTTAGCGATTGCACGTAAGGCTTGATGATTTAACACCATTTCGGCCTCATGCGAATCCAGACCAAGAAGGACACTGGGTGCAACGGGCATATTATTGTTTTTTGTGACGTTGGCCTGTATGGTTTTATAGGCTGCGGCCAAACTTGCTATACGGCTAATTGCCAGCGCTAGCGGCTTCTCAGTGACAAGCTCTTCTTTAGATATTACAAGATCAAAAAGGTCTTCTGCTGTTGAGTCCGCGTGAAAAATACGTTTGATATAGTCTTCCTGCGAAAGCAGGATAAGCGGCAGGTCACTGTTTGGTTGGTCAATAGCACGGTCACGAATCTGTTGAGCTAAAGCACTTGCACGGTATTTGTTTTTTTGCTTATTCCCTTCAGCATCCTTGATTGGTACTTCATCAAGACGGAAATCGATTGCAGCAAAGTCATAATGCTTATCTATCAAATGATCTGCAAGTTCGGTTACTTCATGCTCAGGCAGGCGGAATTCGATATTCAATTTGCCACTGGAGTTATTGGTCAACAGCTCGGCATATTTCTTTTCTTCTTCCTTGTCATCTATAAAAACACCTTTAAACAAGATCATCTCCTTATTGTTGTGCTTTTGCGGCTGGGACTAGGAAATCAAAACGACAATTGAAGCCTTGCTCGGCATCTCCAATACGAACACAGCCACTATTGGCGCTTGCGATATCGGAAACAATTTTCAATCCCAACCCAGAACCGGGACCAACTAATTCATCATCGCCATATTGGTGCGTTGTAAAAAAGGCATCGAATATCTTATCCGCAATCGCCGGATCAACACCCGTTCCAGTATCTTGGAACGCGATACGAACAAATTCACTCTCTCGATCCGCACTGATTTTAATTTTTCTATTACCTGTATTGGCGCGATCCATCGCCTTGATTGAGTTTGTCAGGAAATTAAATAACACAGAATCAATTTCGCTTCGATGCATAGAGGCTGTACGAAGGTAAGGTGGGTTAATAGCCACCTCAAACTCCACTTGTCTGGTATCAAGATAGTGTTTGAATTGTGAAACAAATTCGTTTATCACGCTGTGAACGGCGATCTCATTCTTTTCACGCTTGGCTGTATGGGCTATCAGGCTCATCACATAGGATGCCAAATCATTAAGCTGACTAAGGCTTGCCTCAACGTCATCAACTGGCTTCTTGGCTTTATCCATAGCACCGAGGTCAGCCAGCAATCCCTTCAAGTTCAGGATACTGCCACTGAAGCCATTCAGCGCACCACGGATTTCATGACTGAATACTGCAATCGATGTCCCCAATGAAGCCAGAATTCGCAGCAACTCTTCATAACGTAAATGTGCTTGCACGCGCAGCTCTTGATCCTGTTCAAAACTCAAGACTATTTTCTGAACCTCCTCTTGAACCCTGATTAGTGCCGTTGCAGGAACAGAGCTCGCTGCCGCATCATCTTGTGTTGCGGATTTAGATGCATTTTCAAATACTTTTTTTACCTGCTCTGAGGGCTTCTTGCGCGTTGAAGTAAAGTCCTTTTGCCCCGCAGTCTGTTTTCTTTCGCGAGCTGCGGCAACTCGCAAAGCAGCCCACTCAAGACCACTTCTGACAAAATCAGCAAGCTCAACAAATGCTTCATTTTCAATCAGGCCTTCTCGACTGCTCGTTTCTTCAAGAAGAACATTTTCATTACTAGCGAGTTCAACTTGCCCAAAAAAATTGTTGTTGTTTGCAGGCACTAGTAAGTTCCGGCGACCCGTATCGTATGCTAGCCTCAACCAATCATCCCGCGACTCGCCATATGGTAAAACACGGAATCCATCACGGTAAATCCTCATTCCTCCATATTCTGTTGCAACCTCAATGGCTGTTTTTAATGAGAATCCGCTAATGAATTCGGGGGTGTAGATGAAGTAATCGACTTCAAAACTGGTGATACCCACAAGATCAAACTTGTGGTCTAGCGTGACCTTATCAGTTAACCCCAGCTTGCTGGACTCAACCGATATGTGCCCTAACCCATCTTTATCAATATGACCGCTAATACGTGCAGCTCTTTGCTCAAGGAAAGTTTTACTGATGGAAATCTCCGTGCGGGCTTCATCAGAATTTTTTCCATTAATTACTACGGAGAAGCCGGGGTCAGGCTCCACACCCATATCTTTAACTAACGCTTTGCCCCGATAAGTTCGCCTAACCTTGTATGGCGGCTGGAGCAGAATGACGGATTTCCACACGCGCTTCAGTTGTGCTTCTGTCCAACGATCACGCATCGTAACAATGGTCAATTTCGTACCGTGTGCTTCTGGTGTCTTATCGAAGTGTTGGATTGAAAACGAAAGCATGCCTATGTCCACATCAGGCTTAAACACATCGTCCCAATTGAATTGCACTCGCACACCTTGTGGTTCTCCGATCACTGCTGACTCAAGAATCAATTCCTTTCCAAGACGTTCGACCGCAAACCGACCTATACCTTTACGCCCAGCCCGTGAACGCTTAAACCTTTCGGAAATCGGTGATAGCTCTTTGTCATTGGTCGAGAGCCGCATCCATGTGCCGCGAATTGTTTCCTCTGACATGCCTGAGCCGTCATCGGAAATAGTAAGTATCCCGCCAGGTTTATCAAACTCAAAGAAATCGATTCTGACTTCCGTTGCATCTGCGTCATAAGCATTTTTTATGAGTTCACTGAGAGCAGTTTCTTGTCGACCGACAAGCTCAAAGCCAAGGCGATGGATATGTCGCGCATCGATTGAAAAGCGCACCGTACTCTTGTCGCATTCGAGTATTTTTTTGTTGAGTTCCGCTATAGCCTGAAAATCAATAGGCTCCTGCTCAAGCTCTATTGAGAGCTGCTTTTTTAGTGTGTTAAGAAGATCAGATTTCATCGCGCAAACGCCTTCTCCGATTCCTTGCGATTTCTAATTCGTTGGACAATGCGAGAACTAATCGCTCACGGTCAGATTTTTTTCTATCCCCAAAAATAAACGTGTCGGCAACTTGCTGCGACTCCTCTGGATTGCCTTGACGGAAACATGCGTCAATTTGTGAGAAGGCGGCATCAATCTGCTCAACCGACTTTCCCTTTGGGAGAAGGAGCCGTATTCTGTTGGCCTCAGAAGGTTCAACTTTCAGAACTCCAGAGCCATAACTCCGACCTACATGTTCAGCGGATAGCTGGCTAAATGATGAACACAGCGACACCACAACAAGCTTCCTGATTTGCGGTGTGACAGTTGGATGGAAAAATATACGATGAATAGAATTCGTCGCATTGATTGCGGCATCGTTGAGCACCATTCTCGGTCCATCGTGCATCATGTAAGAAAAGAAAGCGTCAGGAATGCGCCCATCATCAGCTCTCAACCAATCTCTTCGGCGGCGAAATGTGCTGTTTTGCAAGCGTTCATTGACTGGGTACGTTGCTACATAGGTTGTCGCAGCCCGTGACATCCGCTTGTCTGGCAGATAAAATAGTAGGTAGGGTTTATCCTGAGACTGCCAATCTTCAATATCTAATTCGTTGATCTGCACGCCTTGAATATGAGCGAATTTGGAAAGGATAGGTTTGAGGTTGCGTTCACCAAGAAGAAGAAGTTTGGCGCGGCTAGGCGACATTATGAAAAAACGATTTGCGCCTGTTACCGTGCCTATCAATACCTTGCACAGTTCGCTTAGATTTACAGCATCGGGGGTGGCTGACAAGGTGTCGTAGATACTTGTTTCATCCACAGCGGCTTGTAATAGCTGCAGAGGGATTGGCTTATCCAGAGATGGATTACATTGGCTGTTGGTAGCTATCGCACTTTCTAGCTGATCCGCCGATGTACAGTGGCTAATTTGAATACCTTGGGATGACCCGCCAAAACCGGAACACAGCAGAACAACTGTACGCTCTTCCGCGCCGACCGATAGAAACATTCTTTCAGTTAGCTGAATAGCGATAACCTCTCCGAAGCTAGCGGCAATATCCTCGCGCAAGCTCGTCGCATAATCCGCTTCCAAAAAACTTCCGGGGAGCACCCATGCCATCCTGCTGCCAGGTTTAAGGAAGGACATGGCGTGCAATACGAAATAAGCCCATAAGCTGGCTCTGCCGTTTATTTTAATACCCGTTTTTTCTTTCCATGCCTGAACTGATGCTTTTTGGTTCACCGACATGTTATGAAGGGAAACATAGGGGGGATTTCCTATGACTACATCAAATGCTTGTGTAGAAAAATCTTGAGGTGATACTGCAACAAAGTCAGAAAGTATATAACGGCGCTCGATGCTCAAAACCCCCAGTTTTTCGGCAAGATATGCAAATGCTTGTGGGTCAATATCACATCCAAAAAGTTGGTTTTTGGGGGATGAGCTACCAAGCTCAGCTAGCCTATCTACAGCAGCTTGCAGAAAACCACAGCCGCCAAACCCAGGCTCTAATATATGCTCATTACGTGAACGAATTGCCCACTTGGCAAGAAGCGCTGCTAGGACACTTGGAGTGTAATAAGCTCCCAACTCCCTTTGGGTAAGAGGCTGGCTGGAGGGATCACTTTGTGCTGTAGTCGGCATTACAGCCAAACCAGCAATAGACGTTGCAGTAGTGTGCCTAACCATATAGCCTAACTTTTAGTGAATTAAATACGCGACTAATTTAGTTGGCGCGCCAGCAGAAGCTTTAAGCTGGTAATTAACAAAGACGGCATCGTAACCCCTCTATTACTGATTAGCTATTTTACTTTGCGACGAATCCTAACAGATTTCAGCGCATGAATGGCATCCGTTCGGAGCCAGCAGCAATTCAAAGCTGCATTCATCAAATAGCCGAAAGCCTCTCCACCGTATCTGGATACCGCTCCACCATGCGGATCAGAATCGCAGCTTGTGCGTTCGGGCTGGCGCGGCCTTGCTCCCAGTTTTCCAGTGTGCGCTCGTTGGTGCGCAGGTAGCGGGCAAACACGGTGCGCGACATATGCAATTTTTCTCTGAGGTTCAGCAATTCTTCCGGTGTGATCGTTGGAGCGGGTTTCTTTTCGACGCTGTGTTCACGCAGGGTGAGCTTGCCTTCGCGGGCAGATTGCAATGCACTGAATCCTTCTTTCAGTTCGTCAAACAATTTTCGTTTCATTTGTCTCTCCTTGCATCCAGTTCCTGCTTGAAGAATTCCTTTAGCATCTTCCGTTGTGCGACCGTCAGGTCATCCATTTCGTCTTTGTTGTACACGGTGAACAGCCAGCGGGGCAAAAGGGGTCAGCATCGCACTACCTTGCGGGTTCGATAGATCATGCACCAGCCAGATCAAACCCCAATTTCTTTCAGCAACTCTGGGTGCTTGTCGAGCAGCTTGAGCAACAGCACCGTTGATTTTGACGGCTGCGTTTTGCCGCGCTCGTATTCAGAAAAAGCATTGATGCCCCCGCCGAACAAATCGGCTGCGCGTTTTTGGGTCAACCCCAAACGCTTACGCCATAGCCGCACTTTTTCGGCCTCGCTTTGGATGATGGCCTGTTGTTCATTTTGCGCCTTGGCAAAAAAACGCTTTGCTTCCGCTTTGCTGGCAAACTCGACTTCCCCGCAGGTTGCGCAGTGCCAGCCATCCACTGCCGCGATGGTCACCGTTTGCCCCCGAAAATCACGCGAAACATCACGGACTGCGCGCACCATCCCGCCCGCACCGCAACTGCCACATTGCCTATCGCCCATGATTTATTTCTCCTTAAACTGAATCACCACCACACCATCCTGCATCGTGAGTTGATGTAGGCAATTTTGCTATTCGGGCAAGGGACGTGATACACGTCTTGCCATTTTCGACTATCGTTGTTTGTCGTCATGCTCTTGTAAAACATCGCACGGGTGATTGACATCACAACCGCGATTACCTGAGCCTCGCTTAACCCCATCGCTGCGGCATTGAAAGCGGCTGTCGCGGTAAATACACCCAGTCCGCGCGCAGACACGATGGCTAGAATTTCTTGCAATCGGTAGTGAGGTACGCGCTTTTCCATGAAGTGGACAGTAACGTAATCCGTTAGTTCCGTCAAGCGGCGACCCGTGTGGCTAAAGCTTCGTATTGTGCTGCTTATACGTGCTTGTGTATTGTTGCGTCTCGGCCTGTCGCACTCATACCCTGGGTGTGGTTTGCACCGGGGGCGCGTTCCTGCTGTATTTTCGGCTGGTCAGGGACATCGGCGGCACCTCCACCCTCACGGTGACTTTTCTGATCCCGGTGTTCGGCATCCTGTGGAATCATCTGTTTCTTGGCGAGGCCGTCCCCCCGAGCATGATAGCCGGATCGCTCACCGTCATTCTGGGCACGGCATTGGCAACCGGATTGAATCCGGTTGCGCTGTTGATACGCAAAACTGGGAGCGATCAGCACCACTGCTGACACTACATTGTCAGCAGCGATACTGCATAATCTCAGCGGAATTCATCCGCTAACCGGCTTACCCGCCATCCTCGAAAGGAGCAACCATGAGCAAACCCGTCATCAACATCGCCGATGTCGAACTGCAACCGCGCCCGCCCGCTTATGCGGCAACCGGCTCGGCGGCGGAGCGTTACGACGCGCGCATGGGCATGGTCGGCATGATGCTTGGCGCGCAGAAACTGGGCTACAACATTACCGCTGTCCCTCCGGGCAAGCGTGCGTTTCCGTTTCACTCACATCATGTCAACGAAGAGATGATTTTTGTGCTGGAGGGTGAAGGCGAAATGCGCATCGGCGAGGCGGTTTATCCGCTCCGTCAGGGTGATTTTGTCGCCTGTGTGGCGGGCGGCAAGGAAACGGCGCATCAGGTCACCAACACCGGCACTGCCGAACTGAAATACCTCGCGGTGAGCACGCGCATTTCCCCGGAAATCTGCGAATACCCCACTACCGGAAAATTTGCCGTTTTTGCGGAAGCTCCGGCGGGCAAGGACGGCAAGCCGGGTTTCTTCCGCTTCGTCGGGCGCGCGGAGCAGAGCGCGGATTACTGGGAAGGCGAGTAAGTGAACATCGCCGACCTGCCAAACTTCGGCCCCAAGTCGCAACAGATGCTGGCGCAAGCGGGCATTCAGACGCTTGAGCAGTTGTGTGAGCTGGGTGCGGTGCACGCCTATGTGCGGGTAAAGCGCTGCGGCGCATGTTCCAGCTTGAATTTGCTGTGGGCGATGGAAGGCGCGCTGTCCGGGCGGCACTGGCAGGTGGTGGCGAAGCAGGATCGTTTGAGGTTGCTGCTGGAACTGGAAGATGTTGAGCGCGAACCCTGAGTAGGGTGGGCACGTTTTTGTGCCCACATTGAAATATCCATGGTTCACCGCGTGGGCACAAAAAACGTGCCCACCCTACGAACCTGGATTCCCGCCTGCGCGGGAATGACAGCAAAGACTCCTGACATCACGCTGTCAGCAGCAGGCGCGTAGCATTCTTCTGCCGGATGTCCCGGCACATCAATCAAGGAGAATGATATGTCTGACACGATAGAATTGGTACGTTTCCGTTTGCAGCAGGGCAAAACCTCGGCGGACTGGCTAAAGGCCAACGAGAAGATCAACGAGTTTATGAAGACGCAGCCGGGTTTCCGTTTTCGCAGCCTGTCCGAGACCGACGACGGCGAATGGCTGGATCTGGTTTATTGGGAAAGTCTGGAGGCGGCCAACGCGGCCAGCGAAAAATTCGGCGCGGAGATGATGAGCGTCTGCGAGCCGCTGGTCGCGCACGACAGCGTGACGATCAGCCGCAGCAAGGCGCACGTGATGCAACGCGGGTGAGAAGGCAGGCCATGATTAAGATCAGCATCCTGTACCCAAACAACGGCAAGTTCGATATGGACTATTACCTGAATACGCACATGCCGCTGTCGATCAAGCGAATCAGCGCCGGGCAAGGCTATCAGGGTGTGTCGGTGGAGCGCGGCTTGGGCGGTGCAACGCCCGGCT
Organism: Gallionellaceae bacterium; assembly: GCA_032654645.1. Taxonomy (GTDB): domain Bacteria; phylum Pseudomonadota; class Gammaproteobacteria; order Burkholderiales; family Gallionellaceae; genus CAITJF01. The sequence continues at coordinate 76,823 of JAULAW010000011.1, read as the reverse complement.
CGTCACCGGGCTTTGTCGCGCTGTGCCATTATCAGTTCGACAGCATCGACAACTTTATGGCAGCATTCCTGCCGCATGCCGCCGAGTTGCAGGGCGATATGCGGAACTACACCGACATCGAGCCGATTATCCAGTTCAGCGAGGTCGCTATTACTCATTAGGGAGCACAGTGCGCAAATCCGAACGACTCTTCAAGCTGGTAACGCTGCTGCAAGGACGGCGTACCGCGATCACCGCGCAGGCATTGGCGGAAGAGTTGGGCGTGGCAATGCGCACCGTGTACCGCGATATCCAGGCGCTTGTCCTTTCCGGCGTGCCGATTGATGGCGAGGCGGGTGTGGGTTACCGGTTGCGCGCGGGTTTCGATCTTCCGCCGCTGATGTTTCAGTCCGAAGAAGTGACTGCATTGCTGGTCGGTAGCCGCATGGTGCAGGCGTGGACCGACCCCGATCTGGCGCAGGCCGCGAAGCAGGCGGAAGCCAAGATACTTGCCGCGCTCACGCCGCAAATGCTCATCGGCGTATCGCGCCTGCCGTACCGCATTCCCGTGTACGAACGCGCCGAGAGCGGCATCCACCGGATGTTGCGCCAGGCCTGCGAAGGACGGCAAAAAGCCTCCATCGCCTACCGCGACATGAACGGCAAAGACTCTACACGCACCCTGTGGCCGCTCGGCATGGTGGGCTGGGGAGATCACTGGACACTGCTGGCGTGGTGCGAGAAGCGCGATGCCTACCGCAACTTTCGCTTCGACCGCATCCAGAACATCATGTTGTTACCGGATCACTATCCGCAGCATCCCGAACGCAATCTGGAACATTATCTGACGCGTATCGTCGGCGTGGAGGACGAACAGAAGCCTGCTTAGAGGTTGCGGAATTTGCAGCGCCGAAGCCTCGCGCAGAGGGGTGACGACGAGCATACGCATAATTGGTCAGCCTGGATCGAAGATTGCGCTCTTTGGTTTGTCGGGTACATCAGCAAGCGTCTTTTCTGGATGCAGATACGCCCACTCTTTATAAAACCACTGAGCGAGCATTGGGATAACTTCTGTGTGGCCGGCTAAATAGGCGATGTTCATTCGTTCTCTAATTTTAAGGCTGAGGTGCAGGGTAGGGAGTCATAGCGCCCTAAGCGTCAAGCCGCTTGATGTACACGCCATACCGAACTCCGTAAATGCTGGGCGCATCCGCCCACCAATTGAATCCCATGCGTTGGTACATCGGCAATGCGACAGACATTATTTCGCTGGTATGCAAGGCAAAGTCGGCAGCACCGTCACGCCGGGCGCGCAAGATGCACTCTTCCGCGAGGGCGCGGCCAACCCCGTGGCCGCGCGACTCTGGCGCTACAACCAACATCCGCATGATCGGCCATTCGGGTGCAAAGAACTCGCTCTTCGGTTGGTGCGGACCGACATAGACCACAGCCCCAACCAGCTTTTCATCCAGTTCGGCAACAACAATCTCCCCAGTGGCCGCCAGGTTGGACATGCTTTCAATTTTTGCCCGAAAGGCTGGCCAGTCGGTGTACGCCGTCATGAATTGTTCGAATGCGGCAACTGCCAAGGCATTGACAGCCAACGCATCGCTTGGCGCGTACTCGCGAAGATGGACGGATGGCATTCTTGACGCTCGGACGTTCAGTGTATCTATTTTCCCATCCATATGAATTCCACACGAATCCCACTTGGCTCATAGCACATCATGTGTCTCGCAGGCCCCTGTCCTAATCGCTCTGGAGCAAATTCGATTTTGACCCCGTTGTCTGCCAGCCGCTTGTGGAGCATGTTTAAATCATCCTCATTTTCAACGTTAAAAGCCACATGGTGCAGGCCAATATTTTTACGTCTGTTGAATTGGATGGGCGGCTCTTCCTTGATCGCCCAGAGAGTGAGCAAGATGCTGCCGTCGCTTACATAAATGGCCGGATATTCATCATTCCTCTTCACCTCTTTCCAGCCAAGCAGGGAGATAAAGAAATCCGCACTTTCTTCCAGCTTCGATACGGCAAGCCCGATATGATGCGCGCCCGTTGTAATTGGTTTGTTCATGATTTCCATTCCATTTAAACATAACGAAAGGTAAGAAGTGCGCCGCTTTTGCGTCATGCTTTACCGCAGTGTTGTTCTATAACACACCACGTTCTATCTCTTTCAGGTAGATAAAGGCGGGGGCTTTTACGCCAGCCTTTTTTCTGATTTCTACCAACTCCGGAGACTCAAAGAAGCGCCGGGCATTGTCCAACGATGACCACTCGGAGAAGTGGACGATGTTGTTTGCATCATTGTCGTATCGCAGCAACTGGTAGCTGATTTCTCCGGCGCGTTTTCTAATATCGGCTGCTTGGTCAAAAACAAGCTTCCATGCCGGATAAGCCTCGACCTCATGAATGATTAAAACGTGTTGCATGCGTGCTCCAATTGCGGGTTGTCGGATTTGCGCAGTCCCGCTTGAGCGGGCTATGAGCAAAACTTGGCATAGTAATGCCCATCGAAATAATGTCCACCCTTAAAAACCTCATGTTTCAGGACGCCCTCCAAACTATACCCGCACTTTTCAAGCACCCTCATCGAAGCTTTGTTTGGGCCAAGAACCGGTGCAAATAGCTTTTTGTACTTCATGGTCGAAAACGCGAGATCATTCATTGCACGTAATGCTTCAGTGGCGATACCCTTACCCCAATACTCCTCGCCGACCCAGTAACCAATCTCTGCAGAGTGCTCTTTCCAACCGGTTTGAGGCGTAATGCCAACGGTGCCGACAAGCTTTCCTTGATATTCGATTGCCTTGGTTAGCGCATTATTCGCCTTCGATCCGGTTTTTATCCACCATTCCGCGTCCTGTTTTGTATATGGATAGGGAAACGTATAGATCAAATATCTCGATACATTTTCATTGTTGGCAAGAACGGCAAACCGATCAGCGTCAGCTATTGAGTAATCTCGTAATTTAATCATTGCTTATCATTTTCAAGTTTGTGGCATAGGGAGCCATTGCTCACGAGACAATCGGTACAAGCAATGCTTACGAAGTGGACTACCCACAGGTACGTGAGGGTGCTCAGTTTAGACATTGATTTTGTAGTTCAACTTTACTTCGTCGCCATGCATACCTCTGAAACCCCAGTTGTATGCTGCACTTTCTTGAATGCAAATTTCGATGTCTTGATGTGAGATATTGACGTTATCCCTGATCTTGTCGAAAAGCAGGCGAATCAACTTCTTCTTGGCTTCCACGCTTCGTCCTTCAATGATAGTGATTTCAATAATGGTGTAGGCGTCGGTGCGCCCCGATGGATAAAACATACCCTCCTTTTCCATCATGAAAAAACGATGCGCTCGTTTGTCGGCGGGGAATTGAAGAGCTTCCATTACACATTCATGGATAGTGTCTGACAAACGCTCGCGAACGGGAGCTAGTTTTTCTCTAATGCCGTAAATCTTAATCTGAGCCATTATCTATCCTTTGGGAGCATAACGTGGAACTGCGGGCGCTTTTGTGCCAGTTTGGCTTCATTACCCTGGGCGGTACGCTAGAAGCCATATTCTTTCTCCACCCGGCAAACACGCACACGAAAGCTGCCGTACCAATCTTTTGCCTTCTTCTGCGCTTCGCGATGCTCGGCGTTTTCTTTCCACGATTGGATGGCCTCAAGGCTGGCCCAATAGGAAACGGAAATCCCGATTTCCTGACGGACAGACTCGAAGCCGAGAAAACCGGGCTGGCTTGAGGCCAGCTCCACCATCCGTTTTGCCGTGTCGCCATAACCGTTGTCGCCGTCAGTACGGATAGAGCTGAAAATCACCGCGTAATAGGGTGGTGCGGGTGTCTTTGCTACGGTTTGCATCATGGTCTCCAAGTTGTAGTGCGGATTGATTGGGGTATTTCCTGTTTTGTTTTAACGGGATCCGCCGTATTCCATTGCCAGGTCGTCGTAATGCGCATGCGCTTCAGTTTCCTGTAGCGCCGCCGCGCACCATTCGCGCATGGCCGGGTGAGCCAGCAGTACATTCCGATAGGCCGATGCTACCGGGGGCAGCGGCACGTTGTAGATATGGAAGCGCCAGACGATAGGCGCATACATCCCGTCGGCCACCGAGAAAGTGCCGAACAAGTAGGGGCCGTCGGGAGTTGCGAATTGGGTGCGTGCTTCCGTCCATATCTCGATAATGCGGTCGATGTCCCGCTGCACCGCCGCATCGGCCGGTTTGCCCTTGAGCTTGAATTTCAGGTTCATCGGCATCGCTTTGCGCAGGTTGGCGAAACCCGAATGCATTTCCGCCGATATGCTGCGCGCCCGCGCGCGCACCTTGGGATCGGACGGCCATAGTTCCGGGTGTTGTTCGGCCAAGTATTCTGCTATCGCGAGGCTTTCCCATATCTGAAATCCATCGACATGCAGGCAGGGCACCCTGGCGTTCGCGGCAATGGGCAGCAAGGCAGGATTGTAGTCGCGCCCGGCGACCGACACCATGTGCTCAGTGAACGGTATGCCCAGATGCTTGAGCAATAACCAGGGCCGCAATGACCATGACGAATAATTCTTGTTGCCGATATACAAATCTAGACTCATCGCTACTCATCGCTAATATTAGGCATGATGGCCATATGCACTGACTTGGGCAAGCCATTTTTCTCGTTTTTGTTGGCTCGAGCCCTTGATGGGGCCAAAGCTCGAAACGGCCACGGGTTTTATCCCACTGAATTCAAGAATGGTGCGCTTCATCTGATTGTGGCCCGGCATACGATATACCCAGCGAAAATACCAAGGTGGGGTGTCCATTGTGACGAGAAGGTGAGCTGAGCGCCCCGAAAGCAGTCGATCCCAGAACTGAGAACCTTCACGATACTTGAAGGCAAAGCCCGGCAGGAAAACACGGTCAATGAAGCCTTTGAGCAAAGCTGGCATTGCGCCCCACCAGATGGGATATACAAAAACGATGTGTTGCGCCCAAGTGATTGCGGCCTGAGCAGTCACCAAATCGGGTTCGAGTTCCTGAATAGTGGCATAGCCATTGTGGAGCACTGGGTCAAAAGACAGATTGCCAAGAGATATGAGGCGGACTTCGTTCCCGGCAGCTTCCGCTCTCTTTACATATGAATCCGCGAGAGCGCCGCAGAAGCTTTTGTTTGCGGGGTGGCCAAGGATTACAAGAATGCGTTTAGTCATGGTTATGAATACCTGAGCCGGGCAAGCCGGAAACAAATGTAGGCTGGGCTACGCCCGGCATGGCGGGCAGAGCCAGCCCTACAAAAGCACGGCGTTGCAGCCTGAGAAGCTTTGAGCTCTGCTGGATCGTCTACGTCTACTCTGATGAGCATATACGCTGGCATCGGTTTTTCCTTTTGGTTGTCTGGTGGTTAACTCGGTAGTAAATTATTTGCGGTTAATGTTGATGCCCCAAACGCACCTCGATCTGAGGGTGCCTGGCGACCAGATTTTTCAAGCTCTTCAAGTTTTTCAGGTTACGCTCGTTGTCTTCTGTGAAGTCGCCCGGCTCCACGGTATGTCCCCAACCCCAGCCGGTGGGGCATGTATCGCCGGTCAGCAGCACCGGCCCATGCGTGGTTCGGATCAGATATGCGGTGCTGCCCGGTGTATGTCCCGGCACGCTGATGGCAAATACCGAGCCGTCTTCAAAAATATCGACGATGCCCTCAAACTGGTTTTGCGGGTCAGGCTGAAAATGCCATTCCTGTAGCGGCTGCTTACCTTGCAATAGTGGATCGGTTGCGCCGCGCACAAACATATTTTTCAGATTCGTTTCTGTGGATTCTGATGCGCCGACATACAGGGGCACATCGTTGTGAATATCTGGCATGCCGAAAATATGATCGAGGTGCAGATGGGTAAAAAATACGCCGGACAATTTTCCATCCATATCCTTCAATATTTCGGCAGTGCTCTTTTTGATCTGAAGTTTTTCGATGTGCATCACCTTTTGTATCGCCCAATTCAGACCCACTTTGCCGGGATCATCCACCAGTATTTTTGACACTCCTGTGTCCACCAGATAATTGCCGCGCTGCGGATGCTTCAGCAGATGGGCGTAAACCTGTATAGGTTCATCCCGGTCTTTCAGCCCGGCTTGAATCGCCGCAGGGCTTTTCAGATTGACCAAACCGGCAAGCGAAATGGACCAATCCGCGCTATTGATGGTCTCTAATTGAATGGACCCTGGCTGATCGATCAGGCGTTCCATTTCGACACTGCTGGATGCTTTGCCTGGTGCTGGCTTGCCCAACGGATGGCTGGTAACAGCGCAGCCTTGCAATAACAAGGTAAGCGCACAGCTCAATACTGGCAATAGGGTGTGATTCGATTTCATACAGTCCTCCGAAAAGTTCATCTATACTTGCATATCCATATATCAATTAACAACTGACTAAATATTGATAGAGTCATCCATAATTGGATAGGCGTGATTTATTGATACGGAAGTGAATATGAGCCTGAGATGGGATGATCTGAAACTGTTTTTGGCGGTACATGAACAAGGCAGCCTGAGCGGCGCGGCTCGTATGTTGAAATTAGGACAGCCTACATTGAGCCGGCGAATAGCCGAGCTTGAGGAAGCGGTCGGCGAAGCGCTGTTTGAACGACAAAGTCAGGGCGCAAGTCTGACAGCAGCGGGGCAAAAATTGTTACCCGCAGCGCAGAGCATGGCCGAATGGGCTAATGAGGCGGAGCTCAGCGTTAAAAAGCAAACTTATCTGCCGGAAGGAAAAGTAAGGATTGCGGCGCCACCCGGCATCGCCTACGAAGTGGTCGCCCCTTTGGCCGCAAAGATACGCCGGAAACATCCGCAGATTCAGATCGAAGCTTTATCCGGAATAGAGACCTTGAATCTGGGACGCGGTGAAGCAGACTTATCACTGCGGTCGGGAAAGCCCACCGATGCTGATCTGGTATGCGTGGACGAGATTTCCAGCGCCATGCGTGTGTATGTCTCCAAAGCCTATGCAGTGCGGCTCCCGTCGTCACCGTGCATCGCCGATCTGGACTGGATATGTTGGTCGGCATCTTACGACGAGATGCTTACCAACCAGGAATTAAGCGCGTTGATACCCAACTTCAAACCAGCGTTTACATCAGACGATTTTATTGTGCAAATGGCCGCCTGCAAGGCAGGTGTGGGCGCGATGATATTGCCTCAGGTCTTGCATCGTTATGAGGGCTTGCGTGAATTGCAGAAACTGCATGAACTGAATATCGATCTGGGGCCAAGTGCTGTCGGCAGCTTATATCTGGTGTGCCATAAACGGCATCGCTATCTTCCAAAAGTGCAATTGGTGATGGATTTTATTTCCATGGAGTTTGATTACTTGCGCCAAGCTGCATAAACTTTGCCTTTCACCAGTGAACACATATACCCCACCGAAGGTCATTCCGTGTGGATAAGTTGCCAGAAAGCCGTCATTCACCAGTATCGGCAATTGGCACGTAGGGTGAATTCATCATTGCGAAATGACTGCCGTAAACCGGTTACTGGGAATAATATTATTTGCCCGCCCTATGTGAATATTTTAGTGTTTTTCACCGGAATATGCAGTCACAAAGACTTGTAGTCAAATTTGCCAAAAAACGCGCAACGAAAATTTTTTGTAGTCACCAAATAGTCTCCATTTAGTCACCAAATAGTCACCATGAATTTTTTGAGCTACAGCATGACCTTAAGTCACATGACCTAAAGCCTATTTTGGCGCGCTCGGCGGGAGTCGAACCCACGACCCTTGGCTTCGGAAACCAATACTCTATCCAGCTGAGCTACGAGCGCGTATTTGAAAAACTAAGAAACGGTCACAAAACCGCATTTGAAACTTGTGGTCATTTTACCCCACCCCACCCAAATGACCATAAGCTTCGGAAACCAATACTCTATCCAGCTGAGCTACGGGCGCATGCTTTGAAAAAAGCAAGAAATAGTCACAAAAACCCAAAAGAGACTTACGGTTATTTTACCTCACTGTTGCTTCGGAATCCATTCAAAGCCTCTTCCAATATGAAATGAGCCTGAAGGGTTAACGTATTTCCAACATGAAATGAGTCTGAGATTGATTTGCCGGGTCGGTCATTATCGGAAATTGTCAACCTAGTTGTCGCCTGACTGCTTGCTTTTATGCTGCCATTTTGAGCGCTATTTCACCTTCCACTTTCCCATCTTTTTCGGCGATGCGCTGAGCCGGATTCAGATGCACAACGAGAACGGGCTGCCAGTTTCGGATGGCACCGCTCCAGCGCTCAGGCCGCCTGTTCTTTGCCGCTTCGTAGACGATGGTGCGCTTCTCCAATAATGCCGTGTCGAGGCCGGCATGGCGCTCTGCCGGGGTCACAAAGTTGATGGCACTGTGCCGGTGTTCCTCGTTGTACCATTGCACAAACACGCCAACCCATTGCCTTGCAGCGAGCAGATTTTCAAACGCCTGACGCGGGTACGCCGGTCTATATTTCAAGGTTTTGAACAGTGATTCCGAGTACGGGTTATCGTTGCTGACCGCCGGGCGACTAAACGAGGGCGCAACACCCAGCGCTTGCAAGGTGGCCAGCATGGTGGCACCTTTCATCGGGCTGCCGTTGTCGGAATGCAACACCACCTGGTTGGGCGCAATGGCTTCCCGCGCACAAATATCGCGCATGACTTCGCCCGCCAGCTCACTGCTTTCCGCATCGTAAACCTGCCAGCCGACGATTTTTCGGCTAAAAATGTCCATGAATAAATACGGGTAAAAATAGAGGCCATTCACCGGTGTCGGCAGGTAGGTGATGTCCCAACTGAACAATTGATTGGGCGCGGTGGCACAAAGCGCACGCGGTTTATGTCGCCGTTGCACGGGGCGTTCGGCACCACGGTGCCGGAGCTGATTCTCGGCTCTCATGATGCGATAGAACGTCGATTCGGAAGCAATGTATTCGCCGCGATCCGCCAGTATCGGCACAATCTGGCTCGGCGGCAGACTGCCGAATTCGTCCGAGTTGGCAACCGCCATCACGTGCTCGCGCTCCGGCGCGCTGAGCCGGTTTATCGGTATTTGCGTCCGTTCCGGGCGCTGATCGCCCCGTGACTGATCAACCCGCCAGCGCTGCAACGTGCGTTCGTTAAGACTGATAACGGAACAGGCACGATCCTGACGTGCACCGGAATTCATGGCTTCCTGCACCAGGGTGATGATCTGGCCGCGCTCTGCAAGAGAAGCCATTTGACCTCGCCCTCCCAGAGCGCGCGGAATTTTTTTTGTAGAATCAGCAAAGCAGCCGCCTCCGCCAATGCACGTTCCTTGCGCACCAATTCGCGCTTGAGCTGGCCGTTCTCATCTTTCAGTACGCGAATTTCACGACTGGCAGGCACCGCTCTAATGTCCGCACAAAAGGCCGCTTTCCAGCTTGTCAGATGATGGGCAAACAATCCATTTTCGCGACACCATGTCTGCAAGGCTTCTCCCGCCATGCCATGCGTTTCATGCAGGGCCAGCAACTGCTCCTCTGCACTCCAGTCCTGCGGGCGACGCTCTTTTGTCACCGACACGCCAACCGGCCCGACTTCTTTTCTTTTCATCCAATTCTTTACCGTGTGACAGTTGACATTCAATTCTTCCGCGACCGACTTCACCGCCCGCTTACCACGTGAATATACCTTGAATAACGCCTGCTCGATAAATGCTTCTGAATAACGTATTCCCATTGTCGCCTCCACACCTCAAAGTTAAATTTTTGAGGCGGCAACTAGTCTGACGCCGGGGGTTATGCATCTGAACCATTCACAGGCAAGGTGGCGCGGGCGCTCCTCCTCCTTCAAGGGCTCTCCCCAGCTCTCTGATGAAACTACTAGTAGCTCGTTCCGGTAAAATACTTACAGATTGATATATAATTGCCATGGCTCTTATACAACTCTTAGCGGGGGTGATCATGGCGGGCAAGACGAAACGTGCTGCACTGGTATTGACGGAGGATCAGAGGACGATGTTGAAGGAACTGTCCAGATCGAGAACAGCGTCGGCGCGCGAGATTGAACGCGCCAAGGTGCTGATCGGCTACGCCGATGGTATCTCGATTGTTGGCCTGCAACGGCAGACCGGGGGCAGTCGCCCGACTATCTACAAATGCATCGACAAGGCACTGGCGGCGGGCGTGCAGATGGGGTTGAAGGACGCTTACCACCGCCCGCACGAACCGGAAATCAGCAATGAAGCCCGCGCTTGGGTAGCGAGCATCGCCTGCACCAAGCCCAAGGATAACGGTTTAGCTGCGGAGCTGTGGACAATATCCGGCTTGGCCAGCTTTGTATCCGAACACGCCGGGTCTGCGGGCTTTCCCCGGCTGGCGCACGCGGGCAAGAGCACCGTATGGCGCATTCTCGACGAGAACGAAATCAAGCCCCACAAGATCCGTTACTATTTAGAAAAACGTGATCCAGAGTTTGACCGCAAGATGCAGGAAGTCTTGCTGGTTTACCGGGATGTTTCGATCTACCGCGAAGGTGCTGTTCATGATGGGCGACCCGAGCCCATCTATACTGTCAGCGTCGATGAAAAACCCGGGGTTCAGGCTATCGGGCTAACCGCTCCCGACCTGCCGCCCGTTCCCGGAAAACACTCAGCCATTGGGCGAGATTACGAATATATCCGCCATGGAACCGTATCGATCCTGGCCGGAATTGATCTGCACTCGGGCCATATTTTCGCCAACGTGGAAGATCGCCACCGTAGCGTTGAGTTCATCGCGTTACTCAAACGGCTTGACGAGCACTACCCGCCCGAGGCAATCATCCGCGTGGTGCTGGATAATCATTCGGCACACATCTCGAAAGAAACGTTAGCCTATCTTGCAACTCGACCAGGGCGCTTCGAGTATGTTCATACGCCCAAACATGGCTCTTGGCTTAATCTGATAGAGTGTGCCTTCTCGAAGATGTCCAGAACCTTCCTGCGCCACATCCGGGTAAACTCCATTGACGAGTTGAAGGCACGAATCATGAAGGGCATTGACGAGATCAACGCCTCACCCGTCGTGTTCCGCTGGAACAAGTTTGACCTTGGGGTGGTTTAATGTGTAAATATTTTACCGGAACGTACTACTAGCCATTGTTGAAGTGCCCAGCGAAGATCGGGTGCGTTGCCAATCTACTGGCTGCAATCACCCTGTTTATCCATGAAGAAAATTAAGTCGGAAGCAAACGACTGGCTCCGTCCGGAATATAAGCGCAGCGACTTGGGGCTAATCGTGCGTGGAAAATACGCACACCGCATTGCCTTGAAATCAAACGTTGTCGTCATCGAGCCTGCAGTTTCCAAGGCATTTCCCCACGAGGCATCCGTCAATGCCGCGTTGCGTGGTCTCATGGAATTAGCCAAGTCAAGTGTGCGCCCTACCAAGCACAGGGTGAATTTGTCCTCCCTATAAATTCTCAACGGATTAAGCGGTTAATTGTTTTTCTGGACATTCACGCCCAGCTCGCGTATAAAGCATGAATGCAAGCCAATCTACAAGCATTGAGCGTCCGTCTCGTGAGCAAGAGCGAAGAAGCTCGCTATCGGGAACTGATGCAGCAACACCACTACTTGGGTGATCTGGCCAAGATCGGCCACACGCTCTGGTATGTCGCCACCCATGAAGATGAATGGGCGGCATTGCTGAGCTTCTCAGCCTCAGCATGGAAGTGCGGTGTCCGTGACCGTTGGATTGGCTGGGATTTCCGTCACCAATTTGATCGTCTGAGTTTAATCGCCAACAACAGCCGTTTCCTGATTCTGCCCGAGTGGCACTTCCCCAATCTGGGTTCCAAAGCGCTGTCATTGTGCCACCAGCGAATTGCCGGGGACTGGCAAGAACGTTTTGGTCAGCCTTTGCTCTTGCTGGAAACCTTCGTTGATCCGGCGCGCTTCCACGGCACGGTCTATCGTGCCGCGAACTGGGCTTGCCTGGGGCTGACGCAGGGGTTCCGCCGCACCCGCGAGGGCTACAGCGCGGATGCCAAATCGCCCAAGCTGGTCTTTGTCCTCCCCGTGCAACGTGATGCGCGGGACCAGCTCTCCCGCCCCGTCCTTGACCCTGTTTATCGTACCGGAGCACCCAAGATCATGCTGACTGCCGAACAGATGCGCACGCTGCCCGACTTCTTTGACGGCATCCCCGATCCGCGCCGCGCCGAAGGTCGGCGTCATCGGCTCTGTGTTGTGCTCGGCATCGCTGCGGGCGCAACCCTGTGCGGCATGCGCGGCTACAAGGCTATCGCCGCGTGGGCGAAAGACCTTAAACCCAAGGCACGCGAACGCTTCGGCTGCCGCCACATACAGAAACGCTATGTCGTCCCCAGCGAGTCCATCTTCCGCGATGTGCTGGTGCGGGTCGACCCGGCCAAACTCGACCTCGCCCTGCAACAGTGGAATGCGGCCTTCGGAGAGGAAGACCAAAGCCTCGCCATCGATGGCAAGACGATGTGCAACGCGATCGACGAGGCGGGGCAGCAAACCCACATCATGAGCGTGGTCGGGCATGAGACCGCCTTGTGCGTTACCCAAAAAAAGTCGGCGCCTTGCCCGTAGCGGGCAGCGATGAAACTAAACAAACCAATGAAATCGGGATGTTCGTTCCGCTGCTGGACGGGATCAATATTCTGGGCAAAGACATCACCGCCGATGCACTGCTGACGCAACGCAAACTGGCCGCGTATCTGGTGCAACGCGGGGCGCATTACCACTTCACCGTCAAAGGCAACCAGGCAACGCTCCGGTCCGACATCGCTCTATTGTTCCAGAACCGGAAAGAGCCGGATTTCGTCGAAGTCTCTCCGCCCGTGCATGGGCGAATCGAGACCCGGCGTATCTGGTGCAGCACCGCGCTCAATGCCTACCTGGATTTCCCGCATGTCGGGCAAGTCTTCCTGATCGAGCGGGAGGCCGTATACAAAAAAAGCGGGAAGATCACTGCAGAGGTCGCTTTGGGGATGACCAGCCGCCCCCCAGAACAAGCCAGCCCGCAGCGCATCCTTGAAATCAATCGCGGGCACTGGACGATTGAGAACCGCTGCCACTATGTCATCGATTGGAATTTCGATGAAGATCGTTGCCGTATCCGCACAGGCTACGGCCCGGAGAATATCTCCCGGCTACGCCGCTTCGCCGTCGGCGTCATCCAGTTCATCTCTGATGGCAAATCCAGCGTCGCCCAGAAGATGCAACAGTTGAACCGAAATACCCGCTTGGTCTTCGACTATCTGCGCATGACAAATAATTCAACTCACCGCAGCTTGACTTGATTTCAGAGAGAGAACAAATTTACCGTGCTACCAAGCACGCAACACGGCCGCGCGCAAAAACCGAGCACACCGGTTAACTCTGCATTAGAACTGCTTGCGTTGAACTCAGGTAGCTGTGTACTACGCGTGCCCGCCGTTCAACACGACGTTAGGCAAAGCTTGCCGTTTACCTAAAAACATTACTCGCGCTACAATCACAACTTGTCATCTGGAGAGCATGTAATGTCAACGCAATTTGAAATTCTTGAAGCCGAGGTGTTAAAACTTGTACCTGCTGACCGTGCCCCGTTGGCGGAGCACATTATCGCCAGCCTGGATGAAGACAGTGAAATCGAATCAGCTTGGGCCGTTGAAGTTGAAAGGCGTGTTGCCGAAATCGAGAGCGGGAAGATTGTCGGAACGCCATTCGAAGAAGTGATTGCACAAGCTCGCGCAGCTTTGAAGTGAAAATAGTCGTTCATCCCGCTGCTGCTGCCGATCTAAATAATGCGGCATCTTTTTACTCTGTGCAGGCAAATAAACAACTTGGCTTGGCATTGAAAAAGGAGCCTCGCTTTTATCTGGAAGCCCAGAGTTAGGTGCGTCATGGGTTTCTGGAACACGCCGCTTTGTTCTGCACCGGTTTCCTTTCAATATCGTGTACCGCCTTTTTCCAGACCATCTTTTCATAATAGCAATTGCGCATCAGAGACGCCGCCCTGACTTCTGGCTTCGGCGGAAATGATACCCAACGCTACGCGGTCAAGCCGTGCATGGATGCGCATGCGTGCCTGACCAAGCCAGTTGTAAAACGTTGTGCTTTGGACCGCCTCGAACATGCTCATGCTGTATTTTATAAATTACAGGCTGTCAATGCTTAGAACATACACCGCATTCCCCCGCCGTGTCGGTTAAAATTGCGTTGACGGGGAAAAAGTTATGAGAAACAATACGCCCCAAATTATAAATAACTTTTAAGGGAGGTAGCATGGCTAAAGGAATAAAGTTCGGCATCCGCGCGTTGCTTGTTGTTCTGGTCAGCATTGCGGCGGCGCAAGCGGCAGAGGGAGACCCCAAGGCCGGCAAGGATAAGTCTGCTGCGTGTCAAGGCTGCCACGGCGAAGAAGGCATCAGTATCGCGCCCAATTTTCCTAATCTGGCGGGGCAGTTCCAGAAGTATATCGAAAGACAAGTTCGTGACTATCAGGAATCGAAGCGCGTTGATCCGATGATGACCGGTATGGCAGCCGGTGTGACCGAACCGCAGGATCTCAAGGATATCGCTGCGTATTTCGCCAGCAAAAAGCGGATGAAGGGTGCGCCAGGCGGCAAAAAGGAGCTGGTGGCAAAAGGCAAGGTTATATTCTACGAAGGCAATCCGGACACCGGTGTGTACGCCTGTAGTAGTTGCCATGGTGAAAACGGCTATGGGCTGGACGCTCAGAATAATGTCTTTCCAGTGATCAGCGGGCAAACAAAAGATTACCTTTTGAAACAGATGAACGATTTTCGTAGCGGTGAGCGCCACAATGACCCGGCGGGAATGATGGGTGGTGTCGCCAAGAAAATGACCCCCGCCGAAATTGACGCTGTGACGGAGTTTGTGGCCGGAATGTAAGTATTTGCTGATTTGCCCCACAACCTAACGAATGCGCCGTGCCCACCACGGCGCATTTCGTTTGCGCCCCTGCAATTGTATTTGTTTCTCCCGCCAAACATCATGAGTTACTTTGTGCTGCGTTGCCTGGCGCTTCTGCTGGTATGGTATATCTCTCCAGCGGAAGCGCAGCCATTGCCTCGCCCGGATCACATCGTGATCGTGGTCGAGGAAAATAAATCATTCGCGCAAATCATCGGCAACCCGGATGCGCCGTACATCAACGCGCTGGCCGGGCGCGGCGCGCTGTTCACGCTATCCTATGGCGTCACCCACCCCAGCCAGCCGAATTACCTTGCCCTGTTTTCCGGCTCCACGCGCGGCATAAGCAGCAACGCCTGTCCGCTGGAACTGAGCGGAGCCAACCTCGCCGGCGCGCTGCTGGAAAAGGGACTGAGCTTCGCCAGTTACGCCGAATCCATGCCGCAAGCCGGTTTCGAGGGCTGCGTCTATGGCGCGTATCAGCGCAAGCACAACCCGGTGGCGAACTGGAAAGAGCTCGTCGCGCTCAACCAACCGTTCAGCGCATTCCCGCAAGATTTCAAGAAATTGCCCACGGTGGCGCTGGTGGTGCCAGACCAGCGCAACGACATGCACGACGGCAGCGTGGCGCAAGGTGATGCCTGGCTGGCGAAAAATATCGGGCCTTACGCGCAATGGGCGATGACGCATAACAGCCTGCTCATCGTCACTTGGGATGAGGACGATGGTTCGGCGGACAACCGCGTCGCCACCCTGTTCGTCGGGCCGATGGTCAAGCACGGCAGTAGCGCGCAACGCATCAACCACTACAATATTTTGCGCACTATCGAAGAAAGTTACGGCCTGCCTTATGTGGGTGAAAGCGCTCAGGCAGCGCCGGTTGGCGGGGTGTGGCAGGAGAGCAGGCCAAGCCCGGTAAGCCAGCAGGTCAAATCATCAACACGTTAACCGGATGTTTCATAAGTTGACGCGCGCCTTCGCTGTTCAGGGGGCCACAGCGCTCTGAGAACCGTTTAGGGAAATGGAAATTCTAAAAATACCGTTAATCATGCCACCAACATCACCCCATCTCCCTCCTAACCTTCCCCTTGAAGGGGGAGGAACTATACTCCCTCCCCTTCAAGGGGAGGGTTGGGGTGGGGATGGGTTTTGTTTTGGCTTATGTAACGTAATTTATAAGTGGTATTTGGTAATTTCCTGCGCCCTTAGAGCATATTGTATTTTGAATCAGGCATGCCCCGCTTCCTCAGAGAGTGACGCATAATCCACGCCCAGCAGCGCCATCGCAGCAGGCAGGCGCTCTTCCGCAGGCAATTCGAACAGGATATGTTCAGAGGCTGACACGCTGAGCCAGGCATTTTGCGACAGCTCATGTTCCAATTGTCCCTGCGCCCACCCGGCATAGCCCAGGGTTACCAGCAGGCTGTGCGGCCCCAGTCCTTCGCCGACCGCTTCGAGAATATCTTTGGAGGTGGTAAGCGCCAGCTTGTCGTTAATGCGCAGAGTGGACTGCCAATTTCCCTGAGTGTCGTGCAACACGAAGCCACGCTCGGTCTGCACCGGGCCGCCGAAATGCACCGGTAAATTTTTAAACTTGGGCTGTTCCAGCGGAACCTTGATTTGCGCGAACAGCTCGCCCAAGGTGAGATTGATCGGGCGGTTTACAATGATACCCAATGCGCCCTGCTCATTGTGCTCACAAATGTAGGTGAGCGACTTGGCAAAAACAGAATCCGCCATGGCGGGCATAGCGATAAGGAAATGATGGCTGAGATCGAGTTGCGACATGGGCGCTATTGTAACCCTCTGAGGGGTGCTTAACAATTTCGCGATTTGCCGAATGTAGAGAGCAAATGAAAAGCCCGGTTCTGTAGCACGTAATATGTCCGGTTTAAGGGTGAGTGATGGAAATACGGAGTCAGCCAATTTCTTCGCCGCAAACCCGGTTGCGCCCCGCGTTTTTAGCCGCATACAAGGCCGTGTCGGCGCGCTTGAACATATCCTCAATCTTTGTATCCGTTGCCACAAACCGGGCTACCCCGATCGAAACCGTGAAGTGAATGGAATCACCCTGTTCGAGCGGCACGGTCGCAACAGCAACGGCCAGCCGCAGCCGCTCCGCCACCTCCAGCGCTTGCTCGCCTTTGGTTTCCGGCAACAGGATGGCGAATTCTTCGCCGCCGATGCGCCCTAGTAAGTCAATTTCGCGCAAGGTTTGGACACAAATTTCGCTCAGCTTCTGCAACACCCTGTCGCCGGCATGGTGACCATAGGTATCGTTAACCAACTTGAAGTGGTCCACATCCAGCATCAGCGCCTGGAGCGGCGCTCCATGCCGTTTGGCGCGCGCCAGCTCCTGTTCCGCCAGCTCGAAGAAATAGCGCCGGTTATTGAGACCGGTCAGCACATCAATGTGCGCCCGGCGCTTCAGCTCGCCTTCCAGTTGCTTGCGTTCGGTGATGTCGCGCCCGTTCAGCACGATGCCGCCGATCACCGGATTGCCGATCAGATTGCAGCCGACCATCTCGATGTCGCGGTAACTACCGTCCTTGTGCTTCATGCGAAATTCATATTGCTCCAGCGTTTCTCCGCCGGGATGAGCCAGTGCATCGGTTAATGCCGTGGCGACTTTCTGTTGTTCGTCGGGGTGAACCAACTCGTTGACGTTCTTGTTGACTATTTCACCGGGCGCGAAACCCAATACGGATTCGATGGAAGGCGAGATGAAGCGCACGGTGCCTGTATCGGAAATGATGCTGATAATGTCGTTACCGTTTTCGACCATTGTGCGAAAACGTTCCTCGCTCAGGCGCAGCACTTCTTTCTCCCGATCACGCTCATTGACCTTTTCTTTGAATTTTTCGTAGTTGATAAAAATGAAGAACAACGCCATCAAATACAGGCAGGTGGTAACGATATCGATGCGGGAATAGGCGGTGTCGAAACCGGGCAGAAAGTGTCCGATCGCGATGGTCAGGAGAATGATAATCAGCCAGGCGAGCCCGACTTGCCTTCCCTTCAGGAAGAAGGCTGAGGCTAACAAGAGGAAAAACAGTGAAACGCGCGTCGTGTTATAGGGAGCCAACAGGTAGATGGCGGTAAACAGGCAGTATGAAAGCGCAAGCGCGACCGAGCTGATGGCCGCAACACGTTCCTTGTGGTTGTTGAGGTAATAAACCAGAGCGAAGCTGCATAACGAAAATACGAAATCGATCGAACCCATGACCACACTGGACTGCCAGCGGAAGAAGCCCATTCCGAAAGCCACGATTCCGGCAAACAGAAAGACGCTGTTGAGAAATACCACCTTGGGTTCGAGAGTGTGGTCGGTCTCTATGGGGCTGGGTTTGAACATGGCGTGGCTTGCGAAATGTTTGCCAAGAGATTTTCGTGACCAAGCATATCTTATGGGGGAGGTAAGGTAAATGCGCAAGCTTTAGCTCTGTGTGCCAACAGTCGAAACATTTTCCCGGCGTAATACGCATCACCCCCTCGGATGATGCTTCGCATGCAACTGTTTTAGCCGTTCCCGCGCAACATGGGTATAAATCTGCGTGGTGGAAATATCGGTGTGGCCGAGCAGCAATTGCACCACGCGCAAATCAGCGCCGTGGTTGAGCAGGTGTGTGGCAAAGGCGTGGCGCAGGGTATGCGGCGAGAGTGATTTGTTTAACCCGCCACTTTTGGCATGGCGCTTGATGAGATACCAGAACATTTGCCGCGTCATGGCTGTGGCACGTGCGGTGACAAAAAGCGCATCGCTCACCTTTCCCGCCAGCAGCACCGCGCGTCCTTCCGCCAGATAGCGGCGCAGCCAGTCCAGTGCTTCTTCACCCAGCGGCACGAGGCGTTCTTTGCTGCCTTTGCCCATTACGCGCACCACGCCCATATCCATGCTCACTTGCGCGATGCGCAAGGTCACCAGTTCCGACACGCGCAAGCCGGTGGCATACAGCACCTCAAACATGGTACGGTCGCGCATGCCCAATGGGGTATCCACATCCGGCGCGTTGAGCAGTTGTTCGACATCCTGTTCGGTCAGGCTCTTGGGCAAGCTGCGCGGCAGCTTGGGCGTGGCGATTTGCAGCGTGGGGTCGGCGGACACTTTATTCTGCCGCAGCAGATAGCGGAACAGGCGCTTGAGGCTGGAGATAGCGCGTGAGGTCGAGGTGGCCTTGGCTTTCTGCTCGCTGACCAGATGCGCGAGGAAGCCTTGAATGTCGGCATGCGTGGCCTGCAACAGCGACTCGCCGCGCTGCTTTTCCAGCCAGGCAGAAAATTTATGCAAGTCGCGCCGGTAGCCTTCCAGCGTGTTGCGCGACAGGCCGTCTTCCAGCCACAGGCTGTCGCAGAATTCGTCAAGAATGTTAGCGTTTTTCATGTACCAGCAACCAGCGTTTTATATCCAGCGCGTAACCGCCGCTGTGATGCATGAAGCCGCCCAGCCCGGCCTTGCCTACCACGCGGTGACACGGGATGACGATGGGGATGGGGTTGGCTCCACAGGCTTGGCCGACGGCTTGTGCACACGATTGCAGATCTTTCGCCAATTCACCGTAGCTGCGCGTTTTCCCGCGCGGAATGGCGCAGATCGCCTGCCATACTTTGGTTTGATGTGCCGTGCCGTTGAGCTTGAGCGGAAGAGTGAACTGAAAATCCGGATTGTCTAAATAGGCTGAGAGTTGCTCGCATACCATTTTTGCCAATGCACTGCGCGGTGCGCACGGCGCAGTATCCGGCGCAAGGAACTCGATGCCGGTGAGCGCATCCGTATCACAGCGGATGCCGAGCACACCGAATGGCACGGCAAGTATTGCCTGGTAAAGCGGAATGGCTTGCAAAGTAAAACCCCTTGATCCTAGATTATCCTGAAAACCTCAGTTGAAAATAAACCGACAGGGGGCAAACCCTCACCCCCAGCCCTTCCCCCGAGGGGGAAGGGAGCAAAACCCCTCTCCCTCGGGGAGAGGGGTTGGGGTGAGGGAGAAGCGTGCCCATGTTGCTTCCCCTGTAAATTATTCATTCTCAACTGAGGAATCTAGGATTATTCATTAGGTTTGTAAGGCCAGCCTTTTCTGTGTAGGAGCCCGATTCATCGGGCGATGGCTCGTCATCGCGCAGCAATCTACGCTCCTACAACGGCGTGACGATTCTCATGGAGAATCTAGTTTGATAGGGCAATCATAACGCAAACCACCAATGCAAATGGGGAGACCAAGCTCCCCATTTTGCGATCCATCGACTGTGCGAATTTGCTATGCCGAACGCGCTACCAGTTTTTCCTTGATACGGGCCGACTTGCCGGAACGTTCACGCAGGTAGTACAACTTGGCGCGGCGCACATCGCCACGGCGCTTCAGTTCGATGCTGGCGACAGATGGGGAATAGGTCTGGAAGGTGCGTTCCACGCCTTCGCCAGCGGAAATCTTGCGCACGATGAAAGAAGAGTTCAAGCCCCGGTTACGCTTGGCAATCACTACGCCTTCATAAGCCTGCACACGTTTGCGCTCGCCTTCCACCACGTTCACATTGACGATGACCGTGTCGCCGGGGGCGAAAGAAGGGATGGTTTTACCCATGCGGGCGATTTCTTCCTGCTCAAGCTGCTTGATCAGATCCATTTTGCATTTCCTCTTGTTGTACGGAAGCTTGTTCCTGCTGGTACTCAGCCAGTAGCCGAGCTTCCTGTTTTGTTAACTGGCGCTGTGCCAGCAAATCAGGGCGGCGTTCCCAGGTGCGTCCAAGCGCCTGTTTCAACCGCCACTTTTCTATTTCGGCATGGTGCCCGGACAGCAATACTTCCGGAACGCCATCGCCTTCAAATTCTTCAGGGCGCGTGTAGTGCGGACAATCCAGCAACCCTTGTACGAAGGAATCTTGTTGCGCCGATTCGGCATCACCCAGCACTCCGGGAATTTGCCGCACCAGGCTGTCTATCAGTACCATCGCTGCCAACTCGCCGCCGGAAATAACATAGTCCCCAATGGAAAGCTCTTCATCCACATGCCGCCGAATCAGGCGTTCATCCACGCCTTCGTAACGGCTCGCCAACAAAATCAATCCTTCGTCGCGTGCCAGCAATTCCTTCACCACTTCGTGGTTGAGTGGCTTGCCTTGCGGCGATAGGTGTATCACACAACTCTTGACCACACCGGTTTGCGCTTGGCTTTGCCGCGCCGCGCTGATCGCCTGAGCCAGCGGTTCCGCCAGCATCACCATCCCGGGGCCGCCACCGTAAGGGCGATCATCCACGGTGCGGTAGTTGTCGTTGGTGAAATCGCGCGGGTTCCACGTCTGCAACACAAACTTGCCCTGCTCCGCCGCGCGCCGCGTTACGCCATATTGCGTGATCGCGTCGAACATTTCGGGGAACAAGGTGATGACATCAAACCGCATCTTCAGGCGCTTGCACTCAGTGTTTTTCTGCCCAATCGGCGGCCCAGTCAACACGTATTACTTTTTCCGCCAGGCTCACTTGCTTGATTGCGCTGGCGATGAACGGAATCAACAACTCACCGCTCTCACCCCGCACACACAGCACCTGATTGGCGCCGGTATCCATCAGGTTGTCCACCGTCCCCAAACTTTCGCCTGCGAGGTTGACCACCGCAAGCCCGATCAAGTCAGACCAGTAATACTCATCTTCAAGCTGTTGTGGCAAGCTGCTGCGCGGCACTGCCACCAGCAAGCCCTTGTATTTTTCAGCGGCGGTTCGGTCGTTACAGCCCGGAAACTTGGCGATCAGGCCTTTGCTTTGCACAGCAAATTTTTCCACGCCAACTTCGCGCCAAGGATGCTTTTCATCCCCCAGCCACCAGACAGGAAATTCGACAAGACCGTCCATGAACTCGGTGTAAGTTTTAAGTTTCACCCAACCGAGTATGCCCTGCGCACCCGCCACACGCCCCATGATTACCATGGGGTCTGGTTCGTTATGCTTTTGCTGCGGCACCAGCGCGCTTGACCAGCTTGGCGACGGCATCGCTCAGTTGCGCGCCCTTTTCTTGCCAGTGCGTCACCCGATCAAGCTGAATGCGCATGCCGTCCGGGCCTTCCGGGGCAATCGGGTTGTAAAAACCGATGCGCTCGATAAACCTGCCATCGCGGCGATTGCGCGAATCAGCCACAACCACATTAAAGAATGGGCGGTTCTTGGAGCCGCCGCGTGAAAACCGAATGATAACCATAGTCGAACCTGTTTTTTTGTTAGCAAATGCCAAAGGGCGCGAATTCTACGACACTTTACAGAGTTATAGCAAGCAGCCGGTGTTGCGGGATTTCTGCTCCCTAAAACATGCAGGTTGCCTCGGGCATGCGTGTGCTTGCGAATGCGCTCGCTCAACGGGTCGGCTAAAGGTTTTAAGGAAACCTCTAAGGAAACACGGATTAATTCGTCATCCCCGCGTAGGCGGGGATCCAGTGCCTTTATTTGACTGGGTTCCCGCCTACGCGGGGACGAGTGCGCCCGTGAAGGCGCGCAAACTGCACGGTGGAAGTCCGTGTCGGAGTAAGCCAAAACTTCGTAGCCGAAGGTAACTGCGTCGTCGAGAGGCGGGGTGGGGAGCAACCGGAAGCGAACTGGCAGTCCGTAATAAAGTGAACTCGATTCGGCGGGGAGTGACGGCGAGCCTGCTCGTTCGTGGCGAAGCCTGAAATACACCAGATGCGCTGGAAGGAATGGCGTGCAAAGCGACATTTGGGTCACCCATGTGGTTGGAGGCGGAATGCCGGGAAGTTTGCGTGAGATAAGCGGGGAGACCTGCTCCCAGGTGAAGGGGGACAGGAGTCAGAGCCTCCGTAGTACCGCAGGGCTGAAGAGCGAGGCAAGGCCAACAAAGCCGGGAAACTGGCGAGGAAAGTGTCGGAAGAAATTCGAGCCTAACCCGATGCAGAGGCAGCCCGGAAAGCGCGGAAAGCAAAGCCGCGACTAGGGAAGGGTGGTAGGAAAGTGGATGCGTAAAAGACAGGAGGAGCGAGAGCGTGAGCGAAACGGTGGAAGTGTCCGCGAGGACTAAACAAACTGAATCTAGCCCAACCGGATGGGACTGGGTGGATCGCACCGTCTGGACGGAACGCATGTTGGCGGCACTGGGTAACGGTGTCAAAGGAAACAAATGGTTCAGCCTGATCGACAAAGCCTATCGCCCGAGCACACTCCAAACGGCTTGGGAACGAGTCAAGAGTAACAGGGGTGCGGCGGGGATAGACGGGCAAAGCATCGAAGCCTTTGCGGCGAACGCCGGGCGGTATCTTGACGAGTTGGCGAAAGACCTTGAGGAAGGGAAGTATCAGAGCTGCGCCGTGCGGCGGGTGGAGATTCCCAAAGCGGGAGGCAAGACGCGCCCGCTAGGCATCCCCACCGTCAAGGACAGAATCGTCCAGACGGCGGTCAAGCGGGTGATCGAACCGATCTTCGAGAAAGAATTTCTGCCGATGAGCTACGGGTTCAGGCCGGGACGGGGCTGCAAAGACGCGCTGCGGGAAGTGGACGGGTATCTCCGGGGCGGCTACCTCTGGGGGTGATGTTGAGGACGCAATTTTGCTGGACAATTGCCAGATTCTGATCTGCTGTGCAGTAGTCACGTGAAGCGTCAGCCAGAAAAATACCTTGCTGTCAATATGCCGAAATGCATAGGCAATGCCTAGCAATTGCATAGGCCGAAAGACATATATACAGAAGTGGGCCTGTGTGTAACCATTCGTGCGTTTGATTTGAAACTGAATTCAAGGAACACCAAGCAGCAGCGATGCAACGCCCAGAGACGAATTAACAAATAGCGTTTTGAATGATCAGAGGGAATGATCGGCATTCAAGCGTTTCATATCAAAAAATTAGGATATTAAGCGGGCGGAGTGGTTCAAAAGGAGTTGTGCCACTCAAGTTTTAAACAAAGCGCGCATTGGGGAGTGCATGGTTTGCCGACGAAAAAAAGTGGGGCAGGGAAAGGTGTTTTACAGAACCTTGTTTTTGCTATCGCCCCACACCTTTGCTGGTCTGATGACTATATTTGCGTTGACCATAGGCGTTGCGCATGCCTTGGCCGCCGACCTTGTCGTTTTGGAGGGCTCCGCACAGCCGCCTTTGAAGGCCGGCACCAACGCGGACATTGTCAGAACCCTCGATTTGCTCAGAAAACAAATGGAAGTTAGGAGTCGTTAAACAATTAGTGTATCAATTTTAGCTCGCACTCGGATCAATCCTGTAGTTCCATTCGCCATGAAACGAATTCCGGGTGATGCGTATTTTTTCAAATTCTGCGTCACTTACCTTAATGCCTGACGGATACGAAGATTCATCCAGTTCGGCATGGACTTTCAGTCCCTTCCGAGTGGTCGTTCCGGCAATGAGATTGACGATCACCTCGTGGCTAATCAAGGGCTGGCCGCGCCAATTCATGCTGATGTACGAGAACAGACGATGCTCGATCTTGTTCCATTTGCTAGTGCCCGGAGGCAGATGAGAGATGCTGATCGGGATATTGATCTCGTCAGCCAACCGCTGCAATTCCAATTTCCAAAGCCGTACCCGGCTACCGTTGCTACCGCCACCATCTGCCGTGATCATCAGTTCCGTTGCCGCAGGATAACGCTGCCTGCCCATCGTATTCCACCAGCGGCGAATTGTTTCGACCGCGAAACTTGCCGTGTCGTGATCCGTCCCCACACTGACCCAACCCGTGTTGCTGGCAACATCGTAGACGCCATAGGGGTTCGCGCGCCCAAGCTCCTTATCGATGAAGTCGTGCACCTTGACTAATTCTGGCTTCCCCTCGGGGCGCCAAGTTGTGCCGTTGTTCTTGTACGCACCAACAAGCTCTTTCTTCTTTGTGTCAACCGAAATAACCGGATTGCCTGCCGCTAGACGTTGTCCGGTCTGGTCGTTGATGAACTCGAATTGGGCATTGCGGTCCGGATGATCCGTCCCTTCCAGCATCTTTCGGTTTGCCTGCAAGCTATAACCCAACTCCCGCAGCAAGTCGCCCACTTTCGGATAGCTCACCGAATGGCCGTTCACAGCCAGCTCACCAGCCAGCGTACGCAGGCTTTTGCAAGTCCAGCGCAGGGGTGATTCGGGATCACCCCGTGTCGTCGCTTCGACCAATTTCTCCAGCGCCGCCATCACGCCAGAATCGGTTTCGGTGACAGATTTTCTGCCAGCTCCCGCTTTGCGAATTCGCTTGCCCTGACTTTCAACCGCCATCTTTTCGGTTGCCAGCTCTTCCAATCCGGCATGAATTGCGCGCCGGGACACACCGGTAGCCTGTGCAACCCTTGTAACGCCGCCATGGCCTAACACCGCAGCTTCCGCAGCAGCAAACAGACGCCTCATCCGCTCGTCCAACGTCCATGCAAGCTTCTCGAACCGGGTGCGTATTTGTTTGAGGTCGTCTGCATTCGCCATGACGACAATCATAGCACCTTCGATTTATTTGTTACAGTTATTTATTAACAGCTCCTTAACGGTACGACGCGGATCATCGTCGGGCTTCGTATCGCCTTTACTTCCGAAGGCGGGCTAACTGCTGCGGCTGCGGCACAACAACGTAATGAGATCGCCAGGATGCAGTCGGTGGTAATGGAAAAAGTGCCCTCGCTCAAACAAAAACCGGAACAAATCAAGCGGTATGCAACCAGCCCTTTCATGGCCATGGAAGTGAATACCGCAGAACTGGAAGCACTGGCCAACCTATCCGAGATTGTTTCTATTGAGGCAGACCGCCTCGCGGCCCCGGCTATTGGAATCGAAGCAGTAATACCGGAAAGTAAATAATCATGGCGTTTCAGCCCGCCATGCCATCAGTCATTTATTGTTTAGGGGTCATCACATGCATCACTGGACGCGTAATTTCCTGGCTAACTTGTTGGCAGCCTGTGTGTTGGCCTTTGCAGTCACAGATGCAACGGCAGCTAATCGTGTTGTGCTGGGGAATGCTGTCCAGACGCCATTGGCGGCCAGCACCGATGCAAACACCGTCAATACCTTGGCAGCGCTCCACAGCCGGGCTGCGACAGACGGGAAAGTTAGGGCCATCGTCGGGGTGCGCGCCCCTTTTGCCCCAGAGGGGGGGATGAACGCTGCCAGCGTGGTGCAACAACGCAATGAGATTGCCCGTATGCACTCTGCAGTGCACGCAAAGAACCCATCGCTCAAGTCAAAGCCGGGGAAATCCAGGGCGTTCAGCACTATTCCTTTCATGGCAGTGGAAGTTGATGCTGCTGAACTCGAAGCGCTTGCGGGGCAAACCGAGATTACATCCATCGAAGAGGATCGGGTTTTGGAGCCGATGCTCGCCGAGAGCGTTCCCCTGATCGGGGGAACAGCCGCTTGGAGCAGCGGATACACCGGGGCTGGGCAAACCATCGCAGTTATAGATACGGGTGTGGACAGTGCACATCCCTTCCTGTTCGGAAAAATTGTTTCTGAAGCCTGTTACTCGACCAATTATGCCGCTGCGGGCGCCTCCTCGCTTTGTCCGGGAGGCGTGACACAATCTGCTGCGGCGGGTTCGGGCGTCAACTGCGACACCGCCATTTCGGGATGTTCTCACGGCACTCATGTGGCGGGCATTACTGCAGGGGATGGGGCCAGTTTCTCCGGTGTAGCCAGGGATGCTTCCCTGATCGCCATCAAGGTGTTCACACGGTTCGATAATGTTGCTATGTGCGGTTCGGCAGCGCCTTGCATAGGAGCTTATACGTCTGACGTAAACCTGGCCCTGGAACAGGTTTATTTGCTGAGGAACGCTTACAACATCGCTGCTGTCAATATGAGCCTGGGCGGCGGTGCCTATAGCGGCCAAGCCAGTTGCGATGCGGCTAACACATCCACCAAAACTGCGATCGACAACCTGCGTTCCGTCAATATAGCCACAGTCATTGCATCAGGCAATAATGGTTACAACAGCCTGGTTTCTTCACCTGGTTGCATTTCCAGCGCCGTTTCAGTCGGCGCGACAACCAAAACAGATGTTGTGGATTGGTATTCAAACAGTGCCAGTTTCCTGAATCTGCTGGCGCCTGGCTCATCCATTAATTCTTCCATCCCCGGCGCTGCCTATGCAGTCTACTCAGGAACGTCGATGGCCACGCCCCATGTGGCGGGCTCATGGGCATTGTTGAAGCAACAGAACCCTAATCTTACCGTTACTGATGGTTTGAACTTGCTGACTGCAACCGGCACCCCGATTACCGATACAAGAAATGGCATAGTAAAACCGCGGATACAGATAGATGCTGCGCTCAATGTTGCACTCAATGAACCGCCCACCCTTAACTACTCTGCGGAGATCGGCTATGGCAGCAACGGTGTGAGTCCCGCTTCCGGCACTGCTTCTACACGGTTCACATACAAGGTTGTCTACACCGACATGACCAACATCGCGCCGTCTTCAATCCGCGCCTGTATTGATGACATATGCAACGCGATGAGCAAGGACACAGGAGCAGCAGACCCTGCATTACGCGATTCCAGCTTTACCAATGGCGAGCAATACGTTTATACCTCCACACTTGTGGCAGGTGCTCACAGCTATTATTTCGATGCGACGCGCGGCGCGACGACGGTGACACTGCCTGCTTCCGGCGCTTTATCTGCCCCAACTGTCAGTGATCTGGCGATCAGCACGACCACGCTGCCAAATGGAGACGTGGGCATCGCTTATATCTCAAACCCGCAGGCAAGCGGTGGTACTCCACCCTACAGTTGGAGTGCTTCCGGCTTGCCTGGGGGGTTGAGCATCTACTCTGCATCCGGAGTCATCTCTGGCACACCTACTCGGAGTGGCTTATTTGGCTTCATGGTGTCTGTGTCCGATGCGGCCAGTGCAGTATTCAGTAAAGTGTTCTCCATCGTTATCGTGGATAACGTGGTACCCACCGTACCGACCGGCCTGACCGCAAGCGCAGCCAGTGCGACGCAGATCAATCTGTCTTGGTCGGCTTCGACCGACAACGTCGGTGTGACGGGGTACAAGGTCTATCGAGATGGTGTTCAGGTTGGAAACCCAGTTGGGACATTCTTCATAGATACTGGCCTGACAGCGGCGACCGCCTATAACTATACGGTGGCTGCATGCGACGCTGCGGGCAATTGTTCGGCGCAATCAAATATCGTTTCAGCGACTACACTGGTGGGAACCACACCAGGAACGTTGGTGGCATGGGGGTATAACGCCTATGGGCAGGCAACGGTACCTTCAGGTTTGAATGGGGTGGTGGCGGTTGCTGCGGGATTTGGTCATACCGTTGCGCTGAAGAATGACGGCACCTTGGCGGCATGGGGATACAACGCCCTTGGACAGGCAACGATACCTTCAGGTTTGAGCGGCGTAGTAGCTGTCGCGGCAGGAAACCTTTATACCGTAGCCTTGAAGAACGATGGCAAAGTAGTTGCGTGGGGAGACAATGCCTATGGTCAAACCTCGGTTCCTGTCGGTTTGAGCGGCGTCGTGGCGATTGCAGCGAAATCTATTACTACCGTAGCCTTGAAGAACGATGGCACAGTGGTTGCGTGGGGAGACAATACCAATGGTGTAACTTCGGTTCCCGCTGGATTGAGTGGAGTAGTGGCAATTGCATCTGGAAATAATCATATCGTGGCTTTGAAAAACGACGGCACGGTGGTGGCATGGGGGGGCAACAACTCAGGTGAAACGACGGTTCCTCAAGGGTTGAATGGTGTGGTGGCGATTGCAGCGGGTATGTACCATACCGTAGCCTTGAAGAGTGATGGCACGGTGGTGACTTGGGGATACAATTCAAACGGTCAAATGTCAGTACCATCTGGTTTGAGTGGGGTGGCGGCAATTGCAGCGAATCTTGCTACTACTGTAGCTTTAAAGAACGATGGCACAGTGGTGGCGTGGGGTGATAATACATACGGGCAGACGATGATACCTGCTAGTTTGAGCGGTGTGACTTCGATCTCGGCAGGCGCGTATCACACGGTGGCAGTTTTTGTCGACAATACGGTTCCATCAGTGCCTACTGGTTTGACCGCAAGTGCATCCAACGCGTCGCAGATCAACCTCTCCTGGACAGCTTCGTCCGACAACGTCGGGGTGGGTGGTTACAAGGTTTATCGCAACGGAGTGCAAGTCGGAACCTCGACGCTGACAAGCTTTAGCGATACAGGCCTGACAGCAGCGACCACGTATAACTACACCGTGGCGGCGTGCGACGCGGCAGGCAACTGCTCGGCACAATCTACGGCAGTTTCGGTAACCACGCCGGTGGCAGATAGCGAGGCTCCTACCGTTCCAACCGGTCTGGCCGCAAGCGCATCCAGCGCGACACAGATCAATCTGTCCTGGGCGGCTTCGACCGACAACATCGGGGTGACGGGATACAAGGTTTATCGTAATGGCGTACAGGTAGGCGTTCTAGCTGGGGCAGCTTTTATTGATACCGGACTGGCAGCAGCAACTGCCTATAGCTATACCGTGGCAGCGTGCGATGCTGCGGGAAATTGCTCGGAGCAGTCCACGGCAGTTTCGGCAACCACACTTGCAGCGCAAGCCATTTCTCCATCAATAGCAGCAGGTAGTGAACATTCCGTTGCACTTGATTCTAGCGGCGCAGTGCTGACGTGGGGTTATAACGGGTGGGGTGGATTGGGTGATGGGACGATAACCCACCGTTCGAGTCCTGTGGTAGTGCCTGGATTGTTCGGCGTGACGGCAGTTTCGGCAGGCACCTATAACGCTTTCGCGCTTAAATCCGACGGATCAGTGTGGTCGTGGGGATCTAACAATTGGGGTCAGCTAGGAGATGGAACGACGATAAATCGTTTGAGCCCGGTGGCAGTACCCGGACTTTCGGGTATTGCGGCACTAGATGCAGGTGCCAATCACACGGTCGCACTCAAATCCGACGGTACGGTATTGGCGTGGGGTTTTAACTCAAGTGGGCAACTGGGTGATGGGACGACGACGAATCGTATTAACCCGGTAGCGGTACCGGGGCTAAGCGGCGTGGTTGCGGTGGCGGCAGGCGGCCAACACACGGTGGCGCTCAAATCCGACGGCTCAGTATTGGCGTGGGGTTTGAACTCAAGCGGACAGATTGGTGATGGGACGACGACGAATCGTATTAACCCGGTGGTGGTACCAGGGCTAAGCGGTGTGGTTGCGGTGGCGGCGACTGGCAGTTATACGGTTGCACTGAAATCTGACGGTGCGGTAGTAGCGTGGGGCGATAACTACTATGGTCAACTGGGAGATGGTACGACAGTGAACCGTTTGAATCCGAAAGTGGTGCCGGGGCTAAGTGGCGTGGTTGCGGTGGCGCCCGGTAGCATTCACATGGTTGCACTCAAATCCGATGGGACGTTACTGGCGTGGGGTAATAACTACTATGGTCAACTGGGAGATGGGACGACGATCCAGCGTCTAAGCCCGATAGTGGTGCCGGGAGTAAGTGGTGTTATGGCTGTAACAACGTGGTACACGCACACGGTTGCTCTCAAGTCCGATGGCACGGTACACGCGTGGGGATATAACAGCTACGGGCAACTGGGTTTCGGATATGCAGATGCGGCCAGATATACTTCCGCAGCCACAGTTGGAGTGGGCGGTATCGGTTTTCTGAATTTGCTCAATTCGGACAACGTAGCACCCACCGTACCTACTGGGCTGACCGCCAGCGCTGTCAGCGCGACACAGATCAATCTGTCTTGGGCGGCTTCGACCGACAACGTCGAGGTGACTGCCTACAAGGCCTATCGCAATGGTGTGCAGGCTGGTACACCGACTGGGGCAAGTTTTAGTGATACCGGCCTGACGGCAGCGACCACGTATAACTACACCGTGGTGGCGTGCGACGCGGCAGGCAACTGCTCGGCACAATCAGCGGCAGTTTCGGCAATAACCTCACCTGCTGATACCACACCGCCAGCCATAACACCTTCTGTTCCGGGCGGGGTATATAACTCGGCCCAGAACGTGACGCTGAGCGCGAACGAGCCTGCGACGATCTACTACACGCTGGACGGCTCCACGCCGACCACGGCTTCCATGATGTACTCGGCGGTGATCGCGGTGAACAGCTCGCTCACGCTCAAGTATTTTGCGGTCGATACAGCGGGCAATGCCAGCGCGGTGCAGGCCGAAGTTTATGTGATAGACACGGTTGCGCCGACCGTGGCTGCATCGGTGGCGGGTGGTACTTACTCGGCAGTACAAAATGTAACGCTGAGCGCGAACGAGCCTGCGACGATCTACTACACGCTGGACGATACTATGCCCACCACTGCATCGGCAGTTTACACCGCGCCGATCAGCATCAGCACCACCAAGATACTGAAGTATTTCGGCAAGGATACAGCGGGCAATGCCAGCGCGGTGCAAACCCAGGTATATGTAATCGACTCGGTTGCACCGACCGTCACAGCCTCGGTGGCGGGCGGCACTTATACTTCGGTGCAGAGCGTGACGCTGATCGCGAGTGAACCCGCGACGATCTACTTCACTCTGGACGGAACGATGCCAACCACGGCTTCTGCGGTGTACTCGGCGGCGATCACGGTGAACAGCTCGCTCACGCTCAAGTACTTTGCGGTCGACACGGCGGGCAATGTCGGCGCGGTGCTGACACAGGTATTCGTAATTGACACGGTTGCACCGACCGTCACAGCCTCGGTGGCGGGCGGCACTTATATTTCGGTGCAGAGCGTGACGCTGATCGCGAGCGAACCCGCGACGATCTACTTCACTCTGGACGGAACGATGCCAACCACGGCTTCTGCGGTGTACTCGGCGGCGATCACGGTGAACAGCTCGCTCACGCTCAAGTATTTTGCGGTCGACACGGCGGGCAATGTCGGCGCGGTGCAGACCCAGGTTTACGTGATCAACCTGCTTGATACCATTGCGCCTGTCAGCTCAGTGCTAATTAACGGTGGTGCACCCGTGACCTTCACTGCCACAGTTGCGCTGACGATTGCCGCTACTGATAATAGCGGCACCGTGGCGCAAATGCGCTTTAGCAACAACGGCACTAACTGGTCGGCGTGGGAAGCCTACGCAACCAGTAAAGCATGGACACTTTCCACTGGTTTCGGAAATAAAACGGTCTATGCTCAATCCAAGGATGCCGCCGGAAATATCTCTGTCGGAGTCAGTGACAGTATCAATTATTTTCCCGATGTCGATTTGGCACCGATATTATTGAGTACAACGGCGACCAGCGTGAAAACTGGAAGGAGTTTGACTGTTAGAGATACCGTCAAGAACCAGGGGAACGTCGCAACAACAGCGTCGAACTTCAAGATGAGCTACTACCTGTCGATTGATCCGGCCATTACTTCCGCAGACATACGGATCGGCAGCCGCACCATCAGCAGCCTGGCGGCAGGGGCCAGCAACACGGCGAGCACGACCCTGGCAATCCCTACCAACATGGCTCGCGGGGTGTACTATCTGGGCGTTGTGGCGGATTCGGCCAACGTCCAGCCCGAGAACAACGAGACTAACAACACGCTGGCGGGGAAGACAATAATCATACAATAACTGCGGTGTTGCCTGCCGGGGCAAGCAACAGTGGGTCGTTGATGTGGTTCAGCGGCGCATCGCCGCTTGTCGAAGCCAGCGTGCAACATTCTGGACGCAAACCGGCAACGACCTTTTCTTAACCTTACCCATCCCATTGCAGGGGAGAGAATTTTAAGAAACTGAAAAAGTTTCATAGGCATATAATGCCGCTAAAAATAAGGATCGCAGCAACAAGAGCGTGCCATGGGAGAATTTTTCAGGTTCATTGAACGGATTACGCTGGCCAGGCTGCTGGTGCTGCTGTCTGTTGTTTCCATGGTTGTCGCCGCAATCCTGATTCTCACCTTGTCCAACGTGGTGCGCAACCGCGCGGTGCACGACCTGGCGCGCGATGAAGCGCGGCAGACTTCCCGGCTGGTGTTCCAGAGCCTGTATTCGGCGATGCGCAAGGGCTGGAACAAGGATGAAATCAGGGAGGTGATCGGACGGCTGAACTCATCAATGCCGGGCCTTGCGATCCGTGTTTACCGTGGCGAGGCCGTCGAGCGCCAGTTTGGCGAAATGCCCGGCGAACGTGCCGCCATAGCGGCGGAGCCGCAGCTTGCAGGCTCCTTGCGCGATGGCGAGGATAAACTGATCTTCCCGGAAGGTGGCAAGTCAATTCGCTACCTGTACCCGGTGCTGGCCAGCGAGGAATGCCTGGTATGCCACACCCAATCCCGCGTGGGAGCAGTGCATGGCGTGGTTGACATCACCTATCCCATCGAAAACATCAAGGTGTCTTTCATTTATGTAATCAACTCCATTGTTGGTTATACGCTGCTCATCTTGTTGCTGGTGTTCGCCATCCTGTATTTCAAGCTGCGTTCCCTGGTGGTGATACCCATTGCCGACATGGTCGGGGTGATGAAGAAAATCACGCACGAAATGGATTTCAGCCACCGTGTGGGCAATCACCACTGGGTCGCGGAGCTGCATCACCTGTCGGATTATTTCAACCGCCTGCTGGGTACGGTGCAGGAATATAACAACCGGCTGCAAGAGTTATCAACGCGCGACCCGCTTACCGGCTTGTATAACCGGCGCAAATTCGAGGAGTTTCTCGATTACGAAATTTCCCGCGCCGAGCGGCATAACCGCCCATTTTCGGTGGTCATGGTTGACCTGGATAACTTCAAATTCATCAATGATACTTACGGTCATCCGGTCGGCGACATGGTGATCAAGGAGCTGGCCGCATTGCTGGCTTCCGATCTGCGTCGGGGTGATGTGCTGGCGCGACTGGGGGGAGACGAGTTCGTGCTGATTTTGCCGGAAACGGTGTCCGCAATGGGGTTGCAGGTGGCGAACAAGTTGCACCAATCGGTATCGGGGCAGGAGTTTGAATTGCCGGTGGGAAAAATCCGGGTGACGGCGAGTTTCAGCATGGTCAGCTATCCGGAGGACGGGAAAACCAGGGAAGCGATCTACGCGGCGATGGACGTGGTGTTGTACAAGGCCAAGCGGCACGGCAAGAATCAGGTGATGACAGCGGAATCCGCGCAGGATCGCAGCATGATGGAGATTTTCCGGCGCGGTGATTTCCTGCGCCAGGCGCTGCGCGAGGATCGCGTCGAGTCCTTCCTGCAGCCTATTGTGGATGTGCGCACGGGCGCCGTGGTGGCCTTTGAATCGCTGGCGCGCATACGCGATGGCGAATCCGTCATTACTGCCGGGGAATTTATCGAGGTGGCCGATGAACTGGGCATGGTCAAGGAACTGGACCGGGTTGTGTTCCGTAAGGCGCTGTCCCATCTCAAGAAGCTTGAGTTGACACATCCCGATGCCAAGATATTCTGTAATTTTTCCGCGCGCAGTTTCAGCGATCTGGAGTGGATGCGCTCCATTCCCGGTATGGTGGCGGAGCATGGGCTTGCTTGTGACAAGATCGTGCTGGAGATACTTGAGCGCGAGGCGTTGCCGCATCTCAACCAGGTGAAAGAGATGATAGACGAACTCCGCCAAAGCCATATTTCATTTGCGCTGGATGATTTCGGCAGCGGTTTCTCCTCATTTCTGTACCTGAAATACCTGACCGTGGATTATGTGAAAATCGAGGGCGACTTTGTGCGCCAGATGGTTCTGGATGACCGCGACCGCATCATGGTGAAACACATCCACCAAATGGCCAAGGAGTTCGGGCTCAAGACCGTGGCCGAATTTGTCGAGGATGAGCAAACCGCAGAGATGCTCGCGCAAATCGGCGTGGACTATGCGCAAGGGTATTACTACGGACGCCCCGCAGCGTCCGTTATCACCCCGGATCACTCATGAAATATGCGGGCCAGGTTTCATCCTAAAGCCGGGCGAGCCGGAAAAATTTGTAGGTCGGGCTGAAGCCCGGCATACGAAAATCTGCCCAAAAAATGTGAAAAGTTGTGTGGATGGTGGATACACGCCTGACGGCGCTTTATTCACCCTGCCTCCCTGATCGCGTTTTGAAAAATTATCCATGACCATCCAATCCGTAACCAGCCAAAGACTGGGCGGAATTGACACAGCGGCAACAACCACGCTCTGGCCGGATCGATTTTTCAGGGATAATGCGCCCATCCCTTTTCCGTAACACCATCATG
This sequence comes from Gallionellaceae bacterium, assembly GCA_032654645.1. Taxonomy (GTDB): domain Bacteria; phylum Pseudomonadota; class Gammaproteobacteria; order Burkholderiales; family Gallionellaceae; genus CAITJF01. Next base: position 41,846 of record JAULAW010000011.1, on the reverse strand, counting down.
CGTCCCAATCCTGCTTTCCCAGGGCACACTCCGCGCGGCGACTGGAGCACCATCCAAACCTTGCTGCCCTATCTGGCGGAATTCAAAGGGCGCGTCGCGCTGGCGCTGACACTGCTGGTGCTGGCCAAGCTGGCCAATGTGGCAGTTCCATTGGTGCTCAAGGAGATCGTGGATGCGATGAACAAGCCCCAGGCGATGCTGCTGGTGCCGGTATTCCTCGTGGTTGGCTATGGCCTGTTGCGCCTGTTCAGTACGTTGTTCGGCGAATTGCGCGATGCTGTGTTCGCCAAGGTCACGCAACGCGCCGTCCGGCGCATTGCGCTCAAGGTGTTTGTCCACCTGCATAATTTGAGCCTGCGCTTCCATCTGGAACGGCAGACCGGCGGCGTGTCGCGCGACATCGAGCGCGGCACTAAAGGCATCAGTTTTCTGCTCAACTTCATGCTGTTCAATATTTTGCCTACGCTGCTGGAGATCGGCCTGGTAACCGCCATCCTGTTTTCCAAATACAGCCCGTGGTTTGCCGTTATCACCCTGGTCACGCTGGTGGTATATATCGTATTCACCCTGTTTTTCACCGAGTGGCGCATGGTGTTCCGCCGCACCATGAATGACATGGATTCCAAGGCCAACACGCGCGCCATAGACAGCCTGCTCAATTACGAGACGGTGAAATATTTCGGTAACGAGCGCTATGAAGCGCTGCGCTACGACGAACATATGGGTAAATGGGAAATAGCCGCAGTGCGGAACCTGAGCGCTTTAGCCGCACTGAATGCCGGGCAAAGCATCATCATCGCCATCGGCGTCACCGCGCTGATGCTGCTCGCGGCGGACGGTGTGGTGAAGGGTACGATGACGCTGGGCGACTTGGTGCTGGTCAACGTGTTCATGTTGCAGCTCTACATGCCGCTGCATTTTCTCGGCTTCGTCTACCGAGAGATCAAGAACGCGCTGGCGGACATGGAGAAAATGTTCCGCCTGCTCGATGAATACCGTGAAATCGAAGATGCGCCGGATGCGGTTCCGCTAAGGCTGGATAAAGCAGCAGTGCGTTTCGACCGGGTGGATTTTTCCTACGACCCCGAGCGGCAGATTTTGTCCGATGTCAGCTTTGATATTCCGCCGGGGCATACGGTCGCGGTGGTGGGGGCGAGCGGGGCGGGAAAATCCACCTTGTCGCGTTTGTTGTTCCGGTTTTACGACGTGAACGCGGGCCGTATCCTGATTGATGGGCAGGACATCCGCGGGGTGACGCAGGCCAGCTTGCGTGCAGCCATCGGTATCGTGCCGCAGGACACCGTGCTGTTCAACGACACCATCTATTACAACATCGCCTATGGCCGCCCCGATGCCACGCGCGAAGAAGTATTGCAGGCAGCGCAGTCGGCACACATCCACACCTTCATCGAATCACTGCCGCAGGGCTATGGAACCATGGTGGGGGAGCGCGGGCTGAAGCTGTCCGGCGGCGAGAAACAGCGCGTGGCGATTGCGCGTGCAATCCTCAAGAACCCCGCCATCCTGATTTTCGACGAAGCGACATCGGCGCTGGATTCCAAATCGGAGAAAGCGATACAGGACGAGTTGCACAACGTCGCGCGCGACCGCACTACTTTAGTTATCGCACACCGCCTGTCCACCGTTGTGGATGCGCAGCAGATTCTGGTGATGGATAAAGGGCGCATCGTCGAGTGCGGCACGCACCGTGAGTTACTGGCGCGGCAAGGGGTGTATACACAGATGTGGGCGCTGCAACAACAAGAAGGGCATCTCTAAAAATCCAGATTTCATCCCAACTGCTGCGTTGTGGAAAAAATTTCTTGCTTACATATCGCACATATGCGGCGCTACGAAATTTTTTCCACGCCTTGCATTTGGGCGAACTCTGAATTTTTAGAGACACCCTGAAGGCTAACTTGTAGTTCTCTCCGCCCGCCGCCTTGATTTATTACAATTTTCCGGTATCCTTCGCGCCGTAGTCTTTCTCTGGGAGGAGATGTGCAAAAAATAATCATGCTGCTGGCATTGCTGGGTTATACGCTGGCGGTGCAGGCCGCGCCCGATGACGCGACGGCGAAAACTCAGGATGACGAACTGGTCAGCACGGCGCTGAAATTTGTATCGTCGCCCAAACTGCGCTCGTCAATCGCGCTGATTTATGACGAGCAAGGACAGAGTCCCCTGTACACCAAGAATGCGGATACGGTTGCTCCCATTGCCTCCATCACCAAACTGATGACCGCGATGGTGGTGCTGGATGCGCAGTTGCCGCTGGAGGAGGAAATCAGCATCAGCGCGCAAGATATCAAGGATACCCGCAAGAGCACGCATTCGCGCATGCGCCCCGGCATGAAACTGACGCGCGGCGAGTTGCTCAGGCTGGCCCTGATGTCCTCCGAGAATCGCGCGGCTGCCGCATTGGCGCGCACCTATCCGGGTGGAATCGATGCCACCGTGGCGGCGATGAATGACAAAGCGAGCGAACTGGGCATGAAGGACACGCGTTTTACCGACCCCACGGGTTTGAGCAAAGGCAATGTTTCCACCGCGCAGGACTTGGTGAAAATGGTTCTGGCAGCACAGCGTTACGAGCCCATCCAAAAATATTCTACAACATCTTCCCATGTCGTCGATGTGGCGGGGCGCCGTCCGATGCGCTTCAGTAATACCAATCCGCTGGTGAAAAATGCATCGTGGGATATCGGCCTCAGCAAGACCGGCTACATCAGCGAGGCAGGGCGCTGTCTGGTGATGCAAGCCAATATCAACCAGCGCCCGGTAGTGATAGTGCTGCTCGATTCGTGGGGCTCGCGTACCCGCGTCGGCGATGCCAACCGCATCAAGAAGTGGATGGAAAGTGCCAACACGCGCGCACGCGGCACCCGTCGCAGCTAATCTCCGGACTTGATCTTAACGAGGGGGCATAGACCCCCTCGTTCTTTTGCACGAGGGACTTAATCAGAGACTCCCTGATACAGCTGCGAACGGTGCGAACCGCTGTCATACGGGTGTCATAATTTTCTCATATCATCATCTCTTGTTAGTAACGCGGAACACTGGAGAAAACCATGGATGCAACTATCCTGCTGGTGGAAGACGAGCCGGCGATACTGGAGTTGCTGACAATCAATGTGATGCAATGCGGCTACCGCGCGGTCCGGGCGCATGACGCCGCCGAAGCCATGGCCCACATCAGCCGTGCCTTGCCCGACCTGATCCTGCTCGACTGGATGTTGCCCGACGTCAGCGGGGTGGAGCTGGCGCGCCGCCTGCGCGCCGAGCCGCGCACGCGCGACATTCCCATCATCATGCTGACCGCGCGCGCCGATGAGCGCGACAAGGTGCTGGGACTGGAATCCGGCGCGGACGACTACATCACCAAACCGTTTTCGCCGCGCGAACTGAAGGCGCGCATCCGCGCCGTGCTGCGCCGCCGGGTGCCACAGGCAAGCGACGAGACGGTATCTGCCAGCGGGCTGGAGCTGTCGCCGGCCACGCACCGCATCAGCGCAAATGGCGCGGTGGTTGACCTGGGGCCCACCGAGTTCCGCTTGCTGCATTTCTTCATGACCCATGCCGATCGCGTCTATAGCCGTTCGCAATTGCTCAACCATGTATGGGGCGATCATGTGTTCGTGGAAGAGCGCACCGTAGATGTGCATATCCGCCGCCTGCGCCAGGCACTGGAGCCATCCGGCCTCGATGGCCTGATCCAGACTGTGCGCGGCAGCGGCTACCGTTTTTCATGCGACTAACGGGCATGGCGACAGCGTCACCACAGAACACGGAGGTCAAAACCAGTTTGTTGCCTACCGTGTCTTCACGGCTGCCCCCTTATTTCGTTACACACTTTTTACCTATCTTTACTTTGCCACAAAGCACTACAAATCTTTCAGTTCATCCTGCATTCTAGCTTTGAGTTCTATAGTGGAGCATGAAGCGCTAAACGGTAATCCCATTGTTTCTGTAGCCTGTGATTGCCCTTTTGGGTTTGTTGTAGGGAAGTAAACACGGATTTCCGATAGGGGTTTCTTATTTTGCAGTGCAAAAATAAGAACCATAGGCATAATTGGTTGGGCGCTATTGTTTTTTAGAGTTAATTTGAATAAGCAACCGTGTTGGCGCCCATCAACTGCCTGATATGCTTCAAAAGCAATTTCTATCTCGCTGGTAAAGACTAATTTCCCCGTTTGTAATGGCGTAATTCCCCTGGCCTTATCCAGTTCGGCATCTATTCCTGCACAGCCTGCCAGTAATAGCAGCGCAATAAATGCAAGCACGAGTTTCTTCATTGTTTTCCCCCTTGCAAAACTGATGATCCTGGCGAGAGTAAATAATCAAAGTGATGTTTCGGGTTGGATGAAACGCGCCACCATCCCCTTCGCCAGCTCGCCCTGCAACGGTATCCGCACGCGATGCCCGCTGCCCGGCGCGGTGATGAGCGCTTCGCCTTCGAGGCTGCGCATCTCGGTGAGGGCGATGATGTGGTTGCCGGAGGGGTGGATGATTTCCAGTTTGTCTCCAACCTGGAATTTATTCTTTACATCAATCTCGGCCATGCCATTCGCGCACGCCACGATGTCACCGACGTATTGCTGGCGTGTGCTTTCGGAGTGGCCGCGCAGGTAGTTCTGTTGCTCGTGGGTGTGATGGCGTTCGTAGAAGCCGTCTGTGTAGCCCCGGTTCGCCAGCGCATCCAGCGCGCCGAGCAGCGCGTAATTGAACGGCCTGGCTGCCACGGCATCGTCTATCGCTTGCCGATACACCTGCGCTGTGCGGGCTACGTAATAGATGGATTTGGTGCGGCCTTCGACCTTGAGCGAATCAATGCCAATCTTCACCAGTCGCTCGACGTGCTCCACTGCGCGCAGGTCTTTGGAGTTCATGATGTAGGTGCCGTGCTCGTCCTCGAGCACCGGCATCAGCTCGTCCGGATGATCCTGGCGCGAGATCAGGTAGGCGCGGTCAGCCAGCGGATGGCGCGGCTGGCTGCCGCAGTCGGAGAGCGCAGATTCGCTCAGCGCCTTATCGAAATCGAAATCTATTTTTTGAATATCGCCGTTGCCATCTTCTTCCGCGTTGCCCACCTTGTAATCCCAGCGGCAGGAGTTGGTGCAGGTGCCCTGATTGGCGTCACGGTGGTTGAAGTAGCCGGAGAGCAGGCAACGCCCGGAATAGGCGATGCACAGCGCGCCGTGGATGAATACTTCGAGTTCGATATCCGGGCATTGCTGGCGGATTTCTTCGATTTCGTCCAGCGACAGTTCGCGCGACAGGATGACGCGCGTGAGTCCCAACGATTGCCAGAATTTCACCGTCGCGTAGTTGACGGTGTTGGCCTGCACCGAGAGGTGTATCTGCACCTCCGGCCAGCGTTCGCGCACCATGGCAATCAGGCCGGGGTCGGCCATGATCAAGGCGTCCGGCTGCATGGAGAGGATCGGCTCCATATCGGCCATGTAGGTTTTTACCTTGGCGTTGTGCGGCATCAGGTTGCTGGCGACAAAAAATTTCTTGCCGAGTTGGTGCGCTTCTTTGATGCCAATACCAAGCTCTTCCAGCTGAAATTCGTTGTTACGCGCGCGCAGGGAATAGCGCGGCTGCCCGGCGTATACCGCGTCCGCGCCGAAGGCGTAGGCGGCGCGCATTTTTTCCAGCGTACCGGCGGGGAGGAGGAGTTCGGGTGCTTTCATCAACGTGGTGCGTGGTGTGATCGGGCGTATTGCCATACGCCCCTACGAACCGTGCTCCCGTAGGTGCGTATGGAAATACGCCCTTCGGCAGGATAGGGGTGAAAGAAAATTGCAATGTGCATCAAAGCCCCAGCCGCTTCCAGATTTCCAGTGCCGGCCCGGCCTGGTTCAGCGTGTAGAAGTGCAGGCCGGGTACGCCACCAGCGAGCAGTTTCTCGCACAATTGCGTGACGGCATCCAGGCCGAAGGCTTGCACCGACGCCCTGTCATCGCCGTAGCTTTCCAGCGTCTTGCGCATCCAGCGCGGGATTTCCGCGCCGCAGTTGTCGGAGAAACGCGCCAGTTGCGTAAAATTCACAATGGGCATGATGCCGGGCACGATGGGAACGGTGACACCCATCTTGCGGGCTTCCTCTACAAAACGAAAATAGGCGTCGGCGTTGTAGAAATATTGTGTGATGGCGGAATTCGCCCCAGCCATGACCTTGCGCTTGAAGTTGACCAGGTCTTCGCGCGGCGATCTGGCCTGCGGGTGGAACTCGGGATAGGCCGCCACTTCGATATGGAAGTGTTCGCCGGTATGGGCGCGGATGAACGACACCAGTTCGTTGGCATACTGGAACTCGCCGGTGACCGCCATGCCGGATGGCAGGTCGCCCCTGAGCGCCACGATGCGCTTGATACCCATGTCCTTGTAGGTGAACAGCATGGCGCGGATATTCTCGCGGGTGGAGCCGACGCAGGATAGATGGGGTGCGGCGTTGTGCCCTTCGGCCTTGATCTGCCGTATGGTTTCCAGGGTGCGCTCTTGCGTGGAGCCGCCCGCACCGAACGTGACGGAGAAAAATTCCGGTTTGACCATCGCCAGTTGCGTGCGCGTGGCGATAAGTTTTTCTGCGCCTTCCGGCGTTTGCGGCGGGAAAAATTCAAAGCTGAAAATTTTAGAGTTTGTCATGATCGATAGTCACAGGTCCTTGCTGCGGGTGCCGGGTAGCCCGTTTTGGAATCAGCAGCGAGAATATGGATGAGAGGATACTGTACAGCAATGCGCCCATCATGCCTACCCAGAAGCCGCTGACTTCGAAGCCGCGCAGCACCGATCCGGCAAACCAGAACAGCAGTCCGTTGATGACGAAGATAAACAGCCCCAGCGTCAGAACAGTGGCCGGCAGGGTAAGCAGGATCAGCAGCGGGCGGAGCAGCGTGTTGATGAGGCCGAGCAGCAACGCGGCGATCAGCGCGGACTCGATCCCGTCCACGCGCACGCCGGGCAGCAGGTAGGCCACTGCCAGCAGTGCCAGCGCATTGCAGATCCAGATCAGCAGGAGTCGCATACGTCATCCTTGAAGTTCCCCTCTCCCCCGGGGAGAGACCGCAGCCGCCAATTTTTTCGCCCGAATTGAACCCATGAACCAAAAGCGTAGCGAGAACGAGCGCTGCTGTAGGAGCCCAATTTATTGGGCGATATGATATTGATGATCGCGCAATAAATTGCGCTCCTACATACGACTGTATTCACAGAGCACCAAGGTTCATGGGTAGGGGCTAGGGGGGTAAACTTTAGTAGCGGTATTGCTCCGTCTTGTACGGACCTTCCTTGGGCACGCCGATGTAAGCGGCCTGCTGGTCGGTCAGCTCGGAGAGTTGCGCGTTCAGCTTCTTCAGTTGCAGGCGCGCCACTTTTTCATCGAGATGCTTGGGCAGGGTGTATACGCCCACCGGATATTTGCCGGAGCCTTTCTGCGCTTCCGTCCACAGCTCGATCTGCGCGATGGTCTGGTTGGCGAAGGAGGATGACATCACGTAGGACGGATGGCCGGTGCCGCAACCCAGGTTCACCAGACGCCCCCTGGCGAGAAGAATAATCCTTTTGCCATCGGGGAAAATGACATGGTCAACCTGCGGTTTGATTTCTTCCCACCGGTATTGCTCCAGCGAGGCGACATCAATCTCATTGTCGAAGTGCCCGATATTGCACACGATGGCCTGGTTCTTCATCTTCGCCATGTGGTCGTGGGTGATAACGTGGAAGTTGCCGGTGCAGGTCACAAAGATGTCGGCCTTGTCGGCGGCATATTCCATGGTCACCACGCGGTAGCCTTCCATCGCAGCTTGCAGCGCGCAGATCGGGTCAACCTCGGTCACCCATACTTGCGCGGACAGCGCGCGCATGGCTTGTGCCGAGCCTTTGCCCACGTCGCCGTAACCGCAAATCAGCGCAACCTTGCCCGCAATCATTACGTCGGTTGCGCGCTTGATGCCGTCCACCAGCGATTCGCGGCAGCCGTACAGGTTGTCGAACTTGGACTTGGTGACAGAGTCGTTCACGTTGATGCCGGGGAATTTCAGTTCGCCGCGCGCATGCATCTGGTACAGGCGATGCACGCCGGTGGTGGTTTCTTCGGTCACACCCTTGACTGCGGCGAGGCGACTGGAATACCAGCCGGGCTGGCTGGCGAGGCGCTGTTTGATCGAGGCGAACAGGAACGTTTCTTCTTCCGAGGTCGGCTTGCCCACCAGCGAAGGATCGCTTTCCGCGCGAGCGCCCAGATGCAGCAGCAGCGTGGCGTCGCCACCGTCATCCAAAATCATGTTGGAAAAGTTTTTTTCGCCTCGTGGGCCGTCCGCCCACTCGAAAATTTTGTGGGTGTATTCCCAATATTCTTCCAGAGACTCGCCCTTGTAGGCGAATACCGGCGTGCCTCCGGCGGCGATGGCCGCAGCGGCATGATCCTGGGTGGAAAAAATATTGCAGGAAGCCCAACGTACTTCCGCGCCGAGCGCCTTCAGCGTCTCGATCAGCACGGCGGTCTGGATGGTCATGTGCAGCGAGCCGGTGATGCGCGCGCCGCGCAAAGGCTGGCTCCTGGCAAATTCCTCGCGGATCGCCATCAGGCCGGGCATCTCGGTCTCGGCAATGGCGATTTCCTTGCGGCCCCACGGGGCCAGTTTGATGTCGGCGACTTTGTAATCGGTAAATTCAGCCATAGTGTTCTTGCTCCTTGAACGTTATGGCCGGGGGGAGGGGGCGAACTCACCCGTTCTCCCGTGCCCGGCACGGATTGGGTGAGCATCGTTAAACTGACCGGTTACCTGAGCCTGGCAGGTGCTATATGCCTGTCGCAACGCTCCTCAGGGCCGGAGAAACTTCAAGCCGCAAATGATTATTATTGGCTTATGCGGGGCATTTTAACACAAAGAGGATGAGGGTTTGCAATGCGAGCCTTATCCAATGTGGTATGAGCCTGAAGGAGGGCTGTATTTCCAACGAGGAATGAGCCTGAAGCGAAGAATCTGAGGTCGATTGAAGGAGTGGGTTGATCATTGCAAGGATGATGATCAACATGAACGAAACACGGCTTTGCACGATAGAACAGATTGAGCAATTTCTTGGTGGCTGCCTCCAGATTGAATTCACCAAGTCTGGTGACGACAGCGAACGCTATGAGCACATCAGTCGCGTGCTCAAACGCTTTGACTATCCCAAGCAGGGCAAGCGAGAGAAAGGTGTGCTGCTGAAGTACCTGCAAGTCACCAGCGGCTACAGCCGCGCGCAGGTCACACGCCTGGTCACGCAGTGGTTCACAAACCGCTTGGCTACCGTACCCCTGTCCAAACGCTACCGTGCGCCTGCTGCCCCTTTTGCGCGCAAATACACGGCTATCGATATCGCGCTTCTCGCAGAGATGGACAAGGCCAATGAGGACGTGTGTGGCCCGGCCATTGCGCACCTCTTGCAGCGCGCTTACAGCGTCTATGGTGACGCGCGCTATGAGCGGGTGTCCGGCCTGTCGGTTTCGCACCTGTACAACCTGCGCAAAAGCTCGGGCTATCAAGCCTTGCGGGTGGTTTTCACCAAGACTAATCCGGTGTGCAATCACATCGGGGTACGCAAAGTACCACGCCCCAAAGGGCGGGTTGGGTTTGTGCGCATCGACACCGTCCACCAAGGCGATCTTGACGGCATCAAAGGCGTGTATCACATCACCTGCGTTGACGAGGTCAGCCAGTGGCAGGTCGAGGCGTGCGTGCAGGGTATTAGCGAGGCATTTTTGTTGCCCGTGCTGGAGTTGGTGATCGAACAGTTCCCGTTTGTAATTATGGGGTTTCACTCGGACAACGGCTCCGAGTACATCAATGGCCCGGTGGCTGCGATCCTTGAGAAGCTGCGCATCGAGCAAACCAAATCTCGCTCGCGCCACAGCAACGATAACGCGCTGGCCGAGAGCAAGAATGCCAGTGTGGTGCGCAAGCACATGGGCTTCGAACATATCCCCCAGAAGTACGCCAAACCCATCAATGAGTTCTATCAGGAAACGTTCAATCCGTGGCTCAACTTTCACCGCCCGTGCATGTTTGCAACCGAGATCATTAGCCCCAAGGGCAAGATCGTCAAACGCTATAAAGACGAGGATGTGAAGACTCCGCTGGAATGCTTGGTGCTGTTGAGTGTGAAGGGTTTAGTCACGCTCAAAGAGGGCATCACTCTGGACGCATTGCAGGCGCAGGCGAAGTCCGAAACAGACTTGGCAGCAGCACAGGAAATGCAGCGCGCCAAGAGTGATTTATTTGCAAGTTTTCAAAAACAAAAACGCCGGGCATAACCGATCGGAAAACAACACCGGAAAAGCACCAATTCTTGAGACTAAAATCATTAGAAAATAAACTCAAAACCGACTGGCAAAAATCCATTAAACTTAACTTTTAAACCCGACCAACCCGCACAAACAAATCACCCAGATCGTCGCCGCTTCAGGCTCATACCTGAATTGGAAAATACTATGCGGGGAATCAAGGCGGAGGATCGGCGAGCTGGTCATGCAGGGCCCCATCGGCGTGTCATACAGGGCGCAGATGCAGGCTTGCCTTATGGTAAGCTACCCGCTTTTAAACTCATACGGAAATACAGCCTTACATGAACATGTTAAAAGTAAATAAACAATTGATACCTGCCGCCACACTGCTTACTTTCATGATGCTACTCGCCGGCTGCGATAAGATGGTTCCGGTATATGTGTTTGACTTGACGCGGCTTGCCGCCGATGGCAGCGAGTACAAAGGCAATGGCCACTTTATGGAACAGCCATGGGCTTGTGCTCTCGACAACAAAACCGGGTTCACGTGGGAAGTCAAAACAACGACTCCAGGCCTGCACGCAGGAACCAATACTTATACCTGGTACAGCCGCGATGAGACAACCAACGGGAAGGGGGCGGGAGAAACCAATGAGATGGTGGAAGGGAAACCCAATGGCGGCGTATGCACAGGCAGCGCCTGCGATACCGAAACTTTCGTTTCCGCAGTTAACGCCGAGCGTTTATGCGGTTTTTCTGATTGGCGCTTGCCCAACAAAGATGAACTTGGTTCTCTGGTAGATGCAACCGTGCGCATCCCTGGCCCCACGCTGCCCAAGGATTTTTTCCCCAATACGCAAAACTCGAAATTTGGTTATTGGACCACCACAATTTTCCGTATGCACCATGGCAGTGCTTGGGCATGGCGCTTCGATCAAGGCGCAGACTTTGTGGCGGTGAAAGTTGAGCCGCGCTATGTCAAGCTGGTGCGTGGCACAGCCAAAACCGTCGAGAACCAAAAACCGGCGCAATAATGGCGCGGAGCAGCTTATGAAAAACTGCGAGGCGTTTGATTCTTGCGCCTTCTATGAATGAAAAGCTCACCAAGTATCATTCTGATCAAAACATCCTCTTTGGGAGATGTGCTGCACAATCTCCCGGTCGTGGCGGATATTTGCCGGCACTTCCCGGATGCGTGCATTGATTGGGTAGTGGAAGAAAATTTTACACTGCTACCCAGGTTGCACCCCAAGATCAATCAGATCATTCCCGTGGCCATGCGGCGCTGGCGCAAGTCATGGTGGCAATCTCGTGGCGAGATGCAGGCAAGCTGCCACGGGCTGCGCGCGCGCCATTATGATCTTGCATTGGACACACAGGGCCTGCTGAAGAGCGCGCTGATTACTCGCTGTGTGCCTGCCATACATTGCGGCTATGACTGGAACAGCGCGCGTGAGCCTCTGGCCAGCCTGTTTTATAACCGGACTTATGCTGTCGCCAAGAATCTGCACGCGGTGGAACGCAACCGCCAATTGGCCGGGCTGGCTCTGGGCTATGCTCCACAAGGAGCGCCGGATTATGGAATACACTCCCCCGATCTCTTGCTGCCTTGGCTGCCGTCTGATCCCTATGCCGTTCTGCTGCACGCCACCAGCCATGACAAAAAATTATGGGATGAGCAAAACTGGGTAGCGCTAGGCAAGCAATTGAACCGGATGAATATGCGCGCCGTACTGCCTTGGGGCAATGAGCAGGAGAAGGCACGCAGCGAACGCCTGTGTTCAGTTATTCCCGGCGCGAGTTGCACCCCGCGCATTAACCTGAACGAAGCTGCGGCTATGTTGGGGAGTGCACATTTAGTGTTGGGAGTGGATACCGGCCTGAGCCATCTCGCCGCCGCACTCGGAGTACCGACCATCGGTATATATACCGCCACCGATCCGGGTTTGACGGGTATCTATGCGGGCAAAAGCGCGGTTAACCTGGGCGGGAAAAATGCGCCCCCCACGGTCAATGAAGTAAGCGCTGCGATTGGACAAATATCCGGCCATGGTTAATCCGCGCTTCTTTTACTCTCTGGGCCTGTGGTTGCTGCTGCCTTACGTTTTTTTTCATCTCATGTGGCGCTCGTGCAAACAGCCCGGATATCTCAAACATATCGGCGAGCGTTTTGGTTTTTACCCCGCCCGCAGCGGCAAACCGGTGATCTGGCTGCACACCGTATCGGTCGGTGAAACGCGCGCTGCGGCAAGCTTAGTGAAACGCTTACGGGAAACTTACCCCGGCCATCAACTGCTTCTGACACATACCACTCCAACTGGGCGCGAGGCCAGTGAGCAACTTTATGGTGACGATGTGCTGCGGGTTTATCTGCCTTATGACTACCCGTTTGCGGTCAAACATTTCCTGAACCACTTTCGTCCCCGTATCGGCGTCCTGATGGAAACGGAAATCTGGTTCAACCTGATTCACGAATGCCACACTGGAAACATCCCACTGCTGCTGCTCAACGCACGCCTGTCGGAGAAATCTGCCGCGCGGTATGCGCGTTATCCGAATCTGACAAGATTTTGCTTGGGTGAATTGAGCGCCATTGCCGCGCAAACATCTGACGATGCCGCACGCCTGGCTGCCTTGGGTGCCAGCAACCTGTCTGTCATGGGCAACCTGAAATTTGACATCGAACCGCCTGCTACCATGCTGGGGTTGGGAAAAGAGCTGCGCAGACAGTTCGGCGCAGAACGCACAGTATTTCTGGCTGCCAGCACCCGCGAAGGCGAAGAGGCACTACTGCTTGATGTTCTCAAGCAAGTTGATCTGCCGTACCTGCTCACCGTCATTGTGCCGCGCCACCCACAGCGCTTCGACTCAGTGGCGACCTTGCTCACGCAGCACGGCTTCAGCTTCCAGCGCAGGAGTGAAAACCGCCCCATTGCGCCGGGCACTCAGGCCGTTCTGGGTGACAGCATGGGGGAAATGTTCGCCTACTATGCAGCTTGCGACCTCGCCTTCATCGGCGGCAGCCTGTTGCCTTACGGCGGACAGAACCTGATCGAAGCCTGCGCCGTAGGCAAACCCGTACTCATCGGCCCGCACACCTACAATTTTGCGCAAGCCAGCCAGCTTGCCATCGCCTGCGGGGCGGCTGTGCGTGTGCAGGACGCACCGGAGCTTGCGCAGACCCTGCAAAACCTGTTATCTAACCCCCATGAGATGGCGGAGATCGGCAATGCCGGGCTACGATTCGTGAGCGCCAATCGCGGCGCAACGGAGCAAGCGCTGTTGCACATCAGCCGTTGCATAAGCAAATAGCTGGCAACTTAACGCCATCACAACTTAACGCCATCATTTCCGGTAAAATCACGTAAATTTACCGGCGCGACGTATCATTCCCATCGACCATGAATAAAATTCTTATTACCGGCGGCGCCGGATTTATCGGCTCCACAGTCATTCGCCAACTGATCTCAGAAACCGGCGTCACGGTCATCAACGTGGACAAGCTGACTTATGCCGGCAACCTGCAATCCCTGGCATCCGTTGCGGATAACCCGCGCTACCGTTTCGAGCGTGTGGATATTTGCACTGCCGCCGAAGTTGCACGCTTGTTCCGTGAACACCAGCCGGATGCGGTGATGCATCTGGCCGCCGAGTCCCATGTCGACCGTTCAATCACCGGCCCGGCGGCATTCATCGAAACCAATATCGTCGGCACCTACACCCTGCTGGAAGCCGCACGGGAATATTGGAGCGCGCTTGCTGCGGAACGCAAGAACGCTTTCCGCTTCCACCACATTTCCACCGATGAGGTATATGGCAGTTTGGGTTCCAGCGGCTTCTTTACCGAAGACACCCCTTACCAGCCGAATTCGCCTTACTCGGCAAGCAAGGCATCATCGGATCATCTGGTGCGCGCCTGGCATCACACCTATGGCTTGCCCACGGTCACCACCAACTGCTCAAACAATTACGGCCCCTACCATTTTCCCGAAAAACTGATCCCGCTGATTATCCTGAATGCGTGCAACGGCAAACCGCTTCCTATCTACGGCAAGGGCGACAATATCCGTGACTGGCTGTATGTGGACGACCATGCGCGCGCATTGCGCCTGGTGCTGGAGCGAGGACGTGCGGGTGAAACATACAATATCGGCGGATGGAACGAGAAGACCAATCTCGAAGTTGTACATGCAATTTGCGCCATCCTTGATGATCTGCACCCACAGGGTGCGCCGCACGCCTCCCTCATCAAATATGTGCAGGACAGGCCCGGCCACGATCGCCGTTACGCCATTGACGCCTCAAAGATCGCAAACGAATTGGGCTGGAAACCGCTGGAAACTTTTGAGACCGGGCTGCGCAAGACCGTGGAGTGGTATCTGGCAAATACCGCCTGGACCGATGCTGTGATCAGCGGAGAGTATCAGAATTGGATCAAACAAAATTACGGTGACAGGAAAATATCATGAAAGGCATCATACTCGCAGGCGGCTCAGGCACCCGGCTCTATCCGGTTACCCAGACCATTTCCAAGCAGCTGCTGCCGATCTACGACAAACCGATGATTTACTACCCGCTGTCCACGCTGATGCTGGCCGGAATGCGCGATATTCTCATTATCTCTACCCCGCAGGACACGCCGCATTTCGAACGGCTGCTGCGCGACGGTTCCCAATGGGGCATGAATTTCTCCTATGCCGTACAACCATCGCCAGATGGACTTGCGCAGGCATTCATTATCGGCGAATCATTTATCGGAAACGACCCCTGCTCGATGGTGCTGGGCGACAATATTTTTTACGGCCACGACATCGGGAATTTGTTGAGCCATGCAACCGCAAAAAAAAATGGGGCCACGGTTTTCGCCTATCACGTAAACGATCCTGAACGCTATGGTGTGGTTGAGTTTGACAAAACCGGGCGTGCCGTCAGCATTGAGGAGAAGCCCCTCAAGCCTAAATCTAATTATGCGCTGACCGGATTGTATTTTTATGATAATCAGGTAATCGATATTGCCAAATCCATCAAACCATCGGCACGTGGTGAGCTGGAAATTACTGCCGTGATGCAACATTATCTGGATATGGATATGCTGGAAGTCCAGGTTATGCGCCGGGGTTATGCCTGGCTGGATACCGGCACGCACGAGTCGCTGCTGGAGGCTTCGATGTTCATCCAGACCCTGGAAAAACGTCAAGGGCTGAAAGTCGCCTGCCCTGAAGAAATTGCCTACCGCCAGAATTACATTACTGCGGAACAAATAGAGAAACTGGCCGTGCCATTGTCCAAAAATTCTTATGGCCAATACCTGCTGGGCATCTTGAATGAAAGGAATGGATAAATGCAAGTCGTGCAAACTGCCATACCGGATTTGTTGATTCTCGAACACAAGGTGTTCGGGGATGCGCGTGGCTTTTTCTTCGAGATTTTTAACCAGCGGGATTTTGAACAATTGACCGGTATCAAGGACCGTTTCGTGCAGGACAACGAGTCCCGCTCCGCACGCAATGTCCTGCGCGGGCTGCATTACCAGATAAAGCAACCCCAAGGCAAACTGGTGCACGTGCTGACGGGGGAGGTGTTCGATGTTGCCGTGGATCTCCGCAAATCATCGCCCACCTTTGGGCAGTGGGTAGGCACCCTGCTTTCCTCCGAGAACAAACGGATGTTATGGGTGCCGAAAGGGTTCGCGCACGGCTTTATCGTTCTCAGCGAATATGCCGAGTTTCTCTACAAAACGACCGATTACTGGGCGCCTGAATATGAACGCTCCCTACTCTGGAATGATCCGGATATGGCTATCAAATGGCCTTTAAACGGAAACGTCCCGATACTATCCGGGAAGGATCAGGAAGGCGTGCCTTTTCGCCAGGCAGAGGTCTTCCCTTAAAAAAAATATTGCCATGAAAATTTTACTGGTTGGCAAAAACGGGCAGGTGGGCAGGGAGCTGGAAAAAACACTTGCGCGCTTGGGAGAATTAACCGCGCTGGACAGACAAGGCATGGATCTGGGCGATCCGGATTCAATCCGTGCACCCATACGCAGCTTGCAGCCGGATGTTATTGTCAACGCTGCCGCCTACACCGCTGTGGACAAGGCAGAATCCGAGACTGATCTGGCCATGGCGGTTAATGGCGTGGCACCAGGGATCATGGCGGAAGAGGCAGCGCGGCTGAATGCCCTGCTTGTCCATTACTCCACCGATTATGTGTTCGATGGAACAAAAAGCGCTCCCTATACCGAGCAGGACATACCCAATCCATTAAATGTTTATGGGCATAGCAAACTGATGGGTGAGCGGGCTATTGATGCGCATGCTTCGCGCTTTCTGATATTCCGTTCCACTTGGGTGTATGACGCGCAGGGCAAAAACTTCCTGAATACGATAAAACGCATAGGCGCCCAGCGTCCCGAACTAACCATCGTAAACGACCAGTTTGGCGCACCGACCTGGAGCCGCGAAATAGCGCGGGCTACGGCGCAGGCCATAGCCTCGTACCTGGCCCAACCCGATCCGGATCAGATTAACGGGATATACCACATGACTGCGCAGGGGCAAACTTCATGGTTTGGATTTGCGCAGTCTGCCGCAAGGTGCGGCCTGTTTGCCGGCCTCGTCCATCCGCCAGCCTTGTGCGCCATTAGCAGCGCGGAATTTCCCACCCCGGCAAAACGGCCAATGAATTCGGTATTATCCAATGCCAAATTGCTTGAGCAGTTTGGCATTCAATTACCTGAGTGGGATGTGTCGCTACGGGAATGCATGACGCTCAATAGAGCGCTTGATTAACCTTGGCAAGGTCATCTTCGGCCAATGTTCCGGCTGCGGCCTTCAGCCGCAGTTGGCTGATCAGGTAATTGTACTCGGCCTGATACAAGTCGCGGCGGGTGGAGTAAAGCTGCTGCTGCGCATTCAGCACATCCAGATTAGTGCGCACACCAACCTCCTGACCCAGCTTGCTGGCTTCCAGCAAACTTTCGCTGGACTTTAGCGCCTGTTGCAGCGCCTTGACCTGGGCAATGCCGTTGACCACGCCCAGATAGGCCTGGCGCGTTTGCAGTGCGACGGTGCGGCGCGCATTTTCCAGCTCTTCGTTGGCGCGGTCGCGGTTGGCCTCGGCTTCGCGCACCTTGGACTGTGTTGCGCCGCCTTGAAACAGCGGTAAGTTGAGTTGCACGCCGACAGAAGTGTTGCGGCTGTCGCTGCCCACCCCCAGGTTGCCGCCGTTGGCAAAGTTTTCGGAATGATTGGCAACCAGATCGAGCGTCGGATAGTGCCCGCCGCGATTACGCTCAGTTTCTTTCGCGGCCAGCTCAGCGGCGGCTTGTGTCACTACTAACTGTGGATTGTGTCGTTGCGCCTCATCCACCCACTTTTCCATATCTATCGGTTGCAGCGCCTCCAGCTTGAACTGTAGCCCCAACTGGCGCAGATCACCCGGCATGGTGTTGGTCAATTGTTGCAGTGCACGCTTTTTGACTTCCAGATTACTCTGTGCGGCGATTCCCTGCGCGACCACCAGATCGTAGCGCGCCTGCGCTTCGTGCGTGTCAGTGATGGTGGCGGTGCCCACCTCGAAGTTACGCTTGGCCTGCTCCAGTTGCTCGGAAATGGCCGTCTTTTGCGCCTCGGCAAGGTGCACACTGTCCTGTGCGATGAGCACATCGAAATAGGCTTGCGCCACACGCAGGATCAGATCCTGCTGCGCACCGTTGAACTGTGCATCGGCCTGCGCCACTTGTAATCCGGCTTCGGCATAAGCCACCCAGCTTTGCTGGCGGTACAGCGGCTGGGTCAGGTTCACACCATAACCATGGCTGTTGAAACGGCTCGCGCCAGAGGGGAAAGTCGTCGCCGGATGATAGGTGGTCGAGCTATCGTTGAACGTGCTGTTGGCGCTCAGGTTTGCGCTGGGCAACAGCAAAGAGCGGCCCTGTGGCAGCTTCTCCTGCCCAGCCCGATGCGCCGCGCGCGCCGCCGAGAATACTGCATCCTGCGATTGTGCGGCGCGATAGGTTTCAAGCAAGTCCGCCGCTCCCGCCGGGAAGGTTGCGCTCAACGCCGACATTACGAACATGAGTAAATTGGAGATTGTCATGGCTCGTATTGTATATTAGATATTACTAATATTCTATACCCATGCGGAAAATTTCAAGCGAAACCCGCATCATCAAAATACGAAACGGTTGGGTTGCAGTGCGTTCTGTAAAGGTGCGACGCTGGTTTCAAACAGGGTATTGCTCTCGAATACGCCAGATGTCACACAGGTAATCAGCTTGGCCTGCATTACCGGGGCGTCACCAACGATGGCGAACAGACGCCCGCCCGGGATCAGGTTGTTCAGAAAAGCATCCGGCAAAACCGGCACTGAACCGGTTAGCACGATTACGTCATACAAACCCGGCCAGTCCCGTGCCGCATCGCCTATTGCCAGTGTCACGTTACTAATATGCTGCGCCGTCAGATTCTTTTTTGCAAAGGCATGCAGCTCCGGCATGATCTCCACGCTGGTTATATGCGCCGCGAGATGAGACAGTAATGCGGTCAGATAGCCGCTACCGCTACCGACTTCCAGCACACGGTCACCTCGGCTAACCTGCAACGCTTGCAAGGCGCGCGCCTCCAGCTTGGGCTGCCACATGCTGGCGCCATAACCCAGCGGGATTTCCATATCCATGAAGGCCATCTCCCGCCTGGCGGGTGGCACAAATTGCTCGCGCTTGACCTTGGTCAGCAAGTCCAGCACCCGCGTATCCAGCACATCCCAAGGCCGGATTTGTTGCTCCACCATGTTAAAGCGCACCTGTTCCACGTTTTTCATCTCTCTCCGCTCCCGAGCATTATGGTTATCCTGCGCGGGCAGTATAACAAGGCCATCGGTCCCGCTCAACGTTAAATTGTTAACTTGCTTTTACCCTGCCATTCCAGTAACTTGCACCCCTCGCTAGGGGTCTTCGCGGTTACGGAGTGAGACACACCCTTTGAACCTGTACGGGTAATGCCGTCGTAGGGAAGCATCCACCCGATGCTTCTTGAATTGCAAGGAGTATCACATGAACGCCAATCCAAAATTTATTTCGCCCACGTTTATTGCAGGCTCCGCACACGTTGATGCGGCGGCGATCAAACCGCTGCCAAATTCACGCAAAGTATATGTCGAGGGTTCGCGTACCGATATCCGCGTGCCGATGCGCGAAATTTCACAAGCCGACACGCCTGCCGGGATGGGGGTTGAAAAAAACCCGCCGATTTATGTGTACGACTGTTCCGGCCCTTACACCGACTCGGCAGTGGGAATAGACATTCGCTCCGGCCTGCCTGCGCTACGCGAAGGGTGGATCGCCGAACGCGGCGACACCGAAATGCTGGACAAACTCTCTTCCGATTACGGACAGCAACGCCTGAACGATCCCGAACTGGCAGAAATGCGCTTCAACCTCAAGCGCGCGCCGCGCCGCGCCAAGCCGGGCAAGAATGTTACGCAGATGCATTATGCCCGTCAGGGCATCATCACGCCGGAAATGGAATACATCGCGATACGCGAGAACCAGCGCCACGAGGGTCTTTCGGAGATGCTGCTGCAACAGCATCCCGGTGAAAACTTCGGCGCATCAATGCCCAAGCAGATCACACCCGAGTTTGTGCGCAGCGAAGTGGCCGCAGGCCGCGCCATCATTCCCGCCAACATCAACCACCCCGAAGCCGAGCCGATGATTATCGGGCGCAACTTTCTGGTGAAGATCAACGCCAATATCGGCAATTCGGCGTTGGGCTCGAGCATACAGGAAGAAGTGGAAAAGATGACCTGGTCGATCCGCTGGGGCGGCGACACGGTGATGGATCTGTCCACCGGCAAGCACATCCACGAAACGCGCGAATGGATCATCCGCAACTCGCCGGTACCCATTGGAACAGTGCCGATCTATCAGGCGCTAGAAAAGGTGAACGGCAAGGCCGAAGACCTGACTTGGGAAATCTTCCGCGACACGCTGATCGAGCAGGCCGAACAGGGCGTGGACTATTTCACCATCCATTCCGGCGTGTTGCTACGCTACGTGCCGATGACCGCGAAACGCATGACCGGCATCGTGTCGCGCGGCGGCTCCATCATGGCGAAATGGTGCCTGGCACACCACAAGGAAAATTTCCTTGCCACGCATTTCGAAGACATCTGCGAAATTATGAAGGCCTATGACGTGGGGTTCAGCCTCGGCGACGGCCTGCGGCCTGGCTCGATTTATGATGCCAATGACGAGGCGCAACTGGGCGAACTCAAGACGTTGGGCGAACAGACACTGATCGCGTGGAAACACGATGTGCAAGTAATGATCGAAGGTCCCGGCCATGTGCCGATGCACATGATCAAAGAGAACATGGACTTGCAGCAGAAGTGGTGCCACGAAGCGCCGTTCTACACACTCGGCCCGCTCACCATGGACATTGCGCCCGGCTACGACCACATCACCAGCGCGATCGGTGCGGCGATGATCGGCTGGTTCGGCACGGCCATGCTGTGTTATGTCACGCCCAAGGAGCACCTTGGCCTACCCAACAAGGACGACGTGAAGGAAGGCATCATCACCTACAAGATCGCCGCACACGCCGCCGACCTCGCCAAAGGCCACCCCGGCGCGCAGATACGCGACAACGCGTTGTCCAAGGCGCGTTTCGAATTCCGCTGGGAAGACCAGTTCAACCTCGGTCTCGACCCGGACAAGGCGCGCGAATTCCACGACGAAACCCTGCCCAAGGAATCCGCCAAGGTCGCGCACTTCTGCTCGATGTGCGGCCCGAGTTTCTGCTCGATGAAAATCTCGCAGGACGTGCGTGACTTCGCCGCGCAGCAAGGCGTGGATGAGCAGACCGCGCTCAGCAAAGGCATGGAACAAAAAGCGGTGGAATTTGTGAAGCAGGGCAGCCAGTTGTATCGCAAGACATAGGGGTTTCAAAGGCTATGTCGCAACTAGTGTAGTGCGCCGTAATTAGCGGAGCTAATAATCGTGGGGCATGTCTCACGTTCCAGTTATTGAGACAGGAGAAACGCGATGCGAGTAGCCCCGACAATCGTGCTGACAGCCGAGCAGAAAAAGGGGTTGACCAAGCTGTCGCGCTCGAACACGGCGAGCCTGAGATTGGCGCGGCGCGCCAAGATTGTTTTGTTGGCGCCGTCCGGTTACGACAACACGCGGATCGCCGAAGAGTTGGGTGTTGGGCGAGTTCAAGTGGGGCGCTGGCGCGAACGCTACGCCCGCGATGGCTTGGCCGGGATCGAACAGGACTTGCCGCGCGGTGGGCGCAAGCCCACGGTTGATGCGCAAGAGCTGGTGCGCTTGACCACGCAAACCTTGCCCGACCACGCCACCCACTGGAGCACGCGCACGATGGCCAAGACAGCCGATGTCGGCGCCACGACCGTGCGCAGGATATGGCGGGCGCACGGGTTGAAGCCGCACTTGGTCGAGACTTTCAAGGTTTCGCGTGATCCGAAGTTCGTCGAGAAGCTGGAGGATGTGGTGGGTTTGTATTTGAGCCCGCCAGAACACGCATTGGTGCTCTGCTGCGACGAGAAAAGCCAGGTTCAGGCACTCGACCGCACGCAACCCGGACCACCTTTGAAGAAGGGGCGTGCGGCAACGATGACACACGACCACAAGCGCAACGGCACCACCACACTATTTGCCGCGCTCAATGTATTGGACGGAACGGTGATCGCCCAGTGCCAGCAGCCAAGAGTGGCTGGAGAAGCATCCGCGCTTCAACATGCACTTCACGCCCACTTCGGCGTCGTGGCTGAATATGGTGGAACGATTCTTCCGCGACATCTCGGAAAATCGCCTGCGTCGCGGAGTATTCCGCAGCGTGCCCGAACTGGTTGCGGCCATTGATGAATACGTCGCACACCACAACAGCAAACCCAAACCATTTGTCTGGACAGCCAGCGCTCGCGACATCTTGCAAAAGGTCATCCGGGCAAACAGCCGCTTAAGTTCCAAACAGAATGGCGCACTACACTAGTTGCGACATAGCCTATGTGAATGAATCGTGAAAAAGATGAAAGTATTCCTGGACGATGAGCGGACAGCGCCTGATGGATGGGCTCAAGTGCGATGGCCAGACGAGGCAATCGGGCTATTGCAGAAAGGTGAAGTTACTCACCTGTCCTTGGATCATGATCTGGGTGATGACCAGCGTGGAACCGGATACGAAGTGCTGCTATGGATAGAGCAGGAAGTCGCACAGCGTAGGTTTGTCCCGCCTGAGATCACGACTCACACTGCCAATCCTGCGGCAAGGCAGCGGATGCTGGCGGCTGTGGATTCAATAACAAAAATACGGTCGTCATCAAATGTAATGGTTAAAGTTCTTTTTGTCTGCATGGGCAACATTTGCCGCTCGCCGACTGCCGAAGCGGTATTCCGTGCGCGTGTCGAGGAGGCGGGGTTGGCGCGGCACATCCTGATTGATTCGGCTGGAACGCATGATTACCACATTGGCGATCCGCCTGATGCGCGTACTCAACGCGCCGCCGGGCTGCGCGGTTACGACATGAGCGCGTTGCGCGGGCGGCAGGTCGAGGCGGCTGATTTTTCGCGCTTTGATTATGTGCTGGCGATGGATCGCGCCAATCTTGCTATTCTCCAGCGGCTGCGCCCGAGCGATGCGTCAGGCCATCTCGGGTTGTTTCTGGAGTTCGCCAGCCGCCACAGCCAACACGAAGTGCCCGACCCGTATTATGGCGGCACGGTTGGTTTCGAGCGCGTGCTGGACATGGTGGAGGATGCGGCGGAGGGGTTGTTAGGGCATATTCGAAAGACTCACCTTTAACCCAGATTGTCCATTAGACCGAAAACAGCGTCATTCCCGCCTGCGCGGGAATGACAGCGCTAATAGATTATTCGGGTTTAAAGAACTTCCTATTGACCTTTACATAATTCACAACACACATGCCGTCATCCGGCGCAAGCCAGAATCCAGCAAGATAATTATGTAAAACTCAATAAAATTAAAACAAAAAAACCGCACGATTTATTGTGCGGTTTTTTTGCTGCCGGATTTAACCTAAATTCCTCTGTTACCCCGTTGCGAACTGCGCCATATCCGGTGGCAACGGGTGTCGCGGCGGCTGATCTTTCGACTTGGCCGCGATGATTTTTGCGACGATATAGCGAACCAGCGCCTTCCAGCGCTCCAGTTTTGTCAACTGTGGCGCAGCATGAAGAATATGGTCGAGCCCCTTGCGGATATTGGCGATCATGCTTTTGACCTGTTCGCCCGCGACGTGGGTGATCGTGACCAGAAGACGCGACTGTCCGGCGTGGCGGGTCAAGCGCGCGATCCCGCCAAGCAGCAACGGTCGGCTGGTGATGGCTTCCAGGCGAGCCTTCGGGTGCGCGAGGCGGACGTACCAGCTCCACCAGTTGTAGATCAGCGCGACCGCTCTGGCCGAGAGATTGCATCGTTCCATGTCCTGCGTGGTGTAGCCGCCCCAGCCCCACTGGTTTTTCATTTCATCAAACCCGTTTTCGCAGTCGGCACGGTCACGATACAGCTGGCCGATGGCCTCCAGAGCGTAACCCGTGTTGGTGATCAGAACGGCGTACTCCCAGATGTTGGCGGGTTGGCTGACATCGGCAAATTGCAGGCTCTGTTGCTTCTTGCTCTTGCCCGAGGTTTTTTCATCCGCCACGAGACTGCCTTTGACCGCCCGCCGCATCACGATCACGCGACGGGCGCGGCTCCAGCCCGCCAGCTTCAGTTCCGCTTCGACGGCGTAGAAACCTTGCCCCGCATCGCTCCAGTCGTCGCGCGACCATTGGCGCTCGATCAGGCGTTTGACGCCCGCGCTTTGGCGCAGCTTGAACAGGTAGGCTTGGTCCAGGTTTTCCATTTCCCCCATCACCGTCTCGTTGCCGAACGCGCAGTCTCCCCGCACCAGCCGTGGGCGCTTCTCGGGTGGCAACCCCTCCAGCAATGTGCGCAAACGGGGCAGGCTGTGTTTCGCCGCATGTGCCTTGCCGCTTTGCACTTCGGCATCGAGCACCATGCGCACGTTGCCTATCCAGTAGGTGTGGATGGCGTGGCTCGGTCGCCCCGGCTTTCTCGGGTTGTAACTGATTTCGGCTCCGTCCTGATGCCCGTAGAGCGGCTTGATCGTCGTGTCGGTGTCGAGTATCCACGGCGTATTTAGCGCCTCGCTCGTGCTCTCCTCAAGCGCGGCATCCATCCACGCCGAACTCCTTGCCAGCTGGGCTTCACGCTTTGCCCGTTCTTCTTCGGCGCAGCGCTTGCCCGAACTCGGCGCCAGATGCGCCAATGCCCGGCGCAAGCTCTCGTCGCTGATGATCTTGCTCATGCCCAGTATTTCCACAGCCACCGCGTCGCCGCGCAGGCATGCCACATGCGCATAGCGCTTTTGCCCATCCAGGATCGAGAGCAGCCACGTGCCCAGAACATCTCGCACTTCCGGTGCGTTGGGGCTGCTGTAATTCATCGGGCAACCGTCGACCCAGTGCTCGAACAATCCGGACACTTCCAAAAACTCGGCAAAAAATGCCAGCTGTCCCAGCGCCGTGGCGCTGCCCCCTTCGTCCCAGCGAACCTGAAATTGGCCTCCCGGCGTCGTTACTCGATGAACCTCGCGCGCTTGTTCAGACAGCGCGTTGCCGACAGCTTTTGCCAGCGGTTTTTGCTCAAATCGCACCTCACCCATCGGGTGACCCTCCCAATTTGATTGAACACCACGTCAGCACTCAGTTTGAAGCAAGTCGGCTAATTTCAACAGAGGAAAATAGGTTTAATCAGTTCGGCGTGTGCTGTGTTTCGATCTGCACCAGCGGTTCGCCGCTTTCCATGTTGTAAACCTCACGCGGACGCGGGCGGCGGCGTGATGCCGACGGCGGAGCTTCGTCCGGTTGAGTGTTCACGGCAACAGTAGCGCGTTTGACCGGATCGGTTTCGATTTGCACCAAACCACTGCTGGTTAGCGGCGCGCTGATTTGGGCCGGTGCGGGAGCAGGAGCGGCTTGCACAAGCTGGGCAATCGGTTCAGCCTGCCGTTCGGTAACAGCGGGTTGCTGCTGTACCTCAGCCTGTGGCGCGGCTTGCGCAAACCGGGCAACCGGTTCTGCTTGCCGTTCGGCAACAGCGGGTTGCTGCTGTACAGTTTGGCGCTGCTCCAAAGCCTGCAATACAGGTTGCTCGGACGCTTTGCTGTGAAGCGCAGTTTGTGTATCAGCCGCCGTTTCAATAGCTGGTTGCTCGCCCGTCGCTTGTCCGGCTTGTTGCTCACGGTTCTCACGTTCGCGGCGTCCACCGCGCCGGCCACGCTTGCGCCCCGCCTCGCGGTTGCCGTTGCCTTCCGCCGGTTCCGGTAGGGATGCAGCAATTTGCGGTGCACTTTCCAGAGCGGGAATTTTTTCATTCTCTACGCGTGGCGGGCGTGGGGGTCGCGGCGGGCGCTCGGTGCGCGGCTCCTGCGCTTTGGGAGCGGCTTGCGCCGGTTTTTCCGTGCGTGGGGCAGCTTCATCGCGGCGTGGTTTGTTGCCTCCCTCCGGACGCTCGCGGCGGCTGCCGTCCCTGTTTCCAGTGGGTCGGTTGCTATCGCGGTCACGGCGCGGCTGGTTTGAGTGGTGCGGCTTCGCGACGGCTGGCTTTGCGGTGGTTTGTTCCGCATCCGGTTTATTGAACCAGCCAAACAGCCGGCTGAAGAAGGAGGGCTTTGCGACGGTTTCAACTGCCCGCATGGGGGCAGGTTGCGCCGGCGTGATGCCCTGCACCACAGCCTGCGGGCGTTGTGCCTTGGACTCTTGTGCGGCAGCCGTAGCGTCCTTGCCCTCTTCAGGTTTTTCCACCAGCTTGTAGCTGGCCTGCAGGTTTTCGCCGGTCATGTCATCCTGGCGCAGCCGGGCTACATTGTAGTGCGGGGTTTCCAGATGCATATTGGGAATCAGCGTGACGCTTACCTTCAGGCGCGATTCGATCTGGTGGATATCTGTGCGTTTTTCGTTGAGCAAAAAAGTGGCGACATCTATCGGCACTTGCACATGGATGGCGGCGCTGTGTTCCTTCATCGCCTCTTCCTGGATGATGCGCAGGATGTGCAATGCGGAGGATTCGATGCCGCGGATATGGCCGATGCCGTTGCAGCGCGGGCAAGGGCTGTAGCTGGTTTCCTCCAGGCTGGGTTGCAGGCGCTGGCGTGACAGCTCCAGCAAACCGAAGCGCGAAATTTTGCCGGTTTGCACGCGCGCACGGTCATAGTGCAACGCATCGCGCAGGCGGTTTTCCACATCGCGCTGGTTGCGGCTGCTTTCCATGTCAATGAAGTCGATTACGATCAGCCCGCCCAGATCGCGCAGGCGCATCTGGCGTGCAATTTCGTCGGCGGCTTCCAGGTTGGTATTGAGCGCGGTGGTTTCGATGTCCGAGCCGCGCGTGGCGCGCGCCGAGTTGATGTCTATGGCGGTGAGCGCCTCGGTGTGGTCGATCACGATCGCGCCGCCCGAAGGCAGGTTAACCTGCCGCGCGTGCGCCGACTCGATCTGGTGCTCGATCTGAAAGCGCGAGAACAGCGGCACGTCATCGTGATAGCGCTTGATGCGATTGACGTTGTTCGGCATCACCGTGCCCATGAAGGCCTGCGCCTGCTGGAAGATGTCGTCGGTATCAATCAGGATTTCGCCGATCTCCGGGTGGAAATAGTCGCGTATGGCGCGCACCACCAGGCTGCTTTCCAGATAGATCAGCGACGGCGCTTTTTCGGTTTTCGCCGCGCCTTCGATGGCATCCCACAACTGCTTGAGGTAGTTGAGATCCCATTGCAGCTCTTCCAGATTGCGTCCGATACCGGCTGTGCGCGCGATGATGCTCATGCCCTGCGGCACTTCCAGTTGCGCCAGGACATCGCGCAACTCGTTGCGGTCTTCTCCCTCGATGCGGCGCGATACGCCACCGCCGCTGGGGTTGTTCGGCATCAGCACGATGTAGCGTCCGGCCAAGCTGATGTAAGTGGTGAGCGCAGCGCCTTTGGTGCCGCGCTCGTCCTTTTCCACTTGCACCAGCAGCTCCTGGCCTTCGCGCAGTGCTTCCTTGATCGAGGGGCGGTTGCCGCTGCCGGGTTGGTAAAACTGCGGGGCTACTTCCTTGAACGGGAGGAAACCGTGGCGGCTGCCGCCGTACTCGATAAAACAGGCTTCCAGGCTGGGTTCGATGCGGGTGATTGAGGCCTTGTAGATGTTGCTCTTGCGTTGTTCCTTGCCGGCGGATTCAATGTCGAGGTCGATGAGTTTCTGACCGTCAACAATGGCGACACGGAGTTCTTCCGGCTGTGTCGCATTGAATAACATGCGTTTCATAATATTTTCTCCCGCGCTCTGACACGGGCAGGACAAAGCTACGCGCGGCTAACCGCGCGCGAGAATACGGGCCGTGCAAACAGTGTTGAAATTGGGATGCAGACGGTTATCCAAGGTATTATGTTCTCGTTTCCAGCTTGTCATGTGTAACAGGTGCCGCCGATTTTGTTGTAGGGGCGACACGATAAAATTCCACAGGTGCCCAAAATCCCGGGTGCCTAGAGCGCGCAATTCAATTACCATCACTGCTTCTCCCGGTGAGTGACTTTAACCGGATGGCGGTTGGGACGGGGCGGCACAATTGCCTGCTCTATGCTTGACGGGGAATTCGCATCCCGTTTCCCGTATTAACCAACACGCGCGCCGCGAAGTATAAGCAAAATGAATGATTTACGCAAAGAATCTGTAACTTGGGCTGAGATTGACGAAGGAAGCGCCGGCCAGCGCATTGATAACTTCCTGTGCAAGCACCTCAAGGGCGTGCCCAAGAGCCATATCTACCGCATCCTGCGCAGCGGCGAAGTGCGCGTCAACAAAAAGCGCGTGGATCAAACCTGCCGCCTGCAACTGGGCGACCAAGTGCGCATCCCGCCGGTGCGAGTGGCCGAACAACCGGAGCGTGATTACATCCCGGCGGCGGAATTTCCAATATTGTACGAGGACGACGCGCTGCTGGCGGTGGACAAACCGGCAGGCGTGGCGGTGCATGGCGGCAGCGGGGTGAGCTTCGGCGTCATCGAACAATTGCGCCAGGCGCGCCCGCAGGCCAAATTCCTCGAACTGGTGCACCGCCTCGACCGCGAAACTTCCGGCGTGCTGCTGCTGGCAAAAAAGCGCTCCGCGCTGACCGCGCTGCACGAGATCATGCGCGAGCGCAACAGCGACAAGCGCTACCTGACTCTGGTATTAGGGCGGTGGAAAAATGCCAAACAGCACGTCAAACTGCCGTTGCACAAATTCACCCGCCCGGATGGCGAGAGGCGCGTGATGGTGCGCGAAGACGGGCAGGAGTCACATACCGTATTTGCCTTGCACAAGGCCTGGGCGGATTTCAGCTTGCTCGAAGCGCAACTCAAGACCGGACGCACCCACCAGATTCGCGTGCATCTCGCCCACCTCGGCTTCCCCATCGCGGGCGACGACAAATACGGCGACTTCCCACGCAACAAGGAATTGATGAAACGGGGGCTGAAGCGCATGTTTCTGCACGCGCACAGCATCGCCTTCGCCCATCCGCTGACGAATGAACCGCTGTGCCTGACCGCACCGTTGCCGAAAGAGTTGCAGGGGTTTTTGGATAAGCTGGATGGGAAAAAATCATGACGAGATGAAGCTTGTTTGTAAAGGCGCCAGCCCATCGAGCGCGAGTGGCGCATCACGCGGCAGAATCTTGAAGTGCTGCTGGTGTGCAGCTACCCGCTATTCATCATCGCAAGGAATTGTTCAAGCATGGGTTCGCCACGCGCTTCAAACCGCCGGTGCAGAATGACCAGATGAAACTGTTTTGGCCGCCTGCCATGCACTGAGCTTCGCGTGCATGCGCTTGTAGTGTGAGCCGCGCCAGTACACGCGCCCGCAAGCGGGGCAGTGGCACAGCGGCTCATCATGCTGGCGCGCATCCAGCGGTGCGCGCGCCAGTGCCGCATCGTCTGCCGCAACCAGAGGCGTGTTGTCCACCAGGCAGCGGGTGAAAGCATGGCTTAACCAATCCAGATGGAAGTGGGCATCGAGCAGCGCCGCAAGCTGGTCGAGCGGCACATGCGGCAGGATCAGCGCAATGCCGCGCGCCGCCTTGTGCTCCCGCACCAGCATATCCTGCGTCAAAAAGTGGCGTCCTTCGGCGTGGCATTGCCGCAGCAACTCGGCATCGCTTGCACCGTTGCGCGCGAGCAGCGCATCGTAACCGGCTGCGCGCAGGTAGCGGCACAACCGGCCAAGCATCTCGTCGCACAGAAATCGGGGCATGGCGTTCATGGTTCAATGTTACACCGCACATGTTGTGAATTGTGGGCCAGCATCGGACACCTGTAATTTTTGCTCGCGCCACTCTGGCGGCTGGCATGTTGCACCGGAACCCAACGCCTCGAATCCCTCTACCAGCGCAAGCTCGCCGCCTTGGGCGAGATGAAGAAGTCGCTGCTGCATCAGGCTTTCGCGGGGGAGTTATAGGGTTGTCGCGTTTTTGTGCCCACGCTGAAATACCCTTCGCTAACCGCGTGGGCACAAATGCGTGCCCACCTTGCTGTAGCTTCTTGTTGGTCGGGAATTGGCGCGTAAGACAACCTTCAAGGATTCCTTGAAAGTTCACAGGAAGGCAATGGGTGACGCGCGCCAAAAATGTTGCATGTAACAAAAAAGCCGGATACCGTGCGTTTCATGTAACGCAACATATTGGAGCTAACCATGAGAGCAAATACATCAGCGCGAGTGCAAAAGCATCGCGCGGCATTGCGCGAATCCGGGCTGCGTCCGTTGCAGATTTGGGTACCGGATACGCGGCGCGCGGGCTTTGCCGAGGAGTGTCGTCGCCAGTCGCAGTTATTGCAAGGCGATGCGCATGAGCGCGAAACCGCCGATTGGCTTGAGGCGGCAGCCGACCGCGAAGGCAGGCAATGAGGCGTGGCGATCTGGTGACGGTAGCCTTGCAAGGCGATCTCGGCAAACCGTGCCCGGCGTTAGTCATCCAGTCCGATTTATTCGATACGCATCCTTCCGTAACGATCTTGCCCGTAACCGGTGAGTTGCGCGTCGCGCCGTTGTTTCGCATTGCCGTGAATCCGGGTGAACTGAACGGCCTGCCCAAACCTTTGCAGGTGATGGTGGATAAGCCGCAATCTATCCCGCGCGAAAAGATTGGCGCGGTGATCGGACACTTAGACGATGAGACGATGTTGGCGGTGAATCGGGTGCTGGCGGATTTCTTGGGTTTCGCTTGACGAATAACTTGACTCTTACTTGACACATATTTCCGTAATGAACGAAGCCGAAACTTGCGCCGAACACATCGACCCCGCGCTCAAGGCCGCTGGCTGCAATAATCAGGGACCACGAAAAATGCTCAAGGAAAATCCTCCGTCGTTTTGCCTGCATCGGCAACAACTGAATCTTTCCTAAGGAGTCGTTAAACAATTAGTGTATCAATTTTAGCTCGCACTCGGATCAATCCTGTAGTTCCATTCGCCATGAAACGAATTCCGGGTGATGCGTATTTTTTCAAATTCTGCGTCACTTACCTTAATGCCTGACGGATACGAAGATTCATCCAGTTCGGCATGGACTTTCAGTCCCTTCCGAGTGGTCGTTCCGGCAATGAGATTGACGATCACCTCGTGGCTAATCAAGGGCTGGCCGCGCCAATTCATGCTGATGTACGAGAACAGACGATGCTCGATCTTGTTCCATTTGCTAGTGCCCGGAGGCAGATGAGAGATGCTGATCGGGATATTGATCTCGTCAGCCAACCGCTGCAATTCCAATTTCCAAAGCCGTACCCGGCTACCGTTGCTACCGCCACCATCTGCCGTGATCATCAGTTCCGTTGCCGCAGGATAACGCTGCCTGCCCATCGTATTCCACCAGCGGCGAATTGTTTCGACCGCGAAACTTGCCGTGTCGTGATCCGTCCCCACACTGACCCAACCCGTGTTGCTGGCAACATCGTAGACGCCATAGGGGTTCGCGCGCCCAAGCTCCTTATCGATGAAGTCGTGCACCTTGACTAATTCTGGCTTCCCCTCGGGGGCGCCAAGTTGTGCCGTTGTTCTTGTACGCACCAACAAGCTCTTTCTTCTTTGTGTCAACCGAAATAACCGGATTGCCTGCCGCTAGACGTTGTCCGGTCTGGTCGTTGATGAACTCGAATTGGGCATTGCGGTCCGGATGATCCGTCCCTTCCAGCATCTTTCGGTTTGCCTGCAAGCTATAACCCAACTCCCGCAGCAAGTCGCCCACTTTCGGATAGCTCACCGAATGGCCGTTCACAGCCAGCTCACCAGCCAGCGTACGCAGGCTTTTGCAAGTCCAGCGCAGGGGTGATTCGGGATCACCCCGTGTCGTCGCTTCGACCAATTTCTCCAGCGCCGCCATCACGCCAGAATCGGTTTCGGTGACAGATTTTCTGCCAGCTCCCGCTTTGCGAATTCGCTTGCCCTGACTTTCAACCGCCATCTTTTCGGTTGCCAGCTCTTCCAATCCGGCATGAATTGCGCGCCGGGACACACCGGTAGCCTGTGCAACCCTTGTAACGCCGCCATGGCCTAACACCGCAGCTTCCGCAGCAGCAAACAGACGCCTCATCCGCTCGTCCAACGTCCATGCAAGCTTCTCGAACCGGGTGCGTATTTGTTTGAGGTCGTCTGCATTCGCCATGACGACAATCATAGCACCTTCGATTTATTTGTTACAGTTATTTATTAACAGCTCCTAAGGTGCAGTCATGAAGATACACCGCATCGCTTCAACCGGAACAGCACTCGATTTTGACGCTGCCATCAAGCGCGCTTCAGCGGTCGCTGACGAGCTGATCGGCGAAAACTTGCTGCTGTCCTGGTACGACCGCGAGCGCGATCTGGAATCGCCTGCGCATGTCAGCGAGTGCCACGAAGGCTGCCCCATCAAGGGGTTTTGGGATTACGCCCTGAATCGGGGAGGAGCGCTGGCGGTGGATTTCGACGAGGGCCGCTTTGTGTTTTGTTTTCGGCCTTTGGGGGAATTCGCTCCGCCACCGTAACCGGTGCCAGCCCACGAATATTGTTCAAGGGAAAGCCTCGCTTCACCTTGAGGCTATCTTCTTGCTATGCGGGCGGCACATTCAGACGGATCTTCCACCAGTCAATTTTCATCAATGCATTGATTCAATTGAGCTTGACCCTGTTTCTTGAGGTTTTTTAATTTTATTGTAGGCATGTAATTAGCAAACTAAAGCTAAAGTTGCTTGCAATAACCTGCTTTGTATGTAAAATACATAGTCATGTATCTGACCTCAATCCCCAACCGGAACTCCCCGCCCGCAATCCTTTTGCGCGAAAGCTATCGCGAAGACGGGAAGGTCAAGACGCATACGCTCGCCAACGTGACGAACTGGAACCCCGCCGTTGTCGAAGCCATGCGCTCGGCATTGAAGGGCGAGTTCGCATCTGGTGGCGACCCGGTATCGGGCGAAATATTCGGCGTTCTATTCGCCCTCAAACAACTCGCCGACCGCCTCGGTATCTCTGGCGCATTCCCATTGTCGCCTCCACACCTCAAAGTTAAATTTTTGAGGCGGCAACTAGTCTGACGCCGGGGGCGGGCTATATCCGCATAGACAGCGTCCACCAAGGCGATCTGGACGGCGTCAAAGGCGTGTATCACATCAACGCGGTGGACTGCGTGACGCAGATGCAGTTCGTCGCCACCTGCGAAAAGATCAGCGAGGCGTACATGCTCCCGGTCATCCGGCAGTTGCTGGATGGGTTTCCGTTTGTCATCCTGGGGTTCCATTCGGATAACGGCTCGGAGTACATCAACTACCAGGTGGCAAAGTTGCTGGATAAGCTTCTTGTCGAGTTCACCAAATCGCGGCCGCGCCACTCCAACGACAACGCCTTGGCGGAATCCAAGAACGGCGCAGTGGTACGCAAGCATCTTGGCTACGCGCATATCCCGCAGTACTGCGCCAGCCTGGTCAATGAGTTCTGTGCGGGCCACCTCAACCCTTACGCCAATTTCCACCGCCCGTGTTTCTTCCCTGAAACGATCACGGACGCCAAGGGAAAAGAGCGCAAGAAATACCGCTACGAGAACATGATGACGCCTTATGAGAAATTCAAATCAATACCTGAAGCCGACCGGTATCTCAAGGACGGCGTCACACTCGAACAACTGGATGCACAGGCAGCAGAAATGAGCGACAATGACGCCGCCTTGGCACTGAACAACGCAAAAAAGAAACTGTTTAGAGACATCGCTGCCGCGATGAAAAAACGGGCTTGAGAATGAAGTCAGCAAGGCAAAGCGAAGAAGCACCTATGAGTTAGGCCGACCCGAACAAAGTTGATTTACTCAGATTTAAAACCCTTCGTTCAGACTCATTTCTGGATTGGAAAATACTTTCAACAGCGTAGGTTTTGTTGGTGCCCCTGTTGAGCCCACTTGGGATTATTTGGCACGCGTAAATTAACACGCTGATTTACTACGAAATTTCCGTCTACCGCAAAACGACATTTTCAGCCGACAGAAACCGCACAAAAAATCTTGACGTTTTTGTGTAAACGCGACCAATTTATGACCCTCGGTCATGTTATGTGAAAAATGACCTTTGGTCGCCTTCGCGATAAATGATAATTTGCGGATTAGCAAGGCCAAGTTTGGCCCCGCTACTTTACTGTAATACCCGTGGTTTTGGGTAAGGCTCAATTGCACGTTGATGTTCTTGCCCCTTGCCGACCAACCTTGCATGAGGCTGAACACCCCACGCCGTGGGTTATAGAGTTTTTCGAATGTATCCAACCGCGATCCACAACTCCGGCATCATAACCGGCAACAAGGTTTGCATATATACTAACTACTCGCTATATTATATATTGTTTATTATGCGTTATTTACAATATACATCTGGCAACTATACCGGCAACTATGCCCACTGAAAAAATCACTCACTACACGCAACCGCGCCAGTTCGAGCCTCTCTTGCCGCAGAATCGGCTGGATGAGTTGCGCCAGCGCACGCGCGCGATCGTGGTGAAATCCCTCCACCTGACTGGCAGCGCACACTCAGCAACTATTGCAAATCTGCGCGAGTTGGTACGGGCAATGAATTCCTATTACTCAAATCGGATAGAGGGCCAAAGCACGCATCCGATGAATATCGAAAGGGCATTGCGCCGGGACTTTTCCGAGAAACCCGACGTGGCTAAGCTGCAGCGCTTGGCGGTGGCACACATCGAAGCCGAGCGGGAACTCGAACAAAGAATGGCTGAAGGCGGCTCAGCTTTGACTGCTGCTTTTCTTCAGCAGGCGCATGCCGCGCTCTATGGCCGCCTTTCCATTGAAGACCGAACCACGCCCGATGGCCGTATCGTCGAGCCGGGAGTGCTGCGAATAGAGCAGGTGGCCATCGGTCGCCATGAACCGCCTCTGTGGTCTTCCCTGCCAGCGTTCCTTGCCCGGATGGATGAGGTGTATTCACAAGACGCAACCCTGGACGACATTCTTCCAAGAATTGCTGCCGCACATCACCGAGCGGCATGGGTACATCCGTTCCTCGACGGCAACGGTCGCGCCGTGCGGCTGCAGACACACTGCGCCCTTTGGCCCCTCAGTGCCGGCCTGTGGTCGATGAACCGTGGACTTGCACGCAACCGCGACATGTATTACGCCAAGCTCGATGCCGCAGATAGCCACCGTCAGGGCGATCTGGATGGGCGCGGCAACCTAAGTGAAAAGCTGCTGTGGGACTGGTGCGAATGGTTCATTTCCATCGCCGAGGATCAGGTGAGCTTCATGTCCAAAATGCTGAACCTGGACGAGATGAAGGTGCGCATTTCTGCCTTGATCTCATTTCGCTCGAAATTTGACAAGGGCATCCGCGAAGAAGCCATCGTACCCCTGTACCATATGTTCCTGGCAGGGCCAACGCCGCGCGGTGAATTCCAGCAAATGACTGGTCTGGGAGAACGCACCGCGCGTTCACTATTGTCCAGGCTTGTCGAAACGGGTCTGGTCGCAAGTGATGGGCATACTGCACCGGTGCGGCTCGCGTTTCCGCTAGATGCCCTTAATTTCCTACTGCCCGAACTTTACCCGGAAGCGGATACGCAGGCGCTCTGATAGCGGTGTACGTCGCACACCTCGCAAAAGTGCTATCGTGTGCGCCATGGTTTTTGTTAATCCCGGCCCGGATCAGATTTGCCAAATGTTACGCAGCATCCGCACCATCGCGGTGGTGGGACTGTCGCCCAATCCGGCACGCCCCAGCTTCCACGTAGCGCGCGCCATGCAAGGCTACGGCTTCCGCATCGTGCCGGTGCACCCGTTGGTGCGGGAAGTACTGGGAGAGCAGTCATATCCGGATTTGGAAAGCCTGCCGTTCAAGGTGGACATGGTGGATGTGTTCCGCGCCTCTGAGTATGTGCCCGCCATCGTGGAAAGCTGCATTACGCTTGGCGTTCCGCGCCTGTGGCTACAGGAGGGCGTGATTCATGAAGAGGCGGCGCAACGTGCGCAGGTGGCAGGTATTTCGGTGGTGATGAACCGCTGCATGTGGCGCGACTACTCGCAATTATGCGGGGAGGCGAAATGAGCAAGCAGCGCTGTGCCTGGCCGGGCGATGACCCCTTGTACTGTGCCTACCACGACGAGGAATGGGGGGTGCCGCTGCACAATGATCGCGCGCTGTTCGAGTTTCTGATCCTTGAAGGCGCGCAGGCAGGCTTAAGCTGGATCACCATCCTGCGCAAACGGGAAAACTATCGCGCCGCCTTCGATAATTTTAATCCCGAACGCATTGCCCGTTATGACACGAGTAAAATAGAATCGCTGCTGCAAAATCCCGGCATCGTGCGCAACCGTTTAAAGGTGCAGGCTGCCGTGACCAATGCGCAAAAATTTCTGGACGTGCAGGATGAATTTGGCAGCTTCAATGCATTTATCTGGCGCTTCGTGGAAGGCATACCCAGGCAGAACCACTGGCGCAGCCTCGCCGAAATACCTGCGAGCACGCCCGAGTCGGATGCGATGAGCAAGGAACTGAAGCTGCGTGGTTTCAAGTTTGTCGGCTCGACCATTTGCTACGCACATATGCAGGCGACCGGGATGGTGAATGACCACACCGTAGATTGCTTCAGACACAAGGAATTGCAATGCTCTTGAAATTTACCAAGATGCACGGTGCAGGCAACGACTTTGTAATGCTCGATGGTGTGCGCCAACGCATCCAGCTCACGCCGGAACAACTGCGCCTGCTGGCCGACCGGCATTTCGGCGTCGGCTGCGACCAGGTTCTGCTGGTGGAAAACACACAACATCCCGACGCGGATTTCCGTTACCGCATATTCAACGCCGATGGCGGCGAGGTGGGGCAATGCGGCAATGGCGCACGCTGCTTTGTGCGCTTTGTGCATGACCAGGGGCTGACGCAAAAGCGCAAGATAGTGGTGGAAACCCAGTCCGGGCTGATCACCTTGCATCTGGAGGAAGATGGCCGTGTCAAGGTAAAC
The DNA here is from genome assembly GCA_032654645.1 of Gallionellaceae bacterium. Classification (GTDB taxonomy): domain Bacteria; phylum Pseudomonadota; class Gammaproteobacteria; order Burkholderiales; family Gallionellaceae; genus CAITJF01. Next base: position 5,023 of record JAULAW010000011.1, on the reverse strand, counting down.
ATGGGCGCGCCGATTTTCGAGGCCACACGCATTCCGTTCAACACTGACAGTGATGCCGTCATCCAGCCGTTGGAAGTGGCTGGCGAAATTGTGCAGATCACCGCGCTGTCCATGGGCAACCCGCATGCGGTGCAAGTGGTGGCTGATGTGGAACATGCGCCAGTCACCACACAGGGCGCGCTGATCGAACATCACCCGCGCTTCCCGCAACGCGCGAATGCGGGCTTCATGCAGATTGTGGATCGCGGCCACATCAAATTGCGCGTGTACGAACGTGGCGCCGGAGAAACCCTGTCCTGCGGCACCGGCGCATGCGCCGCAGTAGTTGCAGGCATTCTGTGCGGCCTGCTGGACGAACAGGTGCGTGTCGTAACCAAAGGCGGGGTACTCGACATTTCATGGGGCGGAGAGGGTGCGCCGGTATTGATGACGGGGCCGGCTGTTACCGTATTCGAAGGCGAAGTAATCTTATAAACCGACAACATGAGAACCCCGAAATGAGAGATGAGGACGTTGCACAGTATTTGCAGAACAACCCGCAGTTCTTCGAAGCGCACGCCGATATGCTATTGAGTATCACCATGCCGCACCCCTATGGCGGGCGCACCATTTCGCTTTCGGAGCGGCAAATGCTATCCATGCGCGAGAAGAACAAGGAGCTGGAGAAAAAATTGCACGAACTGCTGGAATTCGCCAAGGAGAACGCGGCGTTGCAGCGCAAGGTGCACCAGTTCACCCTTGCGCTGTTCGGCGCGCGTGACCTGATGAGCTTACAGGATGCCGTCACGCGAAATTTGCGCGAAATTTTTGCTGTGCCGCATGTGGCGCTGCATGTCTGGAAAGGATTGCCGCCCAGCGCCGAAGTGCTGGCATTTGCCGACCAGCAAATACAACCGGTGTGCACCCACCACGCGGTTCACGATACTCTGCACTGGTTCGGCGAAGCGGCTCCGCACCTGCGCTCATTCGCCTACCTGCCACTGCGCGGGGGTAACAGCGAAGCCGTTGGGCACCCTGCGGCGTCCCCCTTGCGGGGGCTGCGCAATGGCGAGCAATCTGCTGGTTTGTTAGTGCTCGCCAGCGAAGAAGCACAGCGCTTTTATCCCGAGATGGGCACGCTGTTCCTGCAACGCCTCGCGGAAACCGTAAGCAGCGCGTTACAGCCCTTGCTTTAAATATGACAGGCACCGCGCAGCCCAATCAAGACACCCTGCACGGTTTCCTTGCGCACCTGCGCAACGAGCGGCGATACTCACCGCTCACTGCCGAGAATTATGCGCGCGATATCCGCCGCCTATTTGATCTCGCCGCGTCAGCCCCGCTGGGCGAACTGAAAAGCCACCACATCCGCCGTTTCGTCGCGCAACTGCATGGGCAAGGACTGGGCGGCAAGAGCCTGGCGCGCATGTTGTCGGCATGGCGCAGTTTTTATACCTACCTGATGCGCGACCACCAATGCAAGGGCAATCCCTGCGCCGGGCTGCGCGCGCCCAAATCGGCGCGCAACCTGCCGCACGCGCTGTCGCCAGACGAAGCGGTGCGCATGGTGGAACTGCCCACCGCTGATGGCTTGCTGGCAGTGCGCGACAAGGCGATGTTCGAACTGTTTTATTCCTCCGGCTTGCGGCTGGCGGAACTGGTAAACCTCGATGCGGCTGCACTGGACTTTAACGATGCCGCCGTGCGCGTCACCGGCAAGGGCAGCAAGACACGCATCGTGCCGATGGGCAGCCACGCCATCGCCGCGCTGCAAGCCTGGCTGGCAGTTCGCGGCCAGCTTGCCAAAGCGGATGAGCTTGCACTGTTCGTCGGGCAGCGCGGCCCGCGCATCAGTCCGCGTGCAGTGCAGTTGCGCATAAAGGAGTGGGGCATCAAACAAGGCATCACCAGCAACGTGCATCCGCATCTGCTGCGCCACTCGTTCGCCACCCACGTGCTGCAATCCAGCGGCGACTTGCGCGCAGTGCAGGAAATGCTCGGCCACGCCAGCATCTCCACCACACAGGTTTATACCCATCTCGATTTCCAGTACCTCAGCAAAATTTACGACGCGGCACATCCGCGCGCCAAGAAAAAAACATGACTCAACCGAAATCCAGGCGGTCCTCTCACGGGCGCTCCCTCACTTCAACTCTCCCCCGAATGGGGAGAGGGCCATCGTCCCCTCGCCCGCTTGCGGGAGAGGGGCTGGGGAGAGGGTTAGCCGCCATCATCCTTAAAGCGGGCCGCGAAAAATCCCTGCTGCGCCGCCACCCGTGGATTTTCTCCGGCGCGGTTGAGCGCGTGGACGGTGCACCCGTAAGCGGCGACACGCTGCCCGTGCACAGTGTGCAAGGCGAATTCCTCGCCTGGGCAGCGTACAACCCCGGCTCGCAAATCACCGCGCGTGTCTGGTCGTGGCGCGAAGAGGAAATCATCAACGCAGAATTTTTCCGCAGCCGTATTGCGAGTGCATTAGCGGCGCGCCGCGATTTGAAACTGGCTGACGAAAGCAGCGGAATGCGTTTGATCCACGCCGAATCGGATGGCCTGCCGGGGTTGGTCGTCGATCGATACGGCGACGTGCTGGTGATGCAGATCGGCAGTGCAGGAGCGGAACGCTGGCGCGATACCTGCGCCGACATCCTGCAACAGCTATGCAATCCCACATGCATTTACGAGCGCTCAGATTCCGATTCGCGCGCACTGGAAGGGCTGGAGCTGCGCAATGGCGTGCTGCGCGGAACATTGCCGAATGAAATCTTCGTCACCGAACACGGACTGAAATTTGCCGTAGATGTAGCGCACGGGCAAAAGACCGGCTTCTATCTCGACCAGCGCGACAACCGCGCGTTGACTGAAACACTGGCGCGCGATAAAGATGTGCTGAATTGTTTTTGTTACACTGGCGGCTTCTCGCTGTACGCCTTGCGTGGTGGTGCGAAATCCGTGCTTTCGATAGACGCATCGGAAGAAGCGCTGCAACTCGCGCAGCGCAATGTGGAACTGAACGGATTGGATGCAGCGCAAATGGAGTGGCAATGCGCCGACGTATTCGCCGCGCTGCGCAAACTGCGCGACCAGAACCGCAAATTCGACCTCATCGTCCTCGACCCACCCAAGTTCGCCCCCACCGCCGCCTTCGCCGAAAAAGCCGCACGCGGCTACAAGGACATCAACCTGCTCGGCTTCAAGCTGCTGCGCCCCGGCGGCCTGCTGTTCACCTACTCCTGCTCTGGCGGCATCAGTGAAGACCTGTTCCAGAAAATCATCGCGGGCGCGGCGCTCGATGCCGGTGTGGATGCGCAGATTGTGCATAAGCTGCACGCAGCGGCGGATCATCCGGTGCTGCTCAGTTTTCCGGAGGGGGCTTATTTGAAGGGGTTGGTGTTGCGTGTAGGATTGTGATTGACCTACGCGAATGACCTACTTCTTGCCATAGGTGCTGTCGTGGTCAGGTGAAATGGTTAGGAATCTCAAGAAATCCTGCTGGCGAAAAGCCGTTGCCCTCCTTGATCGGGTAATTCTCAAGGAGTAGATAACTTCTATTCCTTCCGGCGGCTTAATGCTAACCACTTTTTCCCACTTCAACCCTTGGTCACGGTATACCTGATTCCAAGTCAGCTTGCGTAGCTTGCTGAATGTATCCAACACGGCGTTACGCTCCTGCTTTTCCAGCGCAAACAAATTATCCTGAAAGACCGGATTGTTTAAGTCGAGTCTGACCAACCCATCATTTGTTTTGCCTTCCCCGATTTCAACCTTTTTCGCCATGCTTTTCACCTGAAGAGCTTTATAGACAGACTATACTACAGCATTTGTAGAAAAGCAAGTACACACTAACATGCGCTAGGACATACAACGCTCCTTGCCACCTGCTTTAGGGTTCCCTTTAGTCTTTCGCCAGCTTTTTAAGCACAGCATTTACTGACGAATCGCTGGGTTCATTATTTTGCGCCCATGACAAAGCTTTCTGCAAAGCTTCAGCCGCCTTGGGTTGTTGCAGCCAGCTTTCATTGTCAGGCACCACCGTTGCTGAACGCACAAGCCAAACACCCGGCTCCCGTTCTTCAACCAACACCTGACGACCAGCAAACTGCTTGCCAAGCGAAATCTGACCATTCGCACCAACGACCTTGACGCTGGTTGGCGTGGAAATAGTTGCCATAACAAACCTCTTTTCTTTAATAACGCACGATTGCACTATAGCACCAAAATGAAATGCAGCAAATATCCCGCGAGCGTATTTGAAGGGGTTGGTGTTGAGGGTTGCAGGTTAGTCGAGGTTGTTGGGGGTAGCACCCATCTAATTCAACTTCGCCGGGGGCAGCCCGGCAGCCGGTTACTTTCTTTTGCTTCACCAAAATAAAGTAACCAAAGACAACGAAGTTGCAGTGTAGACTCACATGCGCAGCATGTTATGCCGGAACTAAAAGGCGCCCTCAGTTTGCCGCCCCTGCGGGGTTCCCTCGATCAGCCGCAATGTGCTGCGGACGATGAGCAGCAACCTTCAAATCAAAACCTTTTTAACATAGCTCGGTTCATTTTCATTGCTACTCGCAAGGTAAGGGACGTAATAAACCGGTTAAATCAGGCCAAGGTAAATATAGAAACGTTTCTTTATTATAACGAAACGTTTCAGTATTTTCCAATTCAGGTATGAGCCTGAAGCGGCGACGATCTGGGTGATTTGTTTGTGCGGGTTGGTCGGGTTTAAAAGTTAAGTTTAATGGATTTTTGCCAGTCGGTTTTGAGTTTATTTTCTAATGATTTTAGTCTCAAGAATTGGTGCTTTTCCGGTGTTGTTTTCCGATCGGTTATGCCCGGCGTTTTTGTTTTTGAAAACTTGCAAATAAATCACTCTTGGCGCGCTGCATTTCCTGTGCTGCTGCCAAGTCTGTTTCGGACTTCGCCTGCGCCTGCAATGCGTCCAGAGTGATGCCCTCTTTGAGCGTGACTAAACCCTTCACACTCAACAGCACCAAGCATTCCAGCGGAGTCTTCACATCCTCGTCTTTATAGCGTTTACCGCGATCGTGTAACT
>JAULAW010000010.1:0-362823 GCA_032654645.1 Gallionellaceae bacterium | reverse complement strand
GGCGCATTTATCCATATACCTTGGAAGCGGATGACTGGACATCGTGTTTGATGCGCCGGTCTGGGCAGATTGGAAGGACCTTGACGCTACGCGCAACAAAATCCAAACGTTTCGGCAACACCTGTGAACCTATTACCCAGAAGTAGAAGTAATCCCCCTATTTACTCTGAAAGGAAACTGACATGGCTACCAATTACGAACTCGCACAACTCTCAAGCGCCGCTTATCAAGACAATCCTGCAAACATGCAACTGCCGCAAGGGTGGTCATATTTAGATAAATCCCCACAAGATCCGTCAGGCTACCAAGGATACGCTTTTGCACGACTCGACGCTGCTGGCAATCCTATTGAAATCGTCCTCGCCAATCGCGGCACAGAACCTCCCTATTTGCCCGGCTCGTCTTTGGACTGGAGCAACAATCTACAGATGGCGGCAAACAAACTTCCCGATCAGTATCAATTTGCAAAACAGTTTTTGGATCAGGTATTGAATGATCCTTTGAATGCTGGCGCATCCATCACGATCACTGGCCATTCATTGGGCGGATCGCTTGCGCAACTTCTAGCCGCAGAAACCGGACTGGCAGCCACCACCTTCAACCCCTACGGCGCCAAAGACCTGATTCCCGCCATCAATGCCCAGTACGGGTTATCGCTCGACCCCAACGCAAGTTACAGCAACATCACCAACCATCAGACCACGTTGGACGGTGTTTCCCTGCTGGGCAGCAGCTCTCCGGTTGGTAGCGACCAGCTCGGCCAGATGCAAACACATGTTGCGTTCAGCGAACTTCCTGCAGCAGCTATGATTGCTGGCTCTGCGCTCATGGGGGTTACTTCGGCCGTGGCTTTTCCTGCCACCTATCTGGCGGTGGAATTCTACTGGAGCCACAGCATAGACAGATTTACTGATGAAGTTTTCCCACAAGAAGCGCTGGTTGCGCAAGTTGGACATAACTTTACAGATTTTGTACGCACACTGAACGACCAGATCAATGCCATCGAGCAAGCAGGAGCCACGGCACAGGCCAATTTGCAAAATGACTTCCAGCAACTGGCAGGAACGGCAGGTCAGACGTATCAGGATACGGTCAATTCCGTATCGGCGGCGATGGAACAAATTGCCGGAGCCATGACCGCCGCAGAAAAATCCGCCGCCAAAACCTTCCTCGATTTTGCGTTCGGCCTCGGCAACACCATCAACGGCATCGAACAAACTATCGCCACCCTTTTTAATTCCGCCCAAACCTTCGTCCAGCGCTTCGGCGATCCTCTCACACTCGACCTGAACGGCGACGGCATCCACACCGTGCCGCTGAAGACCCCGCCCTTGCTGTTCGACATCAACGCCAGCGGCATCAAGATCAGCACCGGCTGGATCGCGCCGGATGACGGGCTGCTGGTGCTGGATAGAAACGGCAACGGCATGGTGGATAGCGGGGCCGAACTGTTCGGCGACGCCACGCCCAAATACGATGCCGCAGGCAACCCCACCGCAGGGCGCACCGCAGATGGCTTTGCCGCCCTGGCCCAGGAAGACAGCAACGCCGATGGCGCGGTCAATGCGCTGGATGCCAACTTTGCCGCCCTGCAAGTCTGGCAAGACCTCAACCAGGACGGCATCAGCCAGCCTGACGAACTCAAGAGCCTCGCCGATGCGGGCATCGCCAGCTTCAACACCGCCCGCACCCTGCACAACCAACTGCTGCCCAGCGGCAACCAGATGTCCGACATGGGCACCTACACCCGCGTGGACGGCAGCACCGGAACCTCTGCCAGCCCGCAAGGCATGGCGGACATCAACCTGGCGCTGGACACTTTTCACCGCACCTTCGCCGACAGCATCCCGCTGACCTCCGCAGCGCAAGCCCTGCCCGACATGCAAGGCAGCGGCAAGGTCAGGGATTTGCGCGAAGCCGCCAGCCTGCAAACCGCCGCAGGCGCCACCTTGTCCGCCGCGCTCGGCAACTACGACAGCGCCGCCACGCGCGAAGGCCAGCTCGCGCAGATCGACGCGCTCATCGGCGCATGGGCGGGCACCGCCGGATTCGGCACCCTGCAAAGCCGCGCCGCCGCCAACGGCTACACCTTCACCGTAGGCCTCGATGCCGTCCGCCAGAGCCACCTCGCCGCGCTGGAAGCGTTCAACGGGCGCGGCTACTTCAAGATGCCGTGGGAAGGGGCGAGTTTTGGGGCGACGAATGATGCGGTGTTTGAGAGGAGGATGGGTTATGCCAACTAAGCGCAGCAACACTGTTTATTACGTGCTCGGCAGTCTGGCTATTTTGTTTGGCCTGTTTATGTATTGGGCGACGAGCGATATTCCGTTACCCAAGAACGCAAAGAAAATAGGCGACATGATTCACATCGACATCAGTGAAGGGGCGATAAACGAAGCTGAAAAGAAAGAAGCGTTGTTCGTTGTGCCGGAGAAATTTAAACCAAGAGTATTCGAGAGTGGGTTTGCTTTTTTTTTCAAATATCCAAATGGGACACCTTACACAGGCAACGATTTCCCTCTGCCGCGAGATCAGATCAGAGTTGTTATAACACATCATAAAAAAACAAGTGCTTTGCCTGCGGAATATATTTTGCGAGAAACACAACCAAAAAATGGGCTGCTATTTGCCAGGCCTTGGTTTGTGGAAAGTAAAGATGGATTAGAAATATATCAATACAAAATTAACAAAACTGCGATAGGTACGTACTTCAAGTTAGCCGCAACAGATGGCAGCAATCTTGTGATTGGTGATGCGGGAGACTGGTCGAGAGATTACGAAATAAACAGAAAACTAAGTCCGAATGTCGCGCTGTATTCCATGCCACCTAAAAATCTGGTTCGAGATTCCATACATTTTATAGAAGACGTAACCGCCGTAGATAGCGTAGTGCTCAAGCTGGTGCAATCCTTTCAATCCAAATAATCAATTTCAGGGAGAACAATCATGGCTGTCAATCTCAATTTAAATCAAAAAAACGCACTACAGGGGTTTATTGATAGCAGTCATTACGCCGATGGCTACCGCTATTTGCGCGATGTGGTGAATCAACAAATACAGAGCGAAGTGCTGAATCACCCAATTCCAACTGCGGATGATCGTGCCAGGTCGAATGACCTTATGGCTCTGGCAGCATGGTTTGATGCGGCTGCCCACATCAATGCAGATGACGGCTCATTCGTCAGCGAATTTGTGCGCGGAACGACTGAAGGCGTGATGGTGTATCAAGGGGCGCCGGTGACCGACACACAGTTTCAAACGTCATCTGATACGTTGGCGATCACATTGATGAATCAATTTATTCAAAATAGTTCCATCGGCACGGCGCAGCAAGTGGTTAACGCAGATATTCAGAATGCGGTTGATACGCTCAACATGCCCCCTTGGGCCTGGGCGGGCGCGATCACAGATTTTCTTCCAGAGCCTTTTGGAATGAATCAGGATCTGGCGAGCGTACCACTGGACAAGGTGGGCGTGATGTCTGATGCGTCTCAAATGGGGCTAATAAGAGCATTTGATCGAATGCTGCGTGATGGTGTCATTAGTACACTAGAAGAATTCAAGTCAATTATTGCTGCCACCGGCAATAGTGTGTTTGATATGCTCTTTCCTTCCGCCTGCAACAGCGGAATAAATTCCGCCACCAACGCCCTTTTCACCTCCGCCCAAACCTTCATCCAGCGCTTCGGCGACCCGCTGACCCTGGACTTGAATGGCAACGGCATCGAGACCGTGCCGCTCAAGGTGCCGCCGCTGCTGTTCGACATCAACGCCAGCGGCATCAAGATCGGCACCGGCTGGATCGCGCCGGACGACGGGCTGCTGGTGCTGGACAGGAACGGCAACGGCACGGTGGATTCCGGCGCGGAACTCTTCGGCGACGCCACCCCCGCTTACGATGCTGCGGGCAACCCGACCTCGGCCCGAACGGCGGACGGCTTCGCGGCCTTGGCCCAGGAAGACAGCAACGCCGACGGCGTGGTCAATGCGCTGGACGCCCGCTTCGCCGACCTCAAAGTCTGGCGAGACCTGAACCAGGACGGCATCAGCCAGCCCGACGAACTCACCTCGTTGGCGGATGCCGGCATCGCCAGCTTCAACACCGCGCGCACCCTCAACAGCCAGATGCTGCCCAGCGGCAACCAGATGGCCGACCTCGGCACGTTTACGCGCGCCGACGGCAGCACCGGCGCGACCGGCGCGCCCCAAGGCATGGCCGACATCAACCTCGCGCTCGACACCTTCCACCGCAGCTTCGCCGACAGCATCCCGCCCACCGCCGCAGCGCTGGCCCTGCCGGATATGCAAGGGTCGGGCAAAGTGCGCGACCTGAGGGAGGTGGCAAATGAGGCGGTATTTGAGATGAGGAGGGTGGGATGATTAGCTCCCTTGAGTTTTATCTCCTAGTTTTATTTATTGTTTTGGCAGCTATTAATGTGTCCATTGCAATCCGATACGAAAAATATCTGAAACAAGGCCAGAACAAGCTTAGCTATCTGCATTTAGCAAAAAAATTTGCTGAGGACCATCCTGTAATTGGAAAAGTTTATCTCTATTCCGCGTATCTCATGCTTAGTGTAATACCAACGTTGTTTCTGTTAATGATTTTGAAATCATTCAAACTTAACTAGCCGATAAATGAGGAAACTAAAATGACAAACCCAGTTGATATTGTAGTTGTAACCATTGGCACAGCTGATAACGCACAGGCCATCGCAAACTCTCCAACTCCGGGAAACATTGCATGGGCTGGATTTCAAGCTGCAATCAATGCCGCACCATTAGTTACTCAAGTGCCTGCACAAGTTGTTGGAATAAACCAGATTGGCGCGATGCTTACTGTTATAAAAATGCAGGTGGATATGACAGAAGGGCAATCGCCTGCTCTAGGCGATGTGATTACCGTAGTTGGTGCAGGCATAACGCTGGTTACTGCAGTCGCAGCGATAGGTACTGTTACTGCGCCAGCGGTCGCTCTGGTTGGTGTCGCTAACATAGTTATTGCGGCTAGTGCGCTATATGCAAACTCACAGAGTTATACAACTGCTACGTTATCTGACTCCATAGCCACCCTTTTCACCGCCGCCCAAACCTTCGTCCAGCGCTTCGGCGACCCGCTGACATTAGATTTGAACGGCAACGGCATCGAGACCGTCCCGCTCAAGGTGCCGCCGCTGCTGTTCGACATCAACGCCAGCGGCATCAAGATCAGCACCGGCTGGATCGCGCCGGGCGACGGGCTGCTGGTGCTGGACAGGAACGGCAACGGCAGGGTGGATTCCGGCGCGGAACTCTTCGGCGACGCCACCCCCAAATACGATGCAGCGGGCAACCCCACCGCAGGGCGCACCGCAGACGGATTTGCCGCACTCGCGCAGGAAGACACCAACGCCGATGGCATCGTGAATGCGCTGGATGCCAACTTTTCCGCCCTGCAAGTCTGGCAAGACTTGAATCAAGACGGCCTCTCGCAACCGGACGAACTCAAGAGCCTCGCCGAAGCGGGCATCGAAAGCTTCAACGTGGCGCGCACCCTGCACAACCAACTGCTGCCCAGCGGCAACCAGATGAGCGACATGGGCACCTACACCCGCACCGATGGCATAACCGGAACCACCGCCAGCCCGCAAGGCATGGCCGACATCAACCTCGCGCTCGACACCTTCCACCGCAGCTTCGCCGACACCATCCCGCCCACCGCCGCAGCGCTGGCCCTGCCGGATATGCAAGGCTCGGGCAAAGTGCGCGACCTGAGAGAAGCCGCCAGCCTGCAAACCGCAGCCGGGCAGGCATTGGCCGCTTCGCTTGCCGGCTACAACAGCGCCGCCACCCGCGAAGACCAGCTCGCGCAGATCGACGCGCTCATCGGCGCATGGGCCGCCACCGCCGGATTCGGCACCCTGCAAAGCCGCGCCGCCGCCCGCGGCTACACCTTCACCGTAGGCCTCGACGCCGCCCGCCAGAGCCACCTCGCCGCGCTGGAAGCGTTCAACGGGCGCGGCTACTTCAAGATGCCGTGGGAAGGGGCGAGTTTTGGGGAAAGCGCGCGGCAGGGGTTGACGGTGGGCTGGGGCGGCAACCCCAAGGCCATGTACGGCGCGCTGTGGGGGCAGGCCAGCCTGCTCGACCAGGCCTATGCCGCGCTCAAAGAATCCGTCTACCGGGCCCTGCTGCCGCAAACCCGGCTCAAACCTTATCTGGACAGCATCGGCCTGACGCTGGCTGGCGGTGCTTTCAGTTTGGATTTTGGTGCGGTGCAAACCGCCTTCACCGGCACGGCAGCGGCCAACCCCGACAAAGCGGTGGTTGACCTCATCGAATTCAACCGCTACGGCAAGGATATTTTTGCGGGCACGTCCTGGCAGACCGGTGGCTGGAAGCTGCTGGGCGACACGCGCAGCAGCGTGGCGATCACCCCATCCATCCAGAAGACGCTGACGGATTTCAACATCGGCATGGGCGGGCATCCGGAACAAATCGTCCGGGCCGGGCAAGACCAGGTGCTGATCGCCGGCGATCTGGGCAGCACGCTGGCTGGGGGCTGGAGGAACGATGTGCTGGTGGGCGGGGCGGGCGACGACACGCTGAGCGGGGGCGCGGGCAGCGACATGCTGCTGGGCGGTGCGGGGAACGACACCCTCGATGGCGGATGGGGCGCGGATACCCTGCTGGGCGGGGCGGGAAACGACACGCTGATCGGCGGCTATCACAACGACACCTACCTGTACAACCGGGGAGATGGCGCCGACACCCTCGTGGATAGCAGTTGGGGGTATTCGGGGTTCGGGGACGTCAATACCCTGCAATTCGACGCGGGGATCACCGCAGCGGATATCGCTGTCTCCTACGACAGCACAGCCCAATCGGTGGTGCTGGGTTTAGGCAATGGCGACCAGATTCATATCGGTGACCCGATGGGGTTCGGCTGGGATTGGAAATCCCTTGCCATTCAGCAGCTCAAGTTTGCGGATGGCAGCGTTGTTTCTACCGATGCGCTGATCAAGCAGCGCGGCATGGCGCAAAACGGCACGTCCGGGGCGGACACGCTGCAAGGCTCGGATTCGGCGGGCTATGCGGATGTGCTGAACGGGGGAGCGGGTGACGATGTATTGAATGGCGGTCAAGGGAATGACACAGCCGGCCCAGCATGTATCAGTAGCTTGAGCGGCAAGACTCTTCAGGCGGCTATTGATGTAGTTTGGAGAATTGCAGCATGAAAAATAACTGCGAACTATTTTCCATGGGCATCATCTGGCGTGTTTGCAGATTTATTCTAATTGTTGGGTTGCTGGTTTCGCAGTCGGCATGTGGCAATCAGGAAAGTGATGTTGCAAAGCTTGTTCAGACCGTCAAATTGCCAAAGCCTCCGATGCAGACGGCATGGCGACCGGATGGCAAGCGGTTTCTGGCGGATGGGTTTGGCAGTCTGGCAGTTTGGGATGCCGCTACCGGACAGCAGATCGCAACGCCTTCTATGTGGGTGGACACACAGTCTGTTTTATATAGCCCGGATGGTCGGTTGTTGGTGTTATGCAAACTGCTGAGGGAAGGCCAGCAAACCATAACATCGGTAATAGTGCTGGATGCCGAAGATCATCATGTGATACGCGAAGTTGTCGGCATGTGTCCGATCAAAGATGGCAAAGCATTCAGTCCGGATTCTCGCTTATTGGTGGTGATGGGTCACAATAAAGCCACCCACATAGCCACAGTTTTGGACGTAGGAACCGGAACGATTGTGGCCGAATTAAAAACCCTTCATAGCGACCCTAATGACAAGGGAGAAGACCATATTGAGAGGGTAGTTTACAGCCCCGATGGCGCAACGGTGATGATTGGATTTGTTTCTGGGAAGGTTGATGTCTGGTCAACCAAAAATTGGCAGCTCATAAAAACCTTCAAGGCGCACAAGAGCTGGATACTTTCAATGGCAATCAGCCCAGATGGGAAATGGTTGGTTACCGGGAGTGAATCAGGTGGTGTGAGAGGGCATTACGACCCCGCTACCAGAACAACAACCGAAACAAAATTAGATGACCCCATCAAGATATGGGACACCACTACTTGGGAGCAAGTGAAGGCTTTGCCGATACGCGACAAGCCTACCTCATCACTGGCATTTTTTCCTGACGGCAAGCATCTGGTTTCGGCGAATGCGGACAAAATTTTGTTTTGGGATGTTCAAACAGAAAAGCAAGTAGGTGTTATCAATGGTGGGTTCAAAGACGGAGGCGGATTAAGTTTTGCACTAAGTCAGGATGGCGAGTATCTGGCTGTGGGAGAAAGCGGCACTTTCAGCTCCGCAAAAGTGCAGGTCTGGAAAATCGTCGGTCAATTAAACAACTAATTCTGGGAGAAATAAAATGGCTACAACAACCGAATACGCTCAACTGAGCGCGAGTGTTTATGATGCGGGTGGCGCGGGTAATACCAATGCTAACTGGATACGTGTTAATTACAGCTCACTGGCGGATGGATTCTATGCAGCGACATTTCAGAACACAGCAACGGGCGAAGTGGTCATTGCCTATCGCGGTACTAACGGGCCGTTCGATGCAGTGGCGGATGTTCAGCTTGTGGCAGGGCAGCCCCCAAAACAGTTCTTTGATGCGAAGGTTTATTTCGACACCGTTGCGAAGCAATATGGGCCGGGAAATGTTTCCGTCACCGGCCATTCCCTTGGCGGTGCAATGGCTTCGTTTGTCGCTGCTGATCCTACGGTCACGACAACGGCAACCGTATTTAACGCTCCGGGTATTGCGAATGTGGTTACCGGCGCTCCGAGTAGTTACACAACAGTAACAAACTACAACGCAAATTTTGATCCCGCCAGCAATCTTCCTCTTAACCAAATTGGGACTGTTTACACCGTACCAGTTAACACATATGGACAGTTGCCAGGTTGGTATGCTCATTTTCTTATAACACTCGGCCCGTTAGCTGGCGCTTTTGCGACTGGGCTAAAATTCTTTTTCGCACAACATAGCATCGATAATCTGGTGAATGCAGATTTCACCTCCGCCCAAACCTTCATCCAACGCTTCGGCGACCCGCTGACCTTGGACTTGAACGGCGACGGCATCCACACCGTGCCGCTGAAGACCCCGCCGTTGCTGTTCGACATCAACGCCTCCGGCATCAAGATCAGCACCGGCTGGATCGCGCCGGATGACGGGCTGCTGGTGCTGGATAGAAACGGCAACGGCATGGTGGATTCCGGCGCGGAACTCTTCGGCGACGCCACCCCCGCTTACGATGCCGCAGGCAACCCCACCGCAGGGCGCACCGCAGATGGCTTTGCCGCCCTGGCCCAGGAAGACACCAACGCCGATGGCGTGGTCAATGCGCTGGATGCCAACTTTGCCGCCCTGCAAGTCTGGCAAGACCTCAACCAGGACGGCATCAGCCAGCCTGACGAACTCAAGAGCCTCGCCGATGCGGGCATCGCCAGCTTCAACACCGCCCGCACCCTGCACAACCAACTGCTGCCCAGCGGCAACCAAATGTCCGACATGGGCACCTACACCCGCGTGGACGGCAGCACCGGAACCTCTGCCAGCCCGCAAGGCATGGCGGACATCAACCTGGCGCTGGACACTTTTCACCGCACCTTCGCCGACAGCATCCCGCTGACCTCCGCAGCGCAAGCCCTGCCCGACATGCAAGGCAGCGGCAAGGTCAGGGATTTGCGCGAAGCCGCCAGCCTGCAAACCGCCGCAGGCGCCACCTTGTCCGCCGCGCTCGGCAACTACAACAGCGCCGCCACGCGCGAAGACCAGCTCGCGCAGATCGATGCCCTCATCGGCGCATGGGCGGGCACCGCCGGATTCGGCACCCTGCAAAGCCGCGCCGCCGCCAACGGCTACACCTTCACCGTAGGCCTCGATGCCGTCCGCCAGAGCCACCTCGCCGCGCTGGAAGCGTTCAACGGGCGCGGCTACTTCAAGATGCCGTGGGAAGGGGCGAGTTTTGGGGAAAGCGCGCGGCAGGGGTTGACGGTGGGCTGGGGCGGCAACCCCAAGGCCATGTACGGCGCGCTGTGGGGGCAGGCCGGCCTGCTCGACCAGGCCTACGCCGCGCTCAAAGAATCCGTCTACCGGGCCCTGCTGCCGCAAACCCGCCTCAAACCTTATCTGGACAGCATCGGCCTGGCGCTGGCTGGCGGTGCTTTCAGTCTGGATTTCACCGCAGTGCAAACCGCCTTCACCGGCACGGCAGCGGCCAACCCCGACAAAGCGGTGGTTGACCTCATCGAATTCAACCGCTACGGCAAAGACATGTTCGCGGGCACGGCATGGCAGACAGACGGCTGGAGCCAGTTGGGCGACATCCTCAACAGCGTGGCGATCACCCCCTCCATCCAGAAGACGCTGACGGATTTCAACATCGGCATGGACGGGCATCCGGAACAAATCGTCCGGGCCGGGCAAGACCAGGTTCTGATCGCCGGCGATCTGGGCAGCACGCTGGCTGGGGGCTGGAGGAACGATGTGCTGGTGGGCGGGGCGGGCGACGACACGCTGAGCGGGGGCGCGGGCAGCGACATGCTGCTGGGCGGTGCGGGGAACGACACCCTCGATGGCGGATGGGGCGCGGATACCCTGCAGGGCGGGGCGGGAAACGACACGCTGATCGGCGGCTATCACAACGACACCTACCTGTACAACCGGGGAGATGGCGCCGACACCCTCGTGGATAGCAGTTGGGGGTATTCGGGGTTCGGGGACGTCAACACCCTGCAATTCGGCGCCGGGATCAACGCAGCGGATATCGCTGTAGCCTACGACAGCGCAGCCCAATCGGTGGTGCTGGATTTGGGCAATGGCGACCGGATTCATATCGGTGACCCGATGGGGTTCGGCTGGGATTGGAAATCCCTTGCCATTCAGCAGCTCAAGTTTGCGGATGGCAGCGTTGTTTCTACCGATGCGCTGATCAAGCGGCGCGGCATGTCGCAAAACGGCACGGACGGGGCGGACACGCTGCAAGGCTCGGATTCGGCGGGCTATGCGGATGTGCTGAACGGGGGAGCGGGTGACGATGCGTTGAATGGCGGTCAAGGGAATGACACGCTGAACGGCGGAACAGGCAATGATGTGTTGAATGGGGGAACGGGCAACGACACGTATGTCTACAACGTTGGTGACGGGGCAGACACCGTGGTGGATAACAATCAGGCCAACTATTTTGCCCGCTATTTCGAGAACAACACATTGAGTTTCGGAACGGGTATTACCCTCGGCATGATTACGCCGCGCTTCGATAGCGTTACGCAGACCGTGGTTCTCGACTTGGGCAATGGCGACAGCATAGATATCGGTACGGTCGGAGCTTTCTCCGTGCAGACGCTGCTGTTTTCAGACGGCACGCCGGTAGCTGTGAATACGTTGATTGCCGACCAAAGCCTGACTCAGGCCGGAACCGAAAGCGCGGATACGCTGGTCGGGACGAACACCTTCTTGTACAGGGACGTGCTGCAAGGGTTAGGCGGCGACGACGTGCTGCAGGGCTTGCAGGGCAACGATGTGCTGGATGGCGGGGCGGGCAACGACACGCTGGATGGCGGCGCAGGCAACGATACTTTGCAGGGCGGAACCGGCAACGATGTGCTGTCTGGCGGGGCAGGTAACGATGCCTATATCTACAACTTCGGCGACGGGGCCGATATTGTGGCGGATAGCGGGGAACCGCGTTTTTTCCGGGTGGGCAATTATTTTGGGGGGGTGGAAACGCGCAATACCGCCAACAATGTGATGCGTTTCGGGGCGGGCATCACTGCGGACATGCTGGCAGCGCGATTCGATAGCGCAACCCAAACCGTCACACTGGATTTGGGTAACGGGGACAGTGTTCAAGTCGGAACGCTCGACAATTTCTCCATCCAGTCGCTGCAATTTGCCGACGAACTTACCACCCTCGACCAGCAAGGCATCGCCAGTTTCAACGTGGCGCACACCAGCGAGACCAGTCTGGCGGTGCGTCATGCGGCGAATGACGCTGTATTTGGGGTTAGGAGGGTTGAATGAGTATATCGAAACTCATCAGAGGGGTTTTTTATGCGCTCGGCACGTTGCTGCTCTTGCTGGGATTATTTGTTTACTGGGCAAGCCGCGAAATCCCTCTACCCATCAACGCAAAGAAAGTAGGCGACATGATCCATATTGACATCAGCGAAGGGGCAACAGACCAAACGGAAAAAGCACAAGCACTTTTTGCAGTGCCGGAGAAATTCAAGCCAAAGGTGTCTGAAGGAGCTTTCGCTTTTGACATCAAATATCCCGACGCGACACCTTACTCTGGCAATGAGTCGCCCGTTCCGCTGGATAGCGTTCGAGTGACAGTTATCCACCACAAGAAAAAATCTGCATTGCCTTCTGAATATTTGTTGCGGGAAATTCAACCTCCTAACGGCTCGTTGTACGCAACGCCATGGTTAGAAGAAACCAGAGATGGGATGGAGGTGTATCGCTACAAAATTGATGCAACTGCAATGGGCATCTATTTCAAATTTACCGCAGTAAATACGCCCCCTTTATTGGTGGCAGATCATGGCGATTGGTCTCACGCCTACACCATCTACAGAAAACTGGATTCGCATATGGAATTGACCTATCTCGTACTTAAACCGTTGATTCGTGATTCCAGATATTTCACACAAGACCTCGCTGCCGTTGATAACGTTGTGCTCAAGTTAGTCCAATCCTTTCAATCCAAATAACTCAATTCAGGGAGAACAAACATGGCTGTTAATCTCAATGCTACCCAAGTCGCTACACTGCAAGGCTTTCTTCAAAACGCCCAATATGCGAATGGCTACCAATATTTGCGTGACGTGATTGGTCCGCAGATTGCAACGACAGGTGACTTTGCACAGAGCAAAGACCTGGAAGCATTAACCGCATGGTTTGATGCGGCTGCTCACATCAACGCGAATGAGGGTTCGATTGTGAGCGAACTGGTACGCGGTGCGACCGAATCGGTGTGCGCCTCACAAGGTGTAACGGTGAATGATGCGCAGTTTCAGACAGCATCAAATACTCTGGCGATTACGCTGCTTACAAAAATCATCCAGGACGGTGCAATTCCGTCCGTTCAACAGGTCGTTGATATGGACATTAATAATGGAGTGAGGGAATTACAAATGCCCTATTGGGGCTGGTCCGGGGCATTGACCGATGCAGTGTCGCCAAACTTAGCCTTTGGCCTTGGCGGCTTGGGAAAAGATGTCGCCAGCGTGCCGCTGGACAGGATGCCGCAAGCAATCCAATCGTTCAAGGATGGCTTGCTGAGAGCTGGAGAACGATGGTTGCAAGATCACGTTGGAAGCACCATGAGTGATTTTACAGCAGCAATACCCAAAGAATTTATTAAGGCTGGCTTAGGGTTTGGTAATGCCATCAACGGCATCGAACAATCCACCAACGCCCTCTTCACCTCCGCCCAAACCTTCATCCAACGCTGGGGCGACCCGCTGACCTTGGACTTGAACGGCGACGGCATCCACACCGTGCCGCTGAAGACCCCGCCGTTGCTGTTCGACATCAACGCCTCCGGCATCAAGATCAGCACCGGCTGGATCGCGCCGGATGACGGGCTGCTGGTGCTGGATAGAAACGGCAACGGCATGGTGGATAGCGGCGCCGAGCTGTTCGGCGACGCCACGCCCAAATACGATGCCGCAGGCAACCCCACCGCAGGGCGCACCGCAGATGGCTTTGCCGCCCTGGCCCAGGAAGACACCAACGCCGATGGCGTGGTCAATGCGCTGGATGCCAACTTTGCCGCCCTGCAAGTCTGGCAAGACCTCAACCAGGACGGCATCAGCCAGCCTGACGAACTCAAGAGCCTCGCCGATGCGGGCATCGCCAGCTTCAACACCGCCCGCACCCTGCACAACCAACTGCTGCCCAGCGGCAACCAAATGTCCGACATGGGCACCTACACCCGCGTGGACGGCAGCACCGGAACCTCTGCCAGCCCGCAAGGCATGGCGGACATCAACCTGGCGCTGGACACTTTTCACCGCACCTTCGCCGACAGCATCCCGCTGACCTCCGCAGCGCAAGCCCTGCCCGACATGCAAGGCAGCGGCAAGGTCAGGGATTTGCGCGAAGCCGCCAGCCTGCAAACCGCCGCAGGCGCCACCTTGTCCGCCGCGCTCGGCAACTACGACAGCGCCGCCACGCGCGAAGACCAGCTCGCGCAGATCGATGCCCTCCTCTCTGCCTGGGCCGCCACCGCCGAATTCGGCACCCTGCAAAGCCGCGCCGCCGCCAACGGCTACACCTTCACCGTAGGCCTCGACGCCGTCCGCCAGAGCCACCTCGCCGCGCTGGAAGCGTTCAACGGGCGCGGCTACTTCAAGATGCCGTGGGAAGGGGCGAGTTTTGGGGAAAGCGCGCGGCAGGGGTTGACGGTGGGCTGGGGCGGCAACCCCAAGGCCATGTACGGCGCGCTGTGGGGGCAGGCCAGCCTGCTCGACCAGGCCTATGCCGCGCTCAAAGAATCCGTCTACCGGGCCCTGCTGCCGCAAACCCGGCTCAAACCTTATCTGGACAGCATCGGCCTGACGCTGGCTGGCGGTGCTTTCAGTTTGGATTTTGGTGCGGTGCAAACCGCCTTCACCGGCACGGCAGCGGCCGACCCCGACAAAGCGGTGGTTGACCTCATCGAATTCAACCGCTACGGCAAGGATATTTTTGCGGGCACGTCCTGGCAGACCGGTGGCTGGAAGCTGCTGGGCGACACGCTCAGCAGCGTGGCGATCACCCCATCCATCCAGAAGACGCTGACGGATTTCAACATCGGCATGGGCGGGCATCCGGAACAAATCGTCCGGGCCGGGCAAGACCAGGTGCTGATCGCCGGCGATCTGGGCAGCACGCTGGCTGGGGGCTGGAGGAACGATGTGCTGGTGGGCGGGGCGGGCGACGACACGCTGAGCGGGGGCGCGGGCAGCGACATGCTGCTGGGCGGTGCGGGGAACGACACCCTCGATGGCGGATGGGGCGCGGATACCCTGCAAGGCGGCACGGGAAACGACACGCTGATCGGCGGCTATCACAACGACACCTACCTGTACAACCGGGGAGATGGCGCCGACACCCTCGTGGATAGCAGTTGGGGGTATTCGGGGTTCGGGGACGTCAATACCCTGCAATTCGACGCGGGGATCACCGCAGCGGATATCGCTGTCTCCTACGACAGCACAGCCCAATCGGTGGTGCTGGGTTTAGGCAATGGCGACCAGATTCATATCGGTGACCCGACGGGGTTCGGCTGGGACTGGAAAACCCTTGCCATCCAGCAGCTCAAGTTTGCGGATGGCAGCGTTGTTTCTACCGATGCGCTGATCAAGCAGCGCGGCATGGCGCAAAACGGCACGGCCGGGGCGGACACGCTGCAAGGCTCGGATTCGGCGGGCTATGCGGATGTGCTGAACGGGGGAGCGGGTGACGATGTATTGAATGGCGGTCAAGGGAATGACACGCTGAACGGCGGAACAGGCAATGATGTGTTGAATGGGGGAACGGGCAACGACACGTATGTCTACAACGTTGGTGACGGGGCAGACACCGTGGTGGATAACAATCAGGCCAACTATTTTGCCCGCTATTTCGAGAACAACACATTGAGTTTCGGAACGGGTATTACCCTCGGCATGATTACGCCGCGCTTCGATAGCGTTACGCAGACCGTGGTTCTCGACTTGGGCAATGGCGACAGCATAGATATCGGTACGGTCGGAGCTTTCTCCGTGCAGACGCTGCTGTTTTCAGACGGCACGCCGGTGGCCGTGAATACGTTGATTGCCGACCAAAGCCTGACTCAGGCCGGAACCGAAAGCGCGGATACGCTGGTCGGGACGAACACCTTCTTGTACAGGGACGTGCTGCAAGGGTTGGGCGGCGACGACGTGCTGCAGGGCTTGCAGGGCAACGATGTGCTGGATGGCGGGGCGGGCAACGACACGCTGGATGGCGGCGCAGGCAACGATACTTTGCAGGGCGGAACCGGCAACGATGTGCTGGCTGGCGGGGCAGGTAACGATGCCTATGTCTACAATCTCGGCGACGGGGCCGATATTGTGGCGGATAGCGGGGAACCGCGTTTTTTCCGGGTGGGCAATTATTTTGGGGGGGTGGAAACGCGCAATACCGCCAACAATGTGATGCGTTTCGGCGCGGGCATCACTGCGGGCATGCTGGCAGCGCGATTCGATAGCGCAACCCAAACCGTCACACTGGATTTGGGTAACGGGGACAGTGTTCAAGTCGGAACGCTCGACAATTTCTCCATCCAGTCGCTGCAATTTGCCGACGGCACGTTTACGGATTTCGGCACGTGGCTGGCGGGCGCGGGGTTGGTGCAGGATGGCACAGCGGGCAACGACACGCTCGCCGGTTCCGGTTCCCTGAAATACGGCGATCGCCTTTACGGCAACGGCGGCGATGACACGCTGACGGGCGGCGCGGGCAACGATACGCTGGATGGCGGAGCTGGTAACGACACGCTGATCGGCGGTGAGGGCAACGATACCTACAACTTCACGCCGGGCGATGGCAACGACACCATCGTGGATAGCGGAGCAGGCAACGTGTTGAATATCAGCGGCAGCATCTCCAATGTGACCGGTTTCAGCTATGGCGGTGTGACAGGCGGGGAGATATTTTTGAATTTGTCCAACGATGAAAGTATCGGCATCGGTACTTACGACGCGGCACGCAGTTGGACGAAATTGAGTGTGGGCAAGATCAATTTTGCGGATGGCAGCAAGTTTGATCCAAGCCTGTATCTGCAACAATACGGGGTGCAAATTGTCGCCCCGGACAATGGCGCGGATGCCATGCTGGCCGGCATGGCCCAATACGAAAACAGGATGTCCGGCAACACCGGCAACGATGTCCTCACCGGCGGCGACCGCAATGACACGCTGGTTGGTGGCGATGGGAATGACACCCTGATCGGTGGCTACGGCGCAGATACGTTAACCGGCGGCTCGGGCGATGACACGCTCATCGGCGGGGCGGGCAACGATACCTATAACTTCACGCTGGGGGATGGCAACGACACCATCGCGGACAGCGGTGCGGGCAATTCGCTGAGCATCAATGGCTCATATACCAACAGCTATGTGCAATGGCAGTTGAACCCAACTTCCGGATGGTGGGAACTGGTGACGGTGACGGAACAACGTGTTGCTTCCGCCTCAGACATCTCGGGCATCAGCTACGACGGCATGGGCGGCAGCATCAGGATGGGGCTGGCAAATGGCGAGAACATCGGCATCGGCTCAGGGCAAGGCGTGTCGGCTAAGTTATCCGTCGGCGCGATCAATTTTGGGGATGGGTCGGCGGCTGACACTACGCAAACTTTGTTCAATAAAGGCGTGGATATTCAAGCCGGCGGCAACGATGTCACGTTGGTCGGATTGGATCAATTTGTGAACCGGATGGCGGGCAGCACCGGCAACGATGCGCTGCTCGGCGGCAGCAATGACGATACGCTGAATGGCGGCGCGGGCGACGACACGCTGAGCGGCGGTAATGGTTGGGACTTGCTGAACGGCGGCGATGGCAAGGACATGCTGTTCGGAGGGGATGGCAACGATACGCTGGACGGCGGAGCGGGCAGCGACCTGTTGCAAGGCGGAGCGGGTAACGATGACTATCTGTTCGGCTATGGCAGCGGCAACGATGCCATTTTGGACGGTGAAGGCTGGGATGTTGTCCAAATCGGCGATAGAGTCAGCGCGGCTGATCTGCAATTCAAAAAAGATGGGGTGGATTTACTCATCTCCATCACGAATAGCGCGGATAGGTTAACGATCAAGGATTGGTTCACCGGCAACAGCAGCGTCAATAGGCTGGAATCCAGCAGTTGGGGATATGCGGTGGATTTGGCGACTGTCGGTATGGAGCTGGCTGCGCAGACCGCAGTCGGCACAGATGCAGACGAAGTTATGGTAGGCAGCATCTACAACGATTCGCTGCAAGGCGCTGGCGGAAACGATACGTTGATCGGCGGCGAGGGGGACGATACTTATATTTTCAATGCCGGTGACGGCGTGGACAAGCTTTATGAATTGGCGGGGAACGACACCATCGTTTTCGGTGCAAACATTACGCCGGTTATGTTGCGCATTGATATGAGCGTGATCAGCTCCAATAGCTGGGGGGCTTCAGCATTCCCCGACCAGAATGCCGATTTGATGGCGCGTGATACCCAACGTCAGATTCTGAATATTCGGGTAGGCACGCAAGGCGATGCGATACAGGTGATGTCCGGCAAGGGCGCGATTGAAAATTTCCGTTTCAGCGATGGCAGGACATTCACTTGGCAGCAACTGGCGGCAGCGCAAGGGAGTGTCAGCGTCAGCGACACGAACGAGAGCTCGTGGCTTCCTTGGTATTGGAACCCGGCAACCGGCAGCTACGTTTATGGCAGTTTGACATCTGCTCATCGCACGTTAGATGGCTTGGGTGCTGCTGCCGATTTCAATGGCGGGATCGGCAACGATACCATGCTGGGCGGGCTGCATGATGATGTGTACCGCTTCAACTTGGGGGATGGCAGAGATGTGATCGCCGATCTCGGCGGAACGAACGAGATTGCTTTTGGTATTGATGTTGCGGTATCGGACGTAACTTGGACATACGATCCGGCAGGTGCTACGCCATTCAGGCTGAACGTAGGTGTCAACGGCGATTCCATCGCCATCCTCAACGGTGAGCGGGGCGCGATTCAGCGCTTCAGCTTTGCCGATAACACGGCGCTGACTTTTGATGAACTGGTGGCAAGGCAAGGCGGCATCAATCTGGTCGCGCCTAATGCGACCGATCAGTTTATTTCCCTGCCTGTCAGTTATTACGTTCAGCAAAATCATCTGATTGTGGGAGGAGACGGGGCAGATACGATAGACCTCAACCCTTATTCAAATAACCTGGTTGTGGCTGGTAAGGGCAACGATAGGATTGATGCCAATTGGTGGAGCAATGAAGAAAATATCGTGTTGCTAAATTTGGGAGATGGCCGGGACGAGTTGATCATTGGGGAAGCATCGCACCCGGTAACGGTGTTGTTCGGCACAAACATTGATCCGGCCAGTATAAATATTTCTGTGTATGACTATGTCAATAACTGGGGGGATCGTTCGCAGGATATGCTGATTCGTTATGGTAATCAGGGCGACGAAATTTTTATCAACGGTTCTATCCCTCGACCGTATGAAGGCGGTGGAAACAATCCAAGCCTGCGCGTGAAATTTGCCGACGGCACGGAGTGGAATTACACCGAGCTGATGAACCATGCCATAGCCGACAACCCGTTGCCGGACGTGCTCTCCGGCAAACGTATCATTGCTGACCCAACCCACCCGGTGTTGGTTGGCGGCACGGGTAACGATACGTTTGTGATCGGCAATCAGCCCGCCGAATACCGGATCATCGATGCCGTGGTTGGGAGCGGCTCGAATACGGTGGAACTGGGTTGGGAGATGGCGGGCATTCATGACCAATCGACATTGCAAGATGTGCCGTGGGCGATGCAGGTAGCCGCTGTGCCCGGCTCCACTTATCGCTTGTCCATCGAGGGGCAGAATCTGCTGGTGAGTTTCGATAACGGCGTGACTTTGCGCATTGATGGTTTCGACCCGAACAACCCGGTCAATTCCACTCCGATACGCGAATTCCGTTTTGCCAATGGCAAGGTGCTGAGCCTGGAGCAGATGTTGGCGCAAGGATTCGATCTTGCCGGGACGGACAATGCGGATGACATGGCGGGCACCACGTTGAATGATCGCATCCAGAGCGGAAACAGCGATGACACGCTGACTGGCGGCACGGGTAACGATGTGCTGGCCGGTGGCGAGGGAAACGACACGTACATCTATAACCTTGGCGACGGCGCCGATGTGATTGTGGATCATGGCGGTTATTGGGATCGCCAGCGGTATGTGGTGAACGGGAACGTGTTGCAGTTTGGCGCCGGAATTGATGAGGCATCAGTCGCTGTCAAGTTCGATCCCGATAACGGGCAGGTATTCCTCGATTTGGGCAATGGCGACAGCATCAATATCGGCACCCCGGATGACCTGTCTATTCAATCCGTGAAATTCGTCGGCGGCACGTCTTGGGATGGCTGGGCGATCATGGGACAAATATCGGTCGGCAATAACCCGAATGCTGTGCCCGATGCGAACTTGTCACCTGCATTGGGTGGTGCCGCAGTGAGTTATGCGGCGACACTGGCAGATGGCTCCCCATTGCCTGCTTGGCTCACCTTCGATACGGTGGTCAATGCCTTTAGCGGCACGCCGGGCAACAGCGATGTCGGTGCGCTCCGGGTGCGGGTCAATGCGATTGATAGCGCCGGAGTTGTCACCGCACGGGACTTCACGCTGAATGTGCTCAACGTCAACGATGCACCGACGGTGAGTGTGGCTGTGACTGATCAGAATGCATTGGAAGATGCCTTGTTCATTTACACCATTCCGGCAGGTACTTTCGATGATGTGGATTTCATCCATGGTGACAGTCTGACCTACAGCGTGACGCTGGCGGATGGTGGCCGCTTGCCCGATTGGCTCAGTTTCGATGCCGCCACCCAAGCCTTTAGCGGCATGCCAAGCAACTGGGATGTGGGTAGCTTGAATGTGACGGTGACGGCGACCGATACCGGTGGGCTATCGGCAAGCTCGACTTTCGCGCTCAACGTGATCAACGTCAACGATGCGCCGGTGGCCGATGCTGCTCTGAAGGATGCGTCGGTGCTTCAAGATCAGGCATTCTATTACTCTGTAACGGAACAACTGGTTGCTGTGGCTCCTTCAGAATCATTCCTGAGCGATGCGTCGGACACCGGTACGGCGGATCAAGTCTGGGCGAATTACAGCAATTATATTGGCGGGGGTGTTGGCAATGACACCTATTCGTTCGCGCGCGGTGATGGAAATGTCTATTTTTATGATTGGGACAATACGCCGGGCAATGTAGATACTGTGCAGCTTGCCGCAGGCATAGCGCCCTCCGACATCTCCGTAACTCAGGATCAATGGGGTACGGTGATGTTATCCGTCAACGGGACAACAGATAGCCTGACTTTTGATGGCTGGCTTTATTCCGATGCTGCCAAGATCGAGCAAGTGGTTTTTGCACCTCCGGCAGGTTCAGGACAGGGTAGCACGGTGTGGGGCGTGAATGACATCATGTCCTTGCTTTCGATAGCGCCTACAACAGGTAATGACTACATCACTGGAACGAGCGGCAATAACACCATCATGGCGTTGGCCGGAGATGATGCGGTATTGGCTGGAACAGGAGACGATACGGCCATCGGCGGGGCAGGCAATGATTGGCTGGTCGGTGGCGGGGGCAGCGACATTCTTTCCGGAGGCAGCGGAGCGGATGAAATTGATGCTGACTGGAATTACTCGGACGTATCAAATGACCTGCTGGCGGGCGGAGCGGGAGACGATTATCTGGGTGCCTCCGTATCGGGCGATCTGCTCATCGGCGGTCAGGGGAATGACTATGTTAGCGGCTATGATGGCAACAATGTTATCCTTTTCAACCGGGGTGATGGCAATGACTGGATTGATCCATCGAGCAGCGGGGTTGCCACCCAAGCGGATACGGTGTCGCTGGGCGGCGGTATCAACTATACCGACCTCTCTTTCAGACGCGAAGGCAACAACCTGATCCTGAACACCGGCAATGGCGAAACCCTTACCTTTGATAGCTGGTTCGGCGCCAATTGGTCCAATTCCTCAGTGCAAGGCAACAAAACCGTCAACCGTCTGCAAATCGTTGCAGGCGCAATGGCGGGCTACGACCCGAATTCAGCCGATTTGCTACTGAACAAGCGCATCCAGCAGTTCGATTTCGTCAGACTGGCGAATCAGTTTGAAGCTGCGCTTGCCGTTGATCCAGCGATTGTCACATGGCAGCTTGCACCGCGCCTGGCGGATTTCTCTCTGGGCGGTTCGGATACGCAGGCCATCGGAGGCGACATGGCTTACCTGTATGGCAAAAACGGTAATCTCGATGGCTTGACTGAAGCTGAGTTACGCACTCAACTCAACGATGCCAACTTCGGAAAAACCAAGCAACAATTGAACAAGATTGGTGCCGTGGCTAACCTGTTTAGTGATGTGGACTTTATTCACGGTGACACGCTGACTTATACCGCCACATTGGCAGATGGTAGCGCGTTGCCTTCATGGCTCACTTTCGACGCGGCCACGCAAACCTTCGGCGGTACGCCGACAAACTGGGATGTGGGTGCGCTCAATGTCATGGTGACTGCAACCGACACTGTTGGCTTGAGTGCCGCCAGCATCTTCATGCTGGATGTGCTGAACGTGAACGATACGCCGACAGCGAATGGCGATGCCGGCGCAGCAACCGAAGACGGCGGAGCCGTACTGATTAGTGCGGCCACCCTGCTGACCAACGACAGCGACCCCGATTTCATCCACGGCGACGTGCCGAACATCGTCGGCGTATCGCAGGCCGTATCGGGTGCTACCGTTTCTCTCGTGAACGGCATAGTGCAATATGACATCGGCACGTTGTATCAATCGCTGGGACAAGGCCAGACCGCGACCGACACCTTCAACTACACCATCAGCGACACGGCGGGCTCCACTGGCACCGCCACCGTCACGATGACCATCAGCGGCGTCAACGATGCCGCCGTTACCGCAAACGATGCGGCCGGCGCGCAGGAAGATGCCGCCGTCACGCCCACCGGCAACGTGCTGGCGAACGACAGCGACGTTGACCAGGGCACCGTGCTCTGCGTGGCGAATGCGGGCACTCTGCTGGGCAACTACGGCAGCCTGTTGCTAAATGCCGACGGCAGCTACGCCTATACGCTGGACAATACCAGCGCCGCTGTGCAGAGTCTCATGGCAGGGCAGAGCGTTACCGAAGTTTTTGCCTACCAGGCCTCCGACGGGCTTGTTTCCACTCCGGACACGCTTACCGTCACCCTCACCGGCGCCAACGACGGCCCGCAAGCCAACAGCGACAACGCAACGATGAACGAAGACACCCCTCAAACCATCCTGAGTGCGGCAAGCTTGCTTGCCAACGACACCGATACGGACACAGGCGATGTTCTCTCCATCGCAGGGTTCGATGCTGTCAGCGCACTGGGCAACGCCATCGGAAGGGATGCGTCGGGCAACCTGGTGTTCGACATCGGCAACCGCTACCAATATCTGGCGCAGGGGCAAACCGTCACCGACACCTTCAGCTACACCGTCACCGACATGGCCGGGGCGGCCAGCACCGCCCAGGTGACCATGACTATCGCCGGTAAAAATGATGCGCCGGTATCCGCCATCCCGCTGGCCGCACAGGCGGCAACGCAAGGCTCGGCTTTCAGCTACCAACTGCCGCCCAACGCCTTTACCGACATCGATGCGGGCGACAGCCTGACCTACGCCGCCACCTTGGCGGATGGCAGCGCATTGCCCGCATGGCTCAGCTTCAATCCCTCAACCCGATCCTTCAGCGGGACGCCGGCAAACTGGGATGTGGGCGCGCTCAATGTCAGGGTGACCGCGACCGACACTGGCGGATTGAACGCCGCCAGCAGCTTCGTGCTGGACGTGCTCTATGTCAATGTTGCCCCGATCGTGATCACGCCGATCATTTGCGAAAGCGCCCTGGCCGGGAATGCCTGGTCGTATACCGTGCCCGCAGGCAACTTTGGCGATGCTGACATCATGCGCGGCGACACATTAACTTACGCCGCGATGCTCGCGAATGGCAATGCCCTGCCCGCGTGGCTGACTTTCGACGGCAACACGATGACCTTTACCGGGACGCCGGGCGCGAGCGATGCCGGCAAGATAGATGTCAAGCTGGCAGCGACGGATTCCGGCGGCTTGACGGTGGCAGATGTGTTTGGATTACGGATCGCTGCAACGGAATTTACCGGAACTGCTGGAGATGACCGGATATCTGGAACGGATTCCCTCGACATCATCAACGGGATGGATGGGGACGATGAATTGCTCGGCCTGGGTGGCGACGACGACATGCATGGCGGGCGCGGCAAGGACAACATGATAGGCGGCGACGGGGACGACTGCATGGAGGGGCAAGACGGTAACGACGAGATGCATGGCGGCTTCGGAAAAGACGCGATGTTAGGCGGGAACGGCAACGACATTATGGCCGGTGAGGGTGGTGATGATTTGATGTTCGGTGGCCAGGGTATCGACACCATGCACGGCGATGATGGAAACGACGTTCTCTATGGTGATGACGGCAACGACAAGCTGCATGGCAACAATGGCGATGACACGTTGTATG
Organism: Gallionellaceae bacterium; assembly: GCA_032654645.1. Lineage (GTDB taxonomy): Bacteria > Pseudomonadota > Gammaproteobacteria > Burkholderiales > Gallionellaceae > CAITJF01. The sequence goes on along the minus strand of JAULAW010000010.1, from coordinate 338,497 downwards.
GCGGATTGGGAGATGACCAGGTCGAAGGCGACGGGGGCAACGACACCCTCAACGGCGATGCGGGCAACGACGTGCTGGAAGGCGCGGGCGGCAACGACGCCCTGGGCGACACCGCAGGCAACAACCTGTTCAACGGCGGGGCGGGGCTGGACACCCTGACCGGCAACACCGGCAACGAGCTGTTCATCGGCGGCACCGGCAACGACACCCTCGCCACCGGGGCGGGAGCGGACATCATCGCCTTCAACAAAGGGGATGGAATCGACACCGTGGCGGCCAGCACCGGCGCCGACAACACCATCTCGCTGGGCGGCGGCATCAACTACGCAAGCCTGACCATGAGCAAATCGGGCAGCAACCTGATACTAGATACGGGCAACAGCGACCAGATCATCCTGCAAAACTGGTACACCGGCACCCCCAACCACAGCGTCGCCAAGCTGCAACTGGTGCTGGACGCCACGACTTACAATCCAGCCTCGGCGGATACCCTGCTCAACCAGCAAATCCAGAACTTTGACTTTGCACTGCTCGCACAGAACTTCGATGCGGCGCTGGCGGCCAACCCGGCCCTGTCGGCCTGGAGCCTGAGCAACGCCTTGCTGACCGCGCACCTGAGCGGCAGCAACACGGCGGCGCTGGGCGGCGACCTGGCCTACCAGTACAACCTGAACGGCAGCCTGGCCGGTATCGGCCTGGCCGCCGCGCAGGCCGAACTGGCGAACGCGAACTTCGGCGTTGCGCCGCAAACATTGCAGCCGCTGGCAACGCTGCAGGCGGGCGCGGCGCGGCTGGGGTGATCGATGTCCCAACAATCTGCTGCGGTAAAGCCTGATGGCCGATAAACCCGCCGCCTATCCCCGGAGGCGCTCGACTTCGCCCCGGGGGTGCTGTTTGTCATTCTTCTGGGGTATCTAACCACTTGGGGCGCACCGTAGAGATTGAACAAAAAAACGTAAAAAACTGGCAAATCACCGCAACTAATTGTATTTAATAACAAAACAAGCAAATCCATATAGACCGAACGGTCTATATACAGGATCAAGAGCTTGGGTGTAAATTCGTGCGCTTCCAATTGTGTGCGGCTATGCGCTGCCGGTATTGAAAAACACCGGAGCCCGGCGCGTTAACCGGCGCGAGATCCACTGCGAAAAAACCAAGAAATTACCTCTTTTGTTGAGGTAGGAACATCCATACCAATGTTGCTGGCGATAACAAAACTGCTGCGATCAAGCGTCCAGCGATCCCTGATCGGGCTCTCCGCCCCGTTACAGCCGCGCCATGGCTACAAACCTCCGCGCTCCACCGGCCGGAACGATCACCGCCATTCCCCCAGGATGCCCGAATGGCTCAAGGGTGACGGCTACAAGCACAACATCGGCTGGGTCGGCGCGGACGACGGTTTTCTCGCCATCGACACCGACGGCGACGGCGTGATCAGCGCGGCGAACGAACTCTCGTTCGCGCTGTGGACGACCGACCCGAACGACACCGATGTACAAGCGCTGAAAAGCGTCTTCGATACCAACAACAACGGCATGATCGACGCGGGCGACGCGCAGTTCGGCCAACTGCGCATCTGGCAGGACAAAAACGGCGACGGCGTGACGGATGCCGGAGAACTCAAGACGCTGGCCGAAGCCGGGATCGCCAGCCTGAGCCTGAACGTGGCGGCGACCCATTATGCGAGCGGCGGCAATCTGTTGAGCGGGTTTACCACTTACCAGAGAACGGACGGCAGCAGCGGATGGGCGGCGGACGTGGGGCTGGGGTATGAGGCTACCGGCTGGCAGGCGGCGAATGACAGTTTGTTTTTCTACGAAGGGAGGGCAGCATGAAACCGGTTAGTCAACACATTGTGCGATCTCGAATAATGCGATGTTTGCGAGCATTGTTCATCGGTATCGGCATGATGGTCATGGTGGGGAATGCGCTTGCCGACAATGATACGGCACCGCCCAGGGATTTCTCAAAACCCTATGTCGAGCGGCAAACCTTCAAAGGCAAGGCCTACTACAAGGACAACAACGACTGGGTTTACACCCCGGCCTTTGCCAAGACGTTCGGCATGCCGCCGGAGAACATTTATCCCGAGCTCAAAGGGATCGAGGCGGCGGCGTTCAGGATTGAAGAAGAGTCTTATCAGCAATGCGGCTTGGGCGGCAAGGCGGAGAACTGTACGGATGAATTCCGCTGCGTCACCGATGTTTATATCGATGAGGCCAAGTATCCGCTGCCCTGGGCGACGAGTGAGCAATCTGACTGGTTAAGCAGTTACAGTTCGTTGCAATGGCTGCAAGCGCCCAATAACGACATTGGCTACTACCCGAAATTGCCGGAAGGGGTGAAGTCAAACAACCCTTGGCCTTTATGGACAAGCCTACACCCGTTTGCCGACCCGGAGAGCCACCTCGAAGTTACGTTGCAAGAGAACAGTAACACGCCCTATCTGGAAGATGTTCACTCCAACGGCGTAGCCATATATGGCTACAAGCGCAAGGCGATAGCGGGGTTGACCCTGTTGTCGCTGAATTACAACTGCCTCAAGAGAAACCCGCAGAAGCACACGGTGACCTTCCGGCTGGATAGCTGGGAGATGTTCAACGGCCGCCGCAAGGTCGTCAAACGCTTCCACGAGTTTCAACTGCCGGATGTGTTCCATCGCAAGATCGACGAACGTTTTGCAGCGCGAAGCGCGCTTCGCTTCAAGGATCTCATGAAATCTATCAACATCAAATAAAGGGGAAGACCATGACCACAGATATTCAAACCGCCGCGCTGCTCGCCAACTTTGCAGAACTCGCTTATCGCCCGAATGGCACGCCCCCCGCCGGGTGGGCGCTGATACCAAATATCGGTACTGCAGCAGCAGGCTCATTTGCGGCTTATGCTTATAGGAACACGACCACAGGCCAGATTGTCATTTCTTATACCGGCACGAACGGTGCGGGCGATTTGACCGGTGCCGACATCCCGATCTTGCTCGGTGGCGCGGGCAACCAGCTTACCCCGGCGGCAGATTTTGCAGCGCGAATTCAAAAGGCATTTCCTGACGAGAATATCCTCGTCACCGGCCACTCGCTGGGCGGCGCCTTGGCGCAGGTGGTCAGCAGCATGTTCGGTTTTGATGGCGCCGCGATGGATCCGCTCGCGGCGGCCAGTATTCTGGCAACGCCCGAATACCAAGCCTTGGCGCTGGCATTAACGGGGGATACGGTCAATCACATGCCGAGTACATTTACCAATTACGGCGTGACTCAAAGCATCGTCTCCGGTGGTACCGGCACTCAGTTGGGTGCCATGCAGAATGTTCCATCGCTGGGTTTGAGTTTGCTCGATTGGGCGGGAACAGCGCTGGCTACTCTCCTGAATCCTGTCGCCGGACTCTTTACCCTGGTCGGGCTGGATCAGGCAGGTAACAAGCACGCATCGGCACAAATCGCCCAGACGCTGGACCTGATGGCCAATGCCGTGCATGTCGATAACACGAGCGGCAGCGGCCTGTTCGCGGGCGCGGTGACGATGAGGGCGCGGACGGAACAGGTCTTCAACAGCGCGACCGGACAGATGGAAACCCGCATTTTTTCCAACGAGATTGAATTCGTCAATGCAGGCGGTCAAGTCCTTTCCACCGGCGTATTCAGTGGGGCGCTGGATAACCGCAAGCTCGAAGTCTATGCGCCGGGCGCGACCGTGCCTGGCGTGACGTGTCTAGACACCAGCAGGGCTGGTGACGCAAACCTGATGAATAAGGGGGACCTGATCTGTTACGCCCCCGACAACAGCGTTACCATTATCGATGCCAATAACGGAATCACAGTGGGTGAGATAGCTTCACCCTCTAACACTTTCACCCCCACCGCCGACTACCTCGCCAGCCTCGCCGAATTCATCCGCACCGAGATGGGCGGCAACGACGCGGCCATCGTCAACGCCACCGAAATCCGCACCCTCACCGGGGCGCAGGGCGGCAACGAAGTGTCGGGCATCGGGGGCGCGCTGGAGTTGAGCAATAGCAACCTGGCCAACTGGTACACCTACAACGAGGCCCTGTACGCCTACAACGTCGCCCACGGCATCACCGCGCCCGGCGGCGGCGCACCGTACAACCCCGCCCCCTACCACGGGATCGCCGACCTCATCGCCGGCGGGCAAACGCCCGACATCGGCCTGGGCATCCTGCCCGGCTTCACCACCAGCCCGACCGCCACCTTCCTCACCTTCGGCTCGGGCGGCTCCAGCGCCAATGTCTGCCTGGCGCCCTACGCGACCGCCCCGGCCTGGGACGCGAACGCGCCGCAAGCCATCGCCCCGCCGGCCGCCAACAGCTATGGCTACTATGGCCCGAACTTCAGCTCGTTCCCGTTCGACCCGTATCTGTACTACAACAACTGGGCCGGGGATATACCCGTGTACGCCCCGGTGGTGCTGGACCTGGACGGCGACGGCATCGAACTGATCGGCAAAGCCGACTCCCGCGCCTACTACGACGTCAAGGGCGACGGCTACAAGCACAACATCGGCTGGGTGGGCGCGGACGACGGTTTTCTCGCCATCGACACCGACGGCGACGGCGTGATCAGCGCGGCGAACGAACTCTCGTTCGCGCTGTGGACGACCGACCCCAACGATACCGATGTACAAGCGCTGAAAAGCGTCTTCGATACCAACAACAACGGGATGATCGACGCGGGCGACGCGCAGTTCGGCCAACTGCGCATCTGGCAGGACAAAAACGGCGACGGCGTGACCGACCAGGGAGAGCTCAAGACGCTGGCACAAGCCGGAATTGCCAGCCTGAGCCTGGATGTCGCACAGACACACTATGCGAGCGGCGGCAATTTGTTGAGCGGCTTCACCACCTACCAGAAAGCCGACGGCAGCAGCGGCTGGGCGGCGGATGTGGGGCTGGGGTATGAGGTTACCGGCTGGCAAGTGGCGAATGATGCGGTGTTTGAGGTGAGGAGAATAGCGTGAGAAATAAATTGAACCTAACGCAAGTAGCACTACGAGAGGCAATCGTAGTAACTCTGTTGCTATGCCCAATGCTCATTGCTCACGTTGCTTTTGGCGCGCCTGCATTGGGTGAGCAAAATGTGAGTTTAGAGTTGGACGGTTATAAATATGAATACCAATCGGTTCCTGTACTCCACCCTGAATCGAAAGAGTTGATGTTTTACACCGGCAGGGTTGCGGTTTCTAACATTGAAAAGCAGCAGGTTATTTATGAGGAAAAAATCTCGTTGAGGCCTGGATGCGGTGGCTTTCCGTCAATTTCCAAGCTGGCATTTAAAGTGCCAATTTCCAAGCTTGTAGGTGGCAATTCCAATGAAGACAGGTCTCTTGTTTTGCTGTGTGGTAGTTATACCGGAAGACATACGACTATAAAAGTTTTCTTTAATGGCCCAGGTGAACTGAGAGTAACAGCACTCGATTTTGAAAATACGAAACCGAACATCCGAGCTATTAGTGGCGATGGTTTTTTTGAATCTGTTGTTTATCGCCGGGTAATGTTTAGTGGCGAGAGTGGAATAGGTACAACACCTTATATGTTTGTGTATGCACTGCATGTGGACAATAGTTCATTTGGATTTTCCCCTGAGTTTGGGCAAGGCGTGGCGCAACATTATCTTGAGTACTATCAAAGTCTCAGCGGTGCGCCAAAAACAGAAATTCCATCCGATTATATTGGCCCCATGATAAGTGCGCTGTTCGCCACAAAGGAAAAAAACACGATCTGCCGAGAGATTAAATCATTGGTTAAAAAAGGTGTGCAGCCAGCGGTAGTGCGCGAATGGGCTACCAAGCTACCCAATGCAGGATACCCCTATTTTGATCTGAACACTTGTGAGGAGAAATAATCATGGCATTATCACAGACCCAACAGCAGGTTATGCAACAAATAATTGACTATGGCGCACAGCATGGTTTTAGCGACGCCCAAATCAGCATTGCAATTAAGACGGCATATATTGAGTCAAGTTTGGGCGCTAACATCGGTTCGCCGATGCCTACCCCAGACAACCTACATCCGACAGCTTCTGGCATTTTTCAATACACAGATCAAGCATGGAGTGACCTTCATTCTGGGCTGGGCGTCAAAAATAACATTGACAATCAGATCGTAGCATTCTACGCCGACCTTGCGACCTATAGCAGTTGGTACAGTAATCCCGCAACGAATGGAAACATTCCGCTAGGCCAAATTGATCTGGGTGAATACGTATATATAAAACATCACGATGGCCGTAGCTTCACGAATTTTTTAAATGCACCGGCATTACCTTACTGGAATAATTCGACATTTGTACCCGCAGTCATAACCGGCACAGCCCCGCCGCCAAGCATACCCGGCAACCCGGCTCCCGCACCATCTGCACCGGACGTGGGCTACAAGGAGATCACCTATGGAACAGAATCAATCCGCATTTACGACAACGGCGTGCTGTACTCCCACGACACGGCAACCGGAACGGATTACTGGAACGTCCCCGACACGACAACCGGCGGGGCCCGGCAAATCACCCAATTTGCCGGCGGCCAGGTCGTGATCGAGACGATCAACGCCAACAACGTCAGCCAGGGCGTGTCGTTCATCGACGGCGCCGGCCAGGTGCAGGGCGACCCCCTCCCCAACCCCGCCAACCTCACCGCCACACAGGACTACCTCGCCAGCCTCGCCGAATTCATCCGCACCGAAATGGGCGGCAACGACGCGGCCATCGTCAACGCCACCGAAATCCGCACCCTCACCGGGGCGCAGGGCGGCAACGAAGTGACGGGCATCGGGGGCGCGCTGGAGTTGAGCAATAGCAACCTGGCCAACTGGTACACCTACAACGAGGCCCTGTACGCCTACAACGTCGCCAACGGCATCACCGCGCCCGGCGCCGGCGCACCGTACAACCCCGCCCCCTACCAGGGGATCGCCGACCTCATCGCCGGCGGGCAAACGCCCGACATCGGCCTGGGCATCCTGCCCGGCTTCACCACCAGCCCGCCCGCCACCTTCCTCACCTTCGGCTCGGGCGGGTCAACTGCCAACGTCTGCCTGGCGCCCTACGCTGCCGCCCCGGCCTGGGACGCGAACGCGCCGCAAGCCATCACCACCTATCAGAAAGCTGACGGCAGCAGCGGCTGGGCGGCGGACGTGGGGCAGGGGTATGAGGCTACCGGCTTGCAAGCGGCGAATGATGCGGAAAGGAGGTTGGCGGCATGAAAAATATCCGAGGTGCGTTTCCTATTACGCGCTTAACCTCTACTTTATTGTTTTGCTGGTTTTCAATTAACAGCAACCTTTCCTGGTCGCAGACATTAATTCGTGGTGATCAATTAAAAACAATTAACTCATTTGATCACAATGAATTTGCAGCTGCAAAGGTTATTACAAAAACATGGCAAGAAACTTTCGATGATCGAAGACGCTTTCATATTTCTTTCTTTGGTTATTACGATGAACCTGAATTTGTACGTGGTTTTATGCAGGAAATAAGAGTCTTTGATGGATCAAAAACAGTCAGCGTTTATGATTGGGATAGTGCAGATTGCAGTCTTGAGAAGGCTATTCTTGTTCGAGATAAAGGCCCTGATGTTTATTTAATTATTTCCGATAGATTATTTGGTACAGGGAGTAAAAAAATTACACCGCAAAATGAACCAGCGCCACAAATAATTCGGTTTTTCAAGCTTACAAGTAATGCTAATGAGATTGAGAGTTCCGACCATACCCGTGATTATTTTAAAAAGATCACAGAGGAACAGGGAGATATTGCAGTCTGTGAAGCCACAGATGTGTATCGTCAAATGTTAATTATTTTCAATAAACTAATCAAGAATTAGGAGGTTATATGCCAATCACCGTTGTTAGTGTTGCAAGCCCAAATCAAAATACGCGCGTTTATACAAATTCCGATGGAACAATATTTACTTTAACTGGTGGATCGGTTGCTTGGCGAAACAACAATCCTGGAAACATTAAGTGGTACAGCGATAGCTGGGCAATAGCAAATGGTGCTATCGGGAAGGATCCGAAAGGCTTTGCTATTTTTCCGTCTTATCAAGCAGGTGAGAAAGCATTAAACGATCTTGTGACTGGGAAGTATTATTCTTACACCATCAATTCCATGATGTCGAGTTACGCTCCGGGTTTTGAAAACGACACAGCTGCTTATCAGGCATTCTTATCTAATATTGTTGGTGTATCTGGAACAACGCTGATATCAAGCCTTACGCCAGAACAACTAACCGCTCTAAAGAATGGGATTGTTACTTATGAGGGAACAATAATTGGAGCAGTGACACCAGCTACAAGCGGCACGGTAACAGCGGCTGACGTAGTGAGCATACCACCGTGGTCGCCTGTCACCGGTGGCATGCACTATCAAAAAATCACCTATGGAACAGAGACAATCATTGTTTACGACAACGGCGTGCTCTACTCCCACGACACGGCGACCGGAACAGATTACTGGAACGTCCCCGACACGACAACCGGCGGCACCGAGCAAATCACCCAGTTCGCCGATGGCCAGCTCGTGATCGAGACGATCAACGCCAACAACGTCAGCCGGGGCGTGTCATTCATCAACAGCAACGGGCAAGCGCAGGGCGACCCCCTCCCCAACCCCGCCAACCTCACGCTCACACAGGACTACCTCGCCAGCCTCGCCGAATTCATCCGCACCGAGATGGGGGGCAACGATGCGGCCATCGTCAACGCCACCGAAATCCGCACCCTCACCGGGGCGCAGGGCGGCAACGAAGTGACGGGCATCGGGGGGGCGCTGGAGCTGGGCGGCAGCGATCTCGCCAACTGGTACACCCGCAACGAGGCCCTGTACGCCTACAACGTCGCCAACGGCATCACCGCGCCCGGCGACGGCGCACCGTACAACCCCGCCCCCTACCAGGGGATCGCCGACCTGATCGCCGGCGGGCAAACGCCCGACATCGGCCTGGGCATCCTGCCCGGCTTCACCGCCAGCCCGTCCGCCACCTTCCTCACCTTCGGCTCGGGCGGCTCCAGCGCCAACGTCTGCCTGGCGCCCTACGCGACCGCCCCGGCCTGGGACGCGAACGCGCCGCAAGCCATCGCCCCGCCGGCCGCCAACAGCTATGGCTACTATGGCCCGAACTTCAGCTCGTTCCCGTTCGACCCGTATCTGTACTACAACAACTCGGCCGGGAACGATTACTTTTCCGGGCCCGTGTACGCCCCGGTGGTGCTGGACCTGGACGGCGACGGCATCGAACTGATCGGCAAAGCCGACTCCCGCGCCTACTACGACGTCAAGGGCGACGGCTACAAGCACAACATCGGCTGGGCCGGCGCGGACGACGGTTTTCTCGCCATCGACACCGACGGCGACGGCGTGATCAGCGCCGCGAACGAACTCTCGTTCGCGCTGTGGACGACCGACTCGAACGACATTGGGAGCAAAGTGGCGGCGAACGATGCGGTGTGTGAGATGAGGAAAATAGCGTGAGAGATAAATTGGACATGAATAAGATTTTCTCGCCCGGTTTATTGAAACGAGGCTTGGTGCTCATTGCCTTACTTGGAATATTGATGGCGCAGGCTATCGCTGCCGAGAAGGAAATATTCAAGGTAAGCATTTCACCCGAGGTTCAGGAGCAAATCCAGAAAGCCGGCTCGGACGAACGCAAGAAACTTGAAGCTGCAATCAGTGCGGGGAATAAATTCATTCCCTATCACTTTGATGGAAGAGCTTATGAGTTCGGTGATTCAGGTTTCGAGGATGAAAAAACATTCTGGCTAAAAAATATACGTCCACTAATCAGTTTGGATATAGCGGAATGGATTAACTATGCACGCACCCAAGTTTCGGTTCCTGATTCGATGACAGAGCTGCCCTCATATTGGAGTGGCGGTGGGGGGATGATGTCAGTTTGCCCCAGAATCAGGCTGATTTCGTTAGTTTCACCCGCGAATAATTTCAATTTTGTGTGGAAGGATTGGTATCCGAAAAGTTTCGCCAAAAGCAGTTTTGTATTCGAGTATCAAGCGAAGGTTATAGGAGTCTTAAGTAGCCGCAATCATGCTTTCACCGATTTTTTTATACCCAGCGAAAATGACGAATATGAAACGGTGCTGGTCAGCATGAACCAGAACTATAAGGTTGACCATATCGTTTCTCATTATGCGGATGCAACGTTTGCTGCAGAGCGCCAAATAGGAATTCTCTTCCTTTATATAAGCGGAGTAGGGTCATGGGCGACAACTGCCGATGACAAAGCGCGGCTAAAACAAATCATTCCGCAGATCAAGTCTCAAAAAAATAAGGTATGCAAGGACGTGTCACCCATCTCTAACCAACCATCTACCAAGGAGTAAATCATGGGCGCAAATGTATTGATCGCAGCAACGCAGTTTTATGGCACTGGAACTCCCCACGCAAACGGGGTGCATTACACATATGACGCTGCAGGCAATATCACTGCAATAGATTGTTCGTTCCTGGTTTATCAGGCCCTCGTCAATGCAGGCTATGGTAGTGCGTTGCCCCAGAGTTCAGCGAGTTTCAGCACATCCAGTTTCTTTAGCGGTTCGACAGTGAACCCGAGTGTTTCGACAAATTTCACTACCTTCACGTCAGCGCAGGTAACAGGCGGCTCGTTGCAGATGGGCGACATTCTGTTGCTCCAAAATTCTAATGGCGGCCAGCACGTTGGCATTTTCACCGGTTACGATAGCTTGAACAGGCCTCAGTTTTATGGCGCACAGAATGGCGGAACAGGTTTAACTTTTGCTACTGCGAATTATGGGTTCCCCACCATTGTCGGCGCACTTCGTCCCAAAGACAGTATCTACAACGCCGGGCAAGACATCACTACAGACTCTCAGATTACAAGCGGCACTGCGGTATTGTCGATACCCGGTACGCCACCGCCTCTACCTACCAACCCCGGCCTGCACTACCAGGAAATCACCTACGGCACCGAGCAAATCCGCATCTACGACAACGGCGTGCTGTACTCCCATGACACGGCAACCGGAATGGATTACTGGAACGTCCCCGACACGACAACCGGCGGGGTCCGGCAAATCACCCAATTTGCCGGCGGCCAGGTCGTGATCGAGACGATCAACGCCAACAACGTCAGCCGGGGCGTGTCATTCATCAACAGCAACGGGCAAGCGCAGGGCGACCCCCTCCCCAACCCCGCCAACCTCACGCTCACACAGGACTACCTCGCCAGCCTCGCCGAATTCATCCGCACCGAGATGGGGGGCAACGATGCGGCCATCGTCAACGCCACCGAAATCCGCACCCTCACCGGGGCGCAGGGCGGCAACGAAGTGTCGGGCATCGGGGGCGCGCTGGAGTTGAGCAATAGCAACCTGGCCAACTGGTACACCTACAACGAGGCCCTGTACGCCTACAACGTCGCCCACGGCATCACCGCGCCCGGCGACGGCGCACCGTACAACCCCGTCCCCTACCACGGGATCGCCGACCTCATCGCCGGCGGGCAAACGCCCGACATCGGCCTGGGCATCCTGCCCGGCTTCACCACCAGCCCGACCGCCACCTTCCTCACCTTCGGCTCGGGCGGCTCCAGCGCCAACGTCTGCCTGGCGCCCTACGCTGCCGCCCCGGCCTGGGACGCGAACGCGCCGCAAGCCATCACCCCGCCGGTCACCAACAGCTATGGCTACTATGGCCCGAACTTCAGCTCGTTCCCGTTCGACCCGTATCTGTACTACAACAACTGGGCCGGGGATATACCCGTGTACGCCCCGGTGGTGCTGGACCTGGACGGCGACGGAATCGAACTGATCGGCAAAGCCGACTCCCGCGCCTACTACGACGTCAAGGGCGACGGCTACAAGCACAACATCGGCTGGGCCGGCGCGGACGACGGTTTTCTCGCCATCGACACCGACGGCGACGGCGTGATCAGCGCGGCGAACGAACTCTCGTTCGCGCTGTGGACGACCGACCCGAACGATACCGATGTACAAGCGCTGAAAAGCGTCTTCGATACCAACAACAACGGCATGATCGACGCGGGCGACGCGCAGTTCGGCCAATTGCGCATCTGGCAGGACAGGAACGGCGACGGCGTGACGGATGCCGGAGAACTCAAGACGCTGGCCGAAGCCGGGATCGCCAGTTTGAGCCTGGATGTCGCGCAGACCCACTATGCCGGCGGCGGCAACTTGTTGAGCGGCTTCACCACCTACCAGAAAGCCGACGGCAGCAGCGGCTGGGCGGCGGACGTGGGGCTGGGGTATGAGGCTACCGGCTGGCAAGCCACGGCGCAGAGCAATTATGTGACGATGACGCAAGCGGGCGGGCTGAAGTATGCCTTGTCCACCGATGTCACGACCGGCACGACCACCAACCCGTTGAATTTGAATCTGGGGGCGCTGAACCTCGACGGCGCCGTAGGCGGGATGGGCAACGACATCCTGATCGCAGGCACCAAGTTGGGCGCCATGCTCGAAGGCGGGGCGGGCAACGACACGCTGACGGGCGGTGCCGGGGATGACTGGCTGAACGGCGGTTCCGGAGCCGATTCCCTTACCGGGGGGGCGGGCGATGACACATTGCTCATTGACGCTGCGGATACCTATTACAACGGCGGCGACGGGTTCGACATCGCCGAGGTGATGGGCGCACAGGGCATGACGATCAACCTTGTCGATCATGCTTTGGAAGCGGCGGTGGGTGGCGATGGCGCAGACACGTTCACCAATACCACCGGGTCGGGACGGGTCGTGCTGGCCGGGCGCAGCGGCAACGATACGCTGAATGGCGGCGCGAACAGCGACATGCTGTCGGGCGGGTCGGGCAATGACATTCTTGCGGGCGGCAATGGCGATGATATGTATGCTTTTGAGCGCGGCGATGGGGTGGATCAGGTTACGGATGAGGCGACGGTTACAACTCAACAGCAATATATTGCATTCGCTGATTATGCTAATGGAATTACACACTATTTGGATTATGTTGACGTCATACCTTATAACCCTTACACACCAACTTATAACCCTTTTGAAGGTTATGGGCTCACTGCTCAGGATAAGCGTGACCTCTATCCTTGTTATCAAAGATATCTATCAGAAATAAATAAAAAGACTACTTTATTATCTTCTCCTCTGACGAATTGGGCTGGTTATGGCCCAGTTTTTGCGCATAGTGTAACTTCGTACAAAATACTGTCCGGTTATTTCATCACCGAAGATTACGACCATAGAGTACTGTACGATGTCGGTTTGTCATGGGTGGAACCGGTTCCTTCCTATGCTTATAGAAATATAACCACCCCAGTAAACGCAGGTATTGACACCCTCATCCTTGGCGCGGGCATTGCCAGCACCGACCTGGAAGCGGAGATGACAGGCGCCGACATGGTGCTGGGTATTCGTGATGCCAGCCAGCCTGGGGTGGGGGTCAGCGCGATGGCAGACCGCATCACCATCAAAAACCAGACCGATTCCTTTAAAAAGATCGAGACCATCCGTTTCGCCGATGGAACGACCGAAAGCACCGCTGACTGGCGTGTGGGTAGTTCCGGCAACGACACGCTCGCCGGCGATGCCAACAACAATCATTTATTCGGCGGCGCGGGCAATGACACGCTGGATGGCGGGGCTGGCGCGGACATACTGGCAGGCGGCTTGGGTAATGATAATTATGTCGTGGACAACGCAGGCGATGTGGTGACCGAGAAAGCAGGTGAAGGGATTGACACAGTAACCACCTCGCTAACAAGCTACACCTTGGGAGAAAATTTAGAGACCCTGATACTGCAAAATAATTATGGGGCGGTAAGTGGTACGGGCAATGAGTTAAACAATGGAATATATTCGACCGGTTACTACCGGTATGCTTTTTCCTCTGTATGTTACGGATTCGACGACGTGCTGGATGGCGGGGCTGGCGCGGACTACATGTCTGGCGGATATGGCAACGACACCTATTACGTGGACAATGCGGGTGACGTGGTGTTCGAGAGTGGGGCAACCTATGGACAACCATATACAGGCATCGATACGGTGTACGCCAGCGTGAGCTACACACTGACCCCAATTAACTTGGTTCCGGTGTGGATGGGCTGGGGCTACTTCTATCCCGACAATTGCGGAAACGTCGAAAACATGGTGCTGACGGGCATTGACGACATCAATGCTACCGGCAACGCCCTTGGCAATGCACTCACTGGCAACAGCGGAAACAACGTTCTGGATGGTGGCGCAGGAATAGACACGATGGTTGGCGGCGCAGGCAACGACACCTACGTGGTGGACTACGCAGGCGACTTGGTGACCGAGAACGCGAACGAGGGTATCGATACGGTGAAGAGTTCAGTCACTTACACCCTGGGTGCAAATGTAGAAAACCTCACCCTCACCGGCACGGCCGCCATCAACGGCACCGGCAACGCACTCAATAACACCATCACCGGCAACGCTGGCGACAATGTGCTGGATGGTGGAGCAGGGAACGACTTATTGATTAGTGGTGGCGGGAATGACACCTATCTGTTTGGGGTTGGCAGCGGTCAGGACGTCATTGGACGCAGTGTTTTTCGGACAGGCGGCATCGTACAAATGATCGGCGGTTTACCATCGTCGAGCGTCACCGTGAGACGTGGCGGATATGGCGCGGATGATTTGATACTGGCTATCAATGGAACATCTGACACCCTGACAATCCAGGGGTTTTTCTCGAACCCGCTCACAGAAATTCGCTTTGCGGATGTTGTTCTGGGCATGAATAGCCTCTTGAATACCCCCGTTCAGTTGGATGGCACGGATGGTGCGGATGTTATGCATGCGACCACTTTTGGAAGTTTCTACTCCCAATATAATACCGTTATGAATGGCGGTCTGGGAGACGACACGCTGTTTGATGGCTTGCTCAATGACACCTTGAATGGTGGAGGCGGTAATGACAAGCTGTATAGCGGCCTTGGCAATGACACCTTGAATGGCGGGGGTGGTAATGACAAGCTGTATGGCGGCCTCGGCAATGATACCTACCTTTTCAATCTGGGGGGTGGGCAAGACATCATCTCTGACTATGACACCACGAATGGCAATATTGACACACTGCGTTTTGGCGCAGGTATCGCGGCGAGCGACATCACGTTTTCATGGACAGGCAACGGCCTGGCGCTGAGCATCAACGGCACGAATGACCAAATAGTGTTGCTGAATTGGGAAGATGGCGCTGACAATCGCATCGAGCGTGTGGAATTCGCTGAGGGGGCGGTTTGGGACGCTGCCTACCTGCAGGCTCGTGCCAGTGCGACGGCTATCATCGGTTCAAGTGGAAATGACTTGTTGTTTTGGGATTTAGGGAATGACACGCTCGATGGCGGAACAGGAAATGATTATTTGAATGCCGGTCTTGGCAATGATACCTATCTTTTCAACCGGGGCGGCGGGCAAGACATAATCGGTGACGCTGACAGCACAAATGGCAATATTGACACCCTTCGTTTTGGGGCGGGTATCGCGGCGAGCGACATCCTCTTCACTCAGAATGGGGCCAATCTGACGCTGTCTATCAATGGCACGAACGACCGTGTTTCAATCATGAAATCAGGAGGGGTCGATTGCATAGAACGAGTGGAATTTGCGGATGGAACAGTGTGGGATTCAGCGTATCTGCAAGCGCATTCATCCGCTCTCCCCATCTCGGGAACGAGCGGCAACGACTACTTGCAAGGCGGCATCGGCAATAACATCTATCAGTTCAATAGTGGTGGTGGGCAGGACATCATCTCTGATTACGACTCAACTAATGGCAACGTGGATACGCTTCGCTTTGGTGCGGGGATCAATGCGAGCGATATCGTTTTTTCCCTGGTTGGTTGGGATTTGGTGATGGGCGTCAAAGGTTCAACCGATCAGGTGACGATATCGGGTTGGGGGTTGGGTGATGCCTGTCGCATCGAGCGAGTGGAATTTGCCGATGGCTCCGTGTGGGACACGACATATTTGCGGACACGGCTTTCGGAAGTGCCAATTACCGGTACACCAGGAAATGATTATTTGATGGGTGATGCCTGGAGCAATACTTTTAGCGGTGGCGCCGGAAATGATGCTTTGAATGGTGGTCTAGGTGGTCTTGGTAATGACACCTACCTGTTCAATTTGGGCGATGGCCAAGATACGATCGAAGATTGGGATCCCACCAATGGCAATATCGACAAGCTCCGCTTTGGAGCCGGGATCACAGCGAACAACATCACCCTCACGCGAGTCGTGGATAGTCTGGTGCTGAGTATTAACGGCACGACCGATCAGGTGACAATAGCAAACTGGCGCTGCGGTGATGCCTTTCGCATCGAGCAAGTGGAATTTGCCGATGGTACGGTGTGGGATTCAACATACTTGCAGACACATGTATCTACTTTGCCAATTGTTGGAACCAGTGGCGATGACGCCTTCTGGGGAAATTCTGGAAATAACACTTTTATTGGGGGGCAAGGTAACGATTTTTTGTATGGCGACCTGGGTAACGATACCTATCTATTTAATCTGGGTGATGGGCAAGACACAATTTACGACGCCGATACAACGCAAGGAAATGTCGACACAATCCGCTTTGGTGCAGGAATCTATGCAAGCGATATTGTTTTCTCCCGGAATGGAGAAGATCTGGTACTCGGTATCTGCGGCACGAATGATCAAATATCGGTGGGCGGTTGGGGGAATGGAGTCGAATGTCGCATCGAACGAGTGGAGTTTGCCGATGGGGCTGTGTGGGATTCTGCGTATATGCAATCGCGCATTCCAAGCCTGACATCCACATCTATTGTCGGCACTGGAGGTGCTGATGTACTAACAGGATTGGGCTGGGCCGGCGAAAGCGTCACTCTTCAAGGATTGGGAGGGAATGACAGAATCGATGGGAGCGGTAGCGATGACACCCTGATCGGTGGCTCGGGAAATGATCGTTTGTATGGAGGATTTGGTAACGATACCTATGTGTTTAATCTGGGCGATGGGCAAGACAGGGTCGTTGAATCGAGTGGTAATGACACTCTTCGTTTTGGAACAGGGATTGCAGCAGGCGACATAACATTTTCTCGGCTGGGAGGGGATCTCGTGCTGGGTGTCAACGGTACGAACGACCAGGTTACGATAAAGTACTGGGGGGATGGGTCACACATCGACCGTGTGGAGTTTGTAGGTGGGACGGTATGGGATTACTCATATTTGCTGACACAAGCATCCATGCCCATTACTAATATAAGCGGGGTTGATGATTCGATGAATGGTGGTGTGGGAAACGACACCTACCTGTTCAATCTGGGTGATGGAAAAGACGAGATCTTTGACTATGATGCTACTGCTGGCAATATTGACACGCTGCGTTTTGGCGCAGGTATCACGGCGAGCGGTATTTCCTTCTCTCGGGATGACTGGGGCGGGTTGGTGCTGAGTATCAACGGCACGACCGATCAAGTAACAATCTATGGTTGGGGATTTGAAGATGCCTATCGCATCGAACGTGTGGAGTTTGCCGATGGAACGGTGTGGGATTCAACGTACTTGCAGGCTCAGGCCGCTGCTATCCCCATCACTTCGCAATGGGGTTTTTATGGTGAAGTCGGCAATAACACCTACCTATTCAATTCGGGCGATTTTGGCAAAACGATTACCGACTATGACACCACAAGTGGCAATGTTGATACGGTGCGTTTTGGTGCAGGAATCGCGGCCAAGGATATCGTCTTCTCGCGGAGCGGCAAAGATTTGGTGATGGGTGTTTTCGGGACAGCCGACCAGATAACGATTGTAAATTGGGGCGCCGGGGATGCCAATCGCATTGAGCGCATCGAGTTTACTGATGGGACGGTGTGGGATACGACCTACTTGCAGGCAAGAGCCTCTGTAGTAGCCATCGCTGGAACAAGTGGAAACGACACCTTGCACGGGGATGTTGGCAGCAATACCTACCTGTTCAATCTGGGTGGAGGCCAGGACACGATTTGTGACTCTGACACCACGAGTGGCAATGTAGATACCCTTCGCTTTGGCGCAGGGATTGTAGCAAGCGACATCAAATGCAACCGCGTTGGTAACAGCCTGGTGATGAGCATCAATGGAACGAGTGACCAGGTGACGATTGCGGATTGGGGGTTGGGTGACGCGCATCAAATCGAGCGCGTTGGATTTGCCGATGGCGTGGTGTGGGACTCAGCGTACTTGCAGGCACAGTTTGCAGATGCGTTTGTCACTGGCACAAACGGGAACGATATTCTGTCTGGAGATGGGTGGAATAATACGATCATCGGTGGCGCAGGGAACGACATACTCAATGGTGGCACGGGCAACGACACCTTAATCGGTGGCGCGGGGAACGATACTTATCAATTCAACATTGGTGATGGAGCGGACATCATTCAGGATAGCTCGGTGGGGGGTACAGAAGTCAACACCTTGGTGCTGGGTGCTGGCATCACTGCCAGCATGATCAAGCCAGTTATCGATATCAATGGCATCGTGACTCTGGACTTTGGTAATGGCGACAGCGTCCGCATCAACCGGCTTGACAATCTGGCTATCCAACAAGTTCAGCTTGCAGATAGAAGCGTGATTGCCCTTGATTCTTTGCAAAACGCGCCTCCTGTTGCTGTATCGGATGTGGTTACAACAAATGAAAATAATGAGCAAATCAGCTTTTCAATTGCATCGTTACTCTCGAACGATACCGACCCTAATGCAGGCGATACACAGAGCATGGTTGGCTTTGATGCCGTCACCGCTCAAGGAAATGCGGTTATACAAGATGGCGGCGGCAACTTAATATTCGGCATCGGCAACAAATATCAGGCATTGGTGGCAGGCCAGGATGCGACGGATAGCTTCACCTACACCATCATCGACAAGGCAGGAGCTTCCTCCAGGGCCACAGTGAACATCACTATCAGCGGGGTAAACGACGCTCCAGTTACACAGGCTGATTCAACCAGTCTCACAGAAGATGCAGCACAAGCTGCGACAGGCAATGTGCTGTCCAATGACGCGGATGTGGACCTGGGTAGTGTTCTGTCGGTGGCGAATGCGGGGACGCTGCAAGGAAAGTTTGGCACACTAACGTTGAATGTGGATGGCACATACAGTTACGCGCTTAATTATGCCTTGATGCAACCACTGGGAGCAGGGCAGACCGTCGCTGAGACTTTTACTTATCAAGCGAGCGACGGTATCGTCAGTACTCCTGCAACACTCACCGTCACTATTAACGGCAGCAACGATGCACCGGTTGTCGCTGATCCCATCGTCAACCAACACGCGGAAAAAGACACGCTGTTTAGCTTCATTGTACCGGCAGGCAGCTTCACCGACGTGGATGCTGGCGACGTATTGACCTATTCCGCCGCCTTGGCGAATGGCAATGCCTTGCCATCATGGCTCGTATTTGATGCTGCCACGCAGACTTTCAGCGGCACACCGAGTAACGGAGACTTGGGAGCACTCAATGTGGTGGTCAAGGCCACCGACACCGGCGGACTCTTCGCAAGTACTAACTTTGTACTGAGTGTCGCAAACGCCAACGTGGCGCCGACTGTCTCCTTGATTTTGCCCGATCAGATCACTTTAGAAGACGCAGCGTTTAGCTTCACCATTCCGGCAGGTAGTTTCACCGATGTGGATGCTGGCGATGCACTGACATACAGCGCAACATTGGCGTATGGCGGCACATTACCATCGTGGCTCATGTTCGATGCTGCCACACAGACCTTCAGTGGTACGCCGAGTAACAGTGATGTGGGATCGCTCAACGTCATAGTCAAGGCCACCGACACCGGCGGTCTCTCGGCGTCCAGCAGCTTCGCGCTTAGTGTAGCCAACGTCAACGACACACCGACAGTCAGCATGGTTTTGGCCGATCAGGCTACGCAGGAAGATGCAGCGTTCAGCTTCACCGTTCCAGCCGGAACATTCGACGATGCTGACTTTATCCACGGCGACAGCCTCACCTATGCAGCTACCTTGGCCAATGGAAATGCATTGCCTGCATGGCTCACATTTGACGTTGGAACGCAGACCTTCAGCGGAACACCTGCTAATGCAGATGTTGGCAACATCAACGTACGTGTAACAGCGATAGACTTCGCTGGTGCAAGTGTTTCCACCACCTTTGTGCTCAATGTGCAGAACGTCAACGACGCACCGCTTGTTGCAGCTGCAATTTCCGCACAACAAACCAACGAAGACGCCCCGTTCAGCTTCACCGTCCCAGCGGGTAACTTCACCGATGTGGATGCTGGCGACGTACTCTTCTATACCGCTACCTTGGCCAACGGCACTGCACTACCCGGCTGGCTCACCTTCAATGCCACCACCCTTACCTTCAGCGGCACTCCTGGCAATGCGAACGTGGGCAACTACAGCGTAATAGTCACCGCGACGGATACTGGCGGGTTGTCTGCCAGCAGCACCTTTGCGGTTGGTGTTGCCAACGTCAACGACGCCCCGGTCGCGGTGCAGGCTCTGTCGGCGCAAAGCGTTATCCTCGGCCAGTCCTTTGCCTACACGATCCCGGCGAACAGCTTCACCGACGTGGATGCAGCCTATGGCGACAGCCTGACCTACGCCGCCACCTTGGCGGATGGCAGCGCGCTACCCGGCTGGCTCACCTTCAATGCGGCGACTCAAACCTTTAGCGGGGCGCCGGGTGCGGGCGATCTTGCCAACCTCAGCATCAAGGTGACCGCCACCGATACGGGCGGCCTGTCCGCCAGCAGCAGCTTTGCCTTGGCGATCAACGCATCGGTGATCAACGGCACAACGGCTAACGACACCCTGACCGGCACAGCCTACGACGACACCCTGAACGGTCTGGCCGGGAACGACACGCTCACCGGACTGGCGGGCAACGACCTGCTGGATGGCGGGGCAGGGACAGATACCATGAATGGCGGGCTGGGCGACGACACCTACGTGGTGGACAACACCGGCGACGTGGTGACCGAGAATGCGAACGAAGGCACCGATACCGTGAAGAGTTCCGTCACTTACACCTTGGCAGTCAACGTCGAGAACCTCACCCTCACCGGCACGACCGCGATCAACGGCACCGGCAATTCCTCGAATAACGTGCTCGATGGCAGCCTCAACACCGCCGCGAATGTTCTCACTGGCGGCACGGGCAACGACACCTACATCCTGGGAGCCGGAGACACCATCGTCGAAGCCGCCAGCGCGGGCACCGACACCGTGCTGACCTCCGTTACCTACACCCTTGGCGCCAACCTGGAAAACCTCACCCTGACCGGGACGAACGCGATCAACGGCACCGGCAACACACTTGCCAACACGCTCACCGGCAACAGCGCCGCCAACACGCTCTCCGGCGGCACCGGAGCGGACACCATGCTCGGCGGAGCAGGCAACGACATCTACGTGGTGGACAACGTAGGCGATGTCGTCACGGAAACCTCTACCTTGGCAACTGAGATAGACACCGTACAAAGCTCCGTCACTTACAGCCTGGCCACCCTCGTTAACGTCGAGAACCTCACCCTGACCGGCACGACGGCGATCAACGCCACCGGCAATACACTCAACAACATACTCACGGGAAATAGTACAGTCAACACCCTGACCGGCGGAGCGGGAGATGACACCCTGAATGGCGGAACAGGTGCAGACACGATGCTCGGCGGAGCAGGCAACGACACCTACGTGCGAGACAACACAGGTGACGTTATCACTGAACTCGCCAACGAAGGCATCGATACCGTCAATACTTCGCTCACCTACAGCATCGCCACCTTGACCAACATCGAGAACATCACCCTGACCGGTACGACTGCCATTAATGCCACCGGCAACGCGTTGGACAACGTGCTGAATGGTAGCCTCAACACTAAAATAAACGCGTTAACGGGTGGTGCGGGCAACGACACCTACATTCTCGGTACAGGCGATACCGTCACCGAAGCCGCCAATGCAGGCATTGATACGGTGCAGTCCTCCATCACCTACACCCTGGGCACGAACATCGAGTACCTCACCTTGACCGGAGTGGCGGCGATCAACGGCACGGGCAACACGCTGGATAATTACCTGGCAGGGAACACCGCCATCAACACCCTGAGCGGCGGCGCGGGCAACGACCTGCTCAACGGCGGCCTGGGCAACGACACCCTCTCCGGCGATGCGGGCAACGACGTGCTGGAAGGCGCGGGCGGCAACGATGTGCTGGGCGACACCGCGGGCAACAACCTGTTCAACGGCGGGGCGGGGCTGGACACCCTGACCGGCAACACCGGCAACGAGCTGTTCATCGGCGGCGCCGGCAACGACACTATCACCACCAATACCGGAGCCGACATCATCGCCTTCAATCGCGGCGACGGGCAGGACACCGTGGCGGCCAGCACGGGTGCGGACAACACCATTTCGCTGGGCGGCGGCATCAACTACGCAAGCCTGACCATGAGCAAATCGGGCAGCAACCTGATACTGGATACGGGCAACAGCGACCAGATCATCCTGCAAAACTGGTACTCAGCCACCACCAACCACAGCGTCGCCAAGCTGCAACTGGTGCTGGATGCGTCCACCTACAATGCCGGCTCCGCCGACCCCTTGCTCAACGGGCAAATACAGAATTTCGACTTCGCGCTGCTGGCGCAAAACTTCGATGCGGCGCTGTCGGCCAACCCGGCCCTGTCGGCCTGGAGCCTGAGCAACGCCTTGCTGACCGCGCACCTGAGCGGCAGCAACACGGCGGCGCTGGGCGGCGACCTGGCCTACCAGTACAACCTGAACGGCAGCCTGGCCGGCATCGGCCTGGCCGCCGCGCAGACGGAGCTGGCCAACGCGGGCTTCGGCACATCGGCGCAGACCCTGCAGCCGCTGGCAACGCTGCAGACGGGCGCGGCGCGGCTGGGTTAAGCGATGACAGCAAAATCAACCGCCCTGTCCCCGGAGGCGCTGGACTTCGCCCCGGGGTTGCTGGCCATCCAGGAAAGCCCGCCCGCGCGCTTGCCCCGCGCGGTGATATACACCGTCAGCATCCTGTTCGCCATCCTGATGCTGTGGGCGATCTTCGGCAAACTGGACATCATCGCCAGCGCCGAGGGGCGCCTGGTGCCGGAGACCTACATCAAAATCGTGCAGCCCGCAGATGCCGGTATCGTGCAGGAAATACTGGTCAAGGAAGGCGAGCAGGTCAAGCAAGGGCAAGTATTGATGCGCATGGACACCCATCTGGCTAATGCGGATACCAAGATGATAGGCAACGAACTTGCACTGCGCTCGTTGCAGTTGCGCCGCATCGATGCGGAGCTGGCAGGCGCGGCATTGGTCAGGAAACGCGATGACCCGAATGACTTGTTCAACCAGATCGATTCCCAGTATCGCGACCGCCGGCTGTCTTACACAGATGCGCTGGAACAAGCACAGCAAGCTCTGGAAAAGACCCAACGCGAATACGATTCGGCGCAGGAAGTGTTATCCAAGCTGCAGCAGATCACGCCTATCCTCAAACAGCAAGCCGATTCGTATGCCGACATGGGCAAGGAGGGTTACGCGCCGCAAATGACGGTGCTGGACAAACAGCGCGACTATCTGGAAAAATCCCAGGACCTGCGCGCGCAGCAATCGACAGTCGCCAGCCTGGAGGCAGCGATCAATCAAGCCAAATCGCAAATCAATCAGATCACTTCGAAATACCGCAGCGACCTGCAAAACGAGCGCGTGGAAGCGGGCGGGCAGCACCGCAAACTGGAACAGGACTGGCTCAAGCAGGAGCACAAGACGGGGCTGCTGGAGTTAAAGGCATCGCAGGCGGGCATCGTCAAGGATATTGCCACCCACACCATCGGCTCGGTGGTTTCGCCCGGTACAGTACTGCTGTCTATCGTCCCGGAGAATGAACCCCTGGTGGCCGAGATCATGATCAAGAACGACGATGTCGGCTTTGTCTATCCCCAGCAAAAAGTCAAGGTGAAACTGGCGCCCTACCCGTTCGCGAAGTACGGCATGCTGGAGGGCGAGGTCAGCCGCATCCAGGCGGACAGCAGCGAAAACCAGTCGCAGAACAAAGACCAGGCTAAAGACAAGCCGCAATCTCAACCATCGGTTTACAAAGCCATCGTAACGTTAAGCAGCCAGGTGTTCGAATCGGAAGGCAAGCAACTGAAGCTGATGCCGGGCATGCAAGTGGTGGCCGAGATCAATCAGGGCGACCGCACCGTGATGCAATATCTGCTGTCGCCGGTGAGCAAAACCCTCTATGAAAGCGGGCGCGAACGGTGAGGTTTGTTATTTGGCTAACCGTGTTCGGGTTTCTTACCAGCGGCTTGTCCGCCCGCGCGGCAGATTTGCTGGACATGTACCGGTTGGCCCTGCGCAACGACCCGGAGTTTGAAGTGGCGCGCTATACCCTGAAAGCCGCCCGGGAAAAGTACCCGCAGGCAATCGCCGGGTTGCTGCCGGCGGTGAACGCGAGCGGAACCAACACTCTCACCCGCGCGCAGAACCAATACAGCAACGCTCAGGCGGTCGACCGCCGGGTGCATGCGTGGAACTGGTCGCTGCAACTGACGCAGCCGTTGATCCGGATGCAGAACCTGTATGCGTACGACGAAGCCCGGGTCACACTGGAACAAGCGCAGGCGCAATACCTTCTGGCCGAGCAAAACCTCATCCTGCGTATCACCCAGGCCTATTTTGGGGTGCTGGCGAGCCGCGAGGGCATCAAGGTTGCGGAAGCGGAGATCACCGCCACGGCGGAGCAACTGGAGCTGGCCAGGCGCGGCTTTGAAAAAGGCGTGGTGGCCATCACCGATGTGCATGACGGGCAGGCCCGGCTCGACCTGGCCCGATCGCATCTGGTGGCGGCGCGCAGCGAACGGGATGCCAAGAGCGCCGAACTCGGCAAGATCGTCGATGAAGTTCCCGAGCAACTGGCCGCGCTGGATCCTGCCGTAACGATTCCATCCCCGCAGCCGGATGAGCCGCAACCCTGGATCAACCGGGCGCGCGCCGATCATCCGACCGTGCGGGCGGCGCAATCCGGCCTGCTGGCCGCCGAGTCCGCGGTCGGGAAGGCCAGGGCGGAACATATTCCCACCCTCGATCTGGTGGCATCCTACGGCGAGAACTATGCGACGGGCAGCACCGTCACACCGGCCGATTTCGCCTCGCGCGGCCATACCCGGCAAGCCGGGATACAGTTCAATGTTCCGTTATTTGCCGGTGGCGCAACCAGCTCCCGGGTGGGAGAGGCGGTCGCCAACAAATACCGCGCGGGCGCCGAGCTGGAAGCCGCGCGCCGCCAGGCGACCACCGATGCGCGCATGGCCTTTGCGGGAGTGGTGAACGGTTTGGCGCAAATCACCGCACTCATGTCGGCCATCGAATCTGGCCAGAGCGCGATCGACGGGAACCGCGCCGGATACAAGCTGGGTATCTATAGCAACATCAATGTGCTGAATGCCGAACAGCAGTATTACACCACCCAAAGAGATTTGATCAATGCGCGCTACGAGACGCTGCTGCACGCGCTGAAGCTGAAGGCTGCCGCAGGCATTCTGGGCGAAGCCGATGTGCTCGGCACCAACGCTCTGCTGAAAAATCACCCCCTCGGAACAAGATGAATATCGCCGCGCCACAACTCGCCCGCCGCCCGGATCGCAAAACGGACATCGAACTTTGGAAGCGATGCCGCACGGTTGCGTTTGCCGCGATCTGCCTTTCATCAGCATTCATTTCCGGTAAATCCTTCGCCGATGAGCCCGCGCCCCGATCGTTCCAGGTCAAGGAAGAAGACACACAGTTGGCCAAACGCATGGCGGAGCGTGAACCGCCTGTTCCGCCCTTCGAATATGCCCTGAGCGCGGGTTACCGTATGGACAGTTTGCGCTGGAGCATCGCCGATGGCGCCACCAACGTCGCTTCCGAAGTGAGCTGGAAGGATACCCTCATCGCGCAAATCCGCGCCGCCGCCAAGCTGAATCTGCGCGACGGCTGGTTGCTGCGCGGATATGTTTCTGCCGGGGCCGTCAAGTCCGGGGCAAATCAGGATTCGGATTATGCGGGCAGCAATTACGCGCAGGAATATTCCAGGTCGAATAACCGGACCGGCGGCGCCGTGCGCGACATGAGCCTCGCGCTGGGCAAAAAAATCCGCGTGCTGGATCTGGCCAACGGCGAGGTGTTGCATGTGGCGCCGCTGGCGGGGATGTCCGCCCACCAACAGAGTTTTACGATGGTTGACGGCTATCAAACCCTCCCCGCCAGCGGCGCGTTTCCCGGCTTAAATAACAGCTACGACACCAAGTGGCAAGGGCCGTGGCTGGGAATGGACGCGCTGCTCGGTGTTGGCGGCAATATCACGCTCACCGCTACCGGCGAATATCACTGGGCGGATTATGCGGCGGAAGCCAACTGGAATTTGCGCGACAATCTTGCCCATCCGATCAGTTTCAAACATGTTGCCACCGGTCACGGGCTGGTGGGAACGCTGGAGGGTTCGTACCGCCACAGCAAAAACTTTCTGATGAATACTTCGCTGGGCTATCAAAGATGGCGGACGAGCGGCGGATACGACCGGACGTTCTTCGCTTCCGGGGCGACGGCCGATTACCCGCTCAACCCGGTGCAGTGGAGCTCTTGGGCGCTCTTTCTGGGCGCGGCGTATCAGTTTTAGTGATTGCAGTATCGAGATTTGGATGTTTCTAATGAAGGTTTTGCTTGCCAACAGTAAGCACGAAAAAAGGGGTTTTGAAGTGATAAAGCATAAAACATTGTCCACGGCCAGACATGCCGGATGGATGCTGGCGGTATTGCTGGTCAGTGTGTTAGCAGGCTGTGGCGGCTCAATTCCCGCGCCGTCGCAGAATACCACCACGCCGACCATGGTGACCTTGCAAGGTCAGTTAACCGATGCCGCGACCGGCGAGCCCATCGCCGGAGCGAAGATCGGTATCGGATCGAGAACCGCCACCACCAGCGGCGGCGGGCATTACGAGATCGCCAATGTCGCGGCCAATAGCGGAAACGGCGTTGCGCGCGATTATCAGGCCACCATCACGTTGAGCGGCGTGACATCCCCCGTGAACATGACCGACCCGGCTGCGGCGCCGCGTTACCCGGACAGCAAATTCACCATGCCGCTGAGCGCGGCGGCAACAGCCGCAAACCACGATTTCAAGGTCGGTAAATTGTCTGCCACGATACGCGGCGTGGTGGGCGACAGCAGTTTGCTCCCGCTTGCCGGCGCGACAGTCGAGCTGCAGGACAACACCACCGGCATGGCGGGCAATGTGGTTCGCACCGCGACCGCCGATGCGATCACCGGCGAATATGTATTTTCGAATGTCGAAGCCGGGGTGGATTACAAGCTGGTCGGGCGCACCGGCGATGGCGCCAAGCAGGGCAATATCACAACGGGGAAGCTATACGACAACCAGGTCTTGCAATTGTCTTTGGGCGGAACGAAATCCTTGATATTGACCGCCACGGACAATTATTCTCCGCGCATCATCAAAGTTTCTCCCGACAACAATGCGGATATTGCGCCCGGCGCGGTCAACGTGGTGTTCGCTTTCAATGAACCGATCCTGCAGGATGCGTACAGCACGCCCAACCCTTCCGTGGCGGATAATATTTACCACGAC
Organism: Gallionellaceae bacterium; assembly: GCA_032654645.1. Classification (GTDB taxonomy): domain Bacteria; phylum Pseudomonadota; class Gammaproteobacteria; order Burkholderiales; family Gallionellaceae; genus CAITJF01. The sequence goes on along the minus strand of JAULAW010000010.1, from coordinate 310,870 downwards.
ATTAATGTGTCCTACGGGGGCAAGAAAGCGGCGGGCAACTATGCCCATATCCTATCCTGGAACGCGACCTTCGATGCGTTGACGATCAGCCTCCCGGCGACCGGGACTTCGTCGAAATTCACGGTTGATTTGTCTTTGTTATCCCCGTCCGGCACCGCCCTGGGCAAGCTGAAAGACAGTGCGGGCAACGGCCTGGAAAACAGTCCCGTGCTGACGGCGGGCCATTTGCTGACCTTTACCACCAACGGCGGGATCGCCGCCGTTCCCCCCGTCATTCTGAGTCCCGATGCGCCCGGCCTGGACAGGAATGCCACCGGCGTGACCTTGGATTGGCAGCCCGCGACAGGCGCGACCAAAGGCTACAACGTTTATCGCTCTACCGGCAGCAATGCCGTCGGGAGCGTGGTTGAACCGTTTGTGCTGATAGCGGGGCCGGTGACCGCCTCCACTTATACCGACACACAGGCGCAATCGGGATTTAATCTGCTGCCGCTCCCCGAAGTCGCGCAGAGCTATGCCTATAGGGTTACGTCGATCAATTCTGATTTGATCGAATCTGCGCCGAGCAATGAAGTTCCGGTCAAAGATGTCATCGCGCCAGCCCCCGTGGGAACTGCGGGAACCTGCGTCGCGCCGGGCGGAACCAGCATGACGGTGACCACGCCCGGTGCAGTGACCGCAAACGGGCAGGTGCAGTTTACATTCGGCGAGCCGCTGAACGTGAGCGCCGCTGAAACGCCCGGCAATTATACGGGGGCGAATATCAGCGCGGCCAAGCTGACCTCGCCCACCACGGTGGTGCTGGATTTCTCCGCGCCGATTGCGTGCGCCAATACCAGCACCGTGATACTTGGTGTTGGCATCACCGATGTGGCGGGGAATGCGCTCGCAGGAAGCTTGGCCCAACGCACGCTGACGTTTTCGCCTTAGAGTGAGCTTCCTTCGGCTTTTTCGTCTTGCAATGGGCGGATTTCATGAAACCGCTTCGGTGACTTGTAGCACAGTGTTGGGTGCCGCTGTTTCCGCGCGCGCAGCACGCGCGGGCCGCAACCCCGCAACCGGTGAAGCATGAAGACCGAAGTATCCAAGGCTCCCGCATTCAAAGCGGGAGACACGCTCAAGGCGGCGATAAACGGCGGCGGGAAGTAACGCCCACCTTGAACAGGAAACACAACGCCCAAGTTCGGGGGCGTTGTGGCTTCCGGGCTGTTGCAGCATGCTGCATTACGCATTGCAGCTTTCCCGATCAGCATCAATCCGGGCGAGCGGAACCGGCCTGGCAGGGGCGCCCGTTCAGAGGCGCGTGGTATAAGCCCCAACCCGCGCCTCCGGGCGCGGTGCGCCGCATCAGCTCTTCCAGGCCGGATGGCTGCTCCATTCCCGAGAGGAGCGCCGCCTCCGGTGTCGCGGGCTTTCTGATGCCCAACCAATCCGGCGCATGGGCGGAAGAGAGCAGGCAATGCAACAGCGCCATGTAGCTCTTCTCGGGCAACATCAGGTTCCACTTTGCGTTGGCCCCGGCCACCCACTCGATGATTGTCGCCTTGTGCCACACCAGCTTGCCCCGCTCGGTCGGCACCCACCCGCCATCGGGCGACAGGCGGTACTCGTCCGCCTTCCCGGCATCGTGCAGCAGCCCCGCCAGAATGCACAAGGCCGCACTTCCTTTCCCCGTGGCCTTGCAATGATCCCGCATCCTCTCGGCCACCTCCACCGCATGGCGCAGGCTGCCGTTCACTTCGGAGTGGTGCCCGTAGGCGGAAGATTGCAGGGTGCAGAACCGCCTGAACCGCCCGCCATCCCAGAACAGGGCGTTGAGGAGATGGCGGTAGGGGCGGGGCAAGGCATCCACCAGCTTTGCCGCCCGCGCAATGAGCTCCCTGTCTTTTACCCAGCCATGCGGCACGGTGCAGAACAGGTTCAACCAGGTATCCGGGCGCTCCAGCAGCACCAGGCGGCTGATCCGGATGGCGCCATTTTCGTATGAGGAGGCGCCAAACCAGCGGGGCGAAACCAGCGCGCCCGGCTTCAACTCGGCGTCCGGATTACCCGTTACCCAGCATACCCGCAACGCCGCCTTCTCGTGGAAGATCGTGGCGGTGCAACGGGTTTGCCGCTCGCCCTCCTTCTCATGGCCGATCGAGATCAGGCGGAATATCCTCGGCAACAAGCCCAGGCTTGCCGGGGCAAACTCTTCCCCCATCTGCTCCTGCAAGGCTTCCCGCAGATTCGCATCATCGAAGTTATTCATGGCAGACCTCCGTAATTTTTGTCTCGCCGGGCTTGGTTTCACCGGGTTTGGATTCGTCCGGGCCGGTTTCCGCCGGTTTGGGTTGCGCGGCACCGCTCTGTAATAACAATCGCTCGAACGCGCTCCCGTCCTGCCGGGTCAGGTTGGGCACGAAGCGCGAGTACACGCGGAACAGCATCTCGGTGTTGGTGTGCCCCATCTGTTTCGCGATCCACTCCGGGTTCTCGCCCGAGGCCAGCCACAGTGTGGCGGCGGTGTGGCGGCACTGGTAGGGGCGGCGCTTTTCCATTCCCAGATGGCGTAGCAGGGGATACCACACGCGGTTGGTGACGTTCTTGTGCACCAGCGGTTTGCCGAGGGTGTTGCAGAACACGTACGGCGACAGGGGACGGGTGGATTTCTCCTGTTCCCTGAGCGCGTCGTACACCGCCCCCGACATCCGGATGTCGCGCTGCGAGCCGTCCGTCTTGGTGTATTCCTCCTCGCCGTTCACCACGGTCTCGCGCACCAGAATCAGGCGGCGATCGAAGTCCACGTACTTCCACTTCAGCCCGTCGGCTTCGCCCGTCCTCATGCCGGTGAAGAAGCGGACGGTGTAGTAGGGCTTGAAGTCCGGGCGCACCGTGTCGAGGATCTGCCTGACCTCGTCGAGGGAGAACGGCTTGATGTCGGTTTTCCGGAACTTGAGCTGTTTGACATTGTGGAAAGGTGTGCGAAAATCGAACCGGTCGGCCGCTTCGTCGAGGATTTGCCGCAAAGGTCCGAAGACCTTGTTGATGCGGCGGGCGGATACAGGAGTTGTCTTGCCCCGCGCGGTTACTTTGCTGAGTTCGGCGCGGAAGCCAAGCACGTCTGCCTTGGTGATCTGGCTGACCACCTTGTCCCCGAAGCGGGGGAGGAGGAGCTTGTCGAGATCGGCGCGCACGGTGATCCGGTGCGATTTGCGCCACTCCACTTCCTTCTCGGTGAACCAGGTTTCGGCGAAGACGCGGAACAGCGGGCCATCACCGTTGACCGACGGCGCAGCCACGGCTTGGGCAACGTTTGCCGCCACCGGATCAATCGCAGGTGCGCCATTCAGCTCGTCGAACTTCTTGACGTTCTTGCTCGACGGGAAGAAGCTGCTGTAATCGAAAGTGCCGGCCGCGATGCCGTCTTCGATGGCGGCCATCGCTTTTTCCAGGCGCTTGCGGTTTGCCGCGTTGTCCGGCAAAGCGGTTTGCTCGCGGAACCGCGCGCCCTTGTAGCGGAAATCCATAAACAGATAGCCGTTGTCCGGCCTGGTTCTGATGCTACCCATGGCAGACACCTCCGTTGGCCATCGGGATCGCCAGCGAGCTGCCCTTGGCCTTCATGTCGCGCTCGATGCTTTCCCAGATATAGAGAATCTTGCGACCGCCGAACGGGCGGATGTAATGCACCCCCTCGATCAGCACGCTGTCTTTCAGTCGCTCGCGGATGGTTCTCGGGTCGTAGTGGATGCGCTCGGAAAGCCCGTCGGTGGTCAGATAGGTCTGGTTCATGTCAATGCTCCTTTGGTTGGTTGAAGAATGCGCCCGCGAAGAAAACTTCATGGACGTGCAACCAAGTTAGCAGATAAAAAATGCGATTTTTTTGCGGGAAAAACGAAACCGGAAAATCGGGTTTGGCGGTATCACAGATGCTCTGTGATTTTTGAAAACTTCAGAGCAGGATCGCGGCGGCCACGTGCGGCTAGCACGCTTTATGGGGAATATTCTTGAGTCGGGCGGGTTCGGAGGGGTGCTCTTACACTATATTTTTTGGAGCAAAAAAATCGTCACAAAAAAACAAAAGTAGTCACGGGAGCAGATGTCAGAAACAGACAAAAAGCTTGCCTGGAATTGTTTCTGGGCACGAACACGAATGGGCACGGAACTGAATCCAAACCATTTTTTTCTGCGCTTTGGGCACGAGAAGCAGTATTCGGTGAGGTGTGCCGCTTTCTTCATTTTTGACAAACCAAAAAGCAGTATTCAAAAACAGCGGCAGTATTCAAACAGGGGTTATTTGCCAGCCTTGAAATTTGCCATTGGGCACGGAATGGGCACAATTTGGGCACATTTTGGGCACGGAGCAGATTTTTGGCCGAAAAATTTCGATTTCAGCGAAGGAAAAAGAGAGGGAACTGAGTTGGTGCGGATGCCTGAAAGGCAATAATCACGCGGTTCTCGGAGGTGTTGTGAAAACGAAATATAACCAAATTTTCTGGTGGGCGGTAGGTGTTTCGAACACCTGACCCCTGCCGTGTGAAGGCAGTGCTCTACCGCTGAGCTAACCGCCCAAACAAGGGCGCGAATTGAATCACACTGCGCCCTTGTTGGTCAATTTTTTGTAGCGCACGAATGTTTGTAACGCAATAGCCAAGGTGACGTAAAATACGCTTTCTTAATTTCTGATGTATTCCATGACGATACGCACCCGTTTTGCGCCCAGCCCAACCGGCTATCTGCATATAGGCGGCGCGCGCACTGCGCTGTTTTCTTGGGCTTATGCCCGCAAGCATGGTGGCATTTTTATTTTGCGTGTCGAGGATACCGACGTCGAGCGCTCTACGCCCGAAGCGGTGCAGGCCATTCTGGATGGGATGGCGTGGCTGCATCTGGATTACGACGAAGGCCCGTTCTACCAGATGCAGCGCGTGGATCGCTACAAGGCGGTGATTCAGCGCATGCTGGCGCAGGGTAGCGCCTACCATTGCTACACCTCGCCGGAGGAACTGGATAAGATACGCGAGGCGCAACGCGCACGCGGCGAAAAACCGCGTTACGATGGCCGTTGGCGCCCTGAACCCGGCAAGGTGCTGCCCGAGCCGCCTGCGGGTGCTTCGCCGGTAGTGCGTTTCAAGAATCCGACGATGGGTATGGTGGCATGGAAAGACTTGGTGAAGGGCTATATCGGTTTCAACAACAGCGAATTGGACGACCTTGTCATCGCGCGCGCCGATGGCACGCCCACCTATAATTTCTGCGTGGTGGTTGATGACTGGGACATGGGCATCACACACGTGATTCGCGGCGACGACCATGTCAACAATACCCCGCGCCAGATCAACATCCTCAAGGCATTGGGCGCCACCGTGCCGCAATACGCACACCTGTCCATGATACTGGGTGACGACGGGCAGAAGCTTTCCAAGCGCCACGGTGCGGTCAGCGTGATGCAATACGACGAGGATGGTTATCTGCCTGAAGCGGTGGTCAATTACCTGGCGCGGTTGGGATGGTCGCACGGCGACGAGGAGATTTTTTCGGCAGAGCAATTCTGCTCGTGGTTCGATCTCGATCACATCACTCCGTCCGCCGCGCAGTTCAACACCGAGAAATTGAATTGGGTCAACCAGCATTACCTGAAACAGGCAGACAATGCCCGCCTTGCTACGCTGGTGCGCTCGCGCCTTGATGCGCGCAGCGTGACGGTGGGCGCAGCGCCTGCGCTGGAATCCGTTATTGCGCTTTATAAGGAACGTGTTGTAACGCTCAACGAATTGGCTGATGCGGCGGAAGTCTATTATATGGATCTGCATCCCGATCGGGCATTGCTGGAATCTCAATTATCCTCTGAAGCATTGCCTGCCCTGCATGACCTGCTGGAGCGTTTCAGGGAGATAACATGGGAAGCACCATCGATCAGCGCGGCAGTCAAGGAAGCCGTAGCCAAGCATGGTTTAAAAATGCCCAATGTGGCGATGCCGTTGCGTGTGATGCTCACCGGACAAACCCAGACGCCCTCGGTGGATGCTGTAGTGGCGTTGTTTCCGCGCAAGACTGTATTGGCGCGCATGGCGCGGCACTTGCGGTAACTTGTGGGAGAATATCCAATGGCTTCCCATTGCTTGCCGAGAGGCGCATATATAAACCATAAAACTCGATGACTCTGATTGAACCTCCAAAAAGTTTACTGGCTCGCTTCGTGCGCGTGCTGGAATGGCATCGCCTCGGCCAGATGTTGCCGCTGTTTGTGCTGGCGGCATCCCTGGCGGTTACCTACCAGCTGTGGAGAAACGAGTCTCAGGAAACATTGCATGGCTTGCAAACCGAATTCGATTACCGTGTGCGTGAAACCGTGCGCCATGTCGAAGATCGCATGAAGGTCTATGAGCAAATGCTACGCGGGGTAAAAGGTTTTTTCGCCGCTTCAGGGAATGTCGGACGGAACAACTTTCGTGAATACATCATCAGGTTGCATCTGGAAGAGAACTACCCCGGTATCCAGGCGGTAGGTTTTGCGCCCATCGTGACAGCGGCGCAGTGGCACAATCACATCGCCGCCATGCGCAAGGAAGGTTTTCCCGGATACGCCATCAAATCTGAAGGTGAGCAGGAATTCTATGCGCCGACTGTTTATATTGAACCTTTCGCCGGATCCAACCAGAATGCTATAGGTTACGACATGCATTCCGATCCGGCATATCGCGCCGCCATGGAGCAAGCGCGTGACACCGACAGGATAGTCAATACCCGCAAAGTAATTTTACGCGAAACCGACGGCCACTTACGGGCCGGCTTCCTGACTTTTGCGCCGGTCTATGATTACAGGAGTGGGGTGCCGCACGATACCCTCGCCGAGCGCCGCGCCAATATTGTCGGCTGGGTCTACTCGGTATCGCGCATGGAAATACTGATGACCGGCATTCTTGGCGCGGCCTCCAACGATATAGATATCGAAATCCTGGACGGCGACACCTTGCTGGACTCGACGCTGATGTATGATTCCGACCCCAGCGCAAGCCACCTCTACAGGGGCTCGAAGGATTTGTTCAAGGCCGCCAAGCAAATAGAAATCGCGAGCCACATCTGGTCGCTGGCGTCCCACTCTTTGTACACCTTTGACATGAGATTGGAGGGCGGCAAGCCGCAAGCCATCGCCTTTGCGGGCATCGGCACCAGCCTGCTGCTGGCGCTGCTCACCTGGCTGCTAGTGTATGGCCGGACACGCGCCCTGCAAGATGCACGGGAGATCAGCCAGAGCGCTTCGCGCTACCGGCAAATGTTTGAGGAAAACGCCTCCATCGCCTACTTGCTGGATCCCGACACCGGCAAAATCGTTGACGCCAACGCCGCTGCAATCAAATTCTGGGGTTATTCGCTGGAAGAGTTGCGCGGCATGAACATCTCCGAAATTAGTATCGCCCCGAGCGGAAGGATTGTTGAGGTGATGAACAAGATCAGGGACGGCTCAACCCATTGCATCGAATTATACAACCGCCTCAAGAGCGGCGAGATTCGCGATGTCGAAGTGTTCAGCGGCCCGCTTAATTACCAGGGGAAAACCCTGCGCTATTCCATCGCTCACGACATCACCGCCCGCAAACGGGCGGAAGAGGGGTTGCGGCTCGCGTTGACCGTGTTTAACACGGTCAATGATGCTGTAGTGGTGACCGATCCCAATAACTTGATCATCCTGGTCAATCCTGCATTCACAACCATCACCGGCTACTCCGCTGAAGAAGTGGCCGGCAAGAATCCGAACCTGCTTTCTTCCGGCATCTATCCAACAGTGTTCTACTTAAAACTCTGGGAAACACTGCTCGCCACCGGTAACTGGTCCGGGCGAATCTGTAACCGCCACAAGAACGGTGAGCTTTACAACGAATGGCTTTCCATCAGTCTGGTGCGTGATGAGAGTGGAAAGGTCACCAACCATGTGGCGGTATTCCACCCAATCATCCAACGCACTGGTGCGCGATGAGAACGGCAAGGCCGCCAACCGTATGAAAGTGTCCCATCCTATTTCCAAACGCATGGCACGGGGAATGCACGTAGCGCCTGGTGAAATACAAAATATTCAACCGCTACTTGTTAGAGACTAAATTGGCAAAGCACACCACCGTGTGGTTCATAGATTGATATAATTTCGTTTGACACATAACTATCTGGAGTAACTTGATCCATGCAAAGAAGCACGCCGTACACCCTCGAAGTCATACCCAAAATTCCAGCCAGATTATCCAGGCTGGAAGATCTGGCCAATAATCTGTGGTACAGCTGGGATCTGCCCACGCGCGACCTGTTTTCTCATATAGCTAGAAACTTGTGGGAAACGGTAGGCCAGAATCCTAAAGCCTTCCTGCGTTGCGTGAATGAGCAGCGGCTGATTGAAGCATCGGAAGACCCTGTCTTCATGGCCAGTTACAACCGCACCCTATCGGCCTATGACAGTTACCACGCCAAACCGGTGCGCAACAGCCATACCGAAGGTTTTAAAGGAAACGATCTGGTGGCCTATTTTTGCGCCGAATTTGGCTTTCATGAAAGCTTCCCGATCTATTCTGGCGGTTTGGGAATATTGGCGGGGGATCACTGCAAGTCTGCCAGCGACATGCACTTGCCGTTTGTGGGTGTCGGCTTGCTTTATCGCCGTGGCTATTTTCAACAGACCATAGACAGCGAAGGCAATCAGAACGCTATTTACAACGACTCGGAATTCGACAATTTGCCTATCTCCCCTGTTTTGCGCGGAGATGGCACGGCAGCACATGTGAGCATTGATTTGCCGGGCCGTAAAGTGGCTATCAAAATATGGCAAGCGCGAGTCGGCAATGTCACGATTTATTTGCTTGATACCGACCTCAATGAAAATTCAATGCATGACCGTGGTATCACGCACCATCTTTATGGCGGTGACAAGACCATGCGTATCGAACAGGAAATTGTGCTCGGTATTGGCGGTGCGCGCGCCTTGGGGGAGATGGGCATCCAGCCGAGTGTTTGGCACATCAATGAAGGCCATGCCGCATTCATGTTGCTGGAACGAATCCGTGTTCTGGTAGCGCATGGCCTGGATTTTTCAAGCGCCCTTGAGGCCGTTGCCGCTCATACCATTTTTACAACGCACACGCCGGTACCGGCCGGGCATGATTATTTCAATCACAACATGATGGTATCTTATTTTGAGCATTATTACCCGCAGTTGAAAATCAGCCGCGAAGAATTCCTGGCTTTAGGGCACGCGCCTGGCGTACCGGATTTCAACATGACCTCGCTGGCGATTCATTGTTCTCGTTTCCAGAATGGCGTTTCGCGTATCCACGGCTGGGTTTCTTCCAAAATCTGCGCTGATATGTGGCCGGAAATCGAGGAAGAAGAAAACCCCATGAGTTATGTCACCAACGGGGTGCATATGCCTACCTTCCTTGCCAAAGAGTGGCTGGAAGTATTCGAGCGTTTTCTCGGATGGGGCTGGAGCCAGCACTTGACGGAAGCCAGCTTCTGGAGGCAGATAGATAATATTCCGGACCATCAATTCTGGAGTGTCCGAGAATCGCTCAAGTCCAGAATGCTGCAAATGATTCGCCATCACATCAGCCAGCAGCATTTCCGTAATCACGGCTCGGAAGCCCACCTCGACCGTATCCTGAAATACGCCGATCCGGCCAACCCGAATGTTCTTACTGTTGGCTTCGCGCGTCGTTTTGCGACTTACAAACGCGCCACGCTGTTGTTCGAAAACATGGATTGGCTGCGCCAGATCATGCAAAATTCCGAGCGCCCGGTGCTGTTCATTTTCGCTGGCAAAGCACACCCGGCGGATATTCCGGGGCAGGATCTGATCCGCCGCATCACTCAGGTTTCTCGCATGCCGGAATTCGAGGGCAAGATTCTGGTGCTCGAAGGTTATGACCTGCGCCTTGCGCGCCGCCTGGTGGCTGGGGTGGATGTGTGGCTGAATAACCCGCTGTACCCGCTTGAGGCAAGCGGCACCTCTGGAATGAAGGCGGCCATGAACGGCGTGCTTAACCTGTCCGTGCTGGATGGCTGGTGGGGTGAGGGCTATGATGGCAAAAACGGCTGGGCGATAAAACCGGTCTCGGAATACCTGCCGGAAGCACAGCGCAACCGCGAAGAAAGCCAGACGTTATATGAACTGTTGCAGGATCATGTCATTCCTACCTATTACACCCGCAACAGGATGGGCTATTCGCCGGAATGGGTGAAAATGTCCAAAAACTCTATTGCAACCTTGCTGCCAAATTTCAATTCCACGCGCATGGTCAGTGAATATATGACCAACGCTTACGTGCCAGCCGCCCGGCAGTATCGCAGATATAGCGGCAATAATTTTGAAGGCGCGCGCCAGGTCGCCGTTTGGAAAAACGCCATCCGCCAGGCTTGGCCCGGAGTGACGATACGCCGCCTGGATGTGCCCAAACATAGCATCACCTTCAGGGATGGCGTGCGCTTTGAGATGGGCGTAAAACTGAACGGTCTTCAGCCTTCCGATGTGGTTGTGGAAATGTTAATAGGCTACCAAGCCAATAAGGAAAAACTCAAGCAGTCGATGAAATATAAGTTTCAGGCGCAAGGCGCTGCCAATGAAACAGGTGAGCATGTATTTACACTTGAGTTGATGCCGGAACAATGTGGCAAGCTCGAATACCGCATACGGGTCTATCCTTACCACGAAATGTTGACTCACCCGCTTGAGTTAGGCTGTATGCGCTGGCTTTAACAATGCGTGTATTATTTGCCACTTCGGAAGCCGCGCCGCTGATCAAGACTGGCGGCCTGGCAGATGTCAGCGGAGCATTGCCGGCAGCCTTGCATGATATGGGCGTGGATGTGCAGGTGCTGCTGCCGGGCTACCCGCAAGTATTAAAAGCGTTGCCCCATCTTCAAGCCATAACTGATTTTTCTAGCTTGCCCGGCTTCCCCCCGGCGCGCCTGCTTGCAGGTAATTTGCCTGATCATGCCCCATTTTTGGTGATTGACTGCCCTGAACTTTACATGCGTGGGGGTGGCCCCTATCAGGACGAACACGGCGTAGACTGGATGGACAATGCATTGCGCTTTGGCATGCTGTCAAAAATTGCAGCCATGCTGAGTAGTGCGGATTCCCCGCTAGGCTGGAAGCCAGATGTGGTGCATTGCAATGACTGGCAAACCGGCTTGACTCCGGCCTATCTGCATTTTGCCCAGGGCGCTGCTCCGAGTGTGATGACCATACACAATCTTGCATTTCAGGGAATATTTCCACCGCAGACAGTAGCTGAAATGGGTTTGCCGATGGAATCATTCCAGCCGGAGGGCCTTGAGTATTACGGAAGCATGTCTTTTTTGAAGGCGGGTTTGCATTATGCAGACCACATTACCACGGTGAGCCCGTCTTATGCTGAAGAAATCCAGGCCGAAGCGTTGGGATTTGGTATGCAGGGTTTGCTTACGCACCGGCGAGCAGACCTGAGCGGGATATTGAATGGCATTGATATCAACGAGTGGAACCCTTCTGCCGACGCCAACCTCATCCATGCTTATGAAGCCAAAGATTTAAGCGGGAAATCCGCCAACAAGATCGAACTGCAAAGGCGCTTGGGATTACATATTGATCCAAGCGTACCCTTGTTCGGGCTGGTGAGCCGCTTCACCCAACAGAAGGGGCTGGACATTGTGCTCGAAATCGCCCCGTTGTTGATTGCCTTGCCTGCGCAAATTGCGCTGCTGGGCAGTGGTGATGCAGGAATGCAGCGCACGGCACTGGAGCTATCGCACCTTTATTCCGGACAGATCAGCACATACGTGGGCTTTGACGAGAGCTTGTCGCATCAGATCGAAGCTGGCGCGGACATATTCCTGATGCCATCGCGATTCGAGCCGTGCGGCATGAACCAGATGTACAGCCAGCGCTATGGCACTCCGCCCGTAGTGCACGCAACCGGAGGCCTGAAAGACACCGTGGTGGATTATAGCGAAGTCACGCTGGCGAGCGGTGCAGCCAGCGGCTTCGTATTTGACAAAATGGATGCGGAAGGCCTGATGGATGCCATACGCCGCGCCATAGTTGCGTACCATGATAAAAAGACCTGGAAGAGGCTGCAACTAAACGGCATGAACAAGGATTTCAGTTGGAGCAGAAGCGCCGCAGCCTACCGGGATATTTATGCGCGGCTGATGCGGCGATAATTTCGATCAGGCAAACGTTATCTTGCAGAAGGTTAAAAAACTCACCGGGTTGTAAATTCGGGTGAGAACAGTTTTATGGATTCAACATGGTTTTAAGTATAGTTCTGCACTTACACCCACATTCCGTCACCCTATGAAATATTTACGTATTTTGCCGCTGGTATGTATTGCATGGCTCAGCACGGCCACAAAAGTCGCGCAGGCAGCCAATGAAGATATATTTCTGGGGCAAATCCAGCCCCCGTCGGAGCGAACCATGGGGCAAGGCCACAGCGCGCTCTGGACTTTGTCTGATGTGGCGACTCAATATCAGCCATTGCAGCCCACTCCAGCGATACAAGCTGCCTTGCGGGCGCAGCACGAAGGCCGCTTTCTCGACGCACTGATACTGCTCGACGATGCGGGCAAAAGCGGGCAGGCTGGCGCAGATGCTGAGGACGAGATGAACTTGTTGCGCACCAGCTTTTTGCTGCAAGGCAACCAGTCTCAGCAGGCGTTAAAAACACTTGCTCCTTTGCTTGGCAAAACCCACCATGCTGCGGATGCATACGCGCTCACAACCATGGCACACCTGCAACGGGGGCAATTGCGGGAAGCGCTGGATGCGGCGCAACATGCGCATGATTTGGGGAGTGGTATGTTGCCGCATCTGGCTCTGTCCTATGCTTTGCAAGGCGCGGGGCGTTTGGCGGAAGCGCGCGACGTGATGCACGGTTTTAATACCCAAGCGTCGAATACTGGCACGCCGCAACTCGCGGTTGCATTGGCGCGCGAGGCCGAGCTTGCGCTGACGCTCGGCCAGATTCAATCGGCAAAGGCGCTGGTGAATCAAGCGCAAGGAACGGAAGCCGCGCACCCCTATGTGATCGCCGTGAGTGGCTTGGTCTGGCTGATAGACGGACAAACCCGTGAAGCCAAAGCCGCTTTTGAAACCGCCTTGCAGCGTGATCCCAAAGATGCCAAGGCATTATTGGGTTTGGGCTTGGCCGAAATCAAGCTGGGCAATTTCCAGGCCGGGCAAAAAAAATTGCAGGCGGCGAATGAAGCCGCTCCCGGCGATGCGCTGATCCTCACCTACCTGGGCCGCGCGCAACAGCAACTCGGCCAAATTGAGGCGGCAAGGGCAAGCTGGCGCAGCGCACAGCAGGCCGACCCCAAAGACCCCGCCCCCTGGCTATATCAGGCGCAGGCGGAATTGCAGGCCAACCGTCTGCAGGACGCGCGCGCAAGCTTGCGCCAGGCGCAGGCGCGCGCGGCTTACCGCAATGTCTATCGCGGCGAACGTCTGCTCATGGAAGATGAACAAATATTGCAGGCCAACCTCGCCGAAATACAGCGCCGCCTGGGATTGGAGAACATTGCGTTCCACACCCTTGCCGACCCCGTGGGCGAAAAAAGCTCCGCCAGCCTGAGGAACCAGGCCGACCTGCTGCAAGGCCAGCGCTTCGGCGAATCGGCGCGGCGCAGCCTGCTGCTGCAAAGCCTGTTCAACGAAAGGCCGGGCAGCCTGCCGTCGGCATTGGATATCTATGGCGACGGCGCGGGGCAGACCGGTGCGCAGACCCCGCAGCATGGCGCAGTCAGCGCGCTCAGCGCGCAGCAGGCCAGCTATAACAATTACGATGAACTGTTCAACCGCCGCACCGTGCTGGAAGCAGATGCCGTTGCGGGCAGCAAAAATACCAGCGGCGAACAAATCCGCCTCGGGGTGGGCAACGACACGCTGGGGCTGGGCATCGCACAACGCCAATACAAGAGCGACGGCTTTGTGCCATTCGAGAATCTCGATAACCGGCTGTGGCAGGCCATCGTGCAATGGCGTCCGCTCCAGTCCACGCAGGTGTTTTTGTCGTACCATGCCTTTGATTCGCAACATGGCGAGACCTTATTCCCGGCGGATATAGGGAACGCGGCTCAACCCATAATGGTAGTGGATAACAGCTATGTAACGCGCCTGGGGTTGCGCCATAGCCTGACGGGTAATAGCGAATTGCGCGCCTTATGGAGCGGCCAGCAGACCAAGCTAGTATACGATTATATAGATTTTGTTTCAGGCGCGTCGCTTGGGTCAGTACTGGGCAAAAGCAGTGCGCACAGCGAGGAATTGCAGTATCGCACCAGTGGCGCAGACCATGCCACACAATGGGGCGCGCAACAGACGTGCGCGCAAATAATTTTTACGGGTTCCGATAATACGAGAATTGCGCAGCAACTTTATGCGGTCTGGCAACAAACGATGAGCCCGCAGTGGCAACTCGATGCGCAGTTGGGCTGGGGAAAAATAGATAATCAGGACAATACGGGAGGGGTCAACGGCACTTACTTGAAACGCTGGTTACCCAAACTGGGCCTGGTTTACACACCAGATAGCGGAACGCATGTGCGCCTCGCCGCATGGCACGGCATGGGGCTGGGGGAAATTGGCGATGCCGCCCTGGCACCGGCCAGCCTCGCAGGCCTCTTGCTGACTCGCCCAGGCGATAACAACATAAATGGTTTGCTGGTGCACGCAGCTACCCTGCGCGCGGATAAGCAACTGAGCCCCGCTTGGTTGCTGGAAGGGCAAATACAGCAGCGCAGGACCGACGAACCGACGTCGCAAGGCATGCTTCGATGGCAGGTTGATGAATCCAGATTGGCGTTGCACTGGCAACCCGAGAAACATCCATGGTCCGTGAGCCTGGCCTATGACCATGAGCGATTCCAGGCGCCACCTTTATCGATATATGCTGAAATCGATTCAGTTCAGGAGCACCGCTTGCGCGCGCAACAATTGACCCTGCATTGGTTTGCCGGTGCCCAATGCACGGCGAACCTGACACTGAGCCATAACCGCGTTGACGGTATGCTGGAAACAAACTGGTCTTCCACCTTGCTCCCTAATCAGGATAGTTTCAATCAGGTGGACGCCAGCATGAACTGGCAATTCATCAAGCGCGGCTCGGTGACCGCCGGTGTGCGCAACGCCGCCGATACGCGCTTTCAGTATACGAACATAGACACGCTCAACCCGCGCTTCAGCAACGGGCGGCTGGTGTATGCCAAGCTCAAGCTGGCTTGGTAATACCTTGTTTGGTGAAGGTGAATAATGAGGGAGTGGGAAGTGGGAAGTAGGAAGCGTTTTTCTGTAGGTCGGATCAGCAGCTTCACCGTGTAACACGACACATTTGTTTTATTGATGTTGCTTGTTGTTGGTGTTGTTGCAGAACTGCCCCCGCAGGGGGATGCTGTATTTATTTTTTAACTACAGAGGGAGCGTAACCGTGAAAATAAAAAATCTGTTGCTGTCAGCCTTAATCTTTGCCGCGCCTGCATGGGCGGCCGAATCAGGCGCGCCTGCCAATCCGCCTGCTTCTGCAAGCTCAGCGCAGACGGCGCCCACCAGCCAGCCGAGCAAGGAAACGCCTAAAAAAGCCAAGAAGAAAAAGAAAGCGGCTAAAAGCACCGCAACTGAAAGCACCTTAGTGGCTTGCACTGTGTCATGCAAGCTAATGCATTGCCCGCCGCCTGGCGGGCCGACAAGGATGTGCTGCCCTGTAGTTCCTTATACTCAGACATGTCCGTAAAATGTGTACAGCCCATCACGCCGTGCAAATGGTTTTTAACCAACCATCATTTCCAGCGCGATCGGCCCGGAAATGCGAACGATCCGGAAGGCATGATTTCCGGAGCAGGCCGGGCAAACCGGTAGTATTTTTCAACCAACTATGAAGGGAGTATCAACATGAAGAGAAAGATGCTGCTGTTATTGCTGGCCTTGATTGTTGCACCTGCCTGGGCAGGAGATGCAACGGTCGCGCTGTCTACCACTGAATCATCCGCGCAGGCAATACAGGCTATACAGGCTGAACCCAATACCAAAACCTGTAGCGAAAAACTGGCATTGCTGGGTGAAGAAGCATTCCCAAAAGGCTCAGTGAGCACCGCAGCCGGGAGCGTTACTCCCATGACTTGCCCTACCGGCTGTAAGCAGATGGTTTGTAGCGGCGTTTCGGGGTGCTTCAAGAGAGGCTGTGTCGCTTGCTGAACTGGCGGGCGCATTCCATCACGCTGGCAGGATTTGACCGGCAGCTTAACCAGGCTGAGCTAATTAGCGTATTTCTTAGCCCGGCTGCGAGCACGACATGATGCACGCGCCACTTCTTCGAGGTTAAATTCAGGATGGATATAGATGCATAGTCTTTGGAAAGAAGACGCAGCAGCAAGCTGCAACAACGAACTCGAACTGCGCGTCTATACTTCGCGCCTGCTGGGGCAAGACAAGTCATTGGTGCTGCACGGTGGCGGCAACACTTCGGTGAAGATCACCGAAAAAAATATCCTGGGCGAAGAGGAGCAGGTGCTCTACGTCAAGGGCAGCGGCTGGGACCTGGAAACCATCGCCGCCGCCGGTTTCGCGCCGGTGCGCCTGGAGCACCTGAAGAAGCTGGCAAAACTGCCCGTGCTGTCCGACCCAGAGATGGTCAATCAACTGGTCACCCACCAGACCCGCGCTACGGCGCCGGTTCCATCGGTGGAGGCGATTCTGCATGCCATCCTGCCCTATCACTATGTGGATCACACCCACTCCGACGCCATCGTCTCCATCACCAACACGGCGGATGGCGGGGCGCGCATACGCGAGATATACGGCGATACCATGGTGGTTATCCCCTACGTCATGCCGGGCTTCGACCTGGCCAAATTGTGCGCGGAACGTTTCGCCGCCGAGGCAGGGGCTAACACCATTGGCATGGTGCTGCTGAACCACGGCATCTTTACGTTCGGGCAGAATGCCAGGGAATCCTATGAGCGCATGATAGGGCAGGTGGGGCGTGCCGAAGATTATCTCAAGCGGTGCAAGGCATGGGATTTTGCGCCGTCCGCCGTGACTGCCGCGCATGGTATCGAGCTTGCACCCGATCTTGATTTGGCAATAGTTCAGGCGAAGCTGCGTGCCGACATCGGGAAAGCCGCAGGCTTTCCCGTTATCGTCGCGCGCCATGCGGACGCCAAGATCCTGTCCTTCGTGTGCCGCGATGACGTCGCGCAAATCGCGCAACAAGGCCCGGCCACGCCCGACCATGTGATCCGCACCAAGCGCTTGCCCATGCTGGGGCGCGATGTGGCGGCCTACGTCGAGAGCTACAAGAAATATTTCGAGAGCCTCGAACCGCAGGCGAAAGAGCGCAAGACCATGCTCGATCCCGCGCCGCGCGTGGTGCTGGATAGAGAACTGGGCTTGTGCGCAGTGGGCAAGAGCGCGCAGGACGCAGGCATCGTCGCCGACATTTACGACCATACGATAGATATTATTTCGCGCGCCACGACACTCGGCGGTTACCGCGCGCTGCCTGCGAAGGATATTTTCGATGTCGAGTATTGGGACCTGGAACAAGCCAAGCTGCGCAAGGGCGGCAAACCTTTGCCGTTCGCGGGCGAAGTGGCGCTGGTCACCGGCGCCGCATCCGGCATCGGCAAGGCCTGCGTTGAATCCCTGCTGGCGCGGGGTGCTGCGGTGGTGGCTCTCGACCTGGATGCCGAGGTTGCCGCGATGAAGAACGGCGCGAGCTTCCTCGGCCTACAATGCGACCTCACTTCGGAAACTCAATTCAAACAGGCGCTGAAAATTGCGGTGGAAACTTTTGGTGGGCTGGACATGCTGGTGCTGAATGCCGGCATCTTCCCCGGCGGCTGCCGCATAGATTCACTCAAGACCGAGGAGTGGCAGAAGGTGATGCGCATCAATCTCGACGCCAACCTGATGCTGATGCGCGAATGCCATCCTTTCCTCAAACTCGCGCTGCGCGGAGGTCGGGTGGTGGTGATCGGCTCGAAAAACGTTCCCGCGCCCGGCCCCGGCGCTGCCGCCTATTCGGCCTCCAAGGCCGCGCTCAACCAGTTGGCGCGCGTCGCTGCGCTGGAATGGGGCACCGACAACATCCGTATCAACTCGCTGCACCCGAATGCCGTGTTTGACACGGGCCTGTGGACTCCAGAAGTGCTGGCCGCGCGCGCCAAGCATTACGGATTGAGTGTGGACGAGTACAAGAAAAACAACGTGCTGAAGACCGAAGTGACCAGTCGCGATGTGGCGGAACTGGCGGCGGAACTGTGCGGGTGCTTGTTCGCCAAGACCACGGGTGCGCAGATTCCTGTGGATGGCGGGAATGACCGGGTGATTTGAGTTGTAGGGCGGGCTCTGCCCGCCGGATTAAATTGTCGGGCGAAGCCCGACCTACGAATAATCGGGGGAGCAATAATGAGCAAACAAAAATCCATTCTGGGCATCATCGGCGGCAGCGGCGTGTATGACATTGATGGCCTCGTCAACAAACGCTGGGTGGCAGTAACATCGCCATTCGGCACACCTTCCGACGAGTTGCTGTTCGGGGAATTGAATGGTCAGCAGATGGTGTTCCTGCCGCGTCACGGGCGCGGCCACAAGATACCGCCTTCCGAAATCAACTTCCGCGCCAACATAGACGCGCTGAAACGCTCAGGTGTCACCGACGTAATTTCGGTGAGCGCGGTGGGTTCGTTGCGGGAGCACCTGAAGCCCGGCATGTTCGTGATCGTGGACCAGTTTATAGACCGCACCTTCGCGCGCAACAAATCTTTTTTCGGCAGCGGCCTGGTGGCGCATGTCTCCATGGCGCATCCGGTCTGCTCACGCTTGGGAGACCACATCGAAGCGGCGGCGAAGGAGGCGGGCATAGCCGCATTGCGCGGCGGCACCTACCTGGTGATGGAAGGGCCTCAGTTTTCCAGCCTGGCGGAATCCGAGCTTTACCGCTCCTGGGGTTGCGACGTGATCGGCATGACCAACATGCCGGAAGCCAAGCTCGCGCGTGAGGCCGAGCTGTGCTATGCCACGGTGGCGATGGTGACCGATTACGATTGCTGGCACCCCGACCATGATGACGTAACGGTGGAACAGATCATCAAAGTGCTGCTGGCGAACGCCGACAAGGCGCGCTCGCTGGTGAAACAGGTCGCGCCGAAAGTGACTGGTGATGCCAACGGCAACGCCTGTTCCTGCCGTTCGGTGCTGGAATACGCCATTATTACCGCTCCGGAAGCGCGCGATCCGGCGAAGGTCGGGCAGTTGGATGCCGTAGCCGGGCGGGTGTTGAAAAGCTAGTTGATAGTTGGTAGTCGTTAGCCGTTAGTTAAAGCAAATCCACGGCCTGTACACTGACTGCCACCAATAACTAACGACTAATAACTAACGACGAGGTTTATCATGCCAATAAAATCCAGAATTCGTACTGTCCCGCATTACCCCAAGCAGGGCATCCAATTTCGCGACATCACCACCCTGCTTAAAGATCCCATTGGCCTGCGCACCACCATAGACGAACTGGCGCGCCGCTATGCCGATATGAAAATAGACAAGGTGGCAGGAATCGAATCACGCGGTTTTATTGTTGGCGCGCCGCTGGCTTATGTGTTGGGCAAGGGCTTCGTGCCGATCCGCAAAAAAGGCAAGCTGCCCGCAGAAACTATCGGCCACGACTACGAACTCGAATACGGCACCGACCGCATTGAAATCCATACCGATGCAATCGAGAAGGGCGAGAAAGTGTTGCTGGTGGACGATCTCATCGCCACTGGAGGCACGGCGGAAGCAGCCTGCAAGCTGATTGACAAGATGGGCGGACAGATCGTCGAATGCTGTTTCATCATAGATTTGCCGGACATCGGCGGGCGCAAGCGGCTTGAGAAGCACGGGCATAAGGTGTTTGCGTTGTGCGAGTTTGAGGGGGATTAGTGGATTATATAAAATTATGTATAATTCGCTCATGCACGCACGGCCCAAGCCGGTTGAATTTCTTGGCAGCGCATTGGATGACTTGCGCGGATTTCCACTTTCTGCCCGCCGCGAAGCCGGGTATCAGATAGACAAGGTGCAACACGGCGAAGAACCGGATGACTGGAAACCGATGAAATCCATCGGCCCCGGCGTGCAGGAAATCAAGATACGGGATGAGGCAGGCGCGTTCCGCGTGATCTTCATAGCGAAGCTGAAAAATGCGGTCTATGTGTTGCACTGCTTCCAGAAGAAAACGCAAAAGACCTCAGCTCAGGATTTGATGCTGGCGGGCAAGCGCTATAACGAACTCATGCGAGGTACGAAATGAGCAAGCAACGATACAAAAGCGTATGGGATGCCATCGAGGACACACCCGGCGAGGCGGCCAACATGAAAGCGCGCGCCGAACTGATGCGCGCCATTACCGAATACGTCCGCAGCAGCGGCATGACCCAGGCCGAAGCCGCAAAAACACTGGGCGTCACCCAGCCCCGTATCTCTGACCTGATGCGCGGCAAGATAGATGTATTCTCCATAGATACGCTGGTCAACATGTTGGCAGCGGCGGAGATCAGGCTGGAGATGCGGCTGAAGAAGGCCGCATGACTGGGGGGCGTAGGCACGATGTCAACTCTCGCGCTGCAAGCGGGATACTTCCTATCCAGACACGCCATTAAGTTCCGAGGTCAATTATTCAACCGTCTTAATTTTGCTCCTTGTCCTTATGGCAGAATCTTATCTTGCGAGAATTCGCCACTTTGACAAAACCACAGATGCATAAAAAAATACTGAGCTTTCTATTTTGGAATCTGATCGAAGAAATTCGCCAAGGAATAATTTAATGAAAGTCGAAACCTTACGTTGGACAGACAACAAGCTGGAGATGATAGACCAGCGCATTCTGCCCGCTTCGTTTGAATACATGGCCTACGATTCCGCCGCCTCGGTGGCGGAGGGCATACGCAGCATGGTGGTGCGCGGCGCGCCGGCCATCGGCGTGGCGGCGGCTTATGGGGTGGCGCTGGAGGCGTTGCGGTTGTCCTCCGAACATCGTCATTCCGGGCTTGACCCGGAATCCAGTGTTTTTAAAAAACTGGATTCCCGCCTTCGCGGGAATGACGAAACAGAGGATTTTAATGCTGGTATGGAAGCCGGTTTCACCGTGCTGGCGCAAAGCCGCCCGACGGCGGTGAATCTGTTTTGGGCGTTGAAGCGAATGCGCGGTGTATGGGAGAGCATGAAGAACCAAGGCAATGCTGCTGTAGCTGAACGCCTGCTGGCCGAGGCGCATGAAATTCTTGCCGAGGATATCCGTATCAACCGCGCGATGGGTGTGTTTGGCGCGGAATTGCTGGCGGACGGTGCGCGCGTGCTGACTCATTGCAACGCCGGTGCGCTGGCGACAGCAGGGCATGGAACGGCGCTCGGCGTGTTCCGTTCTGCGGTGGAGGCGGGCAAGAAAATTTCCGTGATCGCCGATGAGACGCGCCCCTTCCTGCAAGGCGCGCGGCTGACCGCGTGGGAGATGGTGCAGGAGAACATCCCGGTGACGCTGATCACCGACAACATGGCGGGTTTCATGATGTCGCGCGGCGAGGTGGATGCCGTGGTGGTGGGAACCGACCGCGTGGCATCCAACGGCGATGTGGCCAACAAGATCGGCACCTACATGGTGGCGGTGCTGGCGCGGCGGCACAACATCCCATTCTACGTCGCCTGCCCGCTCTCCACGATAGACATGAATATCGCCAGCGGCGCGGATATTCCCATCGAGGAACGTTCAGCCGACGAGGTCAAGGGCTTCCGCGATTACCACTGGGCGGCGGAAGGTGTTTCGATACGCAACCCCTCATTCGACGTGACACCGGCGGAACTGGTGACCGCGCTCATTACCGAGCGAGGAGTGGTGCGCCAACCGGATCTCGACAAGTTGCGAGCTCTGTTCAAGTTATCCTGATTTCCACGTTCTTGCCCTTCGACGCTGCTCAGGAAGTGTCTCGATAAACCTTGCAATTCTGGCTCTCAGCATGAATCAGCGTCGTTCCCTCTTCATTCGATTCCATTAACTGGCTGTGCTGTATCCGTGCACCACTAACCTGCCGTTGATGGTGGCCGGGCAGTGCGGCATGTGCGGAAGAATAGCGGGAATGTTTTGCTCTTAATCGTAGCTTTGCCCTTGCGGAGCCAGGAATACGATGTATCCTAAAGTTTTGCGAAACAATGCCGATACTAATTCGCAGTGGAATAAATCTGAAAGGGGAAAAATGAAAGGATCAATCACACCGACTTCGGTTGAGAGAGTGATGCGCGAGGAAGATTTTATCGTTTCCATGACCGATATCAAAGGCCGCATCACTTATGGCAACCGGATATTCATCGAATTTTCCGGTTATAGCGAGGCCGAATTGCTTGGCACTCAGCACAACATCATTCGCCATCCAGATATGCCGCGCGCTGTGTTCAAACTGCTTTGGGACACAATCCAAAGCAAAAACGAGTGCTTTGCCTATGTGAAAAACATGGCCAAAGATGGCAGCTTCTATTGGGTATTCACCAACGTCACTCCGACTTTTGACCCGTCAGGCAATATCACCGGGTACCTGTCGGTACGTCGCAAACCCAAGTTGAGCGGGATTCAGACAGTCAGCGGTTTGTACGCCGCCATGCTGGAAGCAGAGAAAAAAGCCGGAGCGGCAAATGCCATTACTGCTTCTACCAAGATATTGGTTGATTTGTTGAACGAAAAAGGACTCAGTTATGATGAACTCATCCTTGCAGTTTAGATTTTCCGCGCTGTTATGGTCATTTTCGTTCGGAATGCTGGTCATCATTCTGACCAGTTTTGCGCTCCACGGGGTGGATGCTTTCATGTTGGTTTTTTTGATGGCCGGTGTGGCGGTATCTGCGTGGGGACAATGGTTAGTAAAGCGTTGGCTGGCGCCAGTCGGAAAAATGAAAGAGGTCATCGAAGAGATTTCACAGGGGAAGTTTAACAAACGGGTGACCGGAGTAGCCGAAAGACACGATGAAATCGGCTTGTTGTGCTGGAGCGTGAATGACATGCTGGATCAATTAAATACTTTCTTCCGCGAGCAGGAAACCAGTTTTCGCCGCAACACAGAGAACAAGTTCTATCGCAAGGCGATAATTGGCGGGATGCACGGTGGATTCAAGAAAGGCTTGGAGAACCAGAATGTCCTGCTGGCTGGAGCGGAAGGGGAAAAAATGGCGGCAATGCGCAAGCAATTATTGTCTCGGGCGCAATCACTAAACTCTGACAATTTATTGAAAAACATGACTTCAAATCAACAAGATTTGAAAGCGATTACCGACAACATGGAACAGTTGGCAGCCTTGGCCAAACGCACACGGGAAGATGCCGATGAAAGCCGCGAATCAGTCAAGGAGGTGGTGCAACGACTTTCCGGTATCGTCGAACGGGTGAATCATGCCAATGCAGCGATCACTCAACTGAATGAGCGCAGCGCAGAAATCAACAAAGCGGTAGGATTGATTACGTCGATTGCGGACCAGACCAACTTGCTTGCACTGAATGCAGCCATTGAAGCGGCGCGAGCTGGTGAGGCGGGGAGGGGCTTTGCCGTAGTGGCGGACGAGGTGCGCAAGCTGGCCGAAAACACCAAAAATGCTTCAGAGTCCATAGGTAAGATCATGGGTATGTTGCAAGGTGAAGCGGCCAAGATGCTGGTGGATTCAGAGGAGATGCACAAGATCGCTAATTCTTCGCAGGGTGTTATTGGGAAGCTAGAGCAAAAGTTCGGGCAGTTTTACGAATCTGCCGTTACCACACTATCCAGCGCCCGTTATGCTCAGGATCTCAGCTTCGCATCTTTGGTCAAAGTGGATCATGTCGTTTATAAGCAACGGGCTTATGTTTTGATAGATGATCCCAGTAATGAAGAATGCAAAAAGGCAGTGAGTGTGGATCATCATAATTGCCGGCTTGGCAAATGGTATGCGGGAGCCGGAAAGGACGTATTTGGCGGGACTGCCGCATTCCGAAATTTGATGGCGCCGCATAGCAAAGTGCATGAGTGCGTGCATCTCATGGTTGAACAGTTGGATCATGGATGGGAGCGCAACCTTGCGATACAGGACAGTATATTTGATGCGCTCGATGGTGCAGAAAAAGCCAGCTTGGATGTAATGAAAATGCTGGACCAGGTGGTTCGCGAAAAACACCCTAACATGACATGAGCAAGCTGATGGCAGCCGCTAAATCACATTAGCAACAATAGCAAGAGTTCAAGTGTGATCTGGCGCACCATTTTCAGGCGGCTTTGAATCGGCAGGCTTTGCCAAGCTGGTTAGTGGATGGCCTGCCACATGGTTGAAAAATATTTACCGAATTGTTTCGCGAGGTGGGTTACCTGGCGATTTGTTTTTCGCGGATTTCGTCCAGCGTCTTGCAGTCTATACACAGCGTTGCGGTTGGCCGTGCTTCCAGGCGGTTGAGTCCGATTTCAATACCGCAGTTATCGCAATAGCCATATTCGCCGCTGTCTATCTTGGCCATCATCTCGTCGATTTTCTTGATCAGCTTGCGCTCACGGTCACGGTTGCGTAATTCCAGGCTCACATCAGATTCCTGGCTGGCGCGATCATTCGGGTCGGCAAACACGGTGGCCTCATCCTGCATGGTATGCACCGTGCGGTCTATGTCTTTGCCCAGCCCGAGCTTGATATCGTTCAGGATGGTGCGAAAGTGATCCAGTTGCTTGGGGTTCATATAGGACTCCCCTTTCTTGAATTTGTAAGGGGTGACTGGCTTAGTTGGTTGTACCGGCATTTATCTCTCCAAAAACATGCAAACAAAATTTTGAACCGCGCTTTAATACCAGAAACGTTAGTGCATCGCAACCTAAATTCACGGCATCCCTGAAACAACAGGTAGTTGGGAGCAGCTCACAAAATGGGAACGCCCTGTTTTTTTAACATCCCCACCAGCAGGATGAGGGGCAGTCCAATCAGGGCGTTGGGATCGTCCCCCTCCATCCGGCTGATCAGCGCGATGCCCAGCCCCTCCGATTTTGCGCTGCCTGCACAGTGGTAAGGCTGTTCCTTGCGCAGATAGGATTCGATCTCGTCGTCGCTGAGTTCGCGGAAGCTTACGCGGTTTTCCGCCACTTCGGTCAGTATCTCGCCGGTGCGCATGTTCAGCAGGGCCAGTGCGGTATAAAAAACCACACTCTTGCCGCGCATGGCGCGCAGTTGGCACACCGCGTTGTCGTGTGTGAGGGGCTTGCCCATCTGCTGCTCCCCCAGCAGCGCGACCTGATCCGAGCCGATGATTAGCGCATCCGGGTAATTGGCTGCCACTGCGCGCGCCTTTTCCCGCGAAAGCCGCCATGAGGTTTGTTTGGCGCTCTCACCGGGAAGCGGGGTTTCGTCCACATCGGGTGCAGCAGTTTGAAACGGGATTTGCAGGCGAACCAGCAATTCGCGTCGGTATATCGAAGTGGAGGCGAGAACAAGCGGCTGAGAATTCATTCCATCTGCTTCTTTGACAGTGATACCCGAAATATATATCATGCGCGCCTCATGTTTGCACGGCATTTCATTGATAGCTTGGACTTTGCCCGCAATGGCAGGGAATTGCGCGGTGAAATACCGGTGTCTGAAATGCCCCGGCTGCAGGATATACTGGCTGCTTCAGAGGCCTGCCATGAGCCTGGTCGAATGGGAAAAATCGGCTATGTTGTGCGCGGCTTTCAGGATAAGGATGGCAAGCCGAAGCTGGAGGTGGCGCTGGATGGCATGTGTCAGTTACGCTGCCAGCGTTGCTTGAATGCCTTGGCATACCCGGTGAAACTGGTTTCGCGCCTGCTGCTGGTGCAAGAGGGTGAGCTGGATGAGTCTTCTGTTGAACAAGACGATTTGGACAGCATCCTGGCTGATGGCCATCAGGACATACTTGCCCTGCTGGAGGAAGAGATACTGCTGAGTCTGCCATTTGCGCCGAAACATCCATCAGGCGCCTGCCAGCCTGTAGCGGGAGGATTAGATTGGTCAGAGCCGGAAAGAAAACCCTTTGCGGTTCTGGCAGGATTGAAAATTGAGTAGTCTTTAGAATTTTTATTGTTGGATTTTTTGGTTTTTGTAAGGAGTTAACATGGCAGTTCAGCAGAATAAGAAGTCTCCATCCAAGCGTGGAATGCACCGTGCACACGATTTTCTGACCAGCCCGGCGCTGGCGGTTGAGCCATCTACCGGTGAGCCTCACCTGCGCCACCACATCAGCCCGAGCGGCTACTATCGCGGCAAAAAAGTTGTCAAGACCAAGGCCGACTGATATCGCCTTGCGGTAGCTGATGTGTCCGGTATGCATGATGCAGCGCGTTAATCTGAACGTCGCGAAGCGACACCACATCTCTCTCCCCTTGGGGGGGAGAAGCAGGAGAGAGGGAACGGACACGGTGGCGTTCATTTTGTGTAGTGGCGCTGCCGCCATGTCCGTTAGTTTTTGTCTCTCCTTCCTTTGATCACAGCGTTGCGAGGATCGCCTGGTGGATGTCACGATAGCCATTGACGCCATGGGCGGTGACCATGGAACACACGTCACCATACCCGCCGCAGTCGAATACCTGCGGAAAAATCCCAACGATACCATCGTGCTGGTCGGTCTCCCCGACGCCATCGAGACCGAGCTGCGCGCCATCAAAGCTTCCACCGGGCCGCGTCTGCGGATCCATGCAGCCAGCGAAGTGGTTGGCATGGACGAATCCCCCCAGCTGGTTTTGCGTAACAAGAAAGATTCCTCCATGCGGGTTGCCATCAACCTGGTCAAGAATGGCGAAGCATCGGCTTGCGTCAGCGCCGGCAATACCGGCGCATTGATGGCGACGGCGCGTTACGTGCTGAAAATGTTGCCCGGTATAGACCGCCCGGCGATTGCCTCCTTCTTGCCCACCGTCAAGGGGCAGATTTGTATGCTGGATCTGGGCGCGAACGTGGATTGCAACGCCGAACATTTGTTGCAGTTTGCCCTGATGGGCACCGCCCTGGTCAGCGCCATCGAGCACAAGGATAATCCCACGGTGGGGTTGCTCAACATCGGCAGCGAAGACATCAAGGGCAATGAAGTCGTTAAACAGGCGTCGGAGTTACTACAGCAAAGCGACCTGAATTTTTATGGCAATGTCGAAGGCAACGATATTTTCAAGGGCGTGACCGACGTGGTGGTCTGCGACGGGTTTGTCGGCAATGTCTCGATCAAGACCACCGAAGGTCTGGCGCAGATGCTACGCGGTTTCCTGCGCGAGGAATTTAGCCGCAACATATTCACCAAGCTGGCCGGTTTGGTAGCCATGCCGGTGATCAAGGCGTTCAGAAGCCGCGTTGACCACCGCCGTTACAATGGCGCCAGCCTGCTCGGCCTGAAAGGCATCGTGTTGAAAAGCCACGGCTCCGCCGATGCGTTTGCCTTTCTGTGCGCCATCGAGCGCGCAGCCGAGGAGGCGCGCGGCGGCATGTTGCACCACATCAGCGAGCACATCGAAAAATGGCATCATGCAAACCAGCAAAAAGCGGCGGAGGTCTCATGATGTATTCAAAAATCATCGGCACCGGCAGCTATCTACCCGCCAGGGTGCTAACCAATTTCGATCTGGAAAAAATGGTCGATACCTCGCACGACTGGATATTCAGCCGCAGCGGCATCGTCGAGCGGCATGTCGCGGCGGATAACGAACTGACCAGCGATCTGGCCTTGCAAGCCAGTCTCCGGGCCATTGAAGCAGCGGGTATCAGCGCGGACGAAATAGACCTGGTGATCGTTGCAACCACTTCGCCGGATCAGATTTTCCCCAGCACCGCCTGCATCCTGCAAGACAAACTCGGCATCAGGAATTGCGGCGCGGCGTTCGACATGCAGGCGGTGTGCGGCGGATTTGTCTATGCGCTGAATACCGCTGACTTGTATATACGCGGCGGGCAAGCCAGGACCGCGCTGGTGGTCGGCGCGGAAGTGCTGTCGCGCATGCTGGACTGGAATGACCGCACCACTTGCGTATTGTTCGGCGATGGTGCGGGGGCGGTGGTGTTGCGTGCCTCGGATACGCCCGGCATCGTCGCCAGCAAGCTGCATGCCGATGGCAGCCATCGCGGCATGTTGAAAGCCGATGGCAACGTCCGCAACGGTGCAGTGCAAGGCGATCCGTTCATCAAGATGGATGGCAAGGCGGTGTTCAAATTCGCCGTCAAGGTGTTGAGCGAAGTGGTCGAGGAAGTGCTGGAAGAAAATCATCTACAAGGCTCGGATATTGCCTGGCTGGTGCCGCACCAAGCCAACATCCGCATCATGGAAGCAACCGCCAAGAAGCTGGGCTTGAGCATGGATAATGTGATTGTTACGGTTGCCACCCATGGCAACACCTCGGCGGCATCCATTCCTTTGGCATTGGATACTGCGGTGCGCGATGGCCGCATTAAGACCGGGCAAAATATCTTGCTGGAAGCGGTGGGGGGTGGGTTTACCTGGGGTGCGGTACTGATTCGCTGGTGAATCAGTCGCTAGACGTTAGTCGCTAGTCGTTAGTTAAACCGGATTCTCAACTAACGACTAACGACTACCAACTAACGACTGCTCTTATGATTAAATTCGCTTTCGTATTCCCCGGCCAAGGCTCGCAATCGCACGGCATGATGAATGGTTATGCTGATTTTCCAGCGGTGCGCGACACTTTTTCCGAAGCATCAGATGTGTTGAAGCAAGACCTGTGGCAACTGGTCGCTGATGGCAGCGATGCCGAACTGAACGCCACCGTGAATACCCAGCCCATCATGCTCACCGCCGGCGTGGCGGTATATCGTGCTTGGCAAGGGCAGGGCGGAGCGGTTCCGGCGATGCTGGCCGGGCACAGCTTGGGCGAATACACCGCGCTGGTTGCAGCGGGTGCATTGCGTTTTGCCGATGCGCTGCCGCTGGTGCGCTTCCGCGCGCAATGCATGCAGCAGGCCGTGCCGGAAGGCGTGGGCGGCATCGCCGCCATCCTCGGCCTGGATGACGATACTGTGCGCGCCGTGTGCAGCGAAGCAGCGCAAGGCGAAGTGCTGGAAGCGGTTAATTACAACTCGCCCGCCCAAGTGGTGATCGCCGGAAATCGCGCGGCGGTGGAGCGCGGCATGGAGCTGGCCAAGGTCAAGGGTGCGAAGCGCGCCATCATGCTGCCGATGAGCGTGCCGTCGCATTGCAGATTGCTGAAAGATGCGGCGGAACAGTTGCGCGAATATCTCGCCAATGTCGCCGTACAAGCTCCGGCCATTCCGGTGTTGCATAATACCGATGTAAAGAGCTATGCGGATGCGGCCTCAATCAAGGATGCGCTGGTGCGCCAACTGTATTCGCCGGTGCGCTGGGTGGAAACCGTTCTGGAATTCGGCAAGCATGGCATTACCCATAACGTCGAATGCGCACCGGGCAAGGTGCTGGCGGGACTAAACAAACGCATTGACACCAACCAGCAAGCCTTGGCTATCAATGACGGTGAAGCACTAAAGTTGGCTTTGGCTGCGCTCATGTAACTGGGTATTGTTTTCCACAGCCCCTCATCCCAACCTTCTCCCGCCTGCGGGAGAAGGGG
This sequence comes from Gallionellaceae bacterium, assembly GCA_032654645.1. GTDB lineage: Bacteria > Pseudomonadota > Gammaproteobacteria > Burkholderiales > Gallionellaceae > CAITJF01. The sequence continues at coordinate 281,305 of JAULAW010000010.1, read as the reverse complement.
CGGCTGCTTCCTACCCATGAACCTTGGTGCTCTGTGAATACGGTCGTATGTAGGAGCGCAATTTATTGCGCGATCATCAATATCATATCGCCCAATAAACTGTGCTCCTACAGCAGCGCTCGTTCTTGCTACGCTTTTGGTTCATAGGTTCAATTCGGGCGAAAAAATTGGCGGCTGCTTCCTCTCCCGTAGGCGGGAGAGGATTGAGGTGAGGATTTGGGAACCCAGCCAAATATCTAAAGAGGAGATTCACGCATGACACTGCAAGGGCAAATCGCATTAGTCACCGGAGCCAGCCGTGGCATCGGCCAAGCCATCGCGCTGGAACTCGGCAAGCAGGGCGCAACGGTGATCGGCACGGCCACCAGCGAAGCGGGCGCGCAAGCCATCAGCGCCTATCTTGATGCGGCGGAAATCAAAGGCGCGGGCATGGTGTTGAACGTCAACGACGCGGCGCAAACCGAACACATGCTGGGTGAGCTGCGCAAACAATTCGGTGAAATCTCGATGCTGGTGAACAACGCCGGTATCACCAAGGATAACCTGCTGGCGCGCATGAGCGAAGAAGAATGGGACGACGTGCTGGCGACCAATCTCAAATCGGTTTTCCGCCTCAGCCGCGCCGTGCTGCGCGCCATGATGAAGGCCAGAGGCGGGCGCATCATTAACATTGGGTCGGTGGTCGGCAGCATGGGCAACCCCGGGCAAGCCAACTACGCCGCTTCCAAAGCAGGCATGATCGGTTTCACCAAATCCCTCGCGCAGGAAATCGGCAGCCGCAACATCACCGTGAACTGCGTCGCCCCCGGTTTCATCGACACCGACATGACCCAGGGCCTGGGCGAAGAACAGCGCGCCAAACTGGTCGAGCATGTGCCGCTGAAACGCCTCGGCCAGCCTGCCGATGTCGCTGCCGCCGTGGCCTTCCTCGCCGGGCCGGGGGCATCCTACATCACCGGCGTCACGCTGCACGTGAACGGCGGGATGTACATGGAGTAGAGCGCTGGATAAGTTACAGAGTTGCTGGTAGATTGCGGGGGCCTTCATGGCCCCCGCGTCGTTTGAGCAGCTTCGTAGGATGTGGTGAGCTTGCGAACCGCATCCTATCTTGCGAAACTTAACACCGCGTTCAGCCCGCGTAGGGTGCAATAAGCGTAGCGCATTGCACCGGATGAAACACACATGCGGCGCAATGCCCGTTGCCCTTCGACAAGCTCAGGACAGGGTTATTGCGCCTTACGGTTGGCGGTGTCTACATCGCTTCCTCCAAACTCATCTCCAGCTCCAGCCAGCTTTCTTCCAGTTCCGCGACTTTGCCTTCCAGAGCTTCGCGCCGGGCATTCAGGTCGGCGATGAAGTCGCTGCTGCAATTGGTATAGGTGGCCGGATCGCCTAACTTGCTGTTGATCTCGCTCAGTTCGGCCTGTGCCTTGTTCAATTCGCTTTCGAGTTTGGCCTGTTTCGACTGCAACGCTTTCCTGTTAGGCCTGGGCGCGGCTTTCTGCAGCGGTTTTTCCGGTTTGACTTGCACCGTCTCGCGCGGGCGGCGCGCTTCTATCCAGCTCTTGTAGTCTTCCAGGTCGCCGTCGAACAGCTTGGCATTGCCGTCCGCCACCAGCCACAGTTCGTCGGCCACCGCGCGAATCAGGCTGCGGTCGTGGGACACCAGCACCACCGCACCGGTGTATTCCTCCAGCGCGATGGTGAGCGCGTCGCGCATGTCCAGATCGAGGTGGTTGGTGGGTTCATCGAGCAGCAGCAGGTGGGGTTTCTGCCAAGCCAGCAGCGCGAGTGCTAAGCGGCTTTTTTCGCCGCCGGAGAAGCTGGCCACCGGGCGGTCTTCGCTGTCGCCGGCGAGGCCGAAGCGACCGAGGAAGGTGCGCAGCGCCAGCGTGGTTTCCTTGGGCGCGAGCCGTTCCATGTGTTGCAGCGGCGTGGCCGCGCTGTCGAGATTTTCCAGTTGATGCTGGGCGAAGTAGCCGATGCGGATGTCCGGGGTGATGTCCAGTTTGCCCGAGGTAGGCACAAGTTCGCCCACCAGCAGCTTGATCAGGGTGGATTTGCCCGCGCCGTTCGGCCCGAGCAGCGCGATGCGCGCGCCGGCGCGCAGTATCAGATCGACGTTTTGGAACAGCTTGTTGTCGCCATAGGCGAAGCCCATTTTTTCGGCGCGCAGCAACAGGTCGGGGCTGCGTTCCGGCGCTTCGATCTCCAGTTCAAAATGGCCGTCGGCAACATGGGCGGGGGCGATGCGCGTGATTCGCTCCAGCGCCTTGACGCGGCTTTGTGCCTGTTTGGCCTTGGTCGCTTTGGCGCGGAAGCGGCGCACGAAGTCTTCCAGGTGCGAGATCTTCGCTTGTTGTGTCTGGAACGCCTGATTCTGTAGTGCAATTTTTTCGGCACGGGCGCGCTCGAAATAGTCGTAATCACCGGTATAGCTGTCGATGACGCAGTCGTGGACGTGGGCGATGCGGTTGACGGTGGCGTTGAGGAACTCGCGGTCGTGCGACACCAGCAGAATGCTGCCGGGATAGCGCGCCAGGTATTGCTCCAGCCAGAGTATGGCTTCCAGGTCGAGGTGGTTGGTCGGCTCGTCGAGCAGCAGCAGGTCGGCGCGGTGCATCAGCGCGCGCGCCAGGTTGAGGCGCATGCGCCAGCCGCCGGAGAAACTGTTTACGGGACGTTCCAGCGTGTCGCTGGCGAAGCCCAGCCCGTTCAGCAGTTGCGCGGCGCGCGCCTTGGCGCCATAGCCGTCGATGGCCTCGAAGCGCTGCTGGGCTTCGAACCATGCGGCGTCATGCTGGATGACGTTGTTTTTGGGCGCCAGGATTTTTTCCAGTTGGCGCAACTGGACATCGCCGTCCAGCACGAACTCCAGCGCGGGCTGCGCCGAGCTGGCGATTTCCTGTTCGACATGGGCGATGGTCTTGCCGCTTTGCAGCGAGACTTCGCCGCCGTCGGGTTTGAGTTCGCCGCGTATCAGGCGGAACAGGGTGGTCTTGCCGCAGCCGTTTTTGCCCACCAGGCCGATGCGCTGGTTGGCGAATGCCTGCAAATTCGCCTGCTGGAACAGCGGGGTACCGCCTTGGAGGTAAGTCAGATTCTGGATATTGAGCATGGCGCAATGATAACAGAGGGCTTCGCCTTCCTCCCATGATTGGGAGTTGCAGCAAGCAGTTTGATGATTTCTTGCGATGGCCGAATACGCAATTTGACACAAATTCACCATCGGGTTTGGAAATCCGGGCAAGTTTGGTAGAATGCGCGCTGCTTTTTGAATTTATAACCATAAGTAGGGAGAGTTACATGTCAAGTATCGAACAACGCGTCAAGAAAATCGTTGCTGAACAACTCGGCGTAAACGAGTCCGAAGTGAAGAACGAGTCCTCGTTCGTCAATGATCTGGGCGCCGATTCCCTGGATACGGTTGAGCTGGTGATGGCGCTGGAAGAAGAATTCGAATGCGAAATTCCGGATGAGGATGCGGAAAAAATTACCACCGTGCAACAAGCCATAGACTACGTCAACAACCATCAGAAATAATTTTTCCTTTTCTTAGTTCCCCAGTTAACGGAGTCAGTTTGTCTAAACGCAGAGTCGTCATTACCGGACTGGGGATCATTTCCCCAGTCGGTATAGGAATTCCTACAGTCTGGCAGAACATCGTCGCGGGGAAATCTGGCATTACCAAAATCACAAGTTTCGATGCCAGTGCGTTGGCATCACAGATCGCCGGCGAAGTTAAAGACTTTGATGTCACGAAATTTCTTTCCGCCAAGGATGCGCGCCGCATGGATAGGTTTATCCATTTCGGTCTGGTGGCGGGGATCGAGGCATTCAAGGATTCCGGGCTGGCAGTTAACGAGCAGAATGCTGAACGTATTGGCGTGAACATCGGTTCGGGCATCGGCGGCCTGCCGATGATCGAGGATACGCATAATGATTACCTGGCCGCAGGGCCGCGCAAAATTTCGCCGTTCTTCATTCCCGGCACCATCATCAATATGATCTCCGGCAATCTGTCGGTGATGTTCGGACTGAAAGGCCCGAATCTGGCGATGGTTTCTGCCTGCACCACCGGCACGCATTGCATCGGCGAATCGGCGCGCATCATCGAGTATGGCGATGCGGACGTGATGATCGCCGGAGGGTCTGAAGCGACGATGTGCGCATTGGCGGTGGGCGGTTTTTCCGCCGCGCGCGCGCTCAGCACGCGCAACGATGACCCGGCCACGGCCAGCCGCCCCTGGGACAAAGATAGGGATGGTTTCGTGATGGGCGAAGGCGCAGGTGTGCTGGTGCTGGAAGAATATGAACACGCCAAGGCGCGCGGAGCCAGGATTTATGCGGAACTGGCCGGTTATGGCATGAGCGCGGACGCCTACCATATTACCGCGCCGGACACGGATGGGCCGAAGCGCAGCATGTTGAATGCGTTGCGCAACGCCGGGCTGAACCCGCAAGACGTTCAGTACGTCAACGCGCACGGCACTTCGACCCCGCTGGGCGACAAGAATGAAACCGATGCGATCAAGCTGGCCTTCGGCGACCACGCCAAAAAACTGGTGGTGAATTCCACCAAGTCCATGACCGGCCATTTGTTGGGCGGCGCGGGCGGTGTGGAGTCGGTGTTCTGCGCATTGGCGGTACACCACCAAATTTCGCCGCCGACCATCAATATCTTCGAGCAGGATCCGGAATGTGATCTGGATTACTGCGCGAATGTCGCACGCAATATGAACATCAATGTCGCTCTGAACAACAACTTTGGCTTCGGCGGAACCAACGGATCGCTGGTATTCCGCAAGGTCTAATCTTTTCCTGATCGCCGATGCTGGTCAATGGCAAGCCTGGCAATCTGATCAGCATCCGTGATCGTGGCCTGCTTTACGGCGATGGGGTATTTCGCACCCTGCGCGCCACCTTGGGCAAAGCGCAGCATTGGCGGCTGCACTATCAAAAACTACAACACGACTGCACCGCACTGGGTATTGCTTGCCCAGACCTTGCGTTGCTTTCCGCTGAGCTAAACGATTTGCTCGTGCAGCATCCTGACGGTGTGATGAAGTTGATTGTCACTCGCGGGGAGGGAACGCGTGGTTATGCCCCTTCCATACAGTCCACACCTACCCATATCTGGGATGTTTCCCCTATGCCTGATTACCCGGCTGATTGGGCAACACACGGAATCAAGGCGCGGTTGTGCCAGTTGCGCTTGAGCCAGCAGCCGCGTCTGGCGGGCATCAAACATCTGAACCGCCTGGAAAATGTGCTGGCTGCGGCGGAATGGGACGATATGGACATCGCGGAAGGCATCATGCTGGATGTTTCGGGTAACGTGATAGAAGGCACGCGCAGCAACCTGTTCATGGTGCGGGACGGAGCACTGCTGACCCCGGACCTATCGTATTGCGGCGTATCTGGAGTACAACGAGACCGGGTGATGGAATGGGCGGCAATACACAACGTGACATGCCGGGTTGGGCAGTTAGGGCTGGATGAATTGTTCGCAGCAGATGAGGTGTTCCTGGTGAATAGCGTCTTCGGGTTGTGGCCGGTGCGCGAGTTGCATAACCGCACCTGGAGCCATTACCCGGTTGCCATGCAGATTCGGAAATGGTTGAACCATGCGCTCGATTAAACAATTATTGCTCCTTGTGTTTTTCCTGGCAGTCTTGCTGGCGGGCGATATGGGCTACTACGCTACCCGACCGTTGGCCTTGCCGGAGTTGCCGTTCGAGTTCTCGCTCAAACAGGGCGTCAGCCTGAAGGGTGCGGCGCACCAACTGCAACAGGATGGGGCGCTGCCAAACGAGCGGATGTTCGTCCTGCTGGCGCGTTTGCTGGGCAAGTCGGCGCAGATCAAAGCCGGCAACTACGAGCTGGAAACCGCAGTAACTCCGCTCGAACTGTTAAACATGCTGACCAAGGGGAGGGTGACGCAAAGCGAACTCAGCATCATAGAAGGCTGGACGTTCGGCCAGTTCCGCACCGCATTGAATGCCAACCCGGCCATACGCCATGACAGTATGACATTGTCCGAAGCCGAAATTATGCAGCGCATCGGCATCCCCGAGAAACATCTGGAAGGGCTATTTTTCCCCGACACCTACTATTTTGCCAGCGGCGCCAGCGACCTGGTTTTGTTCAAACGCTCCTATCAGACCATGCAAAAATACCTTCAGGAAAATTGGCAGGCGCGGGAACCCGGCCTGCCTTTGGATTCGCCTTATCAAGCGCTGATTCTGGCCTCTATCGTGGAAAAGGAAACCGGGCAGGCAAGCGACCGCGGCATGATAGCGGGCGTGTTCATCAACCGCCTGCGCAAAAGCATGTTGCTGCAAACCGACCCCACCGTGATTTACGGCCTGGGCGAAAAATTCGACGGCAATTTGCGCAAGCGCGATTTGCTGGCCGATACCCCGTACAACACCTACACCCGCGCGGGCCTGCCGCCGACGCCGATTGCGCTGCCGGGGCTGGCTTCGCTACAGGCAACACTGCATCCTGCGAAGACGGATGCCTTGTATTTTGTGGCGCGCGGCGACGGCAGCTCGGAATTCTCCGGATCACTGGCCAAGCACAACCGGGCGGTTAATCGTTATCAGAAATAACTGCGTTTTAAGCTGAAAACCCGCTACCGGAAAGCATGTTGCTGCCACTTGCTGTCCGATATCAGCCCGGTTCGGGTCGGGTCGTAATTACCCTCCCCCATAGTGGAACCGATATTTACTGATCGCGCGTGCCGAAAATTAGAATTCGGTAATTCGATGTATGATTCGATGCATGTATTGACAAAAGCATTACGTTATATAAAATCTATTATGGATATTGAATACGAACTGCGCGGCATCCGTTTCAGGTGGAACGAGGACAAGGCCAGGCTAAACATAAAGAATCATGATGGTGTTTCTTTTGAGCAGGCCGCACAAGTGTTCTTTGATCCGTTCGTCCAACACATGGATGCTTCGAGAAACAACGAGAAAAGGGAAGGTGCATTGGGTTGTGACTTTGATTTTCGGCTTTTGTTTGTAGTGCATCTGGATATTGAAGATGAGTTTATTCGCATCATTTCGGTCCGCAAGGCTGAGTCCCACGAAAGGAATAGTTATGAAACTGGAAACCATTAAAAAGCGTTTGTCAAAAGATCGCCCGATGGTGTCTGTAACCTTGCGGATGCCAGAGGATGTGGTGAGCGATTTGAAGAAAGTCGCGCCACTCAAGGGTTTTTCTGGGTATCAGGGATTGTTGCGCGCGTATGTCGGCGCAGGATTGCGCGAGGATTTAGAGCGCATGGAAAGTAGCGCGCTCGTACAGCTCATCGAGAAACTTCGTGCGGATGGCGTACCGGAAGCCAAGCTAAACAAAGCTGTGTCGAGTCTAAAACTGGCTGCCTAACTTATCTATGGGGTGGATGCTGCCCGTCGCCAGTGTCTGCTACTTGGCTGAGGTTATACTGGCTGCCGCCAGTTATAATATGCACTGCGATTAAATGCGGGGGCGGCATGGCAAGGCAGAAAGCAACATCCAAAGCGGCATCAGGCGATGCATCGCAAATCCTCAGCTACCGCCATCCGAACAAGCGGGTGAACAATCCCGATGTCGGGCTGGTCAATCCAGAGACCGATCCGGCGCAGCCGAAGACCACGTGGGCTTATGACCCGCACCTTGATCCCGCGCTGCAATTCGATGTGCGGCGCGCGCAGATCGAAAAGCTGATTGACGATGCGCTGGCGAGCGGCGATCAGGACACCATGCGCGATGCCTTGGCCGAACTCAAGCGGCTGCAATCCCCTTATCTCAATTGGAGCGGCAAGGCCGAGCGCACCAGCTTCGACATCGACACCGTTTCCCTGCACGTCCACGAGCGCATAGACCCCGCCAGCATTTTGTCTGCAGTGCGCAAACAAATGAACTCAAAGAACCCCTCTCCCGCAAGCGGGGAGAGCGAAGCGAGGGGGGCGAAGCCGGCAGGGGTGAGGGTCGGGGGTGAGGGAAAAAGCGGCAAACAAAAACTCCCCGCATGGCAACAACCCGGCCTGTTCGATGCGCCGTTCGAGAACGTGCCGCTACGCGATGCGATAGATTTTTACCGCCACGAGCGCGGCTGGGCGAACCGGATGATCGCGGGCGACAGCCTGCTGGTGATGAATTCGCTGTTGCAAAAAGAGAGCATGGCCGGACAGGTGCAGATGATCTACTTTGATCCACCCTACGGCATCAAGTACGGCTCCAACTTCCAGCCCTTCACCAACAAGCGCGACGTGAAAGACCGCAAGGACGAAGACCTCACGCAAGAGCCGGAAATGATCAAGGCCTTCCGCGACACCTGGGAGCTGGGCATCCACTCCTACCTCACCTACCTGCGCGACCGGCTGCTGCTGGCGAAGGATTTGTTGAGTGAGAGCGGGAGCGTGTTTGTGCAAATTTCGGATGAGAATGTGCATCTCGTGCGGAATCTAATGGACGAGGTTTTCGGCACAGAAAATTTTGCGTCCCTGATTCCGTTCGCTAAAACCACCAGTAGCTCAACAAATACAAAGTTGTCAGTCGTCTGTGACTATTTGCTTTGGTATTGCAAAGATGTGGATAAGCTTAAATATCATCAACTATATTTTGAAAAGAAAATTGATGGTGTTGGTGGAGGCGCATATCGTAAAGTCAGAAACCTATCTGGCTACTCCCGTGGGCTGAATGATCAGGAAAGTGAAGATGTGAACAGTGTTCCGAATGGTTGGCGCGTATTTCGTTTGGATAATCTCACCAGTTCAAGACCTGCAGGTGATGGGGACGTGACTAGCTTTGATTTTTGGGGAAAGTCATTCAAGCCCGGCAAGGGAACATTTAAGACGGACGAAAAGGGTTTATCACGACTGAACATTGCCGGTCGATTAGAGCCTGCTGGTAACACTTTGAGTTATGTTCGTTATTTGGATGACTTTCAAGTATTCCCTGTATCAGGGCTATGGGATGACACGACAATTGCTGGATTTGCCGCAGACAAGCGATACGTAGTTGAAACCAGCACAAAGGTCATTGAGCGTTGTCTCCTCATGACCACCGACCCCGGCGACCTGGTGCTCGACCCGACCTGCGGTTCCGGCACCACCGCCTTCGTCGCCGAGAAATGGGGGCGGCGCTGGATTACCTGCGACACTTCGCGCGTGGCGGTGACGCTGGCCAAGCAGCGACTGATGACGGCGAGCTACGATTACTACGAACTCAGGTATCCGCATGAAGGCTTGAAGAGCGGCTTCATCTACAAGACCGTGCCGCACGTCACGCTGAAATCCATCGCCAACAATCCGGAGATCGACGGGATATACGAGCGGATGCATCCGGCCATTGAGGTAGCGTTAGCGGAGTTAAACACGGCACTTTCGGGATCGTCGTCATTCCCGCGAAAGCGGGAATCCAGTGCGCCAGCAAACAAAGACCTGGATGCCCGCCTACGCGGGCATGACGGCCAAATGAAAGAATGGGAAGTGCCGTTCGATTATCCGGAAGATTGGCCGGAAGTCGGACGCAAACCTTTCGATGTTTTTCATGCCGCGCGCCAGTCCATGCAAAAGCAGATGGATGCCTCCATCGCCGCGCACGCCGATCAGGAAACGCTCTACGACCAGCCGCAGGCAGCGAAGAACAAGCTGCGCATCACCGGCCCGTTCACGGTGGAGGCGGTGCCGTTTCCGACGGTGTATGCGCTGGAATCCCTCACCCCTCCCTCACCCCAACCCCTCTCCCAAGGGGAGAGGGGCTATATGATGGAAGCGGATGTGACGATTGCGCGTTCGGGTGAATCCTCACGCCAGCATCAGTGGCGCGACGAATTGCTGAAGACCGGCATACGCGGCAAGGGCGGGCAGATGCTGAAATTTGCCGAGCTGGAAACGCTGCCGGGGACACGCTATTTGCACGCTAGCGGTACTTTGGCAGAGTCCTCACCCCAACCCCTCTCCCAGGGGGAGAGGGGCGAAAGAGTGGTAGTAAGCTTCGGCCCGGAACATGCGGCACTGGAGCAGCGGCAGGTGGCGCTGGCATTGGATGAGGCGGCGGAGTTGTTCCCGCGTCCCAAGGTGATTGTGTTCTGCGCGTTCACGTTCGACCCGGAGGCGGCCAAGGATATTGACCACCTCAAGGGCATCACCGCGCTCAAGGCGCAGATGAATACCGACCTGCTCACCGACGACTTGAAGAAGGCGCGTTCCAGCAACCAGTCGTTCTGGTTGATGGGGCAGCCGGATGTGGAACTGCGACGTATTTCTGCTCCCTCACCCCAACCCTCTCCCCCAAAAGTGGGCGAGGGAGTAAGACCCCCCTCGCCCGCAGGCGGGAGAGGGGCTGGGGGTGAGGGCGTTTGGTACGAAGTCGAGGTGCATGGCTTCGATTACTTCGATACCGCCAAGGGCGAGCTGGTGTCGGGCGGCAAGAACAAGATTGCCGTGTGGATGCTGGATACCGATTACGATGACCGCTCGCTGTTTCCGCGCCAGGTGTTCTTTCCGCTGGCAGGCAAAGACGATGGCTGGTTCAAACTCAAGAAGAACATCCGCGCCGAGCTGGACGAAGAGGCGATGAAAGCCTATCACGGCACGATATCGTTGCCATTCGAGGCGGGCGAACATCACAAGGTGGCGGTGAAGATCGTGGATGATCGCGGGATCGAGTCGTTGAAGATTATTTCTTTGGAGGAAAAAACATGAATACGCATGTGCGGGAACTGCTTGAAAAAGCCAAAAAGCTCAAGCCTGAAGAGCGAATTGAACTTGCCGATTTGCTTTATGCCGATACCGTAATACCAGATGCAGAGTGGGAGGCAGCTTGGGCGGAGGAAGCGCAGAGCCGAATCGAGGCTTTTCGTCGCGGTGAGATAAAAGCTGTCCCTGCCGAGGAAGTCCATGCCCGGCTTGAGAAAGAGTTTGGTCTCAAGTGAGATTGCGTTACCTTGCCACTGCCCAAGTGGAGTTAAGTGATGCCATTGTCTGGTATCGTGTACGCAGCTTGGCTGCGGCACGGCATTTCAACGAGGAAGTCATCATTGCCGAGGATTTGTTGCGCGCCCACACCCGCATCGGCAAACGAGTAGGAAAAGAGGCGCGCAGCCTTTGTGTCAATGATTTTCCCTACTCGCTGATTTACTTGATTGAAAGCGAGGAGATCATCGTCGTTGCGGTGGCTCATCATAGCCGGCGGCCAGTCTATTGGTTGAATCGCTTGCAGGAACAGGATTGATGCCTCCGGCCTCGCTCATCATCAACACCCCTTACATCTGCCCGCGGCAGCATTGGGAGCAGGCGCGCGATGGCACGCTCAAACTGGTAGCCGAGCGGCGGCCTGCCGGGTATGAAATATTCGACGTGCGCAACAACACCCGCCGCACCGAACGGCTGGATCGTGTCAATGAGATTCGCCAGCGCGTGGATGCGTGGCGGGCGCAGGGATACCCCGGCATCACCTCGGTCACGCGCTCGTTGCTCCAGCATTGGCATGACCGGAGTGCGCGGCAATATCCTTTCTACTTTTGCCAACTGGAGGCGATGGAAACGCTGATCTGGTGGACAGAGGCTGCGGCTGAATTCAAACAGGGAATCGCTGTGCCGGGCGATGGTGGTGCGTGGGAGCGGCTGTGCAGCAAGATGGCCACGGGTAGCGGCAAGACGGCGGTGATGGCGATGATTGTCACCTGGCAGGTATTGAACGCGCTGACCTACCCGAAACGCTGCAAAGATTATTCGCGCGCCATTTTCATTGTGGCGCCGGGGCTGACCGTAAGGGAACGGCTGCGGGTGCTGTACCCCGGCGAGCCGGATAATTATTACGATGCTTTCGGATTGTGTCCTTCCGAATCGTTGCGCCAGAAGCTGAACCAGATGGAGTTGCGGGTGGAAAACTGGCACACCCTGATGCCGCTCAAGGAGCCAGATCGCTCGGTGGTGAAAAAGGGTGCGGAAAGCGATGAGGCATTCACCAAGCGGGTGCTGGGCAAGCTGGCCGGTTATCGCGACCTGGTGATTATCAACGACGAGGCGCACCATGCTTACCGCATTCCGGCAGAGTTGAAAATCAGCAAAAAACAAGCTGCCGAGCATGGGTTAGACCTGGATGAGGCGACGCGCTGGGTGGAAGGGCTGGATCGAATCCACAAGACACGCCGAATTCAGCGCTGCTTCGATTTGTCCGCCACGCCGTTCGCACCGACAGGCAAGGCCAGCACCGAGGCCGGTTTGTTTGATTGGATCGTGTCGGATTTTGGCTTGAACGATGCAATTGAGGCCGGGCTGGTCAAAACCCCACGCGTGGTGATCCGCGACGATGCACTACCGGACACGAAGACTTACCGTTCCAAGCTATACCACATCTATCGCGACGATGAAGTGGCCGAGGATTTGAACCGCAAAGCCGAGGCGCACGAAGCATTGCCCAAACTGGTGAAAGATGCCTATGCCTTGCTGGGTGCGGATTGGCGCGAGACTCTCAAGCAATGGCAAGCGGCGGGGCATACTTCGCCCCCGGTGATGCTGACCGTATGCAACCGCACCGAGACTGCGGCACGCATCGAGCACTTCTTCCGTCATGGGGATGCGCACTGGCCGGAAATGAATGCGCCAACGAAAACCTTGCGCGTGGATTCCAGAGTGCTGGAGAAAGCCGAGTTGGGAGAGACTGCCACCACGGACAAGGATTACGAAGCTCGGCTGCACGCCATCATTGATGCCGTTAATCTGCCGGAAACCAGGAAGCAGAAGTGGCGCGAGATGAAGAAGGAAGAGTTGCTGCGCGAGATCGTGGATAACGTCGGCAAGCGCGGCGGGGCCGGGCAGGATTTGCAAAACGTGATTTCGGTGGCGATGCTCTCGGAGGGATGGGACGCCAAAAATGTCACTCACATCATGGGGCTGCGCGCCTTCACCAGCCAGTTGCTGTGCGAGCAGGTGATTGGCCGTGGTTTGAGGCGAGTTGGCTACGACATTGATGGGAACGGATTATTCAAGCCGGAATATGTGAATGTGTTCGGTGTGCCGCTCTCGATTTTCCAGGATGCTGGCGAGGGTGGTGAACCGCCTCCTCCGCCTAAGCCAAGCGTGCAGATTGAGTCGTTGATCGAGCGTAACGATTTTGAAATACGCTGGCCGAATGTGTTGCGCGTTGATACGGTGGTTCGTCCCTTATTGGTGGTTGACTGGAAAGAGGTGGACAAGCTGACGCTGGATCCGGCACAGACGCCAATTAGCGTAGAGATTGCGCCAGCCGTGGGCGGCGCAACCGATATGAGCAAGGTGCATGAGATTGACCTGGAAAAACTGCCGGAAGGTTTTCGTTTGCAGCGTCTGACATTTCAGGCAGCACGCAAGGCGTTTGAAGAATTGTCCGGGCGTTTCACTGGCAATAAGGAGTTTCTGGTATTCCAGTTGATCCGGCTGATCGAGCAGTTTTTCGAGTCAGACAAGCTGGATATTCCTTCTCTGTTCCATCAGGAGCCATTGCGCAAGCGGATATTGCTGGCGTTGAACATTGATGTCGTCGTCCAGCATATGCTGCGATTTATCCAGGAGCAGAATACCGAGAAAATTGAACCTGTATTCGACGAGGAATCGCCGATAGGGTCAACCCGCTATATGCGCACCTGGTACACCACCAAACCATGCCAGCCGACAATCAGGTCGCAAATCAGCCATGTTGTGGTGGATAGCAGTTGGGAAATGTACACCGCCAATTTGCTGGAGAACAGCGAATGTGTGCTGGCGTTTGCCAAGAACGATCACCTGGGTTTTCAGATTCACTATCTTTGGAATGGCGTGCGCCGACGGTTTGTGCCTGATTTCCTGATACGCCTGGTAAATGGCAAAATCCTGATACTGGAAATCAAGGGCGAAGATTCAGAACAGAACCGAGCCAAGCGCGCTGCGCTGGATGCATGGGTAAAGGGCGTGAATAGCAAGGGTGGCTTTGGCGAGTGGTGTTGGGATGTCGCCTATCAGCCAGCGCAGATTCAGGATATTTTGGCTCGACATTAAGAGAGGGTGCGAGATAAGTGCAAATGATGAGCAAAGCAAAATTCATTACCTTTGAAGGCGTGGACGGGGCGGGCAAGAGCACCCATCTGCAATGGTTTGCCGACACCCTGCGCCGGCGCGGGTTGGAGGTGCTGGTGACGCGCGAACCCGGCGGAACTCCTTTGGGCGAACGCCTGCGCGAAATACTGCTAAACCAGCCCATGCATGCCGAAACCGAGGCGCTGCTGATGTTCGCCGCCCGCCTTGAACATGTCGAGCAAGTCATTAGGCCAGCCTTGCAGCGGGGAGCATGGGTGGTATCCGACCGCTTCAGCGACGCCAGCTTCGCCTATCAAGGCGGGGGTAGGGGAGTGCCGCTGGACAAGTTGGAGCAACTGGAGCGCTGGGTGCATGAAGGCTTGCAGCCGGACTTGACCCTGCTGTTCGACATCCCGGTCGAGATAGCGCGGCAGCGGCTGTCAAACAATTTGACGCTGGATCGCTTCGAGCAGGAGCAGTCCGATTTCTTCGAGCGTGTGCGTGCCGCATACCACCATCGCGTGCGGCAAAACCCCCAGCGGTATGCCGTCATTGATGCGGCTCGACCCTTGGAAAATGTTAAACAACAACTTGAAGAAATAGTTTTATCAATATGATATGAAAGAAATATATCCATGGCAAACAAATGACTGGGTGCGCTTGCAGGAGTTGCGTAAACACCCTGCTCATGCCTTGTTGTTCAAAGGGGCGAGAGGCATGGGCAAGCTCGATCTGGCGATGAATTGTGCCCAGTCCTTGCTGTGCCAAGAACCGGACGAATCCGGTTTTGCTTGCGGAAAGTGTTCATCGTGCCACTGGTTTGAACAGGCATCCCATCCGGACTTCCGGTTGTTGCAGCCCGGTTTATTGGCGATTAAAGAAACAGAGGCTGATGTTCGGCTGTGGGAATGGACAAGAAGGGTTGCCAACGAAGCCATCGAAGATGAACAAAGGGACACCAAAAAAAAGCCAAGCAAAGAAATTCCTGTATGGAAAATTAGGGATATGGGCAGTTTTATCAATCAATCCGCCCATCAAGGTGGCAGGCGCGTGGTGGTTCTATATCCCGCCGAGGCGATGAACACCAACGCCGCAAATGCGTTGCTGAAAAGCCTCGAAGAACCCCCGCAAGGCTTGCTGTTCATTCTGGTGTCGCACAAGCCGCAGCAATTGTTGCCGACCATTTTGAGCCGTTGTTTGTCCTTTACGCTGTCATCCCCCGATGTCGCAAGTGCCACGCAATGGCTGGCCGGACAGGGCGTGAAAAACCCCGTTGAAGCCCTCGCCGCATCCGGTTTTTCGCCTTTGCAAGCCGCTCAACTGGATGAGAAGCTGGGCAGCGAAGAGCGCGATAAATTACTGCGCGCCGTGCGTCAACCCGCCACGCTGGATGTTTTTGCGCTGGCCGAGGCTTTGCAGAAAACCGAGCAGGCGCTGGTCGTGCAGTGGCTGCAACAATGGTGTTATGACTTGAGTTCAATGAAGCTGGCGGGCAAGCTGCGCTATCACATCGGCGAAGAAGCAACCATCAAAAAACTGGTCGATCCGCTTGCCCCATTAAGTTTGGCGCGACTGCAAAAGCACCTGCAAACCGCAAAACGCGAAGCGCAGCATACGCTCAATCCCAAGTTGTTTTTGGAGTCGTTGCTGTTTTCCTACTGTCAGTTTATGCTCGAATAACCATGCAGTTCATTGACTCCCACTGCCATATCAATTTTCCTGGACTGGCCGAAAATATCACCGATGTGCTGGCTCAAATGCAGCATAACGAGGTGGTTTGCGCGTTGTGTGTTTCGGTTAACCTGGCAGATTTTCCGCAGGTGCTTGCACTCGCCGAACATCACGCAAATATCTTCGCCTCGGTGGGTGTGCATCCTGATTATGAAGGTGCCGAAGAACCTGATGCCGCCCGCCTGGTCGAGCTGGCGCAGCATCCCAAAGTCATCGCCATCGGTGAAACCGGCCTCGATTATTTCCGCCTGAAAGGCGATCTGGAGTGGCAGCGCGCACGTTTTCGCACCCACATTCGTGCCGCGCGTGAAAGCCGCAAACCCCTGATCATCCACAGCCGCGAAGCGGCGCAAGATACCTTGCGCCTTATGGCTGAGGAAGGCGCGGGGCATATAGGCGGAGTGATGCACTGTTTCACCGAAACATGGGAAGTAGCAGAAGCCGCGCTGGCAATGGGTTTTTACATTTCCTTTTCCGGCATTGTCACTTTCAAAAATGCCACGCAAATCAAGGAAGTCGCCCAGCGCATGCCGCTGGAGCGCATACTGATCGAAACCGACGCGCCCTATCTTGCGCCCGCGCCCTATCGCGGCAAGCTTAACCAGCCCGCATATGTTAAACATGTGGCGGAAGAAATTGCCAGGCTGCGTGAAATTCCGTTGGCGGAAGTTGCACGGGCTACCACAGACAATTTTCATCGTTTATTTCTGGGTGGAGGCTCCCTGTCTGCATGAGGCAAGATGAAATTCATGCGGCCAGCCGGACTTGCTCGTTTGCCCACGTACATTTGCTTGACCTGACGGCATTTTTCGTTATAATCCGCGCTCCCAAAACCTTGCTCCACCTTCACGCATGACGGGGGGCACTATCCATAAGGAGAAATATGCGACATTACGAGATTGTATTCATCGTGCATCCCGATCAGAGCGAGCAGGTGCCCGCGATGATCGAGCGGTACCGTACCCTGGTGACGGCCAAGAGCGGCCTGATCCATCGCTTGGAAGACTGGGGCCGCCGCCAACTGGCTTACCCGATCCAGAAAATACACAAGGCGCATTATGTGCTGATGAACATTGAGTGCGGCCAGGAAACCCTGGACGAGTTGGAACATGCATTCAAGTTTAACGATGCCGTGTTGCGCCACCTGACCATCAAGACCAAAACTGCGGTAACTATACCTTCGGCGATGATGAGGGAGGAGAAGTCGCGTTCGCTGACCGGCGATGCGGCTCCTGACACAGTACCAGCAGCACCGGCAGTATCGGCTGAGGCCACAATTGCTTGACCGAATCTGGTAGCAACCGGTTTGTCGTTGACGGTGAACTTGTTGAGCTGGATGGTTTGCGGTACACCCCGGCGGGAGTGGCGCGAATCGAATTGAGAATTCGCCATGCTTCCACGCAGCAGGAAGCAGGCGCGCAACGCCAGGTACTGTGTGAAATTCCGGCCTTGGCACTCGGTAATGCCGCCCAGCGGGCAAGTAGCCTGCAATTAGGGCAGCGGGTGAGAGCGGAAGGATTTTTGGCTCAGCGCAGTTTACGCAATACGCAACTGGTGATGCATATTGAAAACATTTTATTGAAATAAGGGGCATAGCATGGCTCGTGTATTTAAGAAAAAAGATGACAAGAAAAACAGCGCTTCGCGCTCGTTGTTCAAACGCCGCAAGTTCTGCCGCTTTACTGCGGATAAGATCGCGGAAGTGGATTACAAGGATCTGAACATCCTCAAGGAGTTCGTCGGTGAAAACGGCAAACTCCTTCCGGCACGCATTACCGGCACCAAGACACGTTTCCAGCGCCAACTGAGCACTGCGGTCAAGCGCGCGCGTTTCCTGGCATTGATGCCTTACACTGATTTGCATTAAGGAGCGGAACATGCAAGTGATACTGATGGAAAAAATGACCAACCTCGGCCAGCTGGGTGATGTAGTCAAGGTAAAGAACGGCTACGCACGCAATTTTCTGATCCCGCAAGGCAAGGCCAAGCGCGCGACTGAAAGCAATGTGGCGGAATTTGCGGTGCGCCGCGTCGAACTGGAGTCGGCGGAACAAGCCAAGCTGGCGGATGCTCAGGCCCGTGCCGATAAATTCAACGGTTTGACCGTGCAAATTGCACAGAAGGCTGGCGTGGACGGAAAACTTTTTGGTTCCGTGACCAATGCCGATATTGCTGCGGCGCTGGGGCAGTTGGGTTTTACCGTGGAGAAATCGCAAGTGCGCATGCCGTCCGGCCATCTCAAACAGGTCGGCGATTATCCTATCACCATCGGGCTGCATGCAGATGTGGTGGCGACTGTCACTGTCTCGGTGCTGGGCGAGCACTAAGAAGTTGTTTAAAAATTACTGTGCTTGCCATTTCTGGCTTGCGCAGTGCTCGGAATCCTCATGTACATAAAGTACATTCCGGTTCCTGCGCTCCGGGCGCGCCCAAACTGGCCACGCTCGCTACATTTTTAAATCAACTTATAAGCAGTAGCATTTCCACTGGACGAACTAAAAAAGGGCTGGCAACAGCCCTTTTTTATTTCTCCTGGCAGTCATTTTTACGGTGGTAAAATGCCCCGGCTAGTTTGCAATAAAACAATCCTCAATCATGCAAAATTTTTCTATTCCCTCCGACCCCCAGCTTGATGCGATCAAGCTTCCGCCCCATTCGGTCGAAGCCGAACAGTCGGTGCTGGGTGGCATCCTGCTGGATGCCAGTGCGTGGGACAAGATTGCCGACTTGATCAGCGAGCGGGATTTTTACCGCTTCGAACATCGCCTGATTTACCGGCATATTGCGCACCTGACTGACCGTGCCAAGCCGGTGGATGTGATTACTGTGGCGGAATCGCTGGAGGGCAATGCCGAACTCGACAAGGCGGGCGGATTGGCTTATCTGGGCTCGCTGGCACAGAACGTACCATCCGCAGCCAATATCCGGCGCTACGCGGAAATCGTGCGCGAACGCGCCATCATGCGCAAGCTCGCCGAGGTCGGCAGCGACATCGCCACCAGCGCCTATAACCCGGCTGGGCGCGATGCGGATCAGTTACTGGACGAGGCGGAAAGCCGTGTGTTTGAGATTGCCGAGTCCGGTGAGCGTGGCCGACAGGGTTTTGTCCCTATTCCACCGTTATTGACCAAAGTGGTGGAACGCATTGAGACACTGTATGGGCGCGACAACGCAAGCGATGTAACCGGTATCGCGACTGGCTTTACCGATCTGGACAGCATGACTTCCGGTATGCAGCCGGGCGAGCTGGTTATCGTTGCCGGACGCCCGAGCATGGGCAAAGCCCAGCCGCTGGACGCGCGTGTGCGTACCCTGAGTGGTTGGAAGCGGATGGGTGAACTGGAAGTAGGTGATGCCCTTGCCTCTGTCGATGGACAGCCCTCCATCGTCACCGGCGTTTTCCCGCAAGGGGTCAAACAGGCCTATCGCATCACGTTCTCGGACGGGCGTGCGACCGAGTGCTGCGCAGAGCATTTGTGGCGGACCCATTCCCGCCACTGGGATGCAGCGCGCGTGCTTGAAACCCGAGAGTTGATGCGCCTGCTGCAGTCCAAGCGCCACCAGGGACGCCTCTGGATTGAACGCGCAAGCGGAGATTTCGGTCACCGTGATCCATTGCCTGTAGACCCATGGGTGCTTGGGGCTTTGCTGGGTAACGGCAATCTGACGGGAACCGGTAGCGTGCACTTTTCCACGGCTTCGCCGGAAATTCTTACGCTAATGGAAGAGCGGTTGGACGAGGGAATGATGGTCAATCATACCCAGCGCTACGATTACCGCCTGATTCGCCAGGATCGCGGGCGCGTGCCCGGCCTGATGGGCGCACAACCCAACCCGCTGCGTATTGGCCTTGATGCCATGCAATTGTCCGAGCTATCCAGCGACCAGAAATTTATTCCCAGGCTGTATTTGGAGGCTTGCCGTTTGGCGCGGCTGGACCTGTTGCGCGGTCTGCTGGATACCGATGGGTGGGTGGAGAAATGGGGCAGTGTGCGATTTTCCACTTCGAGCGCCCAACTGGCCCAAGACATGACGGAACTGGTGCGCTCCCTCGGAGGTTGGTGCTCGGTGTCGAACAAGCAGCCTTACTTCCGCAATATCGCAGGGATGCGTGTGCCCGGTCTGCCCGTTTATGTGTGCCACATTTCCCACCCCGAACCGCAAAGCCTTTTCCTGTTGTCGGAAAAACAGACGCGTGCGCCGGCCACATGGCGCAGGCAGAAGCGCCTGAACATCCTCTCTATCGAGCCCACGCGTCAGACGTCCTGCCAGTGCATCTCTGTCAGCCATCCCAGCAGGCTCTATATCACCGACCAGGACGTGGTAACCCACAACACCGCCTTCGCCATCAACATTGCCGAGCATGTGGCGCTGGAAGTCGCCAAACCAGTCGCAATTTTTAGCATGGAAATGGGTGGCACCCAGTTAGCCATGCGTATGATAGGTTCAGTCGGTTTGCTCAACCAGCATACATTGCGCACCGGTAAGCTGGAAGACGATGACTGGTCACGCATGACCCACGCGCTGGGACGGTTAAATGACGCGCCCATTTTTATTGATGAAACTGCTGCGCTGAACGCGCTGGAATTACGCTCGCGTGCGCGCCGATTGCACCGGCAGAATGATGGCCTTGGGCTAATCGTCGTGGACTATTTGCAGTTGATGTCAGCGCCTTCAGGCAAGGCAAGTGAAAATCGCGCCACTGAAATATCTGAAATTTCCCGTTCACTTAAAGCACTGGCCAAAGAGTTGCAAGTGCCGGTGATGGCGCTGTCGCAGTTGAATCGCAGCCTGGAACAGCGACCCAACAAGCGCCCGATGATGTCTGACCTGCGCGAATCAGGCGCCATCGAGCAGGATGCCGACCTGATTTTGTTTATCTACCGAGATGAGGTTTACAACCCCGATTCGCCAGACAAGGGCAAGGCGGAGATTATCATCGGCAAGCAACGTAACGGACCAATAGGCAAGGTTGAGCTTACCTTCCGCGGTGAATATACGCGCTTTGACAATTACGCCTCGGCTCAATATTGAGCGTGAATTGCTCACGTTATTAGGATATAATTTACCTCCGTATTTGGAGGCATAGTTCAGCGGTAGAATACTTGCTCGACAAGCAAGGGGTCACTGGTTCGATCCCAGTTGCCTCCACCAATTGAGTGTTTTAAGCAATCCAAAGAAGTCCAGAAAACCCGCACTAATGCCTGAGTTAGTGCGGGTTTTGTTTTATGGCTCCTTGAATTGAATGAAATTGGAGTTAGTGGGTAACGCGGGTTTCCCCACCACCTTCCAGTACACGTACCTTGTCGCCAGGTTTGAATTGCTCTGTACCCGCTTGCACAACAGAAATGATGCGCCCGTTTTCGAGTCTTACTGTAACTTCCACACCATTCTCGCGAGTCAGGCCTTCTTCCGCAGCAGCGCCTACTACGCCGCCAGCTACTGCGCCGAGAACTGATCCGATTGCGCTGCCCTTGCCTTGTCCTGTGGAGCTTCCGGCAATGGCGCCAACAATAGTTCCTGCACCTGCGCCAATGGCGGTCTTGGTACCTTCAATTTTTATCGGGCGCGAGGCTTCTACTGTGCCCATCTGGACATATTGCACTTGGCGCGCCTCGTCGCGGCTGTATGTGTCCCCGGATTTGCTGCTGGCACAACCGCCGAAGGCAACAACTATTCCCAGCAGCAGAAAAATATTAGCTTGTTTCATGATGTGCCTCCTAGTTAGATTACTTTATCTTGGAAAAATACAAAATTAAATTACACCAAACCCTGCATTTTCGACAGCAGCTTTAAGTTGTGCTGGGTTTGCTTGCTCTGGATTGTAGATCACAGTGGCGCGGTTTTGTTCCAGCGAAACATCCACGCTGGCCACGCCTATCGTCTTTTGCAGCACATTCTTGACGCTGTTTACGCAGCCGTTGCAAGTCATACCCTGAATGTTGAGTTGTATTATTTCCATTTGATTCTTTCTCCGTTAACGCATCGTGTTATAAGGTTGCCAACGCTTGAGCAGCAGCGCGTTGCTGACAACCGATACCGAACTCATCGCCGCAGAATACCCAGCACATTGTAAGCTAAATTTGGTGGATTTTTTTAGTGCGGCGCGCGAAAGTGAAATGGCATCTGCCACACTCATCAGATCATTGCGCATAAGGGTGATGCCCGCCGTTTCAATGGCGATGTCGCTGCCGCTTTTCGGTGACATCCCTGCTAATTATGATTTCTGTACACGGCTTCCTGATTTTCTTCGCGCCATTTACAGCCGCTTTGTTTCTTAACCCCGGCCCATTGGCTAACCTTTGATGAAATCGAACAGGTCGTCGGACTGCTGGTGTGCGCTGGCCTGAGAAAGGTTCGGCTGACTGGTGGCGAGCCCCTGACACGGCCCAGTTTGAGCGACTTGGCACTGCGTTTGCGATTGATTCCGGGTCTTGGAAGATATGTCCCTCAGCACCAATGGTACACGCTTAGCCGGGCTGGCGGGTTGCCTCATGCAGGCTGGCATCGCGCGCATCAACGTTAGCCTGGATACGCTGGATGCAGTGCGTTTCAGGCAAATAACTGGACTGGATGCGCTGACGAACGTGCTGAGCGGGCTGGAAATCGCCAAGGAAGCCGGCTTTACGCCGATCAAGATCAACATGGTGGTGATGGGTGGCGTCAACGACGACGAGATCAGTGCCATGGTCGAGTATTGCGCGGAAAACGGGTTTATCTTGCGCTTGATCGAGACCATGCCGCTGGGCAGGGCCGGCTCGTCGGTACGCCACGTCAACCTGCAACCGGTGAAACAGTTGAGGGGGCGAACAGGGGGAGGAAAAGCCACCAATAGGCGAAAACAGCATTTGACATAATATACATTATGCGTAGTGGCGAAGTCTAAAAAAAGCGGCTTCCCGACCGCTTGTGATACCGGCCAGTAAGGTGGCGATAAACAGCACAGCCAGCGTGCCCAGCTTCGCCGCTAGCTTGGCACGCTGTGCAAAATCCGCCCAGAACGCGCGGCGCTTTACATTCTTTTCCGTATCGGCTTCAACTATGGCGATGATTTCCGCTGGGTCGCGCCCTAAGATCAAAGCCATTCTGACGCACGCATAGGCGTCTGGCGTTTCTTTTTCGCTCATGTAGCTGCTTATCCTTGCTCGGTGCATATCAAGTGCCTGAGCAAGCTTGTAGTCCGTTTTAATGCCTAATTTGATCTTGCATTCCAACAACAATTCTTTAGCTTTGCTCATGGTGTGGTCTCCTGTGTTTATTGTAGTACGAAAGTTGAGCTTGACAATCGTAAGAAAATCGAACTAATATTATTTCGTTCGATATGCGAACAATTCAACCCTGAAAGGTGAAAAGATCATGACAACACAAACAATCCCGTTGCATCGCGTAAGTCTAGCAGCCTGTCTGGCTTCCCGTTAATCTCAACAACAACTCGGACTTGCCGAGCGGATTTGATCGTGATTTCATAAATTGCATTTTCAGTTTCTCATCAAACTGTTTTTGGTCGCTTGATAACGGTCATTTTCATCGCAAATCGCCTCGTTGCCGCTCAAAACTACCCCGCCAACACGAACATTCGCTTCAAATTCCACGCCATCGCGACCAGATTAAACTCGCCGCTGACGTTTTCCAATCCCCGCAACGAGAATTGCCGGAATCCCAGTATCGCCTTGATGATGCCGAACACCGGTTCCACCGTGCATTTGCGTTTCGCATAGAGTGCCCGCCCCGCCATCGTCAGCAGCAAATGGCGCATCTTCTCGACCTCCGTGGCATCCGCCGATAGTGGCGGCGGCTCGGTGAATCGCGCCATCGGGTCGGGGTGGTGTTCCTCGCGCTTCACCGCGATCAACGGGGTGATTTTCTGTTCGCCGCAGGCATTGACGTTGGCCTCCGAGAAATAACCCGTGTCCGCGACCAGATTGCCGGGCTTGCCCAGCTCGACCGGCAATGCCTTGAGCTGTTCGAGTATCGGTTCGACTTGCTGCTTGTCGTTGCACGCCTGCACGGTGTTGCTCGTCACGATCAGCATGCTGTCCATGTCCACCGCAATCTGGCTGTTGTAGCACTGGTCGAACCCGCCGTCGGATACTTTCATGATGCGCGATTCTTCGTCGGTGAGGTTGATCTGGTCTTTGTCCTGCGCGCCTTCCACAGGGGGAGCAGGAGGTTTGCCCCGAGGTTTGTTTCCGCTTTCCTTTGCCTTCGCTTCGCGCTTGGCAAGCTTGGCCTGGTAGTCGGCTTGCTCTTGCTCGAACCGTTCTTTGGCGCGCTCTTCGATCTTGGCTTTAGCCCCGGCGATAGCCTTGAGGCGATCTTCGCGGCGGGCGATCTCGTCGGGCAGGTTCATGCCGTCCGGTATCTTCTCGTTGTCCGCCGCTTCGGCCAGCTCCATGAGCTTCTTTACTTCGCATTTCAGTTGTTCTTCCAGCTTATTGATGTGCCCGTAACTCATGGCGCTGTGTTTGGATGCGTTGGCTTTGATCTTGCTGCCGTCCAGCGCGATGTTGCCGAGGTTGAGCACGCCCAGGGTGCGGGCGATCAACAGGACTTGCACCATCAGCCCTTCGATCTCTTTCAGGAACCGTTTGCGGAAGGTGTTCAGCGTGTTGTGGTCGGGGTGCTCGTCTGCGGCCACAAAGCGGAAGGCGACCGAATCGTAGGTGGCGTTTTCCAGCTTGCGGCTGGAGAACACGCCCGTGGCGTAGCCGTAAACCAGAACGGACAGCAGCAATGCCGGGTGATACGGATCGCTCCCGCTGGTGCCGTAGGCGCGTTCCATGGGCTTCAGGTCCAGCTGATCGACAATCTCAACAACAAATCGCGACAAGTGATGCTCCGGTAGCCAGTCGCTCATCGAAGGCGGGAACAGGTAGTTCATGTCACGTTTGATCGGCTTGAAGCGGCTCATGGAATTATATTCAACTTATTGATTAACAAGCGTAATTATACCGCACCGCAACTGTAATTTGTTGGTTGTTTACGATATTTTTTATCGTGGAAGCCAGACAGGCTGCTAGCTTTGGCAATCAAGGCGGATTCATTGAGAAGAAACTCGCCCTTCAATGCCGAGCGCATGGCTTCGACAACGGCGGGGTTCCAGTTCGTCACGTTGGCGAGCGTATGCGTCTTGACCTTCCCGTCTTCGCGATAGCTTTCGCGCAAAAGGATTGCGGGCGGGGAGTTCCGGTTGGGGATTGAGGTCAGATACATGACTATGTATTTTACATACAAAGCAGGTTATTGCAAGCAACTTTAGCTTTAGTTTGCTAATTACATGCCTACAATAAAATTAAAAAACCTCAAGAAACAGGGTCAAGCTCAATTGAATCAATGCATTGATGAAAATTGACTGGTGGAAGATCCGTCGGGCTTGTGTCCGGGTTCCTATGTAATACCCGGACAAAGTCCAACGGGTTGGCATAAGAAAACCGCCGCAAACCCTTACAGGCTGCGGCTTTCGGCCAGAAAAAATGTTCCACCTTTACAAACAACTATTCCACCTTTGAAAACCCGGAACAGTTTGGGGGGTCGCCACCCCGCAAACCCGCGCCCCTATTGAAAACAGGGGCGGACAAAGTCCAACGGGTTCAGGGTTTTTGCCCGACATGCCCATGCCTTAGCCGGTTCAGCGATCTTACAGGGGACCCGGCGGGTGCCCGCCGCGGCGGTTCATCAGCGGTGGGTATACCGGGGGGCGGTAAGTCGCCTTCGCCGAACGATGCGCGCAAACGGGGCCGATTTTTCTCTAAAGACCGCCCCGAAGGGGCCAAGCCGCGCCCGCACTTGATCGAGCTGACGGATTGCGAGTTTCTCCACGCGCATTTCGCCGTCGAGCAAGAACGCGACAGGACGCGCAAGGAAATCAAAAAGGGGCTTGCAGCGCCGGAAGATCTGGCGGCCTCGGATAGCCTATTGGAAAAGCTGCAAACGGTTCTGTTTTCGCGCATCTGGAGGCGGTCATGAGCAAGCTGCGCCCCGACACCCACCAGCAGCAAGGCGTATCTGCGCAGACCTTCGCCGAACAGGCGGGCATCAGCGCCAAGAGCGTGGTTGAGTACTGCAAGGCCGGGCGCATCGTCGGCGCCCGCAAGCATCCGCTGACCGGGCGCTGGTGGATATACCCGCCCGCCAAGCTCTACACCGGGCGGCTGCTATGAGCCGCCGCTGGATCGACCCGCAGGACTTCCGCGACCTGCGCCGGGAATCTGGCCTGACGCGCCGGGAAGCCGCCAAGGAACTGGACGTTACCGCGCACCATCCAGAACTGGGAAACGGGCGGCGCTCGCATCCCTTGGATGGCCTACCGGATGTTGCGCATCCTGCGCGGTTACGCTCTGCCCGGCCTGTATTGGGAAGGCTGGACGGTTTGCGGTGACAAGCTCTATCCGCCAGCCGGTCGCCCGTTCGATGCGGGCAATTTGAGCTATCTGGAAGCACTGCTGTCCGGTTAAAACGCGAATAGATTCAGCTGGTTGCAATCTTCCCCATGTTCTGATTTGTAGTCGCTGCCCGCAAACGCTTGCTGGATGGGCATTTTCTCGAAAAGGGTGAGCGAAAATATCTGTAACAAAGTGTAGAGCGAAGCGTCCAGATTGAGGCGCTTCTTGACGATGGCGACGAGGACATAGACCGATACGGCGATCCAGATTTGCGACTTCACCGCATTCTCCGAGTTGCCGTAGAACTTCTTGATACGCAGATGCTGCTGATCCATTTGAAAAACAGCTCCACCTGCCAGCGCGCCTTGTAGAGCGCGCAGATGGTGGCTGCCGGCAACGCGAAGTTGTTGGTGAGGAATACCAGCGTTTTCCCGGTCTCGGGATCCTTGAACCGGATGCGGCGCAGATGCTCCGGATAGTCCTTGCGGCTGGTGGTTCCGGTGAGTGCGACGGTCTGATCGCAGATGATACCTGCGCTGCGATCCGCCACAGCCGAATAGACGCGCTTGAGCCGGGTGTTCGACTTGGCGCGGGTGACGAAGAAGGCTTGTGCCCGATGCATCGTGTAAAGCCGCGCGAAGTCCAGATAACCCCGATCCATGACGTAGATCGCGCCGGCCTCCAGCACCAGGATGTCGAGCGCTTTGACGTCGCCCAGCTTGCCGTCGGAGATGTGGATGAAGCTGGGAATGTTGCCGCGCAAGTCGAGCAGCGTATGCATCTTCACCGCCGACTTGGTGGTGCGAAACAACGCCCACGGAAAAAGCGACAGGCACAGATCGATAGTCGTCGAGTCCAGCGCGTAGACAGTGTTCTCCAACTCGATGCCAAAGCTGTCGCCCGCATAGAGCTTGCGCGCTTGCTCGATCAGGCGCTGGGCGAATTCGGCGTGGATACGCCAGTCGCGTGCCTCGTTGGTATCGGCCAGCGTCGAGCGTTTGGTCTCCTGCCGCAAACCCATGTGGTAGAGCTTGGCCGACTGCGCCGAAAGACAGACTTCGATGTCGCGCAGGCTCTCTCGGTACGTCAGTTGAGCGAAGGCCATCACGCGGAATTGGTCGGCGCATGTCATGGACTTCACGTAGCGGTCGCCGTCGTAGCGCTCGACGATGCGATGGAAGGTCTTCCAGGGGAGGAAGTCCATGAGTTGAGCGAACAGCGTTTTGCCGATGTTCATGGCAGCCTCCGGAAGAAAAACCGGAAGACTGCCAGAACCGCCCTTCGCCGTTCAAATCGGAGACACCCTTCATTGCTTGGAATCCTGCGTCAATCATGGCTTTCAGCGATTCGCCCTCTCGTTTAACCGGACAGCAGTGATCTGGAAGGCGTGTTTGCCCAGGCGAAACTGTGGCGGCAAATGTACAGCCGCGCCGGGCTGGCCAAAACTGCGCGGACGGTCGTCGATTTCCCGGAACGCAGGGCAAACCCCGCCGCAAGCGAACAAACCGCCTGTTGCGCATCCTGAACGGAATTGGAGGCAAGCATGAGCGCGAACGGCAAACCCGCATTCGTGATGCCGCCCCGCCCCGCCTGCATCGAAAGGGCGGCGGGGGCGACCGCCGCCGCTGCCGCACCGGGCGCGCAGCGACCGGGCGAGCGGCGGGCGGACAGCCCAGCCGGTGCGCTTCATGCACCGGCATCCGGCGCGCCAGCGTCGGGAGAGCCGGGATTACCGGAAAAGTGGGTCTATGTCGGAGACGGCATAAGCCGCGCCGTGCCAGTGTCCTTCGCCGCCAGAGATTGGGGCGTCACTTCCCGGCGCATCCGCGCCCTGCTCGTTTCCGGGCGGCTGAATGGGCGCAGGCAGGATAACGGTTACTGGGAGGTTTATCACCCTTACAGGGTCGAGTATGGCTTGCGTGGCCCCGCGTTGAAGCACAGAAAAAAGCCGGAACTGAAGGCGGTACCGATTTCAAATAACCCTTTACAGGAGGTTGGAAAATGATGAACATGCAAAAAGTCGGCACGGTTTCCAGTGCCAGTAATTTCGAGAAAAGCGCAGCAATGCATTGTAATACTTATACATTATGCGCAGCGGCGCGGCCTAAAAAAAAGCGGCCTTGCGTGGGTTTGCGGATCCGGCCAGCAAGGTGGCGATACACAGCGCAGCCAGCGTGCCCAGCCTCGCCGCTTGCTTGGCACGCCGAACAAAATCCGCCCAGAACGCGCGGCGCTTGGCGTTCTTCTCGGTGTCGGCCTCGACCTCGGCGATGACCTCCGCCGGGTCGCGCCCCAAGATCAAAGCCATCCTGACGCACGTGTAAGCATCTGGGGTTCGTTTATTGTTCATGTAGTCGGCAAACAACCCTGCCAGTGTGCAATTCAAGCGTTTGGGCAAGCTTGTAGTCGGTCTGGATGCCCAGCTTGATCTTGCATTCCAGCAGCAATTCTTTGGCTTTGCTCATGATGTTTCCTCCTGTTGCAAATATACCCCGAAATTAGAGCCCCGAAATTAGAGCTTGACAATCTATGGTTTTAGCTCTTGCGTAGCTTTGGTGGAATTCTGGTTGGCTGAGGTTTGCCATTCACCGCCCAAGGCCTTGAACAAATCTGCAACGGCAACCCGTTGCGCTCTTTCGGCATCCAGGCGGTTTAACTCGGCCTGTAGATAATTCCGTTCCAAATCCAGCAATTCCAGGCGGCTGGCAATGCCGTTTTGATAGCGCAATTCGATTTTCTTATATATTTGCATCAGTGACTTGCTGCGCGAGCTTTCAGAAGCAAGAATCTGGCGGGCTGCTTGCTGCGCCGACAATGCATTGCGGACATCGGCAAATGCGTGGGCTACGGCTTGTTTGTATTGCGCCAGAGCCTGATCGCGGCGCGCTTCCACCGCCTCTACCATGTGCCCTATGCGATCAGCATTGAAAATTGGCTGGCTAACATTGACGGCAAACTGGAAAATATCGGCTGGGCCAGTAAACAGGTTCGCAAAAGCGGCGCTTTCACTTCCAAGGTACGCGGTAAGGGCAATTGAAGGAAAGAACTGTGAACGTGCCGCGCCAATGCGGGCATTGAGTGCCACCAGACGCAATTCGGCTTCCTTCAGGTCGGGTCTGCGCAATAGCAGTTCAGCCTTGAGCCCTTCCGGAACCTGCGTGGCCACAAAGTTTGGGTTGCCGCGATCCAGTTTGCCGTCCATCACTTCACGCGGCGAGCGTCCCAACATCAGGGCAAGCAAGGCTTCCTGCCTGTCGCGCGCCTGAACAATTAGGGCAAGCTGCGATTGCGCGGCTGCTTCATCGGCTTCTACCTGATACAGCTCATATTCGGAAATGACACCCACTTCATGCCGCTTTCGATTAAGCGCGAGTCTTTCCTGGCGTCCGTCTAATATCCGCTTTATAGCTGTTTCCTGTGCATCGTAGGAGATGAGGGCAAAATATTGCTGAGCCACTTGCGCGGTCAGGGAAAGGCGCACCGTTTCCCTGGCCGATTCTGCTGCAAGCAGATCCGCGCGCGATGCTTCGCTGGCACGGCGAAGCTTTCCCCACAGGTCAAGCTCATAGCTCGCATCGAGGGTAACACGTGAAGAGTTCTGGATGCGCGGCAGAGTTGCCGGGCGGGGAACCGTCCCGGCCAGGCTGCTCTCGGTGCGGTTTTCTTTCACGTTTGCGCTGACTGACGGGTATTGATCCCCCCCGGTAATTTCCAGTTGGGCGCGGGCCTCCAACACCCGTGCTGCCGCTACTTGAACATCCACATTGTGAATTAGTGCCTCATCTTCGAGCTTGTCCAAGACAGGATCGGCATAGATGTTCCACCAGTGGTCGCCAGCAAACGCTACTGGCTGACTGGTTTCTCCTTGCATTACCGGCCAGCTTTCCGGCAAATCCATTTTTGGGCGCTGGTATTCCGGGCCGGCGACGCACCCTACCAACAGGCAAGTGGATAACAGGGTCGAAAACGATAACATGGTGCTACGCAGCACCATTACTCCCGGTAATTTATTTGGCTCATCACTCATGGCTACCCTCCTGCTTCCTGGGCGCATGGCCGGGGAAAATGCGGCGAATAACCACAAAGAAAACCGGCACCAGGAAGATGGCGAACAGGGTGGCGGCAATCATGCCCCCGATTACCCCGGTGCCGATGGCGTGGCGGCTCTCCGCGCCAGCGCCGGTGGAAATAGCCAGCGGGAATACGCCGGCGATAAAGGCGATGGAGGTCATCAGGATCGGCCGCAGGCGCAGGCGGCAGGCTTCCAGCACAGCAGCAATCCGCTCCTGGCCTTCATCTTCGAGGCGACGGGCAAATTCGACGATAAGGATGGCATTCTTGGCGGCGAGCCCGATGATGGCGATCAGCCCGACTTTGAAATAGACATCGTTGGGCAGCCCGCGCAATTCCACGGCAACCAGCGCGCCAAAGGCTCCGAGCGGCACGGCCAGCATCACCGCCAGCGGAATTGACCAGCTTTCATACAAGGCCGCAAGCACCAGGAATACCACCAGCAGCGATACGCCGAACAGCAGTGGCGCCTGCTGGCCGGAGATTTTTTCCTCGGACGAAATGCCCGACCATTCGAAGCCGATGCCCTGAGGCAGTTTCAGCGCGATAGCTTCCATCGCGGCAAGCGCTTCGCCGCTGGAAACCCCCGGTGCGGTCGCCCCGGAAATCTTCATCGTTGGCAGGCCGTTGTAGCGGTCGAGCTTGGCCGATCCCGCCACCCACTTGACGCGGGCAAACTCGGACAGGCGCACCATGCGTCCGGTGTTATTGCGCACCGCCACGCGCAACAGGTCTGCTTCACTTTTGCGCATATTTTCCTCGCCCTGCATCTGCACGCGCAGCACCCTGCCCTGGCGCACGAAATCGTTGATATAGGCCGTGCCAAACAAGGATTGCAGGGTATCGTTGAAGTCGGTGGCATTGACCCCCAGCGCCTCCCCTTTATCGCGGTCTATGTCGAGAAAAAGCTGCGGCGCGGGTTCCTGGCCTTCGGGGCGCACGGCGGCCAGGCGCTTGTCGGCCATTGCCATGCCCAGCACTTGGTTGCGCGCATCCTGAAGTTTTTCGCGCCCTACCCCGCCGCGATCCTGCAAACGGAAATCGAAACCGCCGGCAGAGGCAAGCTCTGGAATGGGCGGCGGATTGATGGCGAACAGCATCGCCTGTTTCATGCGGAAAAAGTTCATATTGGCGCGCTTGGTCAGGGACTGCGCCGAGTTGTCATTGCCGGGCCTGTCATCCCAATCCTTGAGCTTGATGAAGGCGAGCGCCATGTTCTGTCCGCGGCCAAAAAAGGAAAACCCCAATACGCCTACCACCTTATCTACCTGCGGCTGTTTCAAAAAGAACTGTTCGACGGATTCCAGCACGGCTTGGGTTCTTTCTTTTGCAGCGGCAGGCGGCAACTGGATAGCGGTGACGATGTATCCCTGGTCTTCTTCCGGCAAAAAACTACTTGGCAGTTTCATGTATGCCCAGACGGCAATCGCGACGATCACTGCATAAATCGCTAGGGAACGCAGCAACCTGCGCACGGCGTAATTCACTCCGCCGACATAGCGTGTTATCACGCGGCTGAAAAAATGGCTGAACCGGGCGTGAAAGCCGCGCTCAAGACTATCCACATCATGCTTGAGCAGACTCGCACATAAGGCGGGCGTAAGCGACAGCGCCAGAAAAGCGGAGAACGCCATGGTCACCACCAGCGTAACGGCAAACTGGCGGTAAATCGCTCCGGTGGAGCCACCGAAAAAGGCCATCGGCACGAATACCGCCGAGAGCACGAGAGAAATCGCAATGATTGCACCTGTGATCTCACCCATTGCCACGCGGGTCGCTTCGCGCGGCGACAGGTGGTGGCTGCGCATGTTGCGCTCGACATTTTCCACCACCACAATGGCATCATCCACCACGGTGCCGATCGCCAGCACCATCGCAAACAGCGTCAGCACGTTGATCGAGAAACCGAATACATACAGCCCCAACAGCCCGCCCATCAGTGACACCGGCACGACGATGGCGGGAATCAGCGTGGTGCGCCAGTTGCCGAGAAAGATGAACATCACCAGCACAACCAGCGCCGCCGCTTCCAGCAAGGTTATTACCACTTCGCGGATGGACAGTTCGATGAAGCGCGTGGTGTCGTAAGGCACGACCCAATCCACGCCCTGCGGAAAATAGCGCGACAGTTCCTGCATTTTGGCGCGCACGCCTTGCGCGGTCGCCAGCGCATTCGCCCCCGGTGTGATGCGTATCGCCATGCCGGCGATGGGTTGGCCGTTAAGGCGCGCGGTGCGGCTATAGTCCTGCGCGCCCAGCTCGATCCGGGCGATGTCCTTGAGCCGCACGGTCGAGCCGTCCTGGTTGGCTCGCACCACGATGTCGCCAAATTCTTCCGGAGTGGCGAGTCGCCCGCGCCCGGTAATGACGGCGTTGACCTCCTGCCCTGGCGCGGCAGGCAACTGCCCTACTTCGCCCAGCGGCAGCAGCGTATTCTGCGCGCGCACCGCGCGGCTGACATCTGCGGGCGAAAGCGCATAGGACTCCAACTTTTCAGGTTTGAGCCAGATGCGCATCGAATATTCGGTGCCGAATAGCAGCACCTCGCCCACACCGGACACGCGCAGCAACGGCTCCAGCACGCTGGCGGTGGCATAGCTGCCCAGGTCGATGGCGTTCAGACGGCCATCCGGTGAAGCCAGCGCCACCACCATGATGAAGTTGCGCCCGGCGCGAGTGACCGTCACCCCCAACCGGCGCACGTCATCCGGCAGGCGCGCTTCCACGCGCTTGATGCGGTTTTGCGCCTCAACCGAAGCAAACTGGATATCTGTGCCGGGTTTGAAGGTAAGCGTCACCTGCCCGGAACCCACCTGCGAGCTGGAGTCCATGTAAAGCAAGTTGTCGATGCCGTTCATCTCCTGCTCGACCAACTGCACCGCGCTCTGCTCGACAACCTGTGCCGATGCGCCGGGATAGGTGACGGAAATGTCCAGCGCGGGCGGAGCCACCGACGGATATTGCGATACCGGCAACGCGCGCAGCGCCAGTATCCCGGCAAACGTGATGAGGATAGCAATTACCCAGGCGAAGATCGGTCGGTCAATGAAGAATTTGGCAAACATTGAGTGTCCCTTATGGCTTGCCGTTTGCCGCAGGTGGAGTTGCTTTGCCTTCTGCCTTCAGTCCTTTGTCTGCGCCAAGACCGCCCGCAGGGCGAGTGTCTGGCGGCGCACCGCTTGCAGAAGCATCTGACACCGGCTTCACTATTGTACCCGGCCTTGCCTTCTGCAAGCCGTTGACGATGACCTGCTCCCCCCCTTTTAGCCCGCTGCTGACGATGAAATCCACGCCTGCCATGCCGCCGGTCCTGATGGGCAGAGGAACCACCTTGCCGTCGGGTGCGACGATCATCACAAACTGCCCTTGCGGCCCAGCCTGCACCGCCCGTTGCGGCACACGGATGGCATTGTCCGCCATCGCTTCCGGGAAGCGGACACGCGCGAACATGCCGGGCAGCAATTCACGCTGTGGATTGGAAAATTGGGCGCGCAAGCTGACTGCGCCAGTGGAAGGATCAACCGCCATGTCGGTGAAAAAAATCCTGCCCGGCAAGGGATAGAGGCTGCCATCTTCCAGCAACAGCTCCACCCTGGTGGATTCGGTGCGCCTGAGCTTGCCGCTCTTGATCGCCTGGCGCAGGCGCAGCACATCCGCGCCGGGCTGGGTGAAATTGACGTAGATCGGGTCAAGCTGTTCGATGGTCGCCAACAAGGTGGCATCGCCCCGGCCCACAAGCGCCCCTTCCGTCACTTGGGTGCGGCCTATGCGGCCACTGATAGACGCTGGCACATGAGTGTTTTCCAGATCGAGTTGCGCCTTGGACAAGGCGGCATCGGCCTGTTTGAACTTGGCTTCGGCCAAATCGTACTCCTGCTGGCTGACCGCCTTTGCTTCGAGCAGCGGCTTGTAACGCTCCACAGTATGGCGGGCAACGGCAACATCTGCCTTGGCGGAATTGTAGACCGCCTGGTAGTTGCGGGCGTCTATCTGAAATAAGGTGTCGCCTGCTTTCACATCGCTGCCCTCGGCAAACAAGCGTTTTTCGACTATCCCCTCCACCCTGGCACGAACCTGGGCAGTCCGGTATGCCTGAAGGCGGCCGGGAAGATCCTGCGTCAGCACCACAGAGCCTGCGGCAACCGTCATCACCTCAACTTCCGGGGGCGGCGGAGCGGCAGCGGATGCGGGTGGCGGCCCTTCTTTTGGGCCGCAACCGGCGATCATCATGGGCAGAAGTATAGCCGCGAGAATAGTATTATAAGGAGAGCTTGGTTTCATCTTGGGGACATCCTTTAAATCATTCGCCGTATTCGAACGCGAGTGGCTCAAATGCCGGATTTGGGTAGAAGGCATTATACAAAACTTGATTACAGTGGAATTTGACTAATATCAGGGCTGTGCTTTGGCGTTGTCTCAACATCTCTACAACCCGCGCCAATGCTGAAACACAATGGCAGCATTAAACACCTTCCGCCGGAGCAACGCAACTATTTGAGCCGTTTTAGAAGCAGTGAGAGAGATTACCTGGATTGCCCATTAGACATCATGCATTGACCTACCGCACCTCAAGCGACGCGGATTAAACTTGAGGTTCCGTAAAACTACAGGCTCAGAGCCGTTGTGAGGGGATAAGTCATGAAAGAGTTTAGCAAATATGTTGTGTTGGATGCCTGACTTCATCGCCAAAGGCGACTACAAACCAACTGCCATTTCGACTGGAAGGAGAAATCTTGTGCAGCGGGTAAGATTCCTCACTTCGTTTCAGAATGACAGAGAGGGAGAGGGAGAGGGAGAGGGAGAGGGAGAGGGAGAGGGAGAGGGAGAGGGAGAGCGGAAAAACAGTTTCGCTACGGCAGGCTTACAGTGCCCAAGGGTTAAACACTTGCGGGTACAGCGCGAAACCCTGCACGTTGCGGGTGACCACGGCGAGGCCGTGGCATTGGGCGGTGGCCATGAACAGGCCGTCCATCACCGGCATGGGTTGCCCGGCCAATTCGGTGTGTGCAGCGATTTGCGCCCAGACGTGAAGGGCGGCGGCGTCGAGCGGCAGGATACGCCCGGCGAAGCGCTGTTCCACCTTACCCAGCCACGCGGTGAGCTTCTGGCTGCGGCGCGGGTCGGCTTTGCGCAGTTTGAGGATGCTTTTTTCGATTTCACCCAACATGATGACGCTGATGAACAGGCTTGCTTCGTCCTGCTCGTCCAGCCAGGCGATCACTTTAGTCGCAGGCGTTTTTTTTGGCGTATTCGGAAAGCGCGCAGGTGTCCAGCAGCCAGCTCATAGCTCGATGTCGCGCCCGGTGTCGCGGCTGCGGGAGATGTCCAGGTCTTCGGCTGCAAGGTCGGGGCGTAGCAGCGCGCTGGAGAGTTTGGTGCGGTGGCGGGTGAGCCGGGCGTACTCTTCCGTCGAAACGACTACCGCCGTAGGTTTGCCGTGGACGGTAACGATTTGGGCATCGCCACTCGCCGCCCGCTTGATGAGCTGGCTGAAGTTGCCCTTCGCTTCTTGCAGTTGCCATTCACTGTGCATGATTGCCTCCGTTACTCTGGCGTTAATTCTGGCCAGACTGGGCAGAATTTAGCACAAAGCTTGCGGGTTGGCATGGGTACCCTGATGCAGACCAGGGTGAATTTGTCCTCCCTATAAATTCTCAACGGATTAAGCGGTTAATTGTTTTTCTGGACATTCACGCCCAGCTCGCGTATAAAGCATGAATGCAAGCCAATCTACAAGCATTGAGCGTCCGTCTCGTGAGCAAGAGCGAAGAAGCTCGCTATCGGGAACTGATGCAGCAACACCACTACTTGGGTGATCTGGCCAAGATCGGCCACACGCTCTGGTATGTCGCCACCCATGAAGATGAATGGGCGGCATTGCTGAGCTTCTCAGCCTCAGCATGGAAGTGCGGTGTCCGTGACCGTTGGATTGGCTGGGATTTCCGTCACCAATTTGATCGTCTGAGTTTAATCGCCAACAACAGCCGTTTCCTGATTCTGCCCGAGTGGCACTTCCCCAATCTGGGTTCCAAAGCGCTGTCATTGTGCCACCAGCGAATTGCCGGGGACTGGCAAGAACGTTTTGGTCAGCCTTTGCTCTTGCTGGAAACCTTCGTTGATCCGGCGCGCTTCCACGGCACGGTCTATCGTGCCGCGAACTGGGCTTGCCTGGGGCTGACGCAGGGGTTCCGCCGCACCCGCGAGGGCTACAGCGCGGATGCCAAATCGCCCAAGCTGGTCTTTGTCCTCCCCGTGCAACGTGATGCGCGGGACCAGCTCTCCCGCCCCGTCCTTGACCCTGTTTATCGTACCGGAGCACCCAAGATCATGCTGACTGCCGAACAGATGCGCACGCTGCCCGACTTCTTTGACGGCATCCCCGATCCGCGCCGCGCCGAAGGTCGGCGTCATCGGCTCTGTGTTGTGCTCG
Source organism: Gallionellaceae bacterium (assembly GCA_032654645.1). Lineage (GTDB taxonomy): Bacteria > Pseudomonadota > Gammaproteobacteria > Burkholderiales > Gallionellaceae > CAITJF01. Next base: position 244,658 of record JAULAW010000010.1, on the reverse strand, counting down.
GCATCGCTGCGGGCGCAACCCTGTGCGGCATGCGCGGCTACAAGGCTATCGCCGCGTGGGCGAAAGACCTTAAACCCAAGGCACGCGAACGCTTCGGCTGCCGCCACATACAGAAACGCTATGTCGTCCCCAGCGAGTCCATCTTCCGCGATGTGCTGGTGCGGGTCGACCCGGCCAAACTCGACCTCGCCCTGCAACAGTGGAATGCGGCCTTCGGAGAGGAAGACCAAAGCCTCGCCATCGATGGCAAGACGATGTGCAACGCGATCGACGAGGCGGGGCAGCAAACCCACATCATGAGCGTGGTCGGGCATGAGACCGCCTTGTGCGTTACCCAAAAAAAGTCGGCGCCTTGCCCGTAGCGGGCAGCGATGAAACTAAACAAACCAATGAAATCGGGATGTTCGTTCCGCTGCTGGACGGGATCAATATTCTGGGCAAAGACATCACCGCCGATGCACTGCTGACGCAACGCAAACTGGCCGCGTATCTGGTGCAACGCGGGGCGCATTACCACTTCACCGTCAAAGGCAACCAGGCAACGCTCCGGTCCGACATCGCTCTATTGTTCCAGAACCGGAAAGAGCCGGATTTCGTCGAAGTCTCTCCGCCCGTGCATGGGCGAATCGAGACCCGGCGTATCTGGTGCAGCACCGCGCTCAATGCCTACCTGGATTTCCCGCATGTCGGGCAAGTCTTCCTGATCGAGCGGGAGGCCGTATACAAAAAAAGCGGGAAGATCACTGCAGAGGTCGCTTTGGGGATGACCAGCCGCCCCCCAGAACAAGCCAGCCCGCAGCGCATCCTTGAAATCAATCGCGGGCACTGGACGATTGAGAACCGCTGCCACTATGTCATCGATTGGAATTTCGATGAAGATCGTTGCCGTATCCGCACAGGCTACGGCCCGGAGAATATCTCCCGGCTACGCCGCTTCGCCGTCGGCGTCATCCAGTTCATCTCTGATGGCAAATCCAGCGTCGCCCAGAAGATGCAACAGTTGAACCGAAATACCCGCTTGGTCTTCGACTATCTGCGCATGACAAATAATTCAACTCACCGCAGCTTGACTTGATTTCAGAGAGAGAACAAATTTACCGTGTGATGCAGACCATCACGGCCACAACACCTTATGCCAATCGCCTGAGCCTGCAAGCCAACCTGAAGGATTACGCTTGGCAAGTGGAGTAGATGATGGCCGATGGCGCAACGCTGGCAAAAATCAATACGCGACTATCCGATCATATCGTGAGCATCAACGGCAAGATGGAGTTCCAAAGGAAGTTTGTACTCAACAAGCTGGTGGAACAGTAGCCCTAGTGCGCAAAGGCGCATGACAACCCACGTGTCACAAGTGTACAATACGTGACACATACCGCACAGGAGGTTGGATACATGAAAACGCTTACCATCCGTGAAGCCCGCGAAGGCTTGAGCCACCCGGAGCAAATGTTTGCCGACAACGATGAAGTGCTGGTTGTTTGCCGGGGTGAGCCGGTGGCGCGCATCCTGCCGGTGAAACCCAAAATGCGGGTGCGTTCGCTGGCGGCTTTCCGTGCGCGCCAGCCGATGCAAACTGTCACAAGCGAAGAAATCGTGGGCGAAGATCGTTCCGATCGGTTCTGATGATCTATCTTGACACCAGCGCCCTGCTCAAGCGCTACATCATGGAACCGGGAAGCGCCGCCTTTGAAGATTTCTTTGCGGTAAATGCTCCTTTCCATTCCAGCCGTCTGACGCTGGTTGAAACGCGCAGTGCGCTGGCTCACCGTCGCCAGGCCGGACAGATCACCCGTAAGCTGGAATCGGATGCGTTCGAGGAATTGCGCACCGATATCCAGGATGGCGCGCTGGTGTTGCATGCGCTTGCCGATTCCCATGCCACCCATGCGCTCCACATACTGGCGAAAGCGCCCAAGGTTTCGTTACGCACACTGGATGCCTTGCATCTGTCTGTTGCCCAGGAAATCGGCGCCGCGAAATTTGCCACGTCCGACCGGAATCAAGGCGAAGCCGCACGCCTGATTGGATTTGAATTATTTTACTTTTGAGAAATATACCGATGAACGAACAAACTACCCCACAATCCGAAGAACTTTTGGCCGGGCACCCGCAAGACGACAACCAGATCATCACTGAGCGCCGTGCCAAGCTTGCCGCGTTGCGCAAAGAAGGCGTGGTTTTCCCGAATGATTTTGAACGCAATAATCTGGCTGGTGATTTGCATACTGCTTATGGAGCGATGAGCCACGACGAGTTGGAGGTGACGCATGTCACCGTGACCGTGGCCGGGCGCATGATGTTGAAGCGCGTGATGGGCAAGGCCAGTTTTGCCGCTGTGCAGGACATGAGTGGGCGGATCCAGTTGTTCATCAGCAATAATGACACCGGCGAGGAAGCGCATAATGCGTTCAAGCATTATGACCTCGGCGACATTCTCGGCGCAGCCGGGATATTGTTCAAAACCAAAACTGGCGAACTTTCCGTGCGTGTCACTTCGTTGCGCCTGCTGACCAAAGCGTTGCGTCCGCTGCCGGAAAAATTCCATGGCCTGACCGACCAGGAGCAGAAATACCGCCAGCGTTATCTCGATCTGATCACCAACGAGGACGCGCGCAAGGTATTTTTAATGCGCACCAGAATCATTCAGTCGATCCGTGAATTTTTCCTCCGCCACGACTATTTGGAAGTGGAAACGCCGATGATGCACCCGATTCCCGGCGGCGCTTCGGCCAAGCCTTTCACCACCCATCACAACGCGCTGGACATGCAGATGTATCTGCGCATCGCGCCGGAGCTGTATCTCAAGCGGCTGGTGGTGGGCGGTTTCGAAAAGGTATTCGAGATCAACCGCAACTTCCGCAACGAAGGGCTTTCCACGCGGCACAATCCGGAATTCACCATGATCGAATTCTATGAAGCCTACCGGGACTACAAATACTTGATGGACTTCACCGAGAGCCTGTTCCGCGAAGTGGCGCACAAAGTGCTGGGCACCACGGTCATCACTTATCAGGGGCGCGAATTCGATCTGGGCAAACCGTTCCATCGCCTGACCATCACCCAGGCTATCCGCAAGTATCACCCGCAATTCACCGATGAGCAGTTGAATGACCGTAACTTTCTCATCGGCGAACTGGAAGACCTCAATGCCAAATACAAGGCCTCAGACGCCGTCGGCGGGCTGCAACTGTCATTGTTCGAAGAGTTGGCCGAGCACCAGTTGTTCGAGCCAACCTTCATCATTGACTATCCAGCCGAAGCCTCACCCTTGGCGCGGCGTAGCGATACTCGCCCGGAAATCACCGAGCGTTTCGAGCTATTCATGGTGGGGCGCGAAATCGCCAATGGTTTCTCCGAGTTGAATGACCCGGAAGACCAGGAGGCGCGCTTCGACGCCCAGGTCGCGGCCAAGGAAGCGGGCGACGAAGAAGCCATGTTCAAGGACGGCGATTACATCCGCGCACTTGAATACGGCCTGCCGCCAACAGCCGGGGAAGGCATCGGCATAGACCGGCTGGTGATGTTGCTTACCGACAGCCCTAGTATCCGCGATGTGATTTTGTTCCCGCATATGCGGCCGGAAACATAATGCTCGATAGCGCTACGCAAACCCTGCTGTTGCAGCACTACCCCATGTTGCGGGGGCTACCTGCAACCCAGCTTGAGGATTTGTGGGCCAACGCCACGGACATGCGCTTGCCCGCCGGCACGGTGATATTCGATGAAAACCAGCCATGCCAAGGCTTTCCGCTGCTACTCTCCGGCAGCATCCGCGTCATCAAGGCGGCCGCCAACGGACGCGAGTTGCAGCTCTATCGTGTCAGCCCCGGCGAGAGCTGCATCCTCACCAGTAGTTGCTTGCTGGGGCATGCGCAATACCACGCGCGCGGGGTGGTGGAACAGGATATGGAACTGGTCGCGCTGCCACCCCCAACATTCAGGACACTGCTCTCCATACACGAACCGTTCCGCGATTATATCTTCAGCCTGTTTTCCGAACGCCTCACCGAACTGATGCAACTGGTCTCAGCCGTCGCTTTCCAAAAGCTGGACCAGCGCCTCGCCGCCCTGCTCATTGCCAAACCCAACCCGATTTATCTCACGCATCAGGCTTTGGCCGATGAACTCGGCAGCGTTCGCGAGATCGTTAGCCGCCTGCTGAAAAACTTTGCCGAACAGGGGTGGGTCAGGCTGGGGCGTGAGCAAATCGAGGTTGTTAATGCACCGGCGCTGAAAAAGTTCTCCGAGCTTTAGAAACTTTTGTGACTTTTCTCACAGACACCCGCCCCTGGTTTCCCTAAGATGCAAACATCTTGAACGAATTATATGGAGAAAATCATGAATGAAAACGTGGGTGGAGTAGATCGAATTTTACGTATAGCGGCAGGGTTGATTCTGATAGGCCTGACATTGGCGGGGCAGATTGGTGTCTGGGGCTGGATCGGTGTCGTGCCCTTGCTCACCGGCATTTTCAAGTTCTGCCCTGCCTATACGCTGTTTGGCATAAAAACCTGCCCGACGCACAAACACAGTTAAGCTTTGCATAGCAGCAACAACACAACTTACGCCCGATAGACAAGCCTGTCTATCGGGCGTATTGTTATCGTGCCCTATATCATGTCCACCCGGATTGCAAAAACTTCTGAAGCTGAATAGATTGATGCTTGAATCTGCCCTGCAATTTTGAGCGCTTTGCGACAAATGCATCCACCAAACAATTATGACCGAACCTGTCGAACACACCGAGCTGCAAATATCCGGCATGACCTGTGTCGTCTGCGCCGCGCGCATCGAGAAGGTGCTCAACCGCATGCCGGATGTTACTGCCACGGTAAATTTTGCCACCGAAAAAGCACGGGTTGATTTCAACCCGCAGTCCGCCAATATTCCTGCTCTGATCTCGGCTATCCAGCATGCGGGTTACGATGCTCATGCCATGCGCGATTTTGCGGCGGAAAAACAACTGCGCGCAGAAGCCTACCTCCATGAGCGTTTACAGTTTGTCATTGCTCTCCTGCTCACCGCTCCACTGTTACTGGAAATGGGGTTGATGTTTTTTGGCTGGCACACGGTGCTGCCAGTTTGGTTGCAATGGCTGCTCGCTACCCCGGTGCAGTTCTGGTCAGGCAAGCGTTTCTATGTCGGGGCATGGCACAGCCTGCGCGGCGGTGGCGCAAACATGGACGTGCTGGTCGCGCTCGGCACCAGCGCCGCTTATCTGCTGAGTTGCGCCATGCTTCTGTTCGCACTGCAACAGCCTGTGTATTTCGAGGCCAGCGCGACCATTATTACTCTGGTGCTGCTGGGTAAGTTGCTGGAAGCACGCGCCAAAGGACGTGCTTCAGCCGCTCTGGAAGACTTGATCAACCTGCAACCCAAGCTTGCTCATCTGGAGCGAAACGGGACTATCCAGGATGTTCCTGTCGATCAGGTCAAGCCAGGCGATATTTTTCTGGTGCGCCCCGGCGAAAGCGTGCCGGTGGATGGCATAGTGCTGGAAGGCTCATCCAGCATGGATGAATCCATGCTCACCGGCGAAAGCCTGCCCCAGGCCAAACACGCCGAAGACAAGGTGTACACCGCCACCTCAAACCAGCATGGGCTGCTCAAATGCCGCGCCGTGGCAGTCGGCGCGCAAACCCAACTGGCCGCCATCATCCGTCTGGTGGAACAGGCGCAGGGGTCGAAAGCCCCGATCCAGAAACTGGCTGATAAAATTTCCGGCATCTTTGTACCGGTAGTGCTGGTCATCGCCACGATAACTTTCATCGTCTGGTGGGCACTTGGCAGCGGTTTCGCCACAGCGCTGATCAATGCGGTGTCGGTGCTGGTCATTGCTTGCCCGTGCGCACTCGGGCTGGCCACACCGACCGCCGTGGTGGTTGCCACCGGGCGCGCGGCCCATGCGGGCATCCTGGTCAAGGACGCTGCCGCGCTGGAGCACGCCCACAAACTTGCAATGCTGGTCGTGGACAAGACCGGCACCTTGACCAGCGGCAAACCCACCGTCACCGACCTGCTGCCTGCATCGGGCAGCGACGACAAACAATTGCTGCAAATTGCCGCCGGCATGGCGCAAGGCTCCACCCACCCCCTGTCGCGCGCCCTGCTGGAATACGCACAGGAACAAAACATAACGCCAACCCGGACTGACACTCTCACCGAGCTTTCCGGCAGCGGATTGCGCGCCGAGATTAACGGCGCGACTTACCTACTCGGTTCCCCGGCATTTATCGCCAGTGAAAACATCACGCTGAACCAGGTACAGATACTGTCTTTTCAGCAACAAGGCAAATCCGTCATCGCTGTGGCACGCGCCAATACACTGCTTGGAACCATCACTTTTGCCGACACACTGCGCTCCAGCAGCGCCGAAGCGGTGAAACACCTCACCGCAATGGGCATCCGTGTGGTTATGCTGAGCGGCGATAACGCCGCCACCGCGCAGGCCATCGCTCGGCAGGCAGGTATTACGGAGTTTCGCGCCGAAGTCATGCCACAGGACAAGGCAGCACACGTGCAGTCATTCAAGGCAGAAGGCAAAATGGTCGGCATGGTGGGAGACGGCATCAACGATGCGCCCGCGCTGGCTGTGGCAGACGTGAGCTTCGCCATGAAGAGCGGCAGCGACATCGCCATTGAAACGGCGGATATCACCCTTATGCGCAATGACCTGATGAGTGTGGCAGATGCCATTTCGCTTTCGCGCACGGCGCTGAAAAAAATCCGCCAGAATTTGTTCTTCGCATTCGCCTACAATGTGTTGGGCATCCCGCTGGCGGCGCTCGGCATGCTCAACCCTGTGATCGCGGGTGCGACAATGGCGATGAGTTCGGTATCGGTAGTCAGCAACGCGCTGCTGCTCAAGCGCTGGCAACCTTACAATCGCATGAAGTGACGAGTAAAGCTCGATAATACCGGAACAATCGTGAGCCTCGACTACGCCACCCTCGACACCTTGCGCCGCAGCCACCCCGCATGACGCTTGCTGCTGGCCGATCATGCGCCGCTGGTGGCGAGCTTTCTGCAACGGGTGTTTGTCCTGCCCAATGTGCGCGGCATGGCGCAGGCGGAACTGGTTTCAAAACTGGAAGATGAGCTGTTTCATTTGCGCCAGTCGCAAGGGGGTGCCGCATTCCCCAAACCGGCGGCGGCTTACCTCGAAGACTGGACGCAGGACACGCGCGGCTGGTTGCGCAAATATTATCCGCCGGGATCGGACGAGGCGCATTTCGACCTGACCCCGGCCACCGAGAAAGCCATTGCCTGGCTGGAGAGCTGTTGCCGCCGACGTGTATTTGACCTATGTGCCGACGTTGGGCTGACCCATGCAAATAGTCAACAAGTCAACATGTAGCAAAGGTTCCCGATGTGCAATACTGGGTCAATGAAATCCCGGCAGGTGGGTCAAAAAAGTGTCGGCGGCAACATACTGCGGTACAGCTTGCGGATATTCGCAGGATCAAAACCACACGCATAACACAAATGCCAATAATGGTTACGAATCGGCTGCGACCATTCAGGGTATCGGTGAAACTGCCTTCCATCCTTCCATATGGGGATGATGCCAATCACCTTGAGAATTTCAGGGTTTGGTTTCACGCACTGCCGACCCAGGCAAAGGTGGTGGATAGTTACCCACTATCTGGAAGAACACTTCGTCACGCTTGATCATGCCCAGTTCGTTGCGGGCACGCTCTTCGATCGCTTCGGTGCCCTGTTTGAGGTCACGCACTTCGGCATCCAGCAGCGCATTGCGCGATTGTGTTTGCCGGTTGGCCTGCTTTTGCGCCTCGACTTGACGATCGAGATCCAGAACTTTCAACCAACCGCCCTTGCCTAGCCAGAGCGGATACTGTAACAGCAAGATCAGGGCAACGAGTATCAGAGAAATCCAGCGCATCTGATTCTTGAGGGCGCTCGCCTACGCCAACTGGTAATACGCCTCGCGGCCGGGGTAGGACGCGCTGTCGCCGAGGTCTTCTTCGATGCGCAGCAGTTGGTTGTATTTCGCTATGCGGTCGGAACGCGACAAGGAGCCGGTTTTTATTTGCAGAGCGTTGGTAGCGACGGCAAGGTCGGCAATGGTGGAATCTTCTGTCTCGCCGGAACGGTGTGAAATTACTGCGGTATAGCCCGCGCGCTTGGCCATTTCAATCGCCGCGAAAGTCTCAGTGAGGGTGCCGATCTGGTTCACCTTGATCAGGATGGAATTAGCGATTCCCTGTTTAATACCTTCGCGCAGAATCTTGGTGTTGGTCACGAATACATCGTCGCCCACGATTTGAATCGACTTGCCCAAACGGTCGGTCAGCAGCTTCCAGCCGTCCCAATCGTGCTCGCTCATGCCATCCTCGATGCTGATAATGGGGTATTTGTCCGCCCAGGTGGTGTACAGGTCTATGATCTGGGCGGAGTTGAGGGTCAGACCATCCGCTTTCAGATGGTATTGTCCATCCTTGTAAAACTCTGAGGCGGCAGCATCTATGCCGATCGCCACATCCGCACCGGGCACATAACCGGCTGCTTCTATGGCTTCCACGATGACTTTCAGAGCGGCTTCGTTGGAGCCAAGAGCAGGCGCAAAACCGCCCTCGTCGCCCACCGTGGTGCTCAGGCCACGGTGATGCAGGATTTTTTTCAGGTTATGGAATACTTCTGCGCCGCAACGCAGCGCCTCGCGGAAACTCTGGCTCCCCACCGGGATGATCATGAATTCCTGAATGTCGGCGCCGCCGGTTGCATGTGCCCCGCCGTTGATGATGTTCATCATCGGCACCGGCATTTCCATGCGTGCCGCGCCGCCAAAATAGCGGTAAAGCGGCAGGCCGGATTCTTCCGCAGCGGCCTTGGCCACAGCAATGGATACCGCTAGGATGGCGTTCGCGCCGAGGCGGGATTTATTTTCTGTGCCATCCAGGTCAATCATGGTCTGGTCAATAAAAGCTTGTTCAGCGGCATCCAGGCCGATGATGGCTTCGGCGATTTCCGTATTCACATTTTCCACCGCGCGCAGCACGCCTTTACCTAGATAACGCTGCTTGTCATCATCGCGCAACTCTACAGCTTCCTTGGTGCCGGTGGAGGCGCCGGACGGCACGGCGGCACGGCCCATCACACCCGATTCCAGCAATACGTCCGCCTCGACCGTGGGGTTGCCACGTGAGTCCAGTATTTCACGCGCTACGACATCTACGATTGCACTCATTTTATTTTCCTTAAGTTGACTTAAACAACCAGCCACGGATTAACACGGATAGTCACGGATAAAGCATGGGTTAATCGGTGTTTCATCCGTGTTAATCCATGGCTGGTTAATTCTCTCAAACACTACGCAAATCTAAATTTTCTTCGATCAACCCTTGCTGCTTCACCGTTGCATCCAGCACTTTCAATGTCTGCAGCAGCGCCTTCAAATGTCCCAGAGGAAAGGCGTTCGGCCCGTCCGACAATGCCTGTGACGGATTCGGATGCGTTTCCATGAACAGGCCGGAAATGCCCGCCGCCACGGCCGCGCGCGCCAGCACCGGCACAAATTCACGCTGCCCGCCGGAGCTGGTGCCCTGCCCTCCCGGCAACTGCACCGAGTGCGTGGCGTCGAACACCACCGGGCAGCCGGTATTGCGCATCACGGCCAGCGAGCGCATGTCAGATACCAGATTGTTGTAACCAAACGACGCGCCGCGCTCGCACACCATGATGTTGTCCTGGCCGCTGGCTTCGCGCGCTTTTCCCACTACATTCTGCATGTCCCACGGGGACAGGAATTGTCCTTTCTTGATGTTCACCGGACGCCCTGACCTGGCCACCGCATGAATAAAATCAGTCTGGCGGCACAGGAAGGCGGGAGTTTGCAGCACATCCACTACAGCGGCCACCGGCGCAATTTCTTCTATCGAATGTACATCAGTCAGCACCGGCACGCCAATTTGATTTTTGACTTCAGCCAGAATTTTAAGCCCTGCCTCCAGGCCCATTCCGCGAAAGGATTTTCCGGAGCTGCGATTGGCCTTATCGTAAGATGATTTGAAAATAAACGGGATGCCAAGCTGCTGGCAAATCTCTTTCAACTGCCCCGCCGTATCCAGCGCCATCTGCCCGGACTCGATCACGCATGGCCCGGCAATCAGAAACATAGGGTGATTCAACCCGGCTTCAAAGCCACACAGTTTCAAGCAGCCACCTCAATCTTTCGACACAGAGCGCCAATCATGGCAGTTCCTGTGCCTGGCGGAATTGCATATCCCGACGCTCCACACACCGGGTTCATGCCGTTACCTTCTGCTTGGCTTGCACGCTCTGCCTGTGCTGTACCGCCGCCTCGACAAAGGACTTGAACAACGGATGCCCGTCACGTGGCGTAGAAGTGAACTCCGGATGGAATTGCACGCCGACAAACCACGGATGCATCGTTTGCGGCAATTCCATGATTTCCGGCAATGATTCACTCGGCGTACGCGCAGCGATCACCAGCCCATTCTTTTCAAGCGCCGGCACATAATGGTTGTTAACTTCATAACGGTGGCGGTGGCGCTCGTTGACTTCCGCACCATAGATGCGCGCTGCCAGGGTGCCGGGCTTGATCGGACAGCGCTGTGCGCCCAGGCGCATGGTGCCACCAAGATCGGAATCCGCACTGCGGGTTTCAACCTTGCCGTCGCGGTCCAGCCATTCGGTGATAAGCGCCACGACCGGATGCTCGGTTTCAAGGTTGAACTCGGTGCTGTTTGCATCCGCCATGCCCGCCACATCGCGTGCATATTCAATCACTGCGAGCTGCATACCGAGACAGATGCCAAGGTAGGGTATTTTGTTCTCGCGGGCGTAACGAATTGCCGCGATCTTGCCCTCGGTGCCGCGCACGCCGAAACCGCCCGGCACCAGCACTGCATCCAGGCACTTCAGGGCGCTCACTCCGCTGTTTTCTACCGTTTCGGAATCCAGGTATTCGATGTTGACGCGCGTCGAGGTATGGATGCCCGCATGGCGCAATGCTTCGATCAGCGACTTGTAGGATTCGGTCAGGTCAACATATTTGCCGACCATGCCGATGGTAACTTCATGCTGCGGATGCTCCAGCGCATCCACCAGCTTGCCCCAGACTGAAAGATCGGCAGCCGGAAGATGCAATCCCAATTCCTCGCAGACGATACGATCCAACCCCTGTTTGTTCAGCATCTGCGGAACCTTGTAAATACTGTCAACATCCCACATCGAGATCACAGCTTCTTCGCGCACGTTGGCGAACAGCGAAATCTTGGCGCGCTCATCATCGGGGATCGGGCGATCCGCGCGGCACAATAGTGCAGTGGGGAAAATACCGATCTCGCGCAGCTTCTGCACACTATGTTGTGTCGGTTTGGTTTTCAGTTCACCCGCGCTGGCAATATAGGGTACCAACGTCAAATGGATGTATGCCGTATCGCCACGGCCACGACGCAGCCCCATCTGGCGGGCGGCTTCAAGGAAAGGCAACGACTCAATGTCGCCTACCGTGCCGCCGATTTCAACAATGGCCACATCGGCCTTGCCATCGTATGAAGCAGCCGCGCCGCGCTCGATGAAGGCCTGAATTTCGTTGGTGATATGCGGAATCACCTGCACCGTCTTGCCGAGGTATTCGCCGCGGCGTTCTTTGCGGATAACGCTATCGTAAATCTGCCCGGTGGTGAAATTATTGGCCTTGCGCATCTTGGCCGAGACGAAACGCTCATAGTGGCCGAGATCCAGATCGGTTTCCGCGCCGTCTTCAGTCACGAACACTTCACCGTGCTGAAACGGGCTCATGGTGCCGGGGTCAACGTTGATGTAAGGATCAAGCTTGAGCAGTGTTACATTGAGGCCGCGCGACTCAAGAATCGCTGCCAGGGAGGCGGCTGCAATTCCCTTGCCCAATGAGGACACCACCCCGCCGGTAATAAATATGTACTTGGTCATGCGGGTGCCCGGACAAATGTTTTTCGTAGAACGCAATGATACCGTAAAACGCTCCCCCCTCAAAAAGACAGTGCATGCTGGATGATGGATTATTGCCCCGCCCCCGGTTTTGGTGGGGCGCATTCATTTGAGGAGCCTGACGCCTGCCCTGAGTTTATCAAGGGATCGTGAGGCTCAGTACAGGTATAATCACCCCCCATTGAAATTAGCGACAAACTCCCTTCGACACACTCAGGACAGAATTATGGAAGCCGAACAACTCAACGCCATCGCAAACCAGTTAAAGGATTTGCGCACGCGCAGCACCGAATTACGGAGGTATCTTTGACTTTGATGCCAAGAAGGAACGCCTGACCGAAGTCACCCAACTCGCCGAAGATCCCGCCATCTGGCAGGATGCCAAACGCGCACAAGACTTGGGGCGCGAGCGCAAGATGCTGGAAGGCATCGTCCTCACCCTCAGCCAACTCGATCAAAATCTCGCTGACGCCGCCGAGCTGTTTGAAATGGCGCAAGCGGAAAACGACGACGCCACCCTCAACAGCGTCGCGGAAGACGTGCAAAAAATGGAAAAGTTGGTGGCGGGCATGGAATTTCGCCGCATGTTTTCGCACCCGATGGACGCCAACAACTGCTTCATTGACATTCAGGCCGGATCGGGCGGCACTGAAGCGCAAGATTGGGGCTCGATGCTGCTGCGCATGTATCTGCGCTACTGCGAACGCAAAGGCTTCGGCGTCGAAGTGCTGGAACAATCCGACGGTGAAGTCGCGGGCATCAAGAGCGCTTCACTCAAGGTCTCCGGCGACTATGCCTACGGCCACCTGCGCACCGAAACCGGCGTACACCGCCTCGTGCGCAAATCGCCGTTCGATTCCGGCAACCGCCGCCACACCTCGTTTGCCAGCCTGTTCGTCTATCCCGAAGTGGACGACTCCATCGAGGTTGACATCAACCCGGCTGACTTGCGCGTGGACACCTACCGTGCCAGCGGCGCGGGCGGCCAGCACATCAACAAGACCGACTCGGCGGTGCGCATCACCCACCTCCCCACCAACATCGTGGTGCAATGCCAGAGCGACCGCTCGCAGCACCGCAACCGTGCCGAGGCCATGGCGATGCTGAAATCGCGCTTGTACGAACACGAACTGCGCAAGCGCCAGGCCGAACAGCAAAAGCTGGAAGATTCCAAAACCGACATCGGCTGGGGCCACCAGATACGCTCTTACGTGCTCGACCAATCGCGCATCAAAGACCTGCGCACCAACGTGGATGTCGGCAACACGCAAAGCGTGCTGGACGGCGATCTGGACGATTTCATATCGGCGAGTTTGAAGCAAGGCGTGTAGAGCGTGCCCGAACGCGACGATAATTCGCTGACTGAATTTTTCGTGCCGGGTATCGAGCCCCACGATGTTCCGCAACTCTTCCCCTTGCTCAACGCGCGCTCTTACATCGACGCGCTCATCGCCATGTTTCGGGGCGGCAATGAGGAAGTGCTGGTGCGCCTGATGGTGCTGCGCGAAATCGGCCAGCGCGCGGAAGCCCCGGAATGGTCTCCGCAGGAACTGAATTCGCATTTTTCCTTTATCACCCAGCCCAAGTTCAGCACCGTCCTCAATCGCTTGCGCGAGCACGAGTTGCTGTTGTGGGATGCCGAGCGGCACATCTATCAGCTTTCCACCGCCGGACGCATGGTGTTGTCGGCGCTCTCCAGCCTGCTGAACTTCAGCACCGAACAGGATGGCGAGCTTGGCTTCTTCGCCGCACAGATTGCCGCCGGCTCCTCGGTCGGCAAGCTCTCGCCGCATTGACCGCCAGCAAGCCGCTCAACGGGCATGACCGCCAGCTTCTGGCAACCCTGGAGACTGACGCCAGCGCTCTGCCAGCATCCCTCGCCGAATTGGCATCATGGATGGCCGAACATGGCGAGAAGGGTGAGCAAGAAGGCTATTTGTGAGGTGGTCGAATAGCGGCGCATCATGCTCCTTTAGCAATTGCAGGATGCACCGCTATTGAGTGAAGGGCGCTCATGCCGCCGCGCCCGCGTTCAAGAAAGATGGCAAGCACCTGAATGTATTTTCCGTGCTTATCCGGTTAGCTCCCAAGGGCAACCAAAAGCCACAGCGCAGTTTATTAAACGGCATTAGCCAAGGCCTTTTTACGGACATGGTGGAACTATGGTCTGAGCGAAAAATTCGCGTAGCGCCTCATTTAGACACTCTGCTTAGTATCAATTAGATTCAGGGTGCTTTGGGAGCTAACCGGATAAGCACGGTATTTTCTTGTTTTCTTCTTGTTTTTCTTGTTTTTCATTGACACAAAATTCTATAACGATTAAATTGCGCGCTCTCAAGCAATGCCCAGATGGCGGAATTGGTAGACGCACTAGGTTCAGGTCCTAGCGGTGGCAACACTGTGGAGGTTCGAGTCCTCTTCTGGGCACCATCATATTTTTTAGCATTCCTCAGCAATCACTACTCAAATCCAATAAACAAGCGGCTTTAGCCGCACAATTCTATGCAAGAGGGAGGTTTACAGCATAGTTGCGTATTCCACGGTCATCGGCGCGGGGTTGAACGTGCAAAGGCGCGGCCTTGATTCGTTGCGCAGGGTTAGTCCGGGGTGCTGGGGGTTGTGTATTCCGCGCTTCAAAACTTGATTACCTCCATCCCATTCCGCCTTGCGCTCTTTGCAAGCGTGGTATCCAGCGTTGCCATGCTTACGGCCTTAGAGTCATGAGCAGCAGCAAGATGCAATGCGTCCCCGGCTCGCAAATTTGAGCTGGCGTCCAGCGCGAGTATGGCCGCGTTGTGGTACGTTGCAGGCTCAATCGTCAAAAGCTGCAAATCGTTGGCGCAAAGGCGCTCGAACTGCTGCCAGGCAACCAGTGCAGCAGCTTCGTCAAGTTCACCCGTGCGCTGCTTGATACTAAGTGCGCTGGCAAATTCGGTCACGCACCATGCGGACGAAACCAGATCATCCGTACAGGCCGAATACCACCGATCAACCGCCCGGCTTCCAGTCTCGCGCACACACATAGCAACCAGCACACTGGTATCAACATAGATCATCAGTAGCGCGCCTCGCGTCTCATACGCTCAACCACGGGTTCCGTCATCGGCAATGCATCGCGGTTCGCCGAAATCGTCTTGATGAATTTCATCCTATCCCACTTGACCGGGCGGATGGAAATTCCGCCATCAGCAGTCAAGGTCGCATTCACGCTGTCGCCTTCCTTGATGCCTACGGCCTTGACGTACTCGGCAGGAATGCGAACGGCCAAACTGTTGCCCCATCGGGCGATATGCAGATTCATTGCGCCACCTCCAGTATATAAACGTATAAACGTCAATGTAGATACATTACAACCCAATGCTATCCATGTCAAGCGGCTTTAATCGGCAGCGGTATCACGACCGCGCCGATCTTGAGCTTGTCCAGACAATCTGCCCAGCGCTGTAGTAGCCCATGACGCTCATCCAGAAATTGTGCCCGGTCATAGGCCGCTTGCATCTCATCTTTCTTGGCATGAGCCAGTTGTGCTTCCAATATATCGGCATCACAAAAACCGCACCTATCCTCGAGTAAAAACTGGCGCAGTTTTTTATGCCAGAAACCATGAACAGTTTTTGTTAAAGCCGCAGATTCCACAAACGCAGTGCTTCTTGACCTAAGCCACGCCGCATCATCCGAGCTCACCTCCAGCCCACGGATACATTACCAATTCCGCTAACCCAGCTCTCTGCGGTAGAATGCCGCCCCATGAGCACCATCCAACTTTCCGTCGTCATTCCCGTCTATAACGAAGAACAAGGCTTGCAGGCGCTGTTCGACCGGCTGTATCCGGCGCTGGACAAGCTCGGCATTGCGTATGAGATCGTGTTCATCAACGATGGAAGCCGCGACCGTTCTGCCGCGATCCTGCGCGAACAGTTCCAGGCGCGCCCTGATGTGACGCGGGTGATCTTGTTCAACGGCAATTTCGGCCAGCACATGGCGATCATGGCCGGGTTCGAACAATCGCGCGGGCGGCGCGTGGTCACATTGGATGCCGACCTGCAGAACCCGCCCGAGGACATCGGCCTGCTGCTGGCGAAAATGGACGAGGGTTACGATTACGTCGGTTCGATCCGCAGGCAGCGCAACGACAGTTGGTGGCGGCATGTCGCTTCGCGCGCCATGAACGGGCTGCGCGAGCGCATCACGCGCATCAAGATGACCGACCAGGGTTGCATGTTCCGCGCCTACGACCGCCACATCGTCGATGCGGTCAACAGTTGCAAGGAGGTCAGCACCTTCATCCCGGCGCTGGCCTATACCTTTGCGCGCAATCCCGCCGAGGTGGTGGTGGGGCACGAGGAGCGCGCGTTGGGGGAATCGAAGTATTCGCTGTACAGCCTGATCCGCCTCAACTTCGACCTGATGACCGGATTTTCGCTGGTGCCGTTGCAGATGTTTTCCATGCTGGGTATCGCGATTTCCCTGCTGTCCGGTTTCTTCGTGGTGTTCCTGCTGGTGCGCCGCCTGATTGTCGGCCCGGAGGCGGAAGGCCTGTTTACGCTGTTCGCCATCGCCTTCTTCCTGATCGGCATCACTCTGTTCGGCATCGGGCTGCTCGGCGAATATATCGGGCGCATCTATCAGCAGGTGCGCCATCGTCCGCGCTATCTGGTGGAGGCGGTGCTGGAAAAACGTAATGAGTAGCGCGGTCGTTTTTGCCTACCACAATGTGGGATACAGATGCCTGTCTGTCTTGCTCGCGCACGGCGTCAAAGTGCCGCTGGTGGTGACGCACCGCGACAACCCTAAAGAAAATATCTGGTTTGCCAGCGTGGCGGAACTGGCCGCGCTGCACGATATTCCGGTAATCATGCCGGACAACCCGAATACCCCGGATGTGGTGGGACAGATTCGAGCCTTGCAACCGGATTTCTTCTTTTCGTTTTATTACCGCGAGATGCTCAAGCGCGAGTTGCTGGATATTCCAAAGCTTGGAGCGCTCAACATGCACGGCTCGCTGCTGCCCAAGTATCGAGGCCGCGTGCCGGTAAACTGGGCGATAATAAAGGGCGAGACATCAACCGGCGCGACGCTGCATTACATGACGGAAAAGCCGGATAATGGCGACATTGTGTCGCAGCAGGCGGTGCCGATTCTGCCCAACGACACTGCGCTGGAAGTATTTCAAAAAGTCACCGTGGCGGCGGAGATGGCGCTGGACGCGTGCCTTCCGGATTTGCTGATGGGCAGGGCGCATGCGCTTCCGCAGGATTTGTCGAAAGGCGCGTATTTCGGCGGGCGCAAGCCGGAAGACGGCGTTATTGATTGGTTGCAGGATGTGCGCAGCATCCATAACCTGGTGCGCGCCGTGGCTCCGCCTTATCCGGGCGCAACGACACGGTTGATGGGCAAACCCATGCGCATTTTGCAAACGCTGGTCACCCGATGCGCCGCGTCGGGAGCGATGCCGGCCTTCTACGTGAAGGAAGGCAAGGCTTACGCGATTTGCGGTAGCGGGGTGCTGCGCGTGGTGAGCTTTGAGCTGGATGGCGTTGCGATGAGTGCGGCGGAATTTGCAACACGGTACGGTGCGAAAAAGTTCCAGTTTGATTCAGTAATATGAAGTTGTTTGTTTGTCATTCCCTCCCCTTCAAGGGGAGGGTTAGGGTGGGGATGGGTTGTTTGTGTGGAGCTATAACCCCCATCCCCTCAAACCCACCCCCATCCTAACCTTCCCCCTGCAGGGGAAGGAACGATCGCTCTCTCTCCCTGGGAGAGAGTTGGAGAGAGGGTGTATTCTCCCCCTTGAAGGTGGAGGGGTGAAAAAATAATTTAATCGTTAAGGAATAAGAAATGAAAAAAGTTTTGATTCTTGGTGTGAACGGTTTCATCGGCCACCACCTGTCCAACCGCATCCTCGCTACGACCGATTGGGAAGTGTATGGCATGGACATGAACACCGAGCGCATCACCGATCTGCTCGACCAACCGCGTTTCCATTTCTTCGAGGGTGACATCACCATCAACAAGGAGTGGATGGAATATCACATACGCAAGTGCGACGTGCTTCTGCCACTGGTGGCGATAGCCACTCCGGCCACTTACGTCAAGCAGCCGCTGCGCGTGTTCGAGCTGGATTTCGAGGCCAACCTGCCCATCGTGCGCGCGGCGGTAAAGTACAACAAGCATCTTGTATTCCCGTCCACTTCGGAAGTGTATGGAATGTGCCACGACGAGGAATTCGATCCAGAAAATTCCGAACTGATCTGCGGCCCGATCAACAAGCCGCGCTGGATTTATTCCTGTTCCAAGCAGTTGATGGATCGCGTGATCTGGGGCTATGGCATGGAACAAGGACTGAATTTCACCCTGTTCCGCCCATTCAACTGGATCGGTTCCGGGCTGGATTCCATCCATACGCCGAAGGAAGGCAGTTCGCGCGTGGTGACCCAGTTTTTCGGCCACATCGTGCGCGGCGAGAACATCAGCCTGGTGGACGGCGGGCAGCAGAAACGCGCCTTTACCTACATAGACGATGGCATAGACGCACTGATGAAAATCATCGCCAACAAGGACGGCATCGCATCCGGCAAGATTTACAACATCGGCAATCCAACCAACAACTATTCCATCCGCGACCTCGCGGCGATGATGCTCAAACTGGCCGAGGAATATCCGGAGTACCGCGATTCAGCAAAGAAAGTGAAACTGGTCGAGACCACTTCCGCAGCCTATTATGGCAAGGGATACCAGGACGTGCAGAACCGTGTGCCGAAAATCACCAATACCTGCGAAGAGCTGGGATGGAAACCGACGACTTCGATGGCGGATACGCTGCGCAGGATTTTCGATGCGTATCGCGGGCAGATCGGCGAGGCGCGCGATCTGGTAGATTAAGAGCATGGCTGAGGTGCGAGGACCGAGTTACGGGTAAAAACCGTTGCCACCGCCTTGACTCAGTCCATAGTCCTCGAACCACAGCACTCGCTCTTATGAAACTCGCCCTTAAAATTGACGTTGACACTTACCGTGGCACCCGCAAAGGCGTGCCGCGGCTGGTCGAAACACTGCAACGCCACAACGCGCAGGCCACTTTCTTTTTTTCCCTCGGCCCCGACCACACCGGGCGCGCCATCTGGCGTGTATTCCGCCCCGGTTTTCTGGGCAAGGTGTCGCGCACTTCGGTGGTGGAACATTACGGTATCAAGACGTTGTTATATGGCACACTGCTGCCGGGGCCGGACATCGGGCGCAGTTGCGCGGACATCATGCGCGCGGTGCGCGATGCGGGCTTTGAGGTCGGTATCCATTGCTACGACCATATCCGCTGGCAGGATCATGTGGCGTGCAAGGATGCCGAATGGACACGACGCGAGATGCAGCATGCGGTAGACAGGTTCATCGAAGTTTTTGGCGAGCCGCCCAAAGCGCACGCTGCGGCAGGCTGGCAGATGAACCGCCATGCCCTGCGCCTGACCCAGAGGCAGGGCTTCGATTACAGTTCCGACACGCGCGGCACGCACCCTTTCATTCCCACTGTAAGCGCCGAGATCATCGCCTGCCCGCAATTACCCACCACACTGCCCACGCTGGATGAAATCGTCAACCGTGAAGGCATCACACTGGAAAACGTGGCGCAGCACCTGTTACAGTTGACGGAAAACCCTCCCGCAACGGGCCATGTGTTCACCCTGCATGCCGAACTGGAGGGGGGCAAGTGGATGCCGGTGTTCGAGCAATTGCTCAGTGGCTGGAAACAGCAAGGCTACGAGCTGGTGTCATTGCGGCAATATCTCGAAGCGCTGGATGGCACCCTGCCCCGGTGCGAAATGGTGGTGCAAGAAGTGGATGGACGTGTAGGCACGCTTGCAGTGCAGGGATAACCAGGCACTCTGAACGTCATTCAGTCTGCCATTCCAGAAATTACGTTCATCGGGGCAGCCCCGCACTCAGCGCAACGTACTGGATTCGATCACCCCGTTGCGCCTGCGCAGAAGCGCAGTACTCGACAGAAAACCGGTACTATCCGCCTGCAATGGGTTCAGCCTGGCATGGACAAGTTTAGTGAATGTCCTTCCAGATTTCTTTCTTCAGCGCAAAGACCAACACAAAGAGCACTAACAGGAAACCCAGCACAATATAGCCAAGTTCAGAACGCACCAATTTAGATGGATCGCTCATAAAAACCAAGTAGTTTGTCAAATCGGCAATAGTCGCATCGTAACCGGCAGTACACATTGAGTATCCGGCAGTACACATTGTGCCCAGCGATTCCAGCACCAGCTTCTTCACTTCATGGCCTTTTTGATTTTCGACGCGCAACACTTGCTTGCCTTGCAAATCAGCCAGGACGAACGGCATGCCCACGTTGGGGAAGGTCGTATTGTTCCAACCGCTCGCACGACTTGGATCCACGTAGAAAGTGCGCATGTAGGTGTATAACCAATCAGCGCTACGCGAACGAGCGATCACGCTCAGGTCTGGCGGCGCAACACCGAATGCCAGCTTGGCCGAGTTTGCATCCATGACGGCCTGCATGGTCGAAGTGAGCTTGACGTCTTCGGGAAGCTCCAACTCCTTCTTGATCATCTCCTCCGTCATACCGATGTCGCGCAGGCGGTTGTAGCGCATGTAGGCGGCACTGTGACAGGCCAGGCATCTTGAAGCAAAGAGCTTTGCGCCGCGTTGCAGCGAAGCCGTATTTTTCAAATCTACAGGAGCTTTGTCCAAATGAACGCCGGCCTCGCTGGCAAGCGCCATTGCCGGCGCCGTCAAGAGCAGTACCAGCATCCATAGTGTATTGATAGCTTTCATGTCAACGAACCTTTCTGTCCTATTTGAACGTCACACGGTCAGGCTCGTGCTTGCACTTGTCGATCTTGGTATACCATGGCATCAACAGGAAGAACGCAAAGTACACCACAGCCAGTATCCGCGAGATCAAGGTGTAGGTCGGGGTAGCGGGCATCAGACCCAACCAGCCGAGGCCGACGAAACTGACCACGAACAGCGTCAGGAAAATTTTGTAGATCGGGCCGCGATAGCGGATCGACTTGACCTTGCCGCGATCCAGCCAGGGCAGGAAGAAAAAGATCACCGTAGCGACACCCATCGCCGCCACCCCCGGGAACTGTGAGCCGAATATTGGCGGCACCGCACGTAATATTGCGTAATACGGCGTGAAGTACCACACCGGCGCGATGTGTTCGGGAGTCTTCATCGGATTGGCCGGAACGAAGTTGTTATCTTCGAGGAAGTACCCACCCATGCTCGGCGCATAAAATATGATCGCGCAGAAGATGATCAGAAAACCCAACACGCCCACCCCGTCTTTCACGGTGTAGTAGGGGTGGAAAGGAATGCCATCCAGCGGCTTGCCGTTGGCGTCCAGATGCTTCTTGATTTCGACGCCATCCGGGTTATTGGAGCCGACTTCATGCAATGCCACAAGGTGGGCAACGATAATCAACACTACTATCAGCGGAATCGCGATGACATGCAGCGCGAAAAAACGGTTTAGCGTCGTATCGGAAACCACGAAGTCGCCGCGAATCAGGATTGCCAGATCATGCCCGATGAACGGCACTGAAGAAAACAGGTTAACGATCACCTGCGCGCCCCAGAACGACATCTGTCCCCATGGCAACAGATAGCCCATGAACGCTTCGCCCATCAACGCCAGATAAATAATCATGCCGATGATCCACAGCAATTCTCGCGGTTTGCGATAAGAGCCGTACATCAAACCACGGAACATGTGCAGGTAGAGCACAACGAAGAACATCGAGGCGCCGGTGGAATGAATGTAGCGCAGCAGCCAACCCCAATTTACATCGCGCATGATGTATTCGACGGAAGCAAAGGCGAACAACGCATCCGGCTTGTAGTTCATGGTCAGGAAAATGCCGCTCACTATCTGGATCACCAGCACCATCAGCGCCAGCGAGCCAAAAAAATACCAGAAGTTGAAATTTTTTGGCGCGTAATATTCTGAGACATGCGCTTTATAGGTTGAAATGAGCGGGAAGCGATCATCAATCCAGCCAATCAATTTTTTCAGTTTATCCATTATGCGGCTCCTTTGCTGTCGTCGCCGATCAAGAGTTTGGTATCACTGAGGTATTTGTGTGGCGGAACGATCAGATTGCTTGGTGCCGGAACACCTTTGTACACACGTGCCGCCAGATCGAAACGTGAGCCGTGGCAAGGACAAAACCAGCCACCCGGCCAATCCGCGCCAAGATCAGCCGGTGCAACTTCCGGGCGAAAAGTCGGGGAGCAACCCAGGTGGGTGCAGACGCCGAGCACCACAAGGTACTCGGGTTTAATGGAACGGTAAGCGTTGTTGCAGTATTCGGGTTGTTGCGCAACAGATGATTTCGGGTCAACCAATTTATCATCGTGCTTGGCCAGCAAATCGAGCATTGCCTGGGTGCGGCGCACAATCCACACCGGCTTGCCCTGCCATTCGGCGCTGATCATCATGCCCGGCTGGATAGCGCCCACATCCACTTCGACCGGCGCACCGGCCGCCTTGGCGCGCTCGCTCGGCATCAAACTCAACACGAACGGTGCGCCCGCACCCGCAGCTGCCACCCCGCCCGCTGCCGTCGTTGCAGCGATCAAGAGGCGCCGCTTACTGTGATCCATAGTGTCAGTCATGTCCCTCATTCCTTCTGTTAACGCATTATTTACAGATAACAATCCGACCCGGCACTACGATTGCCCGGAAATTTTATTGGTAATAGTGGATAAATAAACAGGCGCTGCCTGCCCGCAGAACACAAGCCCCATGCCGGCGGCAAACAATAACAGCAAATATTCGCTCAAATAATTGATCAGTTGTTCTTGGCGCCTTGTTTGACCCATTTCCTCAGAATCAGGATGTATTGGCGATCCAGCGTGCCTGTCTCATTCAAACCCATTGGCATCTTCAAGCCCTTGTTGGTGCCGGTAAGCAGCTTGGTGAAAGTGCTGGTACTGCTATTGCCGGGGATGACGACGGGCCCGAATTTGGTACCCTTCATCAGCCCCTCGTAGGATGTCAAATCCAAGCCGCTTTTGGCATGCCCCCTGCCACCCAGAGAGTGGCAACTCACGCAATAGTCATGCAGGATGGGCTGCACATCGTCTTTGAAGCTCACATCGCCCGGTATCAATACTTTAATAGCGTCATGTGCTGGCGCCAGTGCCATGTCTTCTGCCGGCACGTTGAAGGAAAGTGCTGTCAGTATGACTGCACCCAGCAACATTCTTGTTTTCATACCGCCCCCTTAGGAAAACACTCCGCCTAAAATACCCAATAATTCTTGAGACCTAATCGGTTGAACCAAACTAACGCGAGGAAAATAACACCCATCCTCATTTTTAACAACCACACAAGCAACATGGCAGATACGCAACAAAACGACCCATTCAGCTTTTCCGCAATATACCGTAACATAACGGTAAACTTACAATCATTCACTGACGTGAGTCAACCAAATTGTTTGTTTGCCCAAAATTTGAGTTTGTCCGGCTCTCCGGTTTGTGCTCGAACAACATTACAGGCAATCCGGAATGACAGATTATTTTCAACCAAGATGCCGATGGTGTATTGTGCCAGTAATTCAGCCCCAAGAATTTCTGGCCCTTATTAACTTAGACGGGGTCGGTTCAACTGTTTGGCAAGAGGAATAGGTACGATGAATCTTAATATTTTGAAGATATATGGCTTATTGTTGTGCTTCACACAAACGCTGACCCTCAGTGTTTTTGCGGCAAGCACACTCACGAGCACCAATGACGAACTTTTCTCGGCGGCAGAATCAGGTAACGTAAAAGAAGCCAGCCGTCAGATAATCTATGGCGCGAATGTTAATGCCAAGAACAAAGATGGCGCCACGCCTCTGCATTTCGCCACTCTTTCTGGGCACAGGGATGTTGCCGAACTCCTGATCTCCAAAGGCGCAGACGTCAAAGCCAGGGAAAAGCATGGCGGTACTCCTCTTTATTTTGCCGCCATTATGGGGCACAAGGATATTGCCGAACTGCTGATCGCCAAGGGCGCTAAAGTTGACACGATAAATGTCGCCGCCCTTTATGGACACAAGGATATTGCTGAGTTGTTGATTGCCAATGGTTCGGACGTCAATGCCAAGGAAAGAACCCGCATCCAAAAACTCAAAACCGACCAAGCAGCTCACGATGAACAAAATCTCTGGCAAAGAGCGCAGTCAAGTGAAGATTCCATAGCAGTGCAAGCCTATCTCGACAAATACCCCGATGGCAGCCATGCCGCCGCCGCGCAGGATATACTTGCCGCCCGGCAGGAACAACAACTCTGGCATCAGTCACAGTCTGGAGAAAACGCCCTGACCGTGCAGGCTTATCTCGATAAATACCCCAATGGCAGCCATGCCGCCGCCGCACAGGAAAAGCTTGCCGCCCTCAGCAAGACTGAAGGCAACGTACCGAAAGCCGAAGCCAACATACCAAAAGCCGAAACAATCATCCGCGACTGCCCGGATTGCCCCGAACTGGCCATCATTCCATCGGGGAGTTATGACATGGGTGAAACGGGTTCGACGCACCGGGTGACACTGAAGAGCTTTGCGCTGGGCAAGACCGAAGTGACGCAAGGGCAATGGAAAGCGATCATGGGAAACAACCCCAGCAACTTTACCGGCTGCGGCGACAACTGCCCGGTGGAACAAGTAAGCTGGAACGATGCCCAGGTATTCATTCAGAAGCTCAACGCCATGACCGGCAAACAATACCGCCTGCCTAGTGAAGCAGAATGGGAATACGCCTGCCACGCGGGAGGGCGGCATGCATACTGCGGCAGCGACAATCTGGATAGCGTGGCGTGGCATGACGGCAACAGCGACAACAGCACCCATCCTGTAGCGGGAAAACAAGCCAATTCCTTTGGCTTGCACGACATGAGCGGCAACGTATGGGAATGGGTAGCGGACGGCTACCATGCCGACTACAAAGGCGCCCCGGCTGACGGCATCGCCTGGCAGGGAAATGACGCGAACCGAGTGCTTCGCGGTGGCTCGTGGATCGTCAGCCCACGGGTCGGGCGCGAGGCTGGTCGCAACTGGTACGAGCCCGGGAGCAGTTACTACAACCTCGGTTTTCGTCTCGCGAGGTCGCTTCCATAACAATATAGGGCGCCTCTAAAAATTCAGAGTTCGCCCAAACGCAATGCGCGGAAAAAATTTCGTAGCGCCGCATTGGGATGAAATGTGGATTTCTAGAGGCGCCCTATACTGAGCTTACCCCTTGGTTCATTCCACCTTTGGCGGAAGAATGCGGGTGATTGAGGGGTGATGTGATGAATACGAAGACGGTGCAATTTTGCACGGTTAAGGGGCGATGTAAGCAACATTCAAACGGTGTTGTGTCTTGCGTGCGGCCGGTTTCTTGTTCTTGCCGGCACTGGCTAATTTGACGTTGTTCTTGCCTGCCCTGTTCGGGCGGCGCGGTTTTCCGGCTTGTACTATGGTGATGATCTGGCCTGGTTTAAGCTGCGAGACGCCACTGTTCCAGTCTTGCAGTTTTGACAGGCCAACATGGTAGCGGTGGGCGATGCTGGAAAGCGTTTCACCCTTGCGCACGGTGTGCGAGAGAATACGCCCACGCGGCTGGTCGCTAGGCGCAAGATGTGTATTGAACGCCTCAAATTCGTTGTTTGCATCTTCGCCATTTAGTGGCACCAGCAGTGCCTGCCCGTTGCTGAGTTTGCTGCGCGGTGAGATGCCGTTGATGGACTTGAGCCTCTCTACCGAGAGGCCGAAGTGCGGCGCAAGCTTATCAAGGCGTTCCCCCTTCTTGCTCTTATAAGCCTGCCATGACACCAGGGGTTCGCTGTAGCTTTCCAGGTTGGCGCGGAAGGTTTCTACTTTATCCACCGGCAGAAGTAACACGTTATCGTTTTCCTGCAATATTACCGGGCGATTATGCGCGGGATTGAGGGCGCTGAATTCATCCAGCGTAATGTCGGCAAGCTGGGCGGCGAGTTTGACGTCGATATGGCGTGCCGAAGTGACGGCAGCAAAATAGGGTTGATCCGGGATGGGTTGCAGCGTCAGGCCGAAACTGGCCGGGTCGCTGACGATATGCTTCACTGCGAGCAACTTGGGTACATAGCCGCGCGTTTCTTTCGGCAGCTTGAGGCTGGCGTAGTTCACCGGCTTCTTCTTCTTGCGGTTGTTCGCCTGCGCGCGCTCCACCGCGCCTTCACCCCAGTTATAGGCGGCCAGAGCCAATTCCCAATCACCGAACTGGTCATGCAATTTTTGCAGATAATCCAGCGCGCCATTTGTTGCGCTGACAATGTCACGCCGTCCGTCGTACCACCAATTCTGCTGCATCCCGAAATTTTTGCCGGTGGAGGGGATGAACTGCCAGATGCCGGAGGCGCGTCCCACCGAATAGGCGCTGGGGTTGAATGCGCTTTCGATCATCGGTAGCAGCGCGATTTCTGTTGGCATGCCGCGTTTCTCCACTTCCTCCACAATAAAATGGAGATAGCGCTGGGCGCGTTCCGTCATGCGCATTACATATTCCGGGCGGTTGGCATACCACTGCTCGTGGCGCGCGATCAACTTGCTGTCCAGCTCGCGCATCGCAAAGCCATTGCGGATGCGTTGCCATAAATCGCTCTGTGCAGTGCTGGCTTCGGGGGTGGGCGCCGGGTCAAACTCGGAAGGGATGGAAGAAGCGTCGAGGGCAACTGGAACAGTGGACGGTTCCTGAATGGCGTCAAACGGCGGGGTCGCCTGCAGGTCGCCTGGCGCGGGCGCTGCTTCGGCTTGAACTGCAACCGCAACGCCCGTATTCTGGTCAGGTTCTTCAACTGCGCTCAATGCAGGTGCTGGCGCAAGCGCAATGAAGGCAGAAAATACAAGAAAAAAAGGGCGGTTAAAAAACACCATGGGCATACCGTAAAAGCTGAATTGCCGCGATGGTAGCCGAGGGAGGTGGGTGCGTCAATGAGCTTACTGTTAAGCCAGTCAACCAGATTGCGCTGAATTTGAAATGAGATAGATGGATAAAGCGCTGTCAGACGTGTATCCAACCCTCCACTCAACAGGTGGATACAACCTCCGGCCTTTATTCGCCCTGCTGAAGGAAACGCGGATTAATTCGCCAAATAGCGTATCCTTATTCCAACCTGATTAGCTGCCCATCACAATGAACACACATGACTTTTTGATCATGGCGACACCCGCTCTGGCCGCCCTTGGCGGGGGAATACTCGCTTCTGCCTGGAACCCCAACCAACAAATGCGCAGCCTGATCCAGCACTTCGCAGCCGGAGTGGTGTTGGCGGCGCTGGCTGTCGAACTACTGCCCGAGATCGAGCGTGAACATGCGCCCGGTTTGGTTTTGGTGTGTTCCTTTGCGCTGGGTAGTCTTTTCATGTATGGATTGAAATTGTGGACGATGCGGCTTGAGCATCAAGCGTCATTCACCGGAACTGCAGCCGGACTGAGCACCGGCTTGTTGTTGGCCACCTTCACTGACGTGGCCACCGATGGTTTTATCATCGGCGCAGGGTTTGCCGCTGGAGGCAAAACAGGCGCAATCCTGGCGCTGGGTTTATCGGTAGAGCTATTGTTCCTCGGCTTGGCATTGGCTTCCGAAGCGACTGCCGGCTGGCGCATCATCGCCATTTCCGGCGCATTGGGCGGGACTGTCCTGACTTTCTCGCTGATCGGCAATGTACTGCTGTCGGGCGCATCTCATGCCGTGATCGGGGGAGCGCTAGCCTTCAGTGCGGCGGCATTGCTTTATCTGGTCACGGAAGAATTGCTGATGGAGGCACACGAAGTCGAAGAAAAGCCAGTCTCGACCTTGGTGCTGTTCGGCGGGTTTCTGGCCTTTTGGAGCATCCAACTGCTGGGGCGGTAGGCTATGCGAGACGATTGCCTGTTGAGATGCAACCGGTTTAGTGCAGTATTTCACATTAGCTGATGGTTTCGTTGTCGGTGCGGATGATCTTAGTTTGAAGTGTTGCTGATAATTAGCGCGTTCGGTGAGTTGACAGCCTTGCTACTTGGGGGCGAAGGGTTGCGGAGCCATGCGGGGATTCCTTGATTGAACTGTCGCATATTAGCGGGGTCGGCATATAACTATGCGGCGCGCAGCCGCCGCGCCGCGAACAGGCAGATACCTGCGCTCACCGAAACGTTCAGGCTTTCCACGCTGCCCAGCATCGGAATGCGCAGCAGTTCGTCGCAGGTTTCGCGCGTCAGGCGGCGCAACCCCTCACCTTCCGCTCCCAGCACCCAGGCCAGCGGGCCTTTATGTTTGAAGCCGTATAAATCCTGCTCTGCCTCGCTGGCTGCACCGACCACCCAGATGCCGCGTTCCTGCAATTCGCGCAAGGTGCGCGCGAGATTGGTGACGGCGATGTAAGGCACGGACTCCGCAGCACCGCAGGCGACCTTTTCCACCGTGGCGGTGATGCCGACCGCGCGGTCTTTCGGGGCGATCACCGCGTGTACGCCAAATGCATCGGCACTGCGCAGACATGCGCCTAGATTATGCGGGTCTTGCACACCATCCAGCACCAGCAGCAACGGAGGCTCATCGAGCGTGTCCAGCACGTCATCCAGATGTTGCACTCGGCGCGCCGCATCGACGCGCGCCGCCACACCCTGGTGCCGCGCGTTGCCCGCCATGCCATCCAGTCGCACCGCTTCTATCGGAATGATGCGCACCCCATTCGCTTCGGCCAGCTTGATCAGGTCGCGCATACGCGGGTCCTGGCGTTGCGCTTGCAGATAGATTTCCAGCACGCCATCCGGGTTTTGCCGGATACGCGATGTGACCGCGTGAAAACCGTAAATCAGGCGCAGATCAGCCATGGCGTTTCTTGTCCTTGGTGGGTTTCTTTGCAGGCTTCGGCGTCTGTCCGAGGCCGGATTCTTTGATGATTTCATGCAGTATGAAATCAATCTTGGTGTTTTCCATATCCACCTTGACCACGCGCACTTGCACGCGATCACCGAGGCGATAGCGTTGTCCGGTGCGTTCGCCCAGCAGTTGATGTTTGGTGGCGTCGAAATGGAAATAGTCTTTGCCGAGTTCGGAGATGTGAACCAGCCCTTCGATATATAAATCATCCAGCGAAACGAACATGCCGAAACCGGTGACCGAGGAAACCGTGCCTGTAAACACGCTGCCGAGATGGTCGCGCATGTAGAAACATTTCAGCCAGGCTTCGACATCGCGCGTGGCATCGTCGGCGCGGCGCTCGGTCATCGAGCAGTGCGCACCCAGCTCGGACCACTTCTGCGCGGGCTTGTATTGCTTGCCGTGCAATACCGCCTTGATGGCGCGATGCACCAGCAGATCCGGATAGCGGCGTATCGGAGAAGTGAAGTGTGTATAGGCCTCATAGCCCAAGCCAAAGTGTCCGATGTTCACCGGCTCATACTTGGCCTGACGCAATGAACGCAGCATCACCATTTGCAGTAATCCCGCATCGGGACGGCCTTTGATGCGCTTGAGCAGCTTGGAATAATCGGCTGCCTGCGGGTCATCTTCACCGGTGAGTTGCAAACCGAATTCCTTCATGAATTCGCGCAATCCTTCCAGCTTTTCCGGTGTCGGCCCTTGGTGGATGCGATACAACACGGTGTGCCCGTGCTCATGCAGGTAGCCAGCCGCACATACGTTGGCAGCCAACATGCACTCTTCAATCAGCTTATGCGCGTCATTGCGCACCACAGGCACGATGCGCTCGATCTTGCCCTGATCGGTGAAGATCATCTGCGTCTCGACCGTCTCAAAATCAATCGCGCCGCGCTTCGCGCGCGCCTTCAACAACTTCTGGAACAATTCATGCAGATGTTGCAGATGCGGCACGATGGAAGCATTGCTCTTTGCCAGCTCACCATCCGGCTCGGCCAGCATTTTTGCTACCTGCGTGTAGGTCAGCCGCGCCTGTGAATGCATCACCGATGGATAGAAGCGATACTTTCCAATTTCGCCGCCGCTGCCGACATGCATGTCGCATACCATGCACAGCCGATCCACCTGCGGATTTAGCGAACACAAGCCATTGGATAATTCTTCCGGCAGCATCGGGATTACGCGGCGCGGGAAATACACCGAATTGCCGCGCAAAATCGCCTCGTGATCCAGCGCGTCGCCCGTCTGCACATAGTGGCTGACATCGGCAATCGCCACCACCACCCGGTAGCCGCCTTTTTCCGGCGCGCAATACACCGCATCGTCGAAATCGCGCGCGGTCTCCCCGTCAATGGTGACCAGCGGCAGGTTGCGGATATCTTCACGCCCCGCCCAATCTGAGGCGGTAACCACTGGAGAAATTTGCCGGGCCTGTTTTTCGGCATCCGTGGGAAACTCATGCGGCAGATCATGCTTGCGCAACGCGATTTCGATTTCCATACCGGGGTCGGCATAATTGCCCAGCACCTCGACAATACGTCCGATCGGCTGCGCATGTTTGCTGGGTTGTTGCAGAATTTCCAGCATGACCACTTGGCCGGCTTTGGCTATGCCGGATTCGCCGGGAGCAACCAGGATATCCTGGGTGATGCGGCGGTTTTCCGCCACCACAAACTGGATGCCATGCTCTTCGAACAAGCGACCGACCACGCGATTATTGGCGCGCTCCAGCACCTCGACGATCTTGCCCTCCGGGCGTCCGCGCCGGTCCACGCCGCCCTGCCGCACCATCACCACATCGCCGTGCAGCACCTTGTGCATTTCCTTCTCGCTGAGGAACATGTCGGCGCTGCCATCCTCCGGGATCAGAAAGCCGAAACCGTCCGAATGCCCCTGCACCTTGCCCTTGACCAGATCAAGCTTGTCCGCCACGCAAATGGCGCGTTTGCGATTGCGCAAGATCTGCCCGTCGCGTTCCATCGCGCGCAGACGGCGTGCAAATAATTCTTCTTCATGCGCCTCGATATGCAATAACTGCAACAACTCTTCATCGCTTACCGGAGCGCCTTGTTCGGCAAGTACCTGCAAGATGAATTCGCGGCTCGGCAGCGGATGCTCGTATTGCTCGCGTTCACGTTCCAGGAAGGGGTCTTGCGCGCGCAAGTTATTTTTCTTTTTCATTGGCAATTGATCCTTTAACAATCTGGTTGAGCGGCCATGGCAAACCATCAGCCCGGAGGTGTATCTGGCAGAAACACGGTTGGTGATTGTAGCAAAGTAGCGCTCATCAGATTGGCGATATCAGAAGCATCACCGATTTTCTGCCCGGCATGGCCGGTCAGTGCATGGCAACGCAGTTTGGTTCGCTTGCTAACATTTGTTCTTTCCCCGCAAGGCATCTGCAAGCACCGATAGAGCATCGGCAAGTCGTTTAGCCGTTTCCGGTGGTGGCAGCGGCAACTTGAGGTTGCGCGCTCCGGTGGCCGGGTCGCGCTCGATCCATGGAAGGGGTGTCGCTTCTCCATTATCGGTTGCCCTCAGCGCGGTGACTAACTGCGCGCCGAACTGCAACAGTGCGCCCCAAGGATCGGCGCTAATCTGATCTGGCGCGGTGCCATCGGTTTTCTGGGCCTTCACGCCAGAATCGGCCTTATCCTCGGCAGCCATCGCCTCCGTTGGTTCCGCCCCGGATGCGGCGGCCACATTGCCCGCCTCTTCCGCCGGGCTGACGGCCTCGCCTTCACCCATGCGACCGGTGACGTTTTCCACATCTTTCATGAAGCGGTTGAGGCGCGAGCCGCCGAGCGAAATCTCGCCCGTGCCGCCGTCGAGAATACCCGCCGACAGCGAACGCTTGAACGCCAGCACCGAAAGCATACCTTCCTCGATGGTGCCTTTGGATACGAAATTGACGATCTGCACAGGGCGCTTCTGCCCCATGCGGTGGATGCGCGCGATGCGCTGTTCGAGGATAGCCGGGTTCCACGGCAAGTCCATGTTCACCAGCGTGGAAGCGTTTTGCAGGTTGAGTCCGGTGCTGCCGGCATCGGTCGAGAGGAACACGCGGCAGGCCGGGTCATCGCGGAAACGTGCGATCAACGCGGGACGTTTTTCGGAAGGCACGCCGCCGTGAAAACTGACGTAGCCGATGCCACGCGCCTCCAGCCTGCGGATGACAATTTCGTGCGTCCGCGTCCACTGGCTGAACACCACCGCCTTGGTTTCCGGCTGCACAAACAGTCCGTCTAGCAGCGCCGCCAGTTCGTCGGCCTTGACGCCGTGATCGGTTTCCTGGTCGAGCAGATATGTGCTGTTGCACGACATGCGCATGTTCTGCAAGGCACAGGTGAGCCGCCGCTGATCGGTATCCGACAGGTATTTTGTCTTGCGCCAGCGCTGCACGATGCGCGTCACGACTTGGGCGTTTTCTTCGTGGTGGATCATCTGCATCTCAGTCATCGGCAGCAGCAGGATCTGGTCGGTGCGTTCCGGCAACTGTTGCAGCACCTCGGATTTGCGTCGGCGGATCATGACAGGCGCGAGCGTCTCGCCGACTTTTTCCAACCCGGTATAGCCGGTCACGCGCCCCGCTTCGTCCTTGACCTGATGCTCATGCAGCAACTTCCAGGTCGGCCCGAGGCGATGCTGGTCAACGAACTGGACGATGGAAATCAGCTCCTCCAGCTTGTTCTCCAACGGTGTTCCGGTCAGCACGATGGCATAGGGACTGTCGATGCGCTTGAGCGCCTTCGCCGCGATGGTGTTCCAGTTCTTCACCCGCTGCGCCTCGTCAACGATCACCAGTTCCGGCCCCCAATCCGCGATCATATCCAGATCGGATTTGAGCTTCTCGTAGTTGGTGATCTTGCAGAAATCGTCTAAGGCGAAGTCCTTCTGGCGCTGCGTCCTGCCGCCGGACAACACCCGCGACTCGCGCCCGGCAAAGCGCGCGATCTCGCTCTGCCATTGATACTTGAGCGAGGTCGGGCAAATCACCAGCAGCTTGGATACGCCGAAGTGCCGCGCCAGAATCTCTGTTGCCGCGATGGCCTGGATGGTCTTGCCCAACCCCATCTCGTCGCCGATCAACGCACGCCCGGCACGCACCGCGAACAGCGCGCCCTCGGCCTGATAGGCATAGAGCGGCGCTTTCAGCATCTGCTTCAATAACGGGTCTTTCGCGCCGCGCGGGAAAATATCATCCAGTGCAACGGCCCGACGTTCCGCATCGCGCTGCCCGGCGACAAAGTCGAGCGCATCGTCATAAGCGCGCAACTCGTGGCCGCTCTTCGCCACCGCCGCGACGAAGCGCTCCAACTCGCCGAAGCGGCTCTCGCGCAACACCCAGCCGCGTGACTCGTCGAACAGCAGCGCAGCAGCCTTGCTTACTGCCGATGGGCAATCCGTCCCGGCGCGGAAATGGATAGCTCGCCCACCATCATTGCGCAAATAGAGTACAGAAAATGATGGCCGATAACCGCGCGCAAACGCCGCCTTCGCACCGCGTTTCTTTTCCAACTGTGCCAGAGTGAATTCGATGTGCTTGCATGTGCCCAGTTCGTTGGTCGCATAGTCCGGACACTCGCAAAAATTATCTCCCGGATGCAGCCCGCGAATCGCCACGCGATAGCTGCTTTTCGATTGCGGATTAGCGACACGGAAATCCGAAAAGAATGGCTCGGTTCCAAGACATTCCAGACCGAACGACTGCTCGCGCCCGAACTGGCGACGCAGAGCGCGCTGCCAATCGACCGGCGAAACATCAGCCGGAGCATGGGTTCGGGAGAGTTTGTGTTCCTTGATGGGCTTGGTCGTATTGCGCTTGGTTTTCATGATGGTGGCCCCTTTCAGGCAAGATTGGCTATGCAAAATTGTTTGCCAGCTTAACCGATTGGCTTTGTAGATCAAAGCCGGAGCTTCCCCTGATGTTTCGATTTGCTTCTACACGAATTTAATTCGAACCCGCCCCCTTGGGCTCGCGAAGTTATAGATAGAGCGCGAAGTTGAAAGAATGGCGGCGTATAGAGCAGCTACTGCTGCATCTCATGATCTTGGCGCGTAAATTAGCCACATGTTTGAAGTCATCGGCGAAATAACCGGAGTTGAGACAATCGCGGAAGGTTCAGGTATCCGAGTCTTGCCGAGGCTATCCGCAGATAAATCAGCGCCGCATGCCCACTCGATAAAATAGCCACCATTCACTACTTTCGAAAACTCAACACCATCTTGCAATGCTTGAAAGGCTGCATATTGCAAATATGGTCGAACATCAAAAAGCCCCTCACGCCCATCATCGGCAACAATAGATAACACGCCATTGGGCAAAGGTTTAACTTCAGCAATTTTCATCAATCCAATCCTTTGATAGTGAAAGGGGCTAAACCATCCACCGCTAACTGTCGGCGCGCGTCAAGGTAGTTGTCGCCTCTGTCATGCTGATCGCCCAAGGGTAAAGTTCAACCTCAACTACAGCCTGCTGCTCATCGAGGGAAAGATCAACAGTCTTTACAAGACAGATTAATTTTCTCATTGAATATCTTCTGGTTTTGTTTTTAGTTGATGTATTAACATAATTGTAGTAACGTTCGGCCTATGAATATCAGTTTTGAGTGGGATGAAGCCAAGGCGCAAGCAAACCTGAAAAAACATCGTGTCAGTTTTGAAATTGCCACTCTTGTTTTTCTGGATCCGCTGGCTCTCGCTTATCAAGATCGCAACGAAGGCGGCGATCAGCGATGGCAGACACTGGGCATGGTGGGCAGTTGTTTGCTGTTATTGGTAGCGCACATTGTGCGTCATGAAGAGGATGTCGAAATTATCCGCATCATTTCAGCGCGAAAGGCAGATAAAAAGGAGCGAAAACATTATGAAGAAACCCGTTAAATATTTACTCGACGCAACAAAACCAGTGTCATTGACCAAGACACAAGAGGCTGACATCAAGGCGCTGTCTGAATTGCCAGATAACAAAATTGATTACAGTGATATTCCACCACTGTCATCTGAGTTCTGGAAGCAAGCCACGTCTAATCCGTTTTATAAGCCTACCAAGACTTCAACTACAGTCCGTGTAGATTCAGATGTATTGGTGTGGCTGAAATCGCAAGGTAAGGGCTATCAGACCCGCATCAACGCGATACTTCGTGCTGCAATGATGCATGAAATAAAGCGCTAACTTGTTGCGGGGCGCGAAAGTCACGGTGCGTGAGCGCGTTGACGGGGCCATGAACTGCTCTGGAAAAAGCGCAAATTGAAGTATGGCGTGATGGGTAAACCCGTCCGCCATTCATAAAGTGGCCGACGGCAAGGCGGTCAGACGCGAATGGATCAAGCCATGGCTCGGCACAACACGGGACATAAACCCGCTGCAAAGCATCCTTGGCGAACAATGGCTATCGGCAAACACGACGACGGTGCTAAGGCGTCGCGCATAAATAACATGACTAAGTTTTCTTCCGAGTTGGCAAGACCGCATAGTTCCAGTCATGAGCACAGAAAGGTCAAAATACAGTCTTTATCGTAGCTGAGTACTGAGTTTGCGGGTAAATTTCTATAGTGAGATGCTCTGTTCATTCGTCAATTATTGAATAATGCTGGCTGGGGTATAAAAATGAAAAAAGATTTTTGGCTGGAGCGTTGGGAGCGAGAAGAAATCGGTTTTCACCAGAACGAAATCAATCCATATTTGCGACAATACTGGCAGGAATTACATCTTGCCCACGGCAGCGGGGTGTTCGTGCCGCTGTGCGGTAAAAGCCTCGACATGCTATGGCTACGCAAGCAGGGGCATTCAGTGTTGGGCGTGGAATTGAGTGCCATCGCAGTGCAGTCATTCTTCAAGGAAAACGGCTACAGCCCGCATCACGTTACCAGCAAAAAATTTGATCGTTGCGAAGCGAATGGCATCAGCATTCTGTGCGGCGATTTTTTCGAGTTGTGCAAAGACGACCTAGCGAAAGTGAGCGCGGTGTACGACCGCGCATCACTGGTCGCACTACAGCCGGAAATGCGCGAGCGTTATGCAAACCACCTAGTGAATATCCTGCCACCCGCAACGCAAATCCTGCTCATTACTTTCGACTATCCACAGCCGGAAATGCCGGGCCCGCCGTTTGCGGTTTCTGTAAACGAAGTTGCGGCACTCTACCGCGAACACGCAGAGATACGCCTGCTGGCGCAACTGGACGTGTTGGTGCAAAACCCGCGCTTTCAAGAGCGCGGCCTGAGCCGGTTGCAGGAAAATATTTTACTGCTGACTCTGCAATAGCGAATGTAAAGGTGGTTTTGACAAACAAGATGCAGCAGTCTTCAACGGGCAGGCGTCGTGCAAACCTTAACATGTCCGGCCTGCCGTCGAAAGCACCTCGCAGCTATCGGCGAAAATCACTCACTCCACTGACAGGCTCAGTGTAATAATCTTCCGAGTCCAGATAGGTAACAGGCATCGGCGCGCAGAATCCATCCTGCGCACTCAGTGGAACCGGACGGAGGCAGGCAGCTCTTAATTTTTATGCTCGAACTCGAAAACATCTCCCGCCAGTTCAATGGACGCAGCGTGCTGCGTGATGTGTCTTTGCGCCTGCAAGCGGGCGAATACGTCGCCATTGTTGGCGAATCCGGCATCGGCAAGTCCACCCTGCTCAACCTCATCGCCGGGCTGGATCGGCCCGATAGCGGGCGGCTGGCACTGGACGGCTGCGACTACGCCGGGCTGGACGAGGACGCGCTCACCCGCCTGCGCCGGGACAAGCTGGGCTTCGTGTTCCAGGCTTTCCACGTGCTGCCCCATCTCACCGTGCACCAGAACGTGGCACTCCCCATGTGGTTGCAAGGCATGGATGGCGCTGCCGCCGACACGCCGACGCAGTTGCTGCTCGACGCGGTGGGTCTTGGCAAGCGCGCTGCGAGCTGGCCGCGCGAGCTTTCCGGTGGCGAGCTGCAACGGGTGGCGATTGCCCGCGCGCTGGTGCATGGCCCGCGCCTGGTGCTGGCCGACGAACCCACCGGCAACCTCGATCCGGCCAACGGCGCGAAGGTGCTGGCGCTACTCGCCGAGCGCATCCGCAAGGCGGGCGCCATCGGCATCCTGGTGACCCATTCGCAGGCAGCGGCAGCGACGGCGGACCGTATCCTGCACCTCACCGCCGAAGGGTTGTACGAGTGAGGCTGGCGCCAGTGTTTCTCGGCTCCCTCGCGCGGCGGCGGGTGGCGACCTTTTTTTCCTTCGCCGCCATTGTCCTCGGTGTCGCACTCGGCATGGCGGTGCATGCGGTGCACGAGGCGGCGCTATCCGAGTTTGGCCGTGGCATGCGCGCCATGGCCGGCGAGGCCGATTTGCAGGTGGCAGGGCCGCGCAGCGGGTTTGATGAAAATCTGTATGCACTGCTCGCCGCTCGCCCCGAGGTGATGGACGCAAGCCCCGTGGTGGAGGTTGAGGCAAAACTTGCGGGGCGTGATGAAACACTGAAACTCCTGGGTGTCGATGTGTTGGCGCTGAGCCGCGTGACACCGGCCCTGTTGCCCAGAGCCACCGCAGCAACGGATCGTTTTGCCAGCCTGTCAGACGACGCCCTATTTCTCAGCGCGGCGGCGCAAGAAGCTCTCGGCGTGAAGTCCGGCGACAACCTCCGTTTGCAAGCGGGCAGCAATACCCTGAATTTGCGGATCGCTGGCAACTTGCCCGGTGTCGAGGAAAACCGCCGTCTTGCGGTGCTCGACATCGCCGCCGTGCAATCTCACTTCGGCAAAATCGGGCGGCTGACACGCATTGACCTGCGCCTCACCGAAGGCGTTTCACCCGAAGCGGCGCGCACCAG
Source organism: Gallionellaceae bacterium (assembly GCA_032654645.1). Lineage (GTDB taxonomy): Bacteria > Pseudomonadota > Gammaproteobacteria > Burkholderiales > Gallionellaceae > CAITJF01. The sequence continues at coordinate 206,988 of JAULAW010000010.1, read as the reverse complement.
CTTGCAGGCCATCCTGCCCGCCGGAGTGCTGGTTGAGCCACCGCAGGCGACAGAAAATCAGGCCGCACATTTGTCCCGCGCCTACCGCGTGAACCTGTCCATGCTGGCGGCGATGGCGCTCATGACCGGCGGGTTTCTCGTGTTCTCGGCTCAAGCCCTGTCGGTGGTGCGGCGACGCAGCGAGTTCGCCTTTCTGCGAGCGATCGGGCTTAGTCGTTACAGCTTGTTCGCCTGGCTTTTGGCGGAGGGCGCAGCGCTGGGGCTGGCGGGGGGCATTGTCGGCGTGGTCGTCGGCTATGCCCTGGCTTGGGGGACGCTGAACACTCTCGGCGGCGATCTGGGTGCAGGTTATTTTTCCGGGCTGCAGCCGCAGTTGCAATTTCAGCCCATGGCGGCCGCCCTTTACGTGGCGTTGGGCATGTTGGCCGGCATCGCGGGCGCATGGTTGCCCGCGCGGGAAGCCGCCACGGTGTCACCGGCCCAAGCCTTGAAGGCCGGTAATGAAGCGGTGCTGCTTGGCGGACGCGGGCATCCCTGGCTGGGGTTGATGCTGTTGCTGGCGAGCCTTGCCGCGTGCTTGATCCCACCCGTGAACGGCCTGCCGCTGGGCGGCTATCTGGCCATCGCCTGCCTGCTGGTCGGGAGCATCATGTTGTTGCCGTTGGCGGCCTCCTGCATGGCCTGGCTGCTGCCCAAACATGGCCCGGTGTCGGCCCGCCTCGCAGCGGCCAGATTGAGTGCAGCACCTGGGCACACCGTAGTGGCGGCAGCCGGGGTGCTGACCAGTGTTGCGCTGGCTGCTGCGATGGTGATCATGGTCGCTTCCTTCCGCGATTCGCTGGATCAGTGGCTAAACCAGGTACTGCCCGCCGACCTCTATCTGCGGGCTGGCAGGGCGCAGACCAGCGGCCATCTGGATGAGATACTGCAAGCGAAGATTGCCGCCGTACCCGGCGTCAGTCGCGTCGGCTTCATCCGCTTCGACAGCTTGCGTCTCGCCGCCGGGCAACCGCCAGTGGCCGTGACCGCGCGACCGATTTCGGAGGATGGGCATGAGCTGCCGCTGATTGGCGCCGCGCAACGCATGGGCAACGGGGGCAGCGGGGGCAGCGAGGCGGCGATCTGGATTTCCGAAGCCATGCAGGATATCTATGGCTGGCAGCCCGGCCAAGTCGTTGCGTTGCCTCTCGCCGGGCGAACGGTGCGCCTGCGTGTGGCGGGAGTCTGGCGCGACTACGTGCGCCAGAGCGGCGCGTTGTCGATCAACCTGGCCGACTACCGCAAGCTGACCGGAGATCGCCTCGCCAATGATGCCGCCATTTATCTCTCCGCCACAGCAGCGCCCAGGCAAGTGGCCGATGCTCTCGCCGCCACGGCAGCTCCGGGGATGCTGGAAATAAACTACCCCGGACAAATCCGCGCCATGAGTCTGCGCATCTTTGACCGCAGTTTTGCCGTCACTTATCTGCTGGAAGCTGTTGCCGTATTCTTCGGCATAGCCGGTGTGGCGGCCAGCTTCGCGGCGCTGGCGGCGGCACGGCGGCGGGAGTTCGGCATGCTCCGCCATCTCGGCATGAGCCGCCGCCAGATCGGCTGGATGCTCGCCGAAGAAGGGGCGCTGACGACTGGCATCGGAGTGCTCGGCGGAATGCTGGCGGGCGGAGCCATCGGGCTGGTGCTGATTGAGGTGGTCAACTGGCAGAGCTTCCACTGGAGCATGGACCTGCACATTCCATGGAGATCGCTGGCCTTGTTCGCTATCGCTCTGGTCGCTATTGCGTCACTGGCGGCGGTGTTTGCCGGGCGGCAGGCCATGCGCCAGGACGCGGTGCTCGCGGTGCGGGAGGACTGGTGATGAATAGGCGTACTTTTCTCCTCGCGCTGGTGAGCCTGCAGGCTTTTCGGCCCGGGAAGGCGCAAGCAGTTGTGGCGGTTGATTTTGCCCAAGTGCGCCCCGACCATAAGCTGGCCTTCCCCTTTGATCACGGCGCACATCCGGATTTTCGCATCGAGTGGTGGTATGCCACCGGTTGGCTGGCTTTGTCGGACGGCAGCCCGCTCGGTTTTCAGGCCACCTTCTTCCGCCTGCGCACCGGCATCGGTGAGTCCAATCCAAGCACCTTTGCGCCGCGCCAACTGATCCTCGCGCACGCGGCCATCGCCGACCCCCGCCTTGGCCGCCTGCGTCACGACCAACGCTCCGCCCGTGTCGGCTTCGGTCGCGCCGGTTTCACAACCGGACGGGCGGGCGTGTGGGTCGGCGACTGGCGTTTGGAGCAAAGCGGCGACCGCTATCAGGCGGAAGTCCGTGCCGGGGATTTCGCCTACGCGCTGTCGCTCGTTCCGGACGGCCCGCCGCTGCTCAATGGCGTCGCCGGATTCAGCGTCAAGGCCCCGGATCAGCGCCACGCCAGCTACTACTACAGCCGCCCGCAACTCAAGGTGAGCGGCACGGTGACTCTCGACCGCCGCACGCAGGCGGTGACTGGACTAGCCTGGCTGGATCACGAATGGTCGAGCGAACTCCTGCCCGAGGATGCGCAAGGCTGGGACTGGGTAAGTGTTAATCTTGACGATGGCAGCGCCGTGATGGCCTTTCGCCTGCGCAGCACGAACGGGCAGCCGATCTGGTCCGCCGCCACCTTTTGCCAGGCGGGGGGCAATGCGCAGGTGCTAGCGCCGGATGACGTCACTTTCGAAGCCCTGCGCCACTGGCGCTCAGCCCGTACCGGCATCAGCTACCCGGTCGAATGGCGCATCCGCATTGGCCTGCGGCGCTTCCATCTACAGCCCCTGATCGACGACCAGGAACTCGATAGCCGTCGCTCGACGGGTGCAGTGTATTGGGAAGGAGCGGTGCGCGTTGCGGAAGGCGGTCGCGATATCGGGCGTGGGTATCTGGAAATGACCGGCTACGGGGAGAAAATAAGGTTTGGCTGAAGACTTGGCGGGCAAGACTGGCTATGTTTGGCGAAGCACAAGGAAGCACAGAAACCAAGAGGAAGAGTTGGGCTGTAGCCGCCTTGAGCGGCTCACGGTTTAATGGTCCCTTTGAGTGGTTCACCCAACAAGCCTTCCTGAGTCTGTCATAACCTGGTTCATTCTGCGCAATTGCAGCTTTATCATTGGTTTTTGTCAAGAATTTTTCACATATTGCAGATCGCTTGGGAAATCGATGTCAGCAAAAATTCCGGTATCGTCGATCTTGACCTCCACGACTTTGGATATATCGCGCTCCAGCAAACGTCGAGCACCAGTATCCCCCTGTAGTGCCAGCAACTCATCGTGGTAATTAGAGGCAAATCCGACCGGATGGCCGCGCCTGCCATTGCAGGAGGGAGCAGCCAAGGATGCTCCGGCTAACAGCGCATTGCGCACGCCCGCAATTGCTGCCATTGGTACAGCGGGCATATCGGCCAGCCCGATCAGCCACCCGGCGGCGTCACGGTTTGCGCGCACGCCGCAGGCGAGGCTGGCAGCCATACCCTGTGCGGCATCCGCACATACGATCCAGCGTATCGGCGTTGTCTTGATCGCGCCCAGCGCAGTTTCGATCGCACTGCAAAATGTTTCCGCCCCCGGCCTGACTACTACTGTGGCATGCCCGAACGTCTCCAACCAGGGCAGGAGACTGTGTGCGGCGAGTGGCAATGTCACGCCACGCAGCGTCACCGGATGCAGCAACTTGTCCGAACCGAAGCGGCGCGATGCTCCCGCTGCCAGCACGATGGCGGCGATTTCACCCGGATCATGCCCAGGATCAGGCAAAGTTTTCCTGGTCGAACGGCATGCGGCGCAAGCGCTTGCCGGTCAGCGTGAACACCGCGTTGGCAACCGCTGGCGCGATCGGCGGCGTGCCAGGTTCGCCGATGCCGGTGGGCGCTTCACTGCTTGCCACGATATGCACCTCGACCTGCGGCATTTCGGAAAAACGCAGCGGCGCGTAGTCGTGGAAATTGGATTGCGCCACGCGGCCTTTCTCCAGCGTGATCGCGCCATGCAAGGCGGCGGAAAGTCCGTAGACGATGCCGCCTTCGATCTGCTGGCGCACGCCATCCGGGTTGATGACCATGCCGCAATCCACCGCAGCGACCACGCGATGCACGCGGACCTTGCCGTTTTCCAGCGACACTTCGGCGATCTCTGCCACGTAGCTGTCGAACGACTTGTGCACCGCCACACCGTTAGCATGACCTGCAGCCAATTTCTCTTTGCCCCATCCGGCTTTATCCGCGGCCAGTTTCAGCACGCCCCGGTAACGCGAATCGGCAGGCAGGATGGCCAGCCGGTAGGCGACCGGGTCCTTGCCGGCGAGATGCGCCAGTTCGTCGATCATGGTTTCGACCACGAACGCCGTATGCGAATGGCCCACCGAGCGCCACCACTGCACCGGCACTTCATTCTTCGGACTGTGCAATTCGACCTGCAAATTGGGAATCACATAAGGCAGTGTCGCCGCGCCCTCCACCGAAGTGACATCGACGCCGTTCTGAATCAGGAAGCCCGCGAACGCGGTATCGGCAATGATGGACTGACCAACGAGGGTGTGTTTCCAGGCAAGCGGTTTACCGTCTTTTGCGATGCCCGCCTCGATGTGGTCGGCCCACATCGGCCGGTAATTGCCACCGCGCATGTCATCCTCGCGCGTCCACACCACCTTGACCGGCAGGGCCACCGCCATCGCCACCTGCACCGCCTCGATGACGAAGTCGGATCGCGGATTGGCGCGCCGGCCAAAACCTCCGCCGAGGAAAGTCGTATGAATTTCCACCTGTTCCGGCTTGAGTCCGGCGGTCTTTGCTGCCATCGCATGATCCATGGTCTGCATCTGGGTGCCGGTCCAGATGCTGCAGTGGTCGGGCTTGAGGTCTACCACCACGTTGAGTGGCTCCATTGCGGCGTGTGCCAGATAAGGTATTTCATACTCGGCACTGACGGACTTGTGTGCCTTTTTGAAACCCTGCACGGTATCGCCATCCTTGTGCGCCACGTCACCCGGTTGTTTTGCCAGCGCGAGAAATTCCGCGCGCATCTTAGCCGTGGAAAGTGCCGCACCCGGCCCTTCATCCCATTCGATTTCCAGCAGGTCGCGCGCAGTCTTGGCGGGCCAGAATCCGGATGCAGCAACCGCAATACCGGTAGGCACCTGATACACACCCTGCACACCTGGGACTTTGCGCGCCTCCGTCGCGTCGAAGCGCTTCACCATGCCGCCAAACACCGGGCTGCGCGCGATCAACACCGTCAGCATGCCGGGCAGATAAACGTCTAGGCCGAACTGCGCAGTGCCGTTGATCTTGGCCGGCGTATCGAGACGTTTGGTTGCCTTGCCGATGATTTTGAAATCCTTGGGCGACTTGAGCTTGACGTTATCCGGCAGCGGCAGTTTTGCCGCGGCATCGGCCAGTTTGCCGTAACTTAGTTTTTTTCCACTACCGGCATGGATCACCTGGCTGTTCTCGGCATGGCATTCATTTTCAGGCACGCCCCATTGCTGGGCAGCCGCGCGGATCAGCATGATCCTGCCACTGGCGCCGACGCGCCGCAGTTGCTCCCATGACGACGGAATGCTGGAACTGCCCCCGGTCATTTGCATGCCGAAAGCCGTGTGGTTATAAACTGCGGCCACCGGTGCGGACTCGACGCTGATGCGGCTCCAGTCGGCTTCCAGTTCCTCCGCGATCAGCATCGGCAGCGAGGTGTAGACACCCTGCCCCATCTCGGATTTGTTGACGACGATGGCGATGCTGTCGTCAGTCGCGATGCGGATGAAAGCGTTGGGCGGGAATATTTGTTTGGCTGGCTGGGCCGGCTTGGGCGGCGCATCGGCGGCATAAGCGCGGCCGCCCTTGACCGGCAGGTAAAAGCCGATCACCAGTCCGCCCATCAATGCGGTTGAATCCTTCAGGAACTTGCGGCGCAAAGGATTTTGCGCGGTCATGTTTTTCATTTGGGTTTTCATTTGGCACCTCCGCTTTGTTCCGCCGCCATCTGGATCGCCGAGCGGATGCGGTTGTAGGTGCCGCAACGGCACAGGATGCCATCCATCGCGGCGGAGATCTGCGATTCGCTGGGGTGTGGATTCTCCTTGAGCAACGCGGTGGCCGCCATGATCTGGCCGGACTGGCAGTATCCGCACTGCGGCACGTCCACTTCCTGCCAGGCCGCCTGCACCGTTTTCCCAAGCGTGGTTTCGGCAAGACCTTCGATGGTGGTGACTTGCTTGCCGCTTGCCGTGGACACCGGCGTAACGCAGGAACGGACAGCGCGGCCATCCAGGTGCACCGTGCAGGCGCCGCACTGCGCGATGCCACAGCCATATTTGGTGCCTGTCAGTTGCAGGTGGTCGCGCAGTACCCATAGCAAGGGCGTATTAGGGTCGGCATCGACCTTGGTCATTTTGCCGTTGATAAATAAAGTGATCATGAGCACACCTCCTGTTTGATGGGTTGAGCCTGATTGACGGATTGAATAGGACTGGCTGCTGCAGCAGGCTGGTTTCGAACAGAAATCAAATGCGCGAGGATGGACACTGCGATCTCCGGTGGTGTACGGCTGCCGATGTTCAAGCCTACCGGCCCGTGCAACCGGGCGATTTCCTGATCGGTGAGGTCGAACAATGCCAGCCGCTCGCGGCGCTTGGTATTGTTGGCCAGTGAGCCAAGCGCACCGACATAGAACGCGGGAGATTTCAGCGCCTCCAGCAGAGCCATATCATCCAGCTTGGGATCATGTGTCAGCGCGATGATGACGGTTGAGCCATCGACTTGCAGTGCCGGCACCGCGTCGTCGGGCATCTCGCTCATCAGGGTAGTGTCCGGCACGTCCCAGGTCTGGCGCATATCTGCGCGCGGATCGCAGACGTACACCTGGTAATCAAGCGCCTGTGCCATGCGTGCGAGATAAGCAGAAGTCTGGCCGACGCCGATGATCAGCATCCGCCAGCGCGGGCCGTGCACCGTGGTCAGAGTTGCACCGTCAAACGCGAAGCTATCGGTGCGGCTGGCGTCGGCCAGCACCACCTGCAATGTATCGAAGTGCAACGTGCGCCTGACCAGCCGATGTGCCTGAACCAGTTGCAGGACTTGCTCCACCCAAGCCTTGTTTCGTACCGGCTCTATGACCAAGCGTATGACTCCGCCGCACGGCAACCTGAAACGCTTGGCTTCTTCGCGCGTGACACCGTAGGTCAGTACTTCGCAACGATCGATCGGCAATTGGCCGCGCTGCGCACGCAATACCAAGTCATCCTCGATGCAGCCACCCGACACCGAGCCAACCGCCAGCCCATCAGCGCGCAGCGCGAGTATGGCACCCGGCGGACGCGGGCTGGAGCCGAAGGTTTCCACCACCGTCACCAACCACAGCGGAATATCCCCCGCTTGCCACTCCCGCAGGGTTTTGAGTACATAAAGATCGACGCTATCCATTACGTGACTCCTTGTGCCGACAGTTATTCTCCCAGAGTTTTGAAATGGTTGCCACTGGCGATACCTGCAATAGATTGGGCTACTATTGAGATCATTCTCGAACATCCGGAATTGGCATGTACTGCCAGACGATCTTGTTATTACGCTCCCCAATAGCGGAAGCTCGCAGCAACTGGCCGGGAGTTTTGATTATTTTGCACGAGCATACAGATCATCACGGCGATTCATATCAAAAGCGAAGAAGCTTTCGTCCAACCGCTTCAGGCGTGCCCGATCTTCGTACACTGCACGACAAAGGCCGCCACGCGCGGATATTCAAGTCCATGACCAGACGATACGCCAACCAACCCTCACTGGTGGGCAATTTGTCCAGCATGGAGATACCGGCTTTTTTCTCATGTGCGCACCGGTGCTAATATTGATCGAAAAGCGCCGCAGCGTTTTCACTGGCCTCCGCTCGGCCACGTTGTTGTAGCAGCGACACTACAGGCGCTCACATTTAACTTCTTCAAATGTGGATTGGCAAGCGAGGCATTCTGGCGCACGAGAGCGTTGCGGTCCAATCTTCCATGGTCATCGAATCTGAGCATTTCATACACGAGCCGAACGATGCTGCATGGAACTCGATCGCGAAGCTCTCTCACATCCAAGTCGCTCGGCTGACCACCACAACCAATCAGGTTGCGCTTTCGCGCAACGTGACATGCCTGGCGCGCCCAACAAAAAAAGCGGGCTACTGCCCGTCTTTCTGATACACCGTGTACCTTATTCGGTCACGCGAACTTTCTTTTCTTCCTTGATTGCATAACGCACTTCAACGCGGCGGTTGGCGGCGCGACCTGTCTCGGTCTTGTTGTCGGCGATCGGTTGGGTGTCGGCGTAACCGGCCGTGCTAATGCGGTCTGCCGCCACGCCATGTTTCACCAGCCATGCCTTCACGGCGGTGGCGCGATTTTCCGACAGCTTCTGGTTGTGTTCTCGCTTGCCGCGATCATCGGTATGGCCGCTCACTTCCAGTTTCACTTCCGCATACTGCTGGGCGGCATTCACCACCTCGTTCAGCTTCACGTCCGCCGTCTTCAGCAACTTGGCGGAATTGGTGGCGAAGTTCGCCCCCTCAAGGCGAACCGGCTTCTCGGTCAAGATGGTTTTCCAGCTTTCCGTGGGTTGCGGTGCAGGTGCCGGAGCAGCCACTGGTTCAGGCTTGGGTGCTTCCTTCACGGCCACGGGCTGCGGCGCAGAAACGGGAGCTGCCTTGGGCGCGCCAAAGTAGTATCGGATGCCGACGGTAAGATTATCGTTGTTCAGTTTTGAGCCATCGGTCTTGGCGGAGCTGCTGGACCATTCGGCATTCACGCCCCATTTCGGCGTGTATTTGTATTCGACGCCCACGCCGCCGTGCAAATCGTCGCCGCTGATTGCTGAGGAGCCGTCCGTGCCTTTGGTATGCGCATAACCCAGCCGGGCATATGGCAGCCATCTACCATGAGGCAATCCCAGCTTCAAATCCACACCGTAGGCATCGCTGCCATAATTGGTGGTAAAAGGCGCCACAACCGTGCCATGATCGGCCTTGTTGTTTGAATCCAAAAAGATATCAACTCCCAGCAGGAAACGCTGCATATCCCAGTTGCGACCGCCGTCTATGCCGAACGTCGTTGCGTCTTTCCCGCCAGCCGCAAACGGGCCGCCGGAAATATCTGAGCGGTTCAAGCCGACTCTGGCGCCGATAAAACTGCCGTCAAATTCGCTTGCTTGCGTACTGGCCATCGCCGATAGAGCCGCCAACAAAGCGAGGTTTATGATACTTTTTTTCATGACTGTTCTTTCTGGAAATATTATGAGGTCTATTACCATAACCATTCCCGCGCAGGCCATATTTGTGCGAAATTTTGTATGGGGAATGGCGGGCTATAAAATGGCTGAGTGCCAATTATACATGCCAAGTAGCAGCGCTGCCCCAGCATGATTAATCCCACAATCCGCGTTTGAAATTGAGGCAGCGCCACCCTGGCAGCCCCAGTACCGCCCAGCACAGAATCAAAGGGTTGGTTTTCAATCTCCTGCAACTCCCCCGAATAACTGGTAGTCTGATCGCCGAACCCCATACCGCGTTACAATTGCAGCTCATCGCCTTACACTACCTTGCTTTAATTTACACGCAGTTTTGTTCGAGGCCACTCGCCATGACACACAATCTGTTCAACACTTACCAGCCTTTCAAATTAGCCAGCGGCAAGCAAGGCATGTTGTATTCGCTGCCCGCGCTGGAAGCCGCCGGACTCGGCAAGATTTCCCGCTTGCCAGTTTCCATCCGCATCGTGCTGGAAGCTGTGCTGCGCAATTACGACGACAAGAAAATTTCCGAGGCGCATATCCGCCAACTGGCGAACTGGCAACCGAATGCGCCGCGCACCGAGGAAATACCGTTTGTGGTGGCGCGCATCGTGTTGCAGGATTTCACCGGCGTGCCGCTGCTGGCCGACCTCGCCGCGATGCGCGATGCTGCCGCAAAAATGGGCAAGAACCCGAAGATCATCGAGCCGTTGGTGCCGGTGAACCTGGTGGTGGATCACTCGGTGCAGGTGGACTACTACAACCGCCCGGATGCGCTGAAGCTCAATATGGAAATGGAATTCGAGCGCAACAAAGAGCGCTACAAGTTCATGAAATGGGGCATGCAAGCGTTCGATACTTTTAAAGTCGTGCCGCCCGGCGTCGGCATCGTGCATCAGGTCAACCTCGAATATCTGGCGCGCGGCGTGCTGCAAAAAGACGATGTGTATTACCCTGACACACTGGTCGGCACCGATAGCCACACCACCATGATCAACGGCATCGGTGTGGTAGGTTGGGGCGTGGGCGGCATAGAAGCGGAAGCCGGGATGCTCGGCCAACCGGTATATTTCCTGACGCCGGACGTGGTGGGCGTGCACCTCCAGGGCAAACTGCGCGAGGGCGTGACGGCGACCGACTTGGTGTTGACTGTCACCGAGCTGCTGCGCCGCCAGAAAGTGGTGGGCAAGTTCGTGGAATTTTTCGGCGCAGGCGCGGCAGCACTCACCGTGCCGGATCGCGCAACCATCGCCAACATGGCGCCGGAATATGGTGCGACCATGGGCTTCTTCCCGGTGGACGACGTGACGGTGGATTACCTGCGCTATACCGGGCGCACGGACGAAGAAGTGGATGCCTTCCAGTCCTACTTCAAGGCGCAGAATCTGTACGGCATTCCACAGATGGGCAGCATCGATTACAGCAGCGTGGTAGAGCTGGACCTCGCCAGCATCGAACCTTCACTGGCGGGACCGAAGCGCCCGCAGGATCGCGTGGCACTGTCCGCGATGCGCGAAACTTTCAACGCCCTGTTCAGCAAACCGGTGGCGGAAAACGGTTTCAACAAGCAAGCTTCTGAACTGGGCAAACGCTATGCCACAGAGTTGCACATGTACAGCGGCGAAGTGTGCATCCCAATGACCGGCGGCGGCTTGACCGACAGCAACAGCGCGCCTGCGGGCAAACCGGCAGTAGGCAGCCATAGCAGCAGCGCGGCGAGCGAAATCGAAATGATGGACAGCCACCCTACCCCGGCAATGCACAGCCAGTGCGCGGAAGAAACAAAATCGGTGGTCGGGGTCGGCCACGGCGATGTGCTGATCGCGGCGATCACGAGTTGCACCAACACATCCAACCCGAGCGTGCTGCTGGCCGCAGGCCTGCTGGCGAAGAAAGCCGTGGCAAAGGGCTTGCGCGTCAAACCCCATATCAAGACCTCGCTCGCCCCCGGCTCGCGCGTGGTGACCGAATACCTGGCCAAGGCCGGGCTGCTCGGCTATCTGGAACAGCTCGGCTTCGGCCTCGCGGCCTACGGCTGCACTACCTGCATCGGTAATTCCGGCCCTCTGGATTCGCGGTTGGAAGAAGCGATTGCCGCCCACGACCTGATTGCCGCCGCTGTACTGTCCGGCAACCGCAATTTCGAGGCGCGCGTCCATGCCAGCATCAAGGCCAACTTCCTGGCATCGCCGCCGCTGGTGGTGGCCTACGCCATTGCGGGCCGGGTCAACATCAACCTGGACAGCGAACCACTCGGCACCGGCAAGAACGGCGAGGCGGTGTACCTGAAAGATATCTGGCCGAACAGCGCCGAAGTGCAGACGATGCTGAAATATTCCGCCGACCCGGCAACCTACCGCAGGCTGTACAGCGACCTCACCCGCGACTTGCCGCTGTGGAACGCGATTCCCGCCCCCACCGGCAACCTGTACCAGTGGGACGATTCCACCTACATCGCACGCCCGCCGTTTTTCGAACAATTCAGTATGCAAACCGGCAGCATTGCGGAAATCCTCAATGCCAAACCGCTGGCGATATTCGGCGATTCGGTCACTACCGACCACATCAGTCCGGCTGGCAGCTTCAAGCCCGCCACACCCGCAGGCCAATACCTGCAAGCCAATGGCGTGGCGGTGAAAGACTTCAACAGCTACGGCGCGCGACGCGGCAACCACGAGGTGATGATACGCGGCACTTTCGCCAACGTGCGCATCAAGAACCTGATGCTGCCTGTGAAGGCCGACGGCGGCCGCGTCGAAGGCGGTTATACGCTGTACCACGGCGATACAAAAAACTCTTATCCGGGCACCCGGCAGATGGCAATCTACGATGCGGCGATGAAATACATTGCAGACGGCACACCGACGGTAATTTTCGCCGGAGAAGAATACGGCACCGGCTCCAGCCGCGACTGGGCGGCGAAAGGCACGCAATTGCTCGGCGTGAAAGCGGTGATCGCGAAATCCTACGAGCGCATCCACCGCAGCAATCTGGTCGGCATGGGCGTGCTGCCGTTGCAATTCAAGGGCGATGCCAATGTTGCCGCGCTGCATCTGACTGGCGAGGAAACCTTCGACATCGGCGGCATTGATGAAAATTTGAAGCCGCGACAGGATGTGACGCTCACCATCCGGCGCAAGGATGGCAGCACGCAACAAGTGCCGCTGTTGCTGCGTATTGATACGCCGATCGAGGTGGACTACTACCGGCACGGCGGGATATTGCCCTATGTGTTGCGTGAGCTGGTATCGAGGTAAGCAATATGCCCCAGACGCCGCATATCGAACGCCACTTCCGCGCCTCGCAAACGGTGCGTGACATTGTCATCGGCATGGCCGATGGATTGACGGTTCCGTTCGCGCTGGCGGCAGGGCTATCCGGCGCGGTTGCGTCCAGCCATATCATCACCACAGCGGGTATCGCGGAAATCGCCGCCGGTTCGGTTGCGATGGGGCTTGGAGGTTACCTCGCGGCACGCGGTGATGCCGAACACTATGCAAATGAACTGAACCGCGAACAACAAGAAGTACAAACGATACCGGAACAGGAAGCCGTCGAGATCGTCGAGGTGTTCAAGGCTTATGGGGTATCGGCGGAACAATGTGCGCCGGTGGTTGCTGCACTGCGCACGGATCGCGAAGCATGGGTGCGCTTCATGATGCGTTTTGAACTCGGCCTGGAGCAACCGGAGCCTGGGCGGGCGACACAAAGTGCGGCGACAATAGCCTGCGCCTATGTCGCGGGCGGACTGATCCCAATCGCGCCCTATTTCGTGGCCTCCAGCGTTACTGAAGCTCTCCCCTACTCTGTCGCTGTCACCCTGATTGCGCTGGCGGTGTTCGGTTACGTCAAGGGCGGCTACACCGGAACATCGCCCTTGCGCAGCGCCCTGCAAACCCTGCTGATCGGCGGCGCTGCTGCGGCAGCCGCGTTTGTTTTGGCGCGGGCTATTTCATAGGCGCACTCATAAATTGATGTATAGCGGCACTTGAGGCAAGATGCGCGCGCGGGAATTTTCCGAAACAGATTTTGTAACCACAAAAATAACGAGAGAGAGATATGGGCGCTCAGTGGAAAGCCAGACACAAAGAAATCGCAGCGAACGCAAAGGGCCGCATTTTCGGCAAGCTGTCCAAGGAAATCATGGTCGCAGCGCGCGCTGGCGCCGATCCGGATATGAACCCGCGTTTGCGCCTGGTGGTGGAGCAGGCAAAAAAATCATCCATGCCGCGTGAAACGCTGGAGCGCGCCATCAAAAAGGGCGCGGGTCTGCTTGATGGGGGAGCGAACCTGGAGCGGCTTGTCTATGAGGGCTTCGCACCGCATCGGGTGCCCGTGATCGTCGAGTGCCTGTCGGACAACATCAACCGCACACTCTCCAGCATGCGCGTGTTGTTTCGCAAGGGGCAGCTCGGCGCATCGGGTTCGGTGTCATGGGATTTCAACTATCAGGGGATGATCGAGGCGACGCCTAAATCCAAAGATGCAGACGCAGAGCTTGCGGCCATAGAATCCGGCGCTCAGGATTTTGAGTCCGCCGAAGAAGGCGCAACGTTATTTATCACCGATGCTACCGATCTGGATGCGGTATGCCGCGCGTTGCCAGCGCATGGGTTTGCAGTACAGTCTGCCCAGTTAGGCTACCGGCCAAAAAACACGGTCACGCTGAACGACGCCGAGCGCGAAGAAGTTGAAGCGTTTCTGGAAGCGATTGATGCGGATGATGACGTGCAGAATGTCTATGCGGGGCTGGCCGGTTAGTGAGCGATAGGAACCGGGGTCGAATAAATTTTCCGGACTACAGGAGGAGATTATGACCAGCAGAAAAGAACGCGACTCATTCGGCGTCATCGAGGTTCCCGCCGCGCGGCTGTGGGGCGCGCAGACACAGCGTTCACTCGATCATTTCCATATTTCATCCGAGCGCATGCCGGAAGACATCATCATGGCTCTCGCTGAAGCCAAACGCGCCTGCGCACTGGTCAACCGTGAACTGGGATTGCTGAAAGCAGAGAAGGCGGATGCCATCGTGAAGGCGGCGGATGAAGTGCTGGAAAGCCTGCATAGCCAGGAGTTTCCGCTGTCCGTGTGGCAGACAGGATCGGGCACGCAGAGCAACATGAACATGAACGAGGTGCTCGCCAACCGCGCTTCGGAACTGCTTGGCGGTGTGCGCGGCGAAGCGCGCAAGGTTCACCCCAACGATGAAGTCAATCTCGGCCAGTCGTCCAACGACATTTTTCCCACCGCGATGCATGTGGCCGCCGTCACCGGTATCCGGCACAATCTGCTGCCGTCATTGCGCGCGTTGCGCGCTACCCTGAAAATAAAATCCGGCACATTCGAAGACATCATCAAGATCGGGCGCACCCATTTGCAAGATGCCACCCCGCTGACACTGGGTCAGGAATTTTCCGGCTATGTGGCGCAACTGGATCTCGCGGAATCGGTGATACTCGCCGCACTTGCTCCGCTTTACGAACTGGCGGCAGGCGGTACGGCAGTGGGCACGGGGCTGAACACTCACGCCGAATTCGGCGCGCGCGTCGCCGCAGAATTGGCGCGCAGAACGGGCGCGCCGCTCAAGAGCGCCGCCAACAAATTTGCCGCGCTGGCCGCGCACGATGCGCTGGTAGCCGCGCATGGCGCGCTCAAGACGCTGGCCGCCGCGCTGATGAAAATAGCGAATGACGTGCGCTGGCTGGCCTCCGGACCGCGCTCCGGCCTGGGCGAGATCAGCATCCCGGAAAACGAGCCGGGAAGCTCGATCATGCCGGGCAAGGTAAACCCGACCCAATGCGAAGCGCTGACCATGCTGTGCTGCCAGGTGTTCGGCAACGATGTTGCTATCACCTTTGGAGGAGCCTCTGGCAACCTCGAACTGAATGTGTTCAAGCCGCTCATCGCGCACAATTTCATGCAGAGCATGCGCCTCCTCGCCGATGGCATGGCAAGCTTCGAGAAATACTGCGTGCGCGGCATCGAGGCCAATCATGTGCGCATCGCGGAGCTGGTGGAACGCTCGCTGATGCTGGTAACCGCGCTGACGCCGCACATCGGCTACGACCGTGCCGCCGAAATCGCCAAGCGCGCGCACCATGACGGCAGCACGCTAAAGCAGGCGGCGCTGGAGCTTGGTTATGTTACAGAAGATGAATTCGACCGTTGGGTGAAGCCAGCCGATATGGTTTATCCCAGCAAAACATAACCCCCATCCTCACCCTCCCCTTGAAGGGGAGGGAGAAATGCTCTGGCGCACTTATGTTAGCGCTTATGCGCGCAGGCGTGAATCCAGCAAGGACAAACAACCTGCGAAGCGGACAAAACCGCGATGTTGTCACGCTTCGCGGAAGATTCCTTAAACCATCTGGATTCCAGCCTTTGCGGGATAACCAGCGATTTGCCCGCTTGTCTCGCCATGGTCGCTGCGCAGCAGCGGGAACCTGGCGGGGGTGCCCCTTGTGGGTGCGGGCTTAGCCGAATGGGAAGTAGCCCTACCAATGGCGGACTATTGGATGATTTTGGGTTCAATCAGGGCAGTGGAAATCTTATCAATCCGAACCGTATGCTTGAAATTCGCAAGTTCATTTTTTAAGTTGAATTCACCATAAATTAGGTGTATAAAATATCCGTGGTTCTTGGGTACAAGGTTTTGGAAAAGTTAACCGTTAAGGGGAAACGCCTATCGACACTTCAATGATTGATTATCTGTAGTTGCTACCCAAGTCAGCATTCAATGACTGACATTATCGGTATCCCATAAGCCGACACATAACGCCGCATTCATGCGGCGTTATTATTTTCGGTGTTGAAGATTGGGGTTGTTTGGTTCCCCTTTCGGGGACGATACGCGATAAAGCCGATGATTAATCCATACCCCGGATCAACTGTTCCAGCCTGATGCGCCCGTGCGGGGTAGTCATCACCATCAATACGTCGCCATCATGCACGACGTGCTGCATGGTCGGATTAAACACCCACTTTCCTCCCTGCCTGATGGCGAGCAGAACACAATCACGCGAGGAAAGATTAAACATGGCGATCAATTTGCCTGAAAAACCTGATGGGACGACAACTTCTTCCATGCGCAAGTTGTCGTCCGACTTGATCATTTCATCGAGGAACGACTCCACATTCGGGCGCACCATCGCCGATACGATGCGCAGGCCGCCGGTAAAGTCCGGCGACACGATTTCGTCCGCACCGGCGCGGCGCGTTTTTTCCACATTCTTCACGTCGTGACAACGCGCCACCACACGCAGCTCCGGATTGAGCTGCTTGGCGCTGAGGCTGATCACCAGATTCTGGCTGTCGTCCGAAGCCACCGCAAATACCCCGCGCGCGCACTTGACCCCGGCTGCAAGCAGGATGTCATTGTCGGTGGCATCGCCGTGCATGTATAACTGCTCGGGGTGCCTGTCCAGATATTTTTCAATTTGCCCCAGGTTTGCGTCTATGATTACGCAAGGGCGCCCGGTCGTTGCCAATTCATTCGCCACATTGCTGCCCACGCGCCCCATGCCGCATACAATGTAGTGGCCTTTCAGTTTTTCGATCCGCTGCAGCATTTTTTTTCTCCGCCAAGAAACATTGATATCCCCTTCCAGCATGAACGCCGTTACTGTTGAAAGCACATAGCCCAGCACCCCAATCCCGGTGATGCCGATAAATACTGTGAACAGCCTGCCATATTCATACTGCGTAACGTTAACCGCCTCAATGTAGCCGATGGTGGAGATGGTGATAAAGGTCATGTAAAAGCAATCCAACCAGGAATACTGCTCGCCTCCAAGCAAACGGTAACCCAACGTGCCAACCGCCATTACCAGCAACAAAGCCAGCAAGGCGTACAGCAGGTGCCGCATTATGTTTGAACTATTTTCTGCGTTAATCGCGCCCATCATTCATCCGGGGCGTTGCCATTCTGGGACAGCACATCGGAAAAACCGAACTGGCGTAAATCACGTATGCGCATTGGGTACAGAACCCCGTCCAGATGGTCGCACTCATGCTGCACCACGCGGGCATGGAAGCCGCTCACCGTGCGGTCTATCAACGCGCCATATTCGTCATGGCCACGATAGCGGATAGTCTTTAACCGCGGCACCAGACCCCGCAGACCGGGTACGCTGAGACAACCTTCCCAGCCTTCTTCCAGCGTCTCCGACAAGATCGTAATCACCGGGTTGAGCAACGCCGTCTGCTGCACCTCTTCGGCGTCGGGATAGCGCGGATTATGTTGCATACCAAAAATTACCACGCGCAGGTTCACGCCGATCTGCGGCGCGGCCAAACCCGCGCCATCCAGCGCCCGCATCGTGTCGCGCATGTCCGTCAGCAAGGCATGCAATTCCGGCGTACCGAAGGAAGCAACCTCTTCCGCGCGGCACAGCAATCGCGCATCGCCCATACGCAGCACTTGCCTAACAGACATGGCAAGCAGCCCCCTGATGACGAAATCCGCCATGCCCACTTCCCTCTCCCGCTGGCGGGAGAGGCCGCAGCCGCCAATTTTTTCGCCCGAATTGAACCCATGAACCAAAAGCGTAGCGAGAACGGGCGCTGCTGTAGGAGCCCAATTTATTGGGCGATATGATATTGATGATCGCGCAATAAATTGCGCTCCTACATACGGTCGTATTCACAGAGCACCAAGGTTTATGGGTAGGGGGATAAGGGGTCGCTCCGCGAGTTTTTACGTTAATCGTCATTGCATTCCACCAGGCATTCCAGAATGTTGCGCACGCGAGCCATAGCCGGCTGCGCCACCGCGCTGATAGCCTCCATGTGCACGCCATTGCGGCTGCTTCTGCGTCCGGCAGCGTCGTTGACCACCACCGCTATGGCGGCGTAACTCAGGCCGAGTTCTTTTGCCAGCGAGGCTTCCGGCATGCCGGTCATACCCACTATATCGGCGCCGTCGCGCTCCAGGCGGTTAATTTCTGCTGCTGTTTCCAGGCGCGGTCCTTGTGTGGCGGCATACACGCCGCCATCCCGGCAAATTTCATTGGCGCGCCGCGCCGCATCGAGTATTTGCCGGCGCAATTCCGGGTCATAAGGATAGGTGAAATCAATATGCGTCACCGGGCGGTCGCGCCCATCAAAGTAAGTAAAGGCACGTCCGTAAGTGTAGTCAATCATCTGGTCCGGCAACACGACGACACCGGGCGACAGGTCGGCGCGTATGCCGCCCACCGATGCGACCGATACGATGCGTGTGGCGCCCTGTTCGCGCAGCGCCCACAGGTTGGCGCGGTAATTCACTTCGTGCGGAGGGATGGTGTGCCCGTAGCCGTGGCGCGCCAAAAACATCACCTCATGTTGCCGCAAGCGGCCAAAGGTAATCGCACCGGAAGGTTCTCCATAAGGCGTGCGCATCACCTGGCGATGCGTGATTTCCAGATTGGCCAATTGCGTCAGCCCCGTTCCACCGATAATTGCCAGCATCCTAATTATTCCTTTTTACCGCATAAATCGCGGGCAGGTTGCGCCATGCGCCATGTATATCCATGCCAAACCCGAAAACAAAGCGGTCAGGCAATTCCATGCCGACAAAATCGGCTTGGATCGGCTTGTCCTTGCCATTCAGCTTATCGGCAAACACTGCGCAGTAAAACCCGGCGGCGCCCTGATCCATTACACGCCGTTTGACTGCATCAAGCGTTTCGCCCTCGTCGAGAATGTCATCCACTACCAGCACCACCCTGCCGCGCATGTTCTCGCGTGGTTCGACTTTCCAGTGTAGTGCACCGCCCTCGTTATTGCTTCCATAGCGCGACACATGCACATAATCGAAATCGAGCGGAAAATCCAGCAGCGGCAGCAACTGGCCGGTAAACACCACCGCGCCGCCCATCACCGAAAGCACCAATGGGTGCACCCCGGCCATTGTGGAATTGATTTCCTGCGCCACTCGCGCCACCGCAGCCTGCACTTCTTCCGCCGTGCACAGCAGTTCGGCCTGTTGCAGGATGTCGCGCGCTTGCTGGCTAGACAGCATCATTCAACATAGATTAAAACGCCACCAGGCCGGTTACAAAGCTGATTGCTTCCTAAAGTTTAACGCCGCCAGGTACTCCGCAAACTCATCGCGCAATTCCGGGTGCTTCAGGCCCAACGCCACTGTCGCCTTGAGATAGCCCAGCTTGGAGCCGCAATCGTAACGGATGCCTTTAAAACGGTAAGCCAGGAGTTTTTCTTCCCGCAACAACGCGGCGATGCCATCGGTCAACTGGATTTCGCCGCCCGATCCTGCCCGCACCATTGCCAGGTGATGGAAAATGCGTGGTGTCAGCAGATAGCGCCCGACCACCGCGAGAGTCGAAGGCGCGACTTCCGGGCTGGGTTTCTCGACGATGCCGTGCACCTGCTCCACTCTCTGCTCCAGATTGTTGGCGCTGACGATGCCGTACTTCCCCGTCTCGGCGCGCGGCACGTCTTGCACACCCAGCACCGAACAGTGATGGCGTTCGTACACTTCAACCATCTGCTTGACGACGGATGGTTCTCCATCAATCAAGTCGTCAGCCAGAATGACTGCAAACGGCTCGCCCTGCACCACAGGTCGCGCGCACAATACAGCGTGACCCAGCCCGAGCGCTTGCGGCTGGCGGATGAAAATGCAGTTCACATGCCTGGGGATTACTTCCTGCACCGCGCGCAGCAAATCGTGCTTGCCGTGCGCAGCAAGTTCAGCTTCCACTTCGTAAGCCGTGTCGAAATGATCCTCGATAGAGCGTTTGTTGCGCCCGGTGATAAACACCATATCGGTGATGCCCGCCGCCACCGCCTCTTCCACGGCATACTGAATCAGCGGCTTGTCCACCACCGGCATCATCTCCTTGGGGCTGGCTTTGGTGGCGGGGAGAAATCGGCTGCCCATGCCAGCAACAGGAAACACAGCTTTGGTAATTTTTTTCATGTTGATTCGTATTCCTTCAATCGTTGCGTAAATTCTTGTTCATTCCACACCGATACGCCCAACTCCTGCGCCTTGTCCAGTTTGCTGCCAGCTTCGGCACCGGCCACCACACAAAAGGTCTTCTTGGACACGCTGCCGCTGACTTTGGCACCGAGTGCTTCCAGCCTCTCCTTGGCATCATCGCGACTCATGCTGAGTGTACCAGTAAGCACAAAAGTCTTGCCAGCCAAAGGCAAATTTTCGACTGGCTCGCCTTCACTCTCCTTCAGGCTTACACCGCCCCGATTTTCACCCAGCAAATCATCTATCACATCAACATTATGTTTTTCCCTGAAGAAAGCAAAAATACTTTGTGCCACCACTGGCCCCACATCAGGAACTTGTTGCAACCGTGCCTCATCTGCGTCCATCAAATTTTTCAATTTACCGAAATGGCGCGCCAAATCTTTTGCTGTTGTCTCGCCTACGTTGCGGATGCCCAGCGCATAAATGAAGCGGGCCAGCACAGGATGTTTGCTGCGCGTAATGGCATCAATGAGGTTTTGCGCAGACTTCTCGCCCATGCGTTCAAGATTGGCGAGTGTTGGCGAATCCAGCTTATACAAATCGGCGGGTGTGCCCACGATACCGCCATCCACCAGTTGCTCCACCAACTTATCACCCAGCCCTTCGATGTCCATGGCACGGCGGCTGGCAAAGTGCAGCAATGCCTGTTTGCGCTGCGCCGGGCAAAACAACCCGCCCGTGCAACGCCAGTCTGCTTCGCCAACTTCACGCACGATGGTGCTACCGCACACCGGACATTTGCCTCCCAGCAGTTTGAATAAATCGAATGGCTTTCCCGCGTGCACCGGGCGTTTATCCAGCACCACCGCCGCCACTTCCGGAATCACGTCGCCCGCACGGCGCACGATTACCGTGTCGCCGATGCGCACGTCCTTGCGCCGTGTCTCGTCCTCATTGTGCAGCGTGGCATTACTCACCGTGGTGCCTCCGACGAACACCGGTTCCAGTTTCGCCACCGGCGTGAGCTTGCCGGTGCGTCCGACCTGGATGTCTATGTCGCGCACTACGGTCATCTGTTCTTCCGCCGGGAATTTGTGCGCCACCGCCCAACGCGGCTCGCGTGTGACGAAGCCCAACTGTTCCTGCAAGGAAAGGTCGTTGACCTTGTACACGACGCCATCAATGTCGAACGGCAGGCTGTCACGCTTGGCCGCGATACGGCGATGAAAACCCACCAATCCTTGCGCACCCTGAGCCACCGCACGCTCATCGCACACCGGCATATTCATTTTTTCCAGCGCATCGAGCACAGCACTGTGCGTTGCGGGTATATCCCAGCCTTGCACCTCTCCCAGACCGTAGGCGAAGAACGACAGCGGGCGGCGCGCGGCCAAAGCCGGATCGAGCTGGCGGATGCTGCCTGCCGCGCCGTTGCGCGGGTTCACCAGCGTGGGCAAGCCCTGTTCACGCTGGCGTTCGTTGTAGCGCTCGAAATCGCGTCGGCTCATGTAAGCCTCGCCGCGCACTTCCAGCACCGACGCAGCGCAGCCTGTCAGCCGTTGCGGAATCTGGCGCATGGTGCGGATGTTTTGCGTCACATCTTCGCCGATTTCTCCGTCGCCGCGCGTGGCAGCCTGTACCAGCACGCCATGCTCGTAGCGCAGGTTGATCGCCAGCCCGTCGAATTTCAGTTCGCAGACGTATTCAATAATCCTGGCTCCTCCACCCGCCAACCCGAGTTCGCGATGCACCCGCGTATCGAATGCGATTGCGCCCTGGTCGCTGATGTCAGTCTCGGTGCGGATCGAGAGCATGGGCACGGCATGTGCCGCCTGCGGGAAAATATCCAGTGGTTTGCCGCCAACACGGCGTGTGGGGGAATCCGGCGTGACAAGCTCCGGATGTTGCGCTTCCAGCGACTGCAATTCGCGAAACAGCTTGTCATATTCCGCATCGGGAATGCGAGGGGAATCCTTCACGTAATACCAATAATCGTATTCCGCGATCTGGTCGCGCAACCGTGCAGCGCGGTTGCTGGCTAACGTCATATCCAGCATCAGGAAAACAGCCTGCGCGCCTGTGCGCTGCCCGGCGCAACCTTGCCGGACAACATCCGGTTTTCGATGGCGGCGATCTGATCGCGTATCTGGGCAATGCCAGGTTCGCCCAATGCCATGCGCAGATCATCCACCACGGTGGCCCGCAAATCCATCGCCAGTTGCCGCGCCAGCACCGCCATTTCTTCGAAGCGCTGCACGGGTTGCTCCACGCGCGGCACATCCAGCAGCAGGGTCAGGCCGTTGACCCACATCTGGCCGAGAGTGTGATGCTGGAGCGGCGTATTGTCGTAGTTGCCCAGGCTGAACACGGTATGCCCGTGCTCATCAGCCAGGTGAAACGCGCCGTCCGCCTGCAAGCTCATGCCATGCTGCGCCGCCACTTGCGCGACATCACCGCCGGAAAATTTACGCTCGCCGCCGGGCAGGATATTCAGCCCTATCATCTGGTCAACTTCGGCACAGAAGCCGTCGAGTTCCAGTGCGCGCGCACTGGCTGCCGCAACGTCTGGCAACTCCGCCACGGCCTGGAGCAGCGCCGCAATATCGCGCGCAAGATCATGGAAATCTCTCAACCTCAGCTCGCTCACCGCGCCGGAACGGTCGGCCAATTGCAAAGCCAGCTTGAGCGCGGAATAGGATAACGGGCTTTCGGCAATCACTTTTTCCCAAACGCCACTTGCCGCATTCAGCCCGCACACATTTACACTCTTGACGAAGTCGAAACGCTTCTGCCACAGCGGCGTCAGCGCATTGCCGCTGACAGGGTTCTTGCATGACAGCACGGCAATATAGTCAGTAGCTGAGCCCAACAAGGTGCACACACCATCCGTCCGCCGCCCGCGCAGCGTTTCATCAAATGGTGCGATGCCCGGCAGCGCAGCCGCAGACAATGTATTACCTGCCTGTTCACCCAACGCTTCCGCATCCGGCTCAGCCAACAGTTCGTCCACCGTTTTTTCCATAACCGGACGATACAGCGCATCTTCATGCCCATGCTTGAACACAGCGCCGAACTTGCGCCGGTACTTGCGCTGCTGCCACACGCTATACCCATATACCGCCAGCACCACGGCGACGCCGATGCCCAGCAGGCTGATCTGTAATTCACTCATGTTTTTTGAACATCAAAATACGCGCACAACGCAAAAAATCTAGCGCGGATTATCTCAAGCGGGGGGGTAATTAGCAAAGCTATCGCAAATGCTTCAGACTGCCTCTACCGAGCAGGATGTTTCGCGAGTTGGGCACCCCTGCAAACCCTATTTCAATCGGTGCGATAACGATTGGGCGCCACGGTAAATTTGTTCTCCTCTCCTCGCACGCTTGCGGGAGAGACCGCAGCCACCAATTTTTTCGCCCGAATTGAACCCATGAACCAAAATTGTAGCGAGAACGAGCGCTGCTGTAGAAGCCCAATTTATTGGGCGATATGATATTGATGATCGCGCAATAAATTGCGCTCCTACATACGGCCGTATTCACAGAGCACCAAGGTTCATGGGTAGGGGAGGAGAACAAATTTACCGTGGATTGAGCGCTATGTGGGCTTGATAAGTATGTAGATGGTCAGCGGGTTGCCATCCATCCTTTCGAAGCCCCTGATCTGCTCGATGAGTTGTTCATTCAGGGCATGTCCCTTGGACAACAGCATCTCGCCACTTGCGGTCACAAGATCCCGTGCAAGCACCATACCGGGTTTTGTTTGCCCAATCCGCAATTGCAGTTCCGTCTTTGCGTCGGGCGCTATTTCCGCTCCTTCACCTTTGCGCATCAGGTTCATGAAGGTGTCCACTACCGCAGGGTCGTAGCGCTTGCCTTGGCCATCCTGGATAAATAACACGGCTTCCGCCGGCCTCATGGGTTTGGCAAAAGCCGTTCCGGTCATTGCCATATCATAATCCTTGGCGAGCGCAAGGATTCTTGCCCCCAGCGGGATGTTGAATCCCGCCAGCTTATCCGGAAACCCCATGCCATCAAAACGCTCGCGGTGGCTGTGTATCAACTGTGCTGCACACTCCAGTTGCTCCAGCGCCATTAACGCCATTTGCCCCTTGACCGGGTATTTAACCACCTTGGATCGCTCCTCGGCGGTGAGGCTGGCAAATGGCTTATCCAGCAACTGATCGGGCAGGCCGATTTTTCCGACATCCAACAGCAGCCCGGCGATAAACACATCCTGCACTTGCGCATCGCTCATTTTCATGCGCTGGGCGATACCCCTGGCCAGATCGGCAACCCGGCGCGAATGCCCCATCATGGTTGCGCTGCGCATCTCGATCAGGTTGGAGAAAACCTGGATCGAAGTAATGAAGCTCTTTTTGAGTTTTTCGTGGGCAGTTTCGAGAAATCCCATGGTCTGGCGCACTTCCTCGGTACGCGCCATGACCTTATCCTCCAGGCTGGCATTCAGTTCCTTTAACTCTTCATTCTGCCTGCGCGTCAATTCTTCCAGGCGCTGCTTCTCGCGCTCCAGCATCTTCTGCTGCAAGGCATGTTTGACGATCAGCGTGATGTCGTTGTCTTCCCAGGGTTTGGAAACATAGCGGTAAATTTGCCCCTTGTTGATGGCATCAATGGTCGCACCGATCTCGGCATACCCGGTCAACAGAATGCGCACCGAATCCGGCCAGCGCTCGCGGACTTTTTCGAGGAACTGCGCACCGTTCATCTCCGGCATGCGCATATCGGAAACCACGAGGTCAACGGGCTCACGCGCCATGATTTCCAATCCCTGCAAACCGCCTTCCGCAGTAAAGATGGTGTAACCCAGCGGGCGGAACAGCCGCTTCAGCGATGAAAGGATATTGGCCTCATCGTCAACGAACAGCAAGGTTGCGCTTGCCTCCGGCGCGGCCTGTGGTGCGGGTGCAGCTTGTGTTTCACTCATGGGGTTATCCAACGGTCAAATGGCATGGTCAGGTTTTGGGGGAGTGTGCTTTTTTCAAGCAACATTTACAACCGGTTCTCGCGATGCAAGCGTTCAACTGCAGTGATGACAATATGCGCCTCCGAACTGGAAAGTTCCGGAAAATGATCTTTCAACACCTGTAGCATGGCGAAGCCCGACATAGTCATGACTTTGTCATTACCTTTAACTAGAGGAGCCAATAAAGCGCACGCCTGCGCAAAAATCTCCCTGACCGCATGGTGCGTGCGCCGCTCACCCTGGGCAGGCCTATTTTCATCCGTCATATAAAGGCACCTCTAAACACCTTGTCAAACATTTTTTGAAAGAAAAAACTCGTTCTGCCAATTGCCCGAATCAAAACCATGA
This sequence comes from Gallionellaceae bacterium, assembly GCA_032654645.1. Lineage (GTDB taxonomy): Bacteria > Pseudomonadota > Gammaproteobacteria > Burkholderiales > Gallionellaceae > CAITJF01. The sequence continues at coordinate 181,461 of JAULAW010000010.1, read as the reverse complement.
CCAACTGCCGGAAGCTCCTTAATCCAAAATAGCCCATTAGCACAGAACAACGTCATTCCCGCGCAGGCGGGAATCCAGATGATTAAAAAATCTCCCGCGAAGCGGGACAACATCGCGATTTTGTCCGCTTCGCGGGATGCTTACCTTTGCTGGATTCCCGCCTGCGCGGGAATGACAGGCTAATGGATTATCTGCATTAACCATTCATCTTCTTCAGCAACGCTTCGAATTCCTCGACCGGCACCGGCTTGCTGAACAGATAGCCCTGATACGCCATGCAGCCGTGCTGCTCCAGGAAAACCAGTTGCGCTTCGGTTTCCACACCTTCGGCGATCACGTTCAGGCGGAAGTTATGCGCCATGGCTATGATGGTTTGCACCATTACGGCATCGCTTGGGTCAGTCACAATATCGTTTATGAAACTCTTGTCAATCTTGAGTTGATCAAGCGGAAGCCGTTTCAGGTAGGACAACGATGAATAACCCGTGCCAAAATCGTCCATGGACAAACCGACCCCGAGCGCTTTCAGCGCATGCATTTTTGCCACGATGTCGGTCACGTCACTCAACACCACGCTTTCGGTTAATTCCAGTTTCAAGCGCGACGGGTGGATACGATACGTCTTTATGACTTCTGCCACCTTATGCACAAAATCGTTTAATCTGAACTGCCGGGCGCTGACGTTCACGGCAAGCACCAGGTTACATTTTTGTTCGTCATTAGCCCATAGGGCAAGCTGCTGGCAGGCTGTTTCCAAAACCCATTGCCCAATATCAAGAATCAGCGAACTCTCTTCGGCGACGGGAATGAAATGCACGGGAGGAACCATGCCGCGCTGCGGATGAATCCAGCGCACCAGCGCTTCGGCGCCAAAAATGCGGCTGCTCTCGCCTACCTGCGCCTGGTAATAAAGCCTGAATTGATTCTCGGCAAGCGCTTTGCGCAAATCCGCTTCCAGGGCGGTGCGCGCTTCCAGGTCAGCTTGCATTTCCGGATCGAAAAAACGCACTGCATTTCGTCCGGATTCCTTCGCCTGATACAACGCAATATCCGCATGTTTAAGCAGGCTGTCTGCGGTGTCCGCACGATCGATGAACAGGCTGATTCCGATGCTGGCTGTGCTGTGAACTTCAAGCTCTTTAAGCAGATAGGTTTTGTTGAGCACATCGCGAATTTTCTCGGCCACTTCCTCGGCATGTGCTGCGGCCTGTTTTTCCTCGCTCCCCAGATTTTCCAGCATCACCACAAACTCATCGCCGCTGATCCGGGACACGGTATCGCCTTCGCGCACGCAGGACTGCAAACGCAGCGCTGTTTCCATCAATAACAGGTCGCCGAAATAATGCCCTTTGGTGTCATTGATCAACTTGAAGTTATCCAGGTCAATAAACATGATCGCACCATAACCTCCGCTGCGCGAAGCGTTTGCCAATGCATGTTGCAGGCGATCGAGCAGCAGGCGGCGGTTGGGCAGGCTGGTCAGGGAATCGTAGAATGCCAGGCGATAAATATCCTCTTCCGCTTTCTTGCGTTGCGTGATGTCAATAAAGGTGACGATGGAACCTGTCGTCACACCTTCAGCCGTGATGGGATGCGACCAGTATTCAACCGGAACCGGAACCCCGTCCTTGCGCCAAAAGACTTCATCCGCCGCATTGGTTGACTGGTTGGTCTGGAAAGCGCGATATATCCTGCATTCACTTACCGGATGCATGCTGCCGTCGGCATGGGAATGATGGATGAGTTCGTGCATATTTTTGCCCAGCACTTCATTGTCGTCCTGGTAGCCCAGTGTTTGCAAGAACGCCTGGTTGACGAAGGTGCAGTTGCCATCGGTGTCTATTCCATACATTCCTTCAGCCATCGAATTGAGCAGGCGATACAGGTGTTCGCGCGAAGCATGCAACTGATCCGTCATGAAGTTGAACGAGGTGCCCAACTCCGAAATTTCATCGAACCCCGCTACTTCTGCCCGTGCATCAACATCTCCTGCTGCGATGGCACGGGTCACGCTCGTGAGCTCGATCACCGGGTTTATGGTGTTTTTGGCAATGTACATAGCCGCGATAAGAAGGATCAAGCAAAAAATGGCTATCGCAATGCTTAATTGCCTTTCAAGCAATTTAACCGGAGCAAAGGCTTCATACTGGGCAAGGTGAGCCATGATGCAAGCCGAGCCAAATTCAGGAATAAAACGGTATCCATGAATGATGGCTGCATCCCGGTAATCCTGATCAAGCACCTCACCATTTTGCTTGCTCAGGCAAGCCTGCATGGGGCGGGCAGCAATGGGGTGGCTACGCCCTTGGGTAGAGGGGTATTTGGGTTGGGTGACGAAGTAACCCTCGCCATCCGCCAGAAAGGTCTCCCCCGATAGTCCAAGGTCTGCGGGAGGCGGATTAAAAACCGGATCAAGCACCGATGAAGGGTAGGTGATAGACAACTGGAGTCCGGTCGATTCTTCCGCTACGGAAACAAAATACGCGTGATCGCTATTGATACCTGTGCTGGAAAATTTTGCGAGTTGCCCGGTTTGAAATGCGAGGTCTTGTTCGTTCTGGACTGCGGAAGTCCCGATGGTCAGGCTATCGCCTGCTTTCCTGCGCAGGTTCGCGCCTATCGCCCCTTCTGCGGCCAGGTATGCCCCGGTCAAACTGGTGACACAAGAGTGATTCAGCCAGGCAGCTTTGCCGCCACATTGTGCGCTCAGGTCTGACAGAAAATGTTTGGCCCTGTTATTGGCCCGGGTCAACACCATGACTAACTGCTCATGCTTGGCATCGGCAACCCGTCCCACGTCTGATACATGATCCGACCGGATGTACCCGGACATCATATTAAAAGCCATCCAGCCAATTGCGCTGGCAGGCAAAACAGCCATCAACAACAGCGTAATGACGAGGCGTGTTTTAAGTGAGTTAAATTTCATTCCTATAGCCCTTGCATCGCATCCGAAAGTTAAGGGTGTCGCTAATAATTCGACATTCCCGCGAAGGCGGGAATCCAGCTTGTTGATTTGACTGGGCTCCCGCTTTCGCGGGAGCGACGAAGTGGGGTAAGCAGGCAAGCCGCGTAGCGGCTGCTCGCAAATATGAATTTTTAGAGGTGCCCATAAATCTACCCAAATTATCTCAGCCCATCATTCCCGCCTGCGCCCGCTAGGGAAGCGCAGATTTATTCGGTTTTGTCGTTCCCGCGAAGGCGGGAACCCAGTCAAATAAAGGCACTGGATCCCCGCCTACGCGGGGATGACGAATTAATCCGTGTTTCCCTAGTGGTACGCCGTGGTTGTAAGCGGCTGAAGCCGCAAAAACACACGCAGCGCGGGAATGACGCAGTATTGCGCTAATTTATCTGGGATCAATATGTTTCCTGTTTTAGCCATGGCCGTCTGCATATCGTACCTGTCAATAAATTCACGCCCGTGCATCCTTCGGCTGCTTGATGGGCAGCCACACGCGGAACGTTGTGCCCTTGCCGACCGCGCTTTGCACCTCGATGCGCCCGTGATGTTTCTGGATGATGCCGTAGGAAAGTGATAGCCCGAGCCCTGTTCCTTCACCGCTGGGCTTGGTGGTAAAGAACGGGTCGAAGATCTTTTTCATGTTCTCCGCCGGAATGCCTTTGCCGGTATCCGTTATTCCCACCCACACCTCATCGCCTTGCCGCCCGGTGCGGAGGGTGAGGGTGCCGCGTTCCTTGATGGCATCGGCGGCGTTCATCAGCAGGTTCAGGAATACCTGGTTGAGCAGCGAGGGCAGGCATTCCACTTCCGGGATGTCGCCATATTCCTTGACTACGTCAGCCTTGTGCTTGATCTCGTTGCTGACAGAGTTCAGCGTGCTGTCCAGGCTTTTGCGCAGGTCGGAGAAATGCCATTCATGCGAGAAATCCTTCAGGTTCTGCACAATTTTCTTGACACGGGTGATGTCATCTTTCGTTTCCTCCATCAAGGCACGCAAGTCATCCTTGAGGAAGTTTATATCCAGCTTGTCTTTGGCAACCTTGAGTTTCGCCCGCACCCCGGCATCGGTTATCGCGCCTTCCGCCTGCTCGTATTGCTCGATCATGTTGCACGCATCGCGCATATATTTTTCCAGCGTGCCGAGATTGGAATAGACAATACCGATCGGGTTGTTGATCTCGTGCGCCACGCCCACCGCCAATTGGCCGATGGAGGCCATCTCCTCCGATTGCAGCAGGTGGCTTTGCGCTTCTTCCAGATGCCGGTTAACCGACTCCAGTTTTTCGTTGCAATGGCGCAATTCCTGTTCCGACTGTTTGCGCGCCGCAAGCATGGCGTCAAACCCGTCAGCCATTTCGTTGAAGCTGTCCCCGATCTGGCCGAGTTCGTCGTGTGCCTCGAGGTGAACATGCTCGCTCATGTTGCCTTTGGCGAAGGCATGGGCAGTACGGTCCAGCGACTGGATGTTGCCGGTGATGGAATAGTAGATACCTGTCGCAAAATAGGCCACTGTCAGCAACAGTAGAAAGGCAATGCCGATACTTAAGCGCAGTGTATTGTTGTCCCGGCTAATCCGTGCTTCGATGAGCGATTTAGCTGTCGGTAGCAGAGATTCATACATTTGCGCGTAAGCCCCGTCGATTGCAAGGGTGGTTGATGCGAAAAAATTATCGGGGGAGGTGGTGAAACGCTCGGTAAGGATATCTGATGTCATGATGCCGACAATCTGTTGCAATGAGCCGGTAATTTCACTGGACGTTGTCGAGAGCAAACTCCGGATTGTCGGGTTATAGCGGCCCGTTTTTGTCAGGCTGATATTGAGTGGCAGGAGTGCATCATTAAGTTTGCCAATTGTGCTGAGCAGATACGTCTGGTCTGGCTTGGTGATCTTTTTCTCGGCCAGAATGCGGATGCCATACGCACGGATCTGTCCAAGGTGCTCGAGCATATCCGGCAGTTTGTTGATGGAGGTATCAATCAGGTAGTAGGTGTCGAGTTGCGGGTCCAGAGTCAGCGCGTATTGATCGGCAACGGATACCTCAAAAAACAGCAGTTGTTCGACCAGGCGGCTAAGCGCGACGAAGCTCTCCTGCACTGTCCAATTGAGCCCCTCTTTTTGTAGCCGCTCCCAGTTTTTCTTGATGCTTAGCCAGTCTTCACCCGAGGTCAGGCCGGGAGGCAGCTTTTCTTCCATAACCTTAAACGCTGTTGACACTTCCTTTTCATTGGCGGCAAGCCTGCCCCGCACGGCCCAGTTGTTGCCGCGAGGGATCGCCGACAACCCGCGGTGACGCTGTATCAACTGAACAGTTCTGGAAATTGGCTCAATCAGCGTCAGGCCTTCCAGTTCAAGTTGTGATACGCGCGCCTTCTCATTAAGGAAGCCATAGAAACTGTACGCGACTGTTGCAAATGCCACCACGGAGATCAGCGCCAGCAAAGCAAATTTCCGGGTATAGCCCAGGCGATTCATCAGGGCAATGGCGGGGGAAAATAACGCCCTCATGGCTAATGCGTCTCCTCGGCCTGCTTCACTGGCAGCCACACCCGGAACGTCGTGCCCTTGCCCACCTCGCTCTGCACCTCGATGCGCCCGTGGTGCTTCTGGATAATGCCGTAGGAAAGTGACAGCCCGAGCCCCGTTCCCTTGCCGATGGGCTTGGTGGTAAAGAACGGGTCGAAGATCTTTTTCATGTTTTCTGCCGGGATGCCTTTGCCGGTGTCCGCGACCTCCACCCACACTTCCTCTCCCTGCTTGCCGGTGCGGATAGTGCCAGTGCGTATGGTGATGGTGCCACGTTCTTCGATGGCATGGGCGGCGTTCACCAGCAAGTTCATGAACACCTGGTTGAGCTGCGAGGACAGGCATTCCACTTCCGGGATGCCGCCATATTCCTTGACCACTTCCGCCTTGTACTTGATCTCGTTGTTGACGATGTTCAGCGTGCTGTCCAGGCCGTTGTGCAGGTCGGAGAAATGCCATTCGTCCGAGACATCCACGTGCGAGAAGTCCTTCAGGTTCTGCACGATTTTCTTGACCCGCGTGATGCCGTCCTTCGATTCGCCCATCAGCGCGCTCAAATCATCTTTGAGAAAGGCGATGTCCAGTTTTTTCCTGGCCGCCTGTAACCGCGCCCGCACCCCGGGGTCGGTGATCGCGCCCTCCGCCTGCTCATACTGCTCCAGCATGGCGAAAGTGTCCTGCACGTATTTTTCCAGCGTGCCGAGATTGGAATAAACATAACCGATCGGGTTGTTGATTTCGTGCGCCACGCCCGCCGCCAGTTGGCCGATGGAAGCCATCTTCTCCGATTGCAGCAACTGATTGTGCGCTTCTTCGAGCTTGGCGACAGTCACGCGGAGTTCCTCCTCAATTTTTTTGCGTTCGGTGACATTCATTTCGATGCCGACCATGCGCAGGGGCTTCCCTGCGCCATCGCGCTCGATGACCGTGCCGCGATCCATGAGCCAAATCCACGACCCCGATTTGGTGCAAGCGCGATATTCGGCGTCAAAAATGGCAGAATTGCCTGCGAGATGATCGCTTAGTTTTTGCTGGAAAAGCGGCGAGTCGCCGGGAGAAATGTCTTTTTCCCAGAAGCTGGCATCAGGCTTTACTTCATCAGGCTGATAACCGCGCATCCTGGCCCAGCGTTCGTCAAAAACGATATGGCCAGTTTTGACGTTCCAGTCCCATGTGCCCAATTCGGCGCTGATCAATGTCTGGGTAAGGCGTGCTTCGCTGTCACGCAATTTGCGTGTCATGCCCTGCGCCAGCTTGAGCGCGCGCGCCCGCCCGCTGGACAACTGCCAAACCAGCAAGTACAGCAGGGCGCTCATCAGGATGCCGGCTCCCCATAACACCTTGACTCGCCCGGTGTCGATGCTCGCTTCCAGGGCGGGCAGCGAGCGCAACTCGATAGTCCAGGTGTGCCCGATGGCCTTGATGCGCTGTCTGGTCTGGAATAGCGGCGTATTGGTCTGATGCCTGGAAAGATGGCCATCGTTGTCGTACATCAGCGCATCGAGGTTTACGTTTTCACCATCGTAAATCTCGTAGTCTATATTGTTGGCTTGTTCGCCGAGCACGCCGGGCATCAAGTCATTCATGCGAAACGGCGCATAGACCCAGCCGAGAATATTGGCGCGGCGGTCGGCCAACGTTTCATGGGGGCTGCCGTTGCGGTACACCGGCAGATAGATGAGAAAGCCTGCCTGCACGTTCTGGCCTTCCTCCTGCACCAGCGTGACCTTGCCTGACATCACCGATTTATCCAAATCGCGCGCCTGTTCCATGGCCGCGCGGCGCACCGCTTCCGAATACATGTCGTAGCCAAAAGCGCGCAGGTTGCGCCCGCTGAACGGTTCCAGATAGATGATGGAGGTATACAGGTCGCGTTCGCCTTCCGGCTTTATGGAGTAGCCGGGAAAACCTTCTTTGCGGATGGCCTCAATATGCGCGGCTTTTTCCTGCGGCGGAACGATCTGCGAATAGCCGACGCCCTGTATGCCCGGATACTGCTCCTGCAAGCGCAGGATGTTCGCATAGTCACGGAATTCATCCCGCTCAACACTCTTCGAAGCGGCATACAGGCCTTTGACACCCCGCAGCACTTGTTCGTAGGCCGCCAGCCGCTGCTCGATGCGCAGCGTAATTTCGCCGGTGCGGGAAGTGAAGTTGCCCTGTAGAATCCGGCGCGCGTCATTAAAGGCTGATTGCTGCAAAAAATAAGTTGCGGCGAGCCCGGACACCAGCACCAGCCACAGCAACAGCTTGACCAGGGGCTGATGCGCCAGAGCGTTCGCCTCGTCATCGACAGACAGTATCGCCGCTGGAGTTTGTGGTTCACTCATGCGCGCTCATCCCTGGCTCATCGAGTTTACGCATGACCATCATGCGACTGCTTGATCGGCAACCACACCCGGAACGTCGTGCCCTTGCCCACTTCGCTCTGCACCTCGATGCGCCCGTGGTGCTTCTGGACGATGCCGTAGGCGAGCGACAGGCCGAGCCCCGTCCCTTTGCCGATGGGCTTGGTGGTGAAGAACGGGTCGAAGATTTTCTTCATGTTCTCCGCCGGTATGCCTTTGCCGGTGTCCGCGACTTCCACCCACACTTCCTCGCCTTGCTGCCCGGTGCGCACGGTGATCGTGCCGCGCTCTTCGATGGCGTGGGCGGCGTTCACCAGCAAGTTCATGAACACCTGGTTGAGCTGCGAGGACAGGCATTCCACTTCCGGGATGCCGCCATATTCCTTGACCACTTCCGCCTTGTACTTGATCTCGTTGTTGACGATGTTCAGCGTGCTGTCCAAGCCGTTGTGCAGGTCGGAGAAATGCCATTCGTCCGAGACATCCACGTGCGAGAAGTCCTTCAGGTTCTGCACGATTTTCTTGACCCGCGTGATGCCGTCCTTCGATTCGCCCATCAGCGCGCTCAAATCATCTTTGAGAAAGGCGATGTCCAGTTTTTTCCTGGCCGCCTGTAACCGCGCCCGCACCTCGGGGTCGGCGATCGCGCCTTCGGCCTGCTCGTATTGCTCGATCATGCTGAACACATCGCGCACATATTTTTCCAGCGTGCCCAGGTTGGAATAGACAAATCCTATCGGGTTGTTGATCTCGTGCGCCACGCCCGCCGCCAGCTGTCCGATGGAGGCCATTTTTTCTGACTGGAGCAACTGGTTTTGCGCTTCCTCCAGCTTCTGGTTCACTTGCTGGAGTTCTTCAAACCGCTGCTTCTGATCAATATGCAACTGCATATTGACCAAGGCCAGGCTGACCATGCCCAGCAAGGCGCTGCCCTGCTCCAGGTCGGCTTCGGAAAACGGGGACATGCCGCCGGGGCGGTTTACGCTGATTGCGCCGATGACGCGCCCTTCAATTTCCAGCGGCCAGCAAATGGCCGAATTGGTCGAAGCCGGTCGGCCCTCCCTGCGCCGCAACTGGAAGCGAGGATCATTGGAAACGTCGCCGTTCAGCAGCAGCGCCTTGGCTTCTTTCGCCACCCAGCCCAACACCCCCTCGCCCACTTCCACTTTGCTGCCGACAACACCGGCCGGCAAATCAATGCCGGCAATAATGGTAAGGAGGCCGCCCCCGTCGTTGTCGCGCAACACCAGCGAGCCGCTTTTAGCATTGAACCCGCCCACGATGTGGACGATAATTTGCTGATAGACGGCTGCAGTGTTTTTGGCCAGCACCGCCTCTTGCCCGAGACGGTACAGGTCGTAAATCCATGAAAGTTGGCTCATCCTGTCCAATGACATAATCTTTACTCCTTAATCCCTACGTCAGTATCAAATCAGCCACTGCATCCAGTTGTTCCGGCACCGGCATACATGCCCCGATGCGATAACAACTCAGATTCAGGCGGTCGCGCAAGTTTTCCGGCAAATGCGCCATCAAGCCCTCGCCGCTGAGCCCGCTTTCGAGCAGCACAGCCACATGCACGATGCTGGCGACCGCCTCGAAAGGCTCATGCTCCGGTGTGCGCCAGTAGCGGATGGCATGTTCGATTTCCGGCGGGAAGTTCCAGCGCCTGGCCATTTCGGCTCCGATCACGGCATGGTTAAAACCTAATTGGGATTGTTCTGCCTCAATCAGGCTTAACCCGGAAATCTTCTGTTGTTGCAACACGGCGGCAAATTGCTCCGGTATGCACACATCCAGCACCAGTTGGCCAACGTCGTAAAATATGCCTGCGGTAAAGGCCATTTGCTGGTCCTGCCGCAGGCATTGCGCCAGAGCCTGGGCGTACCCGGCTACGCGGAAGCTGCGCTGCCAGAATGCGCGCCGGTCGAACGCACCGCCCGGATTGGGCGGAAATGCCTGCACGAATCCTGCCGACAATACCAGCGAACGGACGCTGGCGAATCCCATCACCACGATCGCATCCTGCATCGAGCCTATCCTGCGCGGCAGGCCGTAAAACGTGGAATTCGCCACCCGCAACACCCTTGCGCTCAAACCCTGATCCTGCGCAATCTTGTGTGCCAAAGTGGAGACATCCAGATTGTCGTTCCTGAAACTGGCCATCACTTCCTGTATCACCAGCGGCATGGCGGGAAGTTTGTTCAGCCTGGAGAGAACTTCGTCCTGTGTTATTGCAGGCATTTCATTCCTTTCATCCATTCAGTGTTTCCTTAACCCAGTTAATCCATTAGGGAAACACGGATTAATTCGTCATCCCCGCGTAGGCGGGGATCCAGTGCCTTTATTTGACTGGGTTCCCGCCTACGCGGGAACGACAAAACCGAATAAATCTGCGCTTCCTTAGAGAAAAACCGCCGTTATCCGAAAAACTTTTGGCCTGGCACCCGTAGGAGCGCAACTTGCCGCGTGTGTTGTTTGGGCTTTAGCCCATTACAACCACGGCGTACTCCTTGCGGGTGCTGCGCGATGTCATTGGATCGCCCGATAAATCGGGCTCCTACGGGTGCCCGGCCAAAAGAATTCGGATAGGGCATGAGTAGTCTAATGGACAATCTGGACTTAATGGGCATTCCAGAATCAGCCCTCATGGCATGAGTCCGTCCGGGATGCAGGTCAGGATCACCCCCCTAGATTGGGAATGCCCCTCCATCCGATTGCACCAGCAAGCAAGTTGCCTTCCGTCCGCAAGGCACAGTTTTCGCGCTTCCTGCCCTGCACCGCCCGCGCTTGAAATACAGCCCACTAATTCCGCCGGGAGCGCCTCACTCGCCGCCTCGCCCAGCAACCCGCCCGCCCCGAATAGTTGCAGCGCCATTTGGTTGGCGATGGCGATCATGCCGTCTTCCCCGATGCCGATCACCGCCACCTGCAGGCGCTCCAGTATTTCCTGCGATACCCGCAACACGTCCAGGTTGCGCAAGGCTTCGCGGGTCTTTTCCTCCACTCGCTGTTCGAGCTCCTGGTTGATGCGCAGCAGGGTTCCATTCGCTTCCTGGAGTTCCATGTGCAGCCGCGCGTTTTCCAGTTTCAATTCGTGGCGGTGGAAGGCCTCTTCCACGTTGGCGCGCAGCAAGTCATCTTCCCACGGCTTGGTGAGAAATTTGTAAATGGCGCCCCGGTTGATGGCATCTGTCACCGAATTCAGCTCGGTATAGCCGCTCAGCACGATGCGCACGGTATCCGGATAAAGCTCCTTCACTTTGCTCAGGAACTCCACGCCCGTCATTTCCGGCATGCGCTGGTCGGAAATAATCACGCCGACCTCGTGTTGCGCCAGCAACGCCAACCCTTCCCTGCCGCTACGCGCCCTCAGGATGTTATATCCGTCGCGCCTGAGCAAACGCACCAGGGCGGAAGCAATATTTTCTTCATCGTCTACCAGCAACAGCGTGCGTTCCATCATGCCCCCAGAGACAAATCAATACATTTCCCGCTTTGCAGCAGTTGCGTCATTTCTGCGGCGTGAACCGGCCGGCTGAACAAATATCCCTGCATCTCATCACATTTCATTTTCCGCAGGCAATCTAGCTGCGCCATGGTTTCCACCCCCTCCGCAATGACCTTCAACCCGAGGCTGTGCCCCAGGGAGATAATGGCTGCCACTATCGCCGCATCATCGCGGTTGCCCTCAAGGCCGCTCACAAATGACCGGTCAATCTTGAGACTGTGTATCGGGAAGCGCTTCAAATAGCTCAGGCTCGAATAGCCTGTTCCAAAATCGTCAATGGAAAACTGCACGCCTGTCTCGCGGAGTCTATCCAGTGTCGCGATTGTCCCTTCCGCGTTGTTCATGAGCATGCTCTCGGTCAACTCCAGCTCGAGCGAACCCGTGCCCGGATCAAAGCTGTTCTGCTTCAAAATGTCCAGTATTATTCCGGCAAAGTCAATCTGCCTGAACTGTAGCGCCGACAAATTGACTGCCATACGGATGTCGGGGAAACCGGTTGTTTGCCATGCTTGCAGCTGCTTGCATGCCGCATGGAGAACCCATTCTCCCACCGGCAGGATGAGCCCGGTTTCCTCCAGCAAGGGGATGAATTCAGCCGGTGCAACCAGCCCGCGCTCTGCGCTTTGCCAGCGCAGCAAAGCTTCCATTCCGGTTACTTTCCCGCTGCCAAGATCAACCTTGGGCTGGTAATACAGCACGAATTCCTCCCGCTCCAACGCCCGGCGCAGCTCGGTTTCCAGCGTCAGGCGCTGCCGTGCCGAGGCATTCATCTGCGCGGCATAATATTGAAAATTGTTCCGCCCCTCCTTCTTGGCATGATAAAGCGCCGCATCCGCATTCCTGACCAGCGTAGCCGCATCCGCCCCATCTGAAGGGTAAACGCTGATTCCTATGCTGGCGGAGACGAAAATCTCGCTATCGCCTACCGATAGGGGTTCATGCGCAAACGAAGCGAGAATTTTCTGCGCGATCTCGCCGGCATTTTTGGCGTCCTTCATGCCCGTCAGCACGAAGGCGAATTCGTCTCCCCCCATGCGCGCCACAGTGTCGCTTGCGCGCACGTGGCTTTTCAATCTTTCCGCCACGGCCTGAAGCAACCAGTCGGCAGCGGGGTAGCCGAACGAATCGTTGACTTGCTTGAAACGGTCCAGATCAACAAACATGACCGCCACCATCCGGTTATCCCGCAGCGCATGGGCCAGCTCATGCCCCAGCCGGTCAAGGTATAGCAGGCGGTTGGGTAAATTGGTCAGGGGATCGTAATGCGAGATACGCTCTATCTGACTGTCTTTTTGCTCAACCAATCTCGACAATTCCATGCTGAGGTTTGCCAACATCTCGTTTGCGCTTTGAATTTCCAGTGCCAACTGCTCTTTTTTCTGCGCCAGCTCATAGTGTTCAAATGCTTCACACACGGTGGCGCACAAAGTTTCCGCGTCCCACGGCTTGGTGAAGAATTTGTAAATGGCGCCGCGATTGATGGCTTCCTTCACCGAATCAAGATCGGCATAGCCGCTTAGAACGATGCGCATGGTTTTTGGATAAAGTACTTTTACCCGGCTGAAAAACTCCACGCCTGTCATTTCCGGCATGCGCTGGTCTGAAACGATGACGCCGACATGATTGTTGGCCAGAAATTCCATGCCTTCCTTGCCGCTGTACGCCCTCAGAATCCGATAGCCGCTCCCGCGCAGCAGCCGGGTCAAGGCGGCGACTATATTTTCCTCGTCATCAACCAATAACAGTGTGCGTTGCATCCTCGCCCCCTATGCGGCCACCATAGATACTTTTGCGTATTTCTATCAATACCCGCTTCGACGGGCTGCTCGTTTTGGAATATAGCATGTGGGCACCTCTAAAAATTCGTCATTCCCGTGCAGGCGCATAAACGCTAACTTATCTTGTTCCTCCCCCTTCAAGGGGAGGGAGAAATACTCTGGTGCACTTAAGTTAGGGAAACACGGATTAATTCGTCATCCCCGCGTAGGCGGGGATCCAGTGCCTTTATTTGTCTGGGTTCCCGCCTTCGCGGGAACGACAAAACCGAATAAATCTGCGCTTCCTTAGCGCATATGCGCGCAGGCGGGAATGACGGTTCAATGGATTGTTTGGGTTAGAACAATTCCACCTCCCCGTGCATATCTGCTTTCTTGAGTCGTGAATGGTATTCATGTTCGCGTTCGATGATGGTGTTGTTGTGCATGCTGCGTAATTTTTTCACCCGTACCCGCCCCGTATGCGGAAAGAAATAAATTTTGCGCGGGTAAATATCCAGCATATCCTGCGCCACCACTGCAATGCCCTCGGTATTCAGGTAATCCAGGACAAATTCGGCGTTGCGCCCTCCCACATTGGCCACGTTGCAACCGCGCAACACCTCGCCGCCGCCGAACACCTTGGCCTCCAGGTTGCTCCGCCGCGCGCCCATCTTGAGCAGCTGGTTGGTCATCAGCTCCATGGCATAAGCCCCATAACGCGCCGAAACGCCCGCCAAACCGCCATCGCGCATGCTGCCCGGCAGCATGAAATGGTTCATGCCGCCAATACCGCTTATCTTGTCGCGGATACACGCCGCGACACATGAACCCAGCACGGTCACCAGCACCATGTCGCGCGCCGTGACGTAATACTCGCCGGGCAATATCTTGACCGCATCAATCCCGAGGCTGCGGTCATGATACAAGTTGGGCGACAGGATCTCTTCGCAATTCATATTCATGTTTTTCTATGCGGCCCTTCCAAACTGCGCTGCGCCCCGGCCCTGGGGGCAAGCTCATATACCGTCTTGCCGCGCAACCTGAAATAATCTTCCGCATGATAAAAATTTTCCGAGTGCCCGGCGAACAACAGGCCTTCGCTATGCAACATCGGCGCAAACTTTTTCAGTATCCTGAGTTGTGTGGGCTTGTCGAAGTAGATCATCACGTTGCGGCAGAAAATAGCGTCCAGCGGCGCCCGGATCGGCCAGACATCATCCAGCAAGTTCAGTTGCCGGAAGGTGATCAGGTCGCGCAATTCCTGGCGCACGCGCACATACCCCATCTGGCTGCCGGTGCCACGCTGGAAGAAACGTTTCACCAGAGCGGGGTCGAGCTGGCTCACGCGCTCCTCCGGATAGACACCCGCCCTGGCCTCTTCCAGCACGCGCGTATCCAGGTCGGTCGCAATAAGGGTGACAGGCGGGGTAAAGCTGCCGAAAACATCTATCGCCGTCATCGCCATCGAATAAGCCTCTTCTCCGGTAGAGGCCGCCGAACACCACAGCGCGACAGGCCCCCTGCCCCGATGATTGCGCATGTGTTCGGCAAGAATGGGAAAGTGGTACGGCTCGCGAAAAAACGAAGTCAGGTTGGTGGTCATTGAATTGGTGAACGCTTCCCATTCTGCCTCATGATTGCTTTCCAGCAGCTTCAGGTATTCCGCGAAAGTGCGGACACCCGTCGCCCGCAAACGGCGTGACAGGCGGCTATACACCAGTTCCTGCTTGGTGCCGCTGAGCGAAATCCCGGCGTGGTCGTAAATCAGCTTGCGCACACGTTCGAAGTCCATCGCGGTGAAATGGAATTCGCGGGATTTGTCGCTGGTTTTCAAAACCTCGGCCATGGTGTTTTGCATTTCAATTGCGCTGCATTTGCAGGTGCGAACTCATTCGCACTCGCAACGAATTATGTGCGAATGAGTTCGCACCTACATAGCCACCTGCTTTTTCCAGGGTTAAGCGGATTTCTGTCCGCCTTGTCTGTGGCGTTAAATTCAACCCAAATAGTCCATTTGCACAAAACTGCGTCATTCCCGCGCAGGCGGGAATCCAGCTTAAGCAAACATCCCGCGATGCGGACAAAGCGAGCCGCTTGCGGCGAGCATCGAGGAACAGCCAAACCACGATGTAGCCCCGCTTCGCGGGAAATTTTTTATTCGTCTGGATTCCCGCCTGCGCGGGAATGACGGGCTGATATGGATTATTTGGGTTCAAAACTCCTCCCATTCCCCGTCTGCCGATTTTCCGGGAAGCGCATTGGATTTGACGGACTGCCTTTTTGCCGGGGCGGCCAGCGCGTGCGATACCGCAACGCGCCTCGCCTGGGATCGTGTCCCTCCATGGTTGTTGCCCAGCTTGAATACGCTTGCGGCCGCAGACAGGTTCTGCGCTTCTTCTTCCAGGGATTCCGCCGCCGCCGCCGCCTCCTCGACCAAGGCCGCATTTTGCTGGGTCACATCGTCCATCTGTGTGATGGCCCGGTTGATCTGCTCGATGCCCGCGCTTTGCTCGTTTGAGGCGGTGGAAATTTCCGCCATGATAGCGGTCACGCGCGTCACCGCGCCCTCGATTTCATCCATGGTCTTTCCGGCCTCGTCCACTTGCCTGGCGCCGTTTTCCACCTTGCTCACGGAATCCCCGATCAGCGCCTTGATTTCCTTCGCCGCCGTGGCGCTCCGCTGCGCCAGGTTGCGCACTTCCGAGGCCACCACCGCGAAGCCGCGCCCCTGTTCGCCCGCGCGCGCCGCCTCCACCGCCGCGTTGAGCGCCAGGATGTTGGTCTGGAAAGCGATGCCGTCTATCACCGCGATGATGTCCACGATTTTGCGCGAGGATTCGTTGATCGAGCTCATGGTGGCCACCACCTGGCCCACCGCCTGGCCGCCTTTTGCGGCGATCCCGCTGGCACCGTTCGCCAGTTGGCTGGCCTGCCTGGCGTTCTCGGCGTTCTGTTTCACGGTGGCGGTCAATTGCTCCATGCTGGACGCGGTCTTTTCCAGCGATATGGCCTGTTCCTCAGTGCGCCGCGACAGGTCGCTGTTGCCCGAGGCGATCTCGCTGGCGCCGGTGGAAATGGAGTCGGTCGAGTCCTTGATGTTGCTTACCAGAGTCTTCAGGCTGTCTTGCATGGTGCTCAGCGAGTACAGCAGGCTGCTGTTGTCGCCCGCCTTGAGCGACAAGCGCATCGTAAGATCGCCATCGGTAATCTTGCCTATCGCATCTGTCGCATAGTCCAGCTCGCCGCCCAGTTGCTTCATCAGGTTGCGCACGATCAGGTAGCCGATGGTTGCCGCTGCCAGCAGCGCTATCACTGAAATCACAATGTAGAAAAACATCATGGCCCGGGCTCGCTCCTTAAACTGCTCGGTGGTTTTCAGCAAGTCGCCCGATAATTTGTCTTCAATCTCCTTCAGCAGGTTAATCTTCTCGGTCATCACCTTGAACCAGTGCCCGCTATCGGTGCCCAGGCTCTTTTCGTTCGCTTTCTCAACTGTAGCCTTCTTGATGGCTGCCACCTCATCCACTGCCTGCCCGCTGATCTTGCTTTTGTAGAATTCCTTTTGGTCATCGAGGGCGTAACTATCAAAAACTTTTATATAAACCTCCTGGGCGGAAGCATTGGAAAGAAATCGCGCAAAAAGTTCGGGGGTAAATTTGTCTGCCGCGAATACGCCGGTGAGTATGGCGCGCTCTTGCCCGGCGCGTTCCTTGGCCTGCAACAGGGCCGAATAGGCGGATGCCAGGCGCGCTACCTGGCTGTTGCTGCTGAGTGTCGATGCTTGAATTGAGATATTGAGAAGCTTGCCGATGGTTTGGGTGTAATAGCCAAACGCATCCTGGGCGGGAATGGCCTGGGCAGAAACCGCATTACGCTTGGCGGTGATTTCGCCCAACTCGCGCACAATTTCATCCAGTGCATTTTTCAGGGAGGGGACAAACAGGTCACCATCGAAAGTGGCTAATACCTGTTTCAGGTCACTGACTTTCTTATCCGTGACATTGCGTTGCGCCGGCAAGTCGCTGGTAAACTTGACACCATGACTGCCCAGAAAACCGGAGGTCATGCCCCGTTCTTTTTGCAGTTCGTGGGCGAGCATGCCGACCTTGACGGATAGCCCAACCAGGGATTCCAGTTTGCGCATTTCGTGGCTGACGGCAAATTTTTCGATTGTATTGCTGACCGAAAAATACATGAGGCCCAACAATGGAACGAGAACGATCAATATCAACTTTGTTCTCATCTTGAGTTTGCTGAATGATGTCATGTTATTTTTCCTCAAAGTACCAATCAGAAAACTGGAAATTACTAAACCGCATCTGGTGAAAACCCTTCCGGCATTTCAACGGATTATGCGGTTTTTGTAGGTGCGAATTCATTCTCACGCTCAGCGGATTATGTGCGAATGAATTCGCACCTACAAACCTACCAACTGCGGTTTTTAAATTCAAAACTCTTCCCATTCCCCGTCTCTTGCTTTTTCGGTAAGCGCCTTGGGCTTGGCGGCATCATTTTTTACCGGAGCGGCCAGCGGATGCCTCGTGTTCGGGTTGCCCGCAGGACGTGATGCCGCAACGCGCCTTGCCTGCGGTCGTGAGCCCGCCTGATTATTGCCCAGCTTGAATACGCTTGCGGCCGCAGACAGGTTCTGCGCTTCTTCTTCCAGGGATTCCGCCGCCGCCGCCGCCTCTTCGACCAAGGCCGTATTCTGTTGGGTCACATCGTCCATCTGTGTGATGGCCCGGTTGATCTGCTCGATGCCCGCGCTTTGTTCGTTTGAGGCGGTTGAAATTTCCGCCATGATAGCGGTCACGCGCGTCACCGCGCCCTCGATTTCATCCATGGTCTTTCCGGCCTCGTCCACTTGCCTGGCGCCGTTTTCCACCTTGCTCACGGAATCCCCGATCAGCGCCTTGATTTCCTTCGCCGCCGTGGCGCTCCGCTGCGCCAGGTTGCGCACTTCCGAGGCCACCACCGCGAAGCCGCGCCCCTGTTCGCCCGCGCGCGCCGCCTCCACCGCCGCGTTGAGCGCCAGGATGTTGGTCTGGAAAGCGATGCCGTCTATCACCGCGATGATGTCCACGATTTTGCGCGAAGACTCGTTGATCGAGTTCATGGTGGCCATCAACTGCCTCCCCACCTGGCCGCCTTTTGCGGCGATCCCGCTGGCGTCCTCCGCCAGTTGGCTGGCCTGCCTGGCGTTCTCGGCGTTCTGTTTCACGGTGGCGGTCAATTGCTCCATGTTGGCCGCAGTTTCTTCCAGCGATATGGCCTGTTCCTCGGTGCGCCGCGACAGGTCGCTGTTGCCCGCCGCGATCTCGCCGACGCCGGTGCTGATGGAGTCCGCGCTGGCGCGCACGTTCCCGGCCAGCCGGGACAAGTGATCATTCATGTCTTTCAGCGCCTGCATCAAACGGCTGATTTCATCTTTTGTGGTGACTTCGATCTTTCTGGTCAAGTCACCGGTGGCCACCGCATTGGCGATCGCCACCGCCTCGTTGATCGGGCGGACAATGGCACGCATGAGCATGAAGCCAATCCAAATGGCCAGCCCCACGCCAAGCATGATGGACGCGATGGAAATATTACGGAAGGCTTCGTAACGTTTTTTTGCGATCTCATATTCTTTCCTGGCACCATCGAGTTGCGCATTATCGAGCGCGTCTATGTCCTCGCCGACAGGCTGGTAGAGAGGGCGTACTTTCTCGACGGTGATGCGTTCAGCTTCCTTGAGGTTGCGCGCGCGCAGGAGGGCAATGGCGGGCTTCAGCCCTTCATCCACAAATTTTTTGCGGCTCTCGGTGAACTTGTCCGCCAGCGCCCTTTCATTCGCATCCCATCCGATCTTCGCGTAGGCATCCCAAATCCGGGTGATTTCCGCGATATTTTTCTCAATCTCTTCGGTTTGGCTGGCGATGATTTCCGGCGTGGGCGTGACCTGCGCGACGGCGATAGCCAGCCGGTTTCTTAATATCATGGCCCGAATGTCACTGATTTGCGAAAGGCCGACAGTGTGCTTTTCGTAGATTTCATTCATGTTCTCATTCGCCTTGACCATGCCGAGCATCCCCATCATCCCGATGCCGGCCAGCAGCGCGGACATAAAACCGATGACAAAGATCAAACGCGCTCTGATGGTCAGATTTTTAAACATGGAGAGTCTCCCGGATGGGTTGGGCTGGGCCGGTTTGGGTTGTCTGGATTTTGATTCTTTTCCTGCATTCATGAGTTGGTATAACCTGGACGCTTCCTCAATCTGGGCCCGGGTGGGCTTGCGGCGGATGGATATGTACCCGGTGATTTCCCCGCCTTCCACGACCGGAGTCACGGTGGCGTTTACCCAATAAAAATCGCCGTTCTTGCAGCGGTTCTTGACCACCCCCACCCATGTCCTGCCGCTTTTCACCGTGTCCCACAATGCGCCGAAAGCGGCGGGCGGCATGTCCGGATGGCGCACCACGTTGTGCGATTGGCCCACGAGTTCATCCTTGCTGAAACCGCTGATTTCAATAAAAGCGCGGTTAGCGTAAGTGATGATGCCCTTGAGATCGGTTTTTGAAGTCGGCGCCTGCCGGTCCTCAAGTTCATGCTCGATATCCGTTACCGGCATATTGGTTTTCACTTTGCTTTATCCTTTTCCATGCCCGGCATTGGGTGGGGTGGAGTTATCCTAAATCCGGCAGTTAGATGAAAAGAACTGTGCCACAACCCAATCTCAACGGACGTTTTCCCTCTCCCTAACCCTCTCCCCGAGGGAGAGGGGATTTGCTCCCCTCCACCTCGGGGGGAGGGGCTGGGGGAGAGGGTTTGCGTCAATTGACTCAAAACTCCTCCCATTCCCCGTCTGCCGCTTTTTCGGGAAGAGCGCCGGGTTTGATGGACTGCCTTTTTGCCGGGGCGTCCAGCGCATGACGGGCGCCTGGTCGGGCAGCAGAGCGCGATGCCGCAACGCGCCTTGCCTGCGGCTGACTATCCATGCCCAACTTGAATACGCTCGCAGCCGCAGACAGGCTCTGCGCTTCTTCTTCCAGGGATTCCGTCGCTGCGGCCGCCTCCTCGACCAGCGCCGCATTCTGCTGGGTGGCTTCATCCATCTGTATGATGGTTCGGTTGATCTGCTCGATGCCCGCGCTTTGTTCGCTCGAAGCGGTGGAAATTTCCGCCACCAGGTTCGCCACCAAGTCGAAGGAAGTCACCACGTCATCCAAGGTCTCACCCGCTTCACGAACCAGCCGGCTACCCGTTTCAACCTTGCCTACCGAATCGCCGATCAGCGCCTTGATTTCATTCGCCGCCGTGGCGCTCCGCTGCGCCAGGTTGCGCACTTCCGAGGCCACCACCGCGAAGCCGCGCCCCTGCTCGCCCGCGCGCGCCGCCTCCACCGCCGCGTTGAGCGCCAAAATGTTGGTCTGGAAAGCGATGCCGTCTATCACCGAGATGATGTCCACGATCTTTTTCGAGCTCTCGCTGATCGAGCCCATGGTGCCTACCACCTGGCTCACGACCTGCACGCCCTTCGCGGCTATCTCGCTGGCGCCTTTCGCCAGTTGGCTGGCATGCCTGGCGTTCTCGGCGTTCTGTTTCACGGTGGCGGTCATCTGTTCCATGCTGGACGCGGTTTCTTCCAGCGCGGTAGCCTGTTCCTCGGTGCGCCGCGACAGATCGCTGTTGCCCGCCGCGATCTCGCTGGCGCCGGTGCTGACTGAGCCGGTCGAGTCCTTGATGTTGCTTACCAGAGTCTTCAGGCTGTCTTGCATGGTGCTCAACGAGTACAGCAGGCTGCTGCTGTCGCCGGTTTTGATCTGCACTTCTGCGGCCAGGTCGCCGCCGGCAATTCTCGATGCGACTTCCGCCGCATATTTGGGTTCCCCTCCCATTTGCCGCAGAACCCCGCGCATGATCCACACGCTGAAAAAGGCCGCTAACAATGCGGCCGCCAAGCCGCCCCAAATCATTCCGGACATGGTGAAGCTG
Organism: Gallionellaceae bacterium; assembly: GCA_032654645.1. Lineage (GTDB taxonomy): Bacteria > Pseudomonadota > Gammaproteobacteria > Burkholderiales > Gallionellaceae > CAITJF01. The sequence continues at coordinate 160,382 of JAULAW010000010.1, read as the reverse complement.
GCATCATTCAAGGCGCCTGCGACGGTTATTCTGGCCTCGGTTACTTGTTGTTCGCGGAATTTTTCCAGGTTATCGGAGAGGGTTTCGCTGTCCCTGTCGAAACCCGTTACCAGTTTGGAGCCTTTCATCAGCAGGTTGCCGGCATCCATCCCCTTGGTGATATAGGCTTCTGCCATTGCTTTGCCTTCGGCATAAAACCTGTTGAAATCCGCCTCGATGGTTTCTATTTGTTTCAGCCTGTTTGCGTCATTCTCCCGCTGGTACAACTGTCTGAATTTTTCCGCCCCGTTCAGAAAGCGCTTGGCTGCCGCTTCGGCTTCCTTGTATGCGGCACGGTCGTGAGTGGCGGCAACATCGGTCAGAAATTGCTGCACTTCCGAACGGCTGAGATCCATTTCATCCACCACCAGGACGTATGGCAGGGTTTTATCGTTGATCTGCCCGACATCCTGCACGAGGCTGGAAAGCGACACCCCAACCGCCAGCAAAGTCACCGCGAACAGCCCTGCCACGACGGCGAAACCGATCCCCAGCCGAACACCGATACGCAAATTATCGAGCACCGTGGTTTCTCCTTTTTAATACTCTATCCATTTTAACTTTAATACCCTATCCGATTAATATCCGCAGATCCGATCCGGTCTGTCAGGCGGCGATTTCTGCGGCCCCGATCAACTCCATATCGCGGCTGGTCATCAGGCGCTCAATATCAATCAGGATAATCATGCGCGAATCCACCGCGCCCAGCCCCACGATGTACCGGGTATCCAGAACAGAGCTGAATTCCGGCACTGCTTTGATCTGTTCCGGCGCGAGCGTGATTACGTCCGAGACACCATCCACCACCATGCCCATCACCCGGCGCCCCAGGCGCAGGATGATGACTACCGTGAACGGGTTATATTCCACCGTGCCCAGGTTGAACTTGATACGTAAATCCACGATGGGCACGATGATGCCGCGCAGGTTAATCACCCCCTTGATGAAGGCGGGCGTGTTGGCGATGGTGGTGACGGCATCATAGCCTCGTATCTCCTGCACCTTGAGGATGTCCAGGCCATATTCTTCGCCGCCCAGCATAAAAGTGAGAAATTCGCCGCCCCTGGCACCATTCGCTGCCATATTTTCGTTTGCCATTTATACCCTCCCGATTCTTGCGCCCAAAACTTGCGATCAACTTGGTAGCACCGATGGGCGCAATAACCAACGGGCGTTGCGCCGCATGGTCCGCCCATCCGGTGCAATGCGCTACGCTTATTGCACCCTACACGAACTGCCCTCTGCCCTCTGCCCTCTGTCCTCTGATACCAACGCCGCCACATCCAGAATCAGCGCCACCCTGCCATCACCCATGATGGTCGCGCCGGAAACGTAAGGCACTTTGCGGAAATTGGATTCCAGGTTCTTGAGCACAACCTGGTGCTGGCCGGTCAACTCATCCACCAGCAGCGCTATCTTTCTGCCTTCCGCTTCCAGCAGTACCAGTATGCCCCGCTCCGGCTCCTTGATCCCAGCCTCGATGCCGAACACCTGGTGCAGCGCGACAACCGGCAGGTATTCACCGCGGACGCGCAACAGCAGCCCCTCGCCGCCCGCCCTCTTGATGTCGGCCGCAGATCCCGGCAGCGATTCGACGATGGCATTCAACGGCACGATGTAGGTTTCATGCCCGACCGAGACCGAGAATCCATCCATGATAGCCAGCGTCAATGGCAAGCGGATAATGACGCGCGTGCCCAGCCCTTCCACCGAATCGAGTTCGACACGGCCGCCGAGCCCGGCGATATTGCGCTTGACCACATCCATACCCACACCGCGCCCGGATACATCGGTCACCACTTCGGCGGTGGAGAATCCCGGCTCCATAATCAGCGCCCACACGTCCTGGTCTGACATCCCGTCGCGCAGCAGCAAGCCGCTTTGCTTCGCCTTGGACAGTAACTTGCTGCGGTTCAGGCCAGCGCCATCGTCAGACACTTCAATGACTACGTTGCCGCCCTGATGGGAAGCCTTGAGGGTGATTGTGCCACATGGTGGCTTGCCTGCCGCAGTGCGCTTTTCCGGCGCTTCGATGCCGTGATCCAGGCTGTTGCGCACCAGATGCGTCAGGGGGTCGGATATTTTTTCGATCAAGCCCTTGTCCAGTTCGGTGTTCTCGCCCAACATTTTTATTTCAACTTGCTTGTTCAGCTTCGCGGCCAGATCATGCACCATACGGGGAAAACGGCTGAACACAAAAGAGACCGGCATCATGCGGATGGACATCACCGCCTCCTGCAAATCGCGCGTATTGCGCTCAAGCTGGTGCAGGTTGCTCTGCAAGTTTTCATTGTCCGCGCCATTAACCTGCAAGGCGGATTGCGCCAGCATGGCCCGGGTGATGACCAGTTCACCCATCAGGTTGACCAATTGATCCACTTTCTCCACGCTCACCCGGATCGAGGTTGCCTCGGCCTGTTGCGCCTCCTGTTTATTATCGGTGGCGCGCCTGCCGAAGGGCGCGCTATCCGGGCCGGAAGCAGGCGCCTCGCCTGCGTGGCGGCCCGTATCGTGCTGCGGCGCAACGGGCGCTGCCACGGTTGAGGTTGCAGGCTTGGGAAGCTGCGCTTCACCCGCAAGGGATGCACCTAAGGTAGGCAATCTGTTATCGAGCAAGCTCGATTTCGCAGCCTCAAAAAATCCGTAGCCGGGGTCTGTTGGTTCATCTGGCGGTTTTTCATCCGGAAGGGTTGGGGCGGATGCAGAAGTATCGGGCAATTCATCGAAGAAGCCCTCATCCTGTTCGGGCGAACTCGTTCTACCGCCGGGCGGCAGCGCGTTGCGTTCCCCGGCGGAAGGAGTAGCGGGAGCAGGCTGCGCCGCCGAAGCCAGGCGTTCGAGTTTCTCGTGCATCGCGCGCACCGCACCGGCGTCAGCTTCACCTTCACCTCGGTGTGCGGCCAACTGCATGGAGATGACATCGCCCGCTTCGAGAAATGCGCTGACCATTTCGTCAGCAAGCGCCATCTCCCGCTTGCGCAGTTTGTCGAGCAACGATTCCAGGGTATGCGTCACTTCGGCCATGTCGTTGAAACCGAAGGTGCCCGCTCCCCCTTTTATGGAATGCGCCGCACGAAAGATTGCATTGAGATCATCCATGGAGGGATTGGAAACATCCAGCCCGAGCAACAGGGATTCCATTGCCGCAAGGTGCTCGGCAGTTTCCTCAAAGAAAATCTGGTAAAACTGGGTCAGGTCTATGCTCATAGTTAGTAGCTTGTAGCGGGTAGCTTGTAGCGGGTAGCTTTTTGGTGCCACGCGCGAAGCGCGCACCTTGGAAAGCTACAAGCTACAGGCTACCCGCTACTGGCTCATGGGTTATCCGATCATTTTTTTTACCACTTCCAGCAATTTTTGCGGGTCGAACGGCTTGACCATCCAGCCGGTCGCGCCGGACGCCTTGCCCTGCATCTTCATCTCGTCGCTGGATTCGGTGGTCAGCAATAAAATAGGCACACTATGGTAGGGCGGCATTTCACGCAAAGCCCTGACCAGCTCCAAGCCATTCATGCGCGGCATGTTCAGGTCGGTCAGCACCAGATCCACGGTCTTCTTCCTGGCCATATCCAAGCCTTCCTGGCCATCCTCAGCCGCTATCACTTCGTAGCCTGCGCCCTTGAGGGTGAAGGCCACCATCTGCCGGATAGAAACGGAATCGTCAACATTGAGAACTGTTTTTGCCATTATCAATCCCCCTCTTTAACAGTTAATATCGTCACGGCATATGTGACCTAACGGACATGGCGGAAACACCACCACTGAAAATGAACATCGCCGTGTCCGTTCCCTCTCTCCTACCTCTCCCCCAGTGGGGGAGAGTGATGTGGTGTCGCTTCGCGACGTTCAAGTTAATGGCGCGCCATCGATACTGTATGGTACGGCAGCTCTGCGCTTTCATTTCTTCAAGCGAGCGTTGTCATGTTCCTTCCCGATTCTTTCGATTTGTACAAGGCCACATCTGCCTGCCTGAACGCGTTTGCGATGGTTGCTCCGGCAGCCGGGATGGACAGGCTGACACCGATGGAAACCGTCACGAACCCATAATTCTCGTTCATTTCATGCGTTATTTTCAGCGATTTCAAGGCGTCGTGAACACCCTGTGCGCAGGTTGTCGCGGCGGCATCGGATCCGTTTGGAATAATAACGGCGAATTCTTCTCCGCCATACCTGGCGGCAAATGCTTCCTCTCCGGAACGAAACGAATTGAAGTCGTCCACGGACGAACTGATTGCTTGCGCCACATTGACCAGACAATCGTCGCCCGCCTGGTGACCGTAGCGGTCGTTGTATTTTTTGAAGTTATCCACATCTATCATCAGCACGGCCATGCGGGCGCCATCTTTTGCCGACTTGCCCCAAAGCGCATCAACCTGGGGATCCATATAGCGGCGGTTGTAAAGGCCGGTCAAGCGGTCGCGGGTGGCCAGTTCCTCCAGTTTGCGGTTGGCGATGCTGAGCTCTTCCCTCAAGCGCGCGATCCGGGACATGGCTTTCATCTTGGCGTGCAGGATGGGTTCCGAAACTTTTTTCAGGATGAAATCGTCCCCGCCCGCTTCGATGGCCATCAGCAAGTTATCCTGCGTATCGGATGCGGTCAGGAAAATGATCGGCGTCCAGGCCCACTTATGCGTTGCTTCCTCGGCGCGGATGCGGGCCGTCGCCTCAAAGCCATTCATCACCGGCATCTCGATGTCCATGAGAACCAAATCCGGCGCCATTTTTTTGAACAGGTCAATGGCCGCTTGCCCATCAAGCGCATGGGTTACTTCATACCCCAATGAAGTCAAACGTGCCGACATGATGGCAGCGATGGATCGGGAGTCATCAACAAGCAGGATTTTCAATGGCGTACCCTTTTTTCACTGCGGTGGAAATGGCTTCATGTTGGATTACCCATTAGGGAAGCGCAGATTTATTCTGTTTTGTCGTTCCCGCGAAGGCGGGAACCCAGTCAAATAAAGGCACTGGATCCCCGCCTACGCGGGGATGACGAATTAATCCGTGTTTCCTTAGACTAAAAAAGTGTCATTCCCACGAAGGCGCATGAGCGCTAACTTATCATGTTCCTCCCCCTTCAAGGGGGAGATAATACCCTCTCTCCCAAAGGGAGAGAGTGCAATCGTCCCTTCCCTTTCAGGGGGAAGGTTAGGATGGGGGTGGGTTCGTGGGGGATGGGGTAGGTCTCCATGAAATCTAAACCCATCCCCACCCCAGCCCTCCCCTTGAAGGGGAGGGAGAAATACTCTGGGGCGCTAATGTTAACGCTCATGCGCGAAGGCGGGAATGACAAAGCTAATGAATAATTTAAGCTCATACCCCTGCCCTTTAACCGGCCCCGTGTTTTTCCCTTACCATCGCATCAATTAAATTGGCTACTTCGCTGCTGGCGCCTTCCGCCTTTTCCAATTCCTGTACAAGTTCATGGCGCAAATCCGCATTGTTTGCCCAGTCTTCGCGCGCAAATTGCACCGAGCGGTGCACGCTGGAATGCACGCCAGCATGGGGTTTTTCCAGGCGCAGGTATGCTGATGTTTTGCCAAAATGCTCTTTTCCGGCGCCTTCGCACCACTTGCCAAGCCGGCACTGGTGGTGGTCCGTTTTGACTGCTGCGGCTTCTTCACCGTCCCCGGATTTCTCTATCGCCATATAGGCGTTTTGCATATAAATAATATGATCCATCTTGACCAATGATCCGAAAGAACGGTCTTTTGTCCTGGATACCCGGCTGATGGTTTTCTCCGCTGCCTGCGCAAAATCCGAGAAGCGCGTCCGGAAATCGTTCATCCGCCCATTCACGCTGGCCGTCAGTTTATTTGCCGTTTCGGTTTCCTTGACCATGACATCTACCTGATTCTTGAACCGGCCCACCGTTTTACCGATATCCAGCGTGGCGGTTTTGGTGCGCTCCGCGAGCTTCCGCACTTCGTCCGCGACCACGGCGAAGCCGCGGCCGGATTCACCGGCCCGCGCGGCTTCAATGGCCGCATTCAGTGCGAGCAGGTTGGTCTGGTCCGCGATCTCGGCAATGGTCCGGACAGCCGAATTGATCGCCGCGCTTTCGCTCCCCAGCGCCTGGGATGCGTGGGCCATTTCCCGGACACGGCCGGCCATTACCGCGAGCTCTTCGCTGATGTTATTTGCTGTCACAAGGCTGGTTTCGGCGCCCTCGCGGTTAGCGCTGGCAATGTGCTCCACCTCATCCATTTCGCCGCTGATGCTCACCAGGTCCTGCTGGTTGAGCTTGAGTTTGGACAGGAGGCTTTTTGAATTCATCGTATGCAGGCGGAAAGCCAACTCGTTCCTGGCAATCCACTGGCTGTTTTCTTCCATCGCCTTGATGGACAAGTTAACCTTGTTCAGCGAATCCGCAAATTGGCCAGGCAGGCCTGCGGAAATGGCTTTCCGGTAATATTTGCCTTCCGTCACCAGCCTGAAACAGGTGTTGACTTCCTTGAAATACATTTCAATCATGTCGAGAAATTCATTCAATTCCCATGCTGCCCTGCCAATCTCGCCAAGGCCAGTTGTTTCCATAATCCGAAGATTGAGCTGGCCTTTGCTGGAGCTTCTGAGCACGTTTTGCATGCGCTCGACCGTTTCGATGGGTTTGCGGAAATTGTTCCATGCGAAATATGAGAACAATGCTGCCAGTGTGGGAAAAAGCCATGTCGTCCATTCAAAACCATGCCGGTAAGTGGCCCAGGCTGCCAGGATGCATGTAATCAGAGGAAATATCACGTAGGCCAGGAGCAACTGGCTGCTGATGAACGGTATATGGCGGCTGATGTTGCTATGCATGATTATGTGCTCCGCACGGGTTCAAAGACCAAGAATGAAACGGTCATAACTTGTTCCAAGGCTGCGCAACTTCTCCGATAGAAAAGCGACGGATGCCGCCGGCGCCTTGGCCGGCCCAGCCTGGCGTTCTACTTCCAGCATTTCCCGGTAAATGGATTGGATTGCCGCCACGGCGGATGGTTTGGGTTTCCGCCGCACGGAGAAATAACCAATCACCCTGCCCTGCTCATCCATGTCGGGCGTGACATTGGCAAATACCCAGTAAAAATGGCCATCGGCTGTTATGTTTTTTACGTAACCGAAAAACTCATGTCCCGCTTCCAGCGTGTCCCAAAGCAGCTTGAAAGTCCCTCGCGGCATGTCCGGGTGGCGGACGATATTGTGTTGCTCGTGGAGCAAATCCTTTGCCGGATAGTTCGCTATCCGCATAAATACGCGGTTTACATAAGTGATGCGGCCTTTCAGGTCGGTTTTCGAGATAATGATGTCACCGTCATCCAGCACGATCTCATGCTGCGTTGGCGTTATTTTCGCCTTCATGGATTACCTCTCCTGTGTTTGTTCCATAACGGAAGTGCATGCTACAAAGAGGTTCCATCGTAGGGTGCGTTCCACGCACCCTCATTGTTGGGTTGGTACGTGGAACGCACCCTACTTGTTGTTTTAGAGGCACCCCAATATGAATCAACCTTTCACCCGCGCACATCATTGAGCAATTCCTTGATATCCAGTATCAATACGATGTCGCCTTCGCTGGACATGGTCACGCCCGCCACTCCTCTTGGGCGGAAGGTGTCCAGCGATTTGATCACCACATCGTCGTGCCCCGCAAACCCGTCTGCGGAGAGGATGAAGCTGTTGTTGCCGAACTGCATCAGCACACCCACTTCCGGCGCAACACCTTGCTCCCAGCCGATCAGTTGCGCAAGCGGCAACACCGGCAACACTTCGCCGCGCACCACCATGGTCGCCCTGCCGGAAACTTGCTGCAACTGCTCCGGTGTGACTGACAGGATTTCGCGCACCATGGATAATGGCACCGCGAAAGACTGTTCGCCGAGGCGCAAAATCAGCACCGGCAAAATCGCCAGGGTAAGCGGTAAGGAAATAGTGATTACGGTGCCTTTGCCGGATTCGGAATGAATGTTGATCACTCCGTTAAGTTTCTGGATATTGGTTTTCACCACATCCATGCCTACACCACGCCCCGACACGCTGGAAATTTCATCCTTGGTCGAAAAACCCGGCAATAAAATCAGCTCCAGGCACTGATTTTCATCCAGCGTATTCGCCACCTCATTGGTGATCAGCCCCTTCTCGACCGCCTTGTTGCGGATCACTTCCGGGCGCATGCCTTTGCCATCATCGGCAATGGTAATCATAATATGGTCGCCTTCCTGGCGCGCGCTCAACTCCACCAAGCTTTTTTCCGGCTTGCCGGCAGCGATACGCCCTTCGATAGTCTCCACACCATGATCCACCGCATTGCGCACCAGGTGCACCAGCGGGTCATTCAAGTCTTCGATCATGGTCTTGTCCATTTCGGTTTCTTCACCGGTCAACACCAGCTCCACATCTTTGCCCAATTGCCGCGCCAAATCGCGCGCCAGGCGCGGGTATTTTTTGAACAGGCGGCCAATAGGCTGCATACGGGTCTTCATCACCGCATTCTGCAAATTCACCACCAGCATATCCAGTTGGGTGACTGCCTGATCCAGATCGCGCATGGTATCTGAGCCAATACGTCCCTGAATGATGTCGGAACGCAAATGCGTGAGGCGATTCTTGGTCAAGCCGATTTCACCGGAAAGGTTGAGCACCTGATCGAGGCGATCGGTGTCCACACGTATGGTGGATTCCTTCGCTTCCTTGGCCGGCACATCGCCGTCGCGCCGCCCAACTGTCGTACCCGGCACATCGCTGGTGCGGCGGCCAAAAACTTTCCTGGTTGACTCTTCTTCAGAAATGGCCTCAGCGATTTTTTCCGGGTCGCGCGTTGCACCGACCTTGGCCACGATGTCCGTGCCGGTCAGCGCGGTATATAAAGCATTCCAGTCCACGCTGTCTGGAGGATTCGAGGACTGGGGAGAAAGGACTGAGGACTGAGGGCTACTCAGTCCTTTCTCCTCAGTCCTCAGTCCTGCCTTTTCAGTCCTCAGTCCTGCTTCTCCGGCCAACGCCGCCTTCAGATTATCCAGAATGTATGCGGGGGCCGCGCCCGGTTGAAGGCTTTGCTGCAAGACACCGAACATCCTGCGCACTTCAGCGGTCGCCGCAAAAATCACATCCATGAGTTCGGCGCTCAAGATCAACTCGCGGTTGCGCAGCTTATCAAACAGATTTTCGGTGAGATGGCACAAGGTCACCAATTCACTCGCGTTGAGGAATCCCGCTCCGCCCTTGATGGTGTGAAAACCGCGAAATATCTCGTTGAGCGTCTTGCTGTCATCAGGAAATTTTTCCAGATACATCAGCTTGCTATCCACGTCGGACAGCATCTCAGAGGCTTCCAATAAGAAGTCACTCAACAATTCTTCCATGCCGGCAAAATCGTTCATGTCTATAACTCCAGTCGTTAGTCGCTAGCCGTTAGTCGTTAGTTAGAACCGCATAGCGACAACACCAACTAGCGACTAACGTCTAACGACTGTTTTTCAAAACCCCAAACTTTCCAATAGATCATCCACCTGATCCTGGCTGGTCACCACATCCGTGCGCCCCTTTGAATTGATGACCGGCCCATTCAACAACCCCGCATTTAATTCCGCCTTAACTGAAGGAGGCGCGTTTTCAATCAACAATGACAACAACTGTTGCTCCATGGCTTTCGTTACTTCAATGACTTTCTTGATGACCTGTCCGGTCAGATCCTGAAAATCCTGCGCCATCATTATTTCCATCAAATAGCCATTTGTCAGTTTTGTCTGCTTGGGTATTTCATAGAGAAAGGCATGTGTTTGAGTGACCAAATTCTTGAATTGCGCCACATCAAGTTTCTTCTCAAACAACATCTGCCACTGCCCGGACAACCGGTGTGCCTCGACTTCCATCTTCTCCACCACAGGTTGAGCTGCCTCGGTTGCATTCAGTACACGTTCCGCAGCCTGTTGTGTCAATGTCGCGACATAATTCAAACGATCGCGTGCGTCGGGAATAGACGATGCTGCCCTCTCAATTTCCTTGTTCAGCCCCAACTCGCGCAACGTGTCGTGCAACGTTCGCGCCATCTGGCCGATCTGATTGATTACTTTCCCCGAGTCAGCTTCATCACCCGCAATCGAGCTATTCGCTGCGGTGGCTGAGGAAACATTAGCTTCAGCGGCATTTGCCGCCACAATGCTATCGAACAACGCTTCGAGATCATCGGAATCCTGGGTTGCTGTATTGGTAGCCATGTCATCTCTCACTTTTGCATGTTTTGAAAAATTTTCTTCAGCTTTTCATCCAGCGTCGCGGCAGTAAATGGCTTGACGATATAGCCGGATGCGCCCGCCTGTGCTGCCATGATGATATTTTCCTTCTTCGCCTCCGCCGTCACCATCAGCAACGGCAGTTGCTTGAGCTTGTCATCCGCACGAATCTCCCGCAGCAACTCGATTCCCGTCATGTTCGGCATGTTCCAGTCGGACACGACGAAATCAAAAACTTCGGCACGCAGTTTTTTCAAGGCTTCCACACCGTCTTCGGCCTCCTGCACGTTGACGAAACCCAGCTCCTTGAGCAGATTACGCACGATGCGGCGCATCGTGGAAAAATCATCTACCACCAGAAATTTTGTATCTTCTATTTCCATATCAATCTCCTACAATCGTTTGGTAGGGGCGTATGGCAATACGCCCAATTACCGCCGTCCGATGGCGTATGCCATACGCCCCTACGGTTCTCATGCCAGCAACGGGCGCAACGTTGAAGACAATATTAACGAATCAAACTTCGGCACATAGTGATCCACGCCGACGCGTCGGCCCATCGCGCGGTTCGCATCCGAAGATAGCGACGAATGCATCACTACCGGTATGCCGTCAAAACGGCGGTCGGCCTTGATATGTTGGGTCAACACATAACCATCCATCTCCGGCATTTCCGCATCGGTCAAAATCACCTGGATTTGATCATGTAAATTTGCGCCTGTGCTCTGCGCCGTATCCGCCATCGCATTGAGCCTTTCCAGCGCTTCGTGGCCATTGCTTGCCTGAATGTGTTTGACACCCATCTTGTCGAGCACCTCTGCAATCTTTCTGCGCGCCACCATCGAATCATCGGCGAAAAAAATACACAGATCATGCTCCGACTGCACACGTTCGACATTCCCCACAATTGTTTCGCCAAATGCGTTTGCCAGAATCTGCTCCACATCTAGGATCGAAATCAACGATCCGTCCTGCAGCTCGGTAATCGCTGTGATCAGCGCGCCCTTGTCGGAGAGCATTCCCTCGGTAGCCCGCACCTTGTCCCAATCCACGCGGATGATGCGATCCACCTCTTTCACCAGAAACCCCAGAATGTGGTTGCTATATTCCGCCACCATCATGGTCTGATGCTTCTCAGCCGGATGCATTCCCATGAAATTTGCCAGGTTCAGCACCGGCATCACATGCCCGCGCAATGACACGATACCGTCCACCCCTTTCGGCATGTTCGGGGTGCGCGTGATTTTTCCCGCCGGGCATACTTCCTTGACCTTGAAAACATTGATGCCGAACTTCTCGCCGCTGCCCAGATTGAACAGCAATATTTCCATCTTGTTGGTGCCCGCCAGATTGGTGCGCGCATCAACCTGATCCATCAAACCATCCTGGGTACTGCTCAACATGTCTTCTGTGTAAGTCATTTCATTCTCCTGAAAAACAGTCGTTAGCTCCTGGTCGATAGTCGGTAGTTGGCTTTGTCCGCTGCGCGGGTTTTGGTTTAACTAACGACTAACGGCTAGCGGCTACCCACTGTTTTTAAGCCAACAACCGCACCAGTATCTGAGCCAACTTCTGCGGTTCGAACTTGGGCACATATTCATCCACGCCGACGGTTTTGCCGAGCTGCTGGTTGGATGTGCCGCTCAACGATGAATGCATCAATACCGGTATGCCGGTAAATCGTTTGTCCGCCTTGATCTTGCGCGTCAGCATGTATCCGTCCATCTCCGGCATTTCCACATCGGTCAGAATCACCTGCACACTATCCTTGAGCGGCTTATGTGAAGCCTCGGCCAGATCCGCCATTTTCGACAGTTCCTGCCATGCCTGCCGCCCGTTGATCGCGGAAATATATTTCACCTGCATCGCATCCAGGGTGCGTGCAATCTGGTTACGCGCCACTGAAGAATCGTCGGCAAAGAACACCGTGCGCTCCTTGCCCAGCGGATGCACGCTCTTGAAAATCAACTCATCGGCATCGAAATGGCTGGTTTCGGAAAGCACTTTTTCCACATCCAGCATCATCACCAGGCGCTTGTCTTTCAGTTCGGTAATCGCCGTCACCAGCCCGCCCATTTCCGCAACCAGTATCGCCGGCGGAACGCGCATGGCCGACCAGTCCAGACGCAGGATGTTATCCACCGCCTTGACCAGAAAACCCTGCGTGTGCCCGTTATATTCGGTGACGATCATGATGTCCGCCTTGCTGTCGGTCTCAATCCCCGTGTACTTGGCCAGATCGATCACCGGAACCAGCACCCCGCGCAAACTCACCATGCCTTCCACTGATGCTGGCATTTCCGGCGCGCGGGTAATTTCCGGTACGCGCATCACTTCGCGCACCTTGAATACGTTGATACCGTAGGTTTCCTCACGCCCGGTGCGCTTGTCCAAGCCCAATGAGAACATTAGTATTTCCAGCTTGTTCGTCCCGGCCAGCTTGGTGCGGGCATCAATATTTTTTAATAGATCCGACATTTATTTCTCCTCATCCTTAACGTGAAACTCGCGTAGCGATTCGTTTGCCCTTTCTCCCGCTTGCGGGGGAAAGTTGGATAGGGGGAATTACCCCATACACTCAAAACTCCGCATTCTTATGGAAAAACGCAAAGCATTTCTTAATCCTATTGCGTTTGCTTTCGTCCACGCCCATGAATTCCACACCACATATATAGCCATCCGCTTCCTTCTGCTGCCGGAGAATGCGCCCCTTGATGCGCAAGACATCCTGGTGTTCATACTGATTCATATCCTCGTTAGGCAGGTATATGGAAAGGTCAACCTGCTCGCGCTCATTCACCGGCTGGGGAAGCCTTATACGCATGCCGGTCATGGAGAAATCGCTGCTCACCGCCTCTATTGTGTGGCCACCCTGGGCTATTTTTACCAGCAGGCTGTTTTGCGCCCGTGGCGCGTGGCGTTTCTCGTGCTGCGCGGCTTCAATAACTGTGCCGCTGGTGAACGTAAAGCCGGACATGATGCCGTTAAGCCTGCCCGCAACCGCGCGCAGATCATCGCCGATGGCGGCTGTGATATCTACTTTGGCCCCGCTTTCTTTCAAAATTGCAAACAGGGTTTCCAGTGTGGATTGCAGCAACCCAAACTGTTCCAGTTGTTGCTGGCTCGCGCTGGAAATTCCTTGATTGGCTTGTGCGGTTTCGACCGCATTGCTGGACATGCCCTCAATGGTGCGGGCGGTTTTTCCCGCTTCCTCCTGGGTGACGTTCACTTTCTGCACCACCCCATTCATGGTTACCGCCACTTGCTGCACCTTGCCGGAGAGTTTTCCGATGATATCGCTGACTTCTGTTGCCGAGTGTGTGGTCCGCTCGGCAAGTTTTCTTACCTCGTCCGCCACCACTGCAAAACCGCGCCCCTGCTCTCCGGCGCGGGCGGCCTCGATGGCGGCGTTGAGCGCAAGCAGGTTGGTTTGCCCGGCAATCTCCTTGATGGTCTTGACGATGTTGTGAATCTGCTGGGCGGATTGTTCCAATTCCTGAATTTCAAGGGAGGCGCGGCCAACTTGCCGCGTGGTTTCCTCCATTGAGCCGATGTTCTGACGCACATTCTCGATGCCTTCCCGCGCCAGGGTTTCTACTTGTCTTGAACGCCCCGCCGCTTCGACGGCTTGCGCCTGCACATTGGAGGAAATTTGATGCAATTGCCGCATCGCGCTGATCACTTCACCGGAGTGGCTTTCCTGCTGTTTGCTGACATCGGAAATTTCGTTGGAAATCGTGGCGACCTGATAAGACGATTGGCCCATGTTCCGGCTGCAATCTTCGATCTCCCGCATGATGCCGGAGAAGCGTTCGATCAGCCCGTTGAACGCGGTCGAGGCCTGCCCGATTTCTTCCCGCCCAAACACCGTGGCGCGCGCGTTCAAGTTGCCATCCGACGACATGCCCACCATCACGCCGCGCAACTCATTTATCGAGCGGTTGATGCTGCGGATGATGGAAAATCCCAGCGCGCCGCCCAATGCCGCGCCCATCAGCGCCAGTGCGATGGTAAGCATACGCATGGTATGGTAGGTGCCATCGGATTCTTCCTGCGCCTTTTGGGCATCGCGCATCTGCATTTCGATCAGCGCGTCCAGCGCTTCATCCAGCGGGGCGTTCATGGAGGCGATTTGCTCTATCTGTATCCGCCTGACCTCGGCCACATTATTGGCGCGCATCGCGGCCACGGCCGGCTTGATACCTTGTTCGACAAAGCGGGTGCGCAAATCGAGAAATTTGGCCGCCAGCCTCTTGTCTTCCTCATCGACCAGAGCGTTACTCAGTGCGATCGCCGTAAAGCTTTCCCATTGCTTGTCAATCAACACCTTGTTTTCCATTATTTTCTGAATGGATGCCGCCATATTTTCAGGCTGCGCAAGCGCATTGGAGATGGCCAGCCGGTTGCTCAGGTTGGCCCGGTAGATGGCGTTCAAATGCATGATGGGAATCACCCGGTCATCATGTACCGATTTCATCACGCTGTTCGAATGACTGGAGGCGTACAACCCCACCCCGCCGACAGCCGCCACCACCGACAGCAGGAAGCCCAGCAGGAACATCAACCGTGTACTGATTTTCATATTGTTTAGCATCCTCAAACTCCTAAAGTCGTTAGCTTGTAGCTTGTAGCAAAACTTTCTTGGCTACGAGCTACAGCGGTAGGGTGGGCACGTTTTTGTGCCCACGCGGAAATAATCTCCGCTGACCGCGTGGGCACAAAAACGTGCCCACCCTACTTGACTGCTTGACTGCTTGGCTACGAGCTACCCGCTACCCGCTACCCGCTACCAGCTCATCAAACCCTGAACCGGCTCGCTGCTTCCTGCAACTCCCTGGCCAGTTGCTCCAGCCGCACAATGTCCTGGGTGTTCGCTTCCACCGCCGCATGGTTTTCTTCCGACATCTGCGCGATCTTCTCCACGTTGCGCGCGATCTCGGTGCTCGCTTGGCTTTGCTCGCCCACCGAGGCCGCGATGTCGCTCACGCCGTGGCTGGATTGCGTGACCGCCTCGCCCGCCTCGGTCAATATCCTCGAAACACGCTCAATATGCTCCTGCGTCACTTGGAGCGAGCGCATGCCAGCCTGCACGGTGGTTTCAACATGGGCCGATTTCTGGTTCAGCGAATTGGTCACCAGGTCAATCTCGTTGGCCGATTTTGCGGACTTCTCCGCCAGCTTGCGCACTTCGTCCGCCACCACCGCGAAGCCGCGCCCCTGTTCGCCTGCGCGCGCCGCCTCGATGGCCGCATTCAACGCCAGCAGGTTGGTCTGGTCGGCAATTTCCTTCACTTGCCGGGTCATGCCGGCAATAGCTTGCGTGCTGTCAACAAACTCTTTCACCGAACCGGCGATCTGGTGGACCGTATCCTGCACATGCTGGATCTCGCCGATCATGGCCGTGACACTCTGGTTGCCCTGCTGGGTTTGATTCAGACTTTTCTCGGACAACTTGCGCACATCCTCGGTATTGGCCGCCACAGAATTGATGCTCACGGTAATTTCCTCAATCGCCGCCGCCGTGGAAGCCGCCGCCTCGCTCTGCGCCTGCGAGCCTTGCTCGATTTGCAACGAGGTGGAGGCAAGTTGCGCCGCCGTGCCGGACACCGTTCCGGCACTACCTATCACCTGCCGGATGATGTTGGCGAAGCCATCAATCAGGCTATTGAAAGCGGTGGCAGTCTGGCCGATTTCATCCTGCCCATACACCTTGGTGCGCGTGTTCAAATCACCGTCTGCCGCCATTTTCACCATCACACCGCGTAACTCATTCACCGAGCGGTTGATGCTGCGGATGATGGAAAACCCCA
Source organism: Gallionellaceae bacterium (assembly GCA_032654645.1). GTDB lineage: Bacteria > Pseudomonadota > Gammaproteobacteria > Burkholderiales > Gallionellaceae > CAITJF01. The sequence goes on along the minus strand of JAULAW010000010.1, from coordinate 144,325 downwards.
GCGCGCCGCCTGATGCCCAGCCCAGCAGGATCAGCGCGATGGATACCGTGCACAGGGTCTTGTAGCTGGTTTCGGCTTCATCATGCAATTTCTTAGCCTCGCGCTTTTGCAGTTCCATCAACTGATCCAATAGCGGCTTCAACTCGTAATACGCTGCGCGCACATTCTGCTCCGCGTGCAGTTTAATCTGTGCAACATCTCCCTTCTGCATCATCTCCATGGCTGGTTTGAGTCCTTCTTCAGCATAGCGCTTGCGTGCAACAAGCATCTTTTCAGCCAATACCTTTTCCTCTGGTGTGAGGTAAGTGGCCATATACTCATCTATATTCTTGCCAATCAGCGCGATGTTGTCTTCCAATTCCTTGCGATATTTTTCCGCTTTCTCCGGATACACAATGAAATTGACAATCGCCACGCGGCTGTGCAACGTTCGTTCATTGATTACGCTCAATTGGCCCATAGGAACCAGGCGGTCTGCGTACACCGATTCCATCGCGGTGTTCACCTGGCTGGAGGCGTATAACCCCATCCCGCCGACCACCATCGCCAATACCAGCAACGAGGACAGAAGGAATATCAACCGTGTGCTGATTCTCATGTTGTTTAGCATCGTCAACCCCCTTATTTTTCCGTAGGTGCGAATTTATTCGCACATCAGCCGTTGTTCGTGCGAATAAATTCGCACCTACAAATACATTAAACCTTGAACCGGCTCACTGCTTCCTGCAACTCCCTGGCCAGTTGCTCCAGGCGCACAATATCCTGTGCATTGGCTTCCACCGCCGCATGGTTCTCTTCCGACATCTGCGCGATCTTCTCCACGTTGCGCGCGATCTCGGTGCTCGCCAGGCTCTGCTCGCCCACCGAGGCCGCGATGTCGCTCACGCCGTGGCTGGATTGCGTGACCGCCTCGCCCGCTTCGGTCAATATCGTCGAGACACGCTCGACCTGCTCCCTGGTCGCATGCAGAGAATGCAAACCCGCTTGGACGGTGGCTTCGACCTGGGCCGATTGCTGGTTCAGCGAAGTGGTCACCCGGTCAATCTCGTTGGCCGATTTTGCGGACTTCTCCGCCAGCTTGCGCACTTCGTCCGCCACCACCGCGAAGCCGCGCCCCTGTTCGCCTGCGCGCGCCGCCTCGATGGCCGCGTTCAGCGCCAGCAGGTTGGTCTGGTCGGCGATTTCCTTCACTTGCCGGGTCATGCCGGCAATGGCTTGCGTGCTGTCAACAAAATCTTTCACCGACCCGGCGATCTGGTTGACCGCTTCCTGTACGCGGCCAATCTCGCCGATCATTGCCGCAGTGCTCTGGTTGCCTTGCCGGGTTTGCTGCAGGCTCTTCTCGGACAGCTTGCGCACATCCTCGGTATTGGCCGCCACGGAATTGAAACTCACGGTGATCTGTTCCATCGCCGCCGCCGTGGAAGCGGCCGCCTCGCTCTGCATTTGCGAGCTTTTCGCGATCTGCAACGAGGAAGTGGAAAGTTGCGCCGCCGTGCCGGACACCGTCCCGGCGCCACCTATCACTTGGCGGATGATGTTGGCGAAGCCATCAATCAGGTTGTTGAACGCCGTCGCCGCCTGCCCTATTTCATCCTGCCCGTACACTTTGGCGCGCACGTTCAAATCGCCGTCCGCCGACATCTTCACCATCACGCCGCGCAGCTCGTGCACCGAGCGGTTGATGCTGCGGATGATGGAAAAACCCAGCGCGCCGCCCGATGCCGCGCCGAGCAGAATCAGCGCAATGGCTGCCACGCGCATAGCCTTGAAGGTGGCAACAGATTCCTCGTGCAATCCTTCGGCATCGCGCCGTTGCATTTCGACCAACGCGTCCAGCGCCTCATTCAGCGGAACATTCAGGGTGATGATGGGATCCAGCTGTATCCGTTTGAGCTCGGCCATGTTATTGGCGCGCATCGCGGCCAGGGCCGGCTTGATGCCTCCTTCGACGAAGCGCCCGCGCACCTCTTCAAATTTTTTCGCCAGGATTCTGTCTTCCTCGTCGAGCAGCGATTTCTGGTAGGCTTCCCACTGCTTGTCGATGACTATCCTGTTCTCTGTTATTTTCTGGATATGTTTCGCCATCTCCTCGGGCTGGGCAATCGCATAGGCGATGGCGACCTGGTTGTTCAGGTTTGCCCTGGCGATGGCATCCAGTTGTATGAGGGGCACCATCTTGTGGTCATAGGTGGATTCCAGCGCGCCGTTCGCCCTGCCGGAAACATAGAGCCCCATCACGCCGATCACTACCATGCCCGCCAGCAAAATAGACAGCAAAATCGCCAACCTGGCGCTGATTTTCATATCTCTAAGCATCGTTAACCCCTTTGTTTTAGCCCGGCCTGCAACCCATTCATTTCTCCCGCCATGATTTACCCCTCTCAAAATTTCTTGGGTTATGCACTCTAACGGCACGAAATGGATTTTCTTTAGGGGAACAGAGAAAAAAAGACCCGCCAATTCGCGGGATTGAAAGTTTTTTTCAGCCCCATCATTACGTGGAGACAAGAGTAGTGTTACGGCCAGGAAATGCTCTCACCTCCCGACCCCCCGCTCACACTCCAGCCAGCGCGGTGGGGCGAATTCATTCGCCCGTTTTTTGTGCGGATGAATCCGTACCAACAGTCCAGTAATTATTTGGCGCTGTACTGGCTAATGAAAAATCCGGGATGAAACATCCCTGTTAATAAAATCTATCGGGTAGAATTTACAACCCATAGCACTTGAGGCTTGGAAACGCCCGATGACCCGCCCCGCCGTCTCATCCAGTCGCATCACAGTGCGCCGCGCACGCGAGGCGGGCTGGTTTTCCATGCGCTTTTTGCCTTGGCTGGTGCTCGCCGTTGCGCTCGCAGCCACCTGCCAACTGTGGCAAAACGCGCGGCAAGATGCTACGCAAGTGCTGCAAGCTCAGTTCGATTTCCTGGTGCGCGAGGCCAACGGCCATATTGAGCAGCGCATGGCGGCTTATGCGCAGATGATGCGCGGGGTGGACGGGCTGTTCGCCCATGCCGGCAGCGTGACGCGCGACGAATTCCGCGACTACATTGACAGGCTGCGGCTGAAGGAAAACTATCCCGGCATCCAGGGTGTCCGCTTTGCCCCCCTCGTGCCGCTGGCGCAAAAAGACCAGCACATCGCCGCCGTGCGCAAGGCGGGTTTTCCCGGCTACGCCATCCACCCCGATGGCGCGCGCAGCTTCTACGCCCCCGTGATCTACGCCGAGCCGTTTGACGAGCGCAACCAACAAATATTCGGCTACGACACCTACTCCGATCTGGAGCGCCCCCGGCCCGGCGACTCCGGCGCGGGGCTGCGCCGCGCCGCCATGGAACGGGCGCGCGATACCGGCCAGGCCGCCGTCTCCGGCAAGATCAGGCTGCTGTTTGAAACCGACAAGGATATACAGGCCGGTTTCCTGATGTTCCTGCCCGTGTATAAACATGGCGCTCCGCACGCCACCGTCGCCGAGCGCCGCGCCAACATCATCGGCTGGGTCAGTTCGGTGTTCCGCGTGGATGACCTGATGGCCGGCATATTCGGCGAGCGCGCTGCCGGGCTCGACACCGACCTCTACGACAGCGGGGAAATATCGGACAAGACGGTGATGTACGACCCAGACCGCAGCGGCAACGCCGATGAGCTGAACGCACGCTTCCGTAAAACCACGAGCCTTGAGATTGCCGGTCGCACCTGGACGATGGAAACCCACTCGCTGCCCGGTTTTGAAGCGCAGGCAGATAAGGAAAAGCCGCAGCTCATCGCCGTCGGCGGCGGCGGCGCGAGCCTGTTGCTCGCATTGCTCACCTGGCTGCTGGTGCATGGGCGGGAACGCGCCTTGCAAGCGGCGGCGGCAGTGGAACGCGAAAGCCACAAGAACAAAACACTGCTGCGCACGGCCAGCGATGGCATTTGCATTTTTGATCTGGAAGGCGATGTGGTGCAGGTGAACGACGCGTTTTGCCAGATGCTCGGCTACACGGAGCAGGAACTGCTGGCCATGAACGTGGCGCAATGGAACACGCGGCCAGCAGGGGAAGTGAAGGCGAGAATTGCCGCACTGGGAAGCAGCAACCCGCCTTTTGAAACCCGGCACCGCCGCCGCGACGGTAGCATCATTGATGTCGAGATCAGCGCTTCCCGGGCGGAGGTTGATGGCCAGACACTGGTATACAACTCGGCGCGCGACATTACCGAGCGGAAATATATCGAACAGGAACTGCAGAAAGCCTTGGACGCTGCCGATGCCGCGAACCGTGCCAAGAGCGACTTCCTCGCCAACATGAGCCATGAAATCCGCACGCCGATGAACGCAATCATCGGCTTGAGCCATTTGTGCATGCAGACCGAGCTGACGGCGAAGCAGGGCGATTACCTGCAAAAAATCCATGGCTCCGCCAAATCGCTTCTCGGCATCATCAACGACGTGCTGGATTTTTCCAAAATCGAGGCCGGCAAGATGGATCTGGAACAGGTGCGTTTCGAATTGGAAGATGTGATGGGCACCCTGGCGACGGTCATTTCCACCAGGGCCGAGGAGAAGGGCATCGAGTTCCTGTTTGAAACGTCGCTGGTAGTTTACCCCCACCTGATAGGCGATCCCTTGCGCCTGGGGCAAGTGCTGAGTAATCTTGCGGGCAACGCGGTCAAGTTTACCGAGAAGGGTGAAGTGCTGGTGTTGACAGAAGTGGAAGAGGAAACGGAAGAATATGTCAGCCTGCGCTTTACGATCCGGGATACCGGAATCGGCATGACGCAGGAGCAAATAGGCAAGCTGTTCCAATCCTTCACCCAGGCGGACGCCACTACTACACGCAAATTCGGCGGCACAGGTTTGGGGCTGTCCATCTGCAAGCGTCTGGTGGGTTTGATGAACGGAAAAATCTGGGTGGAGAGCACGCCCGGCGAGGGGTCGAAATTCATCTTTACCGCAGGTTTCGGCAAGGCGGAGGAGCGGCGTTCCGGGATACGCAACCCGCCGAACGTTGACTTGCGGGGGATGCGCGTGCTGGCGGTGGACGATAACGAAACTTGCCGCCACATCCTGCAATCCTATCTGGAATCTTTCGATTTCAAGGTAATGGTAGCCGCCAATGGGCTGGAGGCGTTGCAGACTATCGAACAAGCCGACCGCGATGGGATACCTTGCCAGTTTGTGGTTCTCGACTGGAAAATGCCGGAAATGGATGGCATCCAAGCGGCGCGGAAAATCCATGAAATGGCAGGATTAAGCAAGATGCCGAAGATATTGCTGATCTCCTCTTTTAGCCAAAACGATATGCTGCAGCATGTGGAGAATAATGTGGTTGACGGCATGTTGACCAAACCTTTCCAGCAGAGCGGACTGTTTGATGCGGCCATGGAAATTTTCGGGCGAGCACAGACCAGGGGGAAAAGAAATACGGCGACTGTCCTGTTCCACCCTGATCTCGCCGCAAAAATCAGCGGTGCCTATCTGCTGCTGGCGGAAGACAATGAAATCAACCAGCAGGTAGCGCTGGAATTATTGGAAAAGGCCGGGGTGGCGGTAGCCGTCGTTGATAACGGGGAGGAGGCCATCGCGCGGTTGTGGGAGGAAAAATTCGATGGTGTGCTGATGGACATGCAGATGCCGGTGATGGATGGCATCACCGCCACCCGCGAGATCCGCAAAAACCCGAGGCTTGCCAATTTGCCGATTATCGCCATGACCGCCAACGTGATGGCGGGCGACCGCGAGCAATGCCTGGAAGCCGGAATGAACGACCACATTACCAAGCCGCTTGATCCAAACCAGATGATTGCCACCCTCGCCAAGTGGATTACCCCCACTCATCCGGTCGCTCTTCCATCGTTGCATGGGGCCGAGGTTGTGCAGAGCCCGGAGGTGCTGCCGAATTTGCCGGGAGTACGTGTGGCAGAAGGAGTGCGCATGATGGGGGGCAGCGTTACGGCCTACTTCTCCATCCTGGAAAAATTCCGCGATGGGCAGCAAAACACCCTTGCCGCAATCCGCTCGGCCATCGCGGCAGATGTATGGGAAGATGCCGAACGGCTGGCGCATACGCTGAAGGGTTTGCTGGGCACGCTGGGAGCCGGTAAATTGCAAGATAAAGCCGCCGAATTGGAGGCCGCTATCCGGGCCAAGGTGAACGCCCGGATTGAATCGTTGCTTCCGGCAGTTGATGCGGAACTCGTCCGGCTTATTGGTGCTATTGACCACGCCCTTCTATTACGGGCAGCGGAAAAAATGGAAGATGCCGGAGCCGCTGATATGACTGGCCCAATCAATATGGAAGAACTGTCCAGCCTGATCCGTAAGGCCAAATCGCAACTGGAGGAATTCGACTCCAGTGTTGAGGATACGGTGACCCGGATACGCCGGATGGTGGGCGGTGACGCCGCCATGAAGAAGGCGCTGGATTCGATAGGTCGCTGTGTAAGCAGCTATAATTACGAACAAAGCTTGGCCGAGTTAACCGATTATGCAAAGAGCATGGGTATTTCGTGCGAGGGTAAGCAAACATGAACGAATCAGCCAATAAATCGGTCCTGGTGGTAGATGATAACCAGGCAAATATTGATGTCCTGAAGAAGATACTGGGTGGACATTACACCGTAAGAGTGGCGACCGGCGGGCGGTTGGCGCTCAAGGCGGTATTTTCCCAAAAACCGCCTGATTTGATCCTGCTGGATGTGATGATGCCGGAAATGGACGGCTATGAAGTTTGCCGCCTGTTGAAAGCAGATGAGCGCTCGCGGAATATCCCGGTCATTTTTGTGACCGCCAAATCGGAAGTGGGCGATGAAACCTACGGATTTTCGATCGGGGCGGAGGATTACCTCACCAAGCCGGTCAGCGCGCCCATCGTATTGGCCCGCGTCAAAACTCACCTGGAGCTGTATGACCGCAGCCGCCACCTGGAAGGATTGGTTCAGGAACGGACGGCAGACTTGCAGGCCAAAAGCCGGGAACTGGAAGAATCACGCTTTGAAATCACCCGGTGCCTGGGGCGGGCGGCGGAGTACCGGGACAACGAAACCGGCATGCATGTCATGCGCTTGGGTTTTTACGTGAGGTTGCTGGCCTGCAAGGCCGGACTGACGGATGTCGAGGCCGATCGAATGATGTCCGCTTCCATCATGCACGACATCGGCAAAATCGGCATCCCCGATCATATCCTCCTCAAACCCGGCAAACTCACCGATGAAGAATTCGAGGTCATCAAGAATCACACCCGGATCGGCGCAGATATCATTGGCGAACACAAGTCCGATCTGTTACAAATGTCGCGGCTGACCGCGCTAACCCATCACGAAAAATGGAATGGCAAGGGTTATCCAAACGGCTTGAGGGGCGAGGCAATCCCGCTGGTGGGAAGATTGACCGCGATTGCGGATATTTTTGACGCATTGTCCTCGGTGCGCCCTTACAAAAAAGCCTGGAAGGTGGATGATGCGCTGGCCTGGATTCAAAATGAAGCAGGAGAAACGCTAGATCCCAAACTGGTTGCATTGTTTATTGAACTGCGCCAGGAAGTGGAAATAATCATGAATACACTACACGACTGAAACCGCTAAAACTTTCCGGCTATGTTAAATCAGACTAACAAAAAATACTCCGTCATGGTCGTTGACGACTCGCCGGAAAACATTGATGTCCTGAAAGAAACACTGAAAAACGATTACATCGTCCGCCCTGCATTGAACGGTGCGCTGGCGTTAAAAATCGCTGCGGCATACCCCCAGCCAGACCTGATCCTGCTGGACGTCATGATGCCGGAGATGGGCGGCTATGAAGTCATGCGGCGCTTGCAGGCAGATGAAGCCACCCGTGAAATTCCGGTAATATTTGTCACGGCTATTTCGGAGATGGAGGGTGAACTGGCTGGCCTGGAACTGGGCGCGGTTGATTACATCACCAAGCCGGTCAGCCCCCCCATCGTCAGGGCGAGAGTCCAGACCCATCTGGCTCTGCGCGAGGCCAAGGTGAAACTGGAACAACAAAACCTTGCGCTGCTCCACGAGAAAATGCTGGTAGAGAACATCCTCGCACGCATGCGCTCGCCGCTGTTTTTTGATGACAGGAATTTGCGTTATCTCATTTCGCCGGTGGACCGGAGCAACGGGGACATTCTTCTTTCTTCATTTACACCGGACGGACGGCAATGGGTTCTTGTCGGCGATTTCACGGGACATGGCTTACCTGCCGCAGTGGCCGCTCCGTTGATTTCCCATGTTTTTTACACCCGCGCGCAAGAAGGAAAAAGCATAGAAGCAGTATTGGAAGAAATCAATGATGTCCTGTACCGGCAATTGCCCACCAATGTATTCATGGCTGGCTGTTTGGTGGAGATTGCCGCTGACAGGAAAGTAATCAAACTCTGGAATGCTGGAATGCCGCCATGCGTTTTTATGCAGGATGGCAAGGTGCAAAGAAGGATGGGTTGGCGGATTACGCCGCTAGGCATTGCGGAGCAAATAGACTTCCAGAACAGCCGCGAATCTTTCGATGTGCAGGTAGGAAGCCGACTGTATATTTTTTCCGATGGGATTACAGAAGTAGATAACCCGGAAGGCGAGTTATTCGGTAGCGCAAGGGTTGAAGGGTTTCTGGCTGAACTGGCTGCCGGATCAAGATTGCCGGAGGAACTGCTGATGATCCTGGAGGAATATCACGGGAACGCAAACTTTAGCGACGATATTACTCTCGTGGAAATTCTGGTTTAACCCAGATTGTTCTACTAGCTTTGCTCGAAATGACAAAAAATGAATTTCTGGAGGTTCCCCCTTAGATTATTTTGGGTTAGCGGGGTGTTGCATGACTTTGTTGCACCCGCCCAGCACCCCGCCAATCGGCAGGCAGACATAGACTTCCGAGCCATTGCCGATATAACGCATGGCGCCGCTCATGCTCCTGACCAGGGCTATGCCACGGCCATGATGTGCATGATCCACACTGTGGGAAAGGCGAAACAACACGCCCTCATGATTAAACCCTGCCCCGCTGTCACGAACGTCAATCTTTATGCATTGCCTTGACTGGTCCGCGACCTTGCGTAACCGGAAATAAATCTCGCCTTGCTCCATCCGACCCAGCCGGGCCGCCCGTTCCTCAAGATAACGCTCTAAACCATCCCGAGAATTTTTCAGCGCGGAATCAAGCTTGAGCAAGCCGTGATCGAGCGCATTGTTAAACAGCTCGGACAGCACCAGGAACAGCTTGCCGGATAATTTTTCATCACCCGATCCAAGCTTGTTCACCACATGCAACAGCAAAGGTACCACATCGGTGTGTTTTAATTGCCACGATGTCAGCTTCAACTGAAACATCCATTCAACCTGTAGCGTCGCGCACCCGCCCACCGTGGAGGTGCCGGTTTCGTGCGTTTGTGCCACTGTATGGCAGCATTCCTGCAAATTGTTTTGCACTTTTAAGTTTCAGGCGACAATGGTGAACAGCTTGCCAAAATTGGCCATATCGAGAATTTGGGTCACAGTGTCGTTCGGGTTGCACAACACAATTTTTTTATTCACGCTCTCTCCACGCTCGCGCAACAACAGCAGGATGCCCAGACCCGAACTGTCGAGATAAGTCACATCGGCAAGATTGATTTCCACTGCACCCACTGCGTCATCTGCCAGACAGGGTTCATAAATTTCCTTCAATTTCAGATGTGAATGGAAATCAAACCGGCCGCTCAAGAATAGTGTCGCCACGTTACCCGCCTTGAATTGTCTGATTTCCATGCTGCCCTCCTCCTGACATTTCAACGAATTATGCCGCTTTCGTAGGTGCGAATTCATTCGCACAATAGCCTATTGTCGTGCGAATGAATTCGTACCTACAAGCCCGTCAACCGCGCTTTCAAGGTTAATGTGCTATTGGCGTGATTGGCGCAGTTGGAGCACCCGCAGGAGGTGTGGCGGCGGGCATTGCTTCCACACTTTGCGAGTTGCCGCTTTGCGGCATCCCTGCTTGAACCGCTTCCTTGATAGTGTCACCAATGTCTTCGTTGTCTGCGGCGGAATCCATTTTCACCACACCACCATCATGTTGTGCCGCCTCTTCTGCCTTTTTGTTCATCACGATCAAACTTATACGGCGATTGGTTGGGCTTAACGGGTCTTCTTTGTTGAATAAAACTGCGGACGACAAACCCACCACGCGAACAATTTTTTCCTCCGACATGCCGCCGATGATCAATTCGCGCCGCGAAGCATTGGCGCGATCGGCGGATAACTCCCAATTGCTGTACCCCCTGCTGCCTCCGCCGTAAACGGCCGCATCGGTATGCCCGGACAGGCTTATTTTGTTGGGCACATCGTTCAGCGTCTTGCCGATTTCATGCAGGATTTCTGTGGTGTAGGATTCAAGTTGAGCGCGACCGCTTTGAAACATCGGCCTGTTTTGTTCATCGACGATCTGGATGCGCAACCCTTCGGTGGTGATATCGAGCAGTATCTGGTTTTTGAATTTCTGCAACTTGGTGTTGCTTTCAATCATTTTCTCAATGTTGGCTTTCAGCTCATCGAGTTGTTTGCGCTCTTTGCGCAAAAATTCCTGCTGTGCAGCTTTGAGGTTGATGACTTTCTTTTCCGCAGGGAGCTCGCCTTTTTTAACTTGCCCCTCGCTGCGCGTCAGGTCTTGCCCGCCACCCTTGATTATGCTGGAACTGTCGCCGCTGCCGCTGCCTCCGGACAAGGCAACGTGCAGCGGTGTCTTGAAGTATTCGGAAATTCCTTGCAAGTCCCCTTTGGCAGTCGAACCCAGCAACCACATCAGCAGGAAGAACGCCATCATCGCCGTCACAAAGTCAGCGTAGGCAATCTTCCACGCACCGCCGTGATGGCCCGCCGCCATCTTTTTAATACGTTTTATGACGATGGGGCGTTTGTTCTTATCTTCGGCCATGATTCAGCGTTTTTGTTTGACATGATCTTCCAGCTCGGCAAAACCCGGCCGTTCGGTAGAATTCAATACCTTGCGCCCGAATTCAACAGCCATCACCGGCGCGTAGCCGTTAAGGTTGGCCAATAGCGTAACCTTGATGGTCTGGAACATCTTGGTGCTCTCTTCCGCTTTTTGTTCCAGCAGTGATGCCAATGGGCCGACAAACCCGTAGGCAAGCAAGATGCCGAGGAATGTCCCCACCAGCGCATGCGCTATCAGTATGCCCAATTCTGCGGGGGGAATGCCGACCGATTCCATGGTATGCACCACACCCATCACCGCTGCGACAATGCCAAATGCGGGCATCCCATCACCCAGCTTGGCAATTGCGTGAGAAGAAATCATCGCTTCATGATGATGCGTTTCTATTTCCACATCCATCAGGTTTTCAATTTCCATGGCATTCAGGTTGCCGCTGACCATGATGCGCAAATAGTCCGTCATGAATTCGACTATATGATGGTCTGAAACCACTTTAGGATATTTGGAGAAGATCGGGCTTTCCTCGGGGTTTTCCACATCGCCCTCTATGGACATCAACCCTTCTTTGCGTACTTTGCCCAGCAACTCATACATCAGGGCCATCAGCTCCATGTACGTCTCTTTAGTGTATTTGGCTCCTTTCAGCACCGTCGGCAAATCTTTGAGTGTCGCCTTGATCGCCTTGGGCGTATTGCCGACAAAAAACGCGCCGCCCGCTCCGCCGCCTATCATCAACAATTCAATCGGCTGGAACAATGCTCCCAAGTGGCCGCCCGCCATCGCGAAACCACCGAATATTGAAGCCAGTACCACCACATAACCGACAATGACTAACATACTCGTGCTCCAGTTTTTCCCCGCAATGGGGATTCATGGCTCCCAATGCCTTTGGCATCATCCTGACGCACTTCGCAATGTTGCGAGTGCTGTTGGGGCTGTGGCAATTCTACCGAATCTTTGATGCGTAACGAGCGCAGCCTGCTTGGAGCACAGTAACATTGGAGAACATCCCTTGATACGGCCCGGATTACGGCCTGCAGCCTGCATCAAAGCTACGGCACTAATGAATATTCCACCGCTGGGCTTCGCAAGCCCGGCCTGCCCTACGGACATGTTTTCTATAACGGCAGAATAATTAAAAACTTTAGGGCGCTACCGTCATATCCGTTTGGGTGTTATGAGGATGCAACAGCAGCCTGCTTGGCAGCATTGGTTTTACCGGCTCTGGCGGGAATGTGACAGATGCCACACACATAATGCACGTTCAGGTCATCCACATGGGTCACAAAGTGCCCGCCGCATTTCTCACATGGAACGAGTTGCATCATTCCCGCATTGAAAAAACGAATCAGGGACCATGCGCGGGTGATACTCAGCACTGGTTCGGCGCTTTCGATACCTTGCACCTGGTCGAGGTATAAACGATAAGCGGTAATCAGCGCGTGTACACTGTCAATTCCTGCGTTCTTGATCAAAAACCGATGAATATCCATGAACAGGGACGAGTGGATATTCGGTAGCCAGCTTATGAACCAATCGGTTGAGTAAGGCAACATCCCCTTGGAAGGGGATTCACCCTTGACCTCTTTGTAGAGCTTGAGCAAACGCTCGCGGCTTAGCGAAGTTTCTTCTTGCAATAATTGCAAGCGCGCGCCCAGTTCTATCAGATCCATCGCAACTTTGATTTGCTGCGCATCTCCCACCACGGTTTTATAAGCCACGACTGCCCCCTTTATGTCAATTCTTCGACGGGTTGCGCAGACATCAATATTGCCGCGTGCGCTTGGGACATCATGCGATTTTTGCTGTAATCGGTCACCATGTTGAGCAATAGATTTTCGTCAAAGCGAAAACGGCACAGCAACATGTTAGATGCTGCCATTTTGATGATTTGCACGGGTGTCAGGTTAGCGAGCACATCTACCAAATCCTGACTGATGCCCAGGCGGAAAATTGCGGCTGGCTTGTCTTCCTTGATCATTTGCTGAGCCAGCATCAGGTAAGTCAGATTAATATCGCGGATGCCTTCTTGCAATTGCATGCTGTTCATATAGCCCCCTTGTAAGCTCGTTGAAAACTTTACCCATCCAGTCCGTCATCGATACCCAAGCGGGATTAACAAGCCTGAATTTGTAGAAGCGTCCTGAAAACCACTGTCCAACTTCGACGGTTGCATCTTGCTCGGATAATAAGATAAATAAAATAGGAAGCTTACCGATTCTTTTGTAAGAATTCGGGGACTGGGCTTGTAGGATATTCCCTTACAATAAAGAGGACCTCCGCCTCAAGGGATTAGGCGGAGGGTGAAATGAATGCATGTTTGCAAGGGGGTCAAACCAGCATTCACATTTTCATTATCGGCAGCATTCAGGGAAACTTTAGGGGAAAACTAAAAAATAATCCTAAAATCCGCCGTTGACAATAACATTGTTACATTTCAATTGGTTATTCCGCTTCCGTAGGTGCGGATTCGTTCGAACACAACCTGTTACTCGTGCGAATGAATTCGCATCTACAAGCCCATCAACTGCGTTTTCCATGATAATTCTTGCACCCGCATTTACCAAGGCTTGGCAGATATACCGCTCCACAACTCATGGATGTCGCTGATGCCCCATTTTAACGGGTCTTCGTGCGAGGCAATTTTGTCCTTACAGGCAGGTTTTGATAAATCCACTATATCGGTAGCGATCCGCGCATTAGATTTGATAGAAAAAAATACTTTTACTTTGGGTGCGAGTAGGGATTTTTCGGTTTGGTCAACGACCACTCCCAAGCGTTCCGATTCCATTCGCACCAGCGAGCCAACGGGATAAATACCAATACTGCGTACAAACGCCTCAAAAATGCGCTGTTCGAAATGCCCCTTGCTCCATTCGGCCATTTTGCGTATCGATTCGGCAGGTTCCCATCCGTTTTTGTAGGGGCGATTGGAGGTGATTGCATCATACACATCGCACACCGCCCCCATCTTGGCATACAGGCTGATGTGCGCATCCGTGAGCTTTTCGGGATAGCCGCTACCATCCATTTTTTCGTGATGATGCAAACAGACATCCAGTGCGACATCGCCGATTCCGATGCCTTCCAGCAATAATTTGTGCCCTTGGGCAGGATGGCTTTTTACCGTTTCAAATTCTGCATCGGTCAGCTTGCCCGGCTTGTCGAGTATTTCCTGCGGGATCATCATCTTTCCAACATCGTGCAGCAGGCCGCCCAATCCGGCCTGGCGAATTTGTGCATTATCCAGCCCCAACTCCCGTGCCAAAGACACCATCAGCGCGCACACCGCAACCGAGTGCATGTAGGTGTACTCGTCTTTGTTTTTCAGCCGCGCAACGCTGATCAGCGCGCCTGGGTTGCGCATTACTGAGGTAGCGATTTCTTCAACGATAGGCAGCGCATCATCGGAATTCAGCGCCTTGCCCATGCGAGCTTCCTGAAACATGGAAGAAACGGCTTGTTTGGATCTTGCACAAATCTTGACGGCCAGTGCAGCTTCTTGCGCAAGGTTTACGCGTTGCTCACTTTTCTTGGCCTTATCAGCATGTGCAAGCGTGGTTTCGACTTCGGCCACAATCGCTGCTTCGGAAATTCCGCCCTCGACATCCAGGCCTTTGGTTGTGTCTATCCATGCTTCCTTGATGCCGGTAGCCAAGATAACCCGCAAGTCTTTTTGAGTGTCCAGCAGAAAGGCATTACGCCAGAACGGGTGATCCATCCACGAACCGCAAAGCTCATGCACGTACATACCCAAGCGCAGTTGTTCGACTGAAATACGTTTTAGCATTTTGTAAGGTTACCGAACAGCACCCGTAGTTTCAACCGACATATATTCCTCTATGAATTAGCACCAAACAGCCAATAGCCGCACCCAAGCTTCATGCTTCTTTGAAATAGCACTGACGCTCAGATTTGCTATGCACTTTCGCAGGATACAATTCCGCAAGCCGGGTGTATATATGCCGAAAGGTCTAGATATATATAGGCAAGTTTTCGAGTGAACTTCGTTGCTCGCTCAACAATTCTGGCAATTTACGAATGGGTGCCATCGGCATATTGTAAAAACAAGTAACGACCAGGTCTGGTTTCTCATCACGATGTTCACCATAAAATAAAACCGAGACGAGGCGCAAGCGGCAAGTTCCGGGTAGAAAAATGAGGGCGGTGGAAGTTGCTGCGTGTAAACCAGCATGACAATTCGCGTGATCTGGCAACTGAATTTGGATAGATATATATGCTCATACCATGAGGAGCGTCCGGATAACCGCTCCGCTTTGTCATTAGTGCGTGACGTGCAAGGCCTGGCCAGCTTGAAATAGCCTGATTTTTCCTCGCTGTTCTGCGTTTTAATTGTTTTCCAAGCTGTTATCTTGGCATCGTAGCCATGATTCTAAAGTGAGTTCGGCACGCACGTTCACAAATCACAAGGGGCAATACCATGTCAAAGCCAGTCATAGTTCGACTAGTCAGCAACACCAGCGAAGAATACATCGCCGAGTCACAAGCCATCCAGGAAGCGCGGGCGCACCTGGAAGCAGAAACACAAGCTGATCTTTCCGCACAGGCGCGTGCACGAGCGGAAGCACATGCGTGTGCAGTCGCTCAAGCGCGTGCACGAACCGAGAGGGAACTGGCCGCGCAGATTGAAACAAAGTGCCAGGAGGAAGCGAGGCTCGCAGATGTTATTCAATCCAAGCTGGAAGTTGAAAAGCAACTTGCGCGTGAGTTGCAGGAAAAACTATTGATTGAACGCAGGCTTCAAGATGAGAACCAAGCGAGACTCCGCGCTGAATACCAGGCTCATGAAGAGTTAAATCAACGCCTGCAACATGAGCGGAACACACGTATGGCTGCGGAGGCCAGGGCTAAGGCTGATCGTGAATTGGGCGCATTAATTGAGCAACAGCACCAGGCGGAACTGGCTTCAAAACACCGTGATGAGGCTGAAATGCTCACCATCCGATCCGCGATTGCTGAGGTTCAAGTAAAAACCGAGAAAGCAGTTGCGGAGCGCCTCGCTGCCGAACAAATGCAGCAATTGCAAGCCGAGGAGAAATTAAAGCTGGAAACACAGTTGCGCGACGTGGCAGCGCTGCGTGCCGCAAGCGAGGCCGAACATACGCGCCTGGCCAGGGAGAAGTTGAACATCGAGCAGCGTGAACTTGAGCAGATAAGCAAGCATGTCGAGGCCGAACAACGCGCCGCCCAAGCGGCAGAGAATCGCGCCAGGCTGGAGCAGAAAGCTGCCAATCTTGCCCAGGAAAAAGAGTCAACCGATCATGCAATCACACGGGCTGTGCAAGAGAAGATTCGCAAAGAGCAGGAAACCATCCTGTTGTTTAACTCCAAACTCAAAGCCGAACAAGCAGCAGCCGAGGCCGCAGATGCGCGCGTGCGGGCAGAATCGCTCGCACTGTGCGAGATTGAAGCGCGGCTTGCGGCCGACCGCGATGCCGAGCAGGCAGCCTTGGCACGTTCGGCAGCGGATCTGGCCACTATGGCTTTGGCCGCTAAACGTAAACTTTCTGAGGAACAAGCCAGAGCCGATGCCGAAGAGCGTGAGCGTAACGAACGCCTGGCATATGAGGCTGCAAAGCTACGTGCTGAAGCTGAAGCGATTGCGCGAATTGAAACTGAACGAAAACTCAAGTCCGAACAGGAAACAAGCGCATTACTGCTGGCCCAGGCCGATGCAGAAAGAAGGGCCACACGCCAACATGAAGAAGCCAACGTTTTGTTGCGCCAGGCCGAGCATGAGGCAAAGGATCGCCTCGCCTCTGAAACGATGGCCCAACAAGCCGCAGCGCACAAGCTGCAGGCAGAGCGCGATTTAACCGCATTTGCCCAGCAGCGCGCCGAAGCTGAAATGCTGGCTGCGCACGAAACCGATCTTAAATTGCAGGCTGAGATACGAGCAATTGCCGCAGCAAATGAACGTGCCGCCGCAGCGCAAAATGCATTATGTATCGCCCGTCAAAATACCGAACGTGAAAATGCGTTGCTGCAAATTGAACAGGATCACATTCAAGCAGAGCGGCAGGCTGAGCAAACCATGCTGGAAAAATTGCAGATTCAGAATACCGCGTTGCATTCCACGCAGTTACGCGCCACAATGTTGGAAAATGAGCGATTGGCAATGGAGCAGAACCTGGCTGCCGAGAAGGCCGCAATAGCAGCTGCACAACAAAGGATACAGGCGCTCAAGGAGGCTGAGGGTTTGGCGATGCAACGTACAGATATTGAAAGCGACGCACGCAGCATCGCTGAAGCGCAAATTGAAATTGAGATGCGGGCCATTTCCGAGATTGAGGCACGCATGGCTGCCGAATTGCAAGCAATTGAGACAGATAACAAGCGCATCGAGCTCGAGGTTCGCGCTAGGGAAATTGCTGAGGCAACGGAAAAACTGAATAGGCAGGCAGCTCAGGCCGCACAGGATACGGAGCAAGCGGCAGTGCGTGCCATGAATATAGCCAGGATTCGTGCGGATGCCGAAAACCAGGCACTTAAGGTAAAAAAAGAATATATCCATGCCGAGGCTCTGGCTACCGTTACCATCCGCAAGCAAATTACCGCAGCAGAATCAGCACACAACACCGCATTGACCCGCGCGGAAAATATGGCGAAGTTGCGTATTGCGGAAGAACGCAAAGCCACCGAGGCTGAGCAGGAGCGTGTTCGTTGTGAAGCGCTGGCCACAGTTATTGCGCGCAAGCGTAGCGAAGCAGCCGATCACGCAAGATTGGCCGCCGAGCAACGCAAACAAATCGGTATTCAATTGCTCGAACAAGCCCAGTATCATCTCGATCAGGAACGCGAATTGCTGGCCCAAGTTACGCAGCGCCAAGCATTGGCGGAGAAACGCGAAATCGCCGAACAGCGCGCCCGTGAGGCAGCACAAGTCAGGGAAGAATTGGCCCAAGAAGTATCGCTCGCAGCCCAGCAACGTACCGTACCGGAAGAGCGTGAAATAGAACAGCTTCGTATGCAGATCGAACAGTCGCGTGCCGAAAGGGCCAAAGTTCAATTGATGGCGCGCCCGCGCAAGAACAAACAAACCACTGGCAGGCTAATCAAGGTGGCCGGCTTGGCTGCTGTGATAATGTTCATAGGGTTTTCTCTGCCAGCATTTCGTGCCAAGAACGTTGTTCCCATAGAACCCGCTGTCGCCAGCCAGCCGGTTAGCGCCGCCACAAAGCAGGCTGATGAAAATGTGGTTGCCGCAGTTCTGGTTGAATCAAAAATTGAGCAAACAAGCCCGGAGACGTATCTGGTTGTTGGTGGTTTAAAGATGACCGATCAACTTGGGCACAGCTTAAATCAAAAAATCAGCCAGTAAAAACGGAACCGTATCTGGCTCCGATATGCTTGGGTATCGGCCTGGCATACCGCATATTTTCGCCCTGCTTATGTGACTTTTAGCACAGACAGCAGTGTGACTCTTTTCTATCCTGCCTGCCCCTGTAACCAAACAAGAAACTCAAAATGAAATCCAACAAAATCGCCTCAATTGCCCTGCTACTCTGGGTTGCTACCATTGCCGTATTTGCATGGTTCTTCATTCACGGGAGCACTTCCGCAGGAACCGATGGCAGAACAGCTGTGGTATTGCAACCAGCTGAGCGCGATCTGGTCTTGACCGAAATGCGCGGCCTGTTGTCTTCAACGCAAGGAATTCTGGAAGGGGCGAACCAAGGGGATGTGAAGCGTATCATCCAGGCCTCCCGCGCCGCGGGCATGGCTGCCGCTGCGGATGTCAATCCGGCACTGATGGCAAAACTGCCTCTGGAATTCAAAACACTGGGCATGAGCGTTCACCACGACATGGATGAAATCGCCAAAGCAGCAGAAGGTGGTGCACCGGCGCCAGAAATCTTGAAGATGGCCTCCAATACATTAACCAAGTGTGTTGCTTGCCACTCAGCGTGGCAGATCAAGGCGGGAAATTAACGTAAACGTTGCGAAGCGGCTTCTCTTTCCTACCCATGAATCTTGGTGCTCTGTGAATACGGTCGTATGTAGGAGCGCAATTTATTGCGCGATCATCAATATCATATCGCCAAATAAATTTGGCTCCTACAGCAGCGCTCGTTCTCGCTACGCTTTTGGTTCATGGGTTCAATTCGGGCGAAAGAATTGGCGGCTGCGGTCTCTCCCCCACCAGGAGAGATAATCGCCACTTGGTTACCGTCTTTGGATAACCAAGCGGAATGGCTGGTAGTTTTATCAGAAGTTTCATCAGGGAACGGACACGGCGGCGTTTATTTTCTGTGGTGGCGCTGCCGCCATGCCAGTTAGATTGATTTATTGATGCCGCAACATTCCTCACGTTTGCGTCCAAGGCAGCCCCTGAAAACGCCATCCGTTGTGGGAATTACGGTGATGCTGCTCGTCCAGATCACCTTCAAAACCATTCAGCACGTTATACACATCCTGGAGCCCCGCTTTTTCCAGCTCCTGTCCGGCATCCACCGAGCGGCGGCCAGAGCGACAAATCAGGACAATGGGACGATTCAGGCTGGCTGCCTTTTTTACATGGGCAACAAAGTGGGGGTTGATTTCCCACTCCGGCCCATCAACCCAGGGGATCAGGATAGCGCCTTTTGGATGACCGACAAACATGTGTTCCATCTCGCTACGCACGTCAACCAATATCGACTCTGGGTTGGCCTGCAAGAATTCATAAGCTTGTTTTGGTGTCAAATGCTGCATAGTGTCGCTCCTGAAAACAAAAACTTGTTGTATCTCTACACTTCATGGAAAGTGCGATGATAGTGCCGGGCACAATGCCAGTCTAGTGGAGCAACCCGCGTTACCAAGGCTCCCAACCTTCAACTGCTTCCCCAGCAGCACCGCCGATCGGAATATCCGCTAAAATACCCGCGTCGTCCCACTCAAGCGAGGAGTATCACCATGAAACAGCCGGATCGTACCTTTAACCCCTGCAAAAGTCAGATGAACCTTTTTTAATAAACAGATTCCCTCATCGGGAATGATAATCAACTTCATGAACCTCATCATCCAAGCCAACAACGACATCCCCGCCGTTCATCTGGACTGCCTCGCCGGGCTGTCCACTGCCACCCGCATCGAACAAACCGCCGCACATGCATACCGCCTGCATGAGGCGAAACCGCACGACGCCATCGCGGCCTATTGCCACGATCACCAGCTTGATTATGGCTTCGTCAGGCCAAACCAGCAGCTTGCCGATTTCGGCCTGCTGGTCATGGACATGGATTCCACACTGATCAACATCGAGTGCATAGACGAAATCGCCGACATGCAGGGACTCAAGCCGCAGGTGGCGGCGATTACCGAAGCTGCCATGCGCGGCGAAATAGATTTTTCCGAAAGCCTGCGCCGCCGCGTCGCGTTGCTGGAAGGCCTGGATGAAAGCGCGCTAATTCGCGTGTATGACGAACGCCTCAAGCTCAACCCCGGTGCGGAAACCATGCTGTCCGCGCTGAAAAATCATGGCATCAAAACGCTGCTGGTTTCCGGTGGCTTCGTGTTCTTCACCGAACGCTTAAAGAATAGGCTCGGCCTAGACTACACGCACGCCAACACACTGGAAATTGTCAACGGCAAACTTTCTGGAAATGTGTTGGGGCACATCCTCGATGCGCAAGGCAAGGCGGAACGTCTGGTGCATACGCGCAACGAATTGGGGCTGAAACCGGAACAGGTTATCGCCATGGGTGACGGCGCGAACGACCTCAAGATGATGGCTCAGGCCGGGGTCAGCATCGCCTACCATGCCAAGCCCGTGGTGCGCTCGCAAGCCAGCTATGCATTCAACTTCGTGGGGTTGGATGGGCTGGTGAATTTGTTTGCCGCCTAATGATGGAGGCAACCGACCTTACGGCAAATGTTCTCTCATGTTTTATGTAAAGCTTAAATAGGAGATTTCCAATGGCAAACCAGCCAAATATAAATCGCAAGAAGACAGCAGTAATAGCTTTCATCGTTGCGCAGTTGCTCGTCGCAAGTTTGCTCTGGGTAGTTTTTTCCGGAACAGGTGAACGTGAAGGGCGCGTTAAAGTAACGCTAGCGGTCGCCAAGACTGGCAAAATACAAGACGCAATCACTGGCTATTACGAAGAGCACACCACTCTTCCATCTGATAGCAACGCGTTGCGCCTTCCGGACAAACATTCAAAACCTTATTTGACAGACCTTGATGAGCATGGTGACCTGCCGTATATAGTCAATGTCGCGAACGGCGTCATCACACTGACATTCTCAGCAAACCAGGAACCCGTATCCGGCAAGACGCTCATTTTCGTCCCGCGTATTTCCAATGGAAAGCTCAACTGGAGCTGCGATACCGGCTCGGTGGAAGCGATATACCGGCCCACGCAATGCGGAGGTAAGCAAACATAGCCTATTCTCCCCAGTGCGTTGTGCTTCATCCTGGCTGCGCTTGCAGGAGCGTTCTTACAACAAACTTGGATTTAAACCCGAGGGCACAGGCCAGCTATGCGTTCAACTTTGTGGTTCAGGACTTGATCCGGCATCCAACTGTTTGAGATAACTGGGCTCCGGCCTGACCGCAGGTCAGTTTATCCTGAGCCTGTCGAAGAGCCGGAATGACGAAATCTGAATTTATCGCGGTCCCCAGTAGTAAATTGCCTACCTTTGGCACTGCGCCGAATGTGCAATCATCCGCTACAACACGCTTCGCTTGTTGGAACTTTGCAAACTGTGCAGGAAAAATCCATGACATTCGAACTTCCCGGCATGCTGAATCTGATTCTCTCCACCATCGCGTTCTTTATTGCCGCCTGGTATATCAACCGTTATCTGGATGAGCAGGGAATCAGCAAAGGCATGATTCGCGGCATGCTGGTATTTTCACTCGCAACTCTGGTGTCATGGGGTACTGGGAAGATGGAGGTCTGGGCGCAAATCAAGATCGAAGACCCACAAGCGGCAGCGCAAACTTCGCATGACTTGTCCCATCTGCTGAAGTTGGACTGCCAGGCGCAACCGTGACCCACTTTGTTTATTTCAGCTAATGCACAACGAGTGTCACAAACGATAGTTTGGCCACCCCGGCCCGCTGCGCGATCGCCATCAATTCCGCAACACGCCCGTAAGGCACGGCCTTGTCGGCCTCGATCTGAAGCTGGAATGACGCTTCTGCTGCCGCACGGCTGCGCAGCATTTCAGCCAGACCTTCATCGCTCAAATGCGATTCATTGACCGCAATGTTACCTTGCGCATCAATCACCAGGCGTACGGGTTGCGGCTTTTTGTCGGACGGCACTGCGGTCGTCTTCGGCAGGTTGATCTTGAGCGACTGGGGCGCCAGCAAGGGGGCGGTGATGATGAACACCACCAGCAGCACCAGCATCACGTCCACCAGCGGCGTGACGTTGATCTCGCTCATCATGTCCTGCCCGGATGAATCGCCGAATGCCATGTTCAGAATCAGAACTTGAAGTTGTGCTTCAACGCGAGGCGCATAAAGTCATGCGCGAAATTTTCCAGTTCCGTAATGTTCAATCGTAGGCGGCGCAGGAAATAGTTGTAGGCCAGCACTGCGGGCAGCGCGGTTGCGATGCCGATGGCGGTGGCGATCAGCGCCTCGCCTATTGGCCCGGCCACCACATCCAGGCTGGCTGAGCCGCTTTTGCCGATGTCCTGCAGCGCGTGCATGATGCCCCACACCGTGCCGAACAGGCCGACGAATGGCGCGGTCGATCCGATGCTGGCAAGCTCGGACAGACCGCGCTCGTGGTAGCGCTGGATATTCTGTATCTGCTGGCGCAACATCCTTTCCAGCACTTCATGCGGCGCGCCCTGATGTTTCAGATCCTGATGTTCAGCGTTCAGGTTTTTCAACTCGGCAAAGCCCGCCTGCGCCAGCCGCCCCAGATCGCCCTCGCCCGTTTTCGCCGCTTCAGCAGCGGCGTGCCAATCATGCGCAGACCAGAAAGCATCATTGAACGCGCGCTTGCGCTTGCCATCTTGTATCTGCTTCCACACCTTGAACAAGGCGATGGACCAGGTCACCACAGAAAGAAGTATCAGCACCAGCAGCGTGCCCGCCACTATCGGCGAGCCTACGGAAAAAAAGTTGTTCATGTTTCGTTATTGGTTAGCGAGAATTGGATGGGGACTTTGAACCACTTGGTGACTGCGCGCCCGGCCTGGGTCGCCGGAATGAATTTCCACGTTTTCACCGTTTGCAAAGCCGCATTGTCCAGCATGTCATGGCCACTGCTCTGGTGCACATGGACTTGCCCGCACAGCCCTTCAGCCAGCACTTCCACATTCAGCACCACCTTGCCTTGCAAACCCATGCGGCGCGCGGCAAACGGATAGTTCGGGCGCGGGTTGTTCAGATAAGACGCCTTGTAATCCGGCTCTACATCCGGTGCAACGGGTGCAATGACTGTCGCGGCAACTACCGGGGCGGGTGCTGCAGCAACATCTGGGGCAGGTGGCTGTTCGACAGGCATTTCTTGTGCGACAGGTTCAATTGGCGCCGGCTCTGGCTCTGGCGTGATCTTGCGCTGAATGGGTGCAGGCTCCGGCGGGGGCGGAGGTGGCGCAGGCCTGACTTGAGGTTGTACGGCATGCGCAATCACAATTTCAGCCATCATTTCACTGGCCGGCGCTGGAGCGGTGTCGGGCAGCGATATCCAGGCAAGCAACGCGGCCAAGTGCAATGCCAAAACCAACGCAACCGAACTCATCGTCACGCCGCGAGTGGACGAAATGAATGCCCTCTTGCGCGGAGCTGAAATCGCAAAATGGGAAAATGGAATGGGCTGCATTATTGCTTCCATCGTCGTGCCTCTTGCGCGATCTGCGTTCCTGAATACAACGCAACAGCCGTACCGGAAACCCGCGCCAGAAAACCGGTATCCTTACCCATGTTTCCCGCACTCGCGTATCCAGCGTTCGATTTTCGTGAGTCTTCCCCCATCGGCGGATTGTATCAGATTGACAAAGGTGGTCTTACCGTCGAACTAACCCAATACTGGTTAGAGGCTTTCCAGCAAGCCAAGAAATTTGGCTGGTGGCACAAAGCCCACGATTTGCTTCTCTGTCAATTCCTTGCCGTTGGAGTCAAACAACACAATTGCAGGGGGGCCAAAAAGCTGAAAGCGTTTCAGAAGTTCCTTGTGCGCATTATGGTTAGCGGTGACGTCTGCCTGAAGCAATGTCAACCCGGCCAGTTTGGCGCGAACCTCCGGGGCAGCGAAGGTAATTTTCTCCATCTCTTTGCAACTTGCGCACCAGTCCGCGTAGAAATCCAGCAATACGGGGCCGCTGGCGGTTTTCAGGCGTACTTCAAGTTCTTGTACCGAAGCGATGCGTTCAAATTTTGCAGCTTCGGTCGTGGTGGCTGTGGCGCTGTGGAATCCGGCCAGAGGTTGTAATGGATCGCGTGCACCACTGAGCAAGCCAATCAAGATGCCGCATCCAGCCACCAGCATGCTTACTCCAACGCCCTTCCACAGGCGTCTCCAACCACTGACTGGTGTTGGCAAGGGGTCGAGAGCCTGGAGATAGATGGCAGGAATAATCAGCAACAAGGCTACGCCAAGCATGACTGTCCATCCGGGCAGAACTGGCGAGACAATCCAAAGTGCGGTGGCCAATAAAGCCACACCAAAGCCACGCGTTACGCCAGTCATCCAGGCCCCGGTTTTCGGCAGCAGGTTGCGCGAGAAGATGCCGGCCAGCATCAGCGGTACACCCATCCCCAGAGCCATGGCAAAAAGGGCGATCCCGCCCAATACCGCGTCGCTGGTTTTGGCGATATACAGCAAGGCACCAGCCAGAGGGGCAGCCACGCAAGGCCCGACGATCAGGGCAGATAGCGCCCCCATCAGGGCAATCGCTCCCACTGAACCATTACGTGCGTTGGCGGAAGACGAAAAACGATTTTGTAACCCTCTCGGCAATTGCAGTTCGTAGAAACCGAACATGGAAAACGAAAGCGCGACGAACACGGCAGAAAACCCACCCAATACCCATGGGTTTTGCAGGGCATTGGAAACCAGCGAGCCGGAAAGGCCGGCAATCACGCCAGCAACAGCATAAGTAACCGCCATGCCAAGCACATACGCAGCCGATAACACGGCAGCGCGCGCGCGGGTGACTTTTTCTCCGTGGCTCACAATGATGCCGGACAGGATGGGCACCATCGGAAAAACGCATGGGGTCAGCGACAATGCAATTCCAAAGCCGAAAAAGCTGGTGAGGATCAGCAGCATGCTGCCACCGCTCAGCAAACTTTCGACTTGTGAAGCAGAATTGCTGGACTCAGTCTTAGTGTCAGTCTCCGCTTTTGCGGCCCTTATCAATTGTAATGCGGAATTGCCAGTTTCAGCATTGGCGCCAGCCCCGGCAATTGATGAGGCTACTGGCAATGCCGCTCCTGGCTGGGCTGGCAGTGCAGCCGTCAGATCAATATCTACGTGCTGCGTTTGAGGTGGAAAGCACACTCCCAAATCGCTACAGCCCTGCGATGTCACTGCAAGCGCAAATTTTTCCGGCGCGCCTTCTGGAAATGGAATGTGGATGGCGGCTTCTTTCCGGTAGGTTTCCACCTTGCCAAAGAATTCGTCATCCTTGATTTTTCCCTGAGGATAAACTGGCGTGCCGATTTTTAACGTATCCGGTTTGGCCGAGAATTTAAACTTGCTGCGATACAGGTAGTAGCCATCCTCTATGCGCCAGCGCGCCTCTAGCGCCGATTTGTTGATGACGCGTATCTCAAGACGATAGGCCTGTTCAGGGTCAAGCAGTTTCTCTTCTGCTGCATCCGATATTGTGGCGGCAAATAGACTCAGGGAAAAAGCAAGAAATTGTTTGAGCAGCATGTTGATCACCAAATTACGAAATGTTCGGCGCCTTCGGATTTCAAGAAAACCTCCGCATCTGATCCTTTCAGCATGGCAAATGTAGCCAGCATTCCAGCATCGATACAGCTATCGGCCTTGACGCTGACGGAGCGAGGCGCGCCTCGCACCGACCAGCCAGTTTTCGGATTCAGGATGTGGCCGTAGCACTTTCCATTTTTTTTCAGAAAACGCCGTGCGTCTCCGCTGGTTGCCAGGCCGCCGTGGCGGAGAGGAAAGGATCGCACACAAGCGCGTCCAGTCGCGTTTGGATCATCAATACCGACCATCCAAGGCTCCCCGTTGGCTCTGGGACCCAAGGCAAATACGTCGCCCCCAAAGTTGATCAAGGCAGACTGGATGCCAGCGGCAGCTAGCTGCCGTGCGGCCTGATCCACCGCGTATTCCTTGCCTATTCCTCCCAGATCAATCTCCATACCAAGAGGCAACCGCAGTTGTGGCCTGTTCCAGCTTACCCGATGCCAGCCCACATGCGGTAAAAGAGCGGCTACTGTTGCGGGTTTCGGCAATCGGTTGCTGCCGTCGAAAGTCCAGGCGCGCCTGAGTATCCCGGAGGTAATATCAAATGCGCCATCGCTGAGCCGATGGCAGGCATCGGCGAAATCCAGCAACGCGCTGGATTCCTCATCCAGCACCACTGGTTGACCCTTTGCGTTGTTGATCTGATGAACGACACCGCTGGCGCTGTACCGGCTGAACTTGGTTTCGATGCGCCACGCTTCGGCGGCTACCAGCTTGATAAAATGGTGGGCAGCTTCCCGGCCAAGAATATCCAGATTAGGTATATCCAGCAAGACTTCGCATGGGCCACCTAACGCCTGAAATTCGCCCACCACATGCCCCTCGCCTGCGACCCGCAAGGTAACAGCCCGCGTCTTCGGCGGGCATGCTATCTCTTGCTTCTCGCACACCTGCATCAGAACGGCTTGGTATAGCCGATGTGAAAGATGGTCGCCTCCAGCTCCGGAAAGAGATCAGCCGACCTCTGCACGCCAATTGCATCTTGCGGGTGCTGTTCGCCATTCTGGCGCATTGCCTCAATCCGCGCGGTGAGTTCACCCCCAAAAGTGGGCTGGTAGCCGAGCTTCACACCCACCGAGTTAGTAAGTAGCTTGGCCAAGCGGTAATCGGCACTGGCGTAGGTCGGGATTTCACCCACAGCCAACATGGAACGATAGAAGTCTGCCGCACTCTGGGCATAAACCCTGACGTGGGGCTGAACATACAGCTTCTCAGTGATGGGCTGGCGATACTTGAAATCGACGGTGTGAGCCTTGATGCCCCAGGTATCCTGAAAATACCGGTAGCTGCTGTAAAGAACCCCTGTTCCAAGCACCTGGTTGATCTGGGCATAGAGAGCGTTGCTGTATCGCGTGTCCGGCCGCTTTTCGGTGAGAGGTGAATAAGTCAGCGTTTCACCGGTGAGCGGGTGGACGACACTGATGAGCTTATGCGGGTTAGTCATGTAGCCAGATGCATGCCCGTGAACGAAATTCAACTGTAAAAGAGTTCCCCTCGCCAGCACCTGTGTTACCCCGAGTTGCAAATCAATCTGATCCTTCTTTTCAGATGCGGCCCGAATGGTTGCAGTGCTGTCTGGTGTGAGTTCGGTCTTGATCGCCATATCAATGGCATCAACCGAATAACTGGCGCCAGCTACAAGCGTTGTGTTGCGCTGATTAAAGTCGCGCGCAACAGTGGCTCCAATCCCTGAAGACTTGTTCATTTTCGAGGATGAATGGTCTCCCGACAAGGTCAGGTGTGTATCGGGAGAAAGGCCTGTTTCCCAGTCCACGCCCGCAGCCGCCCGTGTGGTCTGAAAGTGTGCCATGTAGGCTGTGCCCGAAGCGCCGCTGGTTGTCTGGATTTTTGTCGTGCCGCTCGGCGATGCGCCGGAGACGCTGTCGTAATCGGCACGCAGTGACAAGGCATTTTCTTCGCTCATCTGACGGCGGGCGCGAAAGTTCTGTTCCGAAACACTGATGCGGTCTTTCTCCGAGTAACGCATTGTGCCGATATCAATACGCCAAGGTTGATCCGGTGCGCCTTCAGCATGATGCTGGTGTGCGCCTTCGGGATGTTGTTGGTGTACGTCTTCAGCATGAGCCAACGGAACTGCCAGCAGCAAACTGGCACTAGCGGCAGAGAGCAAAGAACGCACAGCCTCGCCTTTTCTTTTTTTAGTTAATTGCATCCGCAACCTCCCCCGCCAACGCCCTTGCCGCCAAAAGCGGCTTCACGGCTGAAATAAACACGGCTATCGAAAAATTCTTCTGTGCGGTCTGGCACCAGTTGCATCTCTTCTTTCGCCAATTGATCCTTTTCCCATGGCTGCACCGACTGCATGGCCGATTGCATCGTGGTGCAACCACTCAGCTCGCCCGCCACCATCAGGCAGGCGAGCAATTTACGAAAAACCATATTCATCCCCTTTTCAGATCAATAGTGAATTATTGTAGGAGCGCAATTTATTGCGCGATTGACTGAGCACACAATCGCCCGATAAATTGGGCTCCTACATGTGAAGCTGCAAGCTTTATAGATGCATCAACATTATTAAAAATCTCTGATGAACAATCTGGGTTTAACAGAACATCAGGGAGTAACAGCCGCCAACTTGGCCTCGGAAACCAGCTTCCGTATTTCCTCATCCAGCGCAGGCTTGTCTTTCAGCCGATACCCGACGTGGGTGCTTTGCAGCCGCCCATTGCGGTCAATCAAGTAGGAGCTTGGCATGCCGAGCACTTTATAAGCCTTGGCAACGCCGCCTTCCGGGTCAAACCCGACCTTGAAGCTGGCGGGATTTTCCTTGAGGAACTGGCGGGCGGCTTCTTTATCCTGATCAACATTCACGGCGATGATCACCAGCCCTTGAGAGCCATAACGCTCCTGCGCTTCATTCAACCACTTGAATGAGGCGCGGCACGGACTGCACCAGGATGCCCAGAAGTCCAAGTAAACCACCTTGCCTTTGTGTTCGGACAAGGATATCTTCCCGGCCTCTGACGCGATGGAAAACAAGGGTGCGGGCATGTTATCCGCCCTGGCTATGGGCAACGCCAATAGCAAACCGAAAGAAACCATCAATGATAGAAAAAAAGCTCGCATATTCATGCCCTCCCTAGTTGTTCAGTGCACCTTCGGATATCCATTGACGAATAACCTTGTAATCCGGGTCGGTTGTTTTCCAGAACCATCCGCCTGAATGTGACGCACTTCCCTGCACCACCCAAGACAACAAACCGCTTTGATCCGGATTAACCGTATTCACAATGTCAAAAATCGTTTTATCACGAGCGTAAGTTGTTATTGATTTCTTGCTGCTGCCTATATAGGTTGCCAAATCCAGATTGCCATTGAATTTGACCGTGCTGCTTGCTGCGGTTGTGCCGCCGCAGTTTGTTGTGACTGCGGGTGTGACTCCGGGCGCGGTGCATACTGCGTCATTTTTTACCGGGTACGTCGCGTTCGGGCCATTGGTGTTATCGGAAGGGATATGACATGCCTTGCAGCGGTTCAGCAGAATGGGCTGGATGTGCTGCTTGTAACTGATGCTTGTCGCCGGATAAACAGTCAATGTGCTGGTACCCAGATTCAGCGCGCCACGGCTGCCGGTCGGGCTATGGTGCATGCCACAGCCCATGCGGGAATAATTTGCTGTCGTACTCCCTACTCCCGCAACCGTCACCATCGGTGATTCATATTCGCCCAATTTTATCCAGGTTTTGTAACGCCAGGTGGCTGGGTGCCCCTCAGGTGATGCAGTGCTCCAAGCTTGCGGATCGGAACCAATTGTTGCCAGGGTGGCGAAGTTGCCCGCCGCGTTGCTGGTCATGCTGATGACCTTGCCAGTGTAATCACGCAGGATGATTTCCGCGCCTTCCAGCGGAGTACGTCCGGTGCGGTCGGTGTAAATGGTACCTGCCATGGAAAAATCAAAATTCGACGCCTTCCCGCCTGGTTTATGGCAGCGGCCACAGTCTTCACCCGGGTGGTGAAAAACATTGCGCGAATTCGTGGGCGAAACATAACTGTCTTTCCCGATCAGGTGACCCGTCGGTGCGGGTTCGAGCCGTTGATCTACCGTTGTGAAAGGGGCGGCAGAAACGGGTATGGATACCGCAAGAGCAAAAAGGAGAGTCAGATTGCGCATGATTTTAGATTCCTGGTTGAGTAATAGTGAACTTGAGTATTTAGTGGACATGACCACCGCCACCGCCACTGCCACCAACCCCGCCTCCAACCCCGCCTCCAACCCCGCCTCCAACCCCGCTATCCACATCTGTGAGATAGGCAACGCCATTTTCACGGTCAAGCAAATGCGCGCCAGCAAAGAACATGTGGCCGCCGATAGCCAGATTGCGGCTATATTCACCGCTCATCATCTCAATCGGATAATTCTGGGTGGCATTGGCGGTGGTGAGGATTGTACCAATGGCAAGTGGAGTACCAATAATGTCAAGTGGGTTCGCCAGCGGTGCCAGGGAGAAGCGATAAATATTGCCACTGTCTGCCAGCGGTGCTGCCGCCGTGCCGCCTGCCGCCCAGGAGGCGCCAACCAGAATGTCCTGGGTTGCTTCGCCAACCAGAGCGATAGACGAGCCGAATTTATCAAATTCGCTCGCGCCCCAGATAGAGGCCGCAGCAGCGGAAGCCGCAAGCGTGATAGGCAGTGATGCGCTGCCCCTGTAAATATACACCGCGCCTGTTATCGCATTCGCGGCGTTCTTGGCACCCGAGTTGGAAACGGCGACATCCCCAATGCCGTCACCGTTCACGTCTCCGAGGTACGCTACCGCATTGCCGCCGGCAGTAAATTCGGCATCAGCTACAACATCGGGAACGCCAACACGAGTCTGGAAATTTGTGCTGCCGAAAAATACGCGCACTTTGCCAGAGGCAGGAGCAAGGAGATCTGCTATACCGTCACCATTGACATCACCGGTCGCAAGGTTAGAGGAGGTCGCGCCCTGGATCGTCACGTCAGGTGCTGGAGACCCGGATAGCGCGGCACCGCCGAAATAGACATAAATAGCTCCCGACTGAAAACCGCTCGTCGTGTCTCCTGGCTCAGATGTATACGTATAGGGCGCGGAAACAACGATGTCGTTAATCCCGTCTCCGTTGAGATCACCGGAGGTGACAGCAAAGCCGAAGCGATCCAGCGCCTGGTCACCTTTGAGCGTGGCCACTAAAGTACCGCCGGTGGCGGTGCGTTCATAGACATACACCGCGCCCGACAGAGGTGCGCTGCCGGTGGCATGTATCGCACCGACGGCAAAGTAAGCTTTCCCGGCAATGCCCGTTATGTTGCCTAGGTCGGCGAAGGAGCTACCGAAATAGTCGCCCGCAACCATGCCCTCGATAGCGGCGGGAACACCCGATCCATTTTTATAAATCAGCAGAGCGCCTTTCTTGTTTGTGGCACCGGGCGCGCCGACCATCAGATCGAATGTACCTGCGGTACTGGCAGGCATAAAGCCGCCAGAATAGCCTTGCAAAGAGCCTCCCAATGTCATGCCGGTTGTCATGCCGGGTCCACCAGGAGCCACCGGAGACGCGCCTCCGCCACACCCTGCCAGCAGCAGGCCAGACACCAAGCCCGCCGAAGCAAGCCCCATAAGTGTTCGTTGAACGGCAACTTTCCTTGAAACGCTCATAATGCAACCTCTTTATTTTTTAATATAGACATGCTTCAAAGGTTGCAATTCTAGGGAGAAACATGCGAGGTGGGAATGTGACATATTGTCGCACCTTCAAATGCAAATCGCCCCGCATGGCGAACATGAGGGGCGATCAAAAACGATGGCGGGGCGGCTACCCCAGCAGGCTTGGCATCAAGCCGCTATTTTTTTGCACTCGTTATAGCAAGTGACGCAGGAGTCCGCCGTTATTTTGCAAATCTCTTCCTCTTTTTCGAACTTGCGGCATTCTTTTTCGCAATCCTTGCAAATATCCATCACCACCTTTGCCATCTTGGGGAGGTGCGGCGAATTGCTACTGGCAAGCCGCTCAATCGCGGTGCATGCGGCAACCATGTCACTGACACGCATGGCGCATACAGCCATCTCCTTGTATTCGCGCTGGCTTAACATCTCAAGGCCATGACTAAGGCATGCATGACCTTTTTTCACGCTATCGGCGGCGGCATCAATCAGGCTCTGGTTTTTGTTCGCTCCATGCGCGTGCTGATGGCCGGTATGTTGATGCTTGGCATCCTCCGCTGCAAATGCAGCATTTCCGGCGGCGGCAAGCATCAGGCCAGCGGCCGCGCCTTTAAGTATCTCTCTTCTGTCCATGATAAATCTCCAAATAAAGTTGATGTGCGTGAACGGTAAAACGGGCATGTACACGCTGCCACAAGAACCAGTAGCGTGAGTTGCCTGTGCAAGTGTAACCCACGCGATGTGGCGAATGTGCGGCACATTGCCGCACCCTGTTTGTATCAGGCTTTGCGGCGTGTTACGGTACTGCGCGATTCATACAGATGGTGGGTTCAAAAGCCGCCCGTTTTGCTTGGCGGCGTTTTTACTGCCATTACATCTTCATTTAATCAAGCTTGAAATTCGCCTTCAGCCACAGGTTGCGCCCCATCTCGTTGACGCGCGTGGTCTGGGTAAACCCCGACACCATCGCGCCAGCCCTGCTGATGTGTTCGGCATACACGCGGTTGGCTAGGTTATCCACTCCGGTGCTGACCAGCACGCCTTTTCTGGCGCGCCAGCTTGCATTCAGCGACAGTATGCTGAAGCCACCGGTGCGCCCGATATCCTGTCCGACGATATTGCCCTGATTCACCGCGAAACGATCCTGCGCCGCCACCACGCGCAGCAGGCCGCCAACGGTCCAAACGCTGTTGTCATAGGTAGCGCCGATGCGCCCCTCAATCGGAGAAATCTGCGCCAGCGCGGTGTTGTCGGTATCGTTGCTGCCATGCACATAAGCCAGCGAGCCGTCCACTTTCCACTGCGGGGCGAACTGCCATGCTGCACTGGCTTCGCCGCCCCAGGTGGTAGCAGAAATATTGCGTGTCATCGAGACTGCGTGATTGCCCATGCCACAGGTACTGGCCAACCCAACCAGTACGTTCGCCATGTCTGTTTTACAGCCCGATTCAACCAGAAGGTAATCGCTGATCTTGTTATAGAAACCAGACAACGAGCCGGAGACATCGCCCTGTTTGTAGGTCATGCCAATATCCAGTTGGGTGGTTTTTTCCGGGCGCGCCGTATCGAAGGAGCTCAATGCAGTGGCTGTTTGCTTGCCGATCAATTCCCAGTAATCAGGAAAGCGTTCCGCATGTCCCAAACCCACATAGGCGGTACCGGCATTGCTTAACACACCGCGTTCATAACGGGCGAAACCGCTCTTTAATGTGTCGCTGTGTGAATGGTTGGCAGTGGGATTGGCCGTAGCAGTCATCCCCATCATGCCTGCCAACACCGTTGCCCGTTTGTCTTGCGCCTTCCACCAATCAGCACGCAACCCGCCAATAAATTGCGCTTCATCACCGAGCTGATGCGTCGCTTCACCAAACACACCTTGATTCTGGAAGTTGGCATCCTCGACTCGCGGTTTCAGGGTGTAATCTCCCATGTAGCCGGGCGCCGCTCCGCTCCGTCCGGTATGCACATTGGATTGCGCGTCCACACCCAACTTGAGTTGCGTCGTATCAGCAAGATTTAGCGTACCAATTACTTTTCCTCCCACCGTAGTACGATCCGGGTTCATCGCAGCCATCATGCTGGCTGGGTTACCCGCGCGCAGACTATAGCTATCCATTATATGGTCAATGTAATTGCGATAAATCTGCGCCTCCATTTTGCCCAGCAGGCCGTGATCGGCGCTCTTCCAGTCAGCTTTCAGGCCGACATTGTCGCGGGCAAACTTCGAACCATCCACCGAGCGGTCGGCATAAGCTGCCTGTCCATCACTCTTCGCCACGGATAATTCCGCACGCGTGTTATCATTCGGAGTCATGCCAACAGCCGCGTTGCCGCTCCAGCGCGAGTATTTGGAATGCACGCTTGAGCCGTTGCCGTCCTTGTAATCGTTGGCGCTCGAATAGGTGTAAATACCGCGCGCATACCAATCCGGCGAGCCTCCACGCACATCGCCCATCACATCGGTGCGGCCAAAACTGCCTGCCATTGCACTGCCGTCAAAGCCTGCGCCCGTGTCCTTGCGGCGCACAACGTCACGCTCAAACAATACCGTGCCAGCCGAAGTGCCAGGGCCATACAGCACAGACTGCGGGCCTTTCAGCAGGGTGATTTTGTCGTAGGATGATGGGAAGATATAAGCAGTCGGTGGATCCATGCGGCCACCGCAGCCGCCCAGAATCTGCTCGCCATCCAGCAAAATATTCAGGCGCGAACCTGCCATGCCGCGAAACACCGGATCGCCGTCGGTGCCACCTTTGCGGATCACCGAAAAACCCGGAATTGTCTTGAGATAATCCGCCCCATCATGGGCCGGAACAGGCTGGCGCGGTTTGCGCGGATCAGTTTGCACAACCAAAGGCTGCTCCATCGCCGGAGCGGTGACCACCACATCTTCGAGCATGGCCGGATCGGCGGCTTGCGCCAGCGCAGATGCAAGCAGCGATGCCAATAAAGCCGAACCCTTAATCTTGTAATTCAATTTTAATCTCCCTATTATTGTAAAAAATTACCGCGCGAATTTTAGGGAAGGAGGCTCATTTTTGGAATGTGGCATATTGTCGCGCGACATTTTGCCGCAGGTATTTCCCCCACAGGGATTCCGGCTTTCTATGGGCTAAAGCCCATGAAATGTCGTATACGGTGAAGATTCAAATCAACGTTCAGTTCCAGCAATCAGAATTTCAATCCAGTCGGCATCTCACAACACCAGCAGCAACAGCCGCCGCAAGCCAAGCAGTACCAGCACTGCAGCCGCGCCCCAGCGTATCCAGCGCGCCATCCACTCGCGGTTGTCGCGCAGGTTTTTGCCAAACAGGTTGATCAGCGGCAGCAGCACCAGCAGCGGGGTCAGCGCCGCCCCCAGCCCGAAAACCATCCCGTTCGCCATTCCCAGTTTGATGCTGCCTGCCGTAGCAGATACCGCCAACAATGAAGCCAGCGGCGCGCACGGGGTCAGGCTCAGCGAGAAACCCATCAGCAACGGCGGCGTGCTACCCGCACCGCGTGCCACGCCGCAAGGTGAGTGCGGCTTGGCACGCAGCAGCCATACTCCTGCCGCGATGGATGCCAGGCCGATCACCGCATTGCCGGTGCCGCCACGCATGGCCTCCAACAGCCACACCCCAGCCCCGCCAGCGACTGCGCCTAGCAAGGTGTAAGCGATAATGCGACCGGAAACGAACAATGCGGTATCGCGCAGCGCATGAAGTTGGGAGCCGCCGCGCCCCAGCACCCAGGTTCCCATGAACGGCAGGCAGGTGATGGTGCAGGCGGTCAACCCCAGCGACACACCGAGCAGCCAAATGGTGAACAGCGTGGTTTCCTGCGGGATCAATGCCGGATTTAAAAACTCATCCATGCTGATTTTGCTGCGCTTGGGCCAGCCAGATCACCTTGTTTTTCGGCAAACCTTCAGGGCATTCCAGCTTCACACGCTTTTTGTAATACTCGCGGGAAGACTTGAACAGCGTAATGCCAAAAAATTTGAGTTGAATCACATCATCGTCCGGGCAATATTCCACGCAACGCCCGCATAGGGTGCAATCCTCGTGGAATGCTTTTTTGCCATGCTCAGTGCCAATTTCGTGAATATCCATCGGGCAGGCTTTTTCGCACACGCCGCACTTTGCGCATTTGTCATGTTGCCTTTTCACCAGTTGCATGGGCGAAAGCCGCTGGAACAGTGCGTTCCATGACAACAGCGGGCAGATGCGGCAGAACGGCAGGCGCACCGCCAACGCGGCGATGATGACAAAACCGAACAGCGTGTTGCCCAACGCCCCGAGGAAAAAATTGACGCCCGTCGAGGTGCGCAAGGCAATCTGCTCGGCATCGGCGGTCAGCAGCGTGGTCGCCAGGCGCGATGGGCACACCTGGCAATAAGGGTCGCCCAGTTCATTGGAAGCAATGCCCATGCCCGCCATCAACGGCAAGCCGAGCACCAGCACCAGCAGCATCAGCCATTTCACCGGGCGCACCTTGCCAACATTGCCCGGCCCAAGGCGATTCAGCGGCCTGCCCAGCCTTCTGCCGATACGATAAACCACCTCCTGCACTGTGCCCATCGGGCATACCCAGCCGCAGAACGCCTTGTTGAGGAAAAAGAAAAACATGAAGAAGACACCCACCGAAATGAGTGTCGGTATGAATACCTTTAAGGTGATCTCCTGCGCCTTGGCGAAAGCTTCGCCGATGCGATGATGAAACTGGTGTTGCGTGACAATCAAAATGCAGTGATCGCCGGTCTGCTTGTCGAATGCACAGGAAAGAGAAGGTAAAGCTTGGGAAATCCGATCCACGGTGTAGCCGCCCAACAGAGCACCGCCATATACAGTGACGAACAGCATGATGATCTGAACAGTAAAACGGAAACGTGTTAGCGTCGGAAAAATAGTTTTCAACATGTCAAGCCTCCTCGTTTCTGGCGGCTTCGGGCGCCACAGATGCACCCGTAGTTATCCCGGCATCATCTGCTTTATTCGCGGCCTTGCGCTGTCGCAACAGCGGTACTGCACCCATCATACCCAACAACGTAAAACCCAAACCCATCGCCATGCTGCGCTGGTCGAACGCATCGGGGCCATAGCTGGCGTTGAACGCGGTCAAATAATTTTTTCCTCCTTCCTCATATTCGGTTGCCAACACGAAGTCTGAGCTGCGCCGTTCATGGCTATGCCCCGCTGCATTTTTTTTCTCGGCTTCAACCTTGAAATCATCCGGCACATGCACGGTAATCACACCCTGCGCATCGCTGAGCAGTTCAGTTTTTGTGCCACTCTGAGTTTCCAGATTGACCTTTTGTCCAGCCAACGGCTTGCTGTTGAAGCGCACCAAAAACTTCCAGTCTTCATTGGCGCGATATCTGGAGTGTTCGCGTGGAAACGGTTGCGGAATAATTTCCAGTTCATGTTTTTGTTGCATGAACATGGAAGTCGGATTTTGGCCGCCGCGCTCGCTGAAAAAATACACGGTGGAAGCTACCCGCACCTTGCCGTCCCGCTCTTCGCGCGCCGCCAGCCAATGAAAACCGCCTGCTTCCGGCTTGTCCAGCTTGGCTCCGGCCAAAGTAAACTGAAGCTGTCGGCGCATCCCAGCAGCTTTAACATCATTGGAGTAAGCATCAATATTGTCTGCCACGATATTTTGCGGCACGATGGTTACCTCCCTGCGCTCGCGGTTTTCGCCGCTCATTTTTGTTTTCAGCGCGGGGAAACTGGTCCATGTCACGGGTTTGCCATTGCCTCCCCTTTCCATCCTCCCACCCATTTCAGCACGTTCGCCATGCCCGGCGTGTTCTGAAGCAGTCGTGCCTTGTTGGGGTTGCGCCGCCTCCGGCGCGCTTTCCGCAGCAAACAACAGTGGTGAAAACATCATGGGAACTGCAAGGAGCATTACGCTCAATAAAATTTTCTTCCTCATGCCAACTCCCATCAGAATTTCGCCGTCAGGCCAGCCGTCCACACGCGGCCTGGATTGACGGTGATGGAAGGGTCGTTTGCGTCATAAACGCCGTTGCCATCGCTATCCGATCCGCCACGGATGGTGGTGTAGTAATAGCGGCTAAACAGGTTGTCCACGCGGCCAAATAACGATAATTCATATCTTCCGCCAGCCGGTTTAATCTCATAGTTGGTCGCGATATTAGCTACCGTTCGCCCGCCTACCCTGACCACATTGACTTCATCGGCAAAGATGCCGCTCTGGGCATTGACCTCGGCCGTAAATGACAACGCATCGGAATAGCGATAACGTGTGCTCAGGTTAATCTTATGTTTTGGAGAACGCGGCACGACATGGCCGGTATTGTTGTAAAGCACGGATGGCAGGGGTGCTCCGCGCGGCCCCATCGTCATCCAGTAAGTGTCGTTGCGCGTGAACACGGCATTGAGATAGGTATAAGCCACATCCCCTGACCATGTCTGTTTGGCATCGGTCTTCACGCCCAATTCGACACCGCGATTACGCACGCCGCCGATATTCTGGTACTGCTCGGTGATGCCGGTCGGGGAAGTCTGGTACTGCCCGCCGGTATTCAGGATGAAGTCCTTGCGGTCAATCTGGTAGGCCGCCACATCCATGTCCAGCGCAATGCCGAACAATTCGCTCTTGGCGCGCACGCCGATTTCCTGGTTCAGCGCCTGTTCCGGTTTCAGATCCGGATTCGGCAATACCGCTCCGGTTGGCGTAATCGTGCTGCCATAGAGCTGAGTGGCTGTAGGGACGCGGAAACCGGTGGACAGGTTGGCGTAAATTTCGCGTTCCGGTGTCAGCGCATAGTTCGCACCCACCCGCTCCGACCAAACCCGGAATGTTTTCTGGCCGGAAGTAGTTTTTCCAGCACCCGTCAAAGGAATATAACTGATATAGCCCGCAGTTATATCGTCATGGCGTGCATTCAGGGTGAGCGTGAGCGGATCGGTTGCCTGCCATTTCATTTCGCCATAGGCCGCGTTAGTCCGGGTTGTTACGAGGTTGTTGGCGGTTACCGCTCCGGCCAGGTTCAGCGGATTGCCCGCGTTAATGGCGGTGCTGCGCGAGGTATAAGTCACCAGGTTAGTGGCCAATGTCCTGTCTTGATCCTTGCGGATATCCAGCCCCGCCATCAGGCCGGCTTTCTCGCCGCCTTTGCGCCACTCGGACTTGACCCCTTGTTGCACTTGATTGCCGTCGTTCAGGCTGACATAAACATCCTTGAAATTCCTCATATCGCTAGCTGCGGATGTCACGTTCAAAAACACCCCGCCAGTCGTCCGCAAGAAACCACTGGGGTTGGATTTATAGACGGTGTGATCCAGATACTGATAAGCGCTCGCAAGCAGGCTTCCGCCCGCGCCAAAATCCTTGGCGTAATTGACGTTCACCTTATCCAGGTTGACGTCGTACATGCGCGCATAGTCCTTGCCGCCGGAAGTCGCACTGCGCGGATCCAGCGAAGCGTTGGTTACGCCTGTCACCGTGCCGTGGCTGTCCTTGGCACGCTTGGATTTTTCAAAACCGAAGGAAAAATCACTGCTCTCATCAATCAGGTATTGCAGCTTGCCGTTCCAGTATTGCCTGGAGTATGCGCCCTGGTCGTAATAGTCGTCAGCATACGCTTTGGTGGCCTGGATATGCCCGACCCAATCTCCTTTTGAAAACCCGGCCCGCGCCAGACCTTTGGTATAGCCGAAACTGCCTTTTTCGGCACTCGCGGTGAACCCCGCCATTTTCGCCCCGCGCTTGGTGGTAATAATCACCGCGCCGGATAGGGCATCTTCGCCGAACAGATATGACGCACCGCCCTTGATTACCTTGATCGAGTCAATGTTGTCCAGGTCGATGTTGACACGCCCGGTGCGTTCGTTCACCGGCACGCCGTCAATCACAATCGCCACACCCGGCTTCTCGCCCATGTAGCGTTGCGCTTCAATACCGCGCAATTCGATCTTCACCGAGTCCCCGCTCTGCAATTCTGCCGTCACACCCGGCACTGACTCAAGTATTTCCACGATGTTCTTGCCATGCCTGTCATCCACCTTCTTCCCGCTGATGTTGTTGATGTTGCTCGGCTCACCGCGCTTGGAATCGAAACGGTCATCAATCGTCGTGGAGGTGACGGACACTTCCGGCAAGGTTGCCACTTCCGCATACGCCACATGGCTTGCCGCCAGCGCGGATGCAAACAGCGATGCCAGAAAAACCGAATATTTCAGCTTGGAACTCAATTTGAATCTCCCTTTTTATGGTCAAAATAACTGGGCGGATTTTATGGAAGAAGGGCTGTCTCTGGAATGCGGCATATTGTCGCGCGACAAAATGCCACACCGCTAAGCGCGACACTCCGGATGTTGCGCATGATGGTGCGGCTTTCAGAATTGCTGCTTGGATCAGATCACCCTCTCGTGTTTGAGGTCAAGTTCGAGTTTTTTGGACAGCGCAGCAACCAGATCGAGGCAGACATTTTCTCCATTATTTACAGCCAACCCACGGGGGCTCCGGCGGTAATTGAGCACACCGGCCACGAGCTTGGTTATTCTCATTAGCCCCGGGCTGCCCGCCCCTTTTGACGCAAAGCAATCCACCCGGATATTTTCATAATGGGGACGCGAAGCATTCCGTTGAACGGTGAACAGCGTATGATCCAGCTCAAGGGCAGCGCGCAGTAATTTCAGTTCTTTTTTGATCGTCATTTTTTTAGTGGTCATGGTGTACCGGCTCTTATGTAATTGTTTTTTCAAATTCAGACTCATACCGTGCGGATTTTAGGGAAGGAATTTTTACTTGGGAATGTGACATGATGCCGCGTGCCAATTTGTCGCACCCTTTCAGGGGATACCCCCGCATCCGTTATAATGGCGCGCAATTCATTACCCGCAACATCTGATGCCCTCTATCCGTCTGTTACCCGACCTCCTCATCAATCAGATCGCCGCAGGCGAGGTGATCGAGCGCCCCGCTTCCGCGCTCAAGGAACTGATGGAAAATAGTTTGGATGCGGGGGCCACCGAGATCGCGGTGCAACTGGAGGGTGGCGGTGTCAAGCTGCTGCGCGTGCGCGACAACGGCGGCGGTATCGCGCCGGATGAATTGCCGTTCGCGCTGCTGCGCCATGCCACCAGCAAGATTTCTTCGCTGGATGACTTGCAGCGCGTCGGCAGCATGGGGTTTCGCGGTGAGGCGCTGGCCAGCATGGCTTCGGTCGCGCAGGTAACGCTTACCAGCCGCAACGCGGAAGCTGCCCATGCCTGGCAAATTCAAGCGGTGGATGGCGCGCAAAGTGACCCAGCTCCCGCTTCGAACGCACATGGCACCAGCGTCGAACTGCGCGAGCTATATTTCAACACCCCGGCACGACGCAAATTCCTCAAGTCCGAAGCCACCGAGTTCGCCTATTGCGAGGAAGCCTTCAAGCGCATCGCGCTGTCGCGCCCCGATGTCGCGTTCTCGCTGCAACACAACAGCCGCATGGTGTGGCAACTTCCTGCATTCCCCCCCTCCCCCTTGTGGGGAGAGGGTGGGCAACAGCGCATCACCGCCCTCCTCGGCGATGAATTCGCACAAGGCGCAATCGGCGTAGATCGCCAGGCAGCAAACCTGCACCTGTACGGCATGGCCGCGCTGCCCGCCCACTCGCGCGCCACGCGCGATGCACAGTATTTTTTCGTCAATGGCCGCTTCGTGCGCGACAAGGTGCTGGCGCACGCGCTGCGCCAGGCTTATCAGGACATCCTGCACCACCAGCGTCATCCGGCCTTTGTGCTGTTCCTCGACCTGCCGCCGGAACAGGTGGACGTAAACGTGCATCCAGCCAAGAGCGAAGTGCGCTTCCGCGAGAGCCAGGCCATTCACCAGTTTGTGTTCCACACTTTGCAGCAGACATTGGGTGTGCCAGTAGCTGGAACTGAAACAAACGAACCCTCTGAACTTAATTCGTCATTCCCGCGAAGGCGGGAATCTAGTGGTTTTATAAATTCGGTGGATTCCCGCCTTCACCCGCAAGAAGTAGGCCGTGGTTATAAAGCCGCTGAAACGGCAGCAACCACGCACCGCAGGAATGACGGCACTCCCCAGCAACAAAACATGCCGCTGGGCATCGCACAACAAGAATCGGCCTACCGCTTGTGGGAAACCTTCTCAGAAAAAAAACAGCAGGAAGCGGAGGGCGGAAAACTTGAAACTGAAGACTGCGAACTCGAAACTGCATCTGGCGTTCCCCCGCTCGGCTTCGCGCTATCGCAGCTCTCGGGCATTTACATCCTCGCGCAGAATGCAAGCGGGCTGGTGATAGTGGACATGCATGCCGCGCACGAGCGCATCGTGTATGAAAAACTCAAAACGGCGCTGGGCCAGCAGCAGATTCCCACGCAACCTCTGCTGATCCCGGTGAGCTTCGCCGCCCATGCGCTGGATATCGCCACTGCCGAAGAAGAACAGGAAGCACTGGCGCAACTCGGTTTCGACATCGCCCCGCTCTCCCCCACCACGCTGGCGGTGCGCGCCATGCCCGCCATGCTCAAGCAAGCGCACGCCGAGGCCGCTGCGCGCGACGTGTTGCACGAACTGCGTGAGTATGGCGCCACGCGCGCACTAACCGAGCGGCGCAACGAATTGCTCGCCACGCTGGCCTGCCATGCCGCCGTGCGCGCCAACCAGCAACTCACGCTGGCCGAGATGAACGGCATCCTGCGCGAGATGGAACGCACCGAACGCTCCGCCCAATGCAACCACGGACGCCCGACATGGTTCCAGATCACACTCGCTGAACTGGACGCAAAGTTCATGCGCGGAAAATAAGGACTGAGTGAGTAACGTGTGCAGTCAAAATATGTTTCCCAAAACCGTGAGACAAAACCTGAAGCCCGATTCACAGCACTTAGCCCTCAGTCCTCATTCCTCAGAAAAATTGCCCCCAGCAATTTTTCTGATGGGCCCCACCGCCAGCGGCAAGACCAGCGTTGCCGTGGAACTGGCGCAGCGCCTGCCGGTGGAAATCATCAGCGTGGATTCGGCGCTGGTGTACCGCGACATGAATATCGGCACCGCCAAGCCGGACGCCGCCACCCTCGCCCGTGCGCCGCATCACCTGATAGATATACGCAATCCTACCGAAGCCTACTCCGCCGCCGCCTTCCGCCACGATGCGCTACGGTTGATGCATGACATCACACAGCGCGGCAAGATTCCACTGCTGGTCGGCGGCACCATGCTGTACTTCAAGGCATTGCGTGAAGGCTTGAGCGATCTGCCGCAAGCCGACCCCGAAGTGCGCGCCGCACTCGATGCCGAGATCGCGCAGCACGGCATCCAGCACTTGCACCGGCAACTTGCACAAGTGGATGCAGAAACCGCAGCGCGCCTGCATCCAACCGATACGCAACGCATCCAGCGCGCCATGGAAATCTACCGCATCACCGGGCAACCCATGTCTGCACTGATTAAGAAGCCCCTCTCCCACGGGGAGAGGGGCTGGGGAGAGGGTGCGTTACCCTACCGCATCACCTCCATCGCCCTCGTCCCAAGCGACCGCGCGCAACTCCACGCCCGCATCGCCACACGCTTCAAAGCCATGCTCAAACTCGGCTTGGTGGAAGAATTGCGCGCGCTGCGCAAAAAATATCCGCTGCACGCGAACATGACCTCGATGCGCTGCGTCGGCTACCGCCAGGCATGGCAATTCATGGAACAGCACCCTCATCCTAACCTTCCCCCCGGGGGGGAAGGGACGATCGCCTCCTCCCCCTTGGGGGGAGGATTGAGAAGAGGGAGTTTTTCCGAAATCAACGAAACACAACTGTTGGAAACCGGCCTCGCCGCCACACGGCAATTAGCGAAACGCCAACTTACATGGTTACGCTCAATGCCAGGCAACATCGAACTGGATTGCCTTGCGACCAACCTTACCCAGCAAGTATTCGATGCAGCACAACAAGCCGTAGCAGCCTGAAGCCATTCCTGGCAAGGGGCGTAGGTGCGAATAAATTCGCACCCACACATGCAACGTCTTGGAGCAAAGCGTGATTCTCCGCCAACTGCTTTTTCTAGGTACAATTCATCATCGCCCCCATCTGGCGGGGATATACTCTTAACGAATAGCGTTGAACACCGCTTATTCAGCCACAACACAGAGGCCAGCGATGACCACCCTCCGCGCCATCCAGAGTGACATCACCCAACTGAGCGTAGACGCCATCGTCAACGCGGCGAATTCGTCACTGCTGGGCGGGGGCGGTGTGGATGGCGCGATTCATCGCGCGGCAGGGCCGGAGCTATTGCAAGAAAGCAGCACGCTGGGTGGCTGTCCGGTTGGACAGGCGCGGCTCACGCGCGGTTACGGGCTACCCGCAAAATTCGTCATCCATACCGTGGGGCCGGTGTGGCATGGCGGGATGCAGAACGAAGCCAAGCTGCTGGCCTCCTGCTACCGCGAGAGCCTTTCCATCGCAACCATGCAGCAGCTTGCCAGCATCGCCTTCCCTTGCATCAGCACCGGAGTTTATGGCTATCCACCAGAGCAGGCATGTGATGTAGCGATTGCGGCGGTGCGCGATTTCCTGAAATCATTTGATTCATCACGGGGCTCGCCCTGCTCCTTGCGCGAGGTAATTTTCTGCTGCTACTCGGCAAGCGATCTGGCACTCTATCAGTCACGTCTGGCGCAACCGTGATACTCATACAAACTTGCAGAGCGCTTATCGCACTGTATGGGTTGTGTGTATGCATGAACAATAGTATATTAACAATATCTAATAAACTTTCAGGAGACCCAGCATGGCCGAGATCAATT
This sequence comes from Gallionellaceae bacterium, assembly GCA_032654645.1. GTDB lineage: Bacteria > Pseudomonadota > Gammaproteobacteria > Burkholderiales > Gallionellaceae > CAITJF01. The sequence continues at coordinate 100,093 of JAULAW010000010.1, read as the reverse complement.
TCAAGCGCGAAATCAATTCCACTTTAGACCAAGCCATCGAGCGCGCGACCAAGGCGCTGGGAGCCGAGGGCTTCGGCATCCTCACGCGCATAGACATGCACAGCAAGATCAAGGAAAAAATCGGCAAGGAGATCATCCCCACCGTGATTCTCGGCGCGTGCAACCCTATGCTCGCCTATGAGGCCTACAGCGCGAACAGCGATGTGGCGAGCCTGCTGCCGTGCAATGCGGTAATGCGCGAGGTTGCGCCGGGGAAAATTTCGCTGGAGTTCGTCAAGCCGACCGCGATGATGCAGATACTCGGCGATGCAAAGCTCGCGGAGCTGGCACGCCAGGCTGATGCGATGGTTGAGCGTGCGCTGGGGAATGTGTAATTCTATTTCAATCCTGATTATCCAATAGACAACCAATGCGTCATTCCCGCATTCGCGGGAATGACGGGGTGTATAAAATCTCTGCTTATTTCCCTGTTTTAAAATACCGCTTGAAATTCTGACCGCTGGTCATTTATCATACTCCCAGTTAAATGACCGGTTGTCACAAATGGCCAGACCTCTCGCCAGCGCGGAAGCGCGCGAACAACGCATCAACCAGCTACTGGATGCAGCGGTCACGCTGTGGCTGCAACATCCGGAGCGCGTTCCCAGCGTGGCGGAGGTGGCAAGCGAGGCCGGGTTGGCGAAGGGAACGGTCTACCTGTATTTCAAGAACAAGGAAGACTTGCTGCTGGCCGCGCACGAGCGCCATGCTCAGGCGTTCTTCGCCGCGCTGATCGCGCGCGCTTCCAAACGCAAGCGGATGGGCTTCGACGACATGATGCAGTTGACACGCGAGCACATCGTTGGTGTCTCGGCCTTCCTGCCGCTCGCCACGCTGGTTGCGGGACTGATGCACAAGGGCATCAGCCCGGAAGCCGCGCTGGCATTTGATCAGCGCATGGCCGGGCGACTGGGGGCTGCCGGTGAATTGCTGTGCAACCATTTCCCCCTGCCGGGCGCTGCCAGCGGAGTGCAACTGCTGATGCGTTTCTATGCGCTCATCCTGGGGTTGTGGCAACTGATGGGATGTGACCAACCGATCTGCAACCAGGATGTTTCCGCCATGCTGCTGCCAGACTATGCGTCCGAACTGGATGCTGCTTTGCGCGCGCTGTGGCAAGGAACGTTCAACAAGGAGCTACCCCATGCGCATTGAACATTACAAAACGAAAAACAGCATTCCAACATTCAAAATATGCAAAGCAGGAGGCGAATTTACCATTTCGTCATTCCCGCGAAAGCGGGAATCCAGTGGGTTTAAACAAAAAGCATTTTTGAATGTCTGGATTCCCGCTTTCGCGGGAATGACGATAGCGTTGTTACTGGCCGCCTGCGACAAACCGCCCGCACCGCCAGAGCCGCTGCGCCCGGTGAAAACACTGCGCGTCAGTATGGAGCACAGTGAAAATGCGCTCAGTCTGCCGGGCGAGGTGCGCGCGCGGCACGAGACCCCGCTCGCCTTTCGCGTCGGCGGCAAGGTGGTCGAATGCAGGGTAAACCTGGGCGATACAGTGCACCGCGGCCAGGTACTCGCGCGGCTGGAACCCAACGATTACGATCTGGCTGCGCAAGCCGGTGCGGCTGGCGAAGCTGAAGCCCGTAGCGCGTCCATCCTTGCCGATGCCGATTTGGCACGCTACCGCAGCCTGCGCGAAAAGGGCTTTGTGTCATCCGCTGCACTTGACCAGAAGCAGGCCTCCGCCGATGCCGCGCATGCGCGGCTGGATGCGTTGCGCTCGTCACACACCGGGCTATCCAGACAGGTGAATTACACTGTGTTACCCGCTGAAAGCAATGGCATCATTACCGGGCACAACTGCAATGCGGGGCAAGTGGTAAGCGCCGGGCTGCCGGTGCTGCATCTCGCCCAGCCCGGCGAAAAAGAGGTTGCAGTGCATCTGCCGGAGGCTGAATATTCCCGCTTCCGTTCCGCCGCCGCTTTCACGGTGAGCCTGAACACGCTGCCGGACAAAAACTACCAAGGCACGCTGCGCGAACTGGCCGGTGCAGCCGATCCCGCCACGCGCACTTACGCCGCGCGCATCGCCGTCAAGAATGCGGATGCAGCCATGCAGCTCGGCATGAGCGCCACCGTCAAGATGCAGTCTGCGGGCGACCTTGCCATACGCCTGCCGTTGGCTGCCGTGGTCAGCCGCGACGGAAAATCTTCGGTATGGCAAGTGGATGAGGCGGGCATCGTGCATGCGACGCCCATCGCCATTGCCGTCATCGAGGGCAACAGGGTGCGCGTCGCTTCCGGGCTGTCCGGCGGCAACACGGTGGTAATCGCGGGCGCCAGCCTGCTGCGCGACGGCGAGAAGGTCAAGCTGTTGCCATGAACGAGCGTTTCAACCTGACCGCGCTTGCCCTGCGGCAGCGTGAACTGGCGTGGTTCTTCATCGCCGTGATCGGCATCGCCGGACTGCTCTCCTATTCCAAACTCGGCCAGCGCGAAGACCCGGATTTCGTTTTCCGCGCCATGGTAGTCCGCACACTGTGGCCGGGCGCGACCACCAGCCAGGTGGACGAACAAGTCACCCAGCGCATCATCAAGAAATTACAGGAAGTGCCCTACTACTGGAAAGCTTTCAGCAATTCGCGCAACGGCGAATCCATCATCACCCTGCAATTGCTGGATACGGCGCCGCGCGAGCAGGTGCCGCAGCTCTGGTACCAGGTGCGCAAAAAAATCGGCGACATCCAGCACACCCTGCCGGCAGGTGCGAATGCGCCAACCTTCAACGACGAATTCGGCGATGTGTTTGGCTCCATCTATGCCTTCACCGGCGATGACTTCAGCCTGGCGGAGTTGCGCCACTATGCGGAGCTGGCACAGCAACAGTTAATCAACCTGCCCGACGTGGCTAAGGTCGAACTGGTCGGCGTACAACCGGAGCAGGTCACGGTTTCCATTTCCACCCAGCGCCTCGCCACGTTGGGCATCCCGCCGCTGGCGATTGCGCAGGCGATCCAGGCGCAGAACATCGTGCAGGATGCAGGGCGGTTGCATGCCGCCGACTTCTCGGTGCCGTTGCGCGTGCGCGGCAATTTTGAATCGCTGGATGAACTGAAAAAACTGCCGCTGCGCTTGAACAGGCGCACGCTGCGGCTGGGCGACATCGCCGAGGTGACGCGCGGCTATCTCGATCCGCCTGAAACAACCATGCGCTTCGCGGGCAAACCGGCAGTCGGCGTTGCGGTTTCGATGAAGCAACGCGGCGATGTGCTGCGCCTGGGCGAAGACCTCAACCGCGAGATGAATGCGCTGAAAGGCCAGCTTCCCATCGGCATCTCGTTCGCCCGTGTTTCCAACCAGCCCGCCGTGGTAAAAAATGCCGTGGGCGAATTCATGGAATCGTTCCTGATAGCGGTCGCCATCGTGCTGCTGGTCAGCTTCATCAGCCTGGGTTTCCGCGCCGGGATGGTGGTCGCGGTCACTATTCCGCTGGTAATCGCCGCCACACTTTTGCTGATGCGCATTTTTAATATAGACCTGCACCGCATCTCCACCGGAGCATTGATCATCGCGCTCGGCCTGCTGGTGGATGACGCGATGATCGTAGTTGAAATGATGGTGCGCAAGCTGGAAGAAGGCTATGACCGGATGCGCGCCGCCAGCTTCGCCTATTCGGCCACGGTGTTCCCCATGCTCACCGGCACGCTGGTCACAGCTTCCGGTTTCCTGCCCATCGGCACCGCCCAATCTGCCACCGGAGAATACACTTTCGCCATGTTCGCCGTGGTCACCATCGCGCTGATCGTGTCATGGGTCGCCGCGATTTTCGTCACTCCGCTGGCGGGCTTTCATTTGCTGAAAAGCCACGAGGGACACGGCCACGACATTTTCGATACGCCGTTTTACCGCAAGCTGCGCCGCCTCATCGAATGGTGTTTACATCATCGCAAGACCGTGCTCACCGGCACCCTGCTCGTCTTTCTTCTGGGCGGCGTCGGCATGGGCCTCACCGAGAAGCAGTTTTTCCCCTCCTCCAACCGCACCGAGCTGATGCTCGACATCTGGCTGCCGGAAGGCTCCAGCATCCTCGCCACCGAGCGCGAAGCCGCGCGGGTGGAACAAATGCTCTCGAAAGAAAAGGATATTGAAAGTTACGTCACCTATATCGGCTACGGATCGCCGCGTTTCTTCCTGTCGCTGGACCAGCAATTGTTCCGGCCCAATTTTGCACAGACCGTGGTGCTCACCCGCGACATAGAAGCGCGCGAGCGGGTGCTGAAAAAAATGCGCCAAATCTTCGCCGCCGATTTTCCCGGCGTGCGCGCCCGCGCCAACCCGGTGCAGCTCGGCCCTCCTATTCAATACCCCGTGGAGTTCCGCATGCTGGGCGGCGACTTGGCGACGGTCAAGCGGCTGGGCGATGAAGTGGCTGCGGTGATGCGAGGCGATGAACGACTGCGCGACGTACACCCGGACTGGGGCGTGCAGACCCCCATGCTGCGCGTGGATGTGGATCAGGATCGCGCACGCGCTTCGGGCGTATCCTCAAGCGACATCGCGCGCACATTACGCGTCGCAACGGACGGGCTGGGCATCAGCCAACTGCGCGAGGGCGACCAACTGATCGGTATCGTGCTGCGCTCACCCGCCACCGAGCGCAAGCAACTGGAGCAAGTCGGTGCGCTGGAAATCCCGTCCACGCAGGGCGGCAGCATACCGCTACGGCAGGTCGCAAAAATCTCCCATGAACTGGAAGACCCGATCATCTGGCGCAAGAACCGCGATATTTCCATGAGCGTGCGCGCCGATGCCATCGAGGGCGTGCAGCCCACCGATGTCGCCATCGCGCTGGACGCCAAACTGAATACATTGCGCGCCAAATTGCCGGACGGCTACACCATCGAGCCCGGCGGCGAGTTGGGTGAAAACTCCGGCGCGCAGGATTCCATCAACGCGGGCATGCCGCTGATGATGGCGGTCATACTCGGCTTCCTGATGATTCAGATGAAATCGCTGTCGCGCACTTTCATGGTAGTAATCACCGCACCGCTCGGTATCATCGGCGTCGCCATGGCGCTGCTGGTGTTCAACAAACCATTCGGCTTCGTCGCCATGCTCGGCACCATCGCGCTGGGCGGCATGATCATGCGCAACACCGTAATCCTGATCGATCAGATCCGCCAGGATCGCGAAGCGGGGTTGACCCCCTGGGACGCCATCCGCGAATCCACCGTGCGCCGCTTCCGCCCCATCATGCTCACCTCCGCCGCCGCGATCCTGGCGATGATCCCGTTGACGCACAGCGTGCTGTGGGGACCGATGGCCTACGCCATCATGGGCGGGCTGCTGGTCGCCACGCTGCTCACTATCCTGTTCATCCCCGCGCTGTATGCCGCCTGGCTGCGGCTGCCCGTGCCGGGCAACAAACCGGAAACTGAGAAAGGTATATAGCAGCGGAAATTGGCGGCGCTTCGCTCCGTTCATCTTGGCCGCAGGGTTAGCAGCTATAACTATAGGCTTACCCTGCACGCTGCCTATTATTTGTCGCCCTTCATGGTGGCCATTCTTACCACCAAGCCCTGGTGTAGCCATGAGGAATGCTGTGGCAGCGTTCGCAAGAAAAAATAGCGGTGAAGGCTACTTTGCCATGACAAACTCCGCAATATTGCCCCAGGAAAATCTTGGTCATATCAACCGGATTAGCTCCCGCTTTGGGGGTAAAGATTTCGTCGTGGCAATTAACACAGGTTAGCCATCGAGTGTGTGAGCTATGCGGAAATTTAACATAGGGCATCTTCTTTGTATTTTTCATGATGATGTCCGCATCAAATATTTCCATTTTTCCCGCGCCCATTAAGTCGGCGCGCGGGGTAATGGCACCGCTGTTCAATGCTTTCATCCAGTCGACAGCGCCTTTTTTATCTACGGGGAGCATAGTGAGCGCCTCATTGGCTTTCTCCAAAACGGGGTCGGCCGGGCTGGTGGCATCGTAAATGGCAGGAGGATCAGATGTTGGTGTAAGGGTAAGTGCCTGTGCAAGCGGAAACAATCCATTGTTAAATGGGATTTCCAGGAAGCAGATAGCAACAAAAATAGCGCTTGGGCTTAGATTAGGCATGGAATATCAGAATTTAGTGACGATTTCTTATCATCGGGTTCAAGTTCAAAGTGCAACGGCTAATGTTGGTTTGGTGAAGCGCACCTCCACTTCAAATAATATCTCAAGTGGTGTTCAATATTTCAGCACTTTGCGTGGCCGGTAATTCAGTCATACAGATTCCACAATTTCACCCTGTTGCCCTATTAGCTAGAGCAGATTTTAATTCCAGTGATCGCTTCCTTGATGAAATCTATGATCTGCCCTTCACTGAATCTGCTCTTCTTCGATTCCGCCTCTCTTCAAAAGCCTGAGTACAGGTGAATGACCACAGATCAACCTCGATCATCCAGTCATGCCATGTTGCGACCGTCCGGACAAACCCGTGCTCCGCATTTTACGCCGCCTGGCTGCGCCTGCCGCAGCCGCACAACGCCGCTGACGAACCCAGCCATTCTGCGGCATAATGCGCGCCTTGTTTTTTGAAAGCCCCTTGAAATGAAAATTACCGTTATTGGTTCCGGCTATGTCGGCCTGGTTTCTGGCGCATGCCTGGCCGAACTGGGCAACAATGTGGTGTGCGTTGATGTGGATGCGCGCAAGATAGATATTCTCAACAATGGCGGCGTGCCGATTTACGAGCCGGGCCTGGAAGCGGTCATCAAGAGCAATGTCGCGGCAGGCCGCCTGCGCTTTACCACCGATGTTGCGGAAAGCGTGGCGCATGGCCTGGTGCAGATAATCGCGGTCGGCACACCGTCAGGCGAAGACGGCTCGGCGGATTTGCAGTATGTCATCTCCGCCGCGCGCGCCATAGGCCGCACCATGAACGAATACAAGGTAATCGTAGACAAGTCCACCGTTCCGGTCGGCACGGCTGATAAAGTCAAGCAAGCGATACTGGAAGAGTTAAGCAAGCGCGGCTTCACCCATCCCCATCTTGACCTTCCACTTGAAAAGGAAGGTACGATTGCCCTTCCCTCCTCAGCGGGGAAGTTGGAAGGGGGGTGGGTTCAGGGGGGCCGGAGTGGCTTGCAATTCTCCGTAGTATCCAACCCAGAATTCCTAAAGGAAGGCGCGGCGATAGACGATTTCAACCGCCCGGATCGAATCGTGATCGGGGCGGAGGATGAGCGCGCCATCAAGGTGATGCGCGACATGTATGCGCCCTTCCAGCGCAACCATGACCGGCTGATGGTAATGGACATCCGTTCCGCCGAGCTAACCAAGTACGCCGCCAACGCCATGCTTGCCACGCGCATCTCGTTCATGAACGAGCTGGCCAACCTCGCGGAAAAGGTCGGCGCGGACATCGAACATGTGCGCAAGGGTATCGGCTCCGACCAGCGCATCGGCTATCACTTTCTGTATGCCGGCTGCGGCTACGGCGGCTCCTGCTTTCCCAAAGATATCCGCGCGCTGCAACGCACCGGCGAAGAATACGGCCTGCCGCTGAAAGTGCTGCACGCTGTGGAAGAGGTAAACCATGCGCAAAAAAACGTTCTGCTGCAAAAAATTACCAAGCGCTTCGGCGACGACCTCAAAGGCAAACACTTCGCCTTGTGGGGGCTCGCCTTCAAGCCGGGCACCGACGATATGCGCGAAGCTACCAGCCGCGTGGTGATGGAAGGGTTATGGGCAAGAGGTGCGACGGTCACTGCGCATGATCCGGCAGCAATGAAAGAAACCCGCCATATTTATGGTGAGCGCATCGGCCTGCGCTACGCAGAAACCCCGTTGGATGCGCTGCAAGATGCAGATGCGCTGATCATCGTAACCGAGTGGAAAGCCTTCAAGAGCCCGGACTTCGAGGCCGTAAAATCACGCCTGAAACAGCCTATCATTTTCGATGGGCGCAACCTGTTCGAGCCTTCGAGCGTGGCTGCGCTGGGCATCGAGTATCATGGCATCGGGCGGGAGAGCTAACACCCTCCGGGTTTCATTCCAGGTCAAGTCTTGCTGCGCACCCACTGCACGATACTTCCAGCATCCATCGAACCGGCTTGCCGCGCAATCTCGCGCCCGTTCTTGAACAGCGCGAGCGTGGGGATGTTGCGGATATTGTGGCGCGCTCCCAGTTCCTGCGCCTCCTCGGTATTCAACTTTGCCAGGCGCATCAGCGGTTCGAGCTGAGCTGCCGCTTGCACGAAGGCGGGCGCCATCATGCGGCACGGGCCGCACCACGGCGCCCAGAAATCCACTAGCACCGGGATGTCGTTGCGGCTAATGTGTTGCTCGAAATTCCCGCTGCTCAGCTCCACGGGGTGTGCATCGAACAGGGTTCGCTTGCACTTGCCGCAAGTGGGTTGAGATTTCAGCTTATCCGCCGGTACACGGTTCACCGCATCACAGTGGGGGCAGACAATATGCAGGGAATGGGTCATGGTTTTCCTCAAGGTATGCAATATCGGCTAAATGAGGGTATGACAAATAAATTCAACTGCCGGAGAGCGATTTGACCGGGCTGGGTTGCGTAGCGCGGTGGCTGACCGCCGCACCTTCATGGAACAGCCACAGCGAGCCGGGCGGCATGGTGATCCACGGCTCGTTGTCGGTAAGCGGCTGGGTGGCGATAATCGCCACGCGATCATTGGGTGTGGTCACTTCGCTAAAGTCCACCAGCACATCCTCGTCCTTCAGGTGCGCCAAATTGAACGGCGCGCGCCGGGCAATGTAGCTCAACTCGGTGGAACAGTGCGCCATCAGCCACTCGCCGTTGGACAACAGATAGTTGAAGATGCCCTTGCCGGACAGGGGATCGGTCAACTCGTGCAGCGCGGCAAACAGCGCATCACGTGCGGGTGGCGCATCGCCGAAGCGCTGACGCAGACATTGCAACAGCCAGCAGAAGATGCGCTCGCTGTCAGTATTGCCGACGGGCAGGAAACTGCCGTCGAGTTGCGGCTGGAACTGCGGCAGGTTGCCGTTGTGCGCGAACACCCAATAGCGCCCCCACAACTCGCGCTGGAAAGGATGCGTGTTCTCCAGCGAGACGGTGCCCTGCGTCGCCTTGCGGATGTGCGCGATGACATTTAGCGAACGGATCGGGTAATTGCGAACCAGTTCGGCGATGGGCGATTGCGCCGAAGGCTGCGGGTCGAGGAAAAGCCGTACCCCTTTCCCTTCAAAAAATGCGATGCCCCAGCCATCGGCATGCACGTCGGTTCCGCCGCCACGCTTCTGAAAGCCGGTGAAGGAAAAGCAGATGTCGGTTGGGACGTTGCAGTTCATCCCGAGCAGTTGGCACATGGTGTCCTCCAGTCTTTCCCTCACCCCTAGCCCCTCTCCCGGTGGGCGAGGGGAACAACAAACCCTCTCCCACCGGGAGAGGGTGCCGAAGGCGGGTGAGGGAGTTTTTTACGCAAACCTCATGGACAAGTCTATCGACTGCACATCCTTGGTCAGGCTGCCAATTGAGATACGATCCACGCCGGTTTCTGCGACGGCTCGCACATTGTCGAGGTTAATGCCGCCAGAAGCTTCCAGTTCTGCACAACCCGCAGTAAGAATCACCGCAGCGCGCATTTCCTCAAGATCAAAGTTATCCAGCAGGATCAGCTTGGCTCCCGCATCCAGCGCTTCTTGCAGTTCGTCCAGATTTTCCACCTCGATCTGTATCGTTGCATCATGCGGGGCCAGGCGGTATGCGTCCTCCAGTGCCTGACGGATGCCGCCCGCAGCCAGGATGTGGTTTTCCTTGATGAGAATGCCGTCGAACAAACCGATGCGCTGGTTATGCCCGCCGCCCATCGTCACCGCATATTTCTGCGCCATGCGCAGGCCGGGCAGCGTTTTGCGCGTGTCCAAGATTCTGGACTTAAGCCCTGCTACGGCATCCACGTAGTTTCGCGTCGTCGTGGCGGTGGCGGAAAGGGTTTGCAAAAAATTCAGCGCGGTGCGCTCCGCCGTGAGCATCGCACGCGCGTTGCCACTAATTTCGCACAATGCCTGATTGTCTTCCGCCATCTCGCCTTCGCGCAGTAGCCAACGAATTTCGCAATTCGCGTCCAGCGCGCGAAAGCAGCCATCGAACCACAAAGTGCCGCATAGCACCATCCTCTGGCGCGTGATGACGGTGGCGTGTGCCTGCGCGTGCTCCGGGATAAGTCGCGCGGTGATGTCATTGTCAGCCAGCGCCGCGTAGCGGCTCTCTGCCCCCCTCTCCCGCTCGCGGGAGAGGGGGGGCGCATCTTCTTCCAGCGCGGCAGAAACATTGTCGCGGATGCAGGAGGCGAGATTGGTGTCGATCTGCATGTCAGTGTTTGCAGCCTGGTTCGATTTTGCGATGTTTGAGGTCAAATCACTTCGACCAACTTGGAGTACTGGCGCAGCAATTCGTCTGCTGTCAGCAATTTCAACGGTTCGGCCATGGCTTGCGCAATAAGCATCCGGTCGAAGGGGTCGCGGTGAAATTCTGGTAGATTGGCGGCTAACGCGCCATGTATTGCGGTCATCGGTAGTTCACTGAATCCGCTGGCGGCAATCCCGGCTATCAGACCATCAGTGCTGGCTTGCAATCTGTCTTGCTTGATTTTGATGCTGGCTTCCCAGATTGATGCGGCACTGATGAATACGGCATCAGCAATTTCTATACGCTTAAGAACGGCCTTCGGAAGCTTGCGCGATGCGGCGAGGTACCACAGGAAAATGTGGGTATCGAGCAGCAGGCGCATCAGGATTTTCCTTCAAAGGCGTCCAGCAGGTCTTCTGGTAGTGGCGCATCGAAGTTATCAGCGATCTTGATTTTCCCTTTCAGGAAACCGGGCTTGTGTATGGGCTTGGCAGGGCTGATGCCCGTCAATTTTGCCATCGGTTTGCCCGATTTTGCGATGATGATTTCCTGTCCTTTGCTGACCTCCTCCACCAGTTTGGAGAGGTGCGTTTTTGCTTCGTGGATGTTAACTGTATGCATGATGTGCTCCGCTCAAGTTAGTTCAGTCTAGTCCAGTTGGGTGGGCAAGGCAACTATTGGGACGGGAGCTGCCTGTTCGGTTAAACTACTTGAAATCCTCGCCGCTTTTCCCCATCTACCGAGCAGTTCAATATTTCTTTGAGGAGCCGCCATGCGTTTCGACAAATTTACCACCAAGTTGCAGCAGGCTCTGTCCGATGCGCAGAGCCTGGCTGTCGGACAGGATAGCCAGTTCATCGAGCCGCAGCACTTGCTGCTGGCTTTGCTCAACGATGCCGACAGTGGCGCCGGTTCGCTGCTTTCGCGCGCCGGTGGCAATGTGGCGGCGTTGAAAGCGGCGCTGAATGATGCCGTGGTGCGCCTGCCCAAGGTGGAAGGCCACGGCGGCGAGGTGCAGGTTGGGCGTGACCTCTCCAATCTGTTGAATCTTACCGACAAGGAAGCGCAAAAACGCGGCGATCAGTTCATCGCCTCCGAAATGTTTTTGCTGGCGTTGACCGAGGACAAGGGCGAGTGCGGGCGGCTGCTCAAGCAGCACGGCGTGGCGCGTGCGCCACTGGAACAGGCGATCAGCGCAGTTCGCGGCGGCGCTTCGGTGGAAAGCGCCGAGTCGGAGGGGCAGCGCGAGTCGCTGAAGAAATATTGCCTCGACCTGACCGAGCGCGCACGACAAGGCAAGCTCGATCCGGTGATCGGGCGCGACGACGAGATACGCCGTGCGATTCAGGTGCTGCAACGTCGCACCAAAAATAACCCGGTGTTGATCGGTGAGCCGGGCGTGGGCAAGACCGCCATCGTTGAAGGTCTGGCGCAGCGCATTGTCAATGAGGAAGTGCCGGAAACGCTGAAGGGCAAGAAAGTGCTGAGCCTCGACATGGCGGCACTGCTGGCCGGCACGAAATATCGCGGCGAATTCGAGGAACGCCTAAAAAATGTGCTCAAGGAAATCGCCCAGGAAGAAGGCCGCATCATCGTGTTCATCGACGAGTTGCACACCATGGTCGGCGCGGGCAAGACGGAAGGTTCGATGGATGCGGGCAACATGCTGAAGCCCGCACTGGCGCGCGGCGAGTTGCATTGCGTCGGCGCTACCACGCTGGATGAATACCGCAAATACATCGAGAAAGATGCCGCACTGGAACGCCGCTTCCAGAAAGTGCTGGTGGATGAGCCGACGGTGGAAGCCACCATCGCCATCCTGCGCGGCTTGCAGGAAAAATACGAGTTGCATCACGGCGTGGAGATCACCGACCCGGCCATCGTGGCGGCGGCGGAATTGTCGCATCGCTACATCACCGACCGTTTCCTGCCGGACAAAGCGATTGATCTGATTGATGAGGCGGCGGCGCGCATCAAGATGGAGATTGATTCCAAGCCGGAAGAAATGGACAAGATGGATCGTCGCCTGATTCAGCTCAAGATCGAGCGCGAAGCGGTGAAAAAAGAAAAAGATGAGGCTTCGCAAAAACGCCTTGCCCTGATCGAAGCCGAGATTGCCAAGCTGCAACGCGAGTACGCCGACCTGGAAGAAATCTGGAAGGCGGAAAAGGGCGCGGCGCAAGGCACGGCGCAGCTCAAGGAAGAGATGGACAAGGTGCGTGCCGAAATAGTCAGACTGCAACGCGAAGGCAAGCTGGACAAGGTGGCGGAGCTGCAATATGGCAAGCTGCCGCAGCTCGAAGCCAAACTGAAGGAAGCTGCGCATGCCGAGGTGCAGGGCGACAAACCCAGGAACCGCCTGTTGCGCACACAAGTCGGCGCAGAAGAAATCGCCGAGGTGGTGAGCCGCGCCACCGGCATTCCGGTGTCCAAGATGATGCAGGGCGAGCGCGACAAGTTGCTGAAGATGGAAGACAAGATACACGAGCGCGTGGTGGGGCAGGATGAGGCGGTGCGGCTGGTATCTGATGCCATCCGCCGCTCGCGTTCCGGGCTATCCGATCCGAATCGTCCTTACGGCTCTTTCCTGTTTCTCGGCCCCACCGGTGTGGGCAAGACCGAGCTGTGCAAGGCGCTGGCCGGGTTCCTGTTCGATTCGGAGGATCATCTGATCCGTATCGACATGAGCGAGTACATGGAGAAACATTCCGTGGCGCGGCTGATCGGCGCACCGCCCGGCTATGTCGGCTACGAGGAAGGCGGCGGACTTACCGAAGCGGTGCGGCGCAAGCCATATTCCGTCATCCTGCTGGATGAAGTGGAAAAGGCGCACCCGGATGTGTTCAATGTACTGCTGCAAGTGCTGGACGATGGCCGCATGACCGATGGGCAGGGGCGCACCGTGGACTTCAAGAACACGGTGGTGGTGATGACCTCCAACCTCGGCAGCCAGATGATCCAGCAAATGGCTGGTGACGATTATCAGGTGATCAAACTGGCGGTGATGGGCGAGGTGAAAATGCATTTCCGCCCGGAGTTCGTCAACCGCATCGACGAGGTAGTGGTATTCCACGCGCTGGACGAAAAGAACATCAAGTCCATCGCGCGCATCCAGATGGCATTGCTGGAAAAACGCCTGGCCGCGATGGAGATGAAACTCACGGTGAGCGACGCCGCGCTGTCAGAAATCGCCAATGCCGGTTTCGACCCGGTATATGGTGCACGCCCGCTGAAACGCGCCATCCAGGCGCAACTGGAGAACCCGCTGGCCAAGCTGATCCTCGAAGGCCGCTTCGCTGCCAAGGACACCATCAAGGTGGATTGCAAGGGCGGGGTGATGCGGTTCGACAAAGGTTAATCGTTGCCGAAAAAATGAAATGTAAGATGGGTGGAGCGCAGCGATACCCATCATTCATACAACATTGGCGATGAGTAAGGCATGGTATGCCCTCGCATGGTCATGTCGGCACTTGTGTTTTGATGATGCCTTGCTCGATTCACTTACAAAGCTAACCGGCCATTCGCGACTGGCGATGATGGCGAGGTCGCCTTTTCTTTCGCCGGATGCGACTTCGAGCTTGCCGCCCGCTTCCGACAAGCCGAGCAGGTTGGCACGCGCGGTGACGGCAGCGATGAAGTCCTTGCGCGCTTGCGGAGCGTAGGTCTTGAGCTTGGATTTGTTCATCGGGATTATTAGTCTGGCCGTTCAGGTTAAGGGGCGGGACAGGATGTCTGCCTGATTCTGTGCCATTTGGCTAACATCGTCTGCCACGCCCGGATGCGCAGCCACTTGCCGCCAGTAGTCGCACGCCAGTGGCAACATTTCCCGCCAAATCGCCAACGGTGGGTTGATACCTATCTTGGGCATTGGCAACGCATCGGGGATCTGCCCGGAGGGGCGCGGAGCCAATGACATGGGCAACATGTCGTACAGGGGCGCAAGCGTAAATTCCGGCACAGGTTTGGCCACATCGTCGACAAAGAACGAGAGGTTGCCGGGGTGCATATCGCTATTACCGATGAGCACGCCAAAAGCATACAGCTTTTGCACTTGCAGATAGGCAGCTTCATCCAGATGCGCTGACTGTACCAGCGCTGCGGCAATCTTGGGCCAATCGGCAGCCAGTCCGGCAAATTCATCATCGAGCGCCTTGAGTGAGGCCACTCCACGGCGGCCACGGTCACCGATGCGGTCGAAGCGCGGCACTTCCAGAAATAGCTGATTGGCCGCCCCGCCCGTTTCTACCTCAAGCAATTGGCTATGGCTGGCCGGCAACACCCCATCCAGCACCTGAAAGGCGAGGTGTTCGCAAATCAGCATGCTGCGCCAGCGGCGTGTCGCGGCATTGTCTTGCGGCGCGCTGAACTTGACCATGACATGAACCGGCTGGCCGTCTTGCAGGATTTCAATATCGAATTTGGGTTGCTCGCCGCCAGCCGAGGAGCCCACCACCTCGCCCGCCAAGGCGAGGCGCGCGAACTCGGGATATTTCTGCAAACGCTGATTGGCAGGCACCGGCGGCAAATTTCTGTCTGTTGCTGTAAAAAGTGCGCCTGTCTGATAAATCGAAGCGGCTTCTTCACCGACCACCAGATTGCCCGGACAGTCGTGCCCGGTGTTGGCCAATGCCAGCAAAGTTTGATCGTCGCTCCAGCGGTTGGGATCGGTAGGCAGACCCAGCAACGGGCCATGGAAACGCGCAAATGCGCGGCCAAGGAAGCCTTGTGGCCGCATGTCCTGCAAGTACCAAGGCAGCCCTTGATGGAAATCCATCTTCGGTTCAGCGGCATGGTTGTCCAAGGTTTCGACCAGATAGGATTCGGGCATTACCGGATGGAGGATTCCCCATTGTTCGAGGTTGCCGGTTGTGCTGACACGGAACAGCGGAAATTTTTCGTGTGCGCCAATTTTGCGCCGTAGCGCGTATTGCGTTTGGCGGGCTTTACCAAAACGGAGAATGGATACTCCAAGCTGCGCAACCATGCGCGAAAGCGTAGGTTGGCTGACCCCCAGCCGCTCGTACAGCACTCTGGCTGGTTGCGGGCCATCACGTAGCAGTTGGGTGAGGGTATCGGGCGCAGCCATTTCAGGGTTAATTTTGTCACATCAATGAATATATACTGAATGGATTATACATGAATAAATCAATACTGCTTACCCCCTGTTTGTCATTGAATACGCGCACGCCACGGTAAATTTGTTCTCTCCCTCGAACTCAAAGCAATTGAGGGCGAATTGAGTTAGAAGCCATACGCAGATAGTCGAAGACCAGCCGGATATTCCGATTTAACTGCCGCATCTTCTGAGAGACGCTGGATTTACCATCGGAAACAAACTGGATGTCCAGAAAATCAATTAACCGCTTAATCTATTATGCATTTGTTGAAAGGACAAATTCATCCTGAACCCACCACTGCATCGCTTGAACGCGTGCTCAAGTCCATGATAGGCAAATCTTCGCGGGGCAAGTCCAAGGCCTCCAGAACTTTCAGCGCCGCGTAGGCATCGTTTGCCGCGTAGAGCAATTGCTTTGGGGTGAGCTGATGCTGCGACCAGTTGGAAGTGGTCACATGCCTCGACTTGGGGAAGCGCTGCTTAAAGACCAGCCCCACCGCCGCCCGGACGCCCATGTGTTTATGGTAGCCGTCCATGCGGAACACCGTATTGAGATCGACCACGCCGCCCAGATTGACGCCCAGTTTCGCGTAGATATGCCCGCTATCCGATTTAAGGTCGAAGCCCACCTTGATGAGTTGTTCCGATTGCAGCAACTCGATCAGGAACGGAAGCCCCTCTGCTCGATGCAGTTGAAACAGGTAAGCCTTGTCGCGCAGTGCAAACTGCACCACGTGCGGCCCTTCACTGACATCGCCCGTGACAAACGTCGGCTTGGATTCAGTATCGAAACCCACGATGCCCGCCGCCTTGATCTCTGCAGTGGCGGACGCAAACTCTGGGCTGCTTGTCGGCACATGGATGTGCTCCAGCGAGAGGCCGACAAACGGCTCCAGCAGTGCGATCTCAGGCTTGGTCGGGGCGACTTTCTTCATATGGGGAGATAGGTGTTTTGAATTGAGTAGGCTATTTTGCTTTAAGGAAACGCTGAATAAGTTGTCATTCCCGCGAAGGCGGAAATCCAGCATATTGAATCAACTGGACTCCCGCTTTCGCGGGAGTGACAGATTTGGGCTTATTCAGTGTTTCCTTCACTCCCCGTGCGCGCAACTGCCCGCATGCGCCTTCGATCTCCTGACCTGCAGAATCGCGTATCTTGGCGAGGATGCCATACCGATGAAGGGTGTGCGCCATGAACGCAGTTCGTTCGGATGAGGGGCGGTGATAGTCGAGTCCGCCCACTTCGTTGAAGGGGATGAAGTTCATGACGGCGTATTTCCCGGAGAGGAGCTGAGCTATCCTCTCCAGCTCGGCATCGCTGTCGTTGACGCTCTCGATCAACGTCCATTGATATTGAACCGGATAGCCAGTGGCGCGCGCATACACTTCGCCGCGTTCCACTAACTCTTCGACAGCGATATGGGGTGCATGGGGCAGCAACTTGGCGCGTAGTGCCGCATCGGTGGTGTGCAGTGAAAGGGCGAGCGCCGGTTTGACTGTTTCCTTAGTCAAACGCTCGAACACGCGCAAATCTCCAACCGTGGAGAAGACCAGATTCTTGTGGCCGATGTTGCCTTGAGTGCCAAGCAGATGAATCGCTTCGAGCACGTTGTCGAGATTGTGGGCCGGTTCGCCCATGCCCATGAATACCACCTTGCTCACTGCGCGGCGTTTGCGCGCGAGCACCACCTGGGCGACGATCTCGGCGCTGCCGAGCTGGCGTTGCAGACCGGCGCGGCCACTCATGCAGAAGACACACCCCACGGCACAACCAACCTGCGTCGATACGCACAGGCCGCCACGCGGCAGCAGCACACTCTCCACCATCTGGCCATCGGCCAGTTCCACCAGCAGTCGTGCAACGCCCTCATCGGCGGGATATTCACTGCGCAGGCGCACCAGTCCATTCAACTCCGCCTCGATGGCGGGCAACTCATTGCGCAGTGCCAGCGGAAAGAAAGCTTCTGCGGGGCTGTGAGCTTTATCGTATGAACAGACCTGACTCCAGCCGCGAAGCAGACGATCTTCGTGGCACGGTTTGGCGCCGAGATCACGCAGACGTTGGCGAAGCTGTGCGATACGCATCGGAGAGTGAGGAGCGGGAATCAAGGTGAGTTCGCAAAAAGTTACAGAGCCTTATTGATTTCCTCAATCACGTTGCATACGGCCCAAGAAATCGTTCGCCATTAAAGTGAATCAAGTGCGATGGCGCATCAGCCACCCACACTTCGGTTTCCCAAGCGATTTCGCCCAGATACCGGCTCATGAAGGAACGGTTCGGGAATGCAGTCACATAAACCAGTCCGGCTGTTGATCCTGCGAACAGCTTGGTCAGTTCGGCGTGTCGCTTGCCATCGACCGGGCCATGACTGGTGACAGACTCGATCAGCAATAGCCAATTCTTTTCAACGAAGTGGAGCACCACATCGGGCATCTTGCCATGCGTATCCACATTGACACCTAACTCGGCCAGCAAGACCGCATCGAAGTAACCCCACTTGTCGCCTGTGTCCCCGGCATAGATCAGCACACTGCCCGGTGCGAAGCGCGGGCCGAAGTCTTCCACGTTGGCGCGGATCAGCTCGCTATGTTCACCGGGGGTGAGGGTGATTTTCTTACCCGGCGCAATCTGCACAGGAATACGATTTTGCTCGCGCTCCATCGCATACTTTGCTGCCAGCGTTTGATTCAGAGATAAATACGTCGTCAGGTTGTCGCGCCACTTCCTAGTACCGAAGCTGCGCAGCAATGTCAGCACAGTGGGGGCGATTTGATATACGGCCTTCGGGCTGTTGACCGGACGATCTGGTTTGTCGGGGTTGTACATCGCAATCCCGGCATCGACGAACTGGTGCATCGTTTGCCGCCGGAATGTCTCGCGCGTGTTTGGCGCATATTC
Source organism: Gallionellaceae bacterium (assembly GCA_032654645.1). Lineage (GTDB taxonomy): Bacteria > Pseudomonadota > Gammaproteobacteria > Burkholderiales > Gallionellaceae > CAITJF01. Next base: position 81,696 of record JAULAW010000010.1, on the reverse strand, counting down.
TTTGCCGTAGTGCTCACGCGACCAGTCCATGATAGGCGTGATGCCGACAAGTGGATTTTCAGTCTGTGCCCACTTCTTGCCGGGAGTGAGGTTGAGCAGAGCCAACAGGGATAGCGCGGATCGTTCATTGTGCTGTGCGCGTGGCAGGCCAAGAGAAATGAGGATTTGGTGCGCCTCTTCGATATGGTTATTCTTCTTTGTCATGCGGACAAATTATCGAGTTGTTCATCAATCATGCTTTGTGTCGGTTCGCCGCAGCGCATCGCCCACTCGCCCAACTTAATCAGCGCATCCCGGCTCGGATACTTCATCATCTTGAGGTCGGTTGCGTTGACTTGGGTGTGCCCGCTCGAACGACGGAAATTTTCATCAACGCCTGTTGTGTTGAGGTAAATAGCCAAGCCGCGCGCAAGCGCTTCTGGCAGACCGTGTTTGTTCTCGTGGTACACGTTCAGGTGGTTTTCCAAGCCCAACATTTGTGCATCAGCAAAGGTATCCGGCTGAACAACGCTTGCCACAACTCGGCGCTTTTCTTCCTTGGATGAAAACCGCCGAACCACGCAATAGTAGCCATTCGGATAAAGCCATTTTTCCGTTACGGCGTTGCGCTGGATTGCGTTGGGCTTCTTGATGTTCGGTTTAGGCCATTCGATGTTTTGTCCGGTAAAGTGTGCGGGGTACAGGAGGGGAACGGTGCCCGCTTCGGGCATTTCGCGCAGATGTTCTTTCAGCCGAAAATCGACAACCGGCCCGGTCGATACCTTGATGCCAATATCATCCAACGAACAGTGAATCGCGTTTGAGAGTTCGATGGCATTGCGCACCGCCGAAGTCGGCACATGGATAAAACGCTCGGTATCATCGGGGAACACGATACGGTTGAACGGATGTGTATGCGTAATGAGGTCTGCATAACTGTCATCGGTTGATGTCGTCACCGTCACATCGCCTTGCTGTCCGCCACGCTCAAGCAGCAGGATTATGTTTTCTTGCAGCACATCATCATCCTTGAAAGCTTTTCTGCGCGAGTCGAACAAGTGCATATGCCGGATTGCAGCGCGCTTTAGCATAAAGTCGCGGAAAGGCCGGTAATATGGCCCGTTACAAAAGCTGCGTGGAATGATTGCAACAACTTGACCGCCCGGCGACATCATCTCCAGTGCCAAGGCAACGAAAGCGGAGTAGAGATTTACGGTTTCAATATCCGCCTGTCGCAGCAATAAACGGTGATGGGAATTGCTGCTGATTTTTTTATAGGGCGGATTCAGGATTGCGTGAGTGAATCCTTTGCCAAAGCCGAATTGGATTTTATTGACAGCCTGTTCGATAAAGTCGCCGCCCAGTATTTCATAATCCATCGACAGGCTGTTTTTGTAGCTGGACAGCGCGTTATTTAATTCTTTGTGAATAAGGCTATCCAATTCGAAGGCGGTTACTTCTACCTTCTTGAATCTCAATTCGCCATCCATGCACCGCTCAAGAAAAGCGCTCGTAAGTGAGCCAATACCTGCGCCTGCATCAAGCAAACGACAATCCAAATCTTCTTTAGATGTAAACAAACTGGCCATGAACTGAGCCGTTTTTGCGGGCGTCAAGAATTGCCCAAGTTGCGATTTCCGTTTCGCCTCGGTGTTCCTTGATACCCTCAATCGTGTTTGTTCGACTACTGCGAGCAAGGAGGCTTCTCCTGTTTGATATTAAATGAGCCAGATTCGAATTATCTTCTCCGTCTAGTATACGGAATAGCCGAAGGGGTCAGCATCAATTTGAGTTTGACCAGACCAAACGTCAATCACGTTAGCCGTCGGCAGGCCCGGGCAAGTCTTCGAAGTAAAGAGCCAACGCCTCTTCCAGATTCGATAGAGCTTCTTGTTCAGTCGCGCCGCGACAAGCCAACCCAAGATCGGGGCACCGCGCGACAAAAACACCGTCTTCCTTGACGACCACATAGTTCGAGTTTTGCTTACGTTTCATAGTTTTCATTGGCGATAAAAAAAGGTGATAGGTGTCTGAATCGATTTTCCGCCTTGCGTCAGTGGCTATGCAGTTTCCCTTTCAGCCGCACCTTGATCAGCGACTGATACGGCACATCGCGCGCATTAGCGGCGGCCTTGATGGAATCCAGCATGTGCTGGGGCAGGCGCAGTGAGATGGTCTTGGTCGTAGGCTTCAGGTTCGGCAGCACGGCCCGTTTCGCTTTCGCCCAGTCCACATAGTCGGCGGAGTCGCGCCTTTCCCAGAATGCGCGCTCTTCGGCTTCGCTGACGAACTTGGGGATTTGTACAAGTGGTTTGTTCATAAATCTTGCGCTCCTTCTTGTGCATATCTCTGGACGAAATCACGCGCATTTTTTCCCCGGCTTTTCGCAAGATGAACATGATGTGCCACAGCCGCCCTTCATCTGTTGTACCGAGAGCATGGTGACGGCTCTCGCGCTGGCTGTGTTTGGTATCTGCCAACAACAATAACGGGTCGTTGAAGAAAAACTGCTCGGCCTCGGCCATTGATACTTCGTGCTTCTCCTTGCTTTTGCGGGCATTGCCATCATCCTAGTCGAAGCCCGTGATTTTAGTCAGATCGATCATGGCTTGTATATTATGAACCTATACGCATAAATGCAAGCCGGGCTGGCTGATTAGCTTGGGAGGCTCACTAAACCCCCAGCCACGCACCCGAGGTCAGTGGCATGGGAAGCAAGGGCAGCTTTTCTTCGAGGTAAGCAAGCGCGAGGATTTCCTTCTCGCGCCACGCCGCTTCGCCCATGCTCTTGCCCATGCTCTTCTTCAGCATTTGGATCGGGGCGCTGTCCTTGACCATGCTTTCCCAGAATTCGGGGATGGGGTGACGGGAGAATCCGGATGCTATCGGTGCAGTGCTGAAAGCCGCTTCACCGTCAAAGACAGCATCAAGGTGGGCTGTGTAGGTGGGATGGGCCGATGCGCTTCGAGAAGGAGTAAGATAGATTCGCCTGATATTCAGGCGGACGCGCTACAGATATGCAGGATGGGTGGAGTGGAGCGTAGTGATACCCATCAGTAAATGATTGGGCGCTCCACCTATCCTGCCTACACGGACTCAGGAATCCCCTCCAGAATCGTAGATGCCCTGTTTGGTGCGTTCGAGTTCCTGTGCATAAGTGTAGTGTTTCTCAGATGCCCCCACAGCAACGGCTGCCGGGCTAGCGCGACCATCTTGATTCAACAGCTCCTTGATAACCGCGTTGGCATCGCTGATGGGAGGCACCATAAGCATTTGCAGCCTGTCGTAGACCTCCCGGTCGACGGAGATTTTGATTTGATCAGTCATGTCTGGCTCCTAGATAAGAAATTGAAATTCGACTCTCTTCTGTGCCTGTGATCTATGCTTGTGAGCGAATGTATGCCTCACGATTTAATGGTAGGGTACAGTGTGCACCTCAGTCAAGACAATTGTAGAGGCAATTGTAGAGACAGTTGTTGGTGATCGCTCAATAACTGATAACGCGCACTGGTTGCATCAAGAACCGTTGGAGGCATGATGGCAATGGCCGGTGTGCTGAGCAAAGTCATATTAGGGCTTGAGGACAGGGTTATCCGCTACTTTTGATGCTAAAATTCAACCACTGCATGGTGCAGTAACCAACTACAGGGATAAATCACATGAACAGAAAAGAACTGATCGACGCACTGGCAACAAAGACTGGCAGCACCAAGGTTGACGCTGACCGCAACATCGCAGCACTGATTGACATCATCACTGCTACCCTAAAGAAAGGTGACAGCATTGCGTTAGTTGGCTTCGGCACTTTTGAAGTGCGCAAGCGCGCTGCACGCACTGGTCGCAATCCTGCAACAGGCGCGGAGCTGAAGATCAAGGCATCCAAGGCACCCGCATTCAAGGCTGGCGCTACTCTCAAGGCAGCCGTAAACGGCGTCAAGAAATAATTGCTCCCATACGCAACCGCCAGGGCATCCTGGTGGTTGCGTTTATGAATGCCTGCCTCCAACAAACAAGGCCCGGAAAACATAATTCCCTTTGCTTGGGTTCATTTGCGGTAGCCACATCACCCTCGCGCTCTGCGTCAAGAAATCTTATCAGCAATTCCCGGCTCGCTGGCAGTTAATGCGGTAGCCAACTGGACACCCGCACGACTTTCCGTCAAGCCGAGAGCAAAGTTGACCCGCCTGCCTTTATGTATAATCCGCGCCTTATTCTTATCATGAACATAACGTGAGTATTTTGGCCTGGATCATTACCGCCAGCCTCTGTGGCGGCGCGTTGAGCGTGGTTTGTGCCGCAGTGTTTGCGCTCAACGGCCATGCGCAGCACTACCTCGGTGCAATGGTGAGCTATGCCATCGGTGCGTTGCTCGGCGCGGTGTTCCTCGACATCTTGCCCGAGGCGATCAAGCTCACCCCCAATGTGGCCGCCCTGAGCGGCACGGTGCTGTTCGGCATCCTGCTGTTTTTTGTTCTGGAAAAACTGGTGCTGTGGCGGCACTGCCACCATGAGCATTGCGAGGCGCATGAGCTGTTGGCTGGCGAACAGGGTCACGACTATGGACGCAGCGGCATGATGATCATGATAGGCGATACTTTTCACAATTTTGTGGATGGTGTCATCATCGCGGCGGCATTCCTCACCGACATGCATCTCGGCATTGTCACCGCGCTGGCCATCATCGCGCACGAGATCCCGCAGGAAGTCGGCGATTTCGCCATCCTGCTGAACTCCGGTTACAGCAGATCCAAGGCTTTTCAGTTGAATCTGGTTTCCAGTTTCGCTTCAGTGGCGGGCGGCGTGCTGGGTTACTTCACCTTGCAGACCATGCAGCCGTGGATACCGTCGTTGCTGGCGCTGGCGGCGGCAAGCATGATTTATGTCGCGGTGGCTGACCTGATACCCGGCTTGCACAAGCGCGCGCAACTGCGCGATACCGTGCAGCAGGTTGGGCTGATCGTGCTGGGTGTGGCAACGGTGGGGTTGTTGGGCATGCTGTTGGCGGAATGATTAAAGGATTGGAAAATAAAAGCATGAACAAGAAACACACTGCGCCGCGCATAGGCTTTGTCTCGCTGGGCTGCCCCAAGGCAACGGTTGATTCGGAGCACATTCTCACGCGCCTGCGCGCCGAGGGCTATCTGATTTCCGGCAATTATCAGGATTCCGATCTGGTTGTGGTCAACACCTGCGGCTTTATCGACAGCGCGGTGGCCGAATCGCTGGATGCCATAGGTGAAGCGCTGGCAGAAAACGGCAAGGTGATCGTCACCGGCTGCCTCGGCGCGAAAGGCGACGTTGTGCGGCAGGCGCATCCCAAGGTGCTCGCCGTCACCGGCCCGCACGCTGCGGATGAAGTGATGGCAGCGGTGCACCAGCATTTGCCGCAACCGCATGACCCGCACACCGACCTGGTTCCACCGCAAGGCATACGCCTCACGCCGAAACATTACGCCTACGTGAAAATTTCCGAAGGCTGCAACCACCGTTGCACCTTCTGCATCATCCCCAGCCTGCGCGGTGATCTGGTCAGCCGCCCGGTGGGGGACGTGATGCAGGAGGCGGAGAATCTGGTGAACGCGGGCGTGAAGGAATTGCTGGTGATTTCGCAGGACACCAGCGCCTACGGCGTGGACGTGAAATACCGTACCGGCTTCTGGGGCGGCAGGCCGCTCAAGACGCGCATGACCGAACTGGTGCAGGCGATGGGCGAACTTGGCAAACCGGGTGAAGGGGGCGCATGGGTGCGCCTGCATTACGTTTACCCGTATCCGCACGTGGACGAAGTGATCCCGCTGATGGCGGAAGGGAAAATCCTGCCCTATCTCGACGTGCCGTTTCAGCATGCCAATGCGCGTATCCTTAATCTGATGAAACGCCCGGCCAGCAGCGAGAACGTGCTGGCGCGCATCAAACAATGGCGCAGTATCTGCCCAGACATCACCTTGCGCAGCACCTTCATCGTCGGCTTCCCCGGCGAGACCGAAGCAGAATTTGAAGAACTGCTCGACTTCCTCGAAGAAGCGCAACTGGACCGCGTTGGCGCCTTTGCCTATTCACCGGTGGAGGGCGCGGCTGCCAATGCATTGCCGGATCTTATTCCGCCAGAGGTGCAGGAACAGCGCCTGTTTCACCTGATGCAGGTGCAAGAGGAAATCAGCGCCGCACGGCTTAAACACAAAATCGGAAAGACCATCCGCGTGCTGGTGGACGAAGTGAACAACGAAGGTGCGGTTGCGCGCAGCTCCGCCGACGCACCGGAGATTGACGGACTGGTTTACGTCAAGAAAGACCGCTCGTTGAAAGTGGGCGACTTCGTGGATGTGCGCGTAACGGATTCTGATTCGTATGACCTGTGGGCGGAGAAGGTGTAGGGTGCGCTCGCGCACCTGCGCCCAAAATGCACCCTACGCAAAAAACCCTACCGCCTCACTCAATTCCCGCGTCCGCTTGAACGGCGGCAAACTCTGCCAGATGCGCTTGCCATAGTGTTTGCCGATCAGGCGCGGGTCGCAGATCATCAGCACGCCGCGGTCGGTTTCGTCGCGGATCAAACGTCCCGCCCCCTGCTTGAGGTTGATCACCGCGCGCGGCAACTGGTATTCCATGAAGGCATTGCGCCCCTGTTTGTTGAGTTGTGCGATACGCGCCGCCAGCACCGGGTCGTCCGGCGGGGCGAATGGCAGCTTGTCTATCACCACCAGCGAGAGCGCTTCGCCGCGCACGTCCACCCCTTCCCAGAATGACTGGCTGCCCAGCAGCACCGCATTGCCGTGTTCGCGAAAGCGCGTCAGCAGCTCGTTGCGTGAACCCTCGCCTTGCAGCATCAACGGGTAGGTGAGGTTCTTGCGGTCGAATTCGGCGCTCAGGATTTCATGCGCGCGCTGCATGGCGCGCAGGCTGGTGAACAGCAAAAACGCACGCCCCTTGCTGGCCTCGATCAACGGCAGCGCGGCCTGCACCACCGCTTCGGTATAGCCGGGGCTGTTCGGCTCCGGCATATCCTGCGGCACATACAGCAGCGCCTGCTCCGGGTAGTTGAACGGGCTGTCCCAGAAAGCGGTGCGAGCTTCCAGCAAACCCATCTCGGTCTGGTAATGTCCAAAATCCTGCTTTACCGCCAGCGTGGCGGAAGTAAAAATCCACGCGCGCGGATGGCCGCCGATCTGCTTGGCGAAAATTTCCGCGATGGATAGAGGGGTGGTGTTGAGTTGCACGGAATGGTGGAAAACTTCCAGCCAGCGCACGAAGCCATCCCTCTCCCCGAGGGAGAGGGGGCTACGGTTCCCCTCCCCCTCGGGGGGAGGGGCTAGGGGAGAGGGTGAGCCACCTGCCCACTGCTTCAATTGCTGCGCCAGCGCCTGTGCCCGCTGCCAGCAATTCTCCAGCCCCTCGCTGCGCTCCGCCTGTTTCTCCAGCAAGCTATTCAATTGCGCGAGCTTATCGCTCAGTGTTTTCAGTGCGTCCGGCCAGTCCTTGAAACCATCGAGTGCAGTGGCGGGCATCCGGCCTTCCTTCTTGAACACCAGCCGCAAATCGCGCGCGGCCTTGTCCAGCGCATCGGCGGCGGTTGGCAGCGCGGCAAAATCCTTGGCTCCAGCCGCCGCCTCGATGCGAGTATCGCTCGCCAGATCGAGCAACTGCGTGGCGGACAGGCTCTCGCCAAAGAACAGGCTGGCAGTTTCCGGCAACTGGTGCGCCTCGTCGAAGATCACCGTGTTGCAGACGGGCAGCAGTTCCGCCACACCCTCGTCGCGCAGCATCACATCGGCAAAAAACAAATGATGATTCACCACCACGATGTCCGCCTTCATCGCATCAGAGCGCGCCTTGAGCACGAAGCATTCCTTGTGGTTGGGACATTCCTGGCCGAGGCAGTTGTCGCGTGTGGAAGTAACCTGCATCCAGATCGGCGCGTTTTCCGGCACATCTGCCAGGCCGCTCTTGTCGCCGGAGCCACTGACCTTGGCGTATTTCTTGATCTTGCCGAGGTGGCGCACATCCTCGCGCGTCTTGAACAACCCATCCGTTTGCGCGCGCTCCAGATGATAGTGGCACACATAATTGGCGCGCCCTTTGAGCAACGCGACCGAAACCGGCGCCTTCAGCGCATCGCGCACCATCGGCAGGTCTTTCTGGAACAACTGATCTTGCAGGTTCTTGGTGCCGGTCGAGATAATCACCTTGCCGCCGTTCAGCAGTGCAGGAACCAGATAGGCGAAAGTCTTGCCGGTGCCGGTGCCCGCCTCGACCACCAGAATCGCGTTGTCGCGGATTGCTTCAGCGACAGCCAACGCCATCTCGCGCTGCTGCGCACGTGGACGGAACGATGCGACCTCTGCGGCAAGCGGGCTTTGTTTGGAGAAGAAACGTTCTATCTCGGCGGACACGGAGGGGACGATGTGATTTACAGCCGTCATGTTATCCCAAAGCAGCTTGCGCTGCGATTTTTGAGTGTAGAATTAAGCCCAAACACTTCACGGAGTACGCCATGCTGGATGAACTGAAATTACCCAAGACACTTTCCAAGCGGCTGGAGAAAATTGCGGCGATTACCTGTGTCAATCCCGAGTCTATTCTCAAAACGGCACTCAAGGATAAGCTCGACTATCTGGAATGGAAGGAAAAAGCCATAGCCGAAGGTCAATCCGACCTTGATAACGACAGAGTGGTAACCACCGCGCAGATACGTGAATCGCTTGTCAAGCAACGTGCCGCAAAAAGCAAAAAAGCAGCTTGAATGGTCGCTTCGCTCCGGGCGCGACTTGCTGGCGATAGACGCCCACATTTCACCCGACAACCCCGTCGCTGCAGAACAAGTAGCTGGCTACATTATCAGCCAGGCCGAACTGCTCACCCGTTTTCCATTGACGGGACGGATACCCAAACCGGGCGCGCCGCGCGAACTGGTTTTCACCCGCTACCCATACAACCTCATATACCGGGTTACCCGCACCAAGGTCAGGATAGCCCATGGCAGAAAAATCCTATTCGTTATGCCACAGCGAAACCCGAAGCACAACAAATTACTACAGGCGCGACGATAGCTTTGCTGAAAAAGCGGAGAGATAGCGGTATCCATTCCACATGCGCCACAGGCTCTTCACCAGGCCAACCACGCCACGGCGGCGGATCACGAATAGTGCGGCCACACCGGCGACCAACACAGGATTTGAGCGCAGAAAACGCATGGCAGTCAAACCTCGATCAGCGAGTGCCAGCGGGGTTTGCCAGCGCGCTCCTATCTCAGCTGCCTGTGCACGCTGTGAGGCGATTCTCGCCATCAGCTCACCGCGTTTTTGCATTACTTCAAGCATCTGTTTATTCATGGCTGGCGCCCAGTTGCTCCCTGTCCTTGGACAATTCGGCAAGGCTGGTTGAAAATAATTTTGGTTTGGCCTGCGCCTTGCCGCGCAACAGCAGCGTCATGACCGTACCCAGCACAAAGAAAAAGATACACAGCACACCGATTACAGCAAGACGGTGGTCGTCCCAAAACAGCACCACGACAAATACCGTGAGTAATAGCACGCCCAAGCCAAAGCAGAGCAGCGCCAGTGCAAAAAAAAGGAGCATCTGTGTTAGACGCAGACGCTCCTCTTGCAACTCATTCGCCAGCAACTCAAGCCGTGTCGAAACGATGGAAACTAGCGTAGACAGCAACCGTCTGGCCGACCCCATCAGGCCCGAACTTGATTCCGGCATCGCTTAACGGCCACGCGATATCAGCATACCCACAACCAAGCCGACCCCGGCAGCGATACCGACAGCCTTCCACGGATTCTCGTGCACATATTCGTCAGTCACTTTGGCCGCCTGTTTGGTCTTCGCGACCACAGTTTCCTGCGCAGCGGCAAGACGCACTTTCGCAGCTGCCAGATTTTCCTGAATGCGCTCGCGGGCTGCGGACACTTTTTCGCCCGCCTGTCCAGCCGTTGCGCGCAACAACTCCTCGGCATCCGACACCACTACGCGCAAATCCTGCATGAGTTTTTCTTTGGTAACTTCGTTTTCCATGCCTGCTAATTTTGTGTTCATGATCCGCTCCCTTCAACGATAATTAAGAACTGCATTGTAGTGCTGCACAACTGCTCGACATACAGTGTCTTTGTAGTCCTAAAACTTCTGGGAGTCAACCCCATTCTTCGCCATATTTATGGCAATGCACGCCATGCGTTGCGCTGATGTCCGTTGCATCCGGATACCTTGTGCGGCATACCGCCATGGCATGGGCGCAACGCGGATGGAAATGGCAGCCCTGCGGCGGATTAACAGGGGAAGGCAGTTCGCCGGCGAGACGTATCACTTCCACGCCGTGCTGATCAATACGCGGCACGGCGGATAACAGCGCCTGGGTGTAAGGGTGCCTGGGAGTATGCATCACTTCCCCCGCCATGCCACGCTCCACGATGCGGCCCAAGTACATCACGCACACCTCATGCGCGATGTATTCCACCACCGCGAGATTGTGCGAGATGAACAGGTAGCTCAGATTCAATTCCTGTTGCAGAGACTTCAACAGGTTCAAAATCTGCGCCTGCACCGACACGTCCAGCGCGCTGGTCGGCTCATCGCAGATCAGCAGTTTCGGGTTAACCGCCAGCGCGCGGGCAATCGCGATACGCTGCCGCTGCCCGCCGGAAAATTCGTGCGGGTAGCGCCATTTTGCAGCCTGCGCCAGCCCTACCTGATCCAGCAATTCATCAATGCGCCGTTGCCGCTCATCGTTGTTGTTCGAAACAGATAGCGCCTCCATGCCTTCCTGCAAAATTTCTGCCACGCGCATTTTCGGATTCAATGAAGCATAAGGATCTTGAAACACCATCTGCATTGCGGCGCGTTGCTCGCGCAATTCACCGGATTTAAGTCCAATCAGCTCATGCCCGGCAAACTGCACACTGCCTGCGGTGGGCGGAATCAATTGCAGCAAGGCCTTGCCCAGCGTGGTCTTGCCGCAACCGGATTCACCGACCAGCGCCAACGTGCGCCCCTGCGCAATCTCCAGCGACACGCCATCCACCGCCTTCACCTGCCCCACCGTGCGCTGCAATATGCCTTTGCGGATGGGGAAATGGACTTGCAGGTTTTCAACTTGCAAGAGCGGGTAGCGGGTAGCGGGTAGCCAACATCTGGCTGAGCGCTCTTGGTTGCTGGATTTTTGCCTTCGGCCACATGCAACAAGCTACCCGCTACCAGCTTTGAGCGATCCGAATAAAGATGACACCGCACTCCCTGCCCTTCACCCAGCACCGTCCACTCCGGCGCCTGCTCGTGGCACAGTGCCCACGCTTGGTCACAGCGCGGAGCGAAGCGGCAGCCCGGTGGGATGTCATGCACCGGCGGCACGCTGCCGGGAATGGCTGCCAGCGGCTGGCCGATGCGCGCGGTATCCGGCAGCGCGGCAAACAATTTCTGCGTATAGGGGTGCGCCGGGCTTGCGAACAATTGATCGCGCGTGGCCTGCTCGACAATATGCCCGGCATACATCACCGCAACCTGATGCGCCACTTGCGCCACCACGCCGAGGTCATGCGTGATCAGCAATATGGACATGCCACTTTTCTGTTGCATATCGCGCAGCAGTTGCAGCACCTGCGCCTGGATGGTCACATCCAGCGCGGTAGTCGGTTCATCCGCGACTAATAATTTTGGTTGCCCGGCCAGCGCCATCGCGATCATCACGCGCTGTTTCATGCCGCCGGAAAGCTGAAACGGATATTCATGCAAGCGCCGCACGGCATCAGGAATACCTACCTGATCCAGCAGCTCTGCACAGCGCGCACGCGCCACCGCACCGCGCAATTGCTGGTGCAATTCCAGTGCTTCTGCGATCTGATCTCCCACCGTCATCACCGGGTTCAAACTCAAGCCCGGCTCCTGGAAAATCATTGCCATCTTGCCGCCGCGCACCTCGCGCATGGCACGTTCCGGCAGCGCCAGAATATCAGCTTCGTCGAGCCGCACTTCGCCGCTCTCGATGTGTATGCCACCGGGCAGTAGTCGCATCAGCGACAGCGCGGTCATGGATTTGCCGCAACCGGATTCACCCAGCAGCGCGAAGGTTTCGCCCGCTTGGATGCTGAACGAAATATCGTCCACGATGCGCGCACCGTTATTGAGGCGCGTGGCAAGCCCCGCGACTTTCAGCAGAGCACTCATGCACACCTCGTAGTTTTGTCATCCCCGCGAAAGCAGGGATCCAGCATTTTTACATAACTGGATTCCCGCTTTCGCGGGAATGACGGCGCCTTATTCTGTACAATCACGCCACTCCCTCCGTCCGGTTCAGGCGCGGATCGAACGCATCACGCACCGCATCGGCAAACAGGTTGGCTGCCAGCACCAGCACCAGCATGAAGCCGAAGGCAGCGGCCAGCGCCCACCACACCATGGGGTCGCGCCCCATCTCCAGACGCGCCGCATTGATCATGGTGCCGAAACTGATGGTGGAGGGATCCACCCCCACGCCGACATAGGACAGCACCGCCTCGGCCAGCACCAGCGCGCTGAAATCCATCACCACCGAAATCAGCACGATATGCATCACATTGGGCACGATGTGGCGGGTGAGAATGCGGAACGACGACACGCCGAACGCCTGCGCCGCCTGGATGTATTCCATTTCGCGCAGCTTCAGCGTTTCGCCGCGCAACAGGCGGCACAGCCCGGTCCAACTGGTTACACCGAGAATCACGCACAGGCACAACAGGCGCACATCTGCGCGCGCGGCGGAAGTCTCGAACCAATCGGCATGCATTTCGATCACCACCTGCATCATCAGCACCGCAGCGGCGATCAGCAGCACGCTGGGGATGGAGCTCAGCACGGTGTAAACATACTGGATCACATCGTCCATCCAGCCGCGCAAGTAGCCCGCCGCAATGCCCAGCAGCAGCGCAAAAGGCAGCATCACCAACGTGGTCACGGTGCCGATCACCAGCCCGGTGCGTATGCTTTTCAGCGAGAGGTAGAGCACATCCTGCCCCACTTTGTCGGTGCCGAGGACGTGGTAGGCGGAAGCGAGGTTGACGACCGCGCCGATGAGCGCGGCGATGAGAAGCGTGGCGACCAACAAGGCGCGCAATGTGTAGGGTGGGCACGTTACGTGCCCACCAACAGGGACAGGTTCGATCCGCGTGGGCAAGCTGCGCTTTGCCCACCCTACGACCCAAACTAACAATCCGCCAACCAGCAACCCGCCTGCCGCCCCCAACAACACACGCTGTGCTACATCGCCAACCAGTTCGCGCTGCGGATCGGCCAGATGCGCGCCGCCAAATTTCAACCGGGGGTAATCGCGCGTTACTCTGCCGCCGGGCAACTCAATGCTTTCCTTGGCGTACAGGTATGCCGCCAGCGGCGCGGAATAAGTCTTCTCGGTGCGGCTCCTGAGGCCGCTGACAAGCGTGTCGAACGCGCTCAACACTTCCGGCGAATACACGGTCTGCCCATTGCTCTTCTCCGGCAATGCGGCACGGTAATGCAGCGAATCCAGCACCCCGGCAAAAACAAACAACGACAGCACCAGCAGTGACACCATGCCCACGCTGCTCTGCGCCACGCGCTGCCACGGCAACAGCAAGTGCGGGCGCCGCCTGATCCACCATGCAGCTGCGATGCCCACCGCGATGAGCAGAAAGATCAGGGCATCGGTCCATAAAACAACGGGGGTAAAAATCATAAAACATCCCCATAAATTTCCATGAACGAAAAGAAGCCGTCATTCCCGCGCAGGCGCATAAGCGCTAACTTAAGTGCGCCAGAGTATTTCTCCCTCCCTTTCAAGGGGAGGGCTGGGGTGGGGATGGGGTCGAATTTCATGGATACCAACCCCATCCCCCACCTAACCTCCCCCTTGAAGGGGGAGGAACAAGATAAGTTAGCGCATATGCGCGAATGCGGGAATGACAAAACCTGGACTCCCGGCAACTGGCTGACCTTCATTGCAGTCTCACCCTCGGATCAACCATGGTGTAGGAGATGTCCGTCAAAATCAATCCCACGATGTACAACACCGAACCGAGAAACACCATCGCGCGCACCACGCCGAAATCCTGCGCGTTGATCGCATCTATGGTGTAGCTGCCCAGGCCGGGAATGCCGAAGAACGATTCGGTGAGCAGGCTGCCCATGAACAGCAGCGGGATCACCACCACCACGCCGGTGAGTATCGGGATCATCGCGTTCTTCAGCACGTGGCGGAACAACACGCGCAACTCCGACACGCCCTTGGCGCGAGCGGTGCGCACATAGTCCTTGCCGATCTCTTCCAGAAAAATCGTGCGGTACCAGCGGCTGCTCGCGCCCACGCTGCCCGCCACGCCGATGAGGATGGGCAGCGCCACGAACTTGATGCCATCCAGCCCGCCCGCATAACCGGAGATCGGCACCCAATGCCACAGCTTGCTCGCCACGAACTGCCCACCGATGATGTAGAACAGGCTCGACACCGACATCAGCAGCACGCACAGCGCCACACCCGCCACATCCAGCGCGGTGGCGCGGAACAGCGTCATCAGCAGCGCGAAAGTGATGTAGATGAGCAGCCCGACGAGGAATGTGGGCAAGGCTATCGCCAGGCTCGGCATCATGCGGGTCTGGATTTCTCGCAAGATGTTGCGCCCGTCATCGGAATAGCCGAAGTCGAACACGAACATGCTGGCAGATTTCGCAAAGAAGATGGTATCCGTCAGCTTGCCCGAGCCATCAGCTTTGGCGTTGAACAGCAGCGGCTTGTCATAGCCGTGCTGCTGTTCCCACTTCGCGATGGCATCCGGTGTGACGCGCTTGATGCCGAGCTGCATCCGCGCCATATCATCCGGCGTGTTCACCACAAAAAACAGCGCAAAGGTGAGCAGGTTCACCCCGATGAGGATGGGCACGGCGTAGAGAATACGGCGGATGAGGTAGGCAATCATGGCTGGGCGCTATTGTACGGGCAAACAATGATCGGCGGGCAAACCCTAAGGTAGAATGCAGCGGCACGCCGCGCCAGTAAAATTACTCATATTCAAGGGGGAAATGATGCAAATAGAAATCTGGTCGGACGTAATCTGCCCTTGGTGTTATATCGGCAAACGGCGCTTCGAAAAAGCGCTCGCGCAATTCGGGCAACGCGAAAACATAAACGTAATCTGGCGCAGCTTTGAACTCGACCCCAACGCCCCGAGGCAGTATCCCGGCACACTGGAGGAGATGCTGGCGCGCAAGTACGGCGTCAGCCTGCAACAGGCGGCGGCGATGAACGCGCGCGTGACTGCATCCGCCGGGGAAATCGGGCTGGAATACCATCTGGCCGATGCACGTCCGGGTAACACCTTCGACGCGCACCGCCTGCTGCACTTCGCCGCTGAACGTCAGCTGGGCGATCGCGCGACCGAGCGCATCATGCACGCATATTTTTCCGAATCGCTGCCGGTGGGCGACCGTGCCGCCCTGTCCCACCTCGCACCGGAGTTCGGCGTCGCCGAAAGCGAGGCGCTGACGATGCTGCAAAGCGATGATTATTCCGGTGCGGTGCGCGCCGATGAATCGCGCGCGGCGGAATTCGGCATCACTGGCGTACCGTTCTTTTTGTTCGATGAAACATCCGGCGTTTCCGGCGCGCAGCCGGTCGAGGTGTTTTCCGGAGCGCTGCGGCAGGCAGGGGCGGGTTCGTAGTAATGCGCTGCCCTGCGGCCCCGATGCCCCGCCACCCGCCACGCAAAGTGCGGTGCGTGTTGTGCTGCAATGCGCTATCCACTATGCTTGCGGCCAGTTTATACCCGATATGAGCCAATATGCCTGTCAGTATCAAAACCCCGCAGGAAATCGAAAAGATGCGCATCGCCGGACGCTTGGCCGGCGAGGTGCTGGATTACATCGCGCCTTTCGTGCAGGCGGGCGTCACCACAGACGAACTGGATAAACTCTGCCACGATTACATGGTGGACATACAAGGCTGCATTCCCGCAACGCTCAATTATGCGCCGGGCGGGCACACGCCCTACACGAAATCCATCTGTGCCTCGATCAACCATCAGGTATGCCACGGCATACCCGGTGACAAGAAATTGAAGAATGGTGATATCGTGAATCTCGATGTCACTCCAATCAAGGATGGATATCACGGCGACACCAGCCGCATGTTCTATGTCGGCGAACCGTCCATCCAAGCCAGAAGGCTGTGTGAAACAACCTATCAGGCGATGTGGCGCGGCATTCGCGCGGTCAAGCCGGGCGCGCATCTGGGCGACATCGGCCACGCCATACAGACTTTCGCCGAAGAGATGGGCTACAGCGTGGTGCGGGAATTTTGCGGACATGGCATCGGCAGCAAGTTCCACGAAGAACCACAGGTGTTGCACTACGGGAAACCCCGCAGCGGCATGAAGCTGGAAGCGGGCATGATCTTCACCATCGAGCCGATGATCAACGCCGGCAAAGCCGGCATCAAGCAGCTTGGCGACGGCTGGACCGTCGTGACCAAAGACCACAGCCTGTCGGCGCAGTGGGAGCACACCGTGCTGGTGACCGGAACCGGTTTTGAAGTGTTGACCCTTTCCGCCGGCTCTCCCCCTCCTCCCCCAGCATAAACCCAGCCGTGCAAAGCGCAGCCGAAATCCGCCAGAGCCTGCGTGATGCGCGCCTGTCTCTGCAACAGGGTTATGAACACCATGCCCAGCCTTCGCGGCGGTTGTTGCGCGCCCACGCCAAACTGGTGGACGAGCATTTGCGCGCAACCTGGCAGATGCTCGCCATGCCGCCAGACCTGGCGCTGGTGGCGGTGGGCGGCTACGGGCGCGGCGAGCTGTACCCCAAGTCCGACATCGACTTGCTGATCCTGCTTGCCGGGGATCCGGCTGCGGAACTGCAGCAGCTCCTGCAAAAACTGGTCGGGCTGTTGTGGGACATCGGCCTTGAAGTTGGGCACAGCATGCGCACCGTGGCGCAATGCGTGGCGGCAGCCTCCGATATAACGGTGCAAACCAACCTGCTGGAAGGGCGTCTGGTCACCGGTGCACGCCCGCTGTTTGAACAGATGCGCGACACGCTAGCGCAACATCTCGATCCTCGCGCTTTTTGCCTCGCCAAGCAGAAGGAGCAGGAGCAGCGCCATGCGAGCTATGTTGAAACAGACTTCAACCTCGAACCTAACCTGAAGGAAAGCCCCGGCGGGCTGCGTGATTTGCATACTGTCCTGTGGATCAGCCGCGCTGCCGGGTTGGGTGATTCCTGGCGCGAACTGGCCAAGGCCGGCATGATTACCGCGCAGGAAGCGCGCGCAATCGCGCGCCACGAGGGCTTGCTGCAAACCCTGCGTATTCGCCTGCACTATCTGGCCGGGCGGCGCGAAGACCGCCTGCTGTTCGACTACCAGACCGCATTGGCGGAACAAATGCATATCGGCGCGACGGCCGCGCGCCTCTCCAGCGAGCATCTGATGCAGCGCTACTACCGCACCAAGCAGGCCGTGCTGCAACTCAACGCCGTGCTGTTGCAAAACCTGCGCGCGCGCCTGTTTCCGGAAGCGGGCACGGTGCATCCGCTCAACGCGCGCTTCGTGTCGCGCGACGACCTGCTGGAAGCGCGCGATGAATTGTTGTTCGAACGCGAACCGTCGGCGATCCTGGAAAGTTTTTTGCTGATGGAACAACACCCGCATTTGACCGGGTTCTCCGCCCCCACTTTGCGCGCGCTGTGGCGTGCGCGCCACAAAATGAATGCGGGGTTCAGGCGTGATGCCAGCAATCGTGCGCTGTTCATGGACATCCTGCGCCAGCCGCAGGGCATCACCCACGCAATGCGGCGCATGAACCAGTATGGCGTCCTGGGGCTGTACCTGCCCGCCTTCGGGCGTATCGTCGGACAAATGCAGCATGATCTGTTTCACGTCCACACGGTGGACGAGCACATCCTGATGGTGGTGCGCAATCTGCGCCGTTTCACCCTGGAAAAACATGCGCAGGAATTTCCTTTATGCAGCAAGCTGATCAAGGATTTTGCCCGCCCGGAAGTGCTGTATGTCGCCGGGCTGTTCCACGATATAGCCAAAGGGCGCGGCGGCGACCATTCGATACTGGGGCGGGCGGATGCCGCACGTTTTTGCGAACAACACGGCTTGTCGCGCGAAGATACCGATCTGGTTACCTGGCTGGTGGAACATCATCTCACCCTGTCCGCCACGGCACAGAAACAGGACTTATCCGACCAGGATGTCGTCGCCGCGTTTTCGGCAAAAATCCCGAACGACCGCTACCTGGTGGCGCTGTACCTGCTTACCGTGGCAGATATCCTCGGCACCAGCCCGAAAATGTGGAATGCATGGAAAGGCAGGTTGCTGGAAGACCTGTTCCGGGCGGCGAGGCGCTACATGGCAGGCGGCAAAATTGCCGACCAGGTGGGGGAGATTCGCGCACGCGCGCGGGAAATACTCAACCTGTATGCGATTGCCACGGAAGCTCATGAAATGCTGTGGGCACAGCTCGACGCCGAGTATTTCCTGCGCCACGAGCCGGAGGAAATCGCGTGGCACACCCGCTTGCTGGCACACCGCGCCAACAGCGGCACCCCCATCGTCAAGGCACGGCTGAGCCGCATCGGCGAAGGCCTGCAAGTGATGGTTTACAGCCCGGACCAACCTTATTTGTTCGCGCGCATCTGCACTTTTTTTGAACGCCTGTACTACAACATCATGGAAGCGAAGATATACACCACCCAGCATGGATACGCGCTGGATAGCTTTCTGGTGATGGACGCGGGCGACAGCGATGCGGCATACCGCGACGTGATGAATTACATCGAGTATGAGTTAATGCAAAAGCTTGGCGGCCCGGAAGAACTGCCAGCGCTGCATGCAGGCAGGATAAGCCGCCAGCTCAAACACTTTCCCATCACACCCGAGGTCAGCATAACCTCAGACGAAAAAGGCAACTATGTGCTTTCCACCATCGCGGGCGACCGCCCTGGCTTACTGGCGCGTATCGCGCATGTGCTGGCGCGCCACAACATCAATCTGCGTGGCGCCAAAATCAATACGCTGGGGGCGCGTGCCGAGGATACTTTTCACATAACCGGCGTAGCGCTGGCTCAACCGGGCGCCGTTACCTCGCTACGCGAGGAGCTATTGCGGCAAATTGCCTGAATGCCTTGAAGAGTCCATCGCCATCAAAGTCAAGGACTTTTCGGATCCCTTGGGGAACTTAAAAACTGGGGAGGCCTGGTTTTGTACTATATGGCCGCGCCAGTTACTTGGCGGGCGGCGGCTTCTTTGGTTTCTTCGCTTCTTTGTTTTTACGTTGCTGACCTTTAGCCATGATCATTCTCCTCGCAGGGGCGGTATTTTGAAAAATGCGGAAATAATGTGATTCGGTTATCCGATAAAACGGTCGGGGCGAGAGGATTCGAACCTCCGCAACGACGAACCATGATAAACCAAGCCCAACAAAATAGCCAACGTCGGCGCGGCGTGCCGGGCATGGTTCGCCGTGTTCCGGCAACTCACCACCAACACTGACTCAACAGCCCGGAAATCTGCCCTTTACACCGTTGCGCCCGGCAGCACTTGGGTTGGCCCAAACCCTGAGCAGGTCGGTGGTGAGAAAACAGTCGGGGTCCAGACCCTCGCGTGACATGAAGATAATCCTCTTGGTGATGGGCTTCACTGCCAGAAAAGGGCAGACGCAGCGATAGATGTAATAGACAAATTCGGTGCAGTACAGGCTTTTGTGCGTCGCGAAGTTGAAGCCGAAATCATACTCTGTCCCCAATTGGCGCAGCGCAAGCTCCTGTGCCAGGGGGATCACGTCGCAGCGGTTCGCGGCCTCTCCCGTTTTCAGTGTCTGATAAACCGCCTCTTCCTTCGCACCGAACGGCTCGCCATCCACGAATAATTTTTCCGCGGAATTCTTTTTGATCACGTCCGGCAGCCGCAGGATAGCCACCCGATCACAGCGGCAGAAAGTCAGCATATCCTCCATCAACACGCCCTCGGCGATGGAATGGACCACCATCTGTTTCCCCACCTTGAACTTCTCTTGGCCAATCTTCCGGTGGGCGGCATCTTTATGGGCTGCCCCGGCCTTGTCCCGATCCACTTCGCCGCATTCGCCGTAATAGAAGGCAGCATGACTGAAACTGCCGCCGATGAATTTACCGTCCAGATAGTTATCGTAGCCACGGAGCAGGATGTCGCCGGGCTGTATCTGGTCCAGTAACGCTCTTACGTCCTCCCCTTTCATTTTGTAAGAACCGGGGTCGTAAACCACAAACATCGGGTAAGGGTATACCTTGATATCCCCGAAGATAGTCAGGAACTTTTCCCATAAACTCTTCTCGCGATTCTTCGACGTTGCCATAGCACCCTCTTGGTGATTGAATTTCGAACCCTTGCTAAACACCCCGGCAGACGCGGGAGCCTCGACATAACTCGCTGCATGTTTTACAACTGACAACATTCCAAGCACTGCGCCATATCGGAAAGCTACACCAGCACTGCGAGATGTGAAAGTCACACACTTCATTACGTCAGCCATTATTCATGGTTGTTCATACTTTCAAAACTACAGGTTAGTCATGTTAACGTAATCGAGCAGTGCCAGGCCTGACAAACTGCCGATTAGAGTAATTGCCGCCCTGATCAAAGGTTGCTGAGTGAATGGGGCAAAAGCCCCCGCACGTAATTCCTTGGCCTGAGCCAATAACACCCCGAGGTGTTTGGCAAAATCGTCATTCTTGTTTGCTTGGGCAAGCAACAAGTGCTTGTTGATGGTGATCACGGAATCATGCCTTACGCGCTCCACTTCCCAACGCAGACGCAATGCCGAGACCACCAACAGTACAATTATGCTGCCAAAGAAGACGGCCAGCACCGGTGGGAGATCCCATCCATCGAATACCGGGGTTCGCGCGACGATCAGCAGCGTAAGGATGATAAAAGGCCAGAAAATCAGCTTCTGTACTGGCTCGGTCGCGGCGGCGATAAGTTGCGTGTCCAGCCAATCATCCAGAGGCCGTGTATCGCATTTGCCGCCATGAGGCCACACTGCATTGAGCTTGCCTTCTGGCCACTCAGTTCGCCGCGCAAGTAACCTCGAAAGGTGGATAGCGTGATTGGAAGCTTGCAAGGCAACGAAGGCCAGCCTCATGAAAACAATCGCAGTGGGAATGAGTATTAGCCTGTCGATCCATAATTCAATTTTGCCACGGACCGGTGCAACTGGCATACCTAACCAAGGCGCCAATACAAACATAAGCGCGACAAAGACGGCGAAGAAGACCAAGAATTGCCCACATTCTGATGGGCGCCAAAAACGGAACGGCCAGCACATATCCTTCATATTTTCTTTGTGGGAATTCCAGATCACTTCCGCCTTGTGGATGTCACCCCCGCAATCCTGCCGCGTCAACTTTGTGCGTTCTTGACAGGCAATATTGACCGAGATTGGTTTTCCGCAAAAGTCCGGTTTGGTTTCCGGAAAATAGTCGTCGCTGATTGTTTTTGCTGATTGATCCATATCTCGCTGGCTACGCTGCAACATGAGAATGGCGAGGCCGAATGCAACCAGCCTAATCATCTCGCTCGGCCAGATACTAACCCCTTGAATCCATCCGAATGGCTCACGTTCATTCGGCTGATAATTGAGAAGAGCATTAAGAGCAAAACTGACAATTGTGATCACTGCAAAGACTACGATCCATTCCTTCTTCAACCGCGCCCGTTTGTCCTTTTCGGTCTTGGCTGAGGTGAACCCGCCACTGGCATAGGTAACCAGTAGCAGGAACAATACCATAGCAGGGGCGATGAGCGACTTCCACCAAGCGGGTGGCATTGGGCGGGCGGGGTGTGGCGACGGGCCATCCGCCCACAGACAACTCATGGAACTTGGGGGCACTCCATCTAAGGGCATCGGTATCGAAATCAGATCTATGGCCTTGCTGCGCCCGATTTCGAAGATATGACTTGCCCGGGCAAGAGTGGCCTCACAGAGAATATTGCCGAAGTCCAGATCATGGATGGCGGCCTGGGTTGCGAAGAAGCCGGCGGTCTGGTAACTGTCTCGGAAAGGAGGAATGTCCGCCTGCAACTTGTCGGCAAGGCTCAAGTGGTATCCAGACGCCACGATCAGGTTGCGTGTGAATTTATTGTCTCCAGGGTGCAGCATGGCCGCATTGAGATCGGTGGTGAAAAACACGGCGCTGGGAAATTGCGGCTTCAGCGCCTTGAGGGCAAGCAATTTGTCGTGATAGTCGTTGCCGATGATACCGATAGCACGGATGCGAACCAGTTGATCGGATTCGCGCTTCTTGAAGTCCTGAGCCAGGCGCCGCAGATAGTCAATCTGGCTGTGGCCCTCCGGATGCTCGATGTCCGGCGCATCCTTGCTGGCGCTGCGGCTGGAGTCCTTGTCCGCCTGGGAATCCTTTTTTTGTGGCAAGACACCATCGATGCCCTGCAGGAAGCTGGCCTCCAGAATCTGTCCATGGTAGTCAATCTTACGCAATTCGTCCTTAATCTCCTTGCGCAAGGTGCGCGAGTAAGAGGTATCCCACTGGCCGACCAGTGCGATGGCGTCTTTCGGCTTGGTGTCTTTCGGTTCGTCCTTTGTGTCTTTCGGTTTATCCTTTTTGAAAAATAACCGGCGATTCAGTTCGCTGGCGAGCTCTTGGGCAAGGTGTTCATCATCAGCATTCACCGGATGAAATGATTTGGCGGGAAATCGTGACGAATCAAAGGGGCTGGTGGCATAGGGTGAATACCAGATCGTGTCCGAAACCGGTAGTGCCGAGGCTTGCTCAGGCGCTACCGTAAAAAAGGTGGAGGAGGATGGGCCGATCACGGCATCGATGTTGCGGCCTTGCAGAATGCTTTGATCCTTCAAGCCCAGATCCAGGCGTATCTGTTCGAGTCTGCGAAGAGGGAGGTCGTGGACATCGCTCGGGGCAATTTGCAGCAACCCTTGCTCATCCAGCCAGAGCAAGAGAATCTTGTCTGTTTTCCCTTCGCGTGTGAACCATTCGAAGGGCATGAAAAATGGCGATTTATTGGATTGCGATTTATCAAGCTGGTAAGCGGCCAGACCGATGTGTTCAGGATCTTCAGGCACGTAGCCGCTGGCATTGAGTCCAGCCAGAGTCGCAAAACGTTTTCTGCGCCGGGACTCATCTGCGCCTATCGAATTCCCCCCTGGCACCAGCGCGAATAGTACATGGGTAGACTCACATTTAATGCGTTCTTTGAGGCGGCTAAAGCGGCCCACTGCCCCGGAGTCCGCCTGGCAGGGCTTGATTTTGACCTGGCCATTGTGCAGTTGCACTTCATTGCAATTACTCTTAACCGATTTCATTTCATCTTGTATGGCCCCGAATGGGTCCTGCCATAACCGGGCCTCAACTGTTTGTAGCCCACTATCGTGGAATCCGGAGCCAGATGGAGTCGGCCGTTCACCATGCAGAGGGATTTGAACAATCGCTGCACCTGCAGCGAGCATGATCACCACGATCAACTGATACCAGTTGTTGTTTTGGGTTTGGCCAGGAAGCATGTCAAATCTCCACAAGCTTCTGCGCAATGGTGGCAATGGCTCCACCGAGGGCTGTGCCGACAAAGGTCAGCACCACTGCGCTACCACCAGTTGCAGTGATAACAGTCAAGATACTTTCGATTGCGTTCATCCCTGCTATTCCAAAAGGCCATAATAGCGAACTAACGTCTAGGCAGAGGGTTAAAGCCCTCTGCCTGCGTTAAACTCATTTGGCATCCCAACCAATCATAAAACTTACCCACCTGTTCCCTTCGTGCGCCCAGTTTTTATTTCCGATTCGATCTTGACCGAACACCAAGCCAATATTTACGTTTGCCCAGTTCTGAATTAGAAAACCCGCAGCCAGTGTGATCCCTGTTTTGTTATCTGTAGTTCCATTATTTGACACACTTATTTGAGAAAGGCCACCTGCTATAAATGGGGAAAGAGGCAACCTGAAGTCTGTACCTATAATTTTTGGCTCAAAGCCATATCCGGCGTAATAGCCGATGGCCGCTTCACCAGAAAGGGATTTATCATCCAAACGATACTTAAATGGCACAATTAAAGGGCCACTAACTGGCCCTCCAAATGAACGTTCAACTGATCTTGAAATATCGACTACTCCTGTTTTTTTAGATAATTTGTATTCTGAGTCTTCCAAAACTGTAGATTTGGAATCTTTGAAATCTGCAACATTAACGAACCTAACCACGTAATACTTTTGGTCATTAGAATCAATAACGATGAACTTGGAACCTTTCGCTGCAATAAACTTATTTGATTCATCATCTGTTGTTGCTAAAACTAAGTCATTAACAGTTTTACTTAGTCTGTATATCTTGTTTTCTTCCAAGCTTTGAGCTGCTAACACGGATGAAAAAGTAAGTAGCAAAATTCCCATAAAGTATTTCATTTTTTTCTCCTTTTAAGGTGAACATTCATAAACCATGACGCTTCAATTCTTAAATTGCCGACTCAACCATTACTCATAGTCAACAGTTTGGGCAGAGAGTCAGTTTCCGTTGCCATCATCCATAAGCCTTCTCGCTATTACCCTTAATTGCATCGGTTGCCGTATTCGAAGAAGTCGCGGGATTAGCACCGTCATCCCCATTTTCATGTTGCGATGAATCGGTGCCATTGGCTGTGTTTTTCGTAGGACTATTCACATACTTTTGCATGAAGGCCTCGATGAAATCTGCGCCCGCATAGCCGGCACCCATCAATCCGAGAATTACGCTGGACTGGATTTTTTCCAGATCCAGCCCGGATCCGGTTGCCAAGGCGGCCAACGCACCGGCCACCGCACCGATGGCAAGACTGGTCACCAAGCGTTGCGATGACAGTGTTTCCTTTTCATCAGCCGCAGCATTCGTTTCATGAAACTTCTTGATACCGGCAATTGCACGAATAAGTTGCCCGAGCATACCAAATGCGGCGCCCAACCCTACGATCTGCAACCATTGTGCTGCACTAAGTGTGGCGTTCATGTCATTATCCTTTCACTGGTTCGATATAATTGATGTTGACCCATCCTTCGATTCGAGTGTTATCTTCAACGACAACTTTTAGCCAGTTAGCCGTGGTGTCCAGTTGTGTGAGGAGAGCCCCTTTCGGAAGTGGCTGGCGCAGCAGCTCAAACTCGGGGCCTGGTCCCTTGCGGATGTTCAGCAGCGGCGCCGAGACTATCCAGGTTGGCGCGGCATCGATGTCACGACCGATGATCGTGGATTTGAAGCTCGACATCGGAAACGCCGGGCCGGGGTCAACCTTTCGGCCGGGCGCTATATCGTCGTGTCCAAGGATTTCCTTCAAGCCGTAGGTCGTCATCAGAAGTGCGGCAACCTGTCTGGCGGCGGTAATCTGTTTCTCTGTGTAGGCGTGCCACCAAGTTTCAGTAGTCTCATTTTTGTGTCGAGCGCGAATTGCCTCGCTTGTCGGATAGCGCTTGCCAAACCAGGCTTGAAATTCGCTGCCAACCGGAGTCAGTCGACCCGCATTGTCGAGCTCGATACCTATTGAACAGGTGTTGAGGCCCTGCAATCCGGCCCAAGTGCTCACACCCGCGTGCCAGGCTTTAAGATTGAACGGAACCATCTGGCAAATATTTCCATCCCGACCGATGGCCAGGTGAGCTGATGCTTTTGCATTGGGGTCGAGAAAATGCCGGACCGTGCCTTCTAGACCGCTCCCGGCGGTATAGTGAATGACGAGATACTGCGGGGTAATTACACCGCCCCGGTTCGGCGATTGCTCGAAAGTCACCAAATCGCCGGCCAATTTATGGTTGAATATTTCCATGATTTCACCTCTCCACATCGAGATTTCGCAACCGTCCACCAGAAAACGCAACGTTATTGCTGTAACTTCCCTGCAAAGTCGAGTCTTTCCAAATACACAACCATGGCTTCAATCAATACCCGCTGCAGAGAAACCATCTTCAACAGCCTTGACCCTTTTCGCCAAATCACTTGCGCTTTTGTTTCTGAATAACGACCGAGTCGCCAGTACAACCGCGCGCCGACTATCCGAAAATTTCGATGTACGTGAAAGGTGCGCGGTCAACGCGATATAGAACATCGCGGCGACCTCGCGACGGGTAAACAAATATTGGCTACCTTGCTTGGTCGTCATGATCTTATAGGCGGCAAAATTGTGAATTCCGCTGTTGCGATGGACCCACCCATAGTCATTACTGTCGTCATATGGCGGGGACGCTTTCACAAAATTATTCATGTGCTTGGGCTGATCCAAAAGTGAAGGATCGGCCATATTGCGCAGCGCCGTACCGGGCCCATCGAAACCAACGCCAATTTCCCATTTCCATTTCGCTATCGTCCTGGGAAAATTGCTGATGATGCAGCCAAAAATATCCGAATAGGATTCATTCAGCGCGCCTGCCTGGGTCTGATACTCCAGGCGTGAAGTGTAGTCAGTCACCCCATGGAACATCTCGTGGCCAACGACATCAAGCATCGACGCGACGGAATAAAACGAGCCATCTGGAAACTTGATCTGGCCGTACACCATCTGATTGCCGTTCCAATACGCGTTTTTCCATTGCCTTGCAGGGGTCGTGCCTTCGGACCGATCCCAGCAGTTAACCGTGGAAACCATTTCTCCGCCTTTATTGTCGATGTTATTTCGAATAACAATTTTGCGTAAGAAACTGGCAACGGTAGACCCATTAGCGTGCGCACCTATCGCCTCAAGCGGCCACGGCGTCGGTGGTTTCACATATAAGTTTCCCGGAAGCAGATTCCACTGCTTTGTCGGGTCCTTGTAGTCAAACGTATAAGTTGTGACATTCAAGGTGCTGTCATGCAACTGCCTTTTACCATTCGCAAGTGCCTCGACCGTAATCTTTCTGTTCTTGTTCAACGCATCCTTGACCACTTCGTTAACGGCCGCCATCGTGTTCAATCTTGGCAGCTCCACTAACAACTTGCCTGAGTGTGCATCGACAATATAGTCCTTGATTGGTGATTCAAGATTTCCTGTCTCAGACATCTTCGGATCGCGCTTTGGTACATCCTCGATGATATAAGCGAGATACCACTTCTCGGAATTCTGATCAAAGTAGTAATACAGTCGCGGTGTCTGACTCAAAGATTGCACCGATTGACCCGCAGCTTTTGCCGCGACCTTCAATGCTTCCGACGGCGACACGGAGGCCACGTGATTCACACCTTTCGGTTCGCCGAGCGAAGAATTAATAGCCAGACACTCGTTATTCTTGTCGAGTTCTACGGTGACCAACGACCCATATACCGGAATCTTGTTGAAGTGCTGCCTGAACTTGACCAGCATCGTTCCGGTCAGCGGCATCGCCTCGCTGCCAAGGCTTTTGAATTCACTCGCCGCCGTCTCAATCTTGGGCCGGACAAATTTCTTGACTGCATCGCTTTCCAGTGCATGATCCAGGTGATTAAGCGCAGCCGTCTCGGCATCCATTTTCTTCAAACTGAAAGCCGCGCCGGCAGCGATGCCTCTAAAAGCAGGACGACTTTTCGCCAGAGTGGCAAAAGCCACCTTGCCTGAATCCTCAGAGGCGTCCAGCAGAAATCCGGTCAAGCCAGTCTTCGGAATACGACCAGAATTGCCACCCGTTTCGCTGGCAGATTTTCGCGTTTGTCCAGTATTACTGTTTTTCACATTCTTCTTCGTTGTCATGACTCTTCTCCTTTTTGGTAGTTACGCATTTTTGCAATATGAAGCTTCGATCCTCGCCAAGCAATGCGGCCTTTGAGCAAGTTCGCATACGAATACAACATCAACTTTTCGTGGCCTATGCAAAATCAATTTACGTTTTAGCAAATACCTTGGCACTCGAATTAACGAGAATCCGAGACCAATCCAGCACTGGAACCCTCATCCTGCACGGTATCAGAGAGCAAGAGTCCAGTTAACTCTTCCGGCGTAATACCATTCGTATCCGAACCGATATCCTTGCGCACTGCCATGAGCGCCTTGGCAAATTGCTTCCGGATATCTGAATTCAGTGAGCCACTTCGTGTCACCAAATCACGCAGTGCGATGTGAGCCTTGATAACTGCGGGGCTGCCATAAAGTGCCAGTGGCAAGTCCAGCGATTGCCATGATTCCGTAAACGGAATCACGCTCTGTTTTTCCGACCTCGATCTCTCGCCCAACAGCAGGGCCCATGCCTCGATGAACTGCTTATAAACAGCCGCCCGATCTGCATGGATTTCGCTTGCCATATTCTGCTTGCCTGTCTGCCGGATGCTGCTTGCAATGATTGTGGCCGCCAACAGAACAACCACCGAAGCGACTACGGTAATTCTGGCCACCTGTGCATCCATGCTGAGAAACAACGCGGCGATGTACTCGAACGCGAAATATCCGCCCATACCTAAAGCTGCAAGTAATGCGAGAGCGAAAATCGCTGATACAGTTTGTCCAAAAATGTTCATGACTTATTCCTTCTGTTGTTTACGCTACGTTCAGACTGATAAATGTTTCTGTGCATTGCTTTTTCGGTTGCTCTGGTGAGCACCAGTTAACTCCAGCACTTTCTGGTTCAACTGATCCCGTATTTCGCTTCGCTGCATCCGGGCTACGCTTGCTACTATCTATACATCGAACTTAATAATCTTGAAATATTTGCCCTCTAGGTCGTCCACTTTTTTCTGAGAGCCGTCCTCAATAGTTACCAAAACATGTTTTAGACTAGATCCTCCTGATCTATTTTGGCTACTATCCAGAGGCCACAAATTTGGCGTCGCATCAATACCTGAAACTTGCAACTCAACAACATGATCTCCATCAGTATCCAAAGCTTTTCGATCATATCCATGTGATTCTAGAAGATCATTAAATCTTCTTTTTTGATTTTCACTTCTGGGAGCACCCTTAGGTTTTTTTGGGCCAACGACTAAACCTACACGGGTCTGATACATATCAGAAACACCAATTATTTCATCACCGCCAGGTACTTTTTTTGTTGTTGTTGGTTTGTATTCCACGCCGCCAATTGTCTTAATCTTGCTTTGAGAAGTTCTTCCTTTCACCGAATTACTTGGCGCCAAAAAGAATGATTTATATTGCTTTATAGGTGGTTTTTTCCACGTTAACCCATATGGTTTGCTGCGAGTCCCATCACCAGCAGCTGCTATAGTCTTTTCGAGAACATCAGCCTTTGAAAATATTTCAGATAAATCACGCAATGCTCTATCAAGAGATGCACTTAATTCCCTGGTTTTATCCTTATCAGCAGCTGTTTTATTTTTACCTTTCTTATCCAAATCCTTTATTTTCTTCATATCATCCTCAATACCTTTCTGTAGCTTCGTCGCGTCATTTTTCATCGCGGCATCTTTTATTAGCTTTATTGTTTCTTCGATGTAGACCTTTTCACTATGCACGGCAATACGCACATTCGGCGGTTCCCCTTCAGTGATGATATTGTGCGACTCCCCAGTTTTTGTCTTGAAGCCAATTTTCTTTTTCCACCACATCAACATATCCCTGGCCTTACCACCCAACCCCTTCGCCTTCTCCACAATCCATTCCACCGCTTTGTCTAAAGCCTTATCGACTGAACCGCGAACTTTTTCGATCACATCCTTGATCTTGTCCGTAACCTTGCCAAGACCAAGGAATCCGGCGAGGAAGCTGATCGCTAGCGACAACAGACCTCCGAGTATTTTTTCCACGCGATTTGCCGCAGCGGTGATGTTGCCTCCTGCGATCGTGACGATGGAATCGATGAACGCCGTGACCACCTCGATGATTTTCGCGATCTTCTCCACGAACACCATGACCGTATCGTAAATCGAGATGATTGCCGAAATGAATCCAGCGCCGGGTATGAACATCGAGATCAGTTTTGGCACGGCTTTCGTGATTACGGTATCGGTCACAAATCCGACTATGGCGCTGACGACTTGATCCTTCAAATCGGTGAGCTTTTCCTTGATCAATTCCCAGGCAGCGGCGGGGCCACCGGTGACGAGCGCAACAACGATGTCGAAGCCGGTTTCGAGACCTTTCATGATCGTTTCGCCACTCGGCCCAAGCGCCTTGACGATCTTGCCGCGAATTTGTGCCCACGAGATGCCCAGCACACTCATCGCAAATTTACCCATCTCGGGCAGACTGAGTGCTTTGGGAATATAGACGCCCGACAATGATCCGGTTAGCCAGTCGATCAGCCCTGCCTTAAGGTGCCCACCGAAATTGTCGGCAAAATTTTGAAAGCCAAGTTTTGCAGCTTTCACCAGATTGCCAACAAAGGGCAGCGGATTTTTAATGATGCTCTTGAGGGCAGCACCTGTTTTGTTGATGTAGATCATGATGCCGGGCTTGACCACATCGAAAATAATCTCCAGCAGGTTCCAGCTCGTCTTGAGTCCCCAGATGAGGAAATCACCGGCAATACTGACGAATACACCGGCAACTTTGATGAACGCTCCGGCCACGGTGATGATGTCCTGGAATGTCAGCGAGCTCAGTGTGGCGACTATCTGCTTGGGCACGGCACGTACCATGCCCATCAAATCCTTTAATGCTCCCTGGAACCAAATCCATGCGCGCCCCACCGCGTTGCCTTTCTTGATGTTTTGCCAGATATCCTCCTGGCCGATGAACTTCATGAAACCACCGATCAGCGTTTCGGCATTGCGCGGCACCACGTCACCCGTAATGGGATCTTCTCCGAGGATGGCTTTCAGCAGGTCGTAACCCTTCGTATCTTTGGCCAGAGCGGCCAAAGGTTTCAATATCACCTGCTTGACCATCTTGAGAATATCGGTGACGACGGAACCGCCAAAGACGATCAGCCGGTCTATAGGAGTCGTGAAGATTTGTTTTGCCCTTTCCCATACACCGTCCCATTTCCAAGGGAGCAAATCAGACAAACCCAACGAAGCGAGAAAGCGATTAAGACCGCCTAAAATTTCGCCGCCTATATCTCCAAGCGTGGATATTTGCTGTGCCACCCATGCAGCGGCCTGGTTGATCACACCGTGGCTGTCCAGTGCTTGGGTAATAATCGCGCCACCGGGCACCAACTCGATCAAGGCGCGCAACAGACTGGCCGCATTGCGGCTGGCTGCACGCATGTTGATCGGGTTGAAGCCCAAAACGATGGTCAACATCCTGAAACCGGGAATGTTATTTGACCAATCGGCAAACTTATCCAAAACTTGCTGAATTACGCCACTGCGCTCCGGCACTGTGGGTATGGGGGCGGCGCTGAGCGAGGGGCTGCCCTGTACCGCGCTACTCTGCTGGTTCGCAGGCTTCAACGAAATTGCTGGTGTGGCAACACTCATCATTGCACCCGCATTCGGTGTGTTGCGTGTCTGTGCCGCAGGCGTCGGACTCGCAGCCTTCGGTGCCGCGTTACTATGGGTCAATGCGACGGAAGCAGCGGCGCTCATATGGCCTCCACCATTTTCGGCAGCGGACACAAGCCGCCCAGCTTCCGGTATTCGCGCTCCACCGCGCGCTGCAACTCATGCTCGCCGATAAGCTTGTCACCGGACAGCAGTGCCGCGTGCAACACGATGTTGCGTATCTGGCCTCCGGACAAAACGCAACGCATGGCAAGGTCATTCAGAAACGTCTGGGAGACGGCGTGCTTTACAGGCAAATGGGCAATTAGAATCCGTTGCCGATCCAGCGACCCCGGCTGCTTAAAATCGACGGTCGCATCCATGCGGCGGCGGAACGCCGGATCCATGGCCGCAGGGAGATTCGTGGTCAGCACCACGATGCCCTCATAATTGTCCATGCGCTGCAACAGAAAGTTCGTTTCCATGTTTGCATAGCGGTCGGTGGCATCGCGCACCCCCTCGCTGCGTTTTGCGAACAGCGCATCGGCTTCATCGATCAGCAACACCACATCGGTGGCGACGGCGCAATCGAATAAATCACTCATGTGCTTCTCGGTTTCGCCGATGTACTTGCTCACGATCGCGGCCAGATTGCACATATACAAATCCTTGCCCAGCCGCCAAGCCAGCAACCTCGCTGCCAGCGTCTTGCCGGTCCCGCTCGGCCCGGTGAACAGTGCGCGCACTCCGGGCGACACGCCAGGAGCAAAGGCCGCACCCACTGCCAGTCCCAGTTGTTCGCGCATCCGGCAACGACGCTCCAGCAGGTCGAGTTCCTCCGCAGTATCCGATTCAACGATCAGGCGCGGAGGCGCATCTGCGGCCACACCTGCGGCGTCCAGATTCGGATAGGTCGCTAGCGGTGGCATGCGCATTGCCAAAGCGTCCAAAGCCTCACGCCCATAACTGCGTGACGCCAAATAGATATCTTCCATCTCCACTTCAGCACGTTGCGCTGCGAGCGCATGTACCCGAGCTTGCGCCGCAATGCCAAAGATAATGCCACTCGCAATCCGCGCTTCGCTGGCCATGCGCGCACGTAGCTTTTCCGCTGCATCCGGCAGCGCCCTGTCCCATAATTCTCGTCGCGCGTCGAGATCGGGCAGCGGTAGTTCCAGCGTCGCCATGCGCAGCCCATCCGGAATGTCGATGCCCCCTTCGCGCCCGAGCACAACAGCGACTGGCACCCGCTCCCACCAATTTTCCGGCAATACCACCCGCTCTCCAGGGCGCGCCTCAGTGGTGAGCAAGGGCATGGCCCCCAAAGCGGAAGCCAGAGGGCATATCGCACATGCCGCGTCAGCGTTTTGCATCCGCGCCAATGATGTTTCCAGCACACCCTGGCCCGCTTCGCGTGCAATCGCCGCAGCCAATTCGCGCCTGCCGTTATGCACAGGTCCGCGCAGCAGCAATAGATCGAGTTCGCCCTTTACCAGCAAGCCTGCAAGCCCGGTTGCCTCGCGCGCCAAATCCGGCTGCAGCACCAGCTCGCTGATATGTGCAGCCGCGCTGACCACGCGATGATCGAACCCGATCGGCAACATGCGCTCTGTGTCGTCGCGAAGCGCTGGCCACAATCCATCAGGCAGGCGTATCCCCCATCCAGATAACGGTGCAACGGGGTTCGTCGCAACCAGCAAACCCAGACGCTCCAGCCGCCGCATGCGGTTCAAGCCGTCCACAACTTCTTCGCCCGGCACAAACCACGAAGCAAGCAACCCGGCCGTCGGCCTCGATTCCCCCGCCACCCCGTGCAGCGCTTCGAATACCGCGCCGAAGCGCAGATCATCTTCTACCAGGCCGGTGCCGGCCAATGTGACCATATCCTCGTAGCTCAGCCCTGCGCGTTCGCGCAACGCGCGCAAAGGTAAAAAATCAGCATGAGCCAACTCGAATTCTTCCACCTTTTTACGCCATTCCGCCGGTGCGCTACCAATATCCACCCCATCCAAGCCGTCGCTCGCGATTTCATTGCTATAACCCGTGAGGAAAGGAAAACTTTTGGCAACCGTATCGAAATCGCTCAAGGCCTCCACCGCCTGGCGCATCAGCGACACCACTGCGGCATAAAAAACCAGCCTGAAGTGAGCTGAAGCTGGAGTCATTGTGGTAGCGGGATCAGGCATGATCACACCCGAAATGAAAACGCACATCGCGCCCTGCAGCCGGTATCCAACCCGGATCGCGGTCCAGGCCAGCCATGCGTACCACCACCGGCAATCGCTCCAATGAGAAATGCACATTGAGACGTTCTGCATCCAACTCGATGCGCCCCGGAAGACACAGCAACATCCGGCAGGCGCGGCGCCAGTGCACATCACCCAAGGCACGCGCCACACGCCGGCCAAGATAAGACATCACCCAACTGCGCCAGCGTGCTAGCGGTGTTACCTGACCACGCCGACTGCTTGATGCCTGCTTGATGCCAGATAATCTATTAATAGAAACCGCGTCATACCGGCGCAGGCCGGTATCCAGATGATTAGAAATTCCCCACGCAAGTGGGACAACATCAAGATTTTGACTGCTTCGCAGTTTGTTTTTTATGGCTGGATACCGGCCTGCGCCGGTATGACGGCCTAATGGATTATTTGACCTAATGCCGAGCACACCGTAGCGCGCCAACTCAATACGCAATTGCTCTTCAACCGGCATTCCCCCGCGCAGCAAATCCAGCACCACAAACCCGGCCGGATGCCGCACCACCAGGCGTGCGGCATCGGTCTCCCATGTCCAATCGTCGGTATCTTCGGCAAAAGGCAGCAGCCAATCCATTGGCATGCGCCATTCGTTCGGTGGTGTGAAATCTGAGCCGGGCCGCTGACCGGGTGCACGTCCGGCGAGTTCGCCCAGCAAAGGCCACAGCGGGTCTTGCCTCACCGCAGGCCCACCCAAATCCATGGCGGCGAGCGCAAGAAAATCCCACAGCGTAAGCTCCAGTCCGCGATCCAGCGGACGTGTGAAATCCGCATATAAATCCAACGCCAATGCGGCATTGCACAGGAAGAACACCCCGCCGTATTGCGTATCAACAACGCGCGTCGAGTCCACGATAGTCGCTACCTGTGAGGGCGCGCGCTGCGCAATCATTAACTCGGATTTTAAAGTACCGTCATTCCCGCGAAGGCGGGAATCCAGCAATCCTGATCTTGCCTGGGCTCCCGCCTTCGCGGGAGCGACGGAATTTTCGCGCCCCCGCAATAAGGCTTGCAGCGCGGGCAAATTGGGCTTCGCCGCAGTGGGTGACGCTTGCAGTTTTAACATCGCATTGTCATGCGCCACAGCCGGTAACAGCTTCTCCGGTGTGGCAACAGGCAAACTTGCGCCACCGTTATTGGGCAACTCTGAAAGTTCGTCACACCGGCGAAGGCCGGTGTCCAGCTTATTAAGAATGCCGGATTCTGGCAGCCCTCTCCCTAACCCTCTCCCGCTTGCGGGAGAGGGAATAATTGCTCTCTCTCCTTCTGGGAGATAACCAGCGACTTGGCTGTCGTTTTTTGACAGCCAAGTCGAATGGCTAGTAGTAATTTCAGGCTCAGCCCGAGCGGAGTGGTGACTTCTCCGCGATGTTTCATTCAACTGTGCCAGCAGCGCAGACAACGCTTCCGCATAAGCCGCTGTGCGCACCAAACGCGGCAAGCGCACCAGCGACAAACCCACCGCCAGCAGGCGCCGCTGCGAGTTGGTCAAATTAGG
Organism: Gallionellaceae bacterium; assembly: GCA_032654645.1. GTDB lineage: Bacteria > Pseudomonadota > Gammaproteobacteria > Burkholderiales > Gallionellaceae > CAITJF01. The sequence continues at coordinate 46,658 of JAULAW010000010.1, read as the reverse complement.
TGCCCATGCTTCCGGGAGTGCGGTACGGATTTCTTGCTTGTGATTGTGAGGCGATACATACACATCATCGTGCAGCGATTTCGAGATGAGTGGAGAATCCGACTGCGAGCGTGTCGACAGTGGCGAGGTAACCGTGCTGTCCTCCGTGAGCAATGCAAGTCCGTGTGTGCGAACGATGGCCTGTGTCAACTCGACGGCATTGGCATCATCCAGCGTGCGCACAAAAGCCACTGCGTCTTGTAAGTCTGCCAGCCGTGCAAGCGCTGTCGGCGCATGGGCCGCTTCGCTCACCCACAGTTGCATCGCAGCGGAAGTCAAACCCGATCCGGGCAACAGCACCCGCCACCACCAGACTTGCGCCAACTGGTGCTGCATAAAATCGCGCGCCACACAACTCAGCAATTCCGCGCGATCCGCGAACAGCACCGCCTCGGCATTTGCCGGCACGGCACCAAGCGCGGGACGCGCTGCATGTCGCACCAGACGTTCCACCCCCTCGCCCAGAACGCGGCTTCCCTGCTGCATATAGCGTTGCCTGTTTCGGACGTGGACGGACATTCGACGCACGCACAGCACCGCTGACGCACCCATGCCCGGAACTGAATCTGGAATTCGCTCCAGCAACCGCTCCGTGCTGCGCCGCGCGGCAATACCATCAAGCCGAGCGCCGCGCACCGCAGCTCGGCGTATGGTTGTTCCGGTCAGGTTGGCGTAGGACATCGTTGTTCCTTTTACCGGATCAACAGCGCAACAGGCCCATGAGGATATGCAATGTCATGCCGTTTGCCTCCGTTCTGGAGCAGTCACGGGCACCGCCCGGAATCGCCACAGCGCGATACCCATCATCAGCATCACCAGCGCAGCGGTGTGATTGGTATCGAGCGGGCCGAGGATAGGGATCGCATCGCCACGGAAGAACTCGATCACGAAACGCCCGGCGCCATACAAGATCAAGGCCGCGGCGAAGCGGCTGCCGGGCACATCCGCTTTCATTCGTAGCAGCACTACAAAAGCAACAACGCCGAGCAGGGCGTGGTAGAGCTGGGTCGGATGCACCGGCAGCGTATGCGACGCATCCGGGGTGATCAAACCTGCTGCGACTTGCGCCGCGAAGGCCTCACTGTTTTGTGCAAATGTCACCGCCCAAGGCAAGTCGGATTCGGTGCCGAAGCAACAGCCATTCAGAAAACAACCGATGCGATAGACGGCATAACCCAAAGCGACAGCGGGTGCGGCGGCATCGACGTAAGACAGAAAATGAGCGCCGCGCATTTTGAGGAACACCGATGAGCCCAAAGCCGCTCCAAGCAAGGCTCCGATGGCGCCCCGCCCCTGTGAAGCATCGTGCGTGTGACCCGCCGAAACCAGCAAGGCAAAGCCGTCGCCCAACAGCAATGCGCCGCCGAAGCCCAGCAAACCAGCCAGGTACATGTTCCAGGGATCGAGCCCCTGCCTGTCGGCCTGCCACGCCGCAGCGGCGAGAGTGATCGCCACTGCGATGCCCCAGTACAAGATGACGTTGTGAAGAACTGCGGTCATGGCGCTTCCGTCTCAGTCTTCAGTGTGCCTGTCACTCGGTTTCTGATTGCGCCTGCGGCGCAGGAAAGCGAAGCCGCCAGCACCTAATGTACCAACTAAAGCGAGCGTTCCGGAAATGGCCCCGGAGTCATTCGAAGCTTGTTGTTTACCTTTGAGGTAACAAGCCGGATCGCCGCATGGGTTAAGGCATTTTGGCCCATTTCCCGGCTCCTTCGCCTCGACTGCAGTCGTCACTTGTACCGACTGATCCTTCGGTATCTGCAAAACGTAGTTACCACCAGAGCCGCTCATACAACCAACTTGCGGACTGTTTGGTGGACATTGCGTCGGTGCCATAGCCAAATCCCATTTATCTACAGTACCGTTATGCCCGGCTTCAAGACTGAATGCACCGATGTATTGCGCCCGCTTGTAGGCGGTTCCACCAATCACGAGTTTGTCGCCGGTTATGCGATAGCCACGCGCAACAACTGCCAGAGCTTCTGTCATCCCTTTAGGAAAGTTCTCACCAGAGATGGCACCAAAGTTGCTAAATGCTGGTGATGTACTCCGATCCGAGTTTATAACATCAGATTTTTCATACCTCGGATAGTAGGTGTTGCCATCACGTACATATTTACGAGCAAGTTGGTCAACACTAAGCAGGATTTCGTGGTATGTCTTACCACTCGGAGGAGTGCCATAGCCTTTTGTACCGATGGTAACTTGATGTTCCACGCGCGATGCGGGAATGACATTGTGGTTGAACTGCATACTCTTGGTTATAAAGTTAACCGTTGGTCCGGTGGACTCCAGTTCGGCCTGCACGCAGTGGTGTCCAATAGGCTTGCCTGCGGAATAACCAACAACGTTGGACAATACGTAGGCGCAAGACTCCTTGTAACTAAGCTGCCAGTCCGTCGTCAGATCCATAGTGCTCGTTCCAATGGGCTGCGATGCCGACTGGTAAATAGATGATCGAGTTGATGGCTTGTAACGCTCTCCAATAAGATCCCAATCTCCTGGCGCAGGCAAACCCCACGGGGCGATATAGAACTTTGCGCTGACACTGGGCGTTCCTGTCCCGTTGTTTACTGCTCGGGCGACGAAGGTGTTGGAGTTACTTTTGCTCGTGGGCCAATAGGCATCATTATTAAGATTTGGCGTTGATCCCGCAGCACATTCATCCGCCGTTTTTAACTTTAGTGAACTTGCATTAGCGGGATCCTTCAAGTAATAGTATTTGCTGTCTACAGGGTCCACTCCAGCACCGGGAACAGCATAACTAGTTGTGCCAAGCGGGCTCGTTGAGTTAGGCCTGACACCGGCTGCTGCAATCTTGACTCCCGTACAAGCCGGGCGCGTAGTGGTTGGCGGATTAGCATCCAGCGATGCAACACCCCATGCGGAGGGGGCAGGAGTGCTCGTTTCAATCAGCCCTCCCAACCCGTTATTGGCGTTGAGATAAAGCGAGGAAGGCCATGGGTCTTCTACATAAGTTGTTGAGGTAACCAAGTCATTGGTTGACACCACATTCGCGTACACTTTGAAAGTGCTAGCCGACGGAATGTATATCTTGCAATTGGCAGCAGCGTCTGCGAGGTTAGTAGAGTATGGCACTTTTGCCTCAAGCCCCCACCTTGAGCCGTTGCGGGATACCACGAATTGGGCCGTTTGAAGAGGGTTGCACTGCGCACCTCCAGAAGTCTGAACAATTCCCTGACTGTCCATCGCAAGAGGACTATTACAGTCGTAATATTGGCTCCGTGTGCAGGTTGCACCTGTGGGTTTTTGATTATTCCAAGAACTGCTATCCCTCCAATAAGCAACCCCTAGAGGCGGACGTGCGGGAATCACAATTCCCGAGGTGGCGCTGTATAACCCAGGGCTGATATGAAGACGCCAAGCATTGACGGAATCCGCACTTGTCCCATCAGGAGATATGGCAATCACAACCCTATCGTTGGATCCAGGCGCGCTAAAATTACCATTATCCAAGTCCACCGAAAAGTAGAGGAAATTATTCAGGATGCCATATTGAATACTTCCGCTTCTGGTGTTGCTTTCAGAAGGCCCGTTCGCACCCTGAGTGACATCGCGAATCCCGAGTTGGCCAGCTCCATTCCAGCCGACGTCGTTCTGCGGTTTCCCGTCCATCGTGGGTGACGCTACTAGTCCGCCGATAGTTGGTAGGCAAATGTCGCCCACCTGTGCAGAGGCCGGCAAGGGCGACTGAAGGAAGATGCACAAGAACATGGTGGCCACGAATACGCTATGAGGTTTTAATATCGACGAATTACACATGTGAGTACTCCTTTTTATTGTGGGTTAAATATATCTCGTATTAGTTCGTACGCACCGGCACACGGTATGTCACATTCACTGGCGCCCCCCCGCTCGGTTGCCCGGTGATTGTCAGCAGGAGCTCAGCATTTGAAGCAGCGTTTGGCGGTGTAAGGCGAAGACCTGTTGACCCGTTTCCCTGTGGACCGCTGATCGATATCTCTGTGCCAGTTTGGAGCCCCTTTGTCCAGTTGTTAATACCACTGGATTTAAGTTCAAACGTGGGAGTGAAAGTAGTTACGACGCCGCCACTTGTACCAAGGTTATTGAAAAGAATTTCAAAATCAATACGGCCAATAGTGTTACGCGTAAAGACTGCTGTACCACCTTCAAAGGTGACGTTGCTAGACGTAGCAAGATAATTTACCGCGACGCGATTTTCCGGCACGGGCACCGGTTGACCGATTGCTAGGTTGAGGGGTTGGCTTGGTGCCGGGTTCACTTGTGTACCAGCAGTCATTTCTGTAGCCCCGACACTGATAACGGCAGTTCCAGTTGAGGGGGCGGTGACGCGAACAATGAAATCGCGCTCAAAATGTGTACCTGACGCCCGCGCTAACAAGACTGGCTTCGTGTAATCCGTTGCCCCAAGAGGATCGACCAAGACGCCAGCCCACGTTGCGGCTGACGACGACGCATTGAGTTGGATGTAAGCGTCCTGATCCACATCGGCAATCAGTCTGAAGCCAAAGTCATATAAGCCCGGTGCGAGGTTGCCGCTACCCGCTGGCGGTGTAATGTAGCGAACTATTAAGGTACCTGTCGGGATAATAAGCATTGGCTCTAGTTGAAATTGCAGAGAAGCTGTTTGACCATCAGCATTGATCACACTCAGAGTAACTTTTCGACCGGTTTGACCGATACCCGGATCAGGCATATCGAAGACCAGTTGTGTCGCCGTGCATGCGTTATTTATCGGCGTGGCTGGTGCCGTATTCACAGAAACGCTGTTACGAGCACCTGGTACGCTGAAATTTTCTCCGACCGCCGTCACACGGCTGCCAACACGGATCGGCGTGGGGCCATCAATGCGGATAATGCGAAAAGTGCTTGGTATCGTGCTGCTGTTTTCAAGTTTTTCTACACGAACTTGAATATCTCCAATATAAGCGAGAATTTGATTTACCAAATCCGTTGTAATCAAATCACCTGGCTGCACCTTTTCTCGTCTCGGACTCAACATCGCAATCAGAAGTTGATCCCTCTCATCCGCTGTGATCTTGTTACCAAGCTTGTCGAGGATGTCCGTCAGTGAGACAACCATTTCCCCCGGCTTAACCAAGCGCAGTGCATCTGTAAGTGTAGTTGCCATAAGATTCTCCTTCTTGTTTGCTTATGCGTCTGAAGTTATCAGCGATCTATCGCCGTGTTTGCATAGTCCCATTTCGCCACATCCAATCTTGCATCCGCCTGATACGGCATATGCCCACTGGTAAACACCAGGCACGCTCTCGGTTTGGGATCGCGACCCAACTCAATCGCCTGCCGGTTCTCGCGCACCCTATACAGCCAGATCAGTTCACCGCTATTCGGGTCTATCGGCGGATAGCTGTACGAGTCACGCAACAGTGACTCCAGATGTGAGCCTTCGATGTACGCCGGGCCGCGCAGGGTGCAGCCCGCGAAGAAGCTGGCGATGGCGGCGGCATCACTGGCTGCATCGCCGGGCATGGGCAGCAGTCCGGCGGCGGGCAGTTGCACGAATTTGTCGCGCGCCACCAGGTTGCGCACATCGCCGCTGGCCGCTGTTATCTCGGCAAGTTGCTGCTGGAATTGCAGTGACATCGCCTCGCCTTCGGCACGGCGGCGCTCTTCCACCGGATAAGCAAATGCTCCAGCGCAACCGCGTGGTGTGGGACGGCGGCGCACCGACCACAGGTCGACGAATTCGATTTTGGTGGTGATGCGCACTACTGCCAGCGGCACGTCGCAGCGGGTATAGGTTTTGCCGGCTAGTGTTTCCAACGGCTCAGGAATTTGCACCGGCATGCGCAGCGGATCGATCAGGAAGTTGGCCATGTTGTCCAGACCAAAACACTGCCACGCAACGGCGTTGCGCATGCGATCGGTATCGTTGTAAGCGGCGGCATCCAGTTCCGCTGTCAGCGGCAGCATGCGTATCTGCACCGCTTCCACCAATGCATCGCTGTTGCAGCGCACTGTTCCTTCGTCCAGCGACTGCGACGGGGCGTGCCCTTCGTTGGCTTCGTCCGGGGCGAGGGTGAGTAAATAGGTGCCGGGGTTGGTTGCGATCACACCGCCCTTCAAACCGCAATCGACAAAGCTGCGTGTGGTTGCCACCTTGGGTGCACTGCGATCACTCAGCAGCACGTCCAGCGCACTGGGCAGATGCAATGTTTGCCCGTTACGGTTGATGGCGAGGCCTGCGTTGATGGTGACGGCAGTACCGTGCGTTTGATCTTTGGCTACCTGCACTTCCAACCCCCAGGCGATGCCGTCGCCGAGTGCGATACCAAAACGCCGGTCGGCTTCGCGCCGTGCGGTCTGCTCGCGCGTGAGGTCTTCGCCGGTAAGCAACCGGCCGTTGAAGAAATTGACGGCGCGTATCCCCCCGTCGAGGATGGTCTGTTGCAGCAGTTTGGGTTGGGCGGCCATCGCAGTGCTCCTCAGTTAGGCTTCACGATGATGGAGGCTTCGACCTGGAATTCCATTGATTCGAGTTCGGCAATGAGCAATCCCTTGTTGGAGCGTGTGACCATGTAAGAGAAATCTGCGTCGTTAAATCCGGCGAAGCGCACCGCAGGTTGAGATTTATTGGTTGTGGTGCTGGTGTGGAAGGAGGCCAGTACCTGGACGACATAATCATGATCGCTGTCCGGCTTGCTGTAATCATCAAAAGTAAAACTAACTTTGCCATCCTCAATGGTAGTGATCTTGACGTTGCCGATTACGGGGGTGACTTGAGGCTGTGCTTTGGTCAGGCGCCCCAAGGCGACGTGCTGGCCTGACGCTGTGTGCACTGGCGCAAAGGCGGGCGGCACTGCCGCGTCGGCTCCGGGCGTGGGAATGATTTGTTCCTGTAACGCGCGCAGATGCCCGAGAATGGGTCGCCGCGATTCGTCCACAGATGGGGTATCGGCAGAAGGCGTAGCCGGAATGTCCACCATCCATAAGTTGCCAGCGTTCCTCACCACGTTAAATTTTAACGTACCCAACAGCAACCGGTCGTCGCAACTGTCGGGGCTATTCGGCGCGCGGCAGCCGCAGGTCTCGCCGTACCATTTTGGCGCGATTTCCTTGTCCCACAAGGCGAGCGCCTTGGCGATGAATTTGCTCTTGTCGTCGTTGTCCTTATTGACGATCAGTTTATCGGGCCAGGTGTAGGTGCGTGGCGACCAGCGGCGCACCTCGGCGAGGAAGTCATGCTCGGTCGCCAATCCGTTCGGCCCTTTGCCGAGCGGCACAGCATCCAGCCAGGTCTTGAAACGCTGCAGTGCAGCGCCCCGCTCCACGGCGGCGCGCAGCTCGGTGACCCACAACCGCAACAAGATAGTGGAATAAGCCGCCACATCGGCTGCACTGATGGTGAGCGAAGCAGGATCACTCTGTGCCGCGCCCCACGCGCGCACCGCCGTCATGAACTCGTCCGGCGCTACCGATTGGCCGGGATCCGGGACGATGGAAATTTTTCGCATCCAGGCGACAAAGCCGCGCAACGCATCTTCTTCCGCCTGCAAGGGCGCATCGTAGGACAACTCAAGTTGAAAACTGTCGGCGATGCGCGAGGGTTGCATCAACTCAGCGGCGCTGCGGCAGGGCTCGCCCGGCACGGGTGCATCGTCGGTCGGACAATCGCTGTAGGCCAATGTCACGTGCAGGGTGAGTTCGCCGTTGGTCGCGTTGGCGTCGAATTGCTTGGAGATTGTTGCGTCGCGCGCGGCCAGCCACTGGTTGATGTCGGCGCACTGATTGCTGCTCACGCATATCAATTGGCCGCAAGGACTCAGCGCCACGCCCGAGGTCACCATCAGCTTGGGTTGAACTTTGCCGTCATTATCTTTTTCGAACGACCAACTCAACGCGAGTCCGCGCAATGTGCCGTAGCCTATCGCCTCACGCGCGAGCCAGCGATCACGGTTGGAGTGATAGGCGAACTCCTGGGTGAATTCGTCCACTTCCAACACCATGCCGCGCACGTAATTGACGTGTTTGGCGGGATCGGGCGGTGCCAAATTGGTCGTCACCTGCTTTGTAAAGCAACAAGCACTCATGGCTGTGGCTCCTTTATTGATGAACTCTGCTTATGGTTCGACAAGCTCGCCATGAACGTAGCCAAATAATTACCGCTCGTCCTGTCGAAGGATTTGTTCGCTCGATTGTTAAACCCGGAAAGTTCATTAGCAAAAACTACGTCATTCCCGCGCAGGCGGGAATCCAGTTGATTAACAAATTCCCACGCAAGTGGGACAACACCTTGGCTTTGTCCGCTTTGCGGAATTTTTTTCATTGCTGGATTCCCTCCTGCGCGGGAATGACTGCCTAATGGATTATTTGGGTTCATGGTCATTTCTTCTTTATCAAAATTCATACTCAATGCATGACCCGGTCGCGGCCAAGCACGCTGCGGTCGCACCGCGATTCCGCCGCAGTCGGCGCGACCAGCGACGCGCCCAGATAGCCGCGTCCCAGCACCATCGGCGGAATAAGCTGTTCCCGCATGTTCTCATCGAGGCGGGTATCGAAGCCGATGCGCGCCTCGCCGACCCGGAACATCGCCCAGTAGAAGCGCACATCGAATGTGGTGTGCGCAGGTTTTTCCAGTTCGATGATGCGACTTGCCAACGCCAGGAGGCGGTGCGGTTTTTCCGGGTCCACATTGGGTCCGGTGGGCATGGGCAGCAGCACGGAAAAACGGTGCGCGGCATTGCGTATCGCCAGCACGCCGCCTTCAAATTGCAACCAGTCCTGCAGCGCGGGGCCGTCCGTCGGCAAGCAATCGGGAAACGGCACGAGGTCGTAGTCCGTCCAATTTTTGTTGTAAATGTTGTTCAGTGCCGACACGGCCCCGTAGCGCGAACGCAAAAAGCTTTGCCATTGCAACCGCTCCAGCGGCGTGCGCGCCGGATGGGCATCGCGCATGTGATTGACCCATAGCGTGCGCTGTGCCCCAGGTGGCGGCATATCGGCTGGCTGCGTGATTTCGGCGAAGTCGGCGTAATTGCCGCGCCAGGCATCGTTGCAGGCAGTAATACTGCTGTATTCAGCCTCGGCCGCAGCTTGCCAGGCGTCGCGTTCCAGCTTGCCCGCAAACGGCGTGAAGCCGAGATTGAGTTCGGTGAACAGCGCCCACTTTCCGGCAAGAATAGAATCGTCGGGCTGCACCAGCGGTAAAACAATTTGATTAGCCTCCAGTTCGCTTAATCCGAGCGCCTGCCCGTAGCGCCTGCTGAGGAACCCACCCCCATCGGCAGGATGCCAGGGGTCGGTCGGGTTCAACACGGAACTGGCTTGCAATTGACCGGGGTCGCCCAGCAACACATCGGGCAGACGCCGGGCCAGATATTTTTCGATGATGCGCACACCGAAGCGGCGTTCATCCACCGTGCCCGGCGCAACAAATAGGGTTTCATCAGGCTGTGCCTCAAGTGCCATCGCCAGGGCCAGACGCAGACCGTGGGCAGTGCCGCGATAGCTGAACAGCAGCATCGCATGACGGATAAACAGCCTCCGCCGATACTCGTCCCAGCTCGGGTCGAGCGCGGCGCCGAACCAACCGGCCAGCCATTCCAGCGCCTCTACAGGCGCGGTGCGCTGATCGAACAATACTTGTGCCGCTGCGATGCGATCTTCGATCGCGGTGTAGAAGCCTTCGATATTGGCCAGGAAGCCATCCAGAAAATGCGCGGATTGATTGTCTTCCCGGTACAGCGCGGGCATATATTCGTTGAGGTAGGAGAAACGCGGATAGTAGGCGCGCAAGGCTCGTAAACTGGGCGTGGCGCGTTGATTGCCTTTCAGACCGATCATGATTTGCAGGTAACGTCCGCGTGCATTCTGGAACAGCAATTCCCAGGTGCCCTCGCCCAGTGCCGGTGTGCCCGTCCAGGGAGTTTGCAAGTAAGGAATCTCGCTGCCATCGCGGCGCAAATAGGGACGCGGCTCTTCCACCCACTCGGCATATCCCAGCAATTCCTGATCGTTGGAGCAGCGCGTCCAAACCCGCAACGCGGTCTCGGAGGGCACGCAGGCATCGAGCATGAGGCGATGCCAAACACAGTCCGGCTCCTTGCCGTCGAACACCGTGGTTCGCAATACGCCTTGCACTTCATGGCGTGGTCGCGCTTGCTCCACCAACGGTACCCAGGTTTCCGCGAAATCGTAATACGGCTGGTTCTTCAGCGTGACCAAGCCGCGGCCACCAAAACGCCGCATCGGCCGGTAACCCGGCTGCGAGGTGAACGACCAAATTCCCTTCGTGTCCTGGTCAAGATTAAAAACATAAGCCTGATTTCCATCTTGCTGCACTACAAAAAGCTGGACGGGCAATGCGTTGTCGCTTTGCGGGACGACGGCAAAATCGTAGGCCGAAAGCGACAGGCTCTCAGCCTTGTCACCCACCGCGCCCGAGATGGCCACATTCAAAATCAATGCATCTACCGTGCCCGCCGCCGTGTTCAGCTTGAGTTGATTACCTTCCCGATAGGCCAGGATTTGCGAAGGCTCTCCGCTTGCGCGGCGATCCAACACCAGCAACGTTCCGTCGCGCAACACTTCGATGGAGACCGGGTCTGCTGCATCGCTCAGTTTGATGGCGCTGTCCGCATCAATCATGCGTGATGCATCCGTCATGGTTGCGCTACTGCCCGCCATCGGGCCGAAAGCGCCTTGCGGAGCAGCCGTCGCAGCACTACCGCCTGCTTTGGAAGATACGATGTTGAAGTGCCGGTCTAGCACCCAACAAACGCTGTTGCTGCGATCCAGAATCCACACGCTGCTGTTTGGCCCCGCCGCCATGTCAAACGGTCTGAATGGCACATCAGCCGGCCACAGCAGATGCAAGGGTGAGCCACCGGCGGCCAGATCGAATATCAGCATACCGGCCGGTGCCAGTGTGCCCACGATGAGGAAATGCTCGCTGCTTACCGCCATCCCGGCCAGTGCAAGAGGCAGGCTGGATGTCGCCGCGTTTACCGGCGCAAACTCGCCCGGAGGCGGTGCTTCGTCCTCCTCGGCGGGCGGCCAGAAATCCATCGCCGCCGTGTTTTCAGACCACACCCGCACGCGCTGCGACGAACTGTCGATCCAGTACCAGTTGCCGAATTGATCGGCCGCAGCGCCGTGCCGCTGGTGTTCAATATCCGGTAGATCATCCAGCTTGGCTGTGGGGTAACTGAAAGGTAACGCACGCAAACGCGCGACCTGCGCGTCCGCATACCATTCCACCACCGTGCCGGAATATTCAGCCAAGGGCACCGTGTCTGCATCAGGCGCGTCGTGTGTGAAAGCGCAACGACAGCGCTTCCAGTCGGCTTCGCCGAGTAGCAGATGATGGCGGGTTCCGTTGGCGTCTAACATGTCAGCACCTATCCGGAATTACGGGTACAGGTACGATGCGCTGGCTGGGCAAAATGTCTTCCGGCTGCACTCCACCCATAAGGCTGGCGGGAGATGGCGCATCGCCGGCCAGCACGAGCAGCCCCGCAATGCGCGGCAGTTGCAGGCTGTGCATCGGAATCTCCGGCAATTCGACCCCATCCGTCCCTGCCAGCTTTACGCTACGGACGTAACGTACACCCCGGGCGCGGCTGGCAACTGCCATCAATTCCGCGGCCGATACCGCACGGCGTAATGGCCAGCCTTTTTGTACGCCTGAAAAATCCGGATTCGCCAACAACTCGGGTTCGCTTAATCCACCTGCATGCAGGGGCGCAAGAAATTCACGGATGCGTTTGGAAACTGCATCACGGACCACGGCACCTGCGCTACCGTCGGCCAGCAGCTCGATGCCGATGCCGACCCAGATGTCGCGGTAATCGGGGCCGCGCAAAATCAGTTCGGTCGTCACCAATCGTCGCGCATCGAGATGGCGGCATACGGTATCCATGAACAGGCGATCCGGTTCGGGTGCATCAGAGTGGGCTGGATCAAGGGTCGGCACCAGCATTAGTGTTACCGCGCCCGGCGCGTTGCCCGGCGCGTCCGGTGCAAGATCGGGATTGAATGCGGGGAGCACTTCGACCCGGCCGATCTGCACGCCCGGCGTGCGCAGCGTGATTGCTTCGAAATCGGCAACGGTCACGAGTCGGTCGCGATGCTGAATGAAACGCGGGATCTGTTTTTGCGCTTCCGTTACATCCTCGGATGGTGCACCGCCCCAGGTGGGAACCGGGTTGGACACTTTGTATCCTGCCGGCAGTGCGGAGCCGGTGTTGATTGCACCACGCGCAACATTGCCGGCCAGCCCGTTACTGCGATCATAACTGACCCGAATTTTCGCACCTGCCGGGGGACGGCGCCCGCGCAAACCATCACCGAAACTCAGTTTGCCGGATTCGGGGTCGATGGTGAACACATTGGCGCTATCGGTTTCTATAGCCGCTGCTTCGACGCTGAGTTGGCGCAGCTTGTAGGGCTGAACTTCAGGTGGTGCCGCAAGCAGATCATCGACGCGCTTCCATTCTTTCATCTCACCGTCAGCGTTGCTGACATGGATACGCACCGTTTCCATCAGCACTGGCGGATGCGCGAGTTGACGCACCTGGTCGGTTTCTCCGGTGCCATCGCTCAGCACCTCGCTCACAACAGGTTCACGTTGCAACACCGTCATGGCATTGATGCCTGCCCAGAGCAAGCGGGCTGGCACACCGCGTGCCGATACGCGTATCCAGGTGATTATCCGGTCGGCCAGTGCAGTGTCGTCCAGCGCCGGCGGGAAATCGCCACTGCCCGCTTCGAGCGGGTCCAGGTCTTGCCATAGTTCCATTTCCGGCGCAGAGGGAAGGGCCAGTTCCACGATACCGGGTTTCTTGAGCAGATTGACCTGGGTTCGCGCTTCGAGGCTGCGGTACTCGGCCACTCGTGGCTGGGGTTCCTGCGGCAACTTGCCTCCGGCAGGCAAGCGGGGCATTTCAAACACCAGCGGCGCCTCGATCGCTTCATCATTACTTCCCTGCGGCTGCAGGCGGCGCGCATTTTCATCCAGTGCCGGGACGATACCCAGACTCAGTGTTTTGCCCGCGATCTGTTCGCGCACTTGTTTGAGAACGAGCGCTTTGTCAGGTTGTTGTGCGTCGTTGGCACGCGCCAGCAATGCCAGCCACAGGCAACCGTCCACGGTATCCTCGTTGAGGCTGACGGCGATTGCCTCGCTGCCATCCCATGCGACGGTTTGATAGAGCACGAGTTTGGTTGCAGCGGATGGTTGCTCCTGCTTCAACGTTGCGTATAGCAAGTTGAATTGTTTCTCGCGCACGCCGGACTCGTCGTTATAGCGGCGTTTGAGATACAGCTTCGCCTCGACGGGAAGCACATCCAGCCCTTGATCCGTGAGGAAAGGTATCTGGCCGGCTCGCGTTTCGAGCCCGGCTGTCAGCGTCTTTGTTTGCAGCGGCCCATTTGCGTTGGCTATCGTAACGATTCCTTGCGCAGACGCGGCAGGTGTAAGCGGTACGCCCAGCAACTCCAGAAACTTATTTCGGTTGCGTTCAGGAATCTGGTTGGCGCGATAGAGCAGGTTCTCGGTCAGGAATGCGAACACTTCGATCAGCGTCACCCCGGGGTCGGCCGGACCGTAGTTGGTCCACTCCGGCGTATGTACCGGGATGCGCGCCAAGGCCTCATTGAGCAGGTCCTGATAGCGGCGGTTGTCCAGTGTGGGGGCGGGCAAGGGCACGATGTCTCCTATCCTTTCAATGTTAGCGCGAGCGTTACCCGCTCCAGCGTCTGGGTGGCGACCAGCCGGTACGCGATGGTCGCCACCGCACCTTGCGCATCTTCGGGGTCGGCTTCCACAGTAACCGTGTCGATCTGTACGCGAGGCTCCCAGCGCATGATGTTGTCTTCGATGGTTTCCTGTATGCGCTGGTGTGTCGCGGGTGTGTTGGGTTCGAACAAGAAGCGTGTCAGCCCACCCCCAAAATCCGGCAGCCTCATGCGCTCACGCGGCTCGGTGAGCAACAGGATGCGCAGGCCATCGCGCACGTTGGCCGCTCCTTCGGACCAGGCTACGCGGCCATCCGGCCCCACGCGCGGCGGGAAGCCCAAGCCACGGCCAAATATTTTCCCGGGATCGTAGGTGATGGCCATCACTGATCCTTTTTCGCTTTAAGCCCCGGCACCGGGAAACACATGATGAACCACGGCATCCAGCGGAAAATCAAGTCGAGCAGGCTGACGATGATCATCAGCAGGATCAGCGCACAGATGGTGATGATGGGAATCGACAGCGAACAGATCATCCCGATGTTTACTTCGGGGGAGCTCTTGCACGGGCCCATGCCGCCGACATCGAGATCCTTGTGCAACGGCCAGGGCAGCACCGACATCACCAGATCGGCCAAGCCCAGCCCCTTGGCGCGCTGTATCTGTCCGCACAGCACATCCGAGATCATGAACGCGGTGTTCTTGCTGTGCTTGCGCATCCCGGCGGGTGTGGTGTCGAGCGGTAACGAGATGCGGATGGGACGTGCCGGCGCATCGGAATCAAAGAAATTCGCAAGCTGAAAGCGCTGGGTAGGCGAACTCAACACGGCCATGCGTTGGGGGCCGCAGTCGCAGCGCAAGTACACGCAACGCAGCGCAAACCAACCCGCATCGCCTTGGGTGGTCTTGAGCGCATCGCGCAAACGTACCGCGTAGGGTAACGGAGGAGCGGGCATCGCTGGAGCCGTGAGATCGATCGCCTTGATTACCAACTGCACCAGTTTGTCGAGTTTTGCTGCCTCGATCTCCGCCTTTTGTTGCGCCGTAAGTTCATTTGGCGGCACTGGTAATTTGAAAGGTACCGCTGCTTCCACATCATCATCTTCAACTGAAGCATCGCCGAGCGAGCTGTGGATCCCCCACGCTGCATAGCTGATGCCTGAACCGCGCACACCAGCCAGAGGATAAGAAAAGCCGGGCCATGCGAGCGTTTTATCGGTTGAATCTGGGGCATCAGGGAATGACTGTGTTGCACGTTCAAGACTTGTGCGCACACTTTCAGTGGCGCGAACCTGCTTCAATGCTTCGCGCAAATTCACCGCGAAGGATGGTCTGGCAGTTGACATCTTGAGTGTATCGATAGGGTCAGGTTTGGTGGAATCGTTATTCAACCAATCGAACAAATCTCGCTGTGCATCACTTGTCAATGCTGAGCGTTTCGCTGGCTCGACCACACAGTCCCAAACAGGTTTCAGATGCAGTTGTAGGTAGTCGGCGAAGTCGAGAAGGATCAGCCAGGACTGGCCTTGCGCCTGATTGTTGGCACTCGTTGCGGCACTTTGCTTCTTATCTTTGCTCGTGGTTGCACTGCTCTCGTCCATGATGCGGTTGGCAGCAAAAACGCTCGACCGGATCAAGTTCTTCCAAGGCTCGGTGACTTCCATCTTGAACTGTTCCTTGCGTGCGGCTACCTCACTCGGATTTGCCGCTACACCCCCTCCACTTGAACTCTCGACCATAGTTTGTTTTTGCGCTCTGGTGCTCATGTATTCCTCGCGCCGCCCGACCGGAATGACACCCGCGAGCAACCGCCGTGGGTAGCCGCTGTCGTCGCGGAAATTGAGGGGAAACAGCGGCAGCATTTCCTCGCCCGGAGCGAGCGCGTTGGAAATATCGTTCGCGTTGGCATCGGTCCCGATGCGTTGCCAGCGCGCACCATTGGCGTCATTCACGAACGCGTATTCCTCCAACGGCAACCCGTTCACTGCGTTCGCCACTGGCAGTAGCCGCCGCAACACAAAACCGGCTTGCTCGGCACTGCCGGTCTCTACTTCCCGATCAGGAAAACCCGCTATGCCGCAAACAAGGTTCGCCGCCACCAGGTAATGACGTTGGTGGGCAGGATGATAAAGTTTGAGCGGCAGGGTGCGCGTGATGCCGTTTACTTTTGCAACCGTTTCGTGCGTTGTGGAATCGAGTGCTGTCGTTGCCGCCTTGCCCTTGCGCAATCGCGCCAATGCGCGCGCGAGACGCGGTAGCGGTACACGTTCGACCATATCCGGTGCATCGGGTGTAGGACCGCGCCACGTCTCGGGGCGGGCTATAAGAGCACCGACCTGCCGCGGATCGGCCGCGAGTGTCGCAATCAGTTGCTCCATGAATTCATCGCTGGCGAAACGCAAGATCGCCGGTGCTGACTGATCCTCGGCAAGAAAAGACGCGGCACTGCCCGGCTCAGTCGAGAAACGTCCCCATAGCGGTGCGGGTGATGTCCAAAGTGCGCTGTGTTTGATCATTTCATTCACCATATATTGCCCGCGCCCGGCGTGTAAGAGGCGCTGATGACGCTGTTGGTGATGACGGTGTCCGCTTTAACGACACCGCTGAACTTCGACATGCCGGCATCCACCGTCAACATGCTGGCCGAAATCTTGACCATGCTGGCGTTTACGGTGACCACTGCCGATGCGGTTACCGTGATGCCACTGCTTTCCAGCTTCACAGAGTTGCCATTGCTGTCCTCGATCATTAGGCTGCCCGGACCGTCCTTGAGCGAGACCTTTTGCCCGCCCGGGGTTTCCAGCAGCAGCTTTTCCTGGCCGTCCTGATCGTCGAGAGTGACCTTGACGCCATTGCGGGAACGCAGCACTTTCTTGTAGTTGTTGCCCGCTCCGTCCATGGTTTGCGGCGGCTTGTCGCTGCCATTCCAGAGACTGCCCAGCACGAAGGGACGACGCGCATCACCCGCAGCAAATGACACCAGCACTTCATCGTTCACATCGGGGATGAACCAGCTGCCGCGATTATTGCCGCCCATCAGCGTGGCCACGCGCGCCCAGGCTTCATAGCGCGCGCCGGAACCATCGGGAGCCCATGGCAGTGAAATCTTGACGCGCCCTTGCCCGTCCGGATCGCGTATGTCCATTACCAGCGCGGGATAGATGCCGTACCACTGTCCACCGAGACCGGTGGCACTGCGCGGCAGGACGCGTTCGAGAATTTCCAGGTCGGCTATCATCATCTATCTCTCATGGCCGTCCCATCCCCGGTCGCTCGCAACAGAAGCTTGTGCGCAGCCCGTGTTGCGTATCGAATGTGAGCCTGGTTTCGGTAACATAATATTTCCCGGAAAACAGCGAGCCCAGCCCGGAAAGCTTGACCTTGATCCCGACGCGCAGTTTTGAGTCCGGTTCGGCAACACCCGAACCAACCACGAAGCGCCGGGCTATGTCGAGAAAACGCGCCTTGGCATAATCGCGTGCTTCACTGGAAGATGCGGGTGCGGTATGGGCATATATCTGCTTACGCTCGCCAAAGGCCGACCGCAGTATGGATGCTCCACTTTCGTCCTGCTCCAGCTCGGCACCCAGAACATCGGCGCCCGCCTGCTCGTTGATCGCTTCCTTCACGCTGACATCCCAGCCGCTGGCAATAACTGATGTGGCTTGATTCGACAAATCGGCCAGTACGGAGAATTCGCGCAGACTATCGCCATGAGTTAAGTCCAGGTTTGACGCACCGCGATTTGCGCGTGAGGCGGCATGCAGCGTCTGGCCGTCAACCCATATTTCTGCACCTGTAGCGCGGGCGCGTTCACGCACAAAAGCCAGATCGCTCTGGTTCACCTGTGCGAGCACTTTGTGCGTGGGACCGTTTATATCGACCTGTGCCGTCAAACCGTGATCCTGTGCGATCTGTTGTATCACCTGCGCATCGCTGACATCGCTGAAGCTGCGCGTGCGCCTTGTCATGCGCAGATCCTGCAACTTATCCTCGGCCAGAATGCGGATCTGTGGCGGACTGCCGTTCGGATAATCCGCCTGTAATGCCGTGATCTTTCCCTCGAACATCGTTGTTCCGCCCACCCTGACTTCGAAGCTCTTGCCGAAATCCAGAAGAGAACGATCAAACAGCAAGTAACCGATGCCGCCACCGGCATTACCCCAGTTATTGAACGCCGCCTCGCAGCGGTACAAGCCGTGCGCTGTCTCGTGTATCAGCAGTTCGTGCAGCCGCCCCGCCATCACCGCATCTTCCTGTCCCGCAAAGAGCAGTGTCGGACGGGCCTGCAACAAGACTGAATTTCCGGGGGCGCCCATATCAATCCGCCCAAACCCGGAGCGCACGCCCGGCGAGATATTGTTCGACCTTGGCAAATCCGTCCGGGGTGACAGCAGGTGCAGTGGCGGGCTGCGCTGGTTTAGTTGGAGTTGTCGCGTCCGTGCTGTTGTCCGGTTCGCTGACCACTTCGAATTCGCCGATTACGATGCTCATGCTGTTCTCCTTCCCTATGCGCCGGCAGCCAAATTAAGTAATTGACCCGGTGTAAGTAGCCGTGGATTTTCGACGCCATTGGCCGCCGCGATGCCTTGCCAGTTTTGCCCTTGACCCGAAGCTGCGGCAAGACCCTGCACAGTGCTTCCCGCTGATGCTTGCGTCATGGCTTTCGATCCGGGAGTGTTTGCGGCGAAATTTGCCACCAAAATGCTTTGCTGCGACATGGACACCGACATCGATGCCCGCAACGGCACCCCGTCTGCCGAGAAAAATTCGATCGATTCTTCCAGTGCATCGATGATCCCGACGAACTTGAAACTTCCCCATTCGAAACACACTTCAGACGTAGAGAATTTACCTTTATGCTCTTTTGGCTTCATCAACTCCGTTATTTGTTTGGTAAGCCGCCGCACATCTTTAACTGCTGGTTGCCCCACTGGCATGGGTGCGGTGACATCGAACCAAAGTTGCAGGCCGAGTTTGGTGCTTCCCGAACCCACATACTGGACTCCGCTGTTGCCATCTGCCTGACTGCCGGTTTTTTTATCATCCTTCCCGGCAAGCTGGTTCGAATAGCTCACTTTGAGTGTCTCCGGGTTGAACTGCACCATCCCCATTTTTTTATCATCCGGGACTTTGGGATCAACCTTAAACAATCGCGCTATGGCAAACTTGCTCATACCAATCCCCTTATTTTGACGGTTCAAGACGCAGTGTTTCGTAGGCGATTTGCAGTTCTTCAATCGCCACGATCCCATCGCGCGCATTCAACGCCGGTGCTTTGAGTTTCACCGGGATACAACGCCCCAAATTAAATAATGCGGTCTGTTTGGTTCGGTCGGTTTCAAACATGACGATCTGTGCGTCCGCACGCAAGGCAGGATCGGCTATCGTCTGGGTGAACCAGTCCCACAAGTCCTGGCCTTTAGTTGTCATGCCCCGCTTCAGTGTGATCTGGCCAAAGCTGACCGGGCCAGCCAGTCGAATCTGTCGGGCGTTGTCGCCGCCTTGCCGGATCGTCTTCACATCCATGGTCATTTCCAAACCGTCGCAATCGGAGAATGAGCCTTCGCAAAGCGAATTGCGTTCGCCTTGCTTATGGATGCGAATTTCAAAATTAAACGCACTGAAAGGATAGCCATCGTTCATGATGCGTTCTCCTCTGCGATACCCGTTGCGCCACCGCCCAGCGTGAAGCGAACAGTGATGAAGCGTAACGCATGGGCGGGGCGAACCTTTATACGGACAATCAATCGTCCAGCATCTATGCTTGCCGGCGGATTGTCTGCATCGTCGACCGATACCTGAAACGCTTCCGCCGGGCTGCGGCCCTCGAACGCGCCGGCCTTGAACAATCGCTCCAGCATGCTGTAACAACGTTGCCGGATAAGCGCGCGCAGGGCCTGGCCATTTGGTTCGAAGGTGAATTCTTCTCCCATCCGCAACACCATGCGTCGCAACAAAATCAACAGGCGGCGCACATGTATTGGCCGCAGGTCGGGAACGCTGCTCAAGGTGTCTTCCGACAACAGTGTGTATCCCTCCGGGCGATTCAATACGAGATTGATTCCCGCTTCAGCCCACAGTGCTTGCCGCGCGCCGGGCAAGGTGGTGTGCAACGCGACCACGCCACGGAGCGATCTGTTCGCCGGGGCGACCCACGCTCCATGATCACGAACCCGAGCGGCGAACATTCCCAGCACTGCGCCATCGGGTGGCAGCGGACGGACGCTGCCGCTTGCGCTGCGTGTTTCCAACCACGGGTGGTAGACCGCCTCATAGCTTCCCACGCGGCCTTCCGGGTCGAAATTCAATTGGTTGATCCGAGTAACCTGTCCATCGGTTGCATACAAGGCAGCGATATGGTTTGCAGCGTCTTGATCGGTGATGTCCCTGGGCAAAGATAGAACCGGAAAGAGTTCACCTTGCGCGACACAAAGGCGGATGAGCGCCCGTTGGATTTCGCGTGCCGCTGCTCCCGGTACGACATCCGGCTCGATGGCGGAACCGGTTTCGCGAATTACCAGTGCTATTGCAGGAGACCATGAGGAGGATTCATCGCCAGCATGCGCTTGCACTCTGAAAAATCGCCGTCCCGAGGAAGTGATGTCGATTTCCAGTGTGGTTTTGGGTGTATTCCATTCCCGTTCCGCCACACCAAAATCCTCGGTTGCAGACTCTTGCACCAGGTATTCAATCACCCTGCCATCGACCGCTGGCTGGCTATTCTGCATAGTCCAGGTCAGGCGTACTATCGTGCCCGCTGGTGTGGTCGTATACGCGGTCAATTCGATGGGGCCGGCCAGTTGCTGACAGCAAATGAATGTATCCGGCTCTGCCGCGATTTTCTGTGGCAAAACTTTCTCGATTACGCAGGAATATTTAAGGGGTTGAGTCCTTCCTTGCCAGGGCATGTGAACGGCATCAGGCACCGCGATCAGCGAGACCTCGTCCTGAATGACCGAGCCGAACCAGCCCAATACGGCATGTATGCCCCGCAGGGGTCGAGGCTGTGGAGCGCTATAGCGCAAATCGTTGGCAATCGCCATCAACTCGGCAATGCTTGCGTCGCGTAGCGACTGGTCGAAAAACAGGCTTGCATCAAAACTTGCCAGCCCGTCCCGTTCGAGTTCCGACGATTCCTGAGCGTTTGCGACGGATTCTGCACCGAAATTTCCGGCTAAATCAAGCGGCACCAGAAATGCGGTATCAGAGCCGCCATTGCTATTTACGATACCTGCCAGTGGAAACCAGGGATCTAAATCCACGAATGGGCGAGTTGAAATTGACTGCGTCGAAGCACCACTCACGGTCGCTGAGCCCCGATGCACCCCGATATCAGTCGGCAGCGCGCTGCAGTAACGAGGATGCAAAGGTGTCATACCGAGGTTTTCGATGCGCCACGCTGAAGATTTATCATCTCGTACGCGCATGTCGATGCTGACTATGGCTGCCTTTCCTGCGTCCCATGAGGATGGCTCGCCGATCTCCATCTGCTCCCAAGCACGGGCACGCAACTTCCGCGTCCCAGCAGTTGAGTCTGTTACCAAAATAAGCTTTCGATTTGACCGGCGAATAACAACGATCAACGGCACACCCGGCGGTACGCGGTCTGCGTCATCTGCGTTAACGAATTCGAGCAAAACTTCATCAACATCGGAGGTGATCGAACCGCCAATTGATGTCAACGGCCATGGCGCAGGTGACGTGTTTTTATTAGAGCCAGGAGCTACTTTGCTCGGCAAAAACACGTCACAGTCAAACTGTTTATTACCATCGAGCTTGGCTCTGGCAAAAGCCAAGCTCGATGATGCCTGTAGTATGTTCTCGCCACGCTCATGATCTCGTTCAATCGATTTGATGGGAAAGAAAGCCTGCTGTGTACCTGCCTCACCAACGATACGTAAAAGGTCTCCGGGGCGAACAAAATCTGAACGGGTGCGGAGTTTCCAAGCGCTTCCGGAAGCAGTTTCCATGACACTGCCAATCATGATCGGCCGTGTCTGAATTCGTGTTGCTACATGAAGCGAGTCTGACCAACTGCCTTCGCTGCGGGCCTGCACAAAGGCAGGTTCGACCGAATAACCACCAGACGAAGGTGTTAGCTGAAGCAGACCGGGAAGTGCAAATACATTGCTGCTTGCGGCGGAACTTGCAACACGAACCACCCAACAGCGCAGACCGCCTTGGGTGAAAAAGGCACGCACACTTTCGGCGAGATGACCGTAAATTCGCTCTCCATTTTTTGCCCAGCCGAGGCTGGGTGTAACTCCGAAAACTGTTTCGAATTGCACCATGTCTTCGATGGCGACCGGCCAATGGAGAGGCCCGCACTCGGCAAAACCGATAAATGCCGCGACATCCATCCGCGGAAATGCCTCCTGAAGCGGCGGTGTCCGCGACTCGAAGCGGATGCCCGGGCGAGTACGGTCAAACGCAGTAGAGAGCATTCCGGAATTCATGGCATTCGCCTCGCTGACTCAAAGATGGGTTACACGTTAAAGTTCATTTGTGGAATTATTCGAGTTCGAGACGCTCATAAGCGAGTACCAGTTCTTCCATTGCAACGTCGCCGCCTTTAGCGTTGAGAGGGCCGTACGTCACTTTGGTGGCCCGCGCATTTTTGAGCTTCCATGTCATAACCGGCGTGGCATTGCTGCGATCCTCATCCATGAGCGCGATCGTTACGGACTTGCCGTTGCCGCTTTTTCCGGTACGCACCTCATCAAGCAGATCGAACAGCACCTTTGATCCGATCGCTCCGCGTTTCAGGGTGATGTCCGCAGCCTTGTTCAATCCATTCATTTTGCGCACATTGTTTTCTTTGTCATTGCCGTGACGGTATTCACTCACGGCCACTTCCGTCCCGATTCCGCTGACTTCTTGGAACCCGCCCTCTTTTCCGTCGATTTCAACCCTGAAGTTGAACTGCATGTATGGCCGGTCTTCGCGTAGTGTTGGCATGTCGATCTCCTGTTTGGGTTAGGCCTTGCGATCGGAAGTCCACTGTCCGATCTGGAAAATCACGAACTCTGCCGGCTTCAATGCTGCAACGCCGATCTTGCAGATGAGGCGGCCATTGTCCAGGTCGTTCTGGGTCATGGTGCTGCGATCACAGCGAACGAAATACGCACTCTTGGGATCACTGCCGAGTAGCGCACCGTTCTTCCACTCGTTGTAAAGGAAGTCCGAAATGGTCTCGCGCACGTTGGCCCAAAGCGCTTCACCGTTCGGCTCGAACACCGCCCATTGGGTGCCGCGGTCGATGGAGCGCTCCAGATAGGCGAAGTATCGCCGGACGTTGACGTATTTCCATTCCGGGTCGGAGCTGATGGTGCGCGCACCCCACAGCCGGAATCCGCGGCCTTCAAAGAAGCGGAAGCAGTTGATTCCCTCTGGGTTCAGCACTTCCTGCTGGGCTTTGTTGAGCAAAGTCTGAAACCCGATGGCGCCGCGCACTACTTCGTTGGCGGGTGCCTTGTAGACCGCACGGTCAATATCGTTGCGTGCGTAGATGCCTGCAACGAATCCGCTGGGAGGAAGGTGTATCTCATCGCGGGTGATCGGGTCCAGCACGCGCACCCAGGGGTAATAGAGCGCAGCATGCTTGGAATCGTAGCGCGCGCGCATCGCGCGCACGTCGGCGATGCTCTGGCCGTCGCCGCTTTCCAGCACCGCGATCCGGTATTTCATGTTCTCGGCGTGGCTGATCAGCGAACTCACGATCTGCTGCGCATCGCTCGTGTAGTTGTTCATATAACCGAACATCGCTCCGGGGGCCGCGACGATGGAAATGTCTTCCACGTCTTCGAAGGCCTTGAGCCCGGTCTTGGGTGCATCAGGACCTTCCCCGCTTCCAGTATATTCGGCTGCACCGGGACGCTGGCCGTCGTTGCCGCCCGTGAGTTGGTAAGTCACTGATAGAGGCCACGCTCCAAGTTTGATATCGTCGTCTTGGCTGCGTGCAAAAATCGCTTTGTAAACCCCTCCTGCAAAACTCACGCCTTCATCGACCAAAATCGAGAATGGCAAAGAGCGCGCATCTGTCCCACTGGCAGGCGTCACCGTGAATTTTGCCATGATCGAGTCGGCACTGCCTGCTCGCCTGTGGTCAGGTTGAAGTGCTAATCCACCCCAAGTCTGTGCAGAGCCATTCTGCCAAATGACATCAACAGCCGCTGTTACGGTACGCACTTCATGCAGGTCGGACTGCAATTTTGTCGAACTTGAATCGGGTGGTTGATTGAGCCAGAATTTAGAATTGGTGGGTTTATTGTCGGTGGCGAAATACCAGTCTGAACCATCTTGCTTGGGGTAAGCCAGATACAACTTTCCTGTAGCATTACTCTTCGTACCAATCCACACAACATCACCCGGCGTAAGGCCTGACACCGAACTTCTTGCTGCATTTTGGGAATCGGGCACCAAACCATTCTGGCCAAGCTTGAGATTGAAGCGTATGGAAATATTTCCCGCAGCTCCCGGAAAACGGGCTCGCAGCAAAACCGCACCCTTGCGCTCATCAGGCGTACTGTGTGGAACATGGCCGGCCAGTGCTGCACTTGTACTCGTGCCTGAGACAGTCAGCTTGTCAAATTCAACAACCAATGTTTTCACTGCTTCAGCCGCTTGCTCGACGAACCATGCGCGCAAGTATGCCCCGCGTTGTGCATCCTTTAGCGCGTCAGCAGCTTTGCTTGCAAGTCCTTTCACCATATCTACGAGATCGACAATATGTTGCAAAGGGAATTTACCACTCGCTTGGTCGTCCTTCTTTCCCACTACGTAAGCCTGATTCAATATATGCAGCGCAAGCTCAACCAGAGCATTGCATGCACTTGCAGCTTTCTCCGATTTTGCGACTAGACCCACTGCAGACTTCTTGGCAGTATCTATTTCAGTCGCACCTGCAGGAGGCACCGCAGCCGCAACCACATCTGTTACGACTTGCTCTGCTGCTGTTTTTGCAGCACTCAGATTCATATGCGCGTCTCCTTCAATCACTCCAGCAGCAAGGTCCTCGCAACTCTTGCTGATAGCATCTGCGAGCTTGGCTATATCTGTTGTGTTTACTCCCTCGTCTGTCACCACTTGATCGGCTGCTGACTTTAAGTCAGCTAAAAGATCAAAGGCATCCGTTGCTGTTGTTTTCGAGGAGCCACTAGTTGCAGTGAGTGCTGCAATTTCATCAACCTGTATGAATGTCGCTGTCGCTGTTTTTTTAGCCAAGGGAATTACATTATCCAGCTTACTTTTAAGATCGCTGGTACTCGGAGCGGCGTACACTTTTTTCAATGTAATAATTGCAGCCTCGACCGCATCAAGTTGCACGGAACATGAGTCATCCAATGCAGATTCCAACTCCTTGGCTGTTTTAGCGACTTTCGCATCCGCCGCCGTATCGGGTATCGCACCAAGTTGGAGTGGCAACGACGCATCCTTCTCCTCAATGACGGCACCCATCAGCCCATTCGCAACACGCAACGCACCACCCAAGCCATCTATAGCACGTAGCACGTTCGACATCGCAGCCGTTTGCGGCGTAAGCCAGCAACGTGCATGGCCGTCGGTCACATAAAGTCCATTCGCCGGGATAGCATGATCGTCCTTTAGTTGATCGGGCGGTGTCTTATATCCGTTTTCACCTGTACTGACGACAGGCAAGAACGTACGTGCCACATACAAACGCTTGCCCCCCTCTTCGAAAAAGGATCGCACCCCATGCCAGAGGTAGTTGTGCAATTGCCCGGTATCGCTAAAGTTGAGCTGTTCACCTTTGCCGTAGACACGCTCGAATTCAGTGACATTGGTGATCACCTCGGGTTCTATTTCAACCGGGCCGTAACGGGTAGGCCCGACAAATCCGGTGGTGGTGGTGCTGACACCTTCGATGGATTTGGAGCGGTACGACACTTCTTCCACAAAGACTCCGGGGGCGAGGTATTCAGGCATGTCAATCTCCTTTTATGGGATATCAGGTTGTCTCGAGGTACAAGATATTTTGTTCAGGCATTAACGGGGGCGGGATTTTTGAAGTTTTCAGGAACAAGGTCTGACCAGGAATCATTTCTTGTACCGGCAGTTCCGCGCTCGAATTGAACTCTGCCAGCAATTTCGCTGGTTTCTGTTTAAGTATCGAACAAAGCTCCGGTAGCATATTTTCACCGTCAGGCAATTCGTCTTGTGGAATATGAGGATCCGGCAAGTCATACTTCGCTTTTATGCTAAAGGTCCAGCGAGGACCTTTCGGCCCGATCAATGACTGCAGATACTCATTGGGCCACGGAAACATGAGCATGAATTCACCATCCGGCCCAGCAACTCCTTCGACCATGAGCGTGGCGGTCGCTGGTGGTTCTGCCTCACGGAATACGCGCAGTAATGCCCATGCTGCCGGCCGGTTACCGGGCTTAACCAATAGCGTTCCCCGAATAAGTGCGAAATCGCCACGTTGTGATCGCCATGGTGCCGAATAGAGCGGCACCTTCATGCCCAGCGTGGTTACTTCAGGACAAATGGGAGTCGCTTCAGGCCAATCAGGGAAACTGGTTTTAAATGTAGTCGGGAAGTAACGTCGCGATGAATCGCGAACTTCGATATTGAATTCATATGGTGTAAGTGCGATTTTTGTTACTCCGTCCCAATAAGACACCTCATTCAAGCCGGGCAGTTGATGAAATAGATAAACGCCACGGTGTGAAGGGATCGCTGATATAGCCTTGCCTCGAACGCGCGCAATTACCGACAACCCGTCGGTGACGGTTAGACCCGTACCCGCATCAACGAAGCGCAGTGCTCCAATCGCTGTGCGCGTTACCACATACGGGTCAACAGATATTTTTGCCAAGGCAGTCATCAGGCTTCCTCCGCTTGATAGGCAGCATTTTTGCGTGTACGTACTGCCGCGCCCTCATCAATCGGTAGCATAGAATCCAGTGCCACC
The DNA here is from genome assembly GCA_032654645.1 of Gallionellaceae bacterium. GTDB lineage: Bacteria > Pseudomonadota > Gammaproteobacteria > Burkholderiales > Gallionellaceae > CAITJF01. The sequence continues at coordinate 19,975 of JAULAW010000010.1, read as the reverse complement.
ATGTGTGCGACGCAGGTTACCGATGCCGGAAAATTATTCCGCAACTTGTCCCACAGGTTGAAGTGCTCGGTCAGCGGCATCAATTCGAAGCCCAATTGCACGCTTTCCAGCAGACCAAATGTGTTGGGGTCGGCAAGTTTATGGTTCAGTTGCGCACTCAATATCGTTCCTTGATCCCCGATCAAAGTGATCAGCCATCCCAGCATTTGATGTTGTTTATCTGTTGACGTTGCCCAGGGTGTTATCAGGTAGTGCAGATCCACCAGACGCGATGGGCGGTACAGCTTCCCATTTCTCTCATCCCGCCGGGGAGTTTGTGAGCGTTGCGTTCCGCTAACCGATACGCGATACAGGCTGACTGTAAAACCCTCTTTATTATTTTCGATGCCACCGCTTATCGCCGTCGGCTGCACTACTGAAACAGTCAGCGTCCCCCACTCACTCGGATAGCTTTCCTCGATGAGGTGTTTGATTGCATTACTTAAGCCGTAGATTGCGTCAAATGTAGCCATGTGATTGAGTTTATTATCTTCATTTATTATTCTTGTTCTGAGCTTTTGGACGGAGACCGAGGATATCTTCGCAACCGATAACTGTGCAATTAATCACGACAGCTTGCACTTTCCACCGGTCAACCGGTAAAGCCGGTTACCATTGCCCAGCACGATTTCTTCGATCAGCCCCTGCTGCTTAAGATCGAGCAGCGCCTGCTGTATCTCATGCTTTGCATTCACGTAGCGCTGCATAGGTATCCACCAATCCAAGATTCCGTCGACCGTATCGACCGCCTCTGGGTGCGCGCGCATATACTCGATGATCTCGCGCCGGGGATCGGCCCGAGAGCCCTTCTCAGAATCTAGCGCAGTCGGCGATTTGTTCCTCTTGCCATTCATGAATAGCGCGTTGCAAGTTGTGCGCCAACGATGCTGGCTTAAAAATGCCAGCGAAATCAATGGTTGCAATGGGTATGAGCGATAAGATTGGGTCAGCGGCTGACATGCGCACCGGCCTTGTGACAGCGGAAATCCATCCGCTAATTGTTTTGCTTCAGAGGGTTACGAAGGGTGGGTCAAAAATATCCGGGGTGGGTCGAAATCAACCCATGTCTCAGCCCGACAAGCCGTGCTTTTTGAGAAGTTTGCCAAGTGCCCGTCTTTCCTTGCCCGCGATACGGGCTGCACATGTGACGTTACCTTTGGCTTGTTCCATAATATCCGCCAGGTAATGGCGATCAAACTGTTCGAGCGCCATCGATTTTGCTTTCGAATAGGCGATTCCGTCAAATCGGATCAGGCGTCTGTCGAGTGCATTGCGGCGCTCTCCGGAAAACGAGCCCGGCGGATCAAGCCGCAACGTTTTATCGTCGGAAACCATCGCTTCCCGATATACTAGCCCTTCCAACTCCCGCACATTTCCGGGCCATTGATAGCGGCTGAACCAACTGCAAGCCGATTCGTCGAGCTCTCCCGCCCTGCATTGGTTTTCCTGCCTGCATCTTGCAAAAAAGGCGCGCGCCAGCAAGAGCGCATCCTGGTCCCGCTCGCGCAGTGGAGGCATCTTCAGCGTGAGGATGCGCAAGCGATACAGCAGATCCGAGCGAAAGTTTCCGGACTCGGCGAGTTGATCCAGGTTGGCATTGGTGGCGGCCAGGATGCGGACGTCGACCTTGCGCTCAACACGGCTACCGATCGGACGGTAGCTGCCATCCTGAAGAAACCTTAGTAATGCCACTTGGGCCTTGGGCGTCAGCGTATCTATTTCATCGAGAAACAAGCTGCCACCGGATGCCGTCTCAACAAGCCCGGGAAGGTCGGCACGCGCATCAGTGAATGTACCCTTGATATGGCCGAACAGTTCGCTTTCGATCAGGCCTTCGGGGAATGCTCCGCAATTGACCGGCACAAACGGTTTGTCGCGCAAAATCCCGCCATAATGCATCGCGCGCGCCGCCAGTTCCTTGCCGGTTCCTGTTTCCCCCTCGATGAGAACGGGCGCATGCAGTCTTGAGAACCTCTCGATCAGCATCAGCATTTTCGAGAAGACTACAGAGCTTCCAATTAGAGAATAACGTTCCATCGCACCCCCTGAGAATTCGACTTTTCGGAACTTGCTCTTACGGTATCGTTGCCTGGCCGCTACAGGTATTGCTGGTTCATGGTGACGGCTGCTTTTTTTGGTAATGCTTGATCAGCTTATTGTGGTCTTCGTCCAATTTTAAAGAACTTCTCGATATATTAAGAACCCCCGCCATCAATTTTTATATTCGGGTTGTTTTTCAATATACTCCTTATTTAACCTTAGTGTATATATGCCGAAAGGCCTAGATATATATATAGGCCAACTGACCTGCTCCTCATAGGCACAGCCGCATCCATGACTTGTAGGCGACGAAAGGCGGCACATAAACTACAAACGCATGTAACAGGTTTGCAACGAAGCGAGGCCATTACGCCGCGCATATTGGAACCCGACTTTGAGAGCACTGGGAATGAGGGGGCAAAATTTCTACCAGACGCGCCACACTTATGTGACTATAAACCTGATGGCAGGGGCGAACCCGATGTGGGTTTCCAAGCAGCCAGACCAACATGCAGATGTTTGAAGGTTTACTCGAAGTGGATTGATTGATGGTGCAGACAGAGCAACGAGCGTGGCAAAACCGGCGCAATGCGCGCGCTGACCGCCACCAAAGTAAACAAACCACGTTCGTAGAACGTGGTATTGCCCAATGCCCCCCAGAGGGGGGCACACCTATCGCGTCTTCCGAGAAGGCGCTCTGCCAGGTTCCAGTTGCAATTGCACTTGATGCTGCTCTTCCTTCTCTTGGAACCGCACGTACTTTTGTATCATCTCTCCGTTCAGCCCTACCGTGTCAACGCTGTAGCCCTTTGCCCAGAAATGATTGCCCCAATACTCCCCACCCCGCCTCGCGACGACGCAGTTACCTTCAGCTACGGAGCTGTGACAAACTCCGACAGGGACTTGCACCCTGCAAATGGCACGCCCTCACGGGCGTACGTCCCCCGGCAGAGCCCTGATCTTTACCCATAATCGGTTCTGCTGGACACGGTAATCTGTGTCGCATCATTCATTACGCGCCACATGGCAACGATGTCATCCAAGCGCTGCAAGCCAAGCCACAAGGTTTGCGTTCCCGGCTCACCGTCACTTTTACGCCCGAGGAATCCGCCGAGACTGGCAACGTGGCGGGTGGCGTCGCGCAAGGTGGGCGGCCGTGCAGGGGCAACGGGGTTTTTCGTTGTGAACACCATCAGTGCTTTCCACTCGGCCTCCTCGAAATACACTGTGCAAGGAGCCTGCGGTACTTCTCGTCCAAGCTTATTCAAGTAGTATATTCGCCAAGCCACTACCAGATCGATGGCCAGGCACGCCTCAATCCGATCTGCTTGCCCGAGTTGCCGTTGTTCGATGCGGCATCCGCTCTTCAAGGTGCGATGGAGTACTTCAATACCCCAGCGGCGCGTGTACCAAATCAGTTTTTCTATTGCCTGCTCAAAGCACGTTACCGGAATCGTAGTGAGCAGCATCCATTCTAAAGGTTTTACGCCGGCAGGTGGATCTTGCTCCTGCGCAAAGACGGCCCAAACCGGGATAGGCATGCCTTTGTGTCCGGCAGATGCGATCAGTTTGACTGCGGCATAGCGAACACTCATGCGCGCCGTGCGCGCTGCGCGATTTCCTTGACGTGGCACCTGCAAGTCCTGAGTACCTCCTGCCGGCCTGGATTGCATTGTCTCCCATAGCCGATTTTGCTCGTCGTGCAACTGGCGGTTATGTTCTGCCCGTATCAGCAGCTTCGGGCCTTCAGGATGTGCCATGGCATCTTCAAACAACTCATAGATGTCCGCCTCGCGATCACCCACGCTCACCAGCGTGGTATTGGGGCAGCGCGTCTGTACATCCGCCACCGCACGGAAACTTTTCAGCCACTTGAAGCTTTCCTTCTCCTCGATCGGTATGCGATGACGCTTCGCCTTCTTGCCAATTTCATTTGGATCGCGTGCCCAGCACTGTACATTCAGGAATCCCAATGGCGTACCCTGAGTGCTGAAGGCAAGCGTCGAGTGCAGATGCAGTCCCTGCGGGCCATTCGATCCGATGGGTCCCATTCCTTCGGTAGCCGCGTGCGCCGTATAGTTAAGGCTCGTCGTGTCCTGCACCGCCAGCACGATTTTCTCTGCACGCACGCGTGCTTCAGTCGACTGAAAGTGAGGTTGCAATAGGGTGTCCATTGTTGTTTGCTCGTGATCCAGAAACCGATAGGCAGCCTTGGCTTTGGCCCGGCTCGCGCAAGCCTGTGTCACATTGGCTTGAGGCCGAGCATAAAAATCCCGCGCCAGCGACAACAGGCGCGTTTGCAACCGCGCATCCGGCAGCGCGCAACCGCCAAATTCTTCTTCCGCCCAATCTGCAGGAACCCTTGGATCAGGACACGGTTTAACGGGGCGGTGCAGCACAATTGCGTCACCGTTCGCTTGCAAGATTGTTTGCCAATGTGAATGCAATGGATAGACCCAGATGTCCTTGATCGTTCCTTGGGCTGCATGACTTCGATCCTGTCGGCCACGCCCTTGAGTTTGACCGAGGAGAATCCAGTTGGCGGCCCGATAGCAGGTGCCACGATAGCGGCTGCGATCAACAAAAGTTTCCACCAGCACCGGCGCGATGCCATAGCGCGATTGCCAGTCATTTTTCAATCGGGATAGTGCCAAACTCAGCACGTGCGAGGCCAGGTTGGGAACATGGACACCGGGCAAAATCAGAAATCGGCTATTGGCAACGACCTTGGGCAATTCCGCCTGGCGGGTTGCATCATCCCAGCCAACCCACGTATCACGAGGAGCTAATCGCCACGCGGGTGCGCTGAAACTCAATCCACCCACAAACCCCGCTTCGCAGGCTATCAGATAGCGGAGCTGTGCCCCGCACAACGGCCCTGCACCCAACGGGTGGTGCGCCTGCATCATCGCCCACCATGTGCTCGACAATTCCGTTTGCCCACTGTCTACAGGTACCAACCATACCCCGCCTAGCTCGCTTAGCTTTGCCTCAATGGTTAACCAATCAGTATCAAGTATCAATCCCTCAGTCGGTTTGGCAAACGAGACCTCCTTTCCATCAGGAAGCGAAATGACCCCCCGACGTGACAACTTGAGCAGTGCCACTCGGCAACTCATGTCTTTCGGCTGGCCATCCGCTCTTTGCCATCCCAACCAGGCACATACCTCACGCGACAGCGCCGTGCGCGTTAACGCAGGATCACCCTCCACCCGTGTACGAATTCGCGTGAGTATCTCTTCGGAAAAGTTTTGTCCAGCTACCAACATGAAAGTAGGTTAGCAAAAAAATCTCCCCGTGTCCAGCGAAAACTGTGGGACAAGATCAGGGCAGAGCCGGGGGATTACCTCGTTTATTTATAGACCTCTCGCCCTACCGGCCCTTGGTGTATCCGAAATCTGTACTTCGGAACCCATACCAAATGATATTGACAATGCCATATAACGTGCGATGCTCTTGCAAACCTGCTCATATCTTTTCCTTTCGTTAAGTGTTGTGGGGACAACACTCCGAAAGATAACTGTATGGGCAGGTGCTCTGACAGGCAAAGCCAGTCAGGTGATGACCACGTCCATAGGACGTGGTTTTTTAACTCTCAATAAAGAAAAAACTGGTAGCATGAAACCCGCCCGTTTGGAAGACGACAAACAGAGGGAAACAGGGTAAATTTGTTCTCGGAGAAAACGTAGGGCGCAAACGGCATCCAGTCGCTCGCTCTTGAGATGCCTCTCAAGAGTTGCCACACAACTTTGATGAAAACAATTCCATCAAATTCACTACGAGGTGATAATACAAGGGTGGATAAGCGCGGCGCATCCACCGTGCCAGCTTAAAAAGGTGGATGCGCCGCGCTTATCCACCCTACGGCTACGGCCTATTGTCAGAGGTTCATGAATATCAGCCATCATCAATTATTGAGAACAAATTTACCCTGTAGAGGGAACCTTGCTATCCCTTTTTTCCCTTTTTAATAAAGCCAGCCCATGACCAGAACTCATGTCAAAACCATTGCCGTGGTCACCGGCCACGACCAGCAAAAACTATCCAAAGGACAACAGGTATTCAACAAACTGATCAAGCAGATCGAAAAAAAGCGCGCCCAGTTGGCTGACTGGGAAACCGACATTCCACTCTACCAGCAAAAATACGCCAGTAAACTGCTACCGCTGGTTAACGAGTTAATGGATATGCAAGTTAAGTTTTTGCATTGCCTCGACCGGGCCTGCGATCATAAAGAGATAAAAAAAAGTGAACACGGCATGATCGCCAGTTTGATTGTAGATCTCGCCGGAGAATTGCTGGCCAGCCGTGACGATACGGAATTGAAAGCCGTTTACAACAAACACAGCCATTCCGACTATGACAAAAAAGAAGCCGAGAACATCAAGGGCATGAAATCCATGCTGGAGGATGTGCTGGGGGTCGATCTGGGCGATGACATGGACATGGGCTCGCCGGAAGACTTGCTCGATCGTGTCCGGGCGCAAATGGAAGAGGAGTGGGCGCAGGAAAATGCTGAACAGGAGGCTTGGGAGGCGCTCCGGCCCAAGCGAAAAAAATCGGCCAAACAACTCGCCAAGGAAGCCAAGCAACAAACCGAGGAGCAACAGATCAGCCAATCTATCCGCGAGGTTTACCGGAAACTGGCCAGCGCCCTGCACCCGGATCGCGAACCTGACGCACAGGAGCGCAAGCGGAAAACCGCCTTGATGCAGCGCGTAAACGAGGCCTATGAAAAGAGAAATTTGTTGCAGTTGCTGAAACTGCAACTGGAGTTGGAGCACATCGACCAGGCCGCCGTCAACAACATAAGCGAAGACCGCCTCAAGCATTACAACAAAATACTGAAAGAACAACTGGCCGAACTGGAACAGGAAATCCTGCATGTGGAAGGCGGGTTTATGGCGCAGTTTGGTATCAACCCTTTCGAGAGAGTGTCGCCCGGCACCATCATGCGCGATCTCGCCACCGAAATCGCCGGTGTCCAGCACACCATCCGCGATCTTAAAAAAGATGTAACCGCGTTTGAAGACATCAAGAAGGTCAAAGCCTGGCTCAAGAAGATACAGCGCGAAGCAGCAAAAATGGATGATTACGGCGACTGCCCTTTTTGAAACCGGCAATGTCACATACCACCGCTAGCACTCTGGATGAAACAACTAGCCATTCGACTAGGCTGCAAAATACCGCAGCCAAGTCGCTGGTTATCGCGCCACTCCTGACGCCGCAAGGCCATCTGCGCCTTGCGCCGGATGCCGACGCACCGCTTCTTCCATTAACGCTGCATGATCGCCTCGCCGCCGCCTTCGCTGTCGACACCGGGCATGGCCTGCTGCAACTGGGCGCGTCCGAGGTGGGCTGCGCTATGCCACCCGCCCTGGCCTGGTGGCGCGATTTTGCGGCACGTTATATGACGGCGCTGTGCGCCACGCCTGAAGGCGGGGAGATTACCGTCGCCGTGCCCGATACGCCTGCGCTCAATGCCCTGATTGCCGACCTCCCGCCCATGACGGGTTCGGAATATCTGACACCGGACGTGCTGGCGAAGCTCTGGGCTGCACTCGATGCCGCCTTGCGCGCCGAACTCGCAGCATCGAAACTCAAGCTTCAGGAATTTATCAAGGCGCGTTATCCCGCATGGAATCTGGTTGGGCGGGTGCATTTCAATCTCGCGGAAAACCGCAGGGATGCGGAAGCACCCTTCGCCTTCCTTGCCACCTACACATCGCGTTTGTCCGCGCATGGCAAGGCGCAGCATTTACCCTTGTCACAGGCGCTGGCAGAATTCTCGGATGGCAAGAGCAAGGCGCAATTGCTCTCGCTGCTGTTGCCGGTGCAGCGCGCTGCGGAACAATGCGAATGGTTGCGCGAAATGGTCGAGGCGGGCGAGATATATCACCCGCTGCGCTGGATGCCGTCGGATGCCTTGCAATTTCTCACCGATGTCCCGAAGCTCGAAGCCTCTGGCATCATCGTGCGCATGCCGGGCAACTGGCAGGCGGGGCGACCCGCTCGTCCGTTGGTCAAGGCCAGTGTCGGCGCAAGGCCACCATCGTTGCTGGGGATGGATGCGCTGCTCGATTTCAGCATGGAGGTCACGCTCGATGGCGAACGCCTCAGCGCAACCGAAATCAAAGCGCTGATGCGGGGCATGGAAGGCTTGCAACTGATACGCGGTCGCTGGGTCGAGGTGGACCGCAAAAAACTGGGCCGCGTGTTGGAACGATTCCAGGCCATCGAGCAGTCGGCAACTGAAAACGGCTTGCCCTTCGCCGAGGCCATGCGCCTGATAGCGGGCGCATCGCTGGATGACACTGCCCTTGCCGACGATGCCGACTGGGCGCAACTGGGCGCAGGCCCCTGGCTGGCCGAGACCTTGCGCGGCATGCGCCAGCCGGAAGGGTTGGCGCGCATCGACCCTGACCCGGAACTCAAAGCCAGCCTGCGCCCTTACCAGCAAGCAGGAGTGCGCTGGCTCTACCTCCTCACCCGGCTCGGCTTGGGCGCGTGCCTTGCCGATGACATGGGGCTGGGCAAGACGATACAGGTGCTGACATTGTTGCTGGTATTGAAGCGCGAACAGCAAGGCGCGTCGCGCCCCAGCTTGCTCATTGCGCCGGCCTCGCTGTTGGCCAATTGGGCTGCGGAAGCCGCACGCTTTACGCCCGGCCTGCGCCTGTTGATCGCCCACCCATCGGCAATGCCTGCAACCGATTTGCGCGCGCTGGATGCGGAGCGGCTGAGCGATGTCGATCTGGTCATCACCAGTTATGGCACGCTGTTGCGCCTGCCCGCGCTGGCAGATGTGCATTGGCGCATAGCCGTGGCGGACGAAGCACAAGCCATCAAAAACCCAAACTCCAAGCAAACGAAACAGATCAAGAAACTCAAGGCCGACACGCGCATCGCGCTCACCGGCACCCCGGTGGAAAATCGTCTTTCCGACCTTTGGTCCATCTTCGATTTCACCCACCCCGGCTTGCTGGGCTCGGACAAAGTTTTTTCCAAGTTTACCAAGCGGCTGGCTGCGAACGAACACTTCGGCCCGCTGCGCACACTGGTGCGACCTTACATATTGCGCCGGATGAAAACCGACAAGAGCGTGATCGCCGACCTGCCGGACAAGACCGAACTCAAGGCTTGGTGCCATCTGAGCCCGACGCAGGCGGCGCTGTATCAGCAAGCGGTTAAGCAACTCGCGCTGGCGCTGGAAGATGCCGAGGGCATCGGGCGCAAGGGTGTGGTGCTCTCGTTCCTGATGCGCTTCAAGCAGATCTGCAACCACCCCTCGCAATGGCTGGGCGACGGCGCATGGGGCGCGGAGGACAGTGGCAAATTCGCCCGCCTGCGCGAGCTGGCCGAAGTGATCGCCGCGAAGCAGGAAAAGGTGCTGGTGTTCACGCAATTCCGCGAAACCACCGAGCCGCTGGCGGCATTTCTCGGTTCCATCTTCGGGCGTGAGGGTCTGGTGCTGCACGGTGGAACCCCGGTCGCCAAGCGCCGCGAACTGGTCAAGCGTTTTCAGGAAGACGAGCTGACGCCTTTCTTCGTCCTCTCGCTCAAGGCGGGCGGTGCGGGGCTGAACCTCACCGCCGCTTCGCATGTGATCCACTTCGATCGCTGGTGGAATCCCGCCGTGGAGAACCAGGCCACTGATCGTGCCTTCCGCATCGGTCAGCAGAAGAATGTTCTGGTGCATAAATTTGTTTGCCGTGGCACGATAGAGGATCGCATCGACCAGATGATCGAATCGAAGCTGCAACTGGTGAAGGATGTGCTGGAGGGCGGCGCGGAACTCCTGCTGACCGAGATGAACGACCGCGAACTGCTCGATTTGGTGAAACTCGACATTCATGCCGCACAGGAAACGTAATTTATCATCGAGGAGAAATAAAATGGGTTACGGATATGGAGGGTGGGCGCCCTATGTCTCGGTCGCCGAGCGTCGCAGAAAGGCCGAAAAAGCCGCTGCCAAAGCGAAAAAAGCTGGAGCGGATCTTTCGCCCATTGAACCCAGTCGCGGCGCCATCGCCAAGACTTTCTGGGGCAAGGCCTGGTGCAGCAATCTGGAACAATACAGCGACTATGCCAATCGCCTGCCACGCGGTCGCACCTATGTGCGCAACGGCTCGGTGATCGACCTCAAAATCACGGCTGGCGAAGTGCGTGCTCAAGTGATGGGATCGAGCCTCTACACGGTCGATGTCACCGTGACGGCGGTTCCCGACAAACAGTGGCAATCCATCGGCGCCGGTTGCGCGGGGTCTATCGAATCGCTGGTTGAACTACTGCAAGGAAAACTTTCCAAGGGTGTAATGGAGCATATCTGCAAACCGGGCACCGGCCTGTTTCCGGCACCCAAGGAAATAAAATTCAATTGCAGTTGCCCGGACTGGGCCTCGATGTGCAAGCACGTCGCCGCCGTGCTTTATGGCATCGGCGCAAGGCTCGATCAGCAGCCCGAACTACTCTTCAGCCTGCGCCGGGTCGATGCCAAAGACCTTGTCGCCCAAGCCGGTGCCGGACTGCCGAAAGCGAAGAAAGGCCCGGCATCCGGCAAGGTGCTCGATGATTCCGCCTTGGCCGATGTGTTCGGCATCGAGATGGCCGAGGTTGCGGCATCGAAGAAGACGCCTGCGCGGCGAAGCACGGCGACGGCAACCAAGGCAGCCAAAGCACCAACAAAGCCCGCGGTCGCAAAGACCACGAAACGAACTGCCGCTGACAGGCCTGAAACAACCAAAAAAACGCCTGCTAAAAAACCATTGAAAGCAAAGCCGCCAACCAAGGCATCCACGGGCTCGCGAAAATCAACCAGCAAGGCCGCTGTCATGAAAGCGAAGGTTAAGGCTACGCTAAAAGCGCCAAAACCCAAAGCGGCAACGGTAACAAAACGCACCAAAGGTGAATGAGGCGTGCAAAGGTTCTTTGTGCAAGCCCTGCAACTTGATGTACGAACCATGCGGCTGGAAGCTAAGTGAATCAAGGCTTCCAGGAAGATTTACAGGGTAAAATGAACCTCGGAACTATAGTTATTAGCTGCTAATAATTCATGTTGTTGCCGCATCCTCTTTTGAGGCGCCTTCTGCTGCATTCTTTTTGACCGTCCGCCTGGAACCGCTGTAACAGCTAATGATACTTGGCCTGGTGTGCCCCACTTCTTCCGCGATTATGTGTTCGAGATTCCAATGACTGGAAAGCCGTACAGCGAAGAAAGGCCATTACGCCGCGCATACTGGAAGCCGACTTTGAAGGCGCTGGGAATGAGGGAGCGAAACTTCTACCAGACGCGCCACACTTTCTGATGGCAGGGGCAAACCCGATGTGGGTGTCCAAGCAGCTTGGCCATGCCAATATGCAGATGTTGCTGAAGGTTTACTCGAAGTGGATTGCGGTGCAGATTAAGAGCAATGAGCGTGGCAAAATTGACGCAATATTCGAGCAGACCGCCACCAAAACACCACCAAATAAAGTAATGGCTTTGCAACTATTTGAATTGTCTGGTCGGGGCGAGAGGATTCGAACCTCCGACCACTTGCACCCCATGCAAGTACGCTACCAGGCTGCGCTACGCCCCGAAGTGTTGGATTATATCAGCAAACAAAATACATGAAGAAAAGTTTGGGCAAAAATTCATGTTTCATCGAAACAAACTGACAGGCATGAGGTATGCTTCGCATGTGACTATACTCGTTAGTAAAAATCTTTGATGAATTTTCCATTGACAGCAAGGGACGAATTCTCAATACTATCGGCGAAGAATTAGCTTTCAGCAGAAAATGAATCATGCCAAAAAAGAGCGTAATTCCAACACACCATTCTCACGAAGCAGAGGCTGATCAAACAGTGCCGGCTGATGATCGGACGTGCCTGGTCGAGCGCCCTGATGGTTTCTATTGGCAGGACAAGCCCACCGGAAAATTTTACGGCCCATTTCCAACCTCAACCGAAGCGCTGCTGGATATGCAATATCGGGAAGATAGCGATTACGAGGAAGGCGAGTCGCTTCATGAAGCGGAAGCAGAAATTGGCATTGCCGATTGGATTGACCCCGATACAGGCGAACTTGCGGAAGGCTCGATGCCGCATCTTTGCGACTAAATAATCCTCCCATTCCGGGAAGAGGAACAAACCCGCCAGCGCCGCTGCCTTACTCCCTGCTATGACGACGGAATCGCGGGAACCTTCCTGTTCACATGCACATATCCAAAAACTTGCACCCCTCCGAATAACTCTGATTGCACTATGTCAGGCCAAGGTTGGCGCCCAGTCAATGCCCAGTTGCTGGAAGCCGTATCAAGCGAGGAATGAAGAATTTTTAGAAACTTCAAAATGACTAAATTAGTATTCATGCTGCTCGTGGCGTTGATGTCTGGCTGTGCCAACCCGCCGCAAAGAGTATGGGACGCCGCATCGATAGCCAATTTTCCGCAACCTTTTGTCGTATATAAAAACAAGCAAAACGGAAAAATCATTGCTGGTTTCAACACCGCCGACATCAGAAATATAATCAACATTAAGGAGCGTGTAGAAAACGCTGCCGGCCCGTTGCGCACTGAACTCCTAATCTCTGAAGGTGATCAGCCCAATGGGTTTTCCTTTGCTTTCCATAAAATATCAAAAATCGGCATCAATATCGGCATGATAAATCTCATTGGTGATGATGCAGATGCAATGGCCGCATTGATAGGGCACGAATTAGCGCATCTTTACCTTGAGCATGGGAAGGTGCGGCAGAACCGAGAAGAGAACCGTATTATGACTTCAACTGTTCTTAGCTTTGCGCTGGCCATGGTGGGTATTCCAATCCCTATCACCGCAACAGATGCTGCAACAACCACAGTCTCAAGAACATTCACCAGGGATGAAGAGCGTGATGCAGACCAACTCGGAGTGGCATACATGACCCAGGCAGGTTTTGACCCTTGGGGTGCTGTACGTCTGCAAGAAAAATTGGGGGCCGTGACCTCCGGTTCCATGGTTCCTTTTTTAAGCACACATCCTGCAAACACCGAACGTGCCGAGAATATGAGGCGCATGGTGAAAGACCAGCCTACAGAAGTTGCGCCCGTGGTGCCGGATAATCCAGCAGATCCGTAAGGGTAGTTTTAAAAATCAGTGCTCCCCCAAGTGCCCCACAGGGGGACGGGCACTTCGCCAACCCCGAGTTGATGGGGTTGATCGCGGCCGATGCCAATGCGGATTTCATCTTTGGCTTGGGCGGTAACGCCGTCTTGTCGCGTAAGGCCGAGGGGTTGATGAAGAATGCGCGCGGGCATCTTGCCATGCGCCGGTCTTTGGCCGCTCAAGGCTTGGGATCCGCCGTGGCTGCGGTGCGCTTGTTCGGTGAATTCGAATATGCGGCCAAGTCCTGGCCGCAAGCCTTTCGCGTGGTGCTCAAAGCCGAAGTCCTGCCTGGCGGCGGTGAAGTGCCGGGCAAGGACAACGAACGTTTCGTGGTGACTTCGATGCGCGGCCCCTCACCCCGTACGCTTTACCAGCAGGACTATTGCGCGCGCGGACAGGCGGAGAATTGGATCAAGCAAGTGAAGTGCGACCTGAAAGCCGACCGGACTTCGGCTCAGTCTTTCCTCGCCAACTTTGGCCGTCTGCTGCTGACGGCGGGTGCTTATGTGTTGCACCAGCAATTGCGCCAGTTGGGCCTGCAAGGCACCGCACTGGCTTCAGCTCAGCCCAAGACGGTCATCCTATCGCTGTTCAAGATCGCCGTGCGGGTCAAACAGCACAAAGACCGGGTGCTGCTGCATCTGCCAAGTAGCTGTCCGGTCAAAGTCTTGCTGGCGACGGTCTGCCAGCATCTTTATGCGGCCTTAAGTTGCTGGATGTGGGCGTAATCGCCTTGCTGTTCCAGCGTCCAAACATCCACCGCTTGCTGCATCCGCAACCACAGCCCCGCGCCATTGCCCAGCAGCTTGCCTAAGCGGATCGCCATGTCAGGCGTAACCGGGCGGCGTTCATGCAGCACTTCGGACACGGTGCGGCGCGACACCCCCAGCCGGTCGGCAAACTCGCCTTGCGTGATCCCCATCTCGGGTAACACCACTTCGCGCAGCAATGCGCCGGGGTGAGTGGGTGCGCGTTTTTTGTTTCGTAAAGTATCCATCAGTGATAATCCTCCAAGTCCAGAATATAAGCATCGCCGTTTTCAAACTCAAACGTGATGCGCCAATTAGCCGATACTCTCACGCTCCAAAGGTTGCGCTTGTCGCCCTTCAAACGATGCAGACGTAAGCCAGGCAAGTCCAGTTCTTTCACCTGTTCAGCCGCGTCTATGGCATCAAGCATCAGAACAATGCGGGGCGCATAATCCGCCTGCACACCGCTGGCACTGCCCTTGATAAACAGCCGCTCAAGCCCTTTGTGTTTGAAGCTCTTAATCATGGTGTATTGTAACCCTGCGAGTTACATTGTCAAGCTGCTGCAGCGTGTCCGATTTGGTGGCTGCTGTAGTCATGCGGAATTTGCCCGCAATGGGATCACTTGTGCGCCTGCTTTGAGGGTATCCAGATAGTCAGACCACTGTTGCATCATCTTCTTGCGTTCGGCAAGGTGCGCAGTGCGGTTGTATGCACGACCGTTCGGATCACGCACGGCATGGGCAAGCTGGTGTTCGATGAAGTCCGGGCGCACCTGCAGTACTTCGTCCAGGATAGTTCGTGCCATTGCGCGAAAGCCGTGTCCGCTCATTTCATCCTTGGCATAACCAGGCCAGTACAGTTGGCGTCACGATCAGTGGTACAGGCTGTCTTCATTCTTCAGCTGGCTGGGAAGCACGTTTGGAGCGTTTTTTGCACACCGCCGACGGCGCGCAAATCAGCCGTATTGATTTGGCTCATGATGATTTTTGTGGGGAGCGGTTTTGCATTGAAAATGTTCTCCATGGTTTCCACCAAGGTTTTTTTCAAAACGGCGGCAGGTATCCCAAGATTGAGCTCCGCGGCAATCACATCCGCCCTGACGGCAGGGGCAGATCAGTTTATATCGGTACCAGAGAAAATATGCTTTTCAGGGGTTATGAGAAAGGTCGCCATCTTGGCGATCCTGCGTCCAGGTGGCTGCGCCTCGAGGTTGAAATCCATAACGGCTTGCGCCTACATGAAGGCGCGCCGGATTATCAAGGGGGCGCATTAAAAAATCGGGGGGTGGTGCGCAACACCCCCCGTTTTTCGTTTACTTGGGAGTTACATAATGTCTGTTGAATTCTGGTATCTGGGAATATTCTTGATGGGGTGTCTGTCGGGTTATTCCGTAGTGCTTGGCCTTAGGGGTTGAAGTGAAAAAATTCTTTTTGCTTGCTTTCCTTCTGGCCTGGCCGTCCTTATTGTGGGCCATTGCTCCCGCTCAATACAATGGCAACCTCAACAATACCATTGGCAGTGTCATCGAATTCAAGCGCGCCAAACAGCCTGCTGCTGCCAATGACCCGAATGGCGCTACGACTTTTGGTGTTATCAATACTTTCCTCAATTCCCTTACAGGTGAGCTCAAAGACCTCATACAGCGTATCCAGGGCCGTCAAACTTTTTCTGATAGGTGTGATGCCCTGCTCCAGGATGGGAATGGTCAGCGTCTTTCCTATGGTGCTTTACGTGCCCGATTTGATAAGGCTCGACAGGAAGCTGCCGTGGATTTTCAATTCCGCGATATCCGTGCCAAGTCGGCAACCGATACCGGGGATTTGGCACATGCTCAAAGGTTGCTTGGACACAAGGGAAGAAGCATGACGGAACGTTACACGCGTGATCGAAAAGGTGACAAAGTCTTTCCGCTGAAATGACGAATTGTAGAAAAAGGCTCATTTTTGTAGAAAATGAGCTTTGCGGTTTGAAGGTGTCAAATGCTCTGAAAACCGCATGTCTGGTGCCCGGAACCGGAATCGAACCGGTACGCTGGTTTTACCCAAGCGACGGATTTTAAGTCCGTTGATGCAACATTATAATTCAGTGAGTTAAATCTGGAGGTAAAGAGCGTGTTGTACCCTTAACAGACAGGGCGGTTGCGTTATTCAAAAGCCTTCCATCTTCAACAATCAAGATGGCGAAACTTTTTCAAGTCGGCCACATAACCAGTGCCGATGGACTCAGTCGAGCCTTCACCAAAGCAGCTAAAAATGCTGGTTTTGTCGGGCTGCGCTTCCATGACCTTAGGCACGAAGCCGCTTCACGGATGAGGGAGAGAAGTTCAGCGGCAACCCCGCCGACGAATTATTTATCTGTGGCGTGGAAAAGACCGACGACACCGGATGGATATTCTCTCCAACTTGAACATTGAGTCTCATTGATGCTCACCACAAAAACTCACAGTTCGCCACTGCAAAGCATGTTGCCCAGAATTAACATTATCTAACACGGTTTTCTTCTTGCCCATTATTGTGACTGTAAATCGCCCCCGATTTCACCCAAATAATTCATTAGAAATGTTTTGGGTCCAGACGCAACGCGACCAGTTCGCTGTAGACGCAGTATGGCGACTCCACGCAGTCGAACTTGAGAACACCATCTAGCGAACATGACACCGGCATCGTAACGTCGGTGAATGATTTCTTGCGGGCGCTACGGATTTTGTAGTTGCCGGTCATCATTTTTTTGGTTAACGACTGTTCGATTTGCTCCAATGCGTGGGTAGTAAATTGCAATAGGACAAATATTGCACTTTGGGATTATTCCCACACAAATCTCTTTGCCAAGAGGAGTCATGTTTTCATGAAGTGAGTATCGTAACTCTGCTGGAATTTTAGATTGCATGCAGTCCGTGTCTCGATGTGCGCAGCGCTTATTATTTGTGTTGGCTTACAGGTTTGAAGCAGGGCAGCGTGGGTACGCAAGAAAAGTCTGATGTCCTTGCAGGATAAAATTCGCGCTAAGTCGAAGCGTAACGTGTTGTAACTCCGTCAATTACGTGATTGCGTCGCTTAACCCGATTCTGAAAGGCTGGTACGGCTACTTCAAACATGCCCACCGATTCACCTTCTCGTCGATCGACGGATTTGTGCATCGTCGTTTGCGGGCGATGCTACGACGGCAAAAGCACCGACTGGATCCAGGACGATACCTACGCGATCACAAACAATGACCAAATATCTTCTTCGCCGATCTTGGGCTGTTCACGATGTCCGAAGCTCACGGATTAGCGCGCCAATCCAAATGAGGAAACAACTGGCTGGAGAGCCAGTCGCGGGAAAACCGCACACCGGGTTCGGAGGGAGGGTGACGGCGATTGCCGTTTCATACCCTTATGCAACAGATAAATACAACGCTCAAGTCCACGTTTATATATGCGTGGACTAGATCAAAACGCTCAGGATGATTCTCAGAGTGTATTTAATTGGATGTAGAGTGGAGCGGGGGCAGCTCCAAGTTGTGGCATCCCCGTACAAGCAGTTGTGGAGTAATTGAATACCATGGATGCTGGCTTGCTGACTCCCTGTTTTACCAGCGCGAGCCAAGCAAAGCATTGAGTCGGGGTTATGGCTTTCCAATCAATGTTGACATTGCATATTTGCACTGTTCCAACAACGCTGTGGGTGACAAACGCGTTTCCGGTGCTGTCAATGTAGTGATTATTCACTGTCCCTGGGCAATTGACAGCGGCATATGAGGGTGAGGCGAGCATTGCAAGCAGAGCAGCAGTAAAACCGATGCGACAGATATTTGGATTCATGCATTTCTCCCAATAATTAATATAGCACCATCAAGGATTATGATGGTTAGGCAACGATGGTTTTCAAAATAGTTTTTTCGAATATCCACAATTTTAAAGTTGACAATATCATGGACATGCGACAAAGTCTATTCCAGTAAATGGGTTCAACGCAAACAACGAGAAGAACAAAAGCAATAAGAAAAAAGGGGAGAGGTTAGTGACTCGTCTATCATTTGTACGTCCATATTCCTTATGTGTCCGTAGGCTGGCGGCATTTATTCATTCAATCATTTGGTATTTTGCACTATCACTGACTACGGTTGCGGGTGTCGCCCAAGCACAAACTGTAGATGATGCCCGTATTGGCGGCTTGGCTTGGTTAATACTTAACCAGAACCCCAATGGCAATTGGGGCGCCGCTGGACAGCCTCATGTTGTCATCACCACCCAATCCCTGGCGTCGTTTCGCAAAGCGCTTATCAACCCATCGGCCTACCCCTATGCTAATGGTATCTCCTGGCTGGCGAACACAAGTGCTCTTAGCACGGATTCGATAGCTCGACGTATGATTGAATTGAAAGCTGCCGGGTTCGAAAATCTCATTTACACAGGCCAATGGCTTACCCTTCAAGATAATAGAAATGAAGCCTATGGCTGGGGTGCTTATGCCGATTATTACACCAGCTACCCAGACACCGCATTAGCGCTCACTGCTGCGCGGGTGTTGGGCTACACCACTTTCTTTCTGGGTTACTCATGGGGGCTGAAAAATTCGGTTTATTGTGGAATGCTTTACGGTCAGCACGCCGATGGCGGATGGTCATATTCGGGTTCTGCCGCTGGCACTTCTGCCGGCGTTGAACCAGCATTAGGGACGACTGAAATCCTGCCGACTGTCTACAACATACTGGAGTTGGAGGCAATCAATAATGCCAATGTCGTGCAGGGTTCAGCGGCGGTGGTCTGCGGCACCACCAGGAGCATTCTTAATGGCATTGCCGATGGACTAAGTTTCATCCTGAGCAAGCGTAATGTTGATGGCGGTTTTGGGCTCAACGGGATTTCCACCGTCGCTGAGACGGCGATGGCCTACTCAGCTATTTCTACTTTGCGTTCCCCGGCTGACACGGATGCCATCAATGCCCTCAACTACCTTGTAGCACAGCAAGATACAAGCGCCACATCCGCGAAGGGAAGCTGGGGCAACGATGCTTATCTTACTTCTTTGGTGATGAGTGTTTTTCCTACCCCGCCCGTTCTTTTGACAGACATCGATCAGGATGCAATTCCAAACGCTGTCGAACTGTTGATCGGACGGAATCCATTCGTGTGGGACAACAAGGTAGTTATTCCAGGCGGTGTTTTAGGCGGCGGTTCCACCACTGCGGGACTCACAATTGACAACACGCTTACCGAAAGTACGCCCCGTTTTGCCCGTTATACAAAAGCATTGACAGCCAGTGGCGGGATGCCTCCCTATAGCTGGAGCATCACCAGTGGCAGTTTGCCTCCAGGGCTAAGCATTGACCCGGCAGCCGGTACAATCAGTGGAAATACTTCTGCGCGAGGTGTTTATGATTTCGACTATGCCGTAACCGACGCAAACATGACGCAGGTTAGCGTATGGGGAACCATTACGGTAATTTCCAGCCCGCTGGAGCGAGCGGTTTTTCAATTCCTGAATGATTAGTCAGTATCTTTGACTGTACCTCGTCAGCGAGCTTGAACAAAAATAGAATACAAATCAGGGGAAAAAAATGTACTCGATTTCTAAACTCAGTGCGTTGTTGTTCGTGTCCGTCATTGGATTCACAATCCAGACGAGTTCTCGTGCTGAGCGAATTGATCCTGCGCCGATCAAGAAGGATGTCATTGATAGCGTGCACAGAATAACAGATACCGGCTCACCTTCGCATGTGGCATTCAAAATGGAGACCGATGTTAAATTTGTCGAAGGCGAAGTCAAGGAAGAGCAAGAATCAGATAAACGCGGTAAGCGCAAACGCGGTGAAGCCAGCTCGCGCATGAAATCGGTACTCGCCACAAAGGCTGTGGAATTACGGTTTACCAGAGACGAGGTGCTTCGTCAGTTCGACCACCAGAGTGCAAAGCTCAGGGATATGGGGTTGAGCGACCGTATCGGCGTACTTGAGGAGCAACGACGCGCAGTCGAAGCACGTTTCGCGCAACTTGATGGAGCCATGAGGCGCGTTGACAAGGCAGACTCGAAGAG
>JAULAW010000009.1:0-1142 GCA_032654645.1 Gallionellaceae bacterium | reverse complement strand
AAGATGGCGGAGGAGTAGGACGGGGAGAACACTTTCTCCCCCACAAATTCATCAAAAGAGCATTTAAACGTCGAGTAAATTCCACAAAACAACTTCTGAATGCCGGCAGAGGACATCAGGCACCCAGAAAAGCAACCCAACTCTTCGAAAGGAGGTAGGAAAAAATATAAAAGACAAAAAAAGAGACAAAAGAGGGAGGGACGGAGTTCCGTCCCGGGAAGGGAGTCTTAAAAAGAGAGAAGTTTCCAAACACCAGGAAACCTTCTCACTGCCGAATCTGTGCCGAGCTTTGGAAGCACAGAGGGCAACATAACAGGGAGAAAAAATAAATAAACAATTAAAACTCGCAGATTGCGAGCCCTACGGTAACTCCCCCAGCGGAGAAGCAGCGCAGACGCCTGCATCCGCCATTAGCAAGCGGGGGCTGGGCAGGGAGGCGCGGCGCGGGCTGCATCGCTTAGAGTAAGAATCTGGCCTGAATACCCTGAGCGCTATCTGAGCGAAATAATTTGGGCTAGCAAACCAGACTGTGGGATATCTACCACGCGAAAAGCCAGCCCTAACCTAAGACACCGCCAGGCCCGCGCACGGAACAAAGGACTGAACAGAGATAGCCGGCTGCAGACCTTCCCCCTCCGGTGACAGGCAGCCAGAGCCGGAAGGGGGCAATCGCAGCCCCAGAGAGACATTATCTATAAAACTGTAAGCAGGCTTCTTTGCTAACTAAAACTTCTTGGGGGTCTGGACGGTCAACATCTGCCTGAGAAGGTGCGCCGGTTTTACACCCAGATAACCGAGTGGCGGGGAGGCGATAAGTCGCAGCATTGGCGCTCGCCAAACACCTCATCACCTGAGCTGCTCGGACCTGGGAAGAGCACAAAACGCAGGCCCAACTGAGTCTGCGCCTCTGAGGACTACCCGAGTGCCTGAACCTGAGCGGCTTGGACCTGGGAGGTGCATGCAGCCCAGGGCCAGCCTCGGATTGTTCCCGGCGGAACAACCTAGAGCCTGAGCAGTGTGGGCAGGGAGGCTACACGCGCCGTGAGCGGGGGCAGACCCAGTGTGGCTGAGGCACTGCGAGCACACGCCAGTGTTATTTGTTTGCAGCATCCCTCCCTCCCTCCCCACAGCGCGACTGAACA
>JAULAW010000008.1:0-9593 GCA_032654645.1 Gallionellaceae bacterium | reverse complement strand
TCGGTAAGAGTTGGGCACAATATCCAACGTTCTCTATTCGTGTGGAACACCACGTTTCCTGTTGCGAACATAGTCCACCGCATACCCAAGCATCCCATAACAGAGTCCCCAAACGACAGCATTAATTGCTTCAATGATTACCTTCTGTGCGGGATGTGATGCAACCTCGACTCCTCGAACCAGTCCCAAATATATACCCAAGTAAAACCCGGGCGGCCCATGAATAAACTCTAACACTAGACCCATGATCCCAGGGAGAACCAGAAATGGTGAGAGAAAAAACCACGAATATAGCCCTGTGCTTAACGGAGAAACTATTGCTCCAAACGCGGCACCAGTAATGCCAAATACATTGCGCGGCACTTTGCGGCGGGCAAACCGGTAGGCAAGAAAAGGCACCAGGATCAACGCGGGAAACAACAGAATTATCCACATATGTACCCCATCAGCCCGCCACTGTTACAGTACAGTTCCACTTTTGCATTTCCCAAAAATACTTCCATTGCCCAGACACATCAGCTAAAACAAAGGACAATTTCCCCAGCAGTGGAGATGTGAATCTTTAATGCACAAAAAATTGGCAGAACCCCCCGAGCATCTGCTGCACGCCGAATCAAAATCCTGTAAACACTTCCTCACACAACTCCACCAAGGTATTGGTACGGAGATGCTGCATACCGTTTCTGCCATGGTGCAGTAATAAAAACTAGTTCCTCCGCTTTCAGCACATCTCTTGGCATAAAGCTCGCAGCCGCTAGTTCCACCACCCATGTCCGGATTAAGCCCCGTCGGATCCACTATATTGACCGGATTCCCCCCGACATAGGTGTACAGGTTAATCCCGCCCTTCAACTCGATCGGGTCCCGCTGCGTGAACCTGCCGTTCGCCGGGTCGTAATACCTCGCCCGATAGTAGATGAACCCGGTTCCCGTGGTCGGCGTGCCGTCCTGTTCCCGCCCGGTGTAGCCGTAGATCGGGATCGCCCCGCTGCCGACCAGCTTTGCGCCCCAGGCATCGAAGCGTTCCATGTCCGTGGTGCCGGTGGCGGTGGACATGGCGACGATGGACCCCAGCCCGTCCTGGTGGAAATAGCGCGGCCCGATCGGGTCGCTCGCGGCGGGCTGCCAGGCCAGCGGCGCGTCCGTCGCCGCCCGTGGGTGATGAAGCCGGTGGCCGCCGCCCAGCCGTTGGCGTATTCGGCGAGGATGTCTTCTCCCTGATACAGGTAATTGTTCACCACCGTGCCCACCGTCTTGCGGATGCGCCGGTTCTGGTCGTCGTAGTCGTAGCTCTGCGCCGGCTGCCCGGTTTTGGTGATCTGCGCGGTGCGCCCGAGGAAGTCGTAGGCCGCCGCGGTCACCGTGGCGCCGGTGCAGGCGGTGGCGCTCCGGGTGACCGTGCCGCCGGTGCATTGCTGGGTGAGGTTGCCGTTGGCGTCGTACACCATGCCGCCTGCCAGTGTGCCGGTGGCGCTGCCGCCCCTCAGCTCTGTTTTCTGATTGGCCGCGTCAAAGATCGAATAAACCGATGTGGTCGCCCCCTGCGCGTCGGTGGTCAGCACCGCCGTGCGGTTGTTGAGGATGTCGTACTGGTACGCGTTCGTCACGCCGCCCGCCGTGGAAGAAACCAGCCGCATCAGGTCGTCGTAAACGTAGTCGGTGACGTCATAGACGCCATTGATGGTTTCGGCATGCTGGATGCGGTTCCCGAAGCCGTCGTAGAGGTAATCGTGCTGGCTGACCAGGTCGGCGTCCGTGTAGCCGCGACGGTTTTTGACCCGGCTGAGCGTGCCGTCGGCGTTGTAGCTGAACTGGGTGTTGATGCCGTTGGGGAACCACTTCTCGATCATGCGGGCCATAAGTTACCTCGCAACAGTTTGTGATGCAACAATGGCTAGACTTGGTGGCTAGACTTGGCCCCGCCGTTTTCTGGAAAAAACTAACGCGATGCTGTCTTTGCCCCATTGGTTTGAGAGCAGTCTTTCTCTACCCAAGAGTTACCATATTTGCTTTTGAATTTATTTAGGGAAGGCAATAAGTCTGGGTCTCGGTCAGTTATGTATTTACTAATCCAAGGATTCAGCTTCTCCTTAAACAAAGTTGCAAGTAACTCGGTATCCTGATCTATCCCAATATCAATTGCCCTCAACGTTTCAGCCTCACACCCTTTCGATAACAACAAGTAGAGCTTTCGTTCGAGAAGAATACGATTGAAAGCAAGCATTGCTTGCGTACTGTTTAGTTCGCGTTCAACTTGTACAGTTTCGTGCTTCAACCCAACAGCCACCCCTGCAACAAAAATGATTCCAGAAAACACCACAGATGCTATTCCAATAAGAATCAACTTTGTTTTTGAATTCATAACAGACCTCGTCTACTTCGCGTAATACGCTCTCCGCGTACACGTGCAGCCTGACTGTTCTACTTCTTTTACAGTTGGGTGGGCTGGAAGCCAAGCGGTTACTTTATAAGTATAGGATTCCCGCATACCCGTACAATTATCTATGGTATAGCCAGTGCAACTTGCTTCGACACAAATAAAGCTGTTCTCAAGGCACAGTGCTGGCCAATAATCACACAGGGAGTCTGGGATTTGCTGCAATATTCCGTCCAATATAACGCCTCTAGGCAAAAATCCCATCGGATCAACCCAATTAACCGGATTCCCCGCGACATACGCATACATATTACCGCCGAATATATTTGTCGCCAAACTCACGATATTGCTTAAAGATTGTTTCGACAAGTCCATAATATTCCTTAACCGTCTCATTGTTCTTATACTCTTTCGACGGTCTTGGATTGATCTTATCTATTTCAAGCGGATTTCCACCAAAAGCAGAATACAGTATGAAAAAATTCTTGGGGTCTCTCATCATAATTTCCGATATCTGAAAAAGAGGAGATGTATCAATTTCCGGTGCAAGCGACACATTTACTTTTGCGTTGAACTTCCCGTCTTTAAAGCCTGTGAGTGTTAAGTTAACAGTACCCCTTGCGGGAAAATTTTTCGCTTTCCACATGCTCGAATAGGACGATTCTGGTAACCCTTTAGAATTTACAGACGATCTATATGAATTCCACCTTTCATGACGTTCGTTCTTTGAACGTGAAAGGCTCTCCATTGGATTTTTCCAATCAAGCTTTTCAAAAAAGTCATTATAAAAAGCATATATTTTCTGGGTGTCTTCCAACACCACCCCGTATGATGATGAGATAACGTAAAGCCTTTCATCTCTCTCACGCGATACGTTTGTTGCCCCCAATATTGCTGGAATCTCAATCGTCCAATAATTGTTATCACTTGCAAGCGCAGTTGAAGTAAGCAGCAGGAATAATATCGTTGCTCTAATCATGTCGTTTTACACCGCTTTATCTATGCAATCATCGTAATGAACGATGACCGAGGTGGTTGAATTGAAGTTTCAGAATTGCTCATGGAAATGCTCTGTATGTATCGTCCGCCATTCAATCTGACAGTCACTTCGAACACACGCAGGAAGTTGAATATTCACTTTCAACTCTTGAAGACCCGGCTGAAGCGCCAAGAGAAACACCCAAACCCAACACCGCGTTCATGCCTATTGATGCTGTTGCGCCACCAAGTCGGGTAATTGAAACATCGTACCCTCCGCCTACCGCAAGGGTAGCCCCAGCAGTCACTGCTGCTCCTGCGAATACAGACGCAGTAGGGATTGTGAGATTATCAGTAAATCCCGCAGCGGACCATGTAACACTACCCCCTTCTCCTACACCTGCCCAAGTAACTCGAATAACGGTATGAACTTTACGCCCTCCCACACACTCAGATTCCAGATTAAATCTTGATTCGCCATTATGGAGTGCCGCCGCTGTATATACAGTACCGCTCCATTCAACTAGTCCCGTCGGATCAGTCTTCGAAACCGGATTCCCCCCGACATACGCATACAGGTTAATCCCGCCCTTCAACTCGATCGGGTCCCGCTGCGTGAACCTGCCGTTCGCCGGGTCGTAATACCTCGCCCGATAGTAGATGAACCCGGTTCCCGTGGTCGGCGTGCCGTCCTGTTCCCGCCCGGTGTAGCCGTAAATCGGGATCGCCCCGCTGCCGAGCAGCTTTGCTCCCCAGGCATCAAAGCGTTCCGTGTCCGTGGTGCCCGCAGTGGTGGACATGGCGACGATGGAACCCAGCCCGTCCTGATGGAAGTAGCGCGGCCCTGTCGGGTCGTTCGCCGGAGGTTGCCATGTCAGCGGCACATCCGTCGTCGCCCCATGCGTGATGAAACCCGTGGCCGCCGCCCAGCCGTTGGCGTATTCGGCGAGGATGTCTTCTCCCTGATACAGGTAATTGTTCACCACCGCGCCCGCCGTCTTGCGGATGCGCCGGTTCTGGTCGTCGTAGTCGTAGCTCTGCGCCGGCTGCCCGGTTTTGGTGATCTGCGCGGTGCGCCCGAGGAAGTCGTAGGCCGTCGCGGTCACCGTGGCGCCGGTGCAGGCGGTGGCGGTCCGGGTGACCGTGCCGCCAGTGCATTGCTGGGTGAGGTTGCCGTTGGCGTCGTAGACCATGCCGCCGACCAGTGCGCCGGTGGCGCTGCCGCTCCTCAGTTCGGTGTTCTGGTTGGCCGCGTCAAAGATCGAATATACCGATGTGGTCGCCCCCTGCGCGTCGGTGGTCAGCACCGCCGTGCGGTTGTTGAGGGTGTCGTACTGGTACGCGTTCGTCACGCCGCCCGCCGTGGAGGAAACCAGCCGCATCAGGTCGTCGTAAACATAGTCGGTGGCGTCGGAGGCGCCATTGATGGTTTCGGCATGCCGGATGCGGTTCCTGAAGCCGTCGTAGAGATAGTCATGCTGGCTGACCAGGTCGGCGTCCGTGTAGCCGCGCCGGTTCTTGACCCGGCTGAGCGTGCCGTCGGCGTTGTAGCTGAACTGGGTGTTGATGCCGTTGGGGAAGCGGTGCATTTTTGTCGTGAGAGTTTTGTTCATCGTTAACATCCGGCACAATGCGCTTCGCTCTTTGGTTGCGCTCAGGACAGGCTTATTGTCGCCCGGTGTGCACCTTACGTGGGTTAGTTAGTCGTATATAAAGGGCAACAACAAAAGTTCTACAAAAAAGAATATCGCGAAAGTTGGAAGCACCACAGCAAGAACTTTAAGAACGAAGATAGTTCGCTTAGCTCTGTCAAAAGCAGAAGGAAATCGCCTAGCAACTAGGTAGCCCACAAGCACAGCTGCAATGTATGCCGGAAGAAAGATGACGAAACTTCCAAACGTGGTAACGGACGCAACAATTGCGACAAATACAATCCAGAACCAATCCTGCGCGGTAAGCCTATTTGGTCGATTATCGTTATTCATCTCGGCAAAGCAGGCGGCGGATTAGTAATTACAACTCGTCCAGCAATCAATATGAGCACCTATTGTGCAGGATGTAAAACCGCAATCACTACTACTCGTCGGCTGGCAGACTACCTTGTCGGCATTTTGGAGACACTGCCGCACACACGAAGTCCAGTTCCCGACCTCCGGAAACAATGAGCACACTGCCTGAGCTAAAGTGCAGTAGTAGCCAAAGATATTGCGGCTAGCTAGGCACTGCTCCTTATAGTAGGTGCAATCAGTAGCTCCAGCGAGCCCTGTTGGATCGGTTATATTGACCGGGTTGCCATTAACATAGGTGTACAGGTTAATGCCGCCCTTCAACTCGATCGGGTCCCGCTGCGTGAACCGCCCGTTCGCCGGGTCGTAATACCTCGCCCGATAGTAGATGAACCCGGTTCCCGTGGTCGGCGTGCCGTCCTGTTCCCGCCCGGTGTAGCCGTAAATCGGGATCGCCCCGCTGCCGAGCAGCTTTGCTCCCCAGGCATCAAAGCGTTCCGTGTCCGTGGTGCCCGCAGTGGTGGACATGGCGACGATGGAACCCAGCCCGTCCTGATGGAAGTAGCGCGGCCCTGTCGGGTCGTTCGCCGGAGGTTGCCATGTCAGCGGCACATCCGTCGTCGCCCCATGCGTGATGAAACCCGTGGCCGCCGCCCAGCCGTTGGCGTATTCGGCGAGGATGTCTTCTCCCTGATACAGGTAATTGTTCACCACCGCGCCCGCCGTCTTGCGGATGCGCCGGTTCTGGTCGTCGTAGTCGTAGCTCTGCGCCGGCTGCCCGGTTTTGGTGATCTGCGCGGTGCGCCCGAGGAAGTCGTAGGCCGCCGCGGTCACCGTGGCGCCGGTGCAGGCGGTGGCGGTCCGGGTGACCACGCCGCCGACGCATTGCTTGGCGAGGTTGCCGTTGGCGTCGTAAACCATGCCGCCGACCAGTGGGCCTGTGGCGCTGCCGCCCCTCAGTTCGGTGTTCTGGTTGGCCGCGTCAAAGATCGAATAAACCGATGTGGTCGCCCCCAGCGCGTCGGTGGTCAGCACCGCCGTGCGGTTGTTGAGGATGTCGTACTGGTATGCGTTCGTCACCCCGCCCGCCGTGGAGGTAACCAGACGCATCAGGTCGTCGTAAACGTAGTCGGTGATGTCGGTGACGCCATTGATGGTTTCGGCATGCTGGATGCGGTTCCTGAATCCGTCGTAGAGATAATCGTGCTGGCTGACCAGATCGGCGTCCGTGTAGCCGCGCCGGTTCTTGACCCGGCTGAGCGTGCCGTCCGGGTTGTAGCCGAACTGGGTGTTGATGCCGTTGGGGAACCATTTTTCGGCGAGGCGGCCACCGGCGTCCCAGGCCAGCGAGATGTAATCTCCGTTGGGGGCGTAAACCCCGCTCAGCCGCCCCAAGGGATCATACTGGTAGTTGACGACCTGGCCGTCGCTCAGGGCCAGCCGGTTCAACCGCCCGCCATCGCTCCAGCTATAGGTGAGGGTTTTGCTCCCACGGTTGTCGAGGACCGTGTTGATGCGATGGGTGGTGGCGTAGGTATAGGTATAAGTCACGCCCGGGGTGTAGGCCTGCGTTACCTGCCCAATACCGTCACGGGTGTATTTCTTGAGGAGGTTGGTGTTGGCGGCGCAGGTGGCGTTTGCCGCCGCTTTCGTTACGCAGGAGAGCTGGTGCCCATAGCCCCATGTGTAGAACAGCGATTGGGCAAGCGCGTCGGTGCTCTGGGTGAGGTTGCCGTAGGTGTCGTACTTGTAAGTCCAACTTTTGTTGAGCGCATCTTTTTTCGTGAGGCGGCGGCCGAAGTCGTCCCAGGTGTAGGTAAATTGTGTGGTGACGACATCGAGCGGGGGATACGGTACCGGATCGGGGGAGCGCCCCATCCTGACCTGAGTCAGGTTGCCCAGCAGATCATACGTGTTGAGCGTGACCGGATGAACGCGGCCATTCACCGGATCATCAACCGCCGGCCCGACGATGCGGATCGGGCGGTTGAGTTCGTCGTACTCGGTGTTGGTCATCTTCGGCATCTGGTCGTTTGCGGTAACCCAATTGGAGGACCATCCCACACTCCAATTGAGATTGTCGTTGGCATCGTAGTAGTACTCAGTCGTCTCTCCGTCAGCCAGGCCCTTGAACCCGAGCTTGCCATTAAATCCATAGCGGAAAAAATCCGAAATTCCGTTTGGATTGGTAATCTGTAGCGGCCTTCCAGCCAAGTCGCGCTTGTAGGTGGTGGCATTGCCTTTTGCATCAAAAGCGCGAATCAAATGGTTGGCCTCGTTGTATTCATACGAGATGATATGACCGTCCGGGTCGGTCTTCTTGATGAGATTCCCGGCGGCATCATAGGCAAAATGGCTGCTGTAGCCGCCATTGTCGGTTTCCATTGTCTTGCGGCCTGCAAGATCATAGGTGTAGGAACGGTTGTCGGCGACAATCCCGCCTATGCTGACCTGCACGTTGACAAGGTTGCCGTTGCCGTCGTAGGCGTAATGGCGCAGATTGCCGACCTTGTCGGTAGCTTTCACGATCCGGTCGAGTTCATCATAGCTCTTCTGGATGGCGTACCAATCATCGTCTATGCCCGTCAACATCCGGCCCAGCGTGTCGTAGGTAAAACTGGCCGTCTGGGTGCCGCTGACACCCGTGCCCAGCACACCGGCGCGTGCGACCGTGGTCAGATTGAGCCCCGACGCATCGTAGGTATAGGTTGTTTTCTGCCCCGCCTTGGTGGAGGCGTTTTTGACACGCAGTGCCGTCTTCAAATTGCCGTAAATGTCATAGGTGTTGATTGTCCATTGTGCAACCTGAGCAGCAACCGGTACATAGGTTGCCGGGTTGATACCCGGGCCATAACCCGTCATGAGAATGATCTTTTCCAGGGTATTGCCCTTGGCGTCATACTTGAACAAGGTGTAGATACCGTTGCCGTCTGTGGTCACCCCCGGCATTCCGTAAGCATTGAAGTAGCTGTAGTTCTGGCTGCCTGTAGGCTTGGCGCGCAAGATCACGTTGCCCTGAGCATCGTAGGCAAACGTTGATGTGACTCCCGCCGCATCTTGAGCGCTGGTTTGGTTGAATGGATTGGCGCAATTGCTTGTGCCGGGCTGGGCACAGTCGTAGGAGTTGTTTTGAACTGCGCTGTTCTCCAGAGTGATGCTGATCGGCATGCCATTCGGATCGAACTGGTAATGGCGGACAAATCCACGGGTGTTCGTCATCACCGTCTCGCGCCGGAAAGGGTTGTAAGCGTAGGTGTTGGTCTCGCCTAATGCGTTGTACACCTTGAACACCTGGCCATTCATGAAGTACTCGAATGTCTGGCTGATCCCGCCTGGCCTGATTTGGCTTTTCATCGCATGGTTGCGCGGCGACAGGTGTCCCAGAGAATCGATGCTGCCATCTGTATAGTACTGGTATCGGGTTGGCGGTTGCGTGCCCTTGATGGCAAGCGGATCGAGATAGGTTACCAGGTTGCCGACAGTGTCGTACTCATAACGGTATTGCCTCCCGGACCAGTCGCGAACTTCCGTGATGCGGCCATCGCTGTTGTAGCTGAAGCCAAGGCTGCGATTAATACCATCAGTGACAGCGGTCAGTTGAGTGCCGGTGTAACTTAACGTCATCGCGTTACCATTGCGGTCGGTAATTTTGGTTAAATTCGCTTTCTGTCCAACCGTCCCGGCAACCGATTCGAAAGTGTAGGTCATGCCGCTTTTATCAGTGATCGTGTAGGTGCCGCTGCTGGTGCGTGTCATCTGGTAATAGATACTCGCGGGAGCCTGAAAGCTGCTGCCCAGCGGCACGCCCGCCGTTGTTCCCTGTATCTCAAACTGTCGAATGGCGGAGGTGCTGTCAAACCAGATGGCGGAAGAGGTGAGGCCATCCATGGTTCCGCTGCTGTTCAAGTCAAGAAAAAGCAGATATTGGTTGTAGTTGTGCGTCCAGCCAAAGCCGAGCGGCCCATCCTTGATGCCGAGGCTGTTGTAGGATCGGCTAAAACTAAAATCAAGACCTCCTCGGCCCTTGATATGAACATCCTGTGCCTGAAAGTACATGTTGCCAGTCGCCATGTTGACCTGGCTTTCAGCATAATGACAATTCACACCTGGGCACAACAGAAGCAATTCATCCAAATCACTATCTAAACACAACATCTCCTCAATCACAGGGGTTTGACAGATTCTTTCGGGTAAGGGTCAGTTAATATTAGCAAGGTGCTTCACTGACAGAT
>JAULAW010000007.1:0-3664 GCA_032654645.1 Gallionellaceae bacterium | reverse complement strand
GCGCTGGACGAAGGTTTGGGCGGCGTTGAAAAGACCGGCGATTTCGAATCCGACAGCCTGCAAATAGGGATTCCATACGAGCGAGTCGTAGAGTGCTATCCCTTGCGGTGCGGCTGCCCCTGAAATAATTCCCGCTTCACGCAATCCATTTACTGCCCACGAAGCACACTGCTCACCACCAATAATGTCATACACGGGTGGGTTGATTTTCATGCGCTCAATGTAGGCCATCAAATCGCGATATTGCTGGTCTGTAATCTGAATTTGCCCGGATGTAGCATCGAAGGGGTGTCCAGTATCATCAGCTACCTGTCCAGGACTAAGTATGCTGCCCTCGTTAAGCGGCTTGAAGCCAACTGTCGTTACCGCTCCATCTGCCCCAGTGACTACCATATAAGTATGAGGAATGATGTTCGTTGTGACGTTGTTAACACCAGTGATATTAGTGATGTTGCCGATATCTGCGCGAATTTCAACGGTAAGCATTATTTTTCTCCCTTAATAAGTAGTTGTGCGATGGGGCGCTTCCAGATGCTTCTTTCGGAGTGCGGATGCGAGAACACATCCACAGAAAGTTGCAAATTTGATGGGTATTGATTGCTGGCTTGAGTTATAGCAATCAAGAGTTCATTGATGAGTTTGCGGTCAGTTATGCCATAAATAAAAAACTCCAACCCCACTCTGGAACTGGCCTTGATAACGTTTTTAAGATCGCAATCGCCATCGTCACGACAGATACCGTGAGCAGCCAGTATGGGGGCTATTACCTGCTTACTAATTTGATGTCTCGCACCGCCATCTTTTTCGGCATATCCGGCAAAGCAGTTGACCGATGCCACCAACAAAAAAATACCCGTTAGAACAGTATTGATCTTTTTCATCCCAATCTCCTTTCCTCAAACACCGCATCATTCGCTGCCTCCCTCAAATCGCACACTTTGCCCGAGCCTTGCATGTCCGGCAGGGCCCGCGCTGCGGCGGTGGGCGGGATGGTGTCGGCGAAGCTGCGGTGGAAGGTGTCGAGCGCGAGGTTGATGTCGGCCATGCCTTGGGGCGCTCCGGTCGCGCCGGCGCTGCCGTCGGCGCGGGTGTAGGTGCCCATGTCGGCCATCTGGTTGCCGCTGGGCAGCAGCTGGCTGTGCTGGGTGCGGGCGGTGTCGAAGCTGGCGATGCCCGCATCCGCCAACGAG
This sequence comes from Gallionellaceae bacterium, assembly GCA_032654645.1. Taxonomy (GTDB): domain Bacteria; phylum Pseudomonadota; class Gammaproteobacteria; order Burkholderiales; family Gallionellaceae; genus CAITJF01. The sequence continues at coordinate 2,474 of JAULAW010000007.1, read as the reverse complement.
GTGAGTTCGTCGGGCTGGCTGATGCCGTCTTGGTTCAAGTCTTGCCAGACTTTGAGGTCGGCGAAGTGGGCATCCAGCGCATTGACCACGCCGTCGGCGTTGGTGTCTTCCTGGGCCAGCGCCGCGAAGCCGTCCGCCGTTCGGGCTGAGGTTGGGTTGCCCGCGGCATCGTATTTGGGGGTGGCGTCGCCGAAGAGTTCCGCGCCGGAATCCACCGTGCCGTTGCCGTTCCTGTCCAGCACCAGCAGCCCGTCGTCCGGCGCGATCCAGCCGGTGCCGATCTTGATGCCGCTGGCGTTGATGTCGAACAGCAGCGGCGGCACCTTGAGCGGCACGGTGCGGATGCCGTCGCCGTTCAGGTCCAGGGTCAGCGGGTCGCCGAAGCGCTGGACGAAGGTTTGGGCGGAATTAAAAAGGGTGGCGATAGTTTGTTCGATGCCGTTGATGGTGTTGCCGAGGCCGAACGCAAAATCGAGGAAGGTTTTGGCGGCGGATTTTTCTGCGGCGGTCATGGCTCCGGCAATTTGTTCCATCGCCGCCGATACGGAATTGACCGTATCCTGATACGTCTGACCTGCCGTTCCTGCCAGTTGCTGGAAGTCATTTTGCAAATTGGCCTGTGCCGTGGCTCCTGCTTGCTCGATGGCATTGATCTGGTCGTTCAGTGTGCGTACAAAATCTGTAAAGTTATGTCCAACTTGCGCAACCAGCGCTTCTTGTGGGAAAACTTCATCAGTAAATCTGTCTATGCTGTGGCTCCAGTAGAATTCCACCGCCAGATAGGCTGCCGGGAAAGCTGCTGGGCTCATGCCCCTGGCGGCTATAACCAGCGCCGCCGCCACAAGTTCACTTGCCGCCGTGTGGGTCTGCATCTGCCCGATCTGGCCGCTGCCAACCGGAAAACTGCTGCCCAGCCGGGATACGCCGTCCAGCATGGTTTGGTGGTTTGTGATGTTGCTGTAGCTTGCGTTGGGGTCAAGCGACAAACCGTACTGGGCGTTGATGGCGGGGATCAGGTCTTTTGCGCCGTAGGGGTTGAAGGTAACGGCGGTCAGCAATGGGTTGCCTGCCTGTGTTGATTCAGCAGCCAGCAGTTGCGCAAGCGTGCCACCAAGCGAATGGCCTGTGGTGGCAATTGGTGTATCTCCAGATACAGCAAGCACATCACGATAGAATTGCTTTGCGTATTGATACTGATCCGGTAATTGATTCGCCATCATCTGCAAGTCCGCCGCCCTGTCCAACGAAGAAGTGGGCTCAGTACCACGATTGGCGATGACAATTTCAATAGGATTGCCCGCAGCGTCGAGTCGTGCAAAAGCGTATCCTCTATAGCCTGATGGATCCGGCTGGGATTCCATGATGAACGACCAACCCTGCGGCAGTTGCATGTTCGCAGGGACATTTTGATAAGCCGCGCTTGAAAGTTGAGCGAATTCGGAACTGGTTGCCATGATGTGTTCTCCTCGAATGAAAATGTCAAGTTCAGTTAATGGGTTTGTGCTTCAACGGGGGATTACAGGTATTGCCGAAGCGTTTTGATTTAAGTGCACGAGTACTTAGCGGACTCTTGCCAATGCGATGTAGCAGACACGATGTCCAATCATCCGCATCAAGCGTGTAGGGATAGATTCGACGCATCAGGCCGTCAGGAAGATCGAAGTGAATTGCGTCAGGCTCGAAAACCGCTGTACGGTTCTCGTGAATAAACCTTGCTGGAAAACGAATTTCATTCCGGAATAGTTGCGGATCGTTGAAATAACCGCATCCACCTTCAATTTCAAAATATGCGAGGCCATCCTGGAGTTGGCGGTAGTAACTCAGATAACTCCGTGTAATGCTTCGCTCTGGCCGCGTTTGTTCCAGTTCATTTTTTGGTTGTTTGTACCAAGTGGTTTGCGCGGGTGTGAATTCCTTGAGCACTATTGCCATGTTGATGCCAGGCATTCCTCCCTGCCAACCATACCCCGGTACGGTGTACATCTCCCCCGGTGGCGCAAGTATCGGCAGCTTGTTATCCATCAGCCCAACGATATTGCAAGTGTAGCGCTGCCATTGCTGGTTCTGGATGCGTTGCACCTTGACCCCGACCAACCATAATCCGCCATCCTTCAACCCATCCGGCTGCACCGGCAGGTTGAAACGCTTTGCGTACTGCGGGCTCCACGCCCATTCCACGATCTGCGCCTGGTCGCCCAGCACGGGGTCGGAGATTTCCGGGTGCAATTTGGGTTTCTGGTGGACAGGCAAGGTGACATCTATCGCAGAAAAAGGCGATTCGGTTGCCATGGCGCTCAGCGGCAGCACGACCGCCAATATCTGCATCAGCCGTATTAAGGTTATATGTTTCATGCTGCCCTCCTATCTGTGTACCATCCATCATTCGCCGCCTCCCTATATCCTGTATCAAGACTGAAATTCCCATCCGCATCCAGCGTCAGGCCGATGGCATCGAGGTAGGGTTTGAGCCGGGT
>JAULAW010000006.1:0-17125 GCA_032654645.1 Gallionellaceae bacterium | reverse complement strand
GAGTTGGTTTGCCAGCACCCCGGAATTTGCCTGAAGGCAGCACAGTAATCGACCGCGTTGGGTTTGATGCAGGTGTAGTTGTCCTGATATTCCCAGCAACCGCCGACCTCGGCCAGCAACACTGTGACACCGGAAATCGTTTTGCTGGCCGTGGTATCGACGCAGGTGGAACTCGCCAGCCGGCAATCAGCGGCCATTGCCCGGCTACAGAGCGCCATGGCAAAAAAGATCACTAACGATATCGCCTTCATTACTGTGCCCGCTGCTGCAAGGTGACACACTCGCTGGATGTCCAGTTGCTTACCGTCTTGGACATCGGCAGTTGCAGCGGCGCGCCCGTGCCGGTCCCCCCGGAAGAGCTGCATCCGGAGCTAACGTTGCGCATTGTCGGCGTACAGGTGGTCGCGCCACAGTTCACGCTGAAATAGACGTAGAGATTGCAACCGAAGCCCAGATTGCTGACGTAGTAGTCGGTGACCGACTGACCGGGTGCGACCGCCACCGAAAAGCGGCCATAGCTTCCATTCCAGGGATAGCCAATCGTGTTGTAGTCGAATCGATTTACGCCATCGTAGGAACGGTAGGGTTCGACCGAATAGGATTGCCCGTTGCTGCCGCAATAAACATTCATCGCCATATAAGGATCGAGGCAACTGCCGCAATCAACATAAGCGACCCGCCCAAGCCATGCGCCAGGCGTGCATTGGCCAAACCCCACCGTGACAGTCGAACCTCGCCGACAACTCAATGTTTCGTAGCTGCTTGCTGTCTGGCTGCACTGATAGTTGGAATCTGCATCCACCACAATCGTGCGTCCGACAACACACATGTGACTGACCGCATTCAGATACTCGTTGCAGACTTCCGTAGTGTAGGTTGGTGGCGTAGTGACCGTCCGGCTGGTACATCCCGTGAATGCACCAATTGCCGATGGGCTGGCATACCCCAATGAGTTTGCCGCCAGCGTTGAAGGATTGGCTTCTATGCTTCTCGATCTCGCGACATTCGGGTCGCCGGGGGTGATAATGAACTGCGGCCGGATTGACGGGTTCCGCGCCATGTAGCTAATGGCGTCGCAGTTTTGCTGGAGGAAGGCGTTAGGGTTGACCGGGCCGGTCTGACAGGCAGTCACCTTCCCCGCCCCCGGCGTAATCGTGTCTCCGCTGCCACCCATGAAATAGCCCGCTTCTGGCGCGGTGCCGCTGTAATTGTAGTAGCTCGGATTGAAGCTGTTGACCGTAGTCGCTATCGTGCCGTTTGTGATGTTGGTCGATGCACCGGATGTGGCACTTTGCGCGGCGGCCTGGCCGTCGATGAACGCCTGCTCTGCCGGTGTAGCGGCGTGTGACAGCAGCGGGATGGTGCCACACAGACACAGAGCGATGGCAAGATTTCTGCACCCCGCCTTCATTGCTGCCCCTCTTTGATTTTGTCGCCAAACAAGCGCGCGGTCGCAGCCCATTGCGGTGACGTGCGCTCGATGTATTCCAGCGCGTAGTCCTGACTTACGTCGCCAGTGACCTTTACGTAGCGATCCGGCTGGGCGCAACCGCTGTCCAGTTGGTCGCCAGCATCGGATTGAGCGAGCACCAGCGCGGGCACCTGATCCACCTTGAATTGAGCAAACGCGGGGGGATGGATGACCGCTTCGATACGATGTTTGCCTAGCAGCGCGCCGATGCGCGCCGCCATGTCGGTCATCTTGTCGCCATTGAAACCACGAAAAATCAGCCGCGCACCGGTTCTTTCCGACTGTTCAACAATGCGCAGCAGGCTTTCTCGCGGCATCGAGAACGACACGAAAATCATCATCTCGGGTGTTGCAGGCTTCGTTTGTATGGGCTGCTGGCGGAATTGTCTGGCCAGGTCTGCGGGGTTTGCGGTGGTGGTCGCCGGTCGAGGCAATGCGCTCAAATCAGGTGACGGAACCCGGTACTGATCAACCACGCGCGCGTCAATTTCACCGAGAATCCGCTTCGATCTTTCCAATTCCGTTTCCGCGCTGGCTTGCTGTACCAGCAAAACAAGCGCACAGGCCAAGGTGATACGCGACAAGACGTTGGCCATCAGAATGCCCCCTGACAACAGTTGCGCTTGCGGAAGATCATGTAGGCAAAGTCTTCGCCAGCGCCTGGCACTTCCTTGCCCGCTCCCCAAATGACTGTTGTACGGCCCAGCGGCTGGCAACACTTTCCATTAATCTTGTCTTGCGCCACCGGAAAGTGCATCTGGTATTTGTAGTTGGTCTTGTCCATGAGCAGTTGCGGGTAATATCCACACATGCCGGAACTCCCCGATGCCGCCCACATCAGCCCTTCGCGATGCATCTTGGCAATGATGCGCGACACCAGCAGGCTCGATGCCTGCACGCCCCCGATATGTGAGGCGACATGCCCGTTCAACGGGTACATCGAACCCTGGCACCCGGCGCACCAGAACAGCGTGTTGCTGCCAAATCCGAGCGATGACGCAACGCAGTCCGCGCCACAGGCAAGTTTGGCCACCAGGTTGCCGAACAGGAATGAATCCGGGTTGAGGATGCTGGTCATTTCGTCGTCGTTCCAGAGCGGATCGAGTTCCGTGAGATAGGCCACATCGAACACCTGCTGTTCGAGACAGGGGCTGTCTATAACGGCCTGGAGAAGTATCAATATCGGATCGATGTACCAATGCACCTGATAGAGCGAGCTGGTGTCAGAGTTGTCCTTCTTTTCCTGTGTGCCGTGCGGCGCGTTAAAGCCGGGGTTCATATCAATACCGCCCAGCGATGACATGCAGAACGGTTTTCTCACCACATCAACGTGACGCACCGGCTCCCAGAAGCTGATCTTGATGCCGGGATTGATGCCGCACAGGCAGATCGGCGAACCACCCGGATTCGGGGTGTCCTCTTGCCCGAGCGAGAGAGGTAGCGTCAGCGCACCCGCACCAAAATTGATTGGAAAAACACAACTCCAGCAGATGTCGGTAATAGGATTGGGGAATCGTCCCTGGCAATCGAGAGAGGCCAGCGCATTCTGTCCGCATGACAGCAGCCCGAATATGCAGAGCAAGATTTTAGTAAAGTAGTTCATCGATGCGCAGCCTCTTCCCTTCCTGTCTGACGATGGCGGGCACCTGGGTGATGGCGAAACGCCGGGCCAGCTTGCCGCCCTGATCGAAATAAACGGGCATCTTCCATTTCCGCATCAGCTCCAGCGGGGCACCTGCTACCAGCACCAGCTTGACCGGCCTGTCGGAGGCGGCGGTAATTCTTTTGCTGAATGCCAACTGTCTGGCATCGCGCGCATCCACGAACAGCAAGTATTTATTCCAGCCGATGTAATCGAGCGGATTAACGCGCGTACCACGGAGATAAAGAACTTTGCCGGTTGCGTCAGCAATATCCTTGTCCGTGACAATGGAAGGGTCGTAATAGTGTGTATTGGCTGTTTCTGTGGCTTGAATGCCCGGTATCGGCTCAGGATGTTCGATGCCCGACATCACGCGGTTTTTGTATTCAGTCTGCCGTTTCGCCAGCTCGCCAGTTTTTTCCATGTGGCGCAACTTGTCCTTGATGACCTCGATGAGGTCGCGCTCGGCAATGTCATACGTCTTGCCGATGACACCGAGGTCTTCTGCGTGAGCCAACACCACCTGGGTGGCGATCACCACAGCACAAAACGCTGCAAGACAGGGATGGTTGCGCATCTTAGATTTCGTTTTGCGAGCCTGGACCTATCGAACGCCATACCAGCTCAATCGGCTCCTCAATGCCGTGCATGCCTGCCAGTCCCGGCGCAATATCGGCAACGGCATTACGGGCAGCCGCGAACGATTCGCCTTCTGCGGCCAGCCAGGGGATGTCGGGAGAGAGTGCGAACCATTGTCCGTGCAGATCATGCCCAATGAAAATGTTGATCTGTTTTTTGTTCATGTTTTCAATTCCGGGATGTCGGGAAGTGCGATGCCTCGCTTAAGATGTTTTGCTGCTGCGCGATTTACTTTCTGCCGCACCAGCAAATTGATGTCGCCCATGGTCAACTCTTTGCCGTCCATCTTGGCCGCTTGCAATAATTCATTCAGCCTGGCCATTTGGCTTGGCGGATCAACAGGCGGTGGCGATTGATCTTTGACCGCTGCAACATGGGTCACGCCTGGCTTTGGCGCAGGACGTTTCCTGGGCTTATTGGGTGGTGTGACGATATTCTGCTGCTCAGGCACGACAAGTTGGCGAACCGTCTTTACCTCTTGCTGTGGTTCGGCTGCGGAATCCGTCTTGGCAGGGGCGCATTGCGGCGCGGTTATTGCGCGTTGCGGGAAAAGATGGCTGATCGGCTGGGTAAGCCTGATGGCCTTGGCTATACCGCTGGCGAACTCGGCTTCACCCACTTTGGCGACCTCACTGTCCGCCTCCATCCAGCCGCGCTCGGTAAGTCCATCCAGTATTTGCTTGGGCGTGAATCCATAACCGGCAAAGGCCTGTGGCCATTTGAGGCGAAGGCAGCCGTCTTCGGGACGCACGGCAAGGTCGTTCAATGCTTTCTTGCCGGTTCGGAAATCCTCAATCAGCACCTTGAGCATTTCACCCATGCTGCCGCTGAGTTGCCCGGCGGTGACAGGCGTTGCTGGCTCAGGTGTGCTGGAGACGTGCTGTAGAGGTGCTGGATTTTCTGTGCTGGTACCGGTCGCTTGCCCAGACGTGCTGTAGAGGTGCTGGGGAGGTGTTGGGTTTTCTGCGTCAACATGGGTTTCGTTGCTGCCGACGACGCGGCCAGCAACAGGTGCAATTGGCATCGTGCTGATGAGCGCCTGATCGCGCAGCCGGATGGACTTCAGTTTCAGGGTGGGTATTTTTTCAGTGAGCACGTCGGGCGCGATGTAGAAATACGGATCACCATCGCCTTCGCGCATACAGGCAATCCCCCTCTCAACCATCATGTCGAGGATGCCATCCGGGGTTTTGGGCAATCCTGGAATGTCTTCATCGTTGGTGCGCCGTGCAATTTCTTCGCCCGCCATCGGCCAGACAAGATAGGTAACGCCGTCGATATTCCATACTCGTGCGGAGGGTTCGTTGATGCGCCACACGCCCTCTCGCACCAGACGACGCATGATGTCGGTCAGATACCGCTCGACCGGCACACCGATCTCGTAGCCTGCCATCGCCACGCCCATGGTTTTCAGGTCACGCTCGACGCTCAACTGGTCGGCCTTGACCACGTAGTCATGAATCTGGTTGGTTTGGCCGGGGTTGCTGTTGAGCGATTCCGTCAGCCAGATCACCACGTCCGTACTGCCATCGCTGATCCAGTCGAACGACTCTTTCGCGATCACCGCATCAATCAGGGTACTGGATACATTGGTGTGGTGCTTTCCTCTCCCCTCCTGCCAGTGCAAAAAATAATTCTCAATGTCGTGCGACAGCGCCCAGTCATAGACCCCTTGGTGGTAAGGTCGCCACCTTTGCGCATTCGCGCGGTCGGTGACAGTCAGGTCGGTCACCACTTTGCCGAGGTCGTGGCAGACTCCAGCCAGGAACACTGCCAGCCGCCAGCGCGGTTCTATCACCCGCCGTTGCTGTGGCGTGGTCACGCCGCGTATCAGCTTGCCCTCGGTTTGTTGCAGTGCCCATAACCCGACTTCGAGAGAGTGGCGCAACATGCCGCCCGCACCGCGATGATGATGGGCTTGCGAGGCCGGCAAGAGATGAACAAAGGCGGCAAGGCGCAACATCGCCGGGTTGTAGTAAGTTGCCAGCAGCTCCGCGTTGGCAATCAAATTGTGAATTCCGCCCGTGAGCTCGTGTTGCGTGGCGAGAAGTTCTGCGGGGGCATACACAGGCAATCCCTCCATGAATGGCGGGTAGCGCGGTATCCTTTGCAGGTCTTCAATCCGCCTGGCAGATGCAATCTGTTTGATTTGCACGGCATCATGCGCGCTCGGTAGAAAGCGGAATTTGCGCAGCAGTCGATCAGTCAAGGTTTCCATGAATCAGAACAGCTTGAACGCCTTGCCGATGACTTGGCTGGCTGACACCAGGCCAACCGCTTCATACCGGGAATCCAAACTTAGCGGGTGATCGGCCATTGCATAGTAGTGGCCAGCGGGGATTACGCCACTGAACCCCAGTTCCCGAATCGGTCGCCCGGTGCTGGTCGCAGGTTTTGCCTCGCCCACGAATACACCATTTACATAGTATTTATGGTCGCGTGACTCGACAGAATCGCCCGCCGTGCCCATGACGCGCTTCAAGAAGCGTGTGCCTTGCGGGTACAGAAAATCGCTCTGATAGTTGAATGCAACGTACTCCCCTCGTTTTGGGAGGTCTCCCTTCTCTATGAGATACAGCGCGCCCGGCAGGCTTTGGCTTATGTTGACGGCAAACTCAAAGCGCAATGAGAAAGCGAGATAGACAAGCATCAGCAGAATGTATGCTTTGTACTGGCGGCACAGATGCTTGTACAACACATCAAGCTTGACTGAAAACCAGAATAACGCCTTGAGGGATCGAATATCTTCCATGCAACAATTGTTGCGTGGAAGGCACAATAAAATCAGGTTGGTTCTGAGCAATTATGCGCAGAATCTGTATTGCAATTTACGGAGTAGTGTGAACGGCGATTATTTGGGAGAGGGGGTCCAAAACATTGTTCACGCGGCAATCTACCCTTCAGCTTCTCTAAATGCCTGCCCCAGCGACACTCGCGGCATCCTAAAATTTGTGAACTAATAGTCGATAGTAGGCAATATAATCAACATTGATCGACTACTGGATGCGAATTTTCTTGTAAGGCTAATAATGAATAACGATGGTCCATTTAAAGTTTTTATTACCGATCCTGAAATGCAGCAGCGACTCGCCAAGCACATTGCTTTGAGGTGTTTTCGGAATTCAATCTTGGAGGATTTACACGCTGGAAAAGTTCCAGATTCCAGAAGCGGCGACTATTCAGATGTCGTAGTCCATACGCCTTACGGGGAAATTCCGTGGAATGAATTATCGCGACTCAACGATGCCGAGATGAAAGAACTGATGATTGATGTGGTGAATCACACATACCATTTCATCCAGGAACTGTTCGACGATGAACGAGGAGGCAAGCTGCTCATCAAATTGGCTCAAAAAGACCCTGCACCAGAATGGGACGATCCGAAATAAATGCACGGTTTTTTACCCAGCAAAGAATTTCTTCGCTTCACTGAAGCGAAAGTTCGCGGCGGATAGGTAAGCGAGTTCTAACTGTGCGTTCCGACCGTCTCCCCCTCGGCCACAAAGGCCATTGGGATGTGTCGCCACCAATGGCCGCAATGTGCTGGTCATCTGTCGCCGCCCTGAAATTCTGGTCGAACGACCGCTTGGGACTTCAGGCTACAGCCACATTTGCTGAAACTAGAACCCGCTCCTTAGACATCGACATCGTCGAAAATGCTCCGGGTACCATGTGGCTTGTCGATGGTTCCGGCCGTGCCGAGCGATCGCGGTACCCTATCTGGAGGTACATGGTCGTTGTCGTTGATCCAGTCTTTCACCAGATCAATCTCGCGATCAATGATCCGCACCGCCTCCGCGTCATCGCCGAACTTATCCTTCAGCGTCTTGAAACTTTCGAACATATGTTCCATGTATTCATCGGCCGGTTCGTCAGCCCTGTATCCATCCTGTTCGTTTTCGCGGACCCTGCTCAGCCTTGGCAGCAGGTCTGCGCGGACCCTTGCGACAAGCGCATCGAATTCAGCATCTGTGAACACGCTGCGAATGTCCTCGTCGTCGAGCGCGTACACGTCTTCACCACTAATGGCATACGCGCTCACAGCTTGAACAAAGATTTTCCTGTTCTCTTCCGGCAGCAACCCGAGCTCATGTAAACGCATAGCAAGGGCTAGCTCGGAAGAAGAACTCAACAACAGGCCGGGACGGCAAACCTTGTCAATCAGTTCCGGGTTCGTCTGAAGGTAGAGGGTCAGAAATTCTTTCGAGCACCGCCTAGTGAGGAATGAATGCAGCGACCACTTCGCGCCCCAAATCGACAGATGCTGGGACTTGTATTTCTCGCTCGCAGTGAACTCCGTAAGCCGCGCGATCATCTGCGGATAGAGCGGCTTCGGCACCATCACCGCTTGCTCTATACCGACACTGCCGCAAGTTACCTGCTCGATCAGATTCTCGGTGGCGCTTCCCAGCAGGAAGATGCCCAGAAGGTCCGGACTCCGAGCCAACGCCGAAGCGAACGCGTCGCCGATCGTCGGGTGTTTGAAGCGCCATACCGACTCACCGTCCGCCTGCTGGTGTAGGACGAGACTGCCATTCAAGGACTCCAGTGCCGTAATGCATTTTCCGAGGCTGCTGCCTAGCCTGTGCAGCGCATCTTCTTCCGTTTTCTGCAATGAAATCGGACTTTCGAGATAGTCCTTCTTCATGTAGATAAGCGCTAGCGCCGCCATGCTGTCCTTGTCCAGTCCGTCGAGCACTTCCTGCAGCAATTGCTCCCGCTTCTGCACGAATTGACCAAGGTGATACTCCGTCAGATAGAGCCGCTTGGTGAAAGTTGGGTCCGCAAGACGCCTGGCGATTTCTGGAATAAAGCGCGGGTGTGCCGCCACCGATGAAAGATGCGGCTTGATTTCGGCCCTGAACGCAGGGAGCTGACTACCAAGCTTCAGATGGTTGTAGAGGATCTGCTGCCTCTCTTGAATTGAGAGGTCGTGAACGTCGATCACTACTTGGCTCTCGTTGAATAGCGGGAAGGCTCCTTCTTTGAGATCACGCCGGGCACGCTTGTAGATGTAGTCCCGCGAAGTCATCACGATTTTTGCTCCCTGGCGCAGCATCGTCCTTACTTGCGGCAGGATGTGGTTCCACGAGTGCGCCAAAGACGATTCGTACTGCATGATGCCGAACGCGTCATCGACCCAGAAGAACTGCGAGGGTTCCTCCGGATTCCATCGCTCTTCCACCTTGGCGGGATCATTCAGCTTCAGCACTGACGAGCCCCACTTATCGGCAGCGGCCATGGCCAACATGGAGGCGATCGTTGTTTTGCCAGCCGCCGGCTCGCCAATCAGCATCACGAATCCGTGTTCGTTTAAGGCCTCCACCGCTTTTCCGTAGGAGGCCGTGATGACCACCTTCGCGAGGTCCTCGCGCATCGACTCCAGCACCGCTCGGGCTTGTGCATAGGCGCGCTCATCCAGAATCTGGCTCAAGTCTCCGAGCCCATACATGCGCGGCACATGCATGCGCAGGCTCTTCCTCTCCCTGACCTGCTGATTAATCCACGTGGAGCCAAAAACCAACACATGCTGAACCCCGGCCTGGGCCAATAGGGCTTTAACCTTGGCCGTCTGAGTCCCCGAAACTCCGGCATTCGTCATTAGCACATAGACGTCGCACTGACCTGCGGCTACGAGCTTGCGAACCTTCTCGATCTCTTCGTTGATGTCTGATGGCTTTAGGTTATGTCCGACATCTGCCGTGAACTTGCACTGGATCACGAAGTGGCCTGCATAGACTTCGCCCGGCGCAGGAGTCCAGGTGCCGGCAAACGCGCCATCCTTGCCAGCGTCGTTTGAGTCGAGGAACGATTCGACGGTCTGCCCCAGAACCTCGCGGCAGATCGTCTGACATAGCTGCTGAAAACTGTTCCACCCCAGTCTGTGCAACTCGTACATGGCTACCGGCCTACGCGAAGGTCAAGGCCATCCAGCGCCTCGAGGGTTTGAACCACAGTCTCCACAAGGGCAGCGTCGAAATCATCCCGGTTTGCTTCTTCGTGCGTGCCCTTATTCAGATTGTTCCATATTAGATTGGCAGCCGGGATGCCAAGAATCTGGCCGTAGGCCGCCACCAGCAAGGTCTTGTTGGCGTGATTGAAAGTTGCTGCGTCTTCTAGCCGTTTGAAGAGCGCTTCGCAAAGGTTGCGCAGGCCAGGCTCAGTGCCGACACCGGCGAGCTGCAGGTTCAGCACGCCCAGATCGTGGCTGGCGAGCCAGCGCCACACCTTCTCAGACAGCATTTCGAGGCCCTGCCGGCAAGACGCCAGGGCCTCCCGGTTATCCAGTGCGTCTTTTGATGCCCTGGCCTTCACCACGTAGTTCTTGCTCGGGACATTGCCTGTCACGCGAGGCTGGTAATTGCCGGTGTGGCTGCGGAACAGATAGACCTGGCAATCGCCACGCCGCTGGGCGGGCAAGTGCTGCTGGATGTCTTTGATGAACTCGTTGCTGTGGCAAGTGACGATGAGTTGCGTTTGGGCGAAATGGTCACTCTCGAAGATCGTCTCGCGGATGCCGCTGCGGTGATCGTGGTCGATAGCGTTGATCGCGTCGTCAAACACGATCAGCGGGCTTTGGATGCTTTGGCCCTTGGCGAGGAGGATTGCCAATCCCAAGCAACGGATGTGTCCTTCGCTCAGGATGCGCAGGGCGTCCACGCGGACCTGCGGGTTGCCCCGGAAGGAAATTTCAATCTTCTGTTCGCCGGTCACTGGCAGATGGAGCGCCGCGAGTTTGTCCGGTTCCAAGTCGTTGCGGTTGAACTCGTTGTAGAGATTCATGGCCGCGTCGTTAAGACCCTCCATCAGAGTGCCAGGAAGCTGGTTTCGGTAGTTCCGGAGCAGGGCCAGGAAGCGGTCGTATGCGGCCTTGATTGGAGCGTCGCGCGTGATGTCGAGCGCTTCCTGGGCAACTTCGCGGATGAGAGCCGCGTTGCCCACATCGAACGCCGCGATCCTGCTCTTGGCCGTTGCCACGCCATCGACAAGCTGTTGCCGCTTCAAATCTTGGGCTTGGACAGATAGTTGGAAAGCGATGAGCCCGTCACGCTCGGTGATGTTGCGTTGGCGCTCCTGGTGGGCCAGCAGCGAGGCAGCGTCTTGCACCGCCACGCGGTCGGCGACCGCCAAAATCTGCTCGAGCGTCACGGAGGCGGCTGCAGTGCCGCTCTCATGCGGCGCACGGGTGGGATAGACCGCCGCCCACCAATCTCCCCTAGGCTCGGCTGCCAGGCCGACAAGGTATCGACCCACTGGCGTCTCTTGCTCCCCATGGGTCGCGACGAACACGGTCAGGTTGGCAAGCTGCCGACGGAGCTCACGCGATGCGGTGGCCACTTTGCCTAGCGCGATCTTGCGCTCCTCTTGCAATTCACCGAGCTCCTTCAAATGCGCCAAGCCGGTCATGGCCTTGTCGAAGGGGTTGGATTTCGCGTCCGCCAACGGCGTGTCACACGCTGGGCAGTGGTCGCCTTCGGTGGCTTGCAGAGCTAGGACTGCTGTGTAGAGGTCTTTGAAAGAAACTTGACTGCTGCGGGCCTCGAGCTTGGCGCCGATGCCTTTGAGCGCTTCTTGGCCTTGGTGCGATGCCTCGAAGGCGCTCAGCAGGCTTTCGCGCGAAAGGCCTATGGCCGCTGGTGGCACGGCGTTAAGTGTGCCTTCGAGCTGCTGCAGGCGGCCGGGCGCGTCGGCTGTGCCGATAAGCGCCTTGAGTCCCGCATACGTCATACCCACAGAGTGCGTAAGGGCGAGGGCAGCCTCCTCGTTCGCCAGCTCCAGCAGTGCTTTCGCCTCACCATTGACCATGGCTTGGTCAGTAGCCAGGGCGTTGCGCTTACCGGTCAGCGCGAGTTGCTTGGTGGCGGTCAGCACAAGTTGCTGGTCAATGGACTCGTTGAAGTGGCCCACGAACTCGTTGAATTTGTCCATTCCGAACAGTGTGGCGATTAGTTCGGTGCGTTGAGCGGGCGGTCGAGCGGCGATTCGGGAGAATGCGTCAATCCGGTTCTTCTCGATGAAGCAGAATCGGAATGTATCAGGATTCGAGTCGACCGCGACTTCCCGGTTCTGATTGTCGGTCGCCCGCAGGGCCGGCGGCTCAAAGCGGCGCGCGTGGAGATTGGCGAGATATGTGCGTCCGTCGATGCGTTTTGTCTCGGCCTCTTCGACCGAGCCCAACAGTCCGTATTCCAGGCCTTCGCAAAAGCTGGTTTTGCCGCTGCCGTTGGGGCCGTAGAACAGGATGACCCGCTTTTGCAGATCGAAGGGCTCGGGCGTCCGAAAGCCTCGGAAGGGGCCGATAGTCATGTGCCGCAGCCGTTGCCACGGCCAGGTGCCATCGGCCGCCACAGCTTGGATATTGGGCGGTCCGTCGGGCATCTGGGCCAAGGCCCTGCGAGCGTGATCTACCAAGTAGGTGGATCGCTGGCTGTGCTGTCGAACGGTCTTAGACAACCCATCAAAGTTGGACAAGGCGAGGTTCGCCAGTCGCTTCACCTCTGGTGGGGCTTGGGTGGTTGGCAGATGCAGCCACGCTACGAACCGTTCAAAGTCTCGCTTAGCAGATGCCATATACTCCCCTTTATATCGTTGTCTACTACTCACGCACTACGTGAACTGGTTATGGCGAACCCCAAGTTCGAGTAGGTCTTTACGCTAGTCCTAAGGGTTTGACCACACGGAAGCGGTCAGCTAAGCCTCAGACGTTGGGTTCAACCTGCATTTTGAGGGGCCGCCGATCACCAACGTCGCGTGGTGACCGGCACTTGCTTGACGTCATGATACAAGCAATCGCTGCACTGCCGACCTAGAGCGTGGAAACTTGGCTGTTTCTTCAGGGGCAGATTCGACAGTAGCCTGTAGTACCAAGCGGTCATTCGGCCAGAATTCCAGGGCTACGACAGGTAACCTACACATTGCGGCCATTGGTGGCGATACACCCCAATGGCCGTCGTGGCCGAGATATGGATGGTCGAAGCGATTCTACTGACGCTCTGTTCCTGGCACCTTTGTAGATGGTCAAATTCCCAGCTTTACCGTTCGGCGAATATCAGGTTCCGAACTGACCGGACATTAATCAGCACAACAATCTTCCCATCTCGTAATTCCACGCAGTTTGGTTGAAGGTTGGTCACATCAGCTCAAACGAGCCCATACGCTTCACGGATGCGGTCAACAATCGTCGTCAGATTTGTTCGTTCCAAACCCAGACTCTTCATATCCACCGTTTCCTGCAACATCAGGCCAAGAAAGCGGTTCAAATCCTCCGCGACCCGAATGGGCAGATCAATCCGCATTGTGGGCGAAAGCAGTTGGGAAAGGCGCACGACATCGTTCATGTGCTTGCGCACATTCTTGTGATCGATAGCTTCGCCCTGCTGCTGCCTTGCGCTCAGATCGAGCCATGCATTGGCCTTCAATGGAATCAGCCGATCCGGCCCCACCCAGGAAATACCATCCTTCGCAGTAGCACCCGCCAGGATGAAGGCGTAATAGTCGTCATCCAGCAAAATGGCCGACAGGCTCGACACCGCCTCATCAAGGGGAATTGGCGTCAGGTGAGCATCGTCCGACAAAGCCAGCCCGTCAGGCATGCGGGAAAACAGTTCCAGCATCACCGGAAAGCTCGGGTTTGTCGGCTTCTGAAAGCGATAGAAGTGCGGTTTGCCTTCGCTACGCTCGCGAATCTGATAGCCCCCATCCTTGATGAACTGCCAGAAGTGCTGGCCAAACTCGACATCCATCGCCTCGACCACCAACACGAGATCGATATCCTTGGTTGCCCGGAAATCCAGCCCCGCTTCTTCCATCGCCAGAGTGGCGGCCACACCGCCAATCAGCACATACCGGTCGGTGTAGTGCTCGAAGTGACGACGAAAAACATCCAGCCCTTTGATCATGACAAGCCTTTCTCAAATTCACTCAGCGCTTGCTGCACACGCTCATCGCGCTCGTTGCGCAAACTTAATATAAGCGACAATGGATCGACTGATCCGGCAACGGGACAGATGTTCGGGTCATAACGCCAAATCTGCCAGAGACAAGCACCGGGTTCGGGCGATGGCAAAGCGCGCATTCCCAGTTGCTGAGCGCGCTTCCATTGCTCGCTACTGATTGCATAGACAGGGTGTAAGGGTTCAGCAAGCAAGGTGGCATGGGCAAGCGCGCTTTCACCAGCCAAACGTGCTTGTTGCTGCACACTAGGATCAGGCATCGCCCAGACGCTTTGCTTCACCGGGTCTCGCAGCAGCGGCAACGCCTTGCGCCAAACCGCCTGTGAATTATCTTCAAAACGCAGCCAACGCTCGCGCCCCACACCCACTACCGAAGCGAGTCCGGCATTTTCCAGTTCCTTGACCGCACGCGACAAAGTCATGCTGGTGTAGCCCAACCCAGCACCCAACTCAGCCGGATGCATCTCAGCTTTCCACGGATTCAGTAACGCGCTAATCAGCAAAGCTTGCGTTGCAGGGCTTAATCCCTTGTCAGGTGTTTCGCGGCATTGACGAAAATACTCGCGCAGATCAATGCCCAGATCGGGCAGATAGAGCTGGTTGCCGGGCACAATGAAAGGCACACGCTGCCCGACCAGTCGCTTGCGGTCGTAGGAACTCAAAGCCTCTGCCACATAAATACCCACCGCTCCGCTTGCCTGCGCCAGCGTATCCAAATGCTTGCGCACTTTGCTTGCGCTGGTTGCTTTATCCTGTTCCAGCATCAATACATACGGCGCACCGATAAGCTCAATGCTGGCAAACTCGTAAGTGTCGTGCAGGAAATACGGCAAAGCAGCGCCCCCAGCCCAAGGCTTGACGATGGCCGTCAGCCCCAGCACATCCTGAAGGTAGCGTTCAATGTCTTTGTGGCGCATGATCAAACGAGTTGTAACGTAGTATAGGCACGATAACACATACAATGTTATTGTGCAATTTATATGTTACATGCAGCAATTGCCCCGCTATTGCCCTTCATACACCCACCGCCATCACATAAGGTCGTATCAGGCTGGCCACCTGATTGCGACCTGCTGCTCCAGGTCGGAATTATTCACTTCAGCATCCTTAAGCATTCCATCAATGACCAGCCATACATCCCGAACGCCAACAGATACTCGCGCAGATCACCCGTGCATAACTTGAGCGGCGATACGAACCGCCTGTTGCTTGGCCACAGCAACGGTACGCCTGAGTTGGTTAGCCAGTCGCCAACAAGGTGTGACAGGTAGCCCGTCGCGACCCCTACTACCACCGGCACTGCATATCCTTGATGCCAGTGCAAATGATGCAGCGACCACCAAATCAACCACGACATGCCCGCAACAGCGAGCAGGCTATGGGTGATGCCGCGATGGCCGAACATGGCTGCAATCGGTATCGAGAGCGGCAGAACACGTTTGCCAAATGCGCTTTGCGGGTGGTCGATGTCCGGCATCATGCTCCCGAGGATTCCACCGCCAAGCACAAGTATCGTCTGCGAGGGTTGCGCGTTGAGCGCGCCCGAGACAAGCAATGACGATGCACAACCCGCTGCAATATGGGTAAAGGCCAGCATCCCCCCGTCAAATCCGTTTCTGCAAATTGCTGACCCACATCCATGTTGCCCAGCCGATGGATGCAATCGCCAGCGGAGCAACGACTGAGGGTAAGGGTATCGGCAGCACCAGCCAGATTGCCACGCCAAACATCACGACCGTGGAGATGAGCACGCCTATCCTGTGACGTATGGGCGACTGAGAAGAAAACTGGAAGGTGCGGATCATCCTTGTTGAGTAGCCGTCTATCGCCACCGCAATGGTGAATGGCATCAGGATGAACCAGAAGAGCATGAGCAGATAGATGCGGTACACGATCAATGAACTCCACAGCCACGCTACAACAATCCGGTTCTGTATCCATTCTTTGAGCGGACTCGGCGTGTCTTTGCTGGCGGCTGTATCTTTGATTGCATCTGACACACCCTGGATTTGACCCGCGCTGACCGAAATCATCTTGCCAAATATCCACTGATCGGCTTGCTGCCCAGACAGCTTGGTTACAAACGCACGTTCATCTGTGAGTGATTTCAGCAGGTGTTCCGGGGTAATGAGCATCCATGTACCAATTGCCACGATCAAGACAAGAACCATCCATAAGGCGGTAAAGCTTCCATGCTCTTTCTGGTCTTTTGCCATGTCATTCTGCTTTCAAGATGGGTAATCTGCCTTTGATGATCCGTCCGCCTGACATCCTTGCCAGGAAATGCAGCGGAGGCAGGTTGCCGAGCATCGCAGCGGGGAACAGCTCCACTTCTTCCGCCATCATGGATTCCTGATAAGACGACTGATATTCGTCCTGGATTTTTGCATCAACGCCATGGCCGTACCGGATGCTCAGTGATTGGACTTTGATCTTGGGCATACTGTCGGCAATATATTGTTGCGTCTCCGCATCGATCACGCGCAGAACGATTTGATTGTTAATGTTGGCGAGTACCTGGCGGGCCTTGTTCTCATCGCCGAGGCGCGCAGGAAAATCCGCGAAGGTCTGCGCCGAGATCGTCACTCTAAAAAGCGCACCGCCGCCTTTGTTCATGAGCTGGATGGTGGGTTGGTTGATGACCTCTGCGGCTTCGTCGATGAAGAGATTGACCGGCTTGTTTGAGTCAATCCCGTAGTTATAGCGGTCACCGGCCACTGCGGTCAGATCGGCCAGCATGATTGAGCCTATGGCACTTCCGACCGTGCCATCAGCCAGGCTATCAAGTCCAAGGTAGAGCACCTGGTTGTTGTTGATGATTTTTGCCATGTCGGTCGCATGCTCCTGATCGCCAATCTTGAATTCCGGCGACAGGAGTGCCGCCAGCGGCTCAGAGGTCAGCATGGACAGAATCGGGATGAGCGAGGCGACCATCTTCTGGAAGTGGTCGCGATTATGCTCGAAGGTGGAAATCAGGCCATCCAGATCCGACGACTGCGCTTCGTGGATGGCGGTCTGCTTGTAGAATTCTATATAGGCTTCCAGTATCCGGTCACGATGTTTTTTCACGAAACTGCTGGAGCGGGTCTCCCATTCCGGCACGGTGTCGATGAAATGACGGCGCAACGTATTCAGCAGCAAGTTGTCCGCGCCACCCTCAATATAACGCTTCATGTGAACCAGATTGGGGCTTACGCCCGTTGCCACCAAACCATTCACAATGTCGTTCAGCACTTTCCAGCCAAAGGCCGCAAACGGGTCTGCGCCGGTTTCGGATGGAATCAAAGCGGCGACACGACTGGCAAGTTCGGTTCGACGATTCCAGTTACGCATCGGGTCGATGGGCGTAGACTTCTCCGGGTGGGCGGGATGGAAATACACGAAACGCTCCGGCTGCCCCATTGCCGCACATATCCGTTT
>JAULAW010000005.1:0-891739 GCA_032654645.1 Gallionellaceae bacterium | reverse complement strand
AGCCACCACCGCCACGGGATACAGCATCAAGGATTGCCTTTCTGGCCTTGCGATTGTCCACGCAGCCGATCACCAGATCAGTGCGCAGATTTTCGTTGCCGGTCAGGCGCTGCGTTTCGGCTTGCCATGCGGTGCCCATCGCCATGTTGATGCGATTGACGAGTACCGTCGCCTTCGGAAGCCCCACATCAGACGGATAGAACATCTGCCGCCCGACATTGGCTTCCGAAACCTGGTCGCTGTCCATCACCGTGACTTCCAGACCGCCGGGATGCCCCAGCGCGATCATGGCCGTATGAAGCTGGGCCAATCCCGTCAACATCTGAGAGCCTGTGCCGCCCGCGCCGATTACTGCGACACGAACTTCCCGCGTGAGGAGTTCAGGAGAGAGTAGATGTATAGCCATCATCCCCTCCCTTCGTATCCTCCGCACCGAAAGCCAGCGGCAGGAACAGCCCGTTGGCGCATAGGCGGAAGGCTGTGGAACAACGAGCCTTATCGCAGTTACCGACCACGCCGGCGATCTTGAACTCGCCCCTGTCATCACGATCATCCTCCGGCGAAAAAAATGCCGACAAACGACCGTGGGAGTGAATATCAACCACCAGATGTTCATCCTCATCGAGGAGCGGTCGCGTATAGCGAACGTGACTGCACCCGGTGGATAGTTCTTCCAGGCGTTCCAATCGCATATCGCCGGTTCGCGCATTCCACACTATCCAGCCCACACATTCATCCGGACACCGCTCTGCGGCGTAACGGAAAAACTCGAAGACCAGACGACG
This sequence comes from Gallionellaceae bacterium, assembly GCA_032654645.1. GTDB lineage: Bacteria > Pseudomonadota > Gammaproteobacteria > Burkholderiales > Gallionellaceae > CAITJF01. Next base: position 890,954 of record JAULAW010000005.1, on the reverse strand, counting down.
AGGAATCTTGCCAAACACAAGCGACAGCTCACGAGTAACGACACCGTAAGGCATGGGCACGTTCCGCTGGCGAGCCAGAGGCGTGCGCAGATACAGCCAAGGACGACGCGCCTCCAGCCACAACCCGTCACCGGTCACCAGAAATCGGTGGCCGTTGTCGGTCATGGGCTGGAATGCACTGTACCGAGGCACCATGGTTACTGGCGCCGATTGTTGCAAAGCAATATCGCGCGTATCCATTCACGCCTCCGCTTCCAGGACGGCTGCCTCGAAGGTCTCGATCAGCGTCTTACCCGTTGGTACGAGCGAACGCGTAGGAAACCGGGCAAACCTGCCATCAAGCAAGTCACGCCACAGGGCAAAAGGGCCAGCCCGGTAACGGGTCAATCCCTTGGCCGTATGGATGTTCGGATGCGTGAAGTAGGAACGGAAAAATGCTTCCTCCCATGCCTCGCTTTGATACGCCATATCGCCTTTCGGCAACCGGGCGTTCCCCACACAGATGTTCCCTGTGTTCCAGACGTTGAAGAATGGCGCGACAAACAAGTACGTATCCGCATCGGGACGTTGCCGCCCCTTGTAGGCAAATATCTTCCACGTCTTGTTGGTCACGATGAATACCAATCCCGGACACGGAACACGTCCGGTGCGCGCACCCAACTCCTGGCAGTCGAACCAGACCTGCCTGGGTTGTGGCTTGCTGAACCAGACGAAAAACCCCGGCCCTTCGGCGAGCACATGGGGCGGCTTGAGAGCGGGCCGCACCATCGCCTTGGGATCGAGAATCCTCATCAGCGACATGAGTCCCGATTTGCTTGCCGGGACACCCGCCTGGATGATGGGCTTGTCTGCGTCATCCGTTGATACATCGTGAACCGAAGCGAAAGCCGGATTGCGGCTTGCGTCCTGATACACGAGGATGGCGCTGCTCAGCCGATATGACTGGCTGCTTGAAAAAGTGCTGACACTGATCGTCATGGCGACCTCCAAAAAAATGCGGAGGTGCGCCACCCCGTGCGGGCGTGACAACACCCCCGCAGGGTTGAAAAAATTCAGACCGGCTCGGCAATACAACCGATCAATCTATCCAAGGCCGAAAGCAATTGCAGGCCCAATTCCGTTCTACGTTGCCATGCGGCAAACCCCTCCGAATCGAGAGGCACCGCCTGCGCGCCGAATAGATCGGTGTAACCGTCGCTGACACTGTTCGCATACTCGATAAAATCATCGAACACGCGCTCCAGCGGGTCATCGGCACCCCATCTCAGGTAAGCCCCAAAATAGACGCATTCGACATCCATGCCTTCAAGACCAGGAAGCTCACCACCATCGGCATCCAGCCGCTCAACATCGAGCAGCACTGACGCCAGTTGCGCCAACTCACCTCCGGCAGCCGCTATCTCCCCCAAGGCCGAGTCATCCAGCACTTGCTTGGGGTCTATCACCCAACTCGGGAAATGGCCGTCGAACCAATCGGGCGAAATGGCCTCCTCCATATCGGCGGCGGTCATGCCCATCGCGGTCATTTCCTCGACCCAGTCATCCTGCTCGCTGCTGCCCTGCCAGTGAATGTATTCACAGACTTGCCGGGCTGTTGCCGGGGTGTAAGCGAAGAGCGTTTTCCCGGAGGCGCGTTGCAGCCAGTAAAGCGCCGTCTCGCCCAGACCGGGACTTGTCGCCTCGATGCTGGTGATTCGCTCCTTCAATGACAGCCACACCACCTGCTCGGACTGTAGCGCCCAATACCACTGGGTCTCTTCATCCTGTTCGGTGGAGAACTGCAATCCGTAGCTGATCGCTTCCGCTCCCGTGGCCACCAGAGCACCGAATGCAAAGTGCTCCAACTGCCCCGCATGCCGGTTAATCCAGCGGGCGAAAGCCTGCTGCACCAGCGACTGCGGCATACCCGACGCATCGCCTTGAATTTCCCCCGCACCCAGCCAGCGAAGCGCCAGCATGGACCAACGACGAAGATCAAGACACGGGTCGAGAGTTCCAGCCAGTGAGTTCCCAAACCTTGGCAGGCTCAGAGGATCAGTGGCTGGACGAAAGCGTCCGGCTGGCAACGTTCGCCGGGCTGCATTTTTTCCTGAGAACGCAGCACCAAGCGTTGCAAGGCTTGTACGCATAATTTCATCTCCTCGTGATCGAAGGTGGGAACCCCTTTTTCGGGATCCCCTCTTCAAGTTGCGAGAAGTCGCCATCGGCACCGGCTTGTAACCGTTCCTTGAGCGACACCATGGCCTATCCCTTTCGAACGACCAGACGGATCAGGCGATCAACTAACCGGAAAAAATGCCGGATGGCATCCTCCAGATAATTGTCTGCCGCAATCCCCGCCGGGCGCAGTTCGATATAGGTCAACCCATCTTCACGCCGACAAGCGACAACGCCAGAGCGGTTGCGAGATGCCGCGCCCTTGGTTCCGACTGCGCGCCGGAATGTATAGACGAGACGATCCCCCTTCTGCTCCGGCCCCTCGATGGAGGCCGTCGTAATTTCTGGGTAAGTGGCGGAATAGACATCCCTCACCTGCTCCGTGCTCAGTTCCGGGCCGGGGTCGGGTAATGCAATGCCGTTATAGGCGAATGAACGCAGCAGCTTCTGTACTGTAATAGCCATGGCCGCCTCCTCATGCGAAAAGGTTTTCTTCGGCCTGACTACCCCGCCGCTTCCGGCTCGCCGCCTTGCTCATCGTCGCCCTCATCGTCTGCCACTGCTGGCTCGACTACTTGGGCGCCTTTGCTGATCGCCTTTTCCGCTTTCTTGTTGGCGTCCTTTTTGGCCGCTTCGAGAATGGATCGGGTCGCTTCGAGCTGTTCGGCAAGCGACTTGTGCTCTTCGGCATAGCTTTTGAGCAATCCGACGAACTGCTCGTCGAGTTCCTTTGCCGTGCCGGTGAGCACCAGCGGTGTGGACAGCGCTTCAACGTCCTTTGCCTCTTTCGGGGTGGGGCGCACCGTGACGGTAATCGCCCCATCCCGACCTGACGACAGCGTGACGGCAATCGCCGCACATCCGTCCAACAACAATTTGAGCTCCTGAAAAAACATGGTGGTACCTCCATAGAAAATGCAGGCGCACCACGACCCCTGCGGGGATCGTGATCCCCGCGTTGGGTTAAATTGAAACTACGTTACTCGGCGCTATACCGCATCGAGCGCGGCACCTTGCCCTCATAGGTGAATGAGCCTACTTTCAACAACGACTTGATGAGTTCATCCTTCTTTCCAGACATAGCCTTGGCAAATGCACCGCCCATGTAGGACTTCAGTCCGATCTCATCACACGCCGCCTCGATCTCGCTCTTGGTGAGCAGCTTCAGGAAGTCTTCGCAGAGCTTCCAGTGCCGCGCAATATCAATTTCGAGGTACTTGAGGAGTTGCACCAGCGTCTTCTCCTCGACACCATCAGCCGCAGATGCGGCAAGTCCCATGAGCATCTTGTCCCTGATGGCTTCATCAGCCGTAGAGACAACACGGGCAGCCTCGTCAGTCTTCAACGAGAAACCCGCATACTCCTGCCCCATGAGAGAACCCAGAGCTTTTGTCAGCTTGCTGTCGCTGATGTGCCGGGCATTGCCAGACAACGAAAGCGCAATGAGCACCGTAAGATTTCTCTCACGATCCACCATCAGCTCGCGCCTGAGCGCCTTGCGCCATACCTCCAGCCGGTAGTCCCTGACTTTTTGCGAGTCCTGAACCTTGGCTTCGGCCTTGGCTGCCTGTTTGGCTGCTGCGCCAGATTTCTTGCCTGCCTCCTTGGCTGACTCGGTTTCTGGCTTGTGCTTATCCTTCTCGGCCTTGATACGTAACGCCACCTTCTTGGCATTACATGCCGCATCGAAGCACAGATCAGGATAAACATTGCCCAGCTTCCCCGGTACCCCGGAAACGGCGGCACCGAAGTTCTTGCAGGCACGGCAGGCTTTCGCCTGCTCCTCGCCCACACCGGTATCGCCATCAGCCACGAGCCGCAACAGCGTGAAGTTCTCTCCAGGGCGGACAATCCGAGTGGTCGGATAGTCATCACTCAGAGATGCCCTCTTGCCTTCGAGTACGGCCTCGGTCTTCGCGTCGTAACAGGCGCCATGGGTGCAGTGCCCTGCGGAGATCGCTTCCCCGAAAAGGGCTTGCTGGTTGCCCGAGTTATGCTGGCATCCGGCACACTCGCCCTTGTCGAAAATGGCGCTCCCCAACGAACGCGAGATTTGCTCAAGTTGCCCGCGAAACTGGACAACCGTCGGCAGGGCGGACTGGGAAAGAAGTCTCTCCAGAACCGCATCCTGCTTGTCTCGCGTCACGACAGCCAACAGCTCGGCGTGACCCAACTGAATACGCCGCTCAGATAAGGCCTTTCGGACTTTTTCAGAACAGTTCATCAGCGCGAGCCGCTTGTCGAGCGTTGAGCGCGACCAACCCAAACGTCGCGCCGCTTCGTCCCGGTCACCTTGGCAACGGCCAAGAATCTTGGCAGCAGCTTCGGCTTCCTCGGTCGGACTCATGTTGGCGCGCTGGACGTTTTCAATCAGCGCGGCCTCATCGGCTTCGCCATCATCCAGATCGCGAATCAGCGACGGGATTTCGTAATCGTCCCCGAACACTTTCTTCGCGGCACGCCACCGGCGTTCACCGGCAACGATTTCGTACTTCCCCGCGTCACGAGGACGAAGGAGAATTGCCTGGAGTACGCCTTTTGATTTGACGGACTCCTCAAGCTCCGCCATCTCGGATGGGTCGAAATAACTACGTGGGTTGCGGCCAGAAAAAATGCTCCCAACCTTGATTGATGCTTGCAGTTGCATTATTGCCTCCAATGAAAAAGGCGGGCAGCCGCAACCCATGACGGGATGATGACTGTCCCGCCGGTGGTTAATGTGTGTGGCGTTGCCGGTATCTTTCCAGCACCTGTTCCAGAATTTCTTCGGGATTGAGGCCAAATAGACGGCAGCACGCCATAAATGAAAATGCGTTTGACCGCCTCTTCGGCGCCAGCAACCATTCGAGAACTTCCGCCCGCGTTGCGGCGGATGCCCTCAAATCGAACAGGTCATGCAGCGACTTCTCCAGCAGATACCCATGCAGCCTGACGATGTCATCCTCAGTCCATCTGGGAATTTCACCGTCATCTGCAACACTGCCTGCGACTGCCGACGCTTGGGGTTGGAACGCGTACTCGTCCTCAATGCGCATGGCCGCCTCCGATGTTGATTGCCGACACCCCCGGTGAAGATGGAGTGTATTGACTCGTTCCCTCAGACCGACTTTTCGTCAGACTTAAAAAGCTGGAACGGCTCAACTTCGAGACGGTAGGCATTACTGTCGATGACGCTCATTTTCCTGCCTCCCCAAAAATATCGCTTACCTGGGAAGATGTGTTGCTCAAAGCCTCCTTGCGTCTGCGATAGGCAATCAGCAAATGTTCAAGCTCATAGTTATCGAAGGAATCTTCTACCTGAAGATAAATTTCATCCAGTTCACCGACAGTTGCTGCATTGCCGATGGTTGCCAGCATGGCACCGAGCTTTCCGCTAACTTCGCGGCCAGGAGTTGAATCATTGCCGCTTTGCCCCTGTCCATCGGAATCCTGCTCACCGGGTTCATCATTGATGACCGGCGCCCATGAACCGTTGATAGCGTCGGCAATCCCGATATTCTGGGTTTCACCGCGCTCGTGCAATTCATCCATGGCAAGCGCCAAGGCAAGCTCAGGAGACTTCGGCAGCAGATTGCACAAGCGGCGAATGACCGTCTTGAGGCCCATCGGAATGAAATGCGTGTCCCATGTACTCTCCTTACGATATTTCTTGGCCATCTGGTAACCACGGGAGTTATCCCGCACCTGCTCGACCTGCTCCTTCGACATGGCGAGGAATGTGCGTCCGCCATCCTTGAAAACAGCGACAGCGTAGAAGCCAACGATCTGGCCTCTTTCCTCGTCTCCAGCCGGAAACCCGTTCTTCTTCAACGGTTCGTGCATCAGCGTGCGATTCAGACCAAGCACAATGTCGAACTTGTCATTGAGCCGCACCTCGTGAGGATAGATGTCCTGCACGAAACCGCTGTTGCGGGCGAGTTTCATGAGCCCCTGATATCCGGGAATCAATTGGCACTGACTGCCAAACGGGACGAGGTAAGCTTCGCCCATCAGGCCGACTTCCAATCCCAACTGACAAGCCTGAATGACAGCCGCAAAGACACTGCGCGGATCCGTTTCAGACAATTTCGGATTCAGTCGGAAGGCCGTCAGCGCGGTTCGCGTCATGCGATCCGGATTCAGATGCTTGGGCAGCGCACGGGCAATTTCACCCTTGAACTGCACCAGCATGGCCGGAAAAGGCACCACGTTGGCCGTATTTCCCTCACGGGAATTTTTTAAATTGCGCAAAGTTTGAGACATGGTTTTCTCCAATAAAAATGGCGGAGACACCATGGCCCCATGAGCGGGAACTGGTATCCCCGCCGGGGTTGATGAACTACAAAAAACCGCCGATCAGGCGGCGTACAACTCGAAGTCTTCGGCATTGGCTGCCCACCGTGGCAGCGATATCAACTCGATCTCGCCACCCGGTTGGTAAGCTGGCCACCTTTCCGATTCCTGGCACCACTTCAAAAGCTGAAGTGCCGCCCGATACTTCCTGCGACCGACCTCGATGACTTCCGGGTCGGCGCGATAGACTGCTACCGCATGCGGCGGCTCTTTCTCGGCAGCAATGAAGATGAATGGAAGCTCCATCCCCGTTGCCGCCTTGACACCGTCCACGTAGAAAGCTGCCTGCACGTCGTAGCCCAACGTCGCCACAACCCGTGAAAAACCAGCAGCGCTCGCATCGACACAGGACTTGAGATCGGTGATAACTTCCCCGTTGAACCAGTCCGGGCGACACTTGCAGGCGATCCCGGTTGCAGGATCGTTCCAGAATACCGAAAGCTCGGCATCCCCACGGCTGAGCAGTTTGGCCGCTCCCTGATGGGAATGGACAGCTGCGCGTATCAAGGTCAGCGTAGCCAATTCTTCTGAGGTAATCAGCGTTTTCCCCTGATTCTCAGCGTCAAACTTTGCAGCGGCTTCCTTGCCTTCCTTGGTGCGGCGGTCGAACTTCTCGGCCACTGCGACCTCTTCAGAAAAGCGTTTTGGTTCCAGAATGAAAGAATGAACCGCACTGCCGAAAGCCATCGCTGGCGTCTGGTGATGCGGATAATCGAGGTATTCACGAAGGTGGGCTGGACTTCTGAGTATCTTGACGATGCCCGTATGTCCGATTGCTTTATCCTCGTGATACCGCTTTGCCGGCATGACAAGCATGCCTGGGTGACTTAAGTGCATGATGCCTCCGGTAAAAAACCGGAGTCACCTGCCCCTTGCGGAGACTGTGTCCCCGGTCGGGTTAAAAAATGCTGTTTGTTTCCAGCGGCCAGCTACCGCCACTTGTTCGGGCGGATAACCGCACGATCAAATACCTGTTTCCAGAATGCGCTCAAGGAACGCACTCGGGAAAGCCCCGGAATGCCGGGGCGGGAGTCATTCAGTTTTCCTTGGTTGCTTTGACATGGATAAAGCCTTGCGGATCATGTCGCGGGTTTCCGGGTCGGTACGCCCTTCCTTGAGTCTCTGGTATAGATCGCAAGCAAAGGCCATCGGCAATGGATCGAAAAATTGAACGATAAAGGGATGGGATTTCATGATTTCCTCCTGAGGTTGGTTGAACAGCCACAGCGAAAATCACTCCGGGCCTGGAGTGATCCCCGCAGGTCAAAGAGCTCTCGGTTGAAAGCGCTATGACCTGCGGGGGAGTCCTCACAGGCGGTGCTGCAAATCAAATCCCAAGCGCGCGAACGATTGGGCGGCTGATGATCCAGCCGGTGATGCAGCAAGCAAGAAGTACGAGTTCCATGAGATGCCTCCATAAAAAATGGGGGCACCCCTCCCCTGATGCGGAGGCGATGCCCCCGCACGGGGTTAAAATTTCAGGCGATTACTTCAAAAGAAGCATCGTCATTTTTGCCGGAATCAATGTCGATCCAATTCCGACGCATGTACGTAGGTGTGTCGTACAGCTGCCAGTAAGTTGATTTCTCCTTGAGCATCTCGACAACCTCGGCAGCCTCAACCACATTGACCGTCTCTGGCATTGCCGTTTTCTCTTGTGAGAGGATGAAAACATTCTTCAAACTTTCAACTGCAAATCGAAGAAATGACAGCACCAGATGAAGCCCTGCCAGCATGGACAGGACGAGAATGACGCGTTCCATAAACAAACCTCCTGATGAAAATTGGAGGTCGCTCCCAACCAGGGAGAGTGACCTCCCGGTTGGGAAAAAACGAAACAAAATCCTCAGAACGGTTCGATGTCCGGCACATCCTCGAATGCAGGACCGGTCGCCTGTTCGGGCTTGGCACCGGCTTTTGCACTGCGTTTAGGTTTGCCTGGCTGCTGCGTATCCTTTTCAGACGGGCGGGAGCCCAGCATCTGCATCTCGTTGGCCATGATTTCGACCACGTAGCGATCCTGTCCTTCCTTGTCCTGCCATTTGCGTGTCTGGATACGGCCTTCGACGTAGATTGGCGAACCCTTCTTGAGGTACTCACCCACTACTTCAGCCAGCCGGTTAAAAAAGATGACCCGGTGCCACTCGGTGAATTCCTTGCGTTCACCTGACTTGCTCTTGCGCGTCTCCGTTGTCGCGATTCTGATCGTAGCAATCGCTTCGCGTTCCTTGGTATAGCGAACCTCGGGGTCTGCGCCCAGATGTCCGATGAGCGTAACTTTATTCAATGATGCCATGTTGCCTCCTGACGATAATGGCAGGTAGGCCACCGTCCTGACGGGGTTGCCCCGCCGGGGTTTAAGAAAATGCTGTTTATGAAGAAGGCCAGCTACCCTCACCTCGACCACCATAGGCGGATCAAAAGATGGCTGAATTCTGGGCCGCCCCTGTCGCCGTGTGGCGTCGAAATGCGTCCATTTAGGTCACATTTCGAACTTCAGCATTGATGCCCGATGGGTACGCTCCCCTTTGATCACAACGGGAGACATCAAATGGCACAAAAGCAGAGGAACATATCCACGCAAATTCCATCAATCCGGCAGGACAACAGCAGGCCGTTCCTCACTCAGAAGGCCTTGCTCAATTCGCTGCACGCCCAGCAGATTTTCGAGCGAGGCTACGAGATGTGCGCCAACGCGCTATTCTCATTAAGCGTTGTCTTGCGATTCATAGGGACTGAAGAACAGGCGCAGGAAGTCGATGCGATGGTCGATACTCTGATCAATCAGTCATTGGAGGGAATTCAAAATGAATCACATCGGCTTAAAGAGATTGCCGAGAGCAACGGCATCGAAACCAGCATCGGCTACACCAGCGCAAAAACAGTCGATGTCCAGATCACCTCGCCGCGTTCGATCAAATACTTGGCCATCATTCGAGAGTTTGACGGCATGATGGCCAACATGGATGCGCTCTGGCTTTCCTGTGTCATTACGGACACTCAATACGCGCGTGGGGTCTATGAATGGAAGCGGCGGATTCTCCGTCTTGCCGGTCAGATACGGCAGATCGCCACCCGTGCAGTTCTCGCTGCACGTAGAAAAGAAAATTCCGAGGTTGTCGCTGAATCAAGCAGCTCACAAATTGCGGAAGCTGAGCAGATGGCGGCAGAAACTGCCAAAGGGGAGCTCTCAGAAACTGAGTAAATAGAGATCAACCACTTCCGAAAAAAGTGGTTAGCCCAGTTTTCTCGCCAGACTCTCAGCCTGTAGGTGCGTGTAACGCTTAAGCATCTGTAGCGTCTTGTGACCACTGATTGCAGCAAGTTCGAGAGTGGAAAAATCACCTCGTTCTGCAAGACGAGAGATCGCTTCGTGACGAAGGTCATGAAATGTCATATTTTTTATCTCCGCTCTTGCGCAGGCTGCTTTGAACACATGGAATAGTGTCATCCGTTGGACTGGCAGAACCAAACCACATGTACTTTTTGGCAAGCTCTTGAGCACAGCGATGGCCTTCGTTGAAAGTGGTACTGCTCTGGTTTCTCCATTCTTGATCTTCATGGGATCCAGCAACAATGCCAGCTTGCGCTTGTAGTCGATGTTTTTCCACTCAAGGCTTAGCAACTCTCCCTGTCTCATTGACGTTTCAATGGCTAATTCTACAGCCGGCAATAGCCACGGATTTCTACTCGCGGCGCATTGCTCAATAAGTCGTTTGGCCTCATCACCAACTAGACGACGAGTGCGTGGAGGCGCGGCAGAAGGCTTGCGCACGTTAGCAACTGGGTTCCCGAATGGTAGAACGATTCCGAACTCATGCACTGCTACGGTCAGAACCTTGGAGAGCATATTGATCTCCTTCTTGACAGTAGAGCCTTGGACAACTTTCGAGCGGTCGTCCCGATACTGCGCGACAACCTGAGGCGTTATGGCAGCGATCGAATAATCGCCCAACTCATCAATTAGATGCTTGACCTGAGTACGCCAAGCCTCTTTTTCATCCTTGCGGGGTCGATAGTGGAAAGGAGCGAACTCCTCCTTAAACCGCTTGGCAATATCCTTAAAGGTGGTTCGTTCTGCTGTGGATCTTGAAATGAAAGCCCCTCGATCCATTTCGGACTCAATTACCCGCGCCCAAGCCTCAGCATCTTTCCGGGTCTCGAAGGTCTTCGATTGTCCAGGATGCCCCTTTCGGCGAACTTTTGCTTGCCACCAGCCGCTCTCTCTTTGTTCGAAGGTTGCCATATCCAAGTGTCCCCGTTTTGTCCCCGAAATTAGTTTTTCATATACTACATCACTCCTATATACTTGCAACTAATCGGTTTTTAAACAGATAATTCACCTTCCTGGAAAGCGTGTTTGGGATAATATCCCAACGGGGGTTCGAATCCCCCCCTCTCCGCCAAATCAATGAGTTAAGGTTACCAAACCTTACTTTTCCCTACCTGCGATTACCCAATAGTGCGGTTTTTGCTGTGCCAAATTCGTGCCAACTGTGCCAGATTTGTGCCAAGAGTGGAAATGCTTCCAAAGTAACTTTGGGTAGCTCGCAGGAACATCCCGCCTCCGTTCATATTCCAGTTATCCTAATTAGTTAGTCCAACGACATGTGCACTCAGGCCAATTCTGCTGCGCCGTCTACAGCTACTGATTACATCTCAAACGCAATGCCATCTGATTCACCAATCGGCTAGATAATTGTAGGACCCCTTACGAAGACGAGGAAGCCCTTGTAGTAAAGTTAAGGGGCGCGCCGAAGGCGCGTCCCAGCGACCGGAGGGAACCAACTTGAGCGCTAGGCGACACGCACACCCCGCAGAAGATGAAGCTTGAATAACAGGTCATCGCCAGAGACAACGGGGTTGTGAGAAATTCCGTGTGCTGCAGCTTCAACGATAGTTAGGAACGTGACCGCACTTGGGAACGTTCCCTTTGCAAAGTGGTTTAGCGTTGCAGAGAGAGTAAGGTCGATGATGTCGTTTCCATGATCGGGCAAGGACAGCCAAGCATGCAGGTTATAGGTCGGTTTTGTCGTTCCGGCCATCCAGGACTGAAGTTCCTGAGAAGAAAAGTGAAAGTGAGTTTCACCGTTTAGCATAATTGATCCAATGGTGAATTGAACATTTCGACCAAACAGTTCTCTCGCTCTACCGAGCATCCCGAAATGGACTGTTATGCAATTGGCGACAAGAGTGCCACCAATCTCAGGGGTATGCTTTGTATGGACCACCGCTTCGTTGTAAAGAGTTCTGACTTTGGCTAGTAGTTCGTTCCGGTAAAATACTTACAGATTGATATATAATTGCCATGGCTCTTATACAACTCTTAGCGGGGGTGATCATGGCGGGCAAGACGAAACGTGCTGCACTGGTATTGACGGAGGATCAGAGGACGATGTTGAAGGAACTGTCCAGATCGAGAACAGCGTCGGCGCGCGAGATTGAACGCGCCAAGGTGCTGATCGGCTACGCCGATGGTATCTCGATTGTTGGCCTGCAACGGCAGACCGGGGGCAGTCGCCCGACTATCTACAAATGCATCGACAAGGCACTGGCGGCGGGCGTGCAGATGGGGTTGAAGGACGCTTACCACCGCCCGCACGAACCGGAAATCAGCAATGAAGCCCGCGCTTGGGTAGCGAGCATCGCCTGCACCAAGCCCAAGGATAACGGTTTAGCTGCGGAGCTGTGGACAATATCCGGCTTGGCCAGCTTTGTATCCGAACACGCCGGGTCTGCGGGCTTTCCCCGGATGGCGCACGCGGGCAAGAGCACCGTATGGCGCATTCTCGACGAGAACGAAATCAAGCCCCACAAGATCCGTTACTATTTAGAAAAACGTGATCCAGAGTTTGACCGCAAGATGCAGGAAGTCTTGCTGGTTTACCGGGATGTTTCGATCTACCGCGAAGGTGCTGTTCATGATGGGCGACCCGAGCCCATCTATACTGTCAGCGTCGATGAAAAACCCGGGGTTCAGGCTATCGGGCTAACCGCTCCCGACCTGCCGCCCGTTCCCGGAAAACACTCAGCCATTGGGCGAGATTACGAATATATCCGCCATGGAACCGTATCGATCCTGGCCGGAATTGATCTGCACTCGGGCCATATTTTCGCCAACGTGGAAGATCGCCACCGTAGCGTTGAGTTCATCGCGTTACTCAAACGGCTTGACGAGCACTACCCGCCCGAGGCAATCATCCGCGTGGTGCTGGATAATCATTCGGCACACATCTCGAAAGAAACGTTAGCCTATCTTGCAACTCGACCAGGGCGCTTCGAGTATGTTCATACGCCCAAACATGGCTCTTGGCTTAATCTGATAGAGTGTGCCTTCTCGAAGATGTCCAGAACCTTCCTGCGCCACATCCGGGTAAACTCCATTGATGAGTTGAAGGCACGAATCATGAAGGGCATTGACGAGATCAACGCCTCACCCGTCGTGTTCCGCTGGAACAAGTTTGACCTTGGGGTGGCTTAATGTGTAAATATTTTACCGGAACGCACTACTAGATCGAGCATGAGACTCCCTTTTTTTCGTAATGACCGGTTGAATCCGTACCGAAAAGCAGAATATTGCCATATCAGTGAGCTACAGATAGAAGCGGCTAACAGCAAGTTCCGTTGCTCATGAGTATCCGGAATATGTGCTACGCCTCCTGCAAAGCTAATCTTCCTCTGGCAGCATGATGGTCATTACTTGCTCGCCGCTATCTCCTGGATGGCAAACCAGCTTGAAGGTATAGAGGCTTTTGCGTCCTGCTCCTTTTATGATGATTTGGAACAGCCGCGCTGTGTGTCCGTGAAACTGGTAGTGCACGCGACTCATATACAGCATGTCATGAAGAATGCCCGCGTAGTCGTTGCAGTAGCGCGGGTTCTCGACCGCCTTTTGCATGATCTCGAAGACCGGCAAGGTACAGGCGATAGGATGTTTATAGTGCTGCCTGCATACCTCCTCCATTTCGTCCTGCATCAAATCCACCAGAAACCCATCTTCAAGAGCTTGTTTGCGCGTGTAGCTGTGGATCACTGCGCAGTCGGCAAATAAATTACCTGATACATGCTGTTGGCGAGCTTCGCTGGGCGACGAAGAGTCGCGGTTTTGGTTGGTTGCGTTGATTTTCTCGTTGCTCATTTTGATTCTCCTTGTCGTTAGTCCATGCCGTCGGTGTCGCCTCGCCCCTGACTGGGATGGGATGAGCGTTTTTGCGAGTTGCAGCAGGCATGACAGACGAAAGGCGCAGCCGAGGCCGCAGTCCTCCCGCAGGGAGGAACGGGCGCTGGGGGCGCGCGAAGCGGCACGGCACCACCGTGCCCTTGAGGATGGCGTGACTGGTGCGCTTACGAGCGGCGAACCCCTCACAGTTTGGGCGACACCGATGGATTGGATAGACAAGGAGTTTGGCAACGGCAAATGGCCTGTAGCGACCACAAAGCGCGCTTGGCGCGCAAATCATAGGGTGCCGCGCACTCATGGCTGGGCGAAGCCTAGTAGTGCGTTCCGGTAAAATATTTACACATTAAGCCACCCCAAGGTCAAACTTGTTCCAGCGGAACACGACGGGTGAGGCGTTGATCTCGTCAATGCCCTTCATGATTCGTGCCTTCAACTCATCAATGGAGTTTACCCGGATGTGGCGCAGGAAGGTTCTGGACATCTTCGAGAAGGCACACTCTATCAGATTAAGCCAAGAGCCATGTTTGGGCGTATGAACATACTCGAAGCGCCCTGGTCGAGTTGCAAGATAGGCTAACGTTTCTTTCGAGATGTGTGCCGAATGATTATCCAGCACCACGCGGATGATTGCCTCGGGCGGGTAGTGCTCGTCAAGCCGTTTGAGTAACGCGATGAACTCAACGCTACGGTGGCGATCTTCCACGTTGGCGAAAATATGGCCCGAGTGCAGATCAATTCCGGCCAGGATCGATACGGTTCCATGGCGGATATATTCGTAATCTCGCCCAATGGCTGAGTGTTTTCCGGGAACGGGCGGCAGGTCGGGAGCGGTTAGCCCGATAGCCTGAACCCCGGGTTTTTCATCGACGCTGACAGTATAGATGGGCTCGGGTCGCCCATCATGAACAGCACCTTCGCGGTAGATCGAAACATCCCGGTAAACCAGCAAGACTTCCTGCATCTTGCGGTCAAACTCTGGATCACGTTTTTCTAAATAGTAACGGATCTTGTGGGGCTTGATTTCGTTCTCGTCGAGAATGCGCCATACGGTGCTCTTGCCCGCGTGCGCCAGCCGGGGAAAGCCCGCAGACCCGGCGTGTTCGGATACAAAGCTGGCCAAGCCGGATATTGTCCACAGCTCCGCAGCTAAACCGTTATCCTTGGGCTTGGTGCAGGCGATGCTCGCTACCCAAGCGCGGGCTTCATTGCTGATTTCCGGTTCGTGCGGGCGGTGGTAAGCGTCCTTCAACCCCATCTGCACGCCCGCCGCCAGTGCCTTGTCGATGCATTTGTAGATAGTCGGGCGACTGCCCCCGGTCTGCCGTTGCAGGCCAACAATCGAGATACCATCGGCGTAGCCGATCAGCACCTTGGCGCGTTCAATCTCGCGCGCCGACGCTGTTCTCGATCTGGACAGTTCCTTCAACATCGTCCTCTGATCCTCCGTCAATACCAGTGCAGCACGTTTCGTCTTGCCCGCCATGATCACCCCCGCTAAGAGTTGTATAAGAGCCATGGCAATTATATATCAATCTGTAAGTATTTTACCGGAACGAACTACTAGCCATTCCAAAGCTGCCGTTGGTTAAGTGAGCCATGATGCCTAGCACGACACCGCAGGTGTTTTGAGTGCGGTGCCGCAGGCAAGGCATGATGGCGATTGCCGTTGCCTACCCCAAAGCGATAGCGTCCCTCGCGTTCGGCGCGCTCGTACCGCTCACGGTCTTGATCGAAATCGACCTCATGTCCTTCTCAACCTGAATCGGGCGAATGCTGGCGAACTTCGGCAAGCCATCCCCGTACACCACGCCAACCGCATGCGGGAGATTCAGCAGCATGTTCACATCAACGAAGTAGCGTTCCGTCTGCCTGATACTCCGCTCCGGTAAGACGGTTTCGCTTTGACCAACGTTGCGCCGCACACTGCGAACTTCATCGTCCACCTGAATGGTTCCAGACATGGCGGCGAACCACTCCGCCGTGTCCGGATTGAGGAGTCGATAACAAATTTTGATACGGCAGTTTTCGACCACCGCATCGACGACGGCATCAGGATTCAAATCTTTCGGGCAGTCGCGCAAATCACCGAGGCTTTGGTGCGCAAGCACCAAATGCACCCCCTTATCTCGCGCCGCGCCCAGCCCCTCAAGGGCTGGACGTGACAGGTGATATTTCACTTCGTCCAACACGATGCAAACCGGGCGCAGGTTCCCCGCCAACCGATCCCTGCGTTCCGCCAGTTGGATAAGACGCACCAACAGGATGCGCTGAACGGTTTTGATAATGTCGTTGCGCATGCTTCCAACAAAGTAAACACATCCGCCCTCCTGGATGATTTTCTCCAAATCAACACCAGCTCCCTTCCCGGCATTGATCGATGGCGTTTCCGCCATCTCGCGCAAGCGCCCAGCGAATTTCTCTGCGCCTGTCGCGGGGTCTTGCAGCACCTCCCGGCGCGCGGCATAAGCCTGTGCGATATTCAAATTCTGCTCGGCCATGAGCTTCGCGGTAATTCCTGCTTCGCGCCGGTCGGCAATAGTGTAGTAATCGCTGGAATCGCCTCGGTCGGTCAGGGAAAATCCCGCCTGAAACAACTCAAACGCCTCTTCTTCTGTCGCACCCGCAAAGGGATTGAACTGCGCGCCGTTCGGGCGATTCAGATTCACGAAATGGAATGGTTTGCCGGTGCGCTGCGCAGCCGCATATAGAACGTGAGGCGCCCATTCATCATTTTTAGGGTCGCAGTAAAAAATCGCCTCCTCTCTCTCCAGGAACTGTGCGGCCATTACCCCCAAAGACACCCCTTTCCCTGTCCCAGTCGTACCGGCTACTTGAATATGTGGCGCAGAAGTGCTGGAAAGAAATTTGATGTAGATGGGCTCCTCATCTTCATCGAACCCGAGGAAGATTCCTTTGTCGAAATTGACGTGCTCCAGCGGCTGAAATTCAAGTGCCGCAGCGGGCAAGAATTTGTGAATTTCGCGCACGTCTGTTTTGTGGTTCCGCTCCAAGTGCGATGACTTCTTGAACTTGGCCAATATTCGTGGTGTCTTTGATTGGCTTGGTAATCATGGGGGTTAAATACATTGCCCCAATTCTGGTCGAGAACAGCCCAACCTCGTGGGAGCAGCTCCCATTGCGATTAGCCCTTACTGCTCCATTCATTTGGTTGGGCTGGTTTGCTGCCCGCCAATATGGTTTCACATCTAGGCTTAGAGAAGACTACGCCTATAAAGAGGCTTCTGCAAAATCCTTTGAAGGATATAAGCGGGAGGTCGGGGAGGTGGATTCTGAGATGCTTAAACAGCTACTGGATCAAGCCATCAAGAATCTCGGTGATAATCCGATTCGCATTTATGAAGGCAAGAACAATCATCCAAGCCCGACGCATGAGTTGTTAGATAACCTCATGAAGGACGATAAAGCACTTGGCCGATTTAAGGAGTTTTTCTCGATATTCAAGTCGTGAGTCCGACTGATATTGCCCTCCCCACTTTGCTTTGGTGAAGAGGGCAAAACTACTACCGCTTATGTTTAGTTTTATCAACCAAAACATAACCTTGACCCGGACTAGGTGTCGGAGGCAAAGGCTTATTTTTTACACCTGTAATCTCGTTCCCGGTTTTGGGGTTTTTATATTGCCCCGACACGGGCGCAGGAGTACCTGGCTTCAATGTCTTGCTCATGGCGATTTTCCTTTCTGGCATTGCCATTCAAGAAGGACGGCCAGCTACCATAATAGGATGCCATTGCACAAGATACTTAGCCTTTGCTATTGTGGCACCTGAATTGAAGGTTGGGTAACTGACCTTTTTCCGCCCCTCCCAGTCAATCTGAGAGGGGCGTTTTCTTGGCTGCATTCAGCAACAGCACTAATGCTAGCACAACTGACCAAGTTTCCTCAAAACTGATAAATCTTGAAACCACTAGATATAGTGTTGCAAGGTGTTGTAATCCACTTTATTTAGTGTTTTTGCTGGATGAGCCTTACTGTCCAAGCATTCAATTCATAAAAGCGAAACCGATCTCGGTGTATCTGCTCAAGCTGAATCCTATCGCCGTTCACCGGCACTGATTTAACATTCTCGAATGCCTTCTCCACACGCCTCGCCAACCCATCGGGAGTGTGGTTAGTGAACCTCCCGCCACAGCTTCTTGGAAATGCTTTGAAGATGGGCGGAAATGATGCAATTAAGCGCTTCTTCAAGCGTTGCAAACACACCCCAATTGGTTGAACGATCCCATGCGCCACCATCCAGGCAACGTACATCATACCGAACGCCGCTCGGCCATGCTTTCAGCCATTCTTGACGCCCTTTTGCAGCCCATCGCTCGCGCCGTGCTTCAGCATATTCATCGGTCGCGCTATTATGAGCTGCTTCCCAATCTTCAATGGTAAATGTCTCGATGTACGGCATATTCCAGAACTTCTGATGCGAGGCCGGTCGATACTCATTATTTGTGCTATCAAAATTCTTCGGCAGTTTAGGATTGATCAAAATTCCATCAACACAATCCCTCGCAGAAAACGATTTCCCGTTGATATTAAAATTCTTAAAATCCTCTTGCATGTTTATCCTTTCAGTTTAGTTAGTGGTGGTATCGATCACAAATTCCGGATACCCAAAAACTTTTGCTGCCTCACGTGATTATTTTTTCGCTCTAACCGGCCAAGCATTCAATTCATAGAAACGGAACCTATCACGGTGTGCCTGTTCTAGCTGAATCCTATCGCCGTTCACCGGCACTGATTTAACGTTCTCGAATGCCTTGGCTACACGCGTTGCCAGCCCATCGGGGGTGAGATAGTGAACCTCCCGCCACAACTTCTTGGAAATGCTTTGCAGGTGTGCGGAAATGATTTCCTCGTACCGTTTCGGGGTCTTTATGTGGCGCTCGATTTCGATAGCCACGCGCGCGCCTGCCGGTGATGTGGCAATCGCATCGGGAATTTTCTTGAGGCCTTGGCTATGCAGTAGCTTACCCGGCATCCAGTTAGTCCAGCTGGCCTCTTCCGCTGCGAGCCTCGCGCGCTGAGTTTCGAGGTGGTGGGGGATGTATGCGCTATTGGTGCGCCCTAGCTGGAAATATGGCCGGTCAAAGCGATCCATCAGGGCCAAACCATGCGGGGTAATGCCATACAGGTACGTTTTGCGCGAGCCTACCATATGGCTCTCGAATTTTAGCGCACCGTCGCGCACAAGACTGGTGAGCGTTCTTTCTGCTGCGCTGGGACTGGCGGCCATAACTTGGGCGGCAACCACAACGCTGGTATAGACCTCACCACTTGCCAAGAAGGCCAAGATGATGCCCTTCTTAGCCTGCGCCCTTGCCTGCCGCTCTTCGTATGTCATTTTCGGAATCTCGGTTCGCATCTGTTGCCTCTATTCGTATCGACGGGACAAGTACAACACGGCTTTCCAAAACCTATTTTCTGCGGCATTGACTTATCCTATCCTGTGGGTATAGGATGCGCCAATGGACACGCCTGAACACACTCTGGAGTGGCTGCTTGATTACGATGGAAGGCGGCACTTTTTCGCCAGCGGCCACTTCCTGAAATTCGAGATCAGGCTGGTTGAGCAATCAGGCCAGGTGCCGCACGGCATAGCTTATTCCTTCACTTTTCATGACCTGGATGGAACGAGGCTGCTGGGTTTCGACAATGCGCACCCGGTGCCGCATGCTGGCGGGAAGTTTGTAAAGGCCAAGCCGGATGCCGATCACTGGCATAGAACGGTTGACGATGAAGGCCGCCCGTATGCCTTCGTATCGGCAGCGCAGTTGCTGGAAGATTTTTTTACCGAGGTTGATAAATTGTGCGAAGCGCAAGGCATTTCGACCGAGGTGGTGGACGACAAGGAGATGTGATTATGAAAATGAAAATCCAGTCTATGCAAGACCTGAAAAAGGAAATGCTGTCTGTCGCTCGCGGTGAGCGCAAGGCTCCTGCCGATGCTGCCCAAATCTCTTTCGAATCTGTTGAAGCCGTAATTCGGCTGCTTACTCCCGAGAACCGCTTCATGCTCGCCACCATAGACCAGAAGAAGCCTGCTTCTGTGGCCGCTCTGGCGAAACTGGTGCAGCGCGCGGAACCCAATGTCAGCCGCACATTAGGGAAGCTTGAGGCATTGGGCTTTGTGCGACTGCGCCCAGGTGCAGGCAAGGCCAAGATACCGGAAGTAGCAATCCATCACCTAACGGTGGATATGGATATCTGCGCACAACACGACAAGGTGGCGGTCGCTTAACCTTAACTGGTTAAGTACCGCCCTCTGCTCTGCATACTTACTGCAATTCCCCAAGCAACCATTCGTGGAAAGCTCCGGCCACCACACCGGAACCCAGACCTGACTTGCTGTAAGTCTTGTAGGCAAACTTGTTGTTAGCCTGAAGGTGCGCGGCAAACCCGGATTCGATTTCCTTTTGCTGCGCCTCCTCCATGGCCCCATAACGCTGCTTAGCGTTTGCCAGACGCTGCTTCTTTTCAGAAGCCCTTTGGCCCTCTTCCTGGTTCTCTTCGGGTGCCAGTTTCGTTTGCGATGCGCGCCAAAGGACAAGGGTCTCCCAATCCTCAGCATTTGGCCCTTCGCTCGTGATGCGCTTCCTGACTTTTGACTTAAAACCCACAGGACTTCTGACACCTCTTGCTTTGTTCTCCATCCAGTAGGCTGCGGCAATCAGCTCCTCAATGTTTCCCCGTAATTCGCCTTCTTGCCAGACCGGGGTTTGAGTTTTGAGATTCATGTCAGCCCCGGCCCCACCAACGGTGGTGGTGGGCGTAATTTCTGCTGGTAATCTCTGATCTATGGAGGCTGGCTTTTTGGGGGACTGTGGATTCAATCCCCCGAAGTCTGTAGATCGCTTTTCCGAGGTGCTCAAGTTTTGAACGCCATCAGTAACAAACTGATCCAGGAATGCATCCACCAGAGCATGATTGCGGAAATAGTAAGTCAGGTTCTCTTTGCGGTCGACGTAACTGCAATATGGGTGCATCCGGCTCAAGGCCATCAACGTATTGGACAAGATCGGAGACACGAACCATCTTGCGCCCGTTGAACTTAACGATTGGAATTGGAAAATCATCATCGTTAATTTTGTTGTAAACCGTTTGCCGTGCCCAACCTACGCATGCTCCAGCTTCAACCGGCGTAATTAGCAGGCGACTATGCAAATCATTGGGGAATTGATGTGCTACCGTTGTTGATGGCAACGGATTTTTTATAACATTGTTGCTGTGCATTTCGCACTCCTTATGTCAGAGTGCGCGCGGTGCCGCGCGGGAAAGTTTTGCTTTTCGCGTTGATATTTCTACAAATTGAAGTATGCAGAAAAGATAGCAACCACCCGGCGCCGCAGGGGTTGGCAGTTTAAAAATCCTGGGGATTTATGATTTCCGTCGTGGGGAATTTACAGACGGATTGACAGCGGGGGCACACTATTCGCGCTGAATTGAACAGTAGCGTCTCGTTTGAAATGAAGCCTTTTTGATAACAGCTTCATAGAAGCCCGCATGCTGCAGCTTCATGTTTAAATGTCGCCCTCTGAGTTTTACGACCAATCAAATTCTAGGCGAAAGTCGTTGCCACAATGTTAATGATCGCCAATTTTCGCACTGATGTCAATAACCTTGCATTACTTTTTTCTCTCTATTTGTCCCGCATCCTACCCCAACTTTTTCGCAAGTTTTTCGGCATGCAAATGCGTATAGCGTTGGAGCATTTTTAATGTTTTATGACCCGAAATGCTGGCGATTTCCAGCATTGAAAGGTCACCCCGCTCCGACAGTCTGGACAAGGCCTCATGCCGTAAATCATGAAAGGTGTAGTCGCTGATTTTTGCGCGTCGCACAGCAGCGATGAAAGCATGGTAGATCGTCATGCGCATCATATTGAAGACCTTGCCGCCGTTGATCGGCACAGGCAGGCTGTTTAAGACTGTTAGTGCCTGGCTGGTCAACGGCACGGCGCGGTCATCCCCGTTTTTTGTCTGCCGCAATAGAGCCACGCTGCGCTGCTTGTTGACGTCTTTCCAATCCAGATTAAGAAGCTCGCCCTGACGTGCGCCAAGCGCGATGGCAAGCTGGACACAGGGCCACAAGCTGCGATTGCGACTTGCCCTGCACTCGGCATCCAACCGCTTCCACTCTTCCTCTGTAAGACGGCGGTCGCGTCCAACCCCATCTTTTGGCATACGAACTTTGCGCACTGGATTGCCGCGAGGCAGATCAATCCCTTCCTCAATTTCGGCATAGCCAAAAAGACGACTGAGCATATTCAACTCTTTTTTTACCGTGCTGCCAGATAGCGGCTTACCTCGCCATTTTTCAGCTAGGCGGTTGTCGCGATACTGCGCTACGACTTTCTGGTCGATGGCGGCCAAGCAATATTTTCCAAGATACCGCTTAAGATGCGCGCATTGAAATTTGTATGCTTCTTTGCCGTCCTCGCGTTGCTTGTATTCGTGAGGAGCATGCTCCTTGAGAAATTTGTCGATGAGATCGCCTAGGGTAGTTTGTTCGGCTTCAATTCGATCAAAGAAGATACCCTTGTCCATCTTTGACTCGATGTCCCGTGCCCACTTGATTGCCGCATCTTCCGCTTCAAGCGTTTTGGTTGCGACGGGAAAACCCTTGCGCCGGATTTGAACGTGCCACTGAAAATTACCTTTTTTCCGAATCGTTGCCATAACATCACCTCACTGTGCCAAAAATGTGCCAAAAACTCATTTTTCAAACTAGCACAGCTTCGCAAAACCTATTTTTATTGGGTTTCAGTGGGATATAATTGCCCGGCTGGAAAGCGTGTTTGGGATAATATCCCAACGCGGGTTCGAATCCCGCCCTCTCCGCCAAATCAATAAGTTGTGATAAGTGCAAACTAACGCATGTAACTCAGAATAACCACGTTACCACACTTCAGTGTGGCAAATTTGTGGCAAAATAGCAGACATTGAAATAGGCGTAACTACAAACAAATAGCTAGTATCACCAGCCGTTCCAAGCATCAATAACAGCGTTCAGGAGCGCCTCAGCGTTGGCCTTTTCCCAAGAGGTATGTGAGCCATCCCAAAGCAAGTAGTACTGCTCATTGGCACACACTAATTTGTCCTTGTCCGCTTCATTCTGAATCCAGTTTATCGCATTCACAAAGCAGTCGCTATAACTCTTGCCAAACTTATCATTTGGAACGTTGTAGAGCAGTCCTTCAAGGTAGTACGAAGGCGCAACCCCAGCCTTCAGGTTGCCATCGTCGACAAGCTTGCTTCGTAGGTTCTTGAGGATACACACCGACGCCAATGTTGATTACGCGTATGCCTTTGCGATCCTTCTTGAGCGCCACTACGGCATCGGCAATCGCAAAGAGGGTTGGATTGTTTGCGCAGTAGCCCCCATCAATCAATTCGACCTTGTCACCCGCTGCTGTCGTGACTACCTTTCTTTCGAAGAAAGGGTAGGCCGAGCAAGATGCCTGTACAGCGTCTGCGATGCTCACGCCAAATCCAGGTTTAAATGTTCCAACGCGGCCATGGGCTTGCGCCACGCTTCCCTTGAAAATCATCGGTCGTTCAGTCATCCACCTTGTGGCTATGATGCCTATGCCCGTCATGACATCTTCGAAGGTTTTCCCATTGAAGACCTTTTCCGCCAAACTGTTCAAAGCTGCCGTCTTTGCTGCTGCAGACTTCTGAGCCATTACTCTTGGAACATACTCCTTGTAGAGCTCGTGAATCTGATCGACTTCGTAGCCAAGCGCGATGAGCGAAGCGATGATAGCCCCAGTGCTTGTCCCGAACACGAGATCAAATCTCTTGTAGAGCGGGCAACCCAGCATAGCTTCTATCTCTTTGAGAACGCCAAGGGTGTAAAAACCCTTCGCACCGCCCCCGTCAAGAGCAAGGATTCGGAACACTCCGTCGCTTTGATATTCAGCCGTCAGCGAAGACGCGGGCGCGAGTACATTCAATGTTTGCCTTCCCACTTTCGTTTATAACAAGTGTAACTGGTACAACTCTCGCAAGCGCGAACTGAGCCAAATCACCCCGTCACCAAATCCTCAAACTTGGTGGCCACAAGATACTTGGCCGGATTTTCACCAGTCGCCAGCGCTGTGAAATGTGCCTTCCGCCACGCCCAGACTCAATTGTTGTGGCGTGGTGCCGAGAAATAAATCATCTGCCGCCGGAGTGGTCGGTGAACGCATGGTCACGGTGAACTCGGAACGACAAATCTCCTGCCCGCGAAACAGGTCGCACACCGCCTCAATAGCGGCCAGTTGATAGTCGAGGTTTGATTCAAAGTGCAGCTTCATGGTGTTTGCCCTGAGATAGCATTCAGTATCTTTAGCTTGAGTGATTCGTCGTCTTCCTCTTCCATCAGGTGTGCCGTGATGATCTCTAGCAGCAGCTCCTTGTCGATGTTTCCGGCAGCGACGTGGTAGCTGATATTTTCCATTTCCCGCAGGAAACTGCTGGCGCAGTACATGTACCCATTGAACAGCAGCATCTGTGCGCTGAGGGTAATGGCGATCCGCTTATTGCCATCCTGAAAACAATGAAACTTGCACGCACTAAAGAACAGGTGTGTCAGCTTTTCTTCAAATGACGGATAGTAGTCATCGTTCTGGATATTTTGTAGCACGCTATCCAGCTTGCCCAACTCAAGATGCCCCAATGTCCCGCCACCACTGACTTCCACCGTCTTGGCGTGAATGTCGATAGCCTGCTCCAGGGTGAGATAGGTCAGCGCCACTATTCGCGTTCCTTCAGGCGCTTCATCACATCCTTGGCGTCTTCCAAGCGATCAGACAACTCACGGCTCTTCTCACCCAGGAATCGCTCAAAGTCCTCTCGCTGTACGGGGGTGACATACTCCTCAAGCTGACGGTGCAGCGCATCGCGGAATGCCAAGTCACGGCTGGCCATTTTCATGCGCGCTTTTTCAATCAGCGGCTTCCAATGCGCCTGAGCCTCGAATGTTTTGAACAGCGCATCCACTTCCCAAGGGCTAAGTTTGCGTCCCCGCGTCTTTGCTTCCTGCTGGAGCAGGTCACCGATACCACACTCGTAAGAAGCGATTAAATCGAGAACCTCGGCGTAGAAAGTCGCGCGCACGTTGTCTCTGTTTTCCAGCTTCAGTATTTTTCGGTATTCATGCGCTTTCTCGCGGAAGATACTGACGTAAATTTTGTCCGTGTAAACGGCATATTTGAACTGCCCCATGGCCACATAATCCTTAAGGGCATCGGTGAATTGCTTACGGTAGTTTTCTTCCACAAACGCGGAATGCAGGAAGTCTTCATCACGCTGGTTGATATACTTTGTGCCGCCGCCGGTACGACTGTTTATCGTGTCGATCACGATGTCGAGAATCGCTTGGCGCAACAGTTTTGCCCGTTCGCTTTCCGACACCAGCATGGCCAGGTTGAGGAAAGCCCGAAAATCAAAAATCCCCAGTTGGGGGGTCTTGGCGATGTTACCGAAATCGGTTTCGTGAACATCCAGCCCCTGAATGACTTCTTTGAATAGTTTCAGCCGGTTACCCTTCAGTACCTCATAGCCATTTTTGGATAATTCCTCGGCATTCTGCTCAAGATAATTCTCGATTGTGCGGGTCGTCACCTCAAAGAAAGCAGCAATCTGCTCCTTGAGCACTACAGTCTTACCCTCAAAGGGAATGCCCTGAACCCCCGCCGCCTTCTCAATCTCGGCCAATGCGTAGGGGTTATTGAGGATATTTTGCCGGTCAACGGCGGAATTGGTCAGGTCTTTGCTCATGCTCTGCTCCTTACAAACTCCGCACGTTGGCGATGCCGTACTGTTCCAGAATGGCGGCCAGGTTGCTCTTGGCAATGTCGTTCTCGAAGGCACTGTCGCGGAACACACAGGTGGTATCGCCAGCCGGGGCAAGTTCCTTGCGCCACGCCACGATGCCTTGCGCCAAGGCTTCCACCTCTTTGGTGGTGATGCGCTCGGCGAGGCACGCCAGCAGCACACCGCCCCCGATGGCACCTACCGTCTTGCCTGCGATGCTGCGCGAGGCTATCGGCACGCACAAATCCAGCCCCAGCTTGAGCAGCAGTTCATACACGATGTCTGCTTCCGACCTACCCGCCAGGATGTGCTCTTCGTGGTCGAGCAGTGTTTTTGCCATATTATCGCGATCTGGATTCCATGCGCGGATGTTGGAGGTATCGAGCCTGAATACACGGAAGCCAGTGTCTCCAGAAAACATCGGGTTCTCGTCTTTAATCTTCTTCGCGGCACGACGCAAACGCTCTTTGGTCAACTCGGCTATATTGCGCGGCTTCTTCAACTTGTCACAATAGTCGGCAGCAATTTTCTGATCTTTATTCTCCGGATCAAGAAGTTCGGGTAGTTGAACCAAGATATATCTTCGTGCTCCACCATCGACCGCATTTTGCGCCATTACTGCATGGCCAGTTGTTCCTGAGCCTGCAAAAAAATCAATAATCACGTCCCCAGCCGAAGTCATCATTCCGAATATTTCTTGTAGGACAGTTTCATCCTTTGGGAAATCGAAACAATCCTCGTCCATCAACGATCTCAAGCGTTTTGAAGCTGCCCTAGCCCTTCCGGCGGACCTGAGCTTCCCACTGGAATTCACCTCTTTTTCTGATGGTCGCCATAAATTTGGTCTTTCCTGTTCATTGTGGCAAAATTGTGGCAATAAATACTTTTGCAGATTTTCCACAACCTTAACTGCCGCGTCAACAAAAGGATTCATGAGTTATCATTAAGTCGCCTGGAAAGCGTGTTTGGGATAATATCCCAACGCGGGTTCGAATCCCGCCCTCTCCGCCAGGCAACCATTTTCGCTGGTTATCCTCATATACAAAACCCGCAGGACTCCTGGTGATTGGTTCTGTTTTTATCCCATGTCATGCCTTATAATTTTGCCCGTTATATTCGCAACAACTTCATTTGCATAACAAACCAAAAGTATTGCCATGACAAAATTTTTCATTAACCTGATTTTTACAGTGTTTTTCCTCTTGGTCAGCACAGGGGCACAAGCCGACTTGCAGAAAGGAATCGACGCTTATGAGAAAGGAAACTATCCTGTCGCGCTAAAAGAACTCAAACCGCTTGCTGCCAAAGGAAATGCGGTGGCACAAAGCACGCTTGGGTATATGTACGCCAAGGGTCAGGGCATGTCACAAGACTACAAAAAAGCCGTGGTGTGGTATCTCAAGGCGGCTGAGCAGGGAG
The DNA here is from genome assembly GCA_032654645.1 of Gallionellaceae bacterium. Taxonomy (GTDB): domain Bacteria; phylum Pseudomonadota; class Gammaproteobacteria; order Burkholderiales; family Gallionellaceae; genus CAITJF01. The sequence goes on along the minus strand of JAULAW010000005.1, from coordinate 864,055 downwards.
ATGCGGATGCACAAACCTCTCTTGGGGTAATGTACAACGTCGGGCAAGGTGTGGCACAAGATTACAAGAAAGCGGTGGAATGGTATCGCAAGGCGGCAGAGCAGGGGGCTGCAAATGCGCAAAGCAACCTTGGGGTGATGTACACCAGCGGGCAAGGAGTTGAGCAGGATGACAGGGAAGCCGCTTCATGGTATCGCAAGGCGGCCGAGCAAGGCAATGCGCCAGCGCAGTTTAACCTTGGGGTGATGTGCGCCAACGGTCAAGGGATTCCTCATGACTTGGTGCAAGCGTACAAATGGTTTAGCCTGGCAGAGGCGACAGTAGGTGAAGAAGCAACCAATAATAGAAAATTATTAGAAGCGGACATGACTTCACAGCAGATTGAGGAAGCACAGGGGCTGGTGCGGGATTGGACAGAAAAGCACAAATGATCTGTTCAAAAGCTGCACTTATAATGTGAACATCGCGTAACGATTCACTGTCCCTCCACCACTGGTGGATAACCAACAACTTGGACGCCGATTTTTGGCATCCTAGTCGAATGGCAAGTAGTTTCATTAGCGCAGGAGTGAGGGAACGGACAAGGCGTCAGCAATGTTCATCGTCCTGTGTGGTGCTGGCACCATGGCCTTTCGGTTGAATCGGCAGAGTTTATATAAAAGGCGAATTTATGCGCAACACAGTAATTAGAACTCCTTTCAGGCTGGTTTTGGCTATGTTTCTTATTGCGGGAAACGCAGGAGCACAGGCTGGTTTGCAGGAGGGGATCACTGCTTACCAAAAAGGTAACTACACTGCTGCGCTAAAAGAATTAAGGCCGCTTGCGGATAACGGGGATGCTAAAGCACAGGTGCTTCTCGGGGAGATATACGACAGTGGGAAAGGTGTACCGCAGAACCATATGGAAGCGGCGTCATGGTACCGCAAGGCGGCTGAGCAGGGGAATGCCGGTGCGCAGACAACCCTTGGTGTGATGTACGAGAAAGGAATCGGGGTTCCACTAGATGACAAGGAAGCCGTGTCGTGGTACCACAAAGCGGCTGAGCAGGGGTACGCAGAGGCACAGTATATCCTTGGCGGACTGTACAAAAGAGGGTTCAGTGCACTGCCAATTGACCTGGTGCAAGCGCACAAGTGGTTCAATCTGGCTATGGCCACCGGCTTTGCAATCGCTCAGGACGACATGGATGAGGTCGAAGCCAGGATGAACGGCGAGCAAATTGAATCAGCAAAATTAATGGCTAAAGAATGGCTGGCTAAGCATCGGTAATTTACTCAAAAGCTGCTCCTCAAAACTGAAATCACTTCTTTTCAGCGCCAATCTACCTACTTGAAAGGATGGTTTGCAATATGAAAATCAACTTGTTGATGTCAAGTTTGGCATTGTCCATGTTTGTCATTTTATCTGCGCAGACGCAAATTGCTTCCGCTTCCGGCACTTCTACACCCGATTTACTGGTTCTAGCCGAAGGAGACAACACTATGGCTCAAAGAATCCTGGGTGAGCGATATGCCTTGGGTATCGAGGGCGTGACCCAGGATATGAATCAGGCTGTATTCTGGTTGAAAAAAGCCGCAGACAAAGGCGATGCCGAAGCACAATACTACCTTGGCTACATGTACGGTCGTGGGCTGGGTATAACACAAGACTGGGTACAGGCACACATGTGGTTCAGCCTGGTAGGGACGGCATCCAGAAAAAAAATAGCCGCACAGGACAAGGAGCTGGCTGAGCAGAACAGGAAGCTTGCAGAAACCAATATGACACCCAAGCAAATCGAGGAAGCGCAAGCTCTGGCAAGTGACTGGCTGGCAAAACACAAGCGCTCTGACCAAATGACCACTTTCCAAAATTAAATACAATGCTATTTCAGGCGGGTTGTAGCAGCGGCAGTTAAGATAAATACCCTCGAACAAAAACATTGCCAAGTACTGTGCTCACCCCAAGCAACAGTGTTGACTACCATAAAAAAACCGGAAATGATTATATGATTGTTGGGGATCGCGTCGAACTAAATCTGTTCACCACTCTAAAATGCAATTTAAGTTGCTCTTATTGCACTGAAGCTGACGGGGGGTCTCTCGGTACACAGGGTGACGTGTCTTACTCAATCGAAGATTTGAAAACTTTTGTCAACACGCATGCCCATAAAAAGGAAATCGTCGTTACATTTTATGGCGGTGAGCCTACCTTGAACCCAGGGTTCATAGAAGAAGTCATCGAAGCTTTACCTCTTGCCCGATTCCAGTTGCAGACCAACGGAACATTGATGGACAACGTGTCCACAGAGACACTGGGTAAATTTTCAAACATCCTGATCTCTGTGGATGGCGGAGAACTGGCTACCGACACCTACCGGGGTGATGGAGTTTACAGTCAGGTCACTGAAGCGGTCGAATCCATGCGCCCTTTCGTTGACGGGACTATTACGGCGCGCATGACCTGGAGCGATAGCAACATTCTGGTTGAGGATTTCATGGAACTGGCCTCCACATTCGACTATGTTTATTGGCAGTTTGTGCAGGCGCAGGGGTTCTATTCCCCGGAACAGGTAAGGCAGAAAAAAGCCGTGATGGAAGAATTGGTGAACCTGTTTTTCACTTCGGAGAAATTCTTTCCGCTAATCCCGGTCATGGGCATCGTGCGCAACAAGCTGTTCCCCCATCGCGCTATCGAAATGTATAACGGGCAGACACAATGCCGTGCGGCCACACACCTGCTGAATATTACGCCGGACGGAGGCATATTCCCGTGCCCGGACTTGACCCATGACGAGAGCTTGCGCTGTGGGGATATAACCACCAACACGCTCGGCGAAAACATGATGAAAAGCACCAACGATATGCCTTGCCATAAGTGCGAGGCCTTCAGCTACTGCCGCCAGAACTGCCTGAAAAACCTGCACGTAGCCTATACCCAGAAAAACATACTGTTCCGCACGAATATCACTGAGCCCATTTGCGACTTGGTCAGGTTTCTCGGCAGGACGGTGGATAGATATGACATAGAAGCCTGGTATGCTCGCCAGTCTCCATCGGTGAAGCAGGAGATACTTGAGTGTTCAGTCTATGAGTACGTGGAGATAATGCCGTAAGCTTCCGCGTCAAACGACGGCTCGGGTAACTGGCTGAGTCAAGCCATGTCACCAGTTTTTCCTGCCGGGGCAATTTCCAGTTTGCTCTGTATTTTGATTGGGTATTAAAGAATTGGAAAGCTCAGTGCGGCTTGCTGAGGTCGCACACGATACCCGCATCCACTCCCAGCATTACCGTTACCCTCTCCGCAGGTATGCGCAATAATTCGCCGATGTCCTTGTAGTCATCCGGCAGTGCTGCATCGTCCCATCCGTTGGCGGAATGACGCGCCAGATTAACGGCTAACACTACATTGCGCACACGCGGTTGCTGCACACTGTAATCATTCATCAGCATCAATAACAGTTCCGGCAAACCCCACTGAGTTGCCAATTCTTTTTGCAACTCCACCAGCGTAAAACCCAACACCTGCTCTTGTGCCTCGCGGCTGCGCAGTGCTTTGTCCTTGTGTTGGATATCGAAAATATGCAGCATCATATCCGGTGCGAAACACCATAATAGTATCTCGGCGATGTCGTGCAACAGTGCCGCAACACGCACTTCTTCATAGTGCAGGTCGTGCAGTTGCACCGCCCAATCCTTGGCGTATTCGGAGGCGCGGTGAGAGCGATGCACCACGCGCAGCATCGGCGGCAGCGCCATCACATGCGCCTTGAGCATTTCCTCGACCAGCGGTTGCGGGGCAACATATTTAAAGAAGGGTTCCAGGCCTATCATCAACAAAGCCTGCTCGACCTGCATAACCTCGGTGGTTTGAGCCCTGTGCTTGTGCCGTTGCAAATAACGCAACAGCTTGACGGTCATAATGGGGTCGCATGCAATGACCTCTGCAACCGAATGAGCATTCAGTTTTTTGTCATCCATGCGCAGTGCCGCCAGGTCTCGCGCAGTCTTCTTCAGCACGGGCAACTCGCTCTGACTGAGACGTGCAACCCAACTCTTCAATGATTCAATGTCCCGCATCACCCCTCCCAACGCTTTCTCACACCCAGCTTATCGGCAGCGATCACGAAAACTTTAGTCTCTTATGGGTCAACTCTTCACATTTTTTGAGCAGATTTCCGTGGCTCCGGTAGGGCGGAAGCACGGGGTGCGTTCCGCCGGATTCTGTCATCCATGCGGCGGGACCGCGATGCGTTCCGCCCTACATTTTGGTTCCGGCTCGCCCGGCTTGGGTGTAAGGGAAATGGAAATTCTAAAAATGCCGTTAATCATGTCTCCAACATTTACCTCCATCCTAACCTTCCCCAAGAGGAGTGGCGATTGCTCTCCCCCATTGTGGGAGAGTGATGAGGTTCCGCTTCGCGACGTTCACGTTAGAAGGGTGGATAAAGGCCGGAAGCGGTATCCACCTGCTATATGGATGGGTGAATACACGCCTGGCGGCGCTGCGTGGTTGTTGGGGATTTTCATCCTTTTACAACCATGGCGTTGAGGTAAATCGCACATACGAAATTTCACTTTTGAATGAAAATAGAATCAGTATTTCACCTCATCCTTCCACATCTCGGGGAGGAACCGCACCACGCGGTTTCGTCCTGATTCCTTGGCGTTGTACATGGCCACATCGGCATATTTGACGGTCTGCCAGAAGGTGTCGCTGTCATGGGGAAATTCGGCGATGCCGATGGAAATGGTTTTTTGCAGCACCGCTCCTGGCAGTTGCACCTTCATGCTCTCGACGGCGGCGCGAATCTTCTCGGCAACCATGCCGGCATTCTCTCCGCCGGTATCCTGCATGATGATGAGGAACTCCTCGCCGCCATAGCGAATCACCAGATCAGAGGCGCGCACCGATGCCTGCATGGTCTTGGCCAGCGCCTTGAGCACGAGGTCGCCCGCGTCATGCCCATACGTGTCATTCACCATTTTAAAATAATCCAGGTCGAGCATCAGGATGGACAACTGGCTCTTGCGGCGATGGTTGGAGGACACCAGCGTTTCGACAAACTCTTCCAGAAAACGGCGGTTATGCAGCCCCGTCATGGCATCGGTCAAATTGGAAGCGCGCAGCGTATCCATCAGGCGTTTCGCCTCGATCACCGGTGCCGCTTCGCGTAAATAAACATTCAGATAGGGCAGGTAATCATGCACCCGTTCAGCTTCGTCTTTATGCACCACTAATTGCAACACACTGCCCACCGCACCGGACTGAATGATCGGAATGCACACATGGCAGCGATCTTGTTCCCCGCTGGGCGGCTGGAAGGCGTAGCAGATGCCGGGTGAGCCGATCGAGTTGATGGCGTGACCGGTGCGCCGTGCGCGGCAGCTTTCGGCATGCACCAGAATTTGCGGGTCGCACCAGCGGCAAGGCGCGCCCGCTTCACCGTCCACCACCAATGGGGTCATGTGATTGGTGCTCGGCACGATTTCATAGATTGAAAAATTTTTGATGCCGAAACGCTCCTGCAACACCGTTGACAGCCGCCGGTAAATTTCTGGCTTGGTCTCGTCCTCCTCGATGGCCTGTTTGAAATGCGCCGCATCAATCAGGCCTTCCACGCGGCTGATGGTGGAATTGAGCAGGTTCTCATGTTCGCGGGCCGGGGTCTGCTGCAGCAGTTGCGCGACATTCGAACTGATGGTGGTCAAACCATCCTGGATGAATTTGAGCAGGCTGTTCAAATCAGCCGCCACTTGCCCGATCTCATCATCGGTGCGCCGTTCGATGTTGGCATGAAAATCGCCGCGAATAGCGCGCTCGACTGTTTCTTGCACATCTTGCGCCGTGGTGATCACGGGTTTGACCAAGCGGCGAAAAAATAGCAGCATAACCAGCATGAACAACACAATCGCCAACACCATGATCGAAGAAGTCGCGTAGGCGCTGCGCATCATTTCGCTCATAGACATCGAAATCGTGATCGCGCCCAGCACCGTTCCTTCCGCTACCTCGTGACATTGCAGACAATTAATATGCCCCGCGCGGGTGGCCACGTAGGGAAGCGTGCCGCGAAAAACCGGAACACCCTCTTCGTCCGTCAACTGATAGTAAGGCTGGCCGTCCCGCATTACCCCGGCTTCGATCTCGTCCTTGATTTGTTCGATTTCCGCGCCCTTGCCGAATTGCTTGGCAACACTGTCGGAGCGAACCACTCTTGCCTTGTGCAAGCCCTCCACCGTGGCGAGATGGCCGAGAAAGTCGATACGGCTGCTCGCAGCATTGTGCAGCATCGATTCGCTCAGGCTGATACCGACAATTTCGGCAACGGAACGTATGTGCTCGCGTTCGGATGAGATGGTGAATTGCCGGAAAGATAAAAAACTGACCACCACGATGACCGCGATCATGGCCACGGTCATCACGATGGAAAAGGTGGTTACTTTGGTATCAAGTTTCATTTGAGCAATCCTGACCTATTTGAAGCTGTAACCCTGCTCGCGGAACAACGCCAGGCACGCATCCACTACTGCAGGTTCGAAATGGCTACCGCGTTGCCGGGTGATTTCCGCCAGCGCGGCCTCTACCCCCAGGCCGGGGCGATAGGGGCGGTGCGAGGACATCGCTTCAACCACATCCGCCACGCTGAGAATGCGCGCCTCAAGAATAATTTGGCCGCCCTTGAGCCCTTGCGGGTAACCGGAGCCGTCGAGCCGCTCGTGGTGTTGCAGCACCATCTGCGCGATCGGCCAAGGGAAATCTATACCTTTCAAAATATCGTAACCCGCCTGTGAATGGATCTTGATCAAGCTGTGCTCGATGTCAGTGATCCTGCCCGGCTTGCTGAGTATTTCCGAAGGGATTTTTATTTTACCTAGGTCGTGCACCACGCCGGCGAGATGGACGCCATGTGTCTGTTCAGCGGGCAGCCCCATTTGCCTGGCGATCGCCACAGCCAGATCGGCCACCCTGATCTGGTGGCCGGCAGTATAGGGGTCACGCATTTCGACGATGGATGCGATGGCGCGCACCGTATTTTCCAGGCTGTCTTGCAGTTGCTCAAAATGCCGCTGGTTTTGCTCCAGGGCGAGATCGCGTTCGCGGCGGATATGCAGGGCGCGCACGCCGAACGCCAAATCCCCGGCCATTTCTTCCAGCAGGGCGATTTCGGCGGGCGTGAAGGCATCAACTTCTTCGGCATACACGTGGAGTATGCCGAACACCTTTCCGCCCGCATCCATCAGCGGTAGTGCAATGTTTGCCGCAAATCCGCGTTTTATGGCTTCAACGCGCCATGTTCCGTATATCGGGTCGTTGGCGACATCCTGGCACAGTTGCGTCGTACCACTGCGGATGGCGCGCCCGCCCGACCCCATGCCGTGTTTATTATCCGCCCATGTGAGCTGTATGTTATCCAGATAGCCCTCGCCATGGCCTGCGCTCGCCATGATTTTGATGGACTTGTTTGCATCGTGCTGCACGTAGCCCACCCATGCCAGCCGGTAACCGCGCTGCTTGACGATGGCCTGGCAGATCGCCTGCAATAGCTCGTTCTCGCTGGTGGCGCGAACAAGGCTTTTGTTTGCCGCGCTCAGTGTGGCAAGAGCGCGGTTGGCGTGCGCTATGGCGGTTTCTGCCCGCTTTCGTTCGGTGATGTCCTCTCCCGAAGAAAGCACCCCGTTAATCTTCCCGGATTCATCCATCAATAACGAGTTATGCCATGCGACCGTAAGCACATCACCGCTACCGGTCAATATATCGTTTTCAAAGTACTCGACGGGCGCAACATCACTGCCCATCAGTTGTGTGAAAACTTTCTTCACTTCTTTCCGCACCGGCTCGGGCAAATAATTATCGAACCAATCCTTGCCGAGAATATCAGCCTCGGAATGACCCAGCATTTCGCATCCCTTCCGGTTGACCATTTGCACCCTGCCCTGCGCATCGAGCGAGATCAGCATAACGCCGACGATATCCAGGTAGTGTTGCGCCCGCTGCCGGGATGCCATGAGCTCTTGTTCCGCCCGTTTGCGCCCGGTGATGTCGCGCACGATGCCGATGGCGTGCCACTGGCTGCCGAATTGTGTCGCGGAAATAGATAGCTCGACCGGGAATTCCTCGCCGCTTTTGCGCAACGCGCTAACCTCGATCAGCTTGCCAATGACCGCCCCTTCACCGCTTGCCTGAAAATGCGGGAAGGCTTGCGCAAACTTGGCGCGCGCGGGTTCCGGCACGATCAATTCATGCAGCTCCCGCCCGATCGCTTCCTCTGCCGTGTAACCAAAAATGCGCGCGGCGGCCGCATTCCAGAACGAAATTCGTTTGCCCGCCATCATGATGATGGCATCCTGCGCCGATTCGCTGATTTTGCGGAATTTTTCCTCGCTCTCGTACAATGCCACCACGGTGCGGTGGCTCTCTGTGACATCTTCGAGGGTGTGCACGGAGTAGAGATAACCCCCCTGTTCGTCATGGATGGAAAAAGCGCGCGAGCGGTAGGTTGTCTCGCCGAGCAATATTTCATCCTCGCCTGCCGCCGCTTCTGGATTTTCCACCACCCGCAGGCAGCAGGCTAACGGCGCGCCGGTTTTCGGGAAGATTTCGTAATAAGGCTGGCCGATTATTTCATTGTAGGGAATGCCTGCGCTTTGCTGATAAGCCTTGTTGCATCGCAAGATGCGGAACTCTTTGTCGTGCATGAAGATTGGATCGTTCACCACGTCCAACGCGCTCGTCCACTCCTGGTGGGCGTGCTCGATTCTTCGCCGCAGGTTTTCTATATCTTTGGCGGTCGTTTGATGCTCGGCATCATGGCGTTCGCAGCGCGCCTTGGTTTCGGCCAATGCGCGTTGCGCGGTTAGCAGTTCCTGGCGCAGTTTGCCTATCGTATCGCTCATGGTTGCGCGTTGCCCGGTTGTGCGGCAGTTATTGATCCTGCAGGGTGAAGTATCAACTCCGTTCGTGCTGAGCTTGCCAAAGCCCATTTTCCTTTCGGCAAACTCGAGGTGAACGTGCTTCAAACATTATCTGGCCAGATCAATAATCCTAAATTCCTCAGTTGAGAACATGCAATTTACAGGGTGAGCAATATGGGCGCAGCTTCTCCCTCTCCCCAACCCCTACCCATGAACCTTGGTGCTCTGTGAATACGGTCGTATGTAGGAGCGCAATTTATTGCGCGATCATCAATATCATATCGCCCAATAAATTGGGCTCCTACAGCAGCGCCCGTTCTCGCTACGCTTTTGGTTCATGGGTTCAATTCGGGCGAAAAATTGGCGGCTGCGGTCTCTCCCCGAGGGAGAGTGGCTTTGCTCCCTTCCCCCTCGGGGGGAAGGGCTGGGGATGAGGGTTTACCCTCTGCCGGTTTATTTTCAACCGAGGTTTTCAGGATAATATGAAAGTCCGCTATGTTGTGGGTTACATTCCCTGCGGGGCGAACCCGCCCCTACTTGAAGCTGTATTGCTGCTCGCGGAACAACGCCTGGCACGCATCCACCACCTGCGTATCTAAGTAAATGCCGCGTTGCCGGGTGATTTCTGCCAGCGCGGCCTCCAATCCCAATCCGGGACGATAGGGGCGGTGCGAATACATCGCCTCGACCACGTCCGCCACGCTGAGAATGCGCGCTTCGAGCAGGATGGCATCGCCCTGCAACCCCTGCGGATAACCGGAGCCGTCGAGCCGCTCGTGGTGTTGCAGCACCATCTGCGCGATCGGCCAAGGGAAGTTGATACCTTTCAGAATGTCATAACCCGCCTGTGAATGGATCTTGATCAAGCTGTACTCGATGTCAGTGATCCTGCCAGGCTTGCTGAGTATTTCCGCCGGAATTTTGATTTTGCCCAAGTCATGCACCACACCGGCGAGATGGACACCATGTATCTGTTCACCGGAAAGCCCCATTTGTTTGGCAATCGCCATCGCCAGATCGGCGACCCGAACTTGGTGCCCGGCAGTATAAGAGTCGCGCATTTCGATGATGGATGCGATGGCGCGCACCGTATCTTCCAGGCTGTCTTGCAGTCGCTCAAAATGCCGCTGGTTTTGCTCCAGAGCGAGATCGCGTTCGCGGCGGATATGCAGGGCGCGCACACCGAACGCCAGATCGCCCGCCATTTCTTCCAGCAGGGCGATTTCGGCGGGCGTGAAGGCATCAACTTCTTCGGCATACACATGGAGTATGCCGAACACCTCGCCGTTTCCATCCATCAACGGGAGCGCAATGTTGGCCGCAAAGCCGCGCTTGATCGCTTCATCGCGCCATGACTCGCATATCGGATCGGTGGCGATGTTCTGGCACAGTTGCGTCGCGCCGCTGAGGACGGCGCGCCCGCTAGGCCCCATGCCGCGCCCGGTTTCTGCCCAGGTGAGTTGAATGGCATCCAGATAGCCTTCGTCGTGCCCGGCACACGCCATGATCTTGATGGATTTGTTCTCGTCATGCTGTACGTAGCCCACCCACGCCAGCCGGTAACCGCGCTGTTTGACGATGGCCTGGCAGATTGCCCGCAATAACTCATCCTCGCTGGTGGAATGAACAAGGCTTTTGTTTGCCGCGCTCAGCGTGGCAAGGGCGCGGCTGGCGTGTTGAATGGCAGTTTCTGCCTGCTTGCGTTCGGTGATGTCCCTGACAAAGGAGCAATGATAGTCTCCTCCCTTATATTGAAGGTAGGCAACTATGACCTCGACCGGAATAAGGCGGCCGTCTTTGGTTTTGTGCTTCGATTCCACACGGCCAATCCCCGCTTCTTTTGTTGCCTGGGACATTTCCAGCGGAACACCGTCTGGTAAGTTTGGATCAATGTCAGCCACACCCATAGATAGCAACTCTTCCTTGGAATAACCCAACGCTCGGCAGGCGGTTTCATTGACATAGAGAAACTTTCCTGACGGTTCCATAAAGAAGACTGAATCGACAGCATGGTTAAGTGCAAAGTAGGCGAGCTGCAATTCCTCATCCATCCGCTTGCGCTCGGTGATGTCGCGGATAATGCTGAGCACCAGCTTGCGCCCGCCCAGCTCGATGGTGCGGGCATTGATTTCGACCGGCATGACAGTGCCGTCCTTGCGGCGGTGCTCGGATTCGAAGAAGCTCTGGCCTTTCTCCATTATCTCTTTGAACCGGGTTCCGATGAGCTTTTCGAACTTCGGCGTGTCGAGAGCGTGCAGGTCTATTCCCATCATCTCGTCCCGCGTGTAGCCGCGCGACTTCCAGGCGGCTTCGTTCAGGTAAACGAAATTTCCGTCGAGATCGAGCAGGAAGATCGTATCGGAAACGCTGTCCAGAAGCTGCGCCCTCAGCCGCAGTTCTTCCTCCGCCTGTTTGCGCACGGTGATGTCGCGCAGGGTGCTGATGGCATGCCATTGGCCGTTCAACCGTGCTGCGGAAATGGAAAGTTCGACGGGGAACTCCCCGCCGCCTTTGCGCAACGCGCTGACTTCGGTCATTTTGCCGATGAGCGGCCCCTCACCGGTTGCCTGAAAATGCGGGAAGGCTTGTGCGAACCTGGCGCGAGCGCGCGCCGGCGTGATCAGGGCATGCAGTTCATGCCCCATCGCTTCTGCGGCGGTATAGCCGAAAATCCGCTCGGCGGCGGCGTTCCAGAACGAGATGTTCTGATCCGTCCCCATCATAATGATGGCATCCTGTGCCGATTCGGCTATCTTGCGGAGTTTTTCCTCGCTTTCCACCAGCACTACCTCTGCTTGCTTGCGCCCGGTGATGTCCCTGTCCACGCCGCGATAGCCGCGAAATTTTCCTTCAGCGTCAAAAACCGGAACACCGCTTGTCTCAAGGACTACCGGATGCCCATCTTTATGAAGGTTTGTGTTTTCGAGGTTTGAAAATGATATTCTCGCTGCCGCTATCGTGCCGAATATATCCGCGACCCTTTTGGCTTCCTCATGGGGCATAAGATCGAAAGGTGTTTTCCCGACAATTTCCGCAGCCTCGTAGCCGAGAATGTCGTGTATTTTCGGGCTCGCATAGGTATAGACATTATTTTCGTCAATTTCCCAAATCCAATCGCTTGTAGCCTCCACAAGATTGCGGAACCGGGTCTCGCTCTCACTTAACTCCCTCTCCGCCCGCTTGTGCTCGGTGATGCATTCGAGGATGTGCACGGAGTACAGATAAGCGCCCTGCTCATCATGGATGGAAAAGGCGCGCGAGCGGTATATCGCGTTGCCGACCGCCACTTCTTCTTCTTCTTCTTCTGCATTTTCCGTCACCCGCAGGCAGCAGGGTAAGGGCGCGTCTGCCTTGGGGAAGATTTCGTAATAGTGATGGCCGATGATTTCATGGAACGGAACCCCGGCGCATCGCTGGTAAGCCAAATTGCAACGCAGGATGCGGAAATTTTTGTCGTGCAGGAAAATCGGGTCGTTCACCACGTCCAGCGCGGCCATCCATTCCTGGTGCGCCTGCCCGATTTTTCGCCGCGCGCTTTCCAGGTCTTCGAGCATGAACAGCAGCGCGCTGCGGTTGTCTTCCAGCTCTTTGGCGGCCGCTTGGTGCTCGGCATCATGGCGTTCGCAACGCGCCTTGGCTTCGGCCAGCGCGCGCTGCGCGGCTTGCAGTTCCTGGCGCAGTTTGCCTACCGTATCGCTCATGGTTGCGCGTTGTCCGGTTGCGCATCAGCCAACTGGTGGCGCAGCGCGGCGTTTTCTTCCACCAGTTCCTTCATGCGCAGTTCGCGCCCGACCGTCACCTTCTGGAAGCGGCGCAACTCGTCGAGCTGCCGTTCAAGTTCGGCCTGTTGGGTGCGCATCGGCTTGAAGATCAGAAGATAAAGCGCGGGAGAAACAAGTGCGGTGAGCAAAATGGGATCAGCGAATTCAAAAACCATCATTGTCAGAAACGCATCCTTCAGGATGGTGTCATGTATACTTTCGATCAGTGCCATGATCAGAAATTCGTTCGCCAGTATGACCAACCCTATCGCGAGCATCAGCTTCGCGGGAGTATTCAAAAGCGCCGGCAATTTTTTCATGTCTTGCCCCCAATTCCGGTTATTTGCGGGCGGGTGAAATCAGGCATGAAAATCTTGCCTTGAGGGCAAAGGGTGGTTCCGGCCCATGATTTCCTCCCGCTGCATATCTGCTGCCATCCGATTTAAGCGGCGAACTATGCCCCTATAGTCGCATCCAGTCAATATGCCGAAATGCATAGGCCAAGGCTAATTTGTTCTTCAAATAATTATGTTTAAAATCAACAAATGTAGGGTGGGCACGTTTTTCCCCGCAAGGGGGAGGCCGTGGTTGTACAGCCGACAAGTCGGCAACAACCACGCACTGTGCCCACGCGGTTACCAATCCGCGTGGGCAGACGATAAAGCTGTCTGCCCACCCTACGATTATTTCGAGAACAAATTTACCCTGATGCATAGGCCATATCCCATACAACCCCGCAACTGGCATCGCGCAAAAACTCACTTACGGTTAGCGCCCCAATGTATGATGCGCGGTGTCTTATCATTTGCTGGAGTTGTTCCAAAACAAAATGACGATCAAGGCAAGAATATTGCTGCTTGCGCTGCTGGCGGTAGCCAGTTTGTTTTACATCCTGGGCGCCCGGTTCGCGGCGGAGAGCCGGGATCGGTCCGAGAAGCAGGCGTTGCTTACCCGTATGGATACGGCGGAAAAACTTTCCGGCCTGGTGCATGAGTTGCAGAAAGAGCGCGGCATTTCCGCCGGCTACCTGGCCAGCAAATCTACAACCAACGCGGCTTTGCTCGATGCACAGCGCGCCACCACCGACCAGGCAAAATCGCGGCTGGATGGCGACACGGTGCAAGAACTGGAAAACCTGGCGAAGCTGGGAAAAGTAAGAGAAGAGATTTCCCGGCATCAAGTGACGGCTGCAGATTCCTTCAGGTACTACACCCTGACTATCGTTGATGCGCTCGATCAGGTCAACACGCTCGCCATGCATTCGAAAAGCACGCTTCTTAAGAATGGCCTTCACGCCCACACTCATCTTTTATACGCCAAGGAATATCTCGGTGAGATTCGCGCCAGCCTGAATGAAGCCCTTTCCAATGGAAAGATGGGTAATGTGAGAGTTTCCATCGTGGGCCAGCAATTCGACCTGCACCAACATCATAGCGAAATGTTTTTGCGCGATGCCGCGCCTGATATTGCCGGTGCGTTTCGCGCGGCTCTCGCCCAGCCCAGGGTGCAAGCCACTTTCGAGATTATTGAATCCGCCCTGTCCGGGCGCGGGAGCGCGGTCACGGCGGAGGAATGGTTTGCCTCTGCCAGCTATGCCATAGACCGGTTGCGGGAGGTGGAAAACCAGACCATGGCTTTTCTGCGCAAGCAGGTAAATGACGATATCGCGGCTACCGAGAGGCGGTTTTTTATGGACGCAACCGCCACCCTCGGCGTTTCGCTCATGCTCATGCTTTTGGCCGGCTCGACCACGCTTCGCCTGCTGCGCGCTCTCAAGGTGCTTGTCACCGGCATTGAGCAAACTATCCGGACCAAGAATTTCGCCAATCGCATCCAGCTTCGCGGCAACGACGAAATGGGCGTTATTTCATATAACTTCAACGAACTGCTCACCATTGCCGAAAGCTTGATCAAGGAAAAGGATTATCTCGCCTCCACCGATTCGTTGACCGGCGCTTACAACCGGTTCAAGTTCACTGAGTTGTTCACGGTCGAACTGCAACGTGCGTTGCGGTACGGTGGCGGGTTTGTGCTGATTATGCTCGACATTGACCATTTCAAGCGTATCAATGATGGATTCGGGCACAGTGCGGGAGACTTGGTGCTCAAAGAGTTGACCCAACTGGTGCGCGATCTCACTCGGTCAACCGACGTGATGACGCGCTGGGGAGGTGAAGAGTTCATGATTCTTGCGCCAGACGGGTGTGCGGCCGGTGCAGCCCTCGCCGAAAAACTGCGCGGCGCGATCGAAGGCCATCGCTTCCCCGGTGTGCCGAAAGTGACGGCCAGCTTTGGCGTAAGCGAATACATGTCAGGCGACACGCTGGAATCGTTGTGCGCAAGAGTGGACAAAGCGCTCTATCGCGCCAAGAACGAAGGGCGTAACCGCGTTTGCATCGAGCTGGCTGAGGCTGTGCAGAGTTTATGAATTCTGCACGGCACTGAACGCGCGCTCGGTATGAGGCGGCCCGCTGTTGTGATGCCTTGCGGTGAGCCGTTGGGCCTGAACTGTCTGCCTGGCGTGGACGATTAAGAAACACCCAGCTCCGCGCACAGCTTGACCATTTTAGCCCGCAACTCGCTTACCTCCGCTTCAAGCTTGGCAACATTGGCCTTGAGCGCGGCAATTTCGCCCACCGTCACATCGCCTGCGGGAGTGGAAGATGCCTCCCTGGCGGACACGCGCTCCTCAATGGCAGGTGCGCCGGAGAGCAGGTGCATCCAGCGGTTTTCGCGCGAGCCAGGCTGGCGCGGCAACTCCACCACCAGGCCACCCGCCGCACGCTCTGCCAACTCGACCAAAAAACTTTCGACCGAAGAAATGTCCGCGAATTTGTGCAGCCTTTCGCAATTGAGACGCAACTCACCTGCCGTCTGCGGGCCGCGCAACATCAGTATAGACAGCAAGGCGGTGGACTGCGTGGGAATGTGCAGCACCCGCTCGATGTTGTGCGCATAACGCGACGCCCTGCCCCCGCTGGTTTCAACCAACAGCGACAACCTCCTCAGACTATCCAGCGCCACCAGCACCTCCGATTCGGAAGCCTCGATGACCGGATCGCGGCTACTCTTCTGGTTGCAACCGGAAACCAGAGAATTCAGCGTCAGCGGATAAGAGTCCGGCACCGTGCGCTGCTTCTCGGCGAGCACGCCGAGAACGCGAGTTTCAAGGAGGGAGAGAACCGGGAGTGTGGTGGACATCATTTATCCTGAAAAGGGTTTCGTAGATGCGAATTTATTCGCACATAATTAATTTTTGCGTGCGAATGAATTCGCACCTACCAACGGTACAGGGCACGCAACTGATTTCAAACATTCCTGCTCTTCTCGATCAAGTTCCCCGGCTCTTCTTAATCAAATCATGGGCAATCTGAATTTCTTTTGCCTGCTCGGTTGCCATTGCGATCATGTCTTCCGGCATGCCTTGGCCGATCAACTTGTCCGGGTGGTATTGGCTCATCAGCTTGCGGTAGGCGCGTTTGATCTCTGCGTCGGTGCTGTCTTTGCTCACACCCAAAGCCTTGTAGGCGTCATCCAGTGCTGCGGTCGCATTGGCCTGCCCCCCGGCGAAGTGGGATTGATTCAGCACCATGTCCATCAAGTGCCTGAACGCGGCTTGGTCATAGCCAAGGAATCCGGCGATATCAGTCAGCAACGCTTCTTCAGCCGGATGGAAATGCCCGTCCGCCAGCGCCATCACGATAAGATAAACCAGCAACATTTCCTTCAGGCTCTTCGTGTGCCCGCAAATGGACATGAACCGCTTGCATGTCGGCCCGATGTCAAACTCTGGATCGGCTCCCTGCTTGAACAATTTAATAGCCTGCTGGCGATGTGCCGGGGTCATGCCCAGTTTCTGCATGAACTGCTCGACATGAGCGACCTCTTCCCGAGAGACATGCCCATCGGCCTTGGCCAGCTTGCCCATCGAGACGAACACCGTTTCGAGGAAAACGGCCTGGCGCAACGCATTCTGCAACGGGTTCATCCCGCCGGAGCCATACGCCCTCATGCGATCAATCATCGAGCCAACGAACAGGCCCAACAGCGCCCCGAAGAATCCGAAAAAGTAATAACCCGCAATAACGCCAATCAGCTTGAACAAGATAGCTCCAACGCCAAAAACAAAGGTATGCATTATACCCGCACCGCTATATCCGCTCCCCGCATAGCCAATTGACGAACTTGCAACGAGGTGTTACTTTGGTGGCACTTTTGCAAGGAGATAGCCATGGCAGCCACTACCACACTGAAACTTCCCGAAGAACTGAAGGCACGCATCGCATCCGCCGCACAGGCATCCGGCAGAACCCCGCACGCCTTCATGATTGAAGCGCTGGAAGCGCAAGCCCGCATGGCCGAAATGCGGCAATCATTCATCAATGACGCAATCGCCTCTTCCGCCGAAGTGGACGCAGGCGGCGCGCTCTACGCGATGGAAGATGTGCAGGCATACATACTGGCCCGGACCACTGGAAAGACGGCAAAACGCCCCAAGCCCATCGTTCGCGATGATGCAAAGAACAAACCCCACACGACCAAACGCACCGCGCGCTGACTCCATGCCCAAGGTGCATTTCACAGAACAGGCACTGTCCGACCTCGAACGGATATTCCAATTTCTCGAACAAGAGGCACCGGATTTCGCCATCACGGTTGGCAAAGAGATCGTCGATGCCGCCTCGATTTTGCAGCGCCACCCCCTGATCGGGCGCCCCGCCCCGCACAACCTGCGCGAACTCGTCATTTCGAAAGGACGTTCCGGTTACGTCGCGCTGTATCGCTTCCTGCCCGCCAACAACCGCATCGACATCCTTGCCATCCGCCATCAGCGCGAATGCGGTTTCATCGATTGAGCACGCACAACCATTATCCTTCATATCGTCATTGACAGCCCCCGACGAACTCCATAGAGTTCGCCCCACTTGCACATCTGCCCGGAGCAATGATCTATGCATAAAGGACTAAGCGAACCACATGTGCTACTAGGGAAGCGCAGATTTATTCGGTTTTGTCGTTCCCGCGAAGGCGGGAACCCAGTCAAATAAAGGCACTGGATCCCCGCCTACGCGGGGATGACGAATTAATCCGTGTTTCCCTAGCTTCTTCTTGGTCACAACTCAAAAAAAGCGACCCTTGGTCGCCTTTTTCTTTTTCGTAAAAGCTACTACTTCCGCCCCAGCCCTTAACCGTGAATCAAATTGAGCTGCCTGGCAATAATATCGTGATTGAGCCATAGCACCGGAGCGGAAGGATGGGATGCTTCCCTGAACATCAGCGGCCCTGTTCCTTCCAGCACCAGCGCGCTGAGGATGTCTGTCACCAGCGCCTTGCGGTCCTTGTGCATCTGGGTGATCTCTTCCGATGTGCCTATCATCAAGTCGGCCAGCGCCTCGGAGTTGTCTATCGGCCAGGCGGCGAAATTGCGGAACGACTGCATCACGCCGGTTGCGTTGTAGTTGTCTATCTGCTGCAACAGCGCTTCCAGTGACTTGCCCTCCTGCAGCAGGTCGCGGCAGGCCTGCCACTGCACCTCGGCCCACGCTCCGCCACCTTCCTTCTTGAGCGCCTTCAGCAATGGGAAAAGAGAAAGCTCGACGCCGACGAAGATGTCGGATGAGTTGGTGCGTATCTCCGGGCAATTGAACACCGTGGCCTTGATGTCCTGCGCCCAGGCGGCCTGTGCAATGTGTTCGAGGCGCATCTTGGCGTAGCCCTGGGTGTAGTTGGTGTAGGTCTGCCACAGGTATTTGCCGTCAATGAGGATCTCGGTGCCGTGGTAGCCGTAGGCGGTGTAGCGCGCCTGGCCGCCGGTCTTTTCCAGCCGCGCACGGATCGCCGCGCTGCCTTCGATCAGGTACCGGAAAGTATTCGCGGTGACCTCGTCGAAATTCATCATGCACAGCTTGCCGAGATCGCTGTCGAGCAGCGCGCGCGAAGACATAAAACGCTCGCCACGCCCCTTGTAAATACGGTTGGCGACAGCCAAAAACACCTTCACCTTGGGGATGCCGCCCGCCATAGTATGAGCAAAAAAGACGTTGCTGCCATCCGCGATCATGCTATCCAGCTTGTCCATCACCCTGGCGGCAGAATTCTTGAAGCGCTGCACACCCGCCTCGCGGCACTTCTCGATATGTTGCCAGTCGAGCTTGTCGTCCTGCCAGCTCTTGAGCGTCATGCCGCCCAGCAGATCGGTCGGGGTTGGCTCGCCTGCAGGGGCGTCCAGGTCGAAACCGGCCATCAGCGGCACGTTGATGATACGCCCGCCCAGATTAGCTTCGGCGGTGGCCAGCTCTTCGTCCGTCAGCGCGCGTAGCGCGTTGTTCTCGTCGCGGCGTCCGACGGTGATGCCGATAATCGTCATCCCCGCCTTGCGCGCCTCGTTCACCAAACCGTTGGCGTAACCCCGGCCAAAGAGTTCACCAAAGAGTACGAAGGTGTCACCTTTGCGGAAGATGTTGTTCTGCGGAATATCTCTCAACGAGACTGGTTTGGTCATACAAATGCTCTCCGATTATTGATATTGTTCTTATGCTTCAACTCAACAACAGTTACCGGGTCCTGCCTGCCGTCCCCCCAAACAGGCTGAAATTCATTACAACGCTGGCCGCTCCGGCCTGCGGAGCCACTTCCAGTTTTTTTGTCGCATAAACAGTCATCGTTTTATTTTCGTCGTCATAGATGGCCATCGGCACGCACCCTTCATCCACGGCCTGCTTTAACAATTTCCTGACCGCCCTGTGCGATTCCTCGTTTTCTTCCGGCATTGCCAATACTTCTTTTGCCTGCATACCTATATGCAGAAAATCCGGTATGCAACTATTGGGGTTAATCGCGGCGATAGCCGTTATGCACTGCTTCCTGCCCCACTCGGCCGGAGTGTCGTAATAATGAAAGACAGCATGCGCAAATGTTTTTGCATCAGCATCGTCCGGGCAGCTTATATAGAATATATGTTGAAATTGATCTGTCGAGAAACCCACTTCATAAGTTTTACTGCCCTGCCCTAGTGTCATTTCGTTTTGCCTTTTGTCCATGTGGCGTTTGCCGGTAAAAATTCCGTTGATGATTAATTTGCTGGCGGCGATTATAACCCGGTAGCCCGCAGGCAAGGCTGAATCAACCTGGAAAAAAGCTGATACTGTTTTTCCGCTGATCAGGATGAACTGCGTGAAGATACTCACAGCGCTTGACTGGAAAATGCCAGATGGGTTCTACTGTGGCATGGCAACCGCACGCAGACCGGGCAACAATCGGCAGCACCTTGCTTATGAAGAGCAAGATTCTGTCAAACAAACGAGGCCGTTTTCATCATGAAATTGCCAAGCTTTCGCTTGTCCACGCGCATTACCGTCGCTGCTCTGGCCATTGTGGTCGCGGGCGCCATGGCGTTGATGTTTATCGAAAACGCGCGTATTCGCGATGTTTATCTGAACGAGCAGAGCGCCCATCTGGAGCAAGAGCTCCACGCCGAGAAGTCGCGGATGAAGCTGGTGATCGATACCCTGCGCCAGGATGTGTTGTTTCTGTCCAATACCCCGCCCGTTTCCGGCATTGTGCGCGCCGCGCTGAACCACGGTTATGACACCCGCGATGGCGATACCAGCGAAAGATGGAAAGCGCGCTTGCAGCAAATTTTCGCTGCCTTTTCCGCAGCGCGTCCGGAATACTTTCAGGTGCGCTACATCGGCGTAGCCGACGGCGGGCGCGAGCTGGTTCGGATTGACAATCACTCAGGAAAAATTGAAATAACGCCACCGGACAGGCTGCAAGCCAAAGGTGGCCGTGACTATTTCAATGCCACAAAGGGTTTGCGCGCCGGTGAGGTCTATCTTTCCGAATTCAATCTCAATCAGGAAATGGGTGTTATAGAAAAGCCATACCGACCCACATTGCGTGTGGCCACACCGGTTTTTACGCCGTCCGGACAAATTTTTGGCATGGTAGTGATCAATATGGAAGCGAGCCATTTGCTGGCATCTGCCGCACGGGGCCTGCCAGCAGGCGCTCTGGCTTACATAACCAACATGAACGGGGAATACCTGCTGCACCCCGATGCGCGGCGATCCTTTGGGTTTGAGCTGGGCAGCAAGGATAACATCACTGCGGATTTCCCTTTCCTCGAAACGATGTTCAATCCACGGGCACCGGAACATCTTCCTCTGCAAGCCGTCGCGACAAAAACGGGCACTCAATATCTGGCGTCCGAGCGAATTCATTTCGACCCCGGCGATCCGGCGCGTTTCCTGCTGTTGACGTATCACCTGCCCGATGCCGTGGTAGAGAAGCAAATTATGGCGATACCTGCCAGGCACATCATCGGTGGATTCATCGCGATGCTGCTGATCGGCAGCATTGTGCTGCTTGTCCTGCGCCGAACCTTCGCCCCGCTCAAACGGATTACCGATGCCGCACGGGAGATCACAGCGGGAAACCGGCATTTCCGCCTGACAGAAACAGTCGGCGGCGAGATTGGCGAACTTGCCAATACGTTGAACGGCATGTTGGACAGGTTATCCGATAGCGATCTGATCGAGCGGGAGCATGCGTTCCAAAAAAGAATCATCGAGACCGCGCATGATGGTTTTTGGCTGGCTGATACACAAGGCAATCTGTTGGGCGCGAATCAGGCCTACGCGGATATGTCGGGCTACACGGCGGATGAACTGGTCGGGATGCACATCAGCCAACTGGAGGCGAAAGAACAATCGGTAGATGAGGTGAAGGCGCATGTCGCCAAGATCATCGCCGAAGGGAGCGATATGTTCGAGACGCGCCATCGCCACAAGGATGGGCATGAGATCGACATCGAGGTGTCCACCACCTTCATGCGCGAGTCGCAACAGTTCGTCGCGTTCTTGCGTGACATCACCTGGCGCAAGAAGGCCGAAGAAGCCAAATTGCGGGAAAGCGATGACCGATTCCGCGGCACCCTGGAACAGGCGGCAGTCGGCATAGTACATGCCACAATGGATGGTTGTTTCAGGCAGGCCAACCAGAAATTATGCAGCATCGTCGGCTATGCCCGCGACGATCTGCTCAAGCTGAGCTTTCAGGACATTACATTCCCCGCCGACCTGGCAGAGCTTGACTCTTGCTTTCAGCAGCTACTCGCGGATGCAATATCTGCCTTCTCCGTCGAAGTGCGCTATGTGTGCAAAAGCCGGGAATCGGTGTGGGTCAACCTGACCGTTTCCCTGTTGCGCGATGCCGATGGCACAGCCAAATATTACATCGGAGTCATCGAGGACATCACCCAGCGCAGGCAGGCTGATATGGAACTCAACCAATCGCGCAAATTATTGCGTGAACTGGTCGTGCAGAGCGAGGCGTTGCGCGAAGAAGAGCGGAAACGAATCGCGCGTGAGCTGCATGATGAGCTGGGCCAGATTCTGACTGCATTACGCATGAATGTTGCGCTGTTGCGCATCGAGTTCGGCGAGCACGATGATGCTTTGCAGGAGAAGATAAAAAGGATCACCGGGCTGCTGGACCAATCCATTCAATGCACGCGCGACGTAGTGACCAATCTGCGCCCCGCTGCGCTGGACATGGGTATTGTTCCAGCCATCCGATGGTTGTGCGATGAATTTATCAAGCATAGCGGTACGCCTTGTGTTCTAAATGCGCCGGAAGAAGGAATAAACCTGGACGAGATTCTCGCCATGACGGCATTCCGCATCGTGCAGGAGTCCCTGACCAACGCGGCCCGGTATGCCGAAGCAAGCAAGGTCGAAGTCACCCTCATGCAAGATGCCGACAATTTTTCCGTAACCATTAACGATAACGGCAAGGGGTTCGATTACATGGCCATTTCCAACCATAAGTCTTTTGGCTTGCTCGGCATGCGCGAACGCGCCATCGCGCTGGGCGGGGTGGTAAATATCTACAGCGCGCCGCAGCAGGGAACACAGATATTCTTCGTCGTGCCCAACAAACAAACTTTCACCGACACCCAGGGAGACAATCCATGATCCGCCTCTTGATTGCTGACGATCATGCCATTGTGCGCGAGGGAATCAGGCAAATCCTGGCGCTGGCATCGGATATTGCATTGGTTGGACAGGCAGTCAACGGCGCAGAGGTGTTGCAACAAGTGCGCGACCATGAATTTGACCTGTTATTGCTTGATATGAACATGCCCGGCATCAGCGGCGCGGACCTGATCGGGCGCGTCAAGTTATGCCGCGCATCGCTGCCCATCCTGGTTTTTACCATGCATAACGATGCGCAAGTCGCGATGCGCGCCCTTAAAGCCGGAGCATCGGGGTTTATCTGCAAGGACAGCGAGCCAGAGCGCCTCCTGGCAGCAATCCGCAAGGTAAGCGCGGGGGGCAAATATCTGGACCCGGTTCTGTCCGAGCAGATAGCATTGGACGCAACCTCGACGAAGTTGCAACTGCCTCACACCGTGCTGTCAGACCGCGAGATGGAGGTGTTTCGCCTGCTTGTTGTCGGCATGTCCGTCAACGAAATCGCCGCGAAACTGTGCATCAGCAACAAGACAGTCAGCACCCATAAAACTCACCTCATGGAAAAAATGAGCCTCAACAGCGTCGCGGACTTGGTGCGCTACGCCGTGCAACATAGCCTTATCGAATAGATTCATGTAGGGGCGTATGGCATACGCCCCTACGTGATCAAATGTTTTTTATAGGATTATTCCTACCCCCCCCCCCCGCAGTCCGATAGCAAAACCAGCAATTACCTATACCGCCGCGTTGTCCTGACTGGCACCATGCACTCAGTTGATTAACTGACGCTGCGGGGAGCACATCATGTCTGGAATAAGCCAAGGGGAAATGACCATGCGGGCAAATGCAGATGCTTGGCTATGGGTATCGCCACTGGCCAGCGGTGGCGCGGGTATCGCCGCCCTGCTGGGTGTGTCCTTTTTTGGGGGCGAGGGGCTGGGGGGCGCGAGCATCCAGTTCGCCTTTGCCGTGGCAGCGTTCGCCGCATTATGCGCATGGGGCAGCGCGTACCGCCAGCGTGCCGCGCTGGCGCAACTGGTGCAGCAGGCAGAGGCCTTGCTGGGGCAGGCCCAACAGGCATTGCGGCAACATGGCGGCATCGCCGGCCTGGAGCAATTTTGCGACAAGGCAGCGCCGATCTGGGTGAAACAGATCGAGACGGCGCGCAGCCAGACCGAGGAGGGTATTACCGAATTGGCGGCGCGTTTCGCCGCTATTGTCGGACGTCTGCAAGCTTC
Source organism: Gallionellaceae bacterium (assembly GCA_032654645.1). Lineage (GTDB taxonomy): Bacteria > Pseudomonadota > Gammaproteobacteria > Burkholderiales > Gallionellaceae > CAITJF01. Next base: position 840,184 of record JAULAW010000005.1, on the reverse strand, counting down.
GGCAGCCGCTTCGCAACAAGCCGCAGGCGATGGGGAAAGCGCGGAAGGCGGCAGCGTAGTGTCGGTGTTGTCCCGCAGCGAGGCCGATCTGGTTGCCGTCAACCGTTCGATGGACGCGGCGCGGCGCGAGCGTGCAGTAATGGTGCAGGACGTGCGCGAATTGATCGCTTATACCGCCGACTTGAAAAAAATGGCAACCGATGTGGAAGAAATTGCTTCTCAGACTAATTTGCTGGCGCTCAATGCGGCCATCGAGGCGGCGCGCGCCGGTGAGGCCGGGCGCGGTTTTGCGGTGGTGGCGGATGAAGTGCGCAAGCTTTCCAACCTGTCCAGCGATACCGGCAAAAAAATGACGGAGAAGGCCAATATCATCAACAAGGCGATCACGGCGGTTATCGCTGCCGCAGAGAAATTCGGCGAAGAAGATGCGCGCACGGTGGCCGAGTCGGAAAAAACCATACACAAGGTGTTGGGCAATTTCAAGGAAGTCGCCAGCGGGTTAAGCGAATCATCCGAAATGCTGCGCAGCGAAAGCGAGGGCATACGCAAGGAAATCTCGGATACGCTGGTATATATCCAGTTCCAGGACCGGGTCAGCCAGATACTGGCTCATGTGCGCGACAACCTCGACGGCTTGCATGCCCGCCTCAAGCAATATTCTGCCGAGCATAGCGGCGGCGACTCACCGGCAATTGATGCCCAAGCCTGGTTGAACGAAATGGCACTGGGCTACACCACCGCCGAGCAGCGGCGCAACCACCGCAACGAAAAGACGGGTGCAACGCAGGAAGCATCGGATATCACCTTCTTTTAGGGGAATGCCATGGCCAAAACCATCATGATTGTGGACGATTCAGCCTCGACGCGGCAACTCGCCGGCATCGTGCTGAGGGGAGCCGGGTATGAGCTGATCGAGGCATGCGATGGCGGGGAAGCGCTGTCCAAACTGGATGGGCGGAAAGTGCATCTCATCATCAGCGACGTCAATATTCCAAACATGGACGGCATCACGTTTGTAAAAACCGTGAGAGCCCTTCAGGTACACAAGTTTGCGCCGATCATCATGCTCACCACCGGATTTATAAAATCCACGCGCGAGCAGGCGCGGGAAGCGGGTGTCAAGGCATGGATGACGAAACCGCTCGATAAGCATCAGTTGCTGGAAATGGTTACGCGTTTTGCGTTGCCGTAAGCGGAATTTGTGGTTGGTCATTGCAGGTAAATGTTTTGCGGAGGGATGAAAAATGGCTAAGACGGTGATGATCGTGGACGATTCCGCTTCACTGCGGCAGGTGGTTGGCATCGCGCTGCGCGGCGCCGGATACGAGGTAATCGAGGGCTGCGACGGCAAGGATGCGCTGGCCAAGCTGACCGGGCAAAAAGTTCACCTCGTCATCAGCGACGTCAATATGCCCAATATGGACGGAATCACTTTCGTAAAGAACCTGAAACAGATGCCGGCCTACAAATTCACTCCCGTAATCATGCTGACCACCGAGTCGCAGGAAGGGAAAAAACAGGAAGGCCAAGCAGCGGGAGCGAAAGCCTGGGTGGTCAAACCGTTTCAGCCCGCGCAAATGCTGGCAGCCGTAGCCAAACTGGTCATGCCGTAAGTTGGGGGCGAGAACAACATCATGACGATCAGCATCGAAACCAGCAATGGCGTATGCCACGCCCGCGTGGCGGGTGAATTGACGATTTACCATGCCGCCGAAATGAAGGGGGAATTGATGCGCTGCCTCGATAGCGGCAGGGAAGTTGAAATCGATCTGTCCGAAGTCAGCGAAATGGATACTGCCGGATTCCAGTTGCTGCTGCTGGCCAAGCGCGAAGCGGCCAATTCCGGCAGGCCGTTGCGCCTGGTAGCGCACAGCCCGGCAACGCTGGAGGTGCTGGATTTATTCAACATGGCATCCTACTTTGGCGACCCGGTGATGATGCCGCGCGCATCGCGGTAAAGTGAAATTCGCGTAGCGATTCGTTTGCCTCCTCGCCCGCTTGCGGGAGAGGATTGAGGTGAGGGAACGGGCGCGGCAAAACGAATAGGAAAAACAAATGGAACTCGATCAGGCATTGCATACTTTCATCATGGAGAGCCGCGAGCTGCTCGAAGCCATGGAGGAATCGCTGCTGGGCCTCGAATCCGCACCGGACGACCACGATGCGATCAATGCCATATTCCGCGCCGCCCATACCATCAAGGGATCGGGCGGGCTGTTCGGCCTCGATGGCATCGTTTCCTTCACCCATGTGGTGGAGAACGTGCTGGATCGGGTGCGGGGCGGTGACGTGCCGATAAACGGTGATCTGATCGCCTTGCTGTTATCTTGCCGCGACTACATCGGCATGCTGGTGGATCAAATTGCTGCCGATTCTACCGCCCGACCGGACAAGGAAACCGAATCCACCGGCATCATGCTGCTCAACCAGCTCAAGGCTTATCAGGCTGGAACAAAAGAGCGGGCATCTACCGTTCCGGCGACCGCGCAACCCCAGCCCAAAACGTCTGTGTTGCCTCAGCCCGGCAACACAGCGGCAAGCGACCATTGGCATGTCTCGTTACGTTTCAACCAGGACGTGCTGCGCAACGGCATGGATCCGCTGGCCTTCATCCGCTATCTCGACAGCCTGGGGAAAATCGTCCATATCGTTACCCTGCCCGATGCCATCCCACCCGCAACGGACATGGACGCGGAAAGCTGCTATCTGGGTTTTGAAATCGCCTTCCATGGGGACAACGTGGACAAGGCAACCATCGAAGGGGCATTCGAGTTTGTGCGCGACGATTGCACGTTGCGCATCCTGCCGCCGCACAGCCACATTGAAGAATACATCCGGCTCATCGGCGATTTGCCGGAGGACAAGGTTCAGCTCGGCGACCTGCTGGTCAACTGCGGCTCCCTGACCCGGAAGGAATTGGATGATGCGTTGCGCCTGCAGGAGGAGTTGCGCACCGAGTTCAGCCAGGACGCCGCACCCAAGCTGGGAGACATCCTGATAGAACAGGGGGTGGTGCAGCCGGAACTGATCAATGCGGCGCTGGGAAAACAGAAACTCGCCAAGGAGCACAAGGCGCAGGAAAGCAAACTGATCCGCATCCAGGCCGACAAGCTCGACCAGCTTATCAACTTGGTCGGGGAAATGGTGATCGCCGGCGCTTCGACCAGCCTGCTGGCGCAACGCACCCGCGACCCCGCGCTGCACGAAGCGACTTCCACCTTGTCGCGCCTGGTCGAGGAAATCCGCGACAGCGCCCTGCAACTGCGCATGGTGCAGATCGGCGAAACCTTCAACCGTTTCAACCGCGTGGTGCGCGACGTGAGCAAAGACATCGGCAAGGACATCGTGTTGTCTATCGGCGGCGCGGAAACCGAACTGGACAAATCGGTGGTGGAAAAAATCGGCGACCCGCTGATGCATCTGGTGCGCAACAGCATGGATCACGGCATCGAGAAAGCGGAAATCCGCCGCCAGCGCGGCAAGCCGGCGCAAGGCACGGTGCATCTCAACGCCTACCACGAATCCGGCAACATCGTGGTGGAAGTCGGCGACGACGGCGGCGGGTTGAACCGCGAAAGAATCTTCGCCAAGGCGCTGGAAAAAGGGCTGGTCACGGCCAACCAGACGCTCACCGACCAGGATGTATATGGGCTGATTTTCGAGGCGGGATTCTCCACTGCCGAAGCCGTCACCAATCTGTCCGGGCGCGGTGTCGGCATGGACGTGGTGCGGCGCAACATCGAGGCCTTGCGCGGCACGGTGGAAATTGACAGCCGCGAAGGCATCGGCACCACGGTGAAAATCCGCCTGCCGCTGACCCTGGCGATTATTGACGGCTTCCTGATGGAGGTGGGCAACGCCTCTTATGTGGTGCCGCTCGACATGGTGATGGAATGTATCGAGCTCGGCGAGCCCGAACGCCAGGAAGCCCGGGAAAGCAGTTATATCAACCTGCGCGGCACGGTGTTGCCGTTTATCCGCCTGCGCGACCACTTCTGCGAGCGGGGCAAGGCAGGGCGCCGCGAAAATATCGTGGTGGTGCAATACGCCGGACAAAAAGCGGGGCTGGTGGTGGATGAACTGAGGGGCGAATTCCAGACCGTGATCAAGCCGCTGGGCAAACTTTTCGGCAATCTCAAAGGCATCAGCGGCTCGACCATCCTCGGCAGCGGGGAGGTGGCGCTGATACTGGATGTGCCGGCGCTGATCCAGCGCGCGGTAAGCAAGGAAACGCAACATCTGGCGTACAGCCAGGCAAGACAAGCGGCTTTGACGTAGGAGCCCGATTGATCGGGCGATGTTCGGTTATCGCGCGGCAAGCTGGGCGCCTGCAAGGGCATTTCGTATCGCTCCCACGCTCAACGTGGGAACGATGTAAGCCCGAAGCGCTACGGATGATGGGGTGATGTTTCGGGATGGATGAAGCAAATGCAGGTTTGAAAGTTTTTAAATTGAGGGAGGTAGAGCGATGAGAACCAACATGCCAGTAACCAATGTGGAACGGGAATTCCGGGACGGGGAAACCATCGTTTCCAAGACCGACCTCAAGGGGATCGTTACCTACGTCAACCCCTATTTCTGCGAGATGAGCGGCTACACCGAACAGGAATCCATCGGGCAGCCGCACAACTACATCCGCCACCCCGATATGCCGCCGGAGGCGTTTGCCGACCTGTGGGACACGCTCAAAAAGGGCAAGCCGTGGAACGGGCTGGTCAAGAACCGCTGCAAGAACGGCGATTATTACTGGGTGGAGGCCAATGTCGCCCCCATCCGCGAGGGCGGGCAGACTACCGGTTTCCTGTCGGTGCGCTCCAAGCCCAGCCGTTCGCAGATCGAAGCTGCTGATGCCGCCTACCGCCTGTTCCGCGAGGGCAAAGCAGGCAACCTGTGCATCAAGGGAGGGAATGCGGTGCGCTCCAGCTTCCTCGAAAAAACAAACATCTTCAAAAATATTTCCGTCAAGGGGCGGCTGATATTCCTGTCCGCTTTCCTGTGTCTGGTCATGATAGCAGTCGGTGCCTACGGGCTGTTCGGCATCAGCCGGGCCAACGACGGCATGTTAAACATCTATCAAGGCAACACCGTTCCCTTGGGCCAGATAACCGAAATCCAGAAATTGCTGCTGCAAAACCGGCTCCGGATTGCCGCTTCGCTGGTCACGCCCACAGCCGAAGAAATCAAAAAGAACACCGAGGGGGTCGAAAAGAATATCGAAGAAATCACCAGGATATGGAAAACCTACACCGATACCCAGCTTGCCCCGGAAGAGAAAAAACTGGCCGACAAATTTGCCGAAGACCGGAAAAAATTTGTCCAGGAAGGGCTGAAGCCCGCCGTTGCCGCCCTGCGCGCCAACAATATCAAGGAGGCCAACAGGCTGGCAGTGGAATCTGTCCGCCCGCTTTACCAGCCGGTCGGCGAGGACATCGAGGCGCTAAAAAAACTGTATCTCGACAACGGCAAGCAGGACTACGGGCAGGCGCTGAGCGACTACGCCACCATGCGCACCCAGGTCATCGCGGCCATCGCCATTGCCGCCCTGCTGGCCGCGCTCATCGCGCTCCTGGTGATCCGCGCCATCACCCGTCCGCTGGCCGCGACCATCGGTTATTTTGACCAGATATCCCAGGGCAATTACACCAACCGCATTGAAATCAAGCATGATGACGAGATCGGCAAGGTGCTGGAAGCGTTGGCCGCCATGCAGACCAGGATGGGTTTCGAGGTCAACGATGCCCAGCGCCGGGCAAACGAGTCCCTGCGCATCACCAACGCGCTGGACAATGCTTCTACCGGCGTGATGATCGCAGACAATGACCTCAACATCATTTACGTGAACAAGTCGGTGCAGGCAATATTGAAGAATGCCGAAGCTGACATCAAGAAAGACCTGCCGAATTTCAATGCCGATAAGTTGTTGGGCGCCAATATTGACGGTTTCCACAAGAAACCGGAGCATCAGCGGCAGTTGCTGAAATCTTTTACCACGACCTACAAGACGACCATCAAAATCGGTGGACGCACTTTCCGCCTGGCCGCCAATCCGGTATTCAATGCGATGGGGCAGCGCCTGGGCGCTTCGGTGGAATGGATAGACGCAAGCGGGGAAGTGAGGATCGAGGAAGAGGTGAACAGCATTGTCGAGGCGGCAATCGCGGGTGACTTGTCGCAACGCATCGTCATGGAGGGCAAGGACGGTTTCATGAAGGTGCTGGGTACGGGGATCAACGCGCTGACCGGGGTAGCCGAGAATGTGATCACCGATGCGGTGAAAGTGATCGAAAGCGTATCCCAGGGTGACCTGACGCATACCATCGAGCGCGATTATCAGGGCATGTTCAAACGGCTCAAGGATGCGACCAACGGCACGGTCAACAAGCTGTCCGAAACCATCTCCGATGTGCGCACTTCCGCAGATTCGCTCTCCAGCGCCGCCGAGGAAATCAGCGCGACGGCGCAAAGCCTGAGCCAGGGGGCGAGCGAACAGGCAGCCAGCGTGGAAGAGACCAGCGCCTCGGTCGAGCAGATGTCGGCATCGGTTGGACAGAACGCGGAAAACGCCAAGGTGACCGACGGCATGGCATCCAAGGCCGCCAGGGAAGCCACCGAGGGTGGTGAGGCGGTGAAATCCACGGTCACGGCGATGAAGCAGATCGCCGCCAAGATCTGCATCATCGACGACATCGCCTACCAGACCAACCTGCTCGCGCTCAATGCCGCAATCGAGGCGGCGCGCGCCGGCGAGCACGGCAAGGGCTTCGCGGTGGTGGCGGCGGAAGTGCGCAAACTGGCCGAACGCAGCCAGGTGGCGGCGCGGGAAATTTCCGAAGTGGCCGGATCCAGCGTGGAACTGGCAGAACGGGCGGGCAAATTGCTCGACGAAATTGTGCCGTCAATCAACAAGACTTCGGACTTGGTGCAGGAAATCACCGCAGCCTCGGACGAACAGTCCACCGGCATCGGCCAGATCAATAGCGCCATGTCGCAACTCAGCCAGACCACCCAGCAGAATGCTTCCGCCTCGGAAGAACTGGCTGCCACCTCGGAGGAAATGAGCGGCCAGGCCGAGAAGCTGCAACAACTGATGGCATTCTTCAGGCTGGACGGCGGCAGCGCCGCCACGGTGCGGCAAACTGGCAACCCGCCTTCCTTGAAGCAGGTGGCGCCGGTTACCCGGATATCCGACAAGATCGGGCGGAAAGCCGTTGAAGGAATGCCGGGCGAACATGAATTCGTCCGGTTTTAGGAGGCCGTCATGGGCGCGATTGTACGGGCGGAGCAACATGCCGTAGCCGCCGGCAAAGAGGAGGGGCAGAACCAGTTTCTGACTTTTCTGCTGGGCGGTGAGATGTTCGCCATTCCCATCCTCAACATCAAGGAAATCATCGAGTACGGGCATCTCACCACGGTGCCGATGATGCCCTCATTCATTCGCGGCGTAATCAACCTGCGCGGCAGCGTGGTGCCGGTGGTGGATCTGGCGGTGCGCTTCGGGCGTAAAGCCGGCGCTGTCACACGGCGCACCTGCATCGTGATTATCGAGATCGAACAGGGAGAAGAAAAACAGGATGTTGGCGTAGTGGTGGATACCGTCAACGAGGTGCTGGAAATTCCCCGCACTGAAATTGAGCAGGCGCCTTCCTTCGGCGCCAGAATCCGCGCTGATTTCATCTGCGGCATGGGCAAAATTGCCGGCAAGTTTGTCGTCATTCTCGATGTCAACCATGTGCTCTCGATTGATGAAATGGCGCTGCTGGGCCAAGCGGGTGGAGCAGAACCGGAAGCGGCCATGCTGCCGGGGTGAGTGTAGTTATGGGCTGCTCGTTGCTCCGGCACCAATATGGCACGAAGCAGTCCGTGTTGAGCATTTAAATCAACAAGCTGGATTCCCGCCTGCGCGGGAATGACGAATTTTTTAGAGGAGCGCAAAACTCCATTGATACCGCGCCAACAGTTCAAGGAATAACGCAATGCCTGCAACCGCCATTAGCGACCATGAATTCAGCCAGTTTCAGAAGCTGATCTACCAGCTCGCAGGCATCAATCTGTCGCCGTCAAAAAAAGCTCTGGTGAGCGGGCGGCTGGCGAAGCGCCTGGCCCAGTATCGCCTCGACAGCTACGGCGATTACTTCAGGCTGCTGACCGCCAGCCCGAATTCTGATGAGCTGCAAATAGCGGTGGACTTGCTCACCACCAACGAGACCTATTTCTTCCGCGAGCCCAAACATTTCGATTTTCTGCGCGCTCAGGTTCTGCCCCAGCACAAGCCCGGCAGCTCTTTCAGGGTGTGGAGCGCGGCCTGTTCCAGCGGCGAGGAACCCTACAGCATTGCGATGGTGCTCGCCGACCACCTCGGAAGCAGCCAGTGGGAAGTGGTCGCCTCGGACATCAGCACGCGGGTGCTGGATAAAGCGCGCACCGGACATTACCCCTTGGATCGCACCGAAGGCATTTCTCGCGCACACCTGACCCGCTATTGCCTGAAAGGGGTGGGCTCACAGGAGCATACCCTGCTGGTGGACAAGGAACTGCGTGACCGGGTAAATTTTTTACAGGTCAACCTGAACCAGCCCTTGCCGTCACTGGGCGCATTCGATGTCATATTCCTGCGTAATGTGATGATTTATTTCGATCAGGAAACCAAGCGCCAGATCGTCCAGCGCATGTTGCCCCTGCTCAAACCGGGTGGCCATTTTCTGATTGGCCACTCGGAAAGCCTGAACGGTTTGATCGATGCGCTGCACCCGCTTTCGCCATCCATTTATCGCAAACCATGAGCCTGGCCATATTACAAACTAACGGGCATGGCAAACATGCCACCTCTGATGATGAAACCCATCATGCCCGTTTCCCCCTCCCCAGCCCTCTCCCAAAGGGCGAGGGGGAAATGGTCTCGCTGCGCGAGTTTCACGTTAACGAGCCAGTCGAAATTTACCTCTTGCCGGGGGATTTCCATTTCGGCGATGGCAATACCAGAATTCATACCGTGCTGGGTTCATGCATTTCGATCACGGTATGGCATCCGTTGTTGCGCATCGGGGGCATGAGCCATTCCATGCTGCCGAGCCGCAGCAAACCGGGCAATACTGATTTTGATGGGCGTTATGCCGACGAAGCGATGGGGTTACTGCTGCGCGAAATCGGTAAACGCAATACTCGCCCCGATGAATATCAGGTCAAGCTGTTCGGCGGCGGCAATATGTTTCAGCAAGTTCTTGCGAAAAAAGCTTTTAATGTCGCCGGAAACAATATCGAAGCGGCGCGGCGGCTGCTGGAAGCCGGTGGCATGAACATTCAAGCCGAGCATGTGGGCGGTAGCGGTCACCGCCGCCTTATCTTCGACCTGTGTGACGGTAACGTGTGGGTCAAGCATGAAAAGATTTATCCCTGAAATCATTCCCGCGCTCCGCGTGAGAATGCGGCCCGCGTCGCTCCGGCACCGCAAGATGCAGAGCGCCCAAAACGGCGTTCCCACACAGGGTATGGGTACGATAAGAAAGGCTTGCAGTGAATAAAATTAAAGTGCTGATCGTGGACGACTCCGCCGTGGTGCGCCAGGTGCTGCAAGCCATACTCGAACACGACCCTTCGATCCGGGTGATCGGCGCGGCCTCCGACCCCATTTTTGCGCTGGAGCGCATGAACCGCGAATGGCCGGATGTCATCGTACTGGATGTCGAAATGCCGCGCATGGATGGCATCACTTTTCTGAAGAAAATCATGGCGGAGCGCCCGACGCCGGTGGTGATCTGTTCGACCCTCACCGAGCGCGGAGCGGCCACCACTGTTCAGGCGATGGAAGCCGGGGCGGTGACCATCGTCACCAAGCCGAAAATCGGCCTCAAGCAATTCCTCAGCGATTCGGCTGCCGACTTGATCAACGCCGTCAAGGAAGCCTCGCAGGCCAACGTCAGCCGCCTCAAGCCCAAGGCGGCGGAGGCGGCCAAGGTGGCGCCCAAACTGACCGCCGACGCCATCATGACCGCACCCGGCGGGCACGCGATGGCTCAGACTACCGAGCGCATCGTCGCCATCGGCACTTCCACAGGGGGCACGCAGGCGCTCGAAGCGGTGCTCACCGCCCTGCCGCGCGTGTGCCCCGGTATCGTTATCGTGCAGCACATGCCGGAAAAATTCACCGCTTCCTTCGCCTCGCGCCTCGACAGCCTGTGCGAAATCGAGGTCAGGGAAGCGAAGAACAACGATCGCGTCATCCCCGGCCTCGCCCTGATCGCGCCCGGAGGCAAGCACATGCTGCTCAAGCGCAGCGGCGCCTACTACCACGTCGAGGTGATGGACGGGCCGGTAGTCAACCGCCACCGCCCCTCGGTGGACGTGCTGTTTCGCTCGGTGGCGAAATTCGCCGGCAAGAACGCCACCGGCATCATCATGACTGGCATGGGCGATGACGGCGCGCACGGCCTCAAGGAAATGCACGATGCGGGCGCCCCGACCGTCGCCCAGGACGAAGAAACCTGCGTGGTGTTCGGCATGCCCAAGGAAGCCATCAAGCTGGGCGGAGTCGACCGGGTAATGGGATTGCAGGACATTCCCAGAGCGATATTGACGGGGTAACCGTGAACCATTTAACCATGCCATGACCACCATCACTTTCACGGAAAACTGACCATGCGCCGCCTGCTGGAACAGCAAACCAAACAGTTTTTGCGCAAGGATATGTCCCTTCCGCCGGGATGGGACATGTTCCTGGCGGCGGTGAATGATGCATATTCCGCTGCCGATACCGACCGGCAGCGGCTTGAACATTCGTTGGAACTGATGTCAAAGGAGATGGCCGAATTGCGCGCCAATCTGGCAGAACGACAGCTTGCCGAGGTGCAGTTGGAGCATCTGCTGTCGCTGCTCGGCGCCATTCTGGAATCCACCACCGACGGTATGCTGGCGCTCGACCGGGGCGGCAGGATCGTGCGTTTCAACCAGCGTTTCGTGGAAATGTGGAACATTCCCGACGAGATCATGGCGTTCTGGGAACACCAGAAAGTGGTGGAGCATGTATTGGGCCAGTTGAAGGATCCCGCCAGCCTGCGGGAGAAGATGGCCTATTTGCAGCGCCATCCCGATGTGGAAAGCAATGATGTGCTGGAATGCCTGGACGGCAGGATCATCGAGCGTTTTTCGCTCCCGCAGCCCCTCGGCGTGAACAGTGTGGGGAGGATATTAAGTTTCCGCGACATCACCGCGCGCAAGCGCGCCGAGGAGGCGTTGCGCCGGGAGAAGGAAGAACAGCAAGCGCTGATTAAGAAATTGGAAACCGCGCATAACCAGCTGCTGCAATCGGAAAAAATGGCCTCCATCGGCCAACTGGCGGCGGGCGTGGCGCACGAGATCAACAACCCCATCGGTTACGTCAATTCCAATCTTGGCAGCCTGGGGCAATACGTGGAAAAATTGATCGGCATAATGGAAGTCTACGAGCGCGCCGAATCCGAACTGTCCACTCCCTCGTTGCTGGAGAAAATCCGTTCGCTGAAACAGGAAGCGGAATGGGAGTATCTCAAGCGGGATGTCCCCGACCTGATCAGGGAATCTGCCGAAGGAATAAAGCGGGTGAAGCAAATCGTACAGGATCTCAAGGATTTCTCCCATGTCGATCAGGCAGAGTGGCAATGCGTCGACCTGCACAAGGGCATTGACAGCACACTCAACATCGTCCGCAACGAAATCAAATACAACGCTGAAGTGATCAAGGAATACGGCCCCATCCCGCCTGTGGAGTGCATGGCATCCCAGCTCAACCAGGTGTTCATGAACATGCTGATCAATGCCTCCCATGCCATCGGCGAAGGCAACCACGGAACAATTACGGTTCGCACCGGGGTGGAGAATGATATGGCCTGGGTTGAATTCTCCGATACCGGAAAAGGCATTGCGCCGGAAAACCTGAATCGGATTTTCGATCCCTTCTTCACCACCAAGCCGGTGGGCAAGGGAACCGGGCTGGGTTTGTCGCTTTCTTTCAGCATCATCGAGAAACACCATGGACGCATCGAAGTGGCAAGCGTGGCAGGGAGTGGCGCCACCTTCCGCGTGTGGCTGCCGGTCAAACAATGTAAGCCTGCGATGCGTTAACGTAAGGGAGATAGGGCGATGACGAACAACCGTGGCAGGAATAACAATGCATAAAGTGTTCTCCCCCGCCATCGCCCTGCTGAACCGCATGGGCTACACCAAAAAATTCACGCTGTTGTGGCTGGTGTCCTCGGCAGCGGTTGCAGTGTTGGTGTACAGCCTGTCTGCCAGTTTTGACCGGGTTATCCAGCCCTCGCAGCGGGAACTGCAAGGCCTCGCGCTGCTTGAGCCGATTTCCAAAACCGTGCAGTTCATCCAGCAACACCGCGGGGTCTCGGCCGCGCTGCTCGGCGGCAGCGCGGCCATGAAAGACAGGCGCGCCGCCACGGAAGGTCGGGCTGCCGAGGCATTCGAGGCAATGGAGCAGGCGCTGCCCCCCGGGCTGGCCTCGAACGAAGAATTCCGGACTATCAAGACAAGCTGGGAGCGGCTGCGCAAAGAGGGGCCCGATTGGACGGTGGAGGAAAACTTCGCCGCGCATACCCGCCTGATCGAGCGGATCCAGTTATTTGAATTGTCGGTCGCCGATGACTACGCGCTGACCCTGGATCCGGAACTCGACACGTTCTACCTGATCGATACAGGCGTCAACAAACTGCCGCACGCGCTCGAGCATCTCGGAAAGATCCGCGCCTACGGCACCAGCATCCTGGCCAAAAAACAGATCACCGATTCCCAGAAAAACAAATTGAACGCCCTGATCACCGAGCTTGGCATTGCGCTCAATGAGCTCGATATCTGCCTCGATAGGGTTGGCCGCTACAACCCGGCGCTGCAGAACACGACCTCGGCAGTGTTTGAGCGCTTTACTGAATCGGCGCGACAGATTACCGGCCTCGTGGCGTCAGACATCCTTACCGGCCAATTTGCTACGGCTCCCGAAGCCTTTCTGAATATGGCCACCACAGAGATTGACAAAGGCTACACGCAAATGCACCGGACTCTGCTGCCGGCGACCCAAACTCTGCTTGAAGTGCGTATTGCCGGGACAAAGAAAATGTTCCTCAAGATTGCCGGCTCCGCCTTTCTGCTGCTTCTGCTGGTGGTCTATATCTCGGCCAGCCTCTATTACGCCATTGTCGGGAACATTCAGTCGCTGACCCGTGCCGCGCGCGCCTTTGCCAATGGCGACCTGAGCGCGCGAATCAGGCTCGGCACGCGCGATGAACTCAGCAGGGTGGGTGACAGTTTCAATGAAATGGCCGATGGGTTCGAAGCCATGCTTGAAGCGCGCAAACAGGCCGAAGAGAAACTTCAAGCTGCGCGGCAACATGAGACCGAGGCACTCAGCGAATTGCGGGTGATGCTGGAAACATCGGGAGAAGGATTCTGGAAGGTGGGTCGGTCCGGCAATATCATCGAAGCCAACGACGCCTATTGCCATATCGTCGGTTATGCCAGGGAGGAGATTATCGGTGCGCACGTCTCCAAACTTGAAGCCATCGAACAAACGCCAGAAGTCGTTGCAGCGCATATTCGGCTCGTTGTCGAGCGTGGATATGACCGTTTTGAAACCCGGCACCGCCATCACGACGGGCATCTGGTTGACATTGAGGTGATCTCTTCATTTATCGCGGAGACGAATTCTATCATTGTGTTTCTGCGCGACGTGACCGAGCGCAAGCATGCTCAACTCGAATTGCAACACAATCAGGAACTGCTCAACGAGGCGCAGCGGCTGGGGCAATTGGGCAGTTGGGAACTGAATTTGGTGAGCGGCAAATTGGGTTGGTCGAATGAGGTTTACCGGATCTTCGAGCTTGACCCGGCGCGGTTCTCGCCATCCTATGAGAATTTCCTGAACGTGATTCATCCGGATGACCGCGACAAGGTCAATCAGGCTTATACGCAGTCGCTGGAAGATCGCCAGCCTTACGATATCACGCATCGGCTGCGGCTTGCGGATGGCCGCATCAAGTGGGTGCACGAGCACTGCAGCAGCGAGTTTGATGCATCGGGCAAGCCGCTGCGCTCGGTGGGAGCGGTGCAGGATGTCACGGGGCAATATCTTGCGTCGGAGCAATTGCGCATCGCTGCCGCCACTTTCGAAACCCAGGAAGCCATCCTGATTTCCGACCCGGACATGAACATCCTGCGCGTCAACCGGGCCTTCGAAGATATTTCCGGCTACCGCGCGGAAGAGGTGATCGGGCAAAATCCGCGCATCCTGCAGTCCGGGCTGCACGATGCGGCTTTCTACCAGACCATGTGGGCGGAGTTGCTCAACACCGGCAAGTGGGCGGGGGAGATCTGGGATAAACGCAAAAATGGCGAGATCTATCCGAAGTACATGACCATCACGGCGGTTTACGACGACCATCATCTGCTGACACACTACGTCGCGGTGTCTATCGACATTAGCCAGCGCAAGCAGTCGGAACAGAAAATCCATCAGTTGGCCTTCTACGATACGCTTACCAAGCTGCCGAATCGCAGCTTGTTGTTGGACCGTTTGCAGCAGGCGATAACGGCCAGCGTGCGCAGCGGCCAGTATGGCGCATTGCTGTTTCTGGATCTGGATTACTTCAAGTCCATTAATGACACGCGGGGCCATGCCATGGGCGACCTGTTGCTGATCGAGGTGGCGCGCCGGCTGCAAACTTGTGTGCGCGAAGGTGACAGCGTGGCGCGGATGGGCGGCGATGAGTTCGTGGTGGTACTCGAAGAACTGAGCTGCGAGCCGGATGAGGCGGCCATGCAAATTGAACAGGTCGCAGAAAAAATTCGCAGCGAGCTGGACCGGCCTTACATGCTGAACGATTACGAGTGCCACACCACACCGAGCATCGGCATCAGCCTGTTCTGCGGCCATCTGGAAAGCGCGGATGATTTGCTCAAGCACGCCGATGTCGCCATGTACCAGGCCAAGGAGGCAGGGCGTAATGCCATCCGTTTTTTTGATTCGAAGATGCAGGCGGTATTGGACATGCGGGCTGACTTGGAAGCGGATCTGCGCCAGGCGCTCGCCAGGCAGCAATTCCGCCTGTATTACCAGGCGCAAGTTAACAGTCGCGGCAAAGAGACCGGCGCGGAAGCGCTGCTCCGATGGGAACACCCCAAACGCGGCCTGGTTTCGCCTGCGCATTTTATCCCGGTTACCGAGGAAACCGGGCTGATTGTGCCGATTGGCTTGTGGGTGCTGGAAACCGCCTGCGCCCAGCTCAAGGCTTGGCAGAGCGATGCGTTGACCCGCGATCTGACGGTGGCGGTAAACGTCAGCGCCAAACAATTCCATCAGGCTGATTTTGTCGCCCAGGTGCAGCGCGTGCTGCAGGAAAGCGGCGCGAAGCCTTCTCACCTCAAGCTGGAACTGACCGAAAGCACCGTGCTGGAAAACATCCAGGACACCATCGCCAAGATGCGCGAAATTAAAGTGCTTGGGGTGAGTTTCTCGATGGACGATTTCGGCACCGGTTATTCATCGCTGCAATATCTGAAACGTTTGCCGCTGGACCAAATCAAGATCGACCGGTCCTTTGTGCTCGACATAACCAGCGATCCCAACGATGCCGCCATCGTGCAGACTATCATCGCGATGACACAGGCCCTGGGGCTGAACGTGATTGCCGAAGGGGTGGAAACCGGGGCGCAGCGCGATTTTCTGGACAAGCATGGCTGCCATGCCTTCCAGGGTTATTTGTTCGGCAAACCCGTGCCGATTGGGGAGTTTGAAGCGTTGCTGAAGCAGGGCTGATCGCTTTTGATAATGTGGGTTTTTAGCGTGCCCTTGAGGAGATGCCAAAGGCTGCTGCCACCGGCATGCAACCCTACCCTACCCACTTTCTGGCATTCTGGAACATGCGCAGCCATGCGCCGTTCTCCTGCCACTCGCGCGGATACCAGGAATTCTGCACGGCACGGAACACGCGCTCGGGGTGCGGCATCATGATTGAAAAGCGGCCATCCGGCGTGGTCAGGCCGGTGATGCCCTGCGGCGAACCGTTGGGATTGAGGGGATAGGTTTCGGTGGGCTGGCCGGTGTTGTCCACGTAGCGCAGCGTGACCAGCGGCTGCGCGGCTTGCAACTTTTTTGCGTTGCCAAAACGAAGTTTCAGAGAAGACTCATGCCCGCTTGCGGGCGTGATGTCGGAACTAAAATCGGCGTAACCCTCGCCGTGCGCCACGACGATGGGCATGCGGCTACCTGCCATGCCGTCGAAAAATATGGAGGGTGTGTCTTGCACCTCGACCATCACGAAGCGCGCCTCGAATTGCTCGGATTGGTTGCGCGCAAAGTGCGCCCAGTTTTCCGTGCCGGGAATGATCTCGTGCAGGTTGCTCATCATCTGGCAGCCGTTGCACACGCCCAGGGCAAACGTGTCGTTGCGCTGGAAGAAGGTTTCGAACTCGTCGCGTGCCCGCAGATTGAACAATATGGATTTCGCCCAACCCTCGCCCGCGCCCAGCACGTCGCCGTAGGAAAAGCCGCCGCATGCGGCAACGCCCTTGAAGTCCGAGAGTTTTACGCGGCCAGAAATGATGTCGCTCATGTGCACATCAACTGCCGCGAATCCGGCGCGGTCGAACGCGGCGGCCATTTCCACCTGGCCGTTCACGCCCTGCTCGCGCAGGATGGCGATTTTGGGGCGTGACAGATTTATATTGACGTGCTCACCCTCACCCTGCCCTCTCCCGGCGGGAGAGGGTTCTGCTTCCCTCTCCCTCGGGGGGAGGGATTGAGGGAGGGGGCACTCGTTCGGATCATAAGTCAGCTTCACATGCAGCCCCGGATCGCATGCATCCAGAATGCGGTCATATTCCTGCTGCGCGCAGGCAGGGTTGTCGCGCAGTTTCTGCATCTGGTAGGTAGTCTCCGACCAGATGCGTTGCAGCGCAATCGCGTTCTCGCTGTATATTTTTCTGCCGCCACGGGCTATCGTCATCATGCCTCTGGAATTCGGCTGTGCCGCCACATGTACCCGCAATTCGGCGGCATGGCATTGCTCCATTACGTCAACCAAATCGCTGCGCCGCACCTGAACAATCGCCCCCAGTTCCTCGTTGAACAAGGCGCTGATCGTGTCACCTTGCATGTTATCGAGATTGATGTCCAGCCCGATGTGGGACGCGAAAGCCATCTCGCACAGCGTTGTCAGCAGACCGCCATCGGAACGGTCATGATAGGCCAGCAATTTCCCCATGCCATTCAGACGCTGGATTATTTCGAAAAAGGCCTTCAGCTTAGTTGCATCATCCACATCGGGCGCAATATTGCCCACCTGCTTGTACACCTGCGCCAGCGCCGAGCCACCTAGGCGGTTTCTGCCCTGACCAAGGTCTATCAGCAGCAACACAGTGTCGAGATCGGCGGCAAGTTGCGGCGTGAGGGTTTGGCGCGCATCGATGCAGGGAGCGAAGGCGGTCACGATTAGGGACAGGGGTGCGGTGACTTCTTTGCGCACACTTCCAACCCCCTCTCCCCCACCCTCCCCCGCGAGTGGGGAGGGAGTTTCCAGCCAGCTTGTCTTCATGGACATGGAATCTTTCCCAACGGGAATGCTGATGCCGAGTTGCGGGCACAGCTCCATGCCCACTGCCTTGACGGTATCGAACAGTGCTGCGTCTTCGCCGTGATGCCCGGCAGCCGCCATCCAGTTGGCGGAAAGCTTGATGTCGCCAATTTTTTCGATGCGCGCGGCGGCGATGTTGGTGATCGCCTCGCCCACCGCCATGCGCCCGGAGGCCGGGGCGTTGAACAGCGCCAGCGGCGTGCGCTCGCCCAACGCAAAGGCCTCACCCCGTGTGGTGGTGTAGCCCATCAGCGTGACCGCCACATCCGCAACCGGCACCTGCCACGGCCCCACCATCTGGTCGCGTGCAGTCAAGCCGCCGACGGTGCGGTCGCCGATACTAATAAGAAAAGTTTTGTCCGCTACGGAAGGTAATCTCAGCACGCGCTCAATGGCGTCTTTCAATTTAATCTTGCTCACGTCGAACGCAGGCAGTTTCACTGCTTCGCGTTTTACCTTGCGCGTCATTTTCGGCGGCTTGCCCAGCAGCACAGACAGCGGCATATCCACGGCGTTGTTATTGAATTCCTCATCATGCACCACCAGACGGTCACCCGCTATGGCCTGCCCCAACACGGCAAACGGGCAGCGCTCGCGCTCGCACAAGGCTTTGAATTCTTCCAGGCGTTCCGGCGCAATCGCCAACACGTAACGCTCCTGCGCTTCGTTGCTCCAAATCTGCATCGGCGACATGCCACGCTCTTCCGACGGTGCCGTGCGCAGCTCGAAACGCGCGCCACGCCCGCCGCCATGCACCAATTCCGGCAGCGCATTGGAAATGCCGCCCGCGCCAACATCGTGGATGGATAGGATGAGATTCCGTTCGCCCATCTGCCAGCAACGGTCTATCACTTCCTGTGCGCGGCGCTGCATCTCAGGGTTGCCGCGCTGCACCGAATCGAAATCGAGGTTTTCCGCATTCGCGCCGGTATCCATACTGGAGGCTGCGCCGCCGCCCAGGCCGATCAACATGCCGGGGCCGCCGAGCTGGATCAGCAGCGCACCCTCTGGCAATGGATGTTTGTGCGTGTGCTGCGCCGCGATGTTGCCGAGACCGCCCGCCAGCATGATGGGCTTGTGGTAGCCGCGCATCTCGCCGTTGACCTGTTCCTCGAAAGTGCGGAAATAGCCGGCCAGATTGGGTCGGCCAAATTCGTTATTGAATGCCGCGCCGCCGATGGGGCCTTCCAGCATGATCTGCAAGGGGGAAGCGATGCGGGCGGGTTTGCCGTAGCACCCTCTCCCTAACCCTCTCCCCAAGGGAGAGGGGATCAGTTCTGCTCCCTCCCCCCCGGGGTGAGGGTTGGGGAGAGGGCTGTACTGTTCCCACGGCTGCTCAAATCCCGGAATATTCAGGTTGGAAACCGAGAAACCGGTCAGCCCCGCCTTGGGCTTGGAACCTGTACCCGTCGCGCCCTCATCGCGGATCTCGCCTCCCGCGCCGGTCGCCGCGCCGGCAAACGGCGCGATGGCGGTGGGATGGTTGTGCGTCTCCACCTTCATCAGCGTGTGCGTCAGTTCGGTGCTAAAAGCATAACTGCCGTCGGCGCGCGGGTAGAAGCGCTCGACCGTCGCGCCCTCTATGACGGATGAATTGTCGGAGTACGCCACCACCGTGCCTTCGGGATGCAGCTTGTGCGTGTTGCGGATCATGGCAAACAGCGACATTGCCTGCTCTTCGTCATCAATCACCCAGTCCGCGTTGAAAATCTTGTGGCGGCAGTGCTCGGAATTGGCCTGCGCGAACATCATCAGCTCGACGTCGGTAGGGTTGCGTTCCAGTTTGCGAAAATTCTCAACCAGGTAATCAATTTCATCGGCGGAAAGCGCCAGCCCCATCTCGCGATTGGCCGCTTCCAGCTTCGCGCGCCCGCCGCCGAGAATATCTACGGTGGACAGCGGCACCGGCGTGCCATGCTTGAATATTTTTTCCGCGACACCGTCGAAACTTGTCCTGAGCCCAGTCGAAGGGTCGGGCAGCACGGATTCCGTCATGCGGTCATGCAGCAACGGCAGGATTGCCATGCGCTCCACTTCGCTCAGTTGCTTGCCCTTTCTGGCCTCGAAATAATACGCCAGGCCGCGCTCGATGCGATTCACCTGCGGCAGCGCGCAATGCTGCGCGATGTCGGTCGCCTTGGACGACCACGACGAGATCGTGCCGAGACGCGGCACCACCAATATCCGTTCCAGTTTTGTCACACCATCCGGCTCGCCCGCCGCGTCATCCAGCCCAAGAATGCGATCCAGCAGCGCGGCATCGCCCCCAGCCAGCGCCATATTTTTCGCCTCTACAAAATACCAGTAGCGCGTATCCACCAGCGACAAATTGGGCGCGGCATCCTTCAGGGCGGTGCGTAGTTTTTCGAGGCGGAAAGTTGAGAGGGCGGCTTTACCGGCAGAAACTCGGAACATGGACATGACGGTGCGGGGAAATCTTAAAGTGCAATTATACTATGCACCTCCGCCAAGCCGGGATTACTCACATGAACAAACGCATTCCCGCAATCACGCAACAGCAGGTTGCCGCCTTCTTTTCCCCGCGCCCGCGCGACAGCCACAAGGGCCTGTTTGGCACAGTGGTAGTGATCGGGGGTGCCAGCGGCATGGTGGGCGCCCCGCTGCTGGCTGCGCGCGCTGCGCTCAAAATGGGTGCGGGTTGCGTGCATGTCGGCCTGCTGGCGGATGATGCACTGGTGGTGGATATTGTTCAGCCGGAATTGATGCTGCACAGTGCGCATGATGCGCTGAAAAGACTCCCTCACCCTCAATCCCTCTCCCCGAGGGAGAGGGAAGCAGAACCCTCTCCCTCGGGGAGAGGGCAGGGTGTGGGTAATGTGCTGGCCGTCGGCTGCGGCATGGGCACATCTGCTTCCGCGCAGAAAATCCTGTATCAAGCGCTACAGGCGGATGCCGCACTGGTGCTGGACGCCGATGCGCTCAATCTGCTCGCCCGCCACACCGATTTGCAGGACGACCTGCGCGCGCGCAAGTCGCCCTCCGTCGTCACTCCCCACCCCGGCGAAGCCGCTAGGTTGCTCAACCTCAGCACCGCGCAAGTACAGGCAACGCGCACCGGATCCGCGCAACAGCTTGCGGAAAAATTTCATTGCGCCGTGGTGCTCAAGGGTGCGGATAGCGTGTGTGTCACCCGCGATGGCAAAACATATCTGAACAAGACCGGCAACCCCGGCATGAGCGCATCCGGCATGGGAGACGTGCTGACCGGCATGATCGCCGCCTTCATCGCACAAGGGCTGGATGCGGGTCGAGCCATGATGCTGGCTGTGCATTTGCACGGCGCGGCGGGCGATGCGCTGGCGCAGCAAGGCATTACCATCGGTATGACGGCTACGGACGTAACCGAATGGGCGCGTTGGCTGCTGAACCAATGGGTCAAGTAACCTGTGCTTGCTCAGAAGTTCCCCAGATTGCGATTACCATCAATCTGCTAAACTGTGTCTATGATATTTAATGCGTTTATTGCAGTCGGCCTTGGCGCTGCCATCGGTGCATGGCTGCGCTGGGGTTTGGGCCTGTGGCTCAACCCGGTGCTGCCCGAATTGCCGCTCGGCACGCTTTCCGCCAACCTGGTCGGCGGCTATCTCATCGGTCTTGCTGTGGCTTTCTTCGTGCAACATCCGGGGCTATCGCCGGAATGGCGTTTGCTCATCATCACCGGCTTCCTCGGCGGGCTGACTACCTTTTCCACTTTTTCGGCCGAAACCGTCACGCTGCTCGCACGCGGGCAATACGCCTGGAGTCTGTCCATCATCGCCGCCCACTTGGGCGGTTCGCTGCTGATGACCGTGCTGGGTATGCAGACCATGAAGTGGATACAGCAATAGGAGGCAATATGCAAAGCGTTTACCTCAAGATTTATCTCACGGAAAAGCAGCGCCACAACGGTGCGCTGCTATATGAATGGCTGCTGGAAGAAGCGAAGAAACTCGGTGTGCCCGGAGGCTCTGCATTCCGCGCCATTGCAGGCTTTGGCAGGCATGGCCGCCTGCACGATGAATCTTTCTTCGAACTAGCGGGTGAATTGCCGGTGCAAGTTGAGTTCGTGCTGGATACGTTGTTAGCTGAAAAACTGCTGGAAGTGTTGCGTGCGCACCAGCTCAATTTGTTTCATGTGCGCTACACGGTGGAATCAGGGATTTTGTAAGCACCTCATCATGCCTCCACATTCCTTTAACAGGGGTGTGAGTCTGTCTGACCGCAATCCAATAAAACCACCGCAAAACTAACGCTGGCAGGCATACATCTTTTGCAGGAACAATTCCGCATCCACGGTGACGAGATCAGCCGGCATGAACATCTGTCTTCTTGTCGGCACGGCCGTCTGTTGCTGGCACACCAGTTCGACAGCGGGGTTCCAACCGGCGCACATGATTTCCTCGCCGTATTCCGCCTCCATCGAATCGCTTTCGATTTCATAGTTGCTCATATTCATGATGATACTCATGGCACACCTCCTTTTGCTTCCGTGGTATTGAGGTTGATGCGACACCCCATGGTTATGTTAT
Organism: Gallionellaceae bacterium; assembly: GCA_032654645.1. GTDB lineage: Bacteria > Pseudomonadota > Gammaproteobacteria > Burkholderiales > Gallionellaceae > CAITJF01. Next base: position 818,052 of record JAULAW010000005.1, on the reverse strand, counting down.
CGGCAGCCCGCTCAGAAAACTTAGGGTGCATAGCAGACTTTACGCAGTGATTAAGCATGGCACCCTCCATCAATAAATAGTCCGTTATGCACTAAGCTGTTTCTTGACACCAAACCTGAATTAACTCCCCTTGTATATTTGATACGCATATTGCATACCAACACCAGCCTTTATTGCTGGAAGGCGCGCCAACATTGGCGTAGACGATATTAAGACGTGTGCCAGATAACTCTGACAAATTCTAAAACTGGCAAATATTTATTTTTAGCCCCCAAAAATGGGAATAAATTACTCCGCACGCGCTGGCCCATCTACGATGGAATACAGCACATCGCCGGTACGTCCAAAAAGGTAGAATGCGCCCTTTATTGAATAACAGATTACGCATGTCCATCCAATGGTATCCCGGTCACATGACCTCGGCGCGCAAGAAAGCGGCCGAGACGATGGAGCGAATCGATGTCGTGATCGAAGTGCTGGATGCACGCCTGCCAGAGGCAAGCTGCAATCCCATGATCAACGAACTGCGCTTGCACCGCCAGCGCCCCTGCCTGAAAATCCTCAACAAGGCCGACCTCGCCGACCCCGTCGCCACCAAGGCCTGGATCAACTTCTACAACGGGCAGAAAAACGTCAAGGCCGTCGCACTGTCATGCAAAAAACCGGGCGATGCCGCGAAAATACCCGGCCTGTGCGCCGCGCTCGCACCGCATCGCGGCACCAACCTCAAGCCCCTGCGCATGATGATCATGGGCATCCCCAACGTCGGCAAATCCACCCTGATGAACGCGCTGTTGAAACGCCGCGTAGCAGCGGTGGGCGACGAACCGGCCATCACCAAAAACCAGCAGAGCTTCGACCTGAACGAACAAATGACGCTGATCGACACCCCCGGCCTGATGTGGCCGAAAATCGAGCACCCGAGCGACGGCCTGATGCTGGCCGCCAGCCACGCCATCGGACGCAATGCCATCATAGACGAAGAAGTCGCCACCTTCCTCGCCGACCTTCTGCTCGCCCGCTACCCGGCATTGCTCGCCAAACGTTACGGTATACCCTCCCCTACCGAAGGCCTTTGCGCTAACTTGATAAAAGAGCGCCATGATCCTCTCCCTCCCCTTCAAGGGGAGGGTTGGGGTTGGGGTGGGGATGGGGCAGATTACGGAATGGGTAAAAAATTGGATGGCGCCGACATCATCGCCGCCATTGCCAAGCGACGCGGTTACCTCCTCAAGGGCGGCGAACCCGACCTGGAAAAAGCTGCGCTCATGCTGTTGCAGGATTACCGCACCGGCGCGCTGGGCCGCATCAGCCTGGAAACACCGCAAAGCCGCCGCACCATGCTTGGCGGACAGGCCCCATTGACTTTAACTCAATAACTCAATAAAGTTTCCCTTTCTTGCAAACCCGCCACATCGCACATCGCACCGCATGCACGGTGTGAGGCAACCGGCGGATTCCCCAGAACAGGAGCTGGCGCAAGGACGATTCCTGCATATAGACAGGAAGCAGTGCCAGCAGCAAATCATGTTCAAGGGGGAATCACTTGCCACCTGAAACGTCATCAATCCGCGTGGCATCACGCCCATCCGCATCAACATGGGTAGGTTGCGCCCTGAGCCGCAAGATCAAGCAATACGCTGTAACCCCCTCGCCCTCCGGGAGAGGGTTGGGGTGAGGGTGGTTTCGCAACTCGTGCTGGCGAAACTGCCGAAAAAAGTAAACCTGCGCACCCAATGTCCACCCGTCTTCAACAACAAAATATATCCGCGCCATGCAGGTGTCCGCAGGCTTCGATGTGGCCGATAACAAAATTGCAGAGTTGATAGAGCAGGGCGATCTTGTCATCACCGCCGACATTCCGCTTGCCGCCGATGTAATCGCACGCGGTGCACATGCCTTAAATCCTCGCGGGGAGTTCTATACCAAGGACACCATTCAGGAGCGGCTGACGATGCGCAATTTCATGGACGGCCTGCGCGGCAGCGGCGTGGATACGGGTGGCCCGCCGGTGCTCAGCCAGAGCGACCGCCAGGCATTTGCGAATCAACTGGACAGGTTTTTGGCCAAGCACGCAGCCCCTGTTGCGAAATCCGGTTAAAGGGGTAGGCTTAGCAATTCCTTAATTTACATAAGGAGGTGCAGCGATGGCGAAAAAATTATCCGTTGTCCCGCGTTTACCGCTTGCAGGAGCCGGGGCCGGTGGGGCCGGCGACCACCGCGCACAAGGGCAAGGGCGCCTTCATGGTGGCTGGCGATACGATCAAGCTGCCTTCCAAAATGAAGTAAACATACTGATCAGGGACTTATACCTTGGCTTAGTTCTTTGACATCCACCTTAGAAAATCTTTTGCGAAGAACGCGCTACCTCGAACGCTCAAGTGATTCGAGTCTTTATAAAACAGCATATCGTCATTTTCAAAGTTACAAAATTCCTTGTCGCAAAGCAAATTAAATGAGTCGTAAAGGCGAATTCCTGGATGTGCAGCAACAAGCCTGTTTAACATTTCTCTCATTTCCTTTTGCCTTTCCAAGGCAACGTGTTTTTGGAGTTTGCAAACCTGTTTCTGGCTGATGCGCGCAGGCCTGTTTATGCAATCACGGGGAAAGAATGGAAGCTCTGAGACATCAATGATAATTATGATTGATTTGCCTTTTTGCTCAAGCAGTCTCACTGTATTTTCAAGACCCAGGTAAAACAAGTTGACCTTGAGATTAATCTGGACAGTGCTAACTTTACCATTCCCATTCATGCGGCCATTCGGTCGGTAACTGAGTCCAGGTCATAGCGGTAGTAATTTTCCATTATTTTCTTGAGGCCAGGGTCTAGCTTTGGAAACGAGAAAAATGCTGGAATGGCCGTGCGCAGTGCGTTTGCGACGATAAGCTCGGAAGGCGGGAGCGCCGGGTTCATGGTGCGGAGCCAACTGCGGAAACAACGCCACACCTCTGCCGTATGGTTCAGCGAGAGATGCTGTAGCAGGCCTTGGGCGATGCAGCCGAGCTGCACATGAATGTGGTAGGCGCGCAGCTTGCGGCGGATGGCGGCGCGATAGGCATCGGTGGTGCGATGCAGATACTGATCGCCATCACCACGGCGCAGAGGCTTCATGGCAGCCATCCAGAAGTGGTAGGCATAAGCGCCGAGGACGTGGACGGCCTGCCGGAAACCCAGCTCAATCTTGAACCGATAGCCGTAGAGCTGGAGTATCTCCAGAGGTGCAAGTGAAAGATCCGTGCACAGCAGGAATATTGTTCCGCGAACCGGGTGGTGGACGATCACAAAACGGACGATACGGGCGACCGGGCGCCATAGTAAATCCACGCAGCGGAAACGCACGGTCACGTCGTTCTCGCCATAGACGGGGCTGGGAGCGGAGGTGAAAGCGGCATTATCCTTGGCGAGGTCCTTGAGACGAACCTTGTCGCCGTAGATTCGCGGCCGCCCTTTGCCGCGATGCGGCACGTCGGGCACGGGGAGGTAGGCGACCGCGTTGCTTTTGGCGCGGGTCACGAGATGGTGCCCTTTGGCCAGGAGTGGGCGGATGATCTTGCCGCTTGCATAGTAGGCGTCGGCGATGAGCAGCACCTGGCGATCCCAGACGATGGCCACCGAAAACAGTAGCGCCACCAGCTTGTCGAGCAGGGTTCTTGCATCCCGGTTGGAAAACACCAGGCCTTCGTGAATGCGCGAAGTGAGCGGCACGGCGGTCACCTGCCCGGCAGGGCCGTGAACCAGCAGCGAGATAGCCTGGAGCGAATGGCCCATGATGTATTCTGGCTTGGAATTGCCAGCCGATTGCTGGTGCAGATACTTCACGGCGGGCATACGCTTTCCTTCTTTGGGTGCCTTGATCCCATCGGCGAGGCAGACGATGCGCTGGCCGACCTGAAATGGGCGGAACAAGGTAAGGCAGAGACGAACCCAGCAGGCGGTGAGCATATCCAGGTCGATGCCCTTGCTGTGAAAGAGATGAAGAAAGCGATGGTAGGCCTCGCCCCGGAAGTTCAGGACGCGGACAAAACTCGTGACACCGGCGTTGTCGGCGCGGCTGCATAAACCCATCAGGACAAAAACCATCCAGAAGAAAGTGCGTGACCGGCCACATGCTGGCCGGAGGGAACGCACCGTTTGCAACCACTCGATCCATAGTGTCATAGCAAAGTTCTCCTGTCGCAAGTGTAAGCCGATAGCATTATAGTGCTATCGGCCAAACAGTGCTATGCTTTCGCCATGGACATCAAGCTGGAAGCCCGGATCGAACGTCAGATCGAGAAGATCAAGCGCGACCTCGTCGCGCTGGGGGACTTGCGGCCTGGCAGCCTGTCAACCCAATACAATGTCTGCGGCTCGCCCGGTTGCCGCTGCAAGGCATCACCGCCGGAGAAGCACGGGCCTTACTATCAGGTCAGCTTCACACGGAAGGGAAAGAGCAGCAGCAAGTTCGTAAAGAAGAAGGATTTGCCTGCGATCCGCAAGCAATTGAAAAACTACGAGCGCATGAAGCTCCTCATGGATCGGTGGATTGATTTGGCTACAGAGCTATCAAATCTCCGACTCACCAAAGAAAAGGACTGAAGTGAGAGGAGAACTTGTCACTGTCCAGATTAATATCAAGCCTGTTATTTTGTGAGGCGCCCTGTCCCGGTAGGGATAATTCATAATATTCTGGCCCTTGACGATTAACTTTGTGGTCTGCAGAAAACGAAGTATTTAAAATATAGTTGCCGAAGAAAGACAAAACAACGGTATGGATACTGGGGGTGCTTAAAAGAGATTCAAGAGCTTGTTCACTCTTCTGCTGGCAATATGGTTGTTGTGGATTTGGCGAAATAACACTAATGCCGCTAACAGGCGGACAACCGTCGTTGCCAATCAATAGCCAGGTATTGTCTTTGTCCAGTTCTGCAATACCGGGAAATAAGACGAGTGCGTGACTGTCGCCAAATATTGCATGAGAAGGAGCTCTGTCGGACGAGCGCACACAATGATCCGGATAAGTGGGTGATGATACTGCTTGGCATTCGTCGCTGTAGCCAAGCTTTTCATATTGGTCAAGTTCGAGATCCTGAAACTTCCCGATATCATGCCTGAGCCGAAAACCCTCATATTTGTATGTGCCAAATCCTGCACAGCCAATAGCAGCCGTCAATATGCATAGCACAGCAATTTTTCCCCTGCCACGGCGCCCAAATCGGATAGGTATTTCGACAAGCTTATAAGTCAGCCATGCAAGAGCTAATGCGATGAAAACAGCAGCAAGACGAATTTCTCTTGATGGGGTACCAGACTCAACGATACGGGCAAATGACAGCAGGGGCCAATGCCAAAGATACAACGGGTAGCTAAGCAGGCCAAGCCAAACCATTGCTCGATGCGATAGCACCATTCGGTTTATCCACGCGAGCTGCCCGGCAGAGATAATCAGGCAGGCGCCAAATGTAGGTAGTAGCACCCACCAACCAGGAAATGCCTTTTCCTTACTGACCACAAGCACTGCGACACCAATTAACAGGGCACCAATTATTGACTGGACATTTCGCAGAGCTGGGTTGCCTTGGGCAGGCTCGTTGCTGGTGATAGTTCTTCCCAATGCAGTGCCAATTTTCTGTTTTGTAGCTTCCCAAAGACTTACCTTATGCAATGCGAGGTAGGCCAATACGCTGCCGATCATTAACTCCCAAAAGCGTGAAACCGGGGAATAGAAAGCTTGAACAGAATCGCTATGTACTTTGCCGATGTTTATGGCAAATGAAATTGCAATGATTGTGATAGTAAAAAACAGAAGATTGAATCGCCTTTTCCAGGTCAAATAAAGCAATAGCGGCCAAACGATATAAAACTGTTCTTCTATGCCCAGCGACCAAAGGTGCAACATAGGTTTGGTTTCAGCGGCGCTGTCAAAATAGCCTGCTTCTTGCCAGAAGAATAAATTAGATACGAAGCCTGCGCCTGCGGCAATATGCTTGCCCAGTTGCTTGTATTCATCGGGGAGCAGCACAAACCAGCCCAATGCATAGCATGCTGTCATTACCAGAATTAATGCGGGGAAGATGCGCTTGATGCGGCGAGCGTAGAACTCCTTAAAGCTAAATGCTTCCTTATCCAAGCTGCCAAAAATAATGGTGGAGATAAGAAACCCTGAGATGACAAAAAATACATCAACCCCAACAAAGCCACCTTTAATCCAGCCCGGGAAAGCGTGATAGCCAACAACAGATAGAATCGCTACAGCCCGCAAACCATCAATGTCTGCGCGATATTTTGGATGGGTCAGATGAAGCTGATTATTTAGGAGCGGGCGATTCACTAAGTTTTCATTCTTGGTCGAAAATGGACACATAGATAAGTCCAAGCTACGGGGGTTACAGATACATATTGGGAACCTCTAAAAATTCAGAGTTCGCCCAAATACCCCACAAGGGGACGCCGATCCTCTACGAGCGCCGCCGCTGATCGCCGAGTGCTACGCCAATCTCGAATGCAGGGTGACCGATACGAGGATGGTGAACAAGTACAACTTCTTCGTGCTGGAGGTGGTCAAGGCATGGATCGATCCATCAAAGAAAAATCCGCGCACCCTCCAATATCTCGGCAAGGGCGTTTTCAAGGTGGCTGGCCAGACAATCAAGCTGCCTTCTAAAATGAAGTAAGCGTAGATGAGTAGAGTAATTCCAATTCCATATAGAAACCCCAACAATCTAACCCGTTCGCCCTGAGCCTGTCGAACCACTCGCACCCTTCGACAAGCTCAGGGCAAACGGTTGGTGGGGACACACGCGGCGTTTCTATCTGGAATTGGAATTGGAATTAGCTCAGAGCCGGGACTTATACCTTGGTTTGGGCCGCGCTTTTGCGGCTGTCTTCGGTCAAGCGCAATACCTTGGCTGAGGAAAAGAGCCCGCGCAGGTGTAGTTCCCCATCATTGTTTTCCAATACCGGCAGGTGAGTGCACCCGCATTTTTGCAGGGCGTCGAGGACGGATTGGATGGAGGCCTGCTCCACATCATGCACTTCCACTGTGACCATATCCTCAATTTTTTCCATGATGTCGGAAACGACAATGTCTTTGTGTTCCGTGAACCCCGTGTTATGCATGTAACGCAACGGCTTTTCACCCATGATGTCGTATGCCGTAATCATGCCTAATAGCTTGTCGTTGTGCTTATCCAGGACGAATGCAGCGCGTAATCCCGCGTGTTTCATTTTCTTCAGGGCTTCGTCTATCTGCTCGTCGGCGCTGACCTTGAAAAAAGCCCGTTCCCGGAAATCCGTCATGATGGAAGAAGCGGGGTCGGTCAATTTGACTTGCCATGACTCGTTCTTCGGCCCCGCCACGCTGGAACCCTTGCCCAGTGTTTTTAGAAGCAATGCGTGTACATTATGGCGCACCATGAAATTCTCCTTGATTGACTTGGTTTCCGCCTTCGGCGGCATGTATCCTGCGCCGCTTTCCGGCGCGATGGGGGTGATTCTACCCGAAGCAGGGCCGGGCACCAATTCCTCCATAGACCAGCGACAGGATGACCCTATGGGTTTATTAATGCGCACCCCCTCGGCTTGCGACAAACGGGGGCTTTGCCCACCAGATCAACGTGACCAGCGACAGCATCAGCGTGGCAGAAATGGTCAGGATGTGATCGGTGGCGATGGTGTAGGACTGGGTGGTAATCATGCGCTCCAGATAGGCATAAGCGACATCGTCGGACATGCCGAGTTGGTGCAAGCGATTCAGATAATCGTTCGCCGCAGGATTGTAGGGGTGGATGTTTTCCACCAGCCTGGCGTGGTGTGCGGCAGCCGTGCTGGTCCACAGCCAGGTGGTGATGGCGGTGCCGAAACTGGCGCCCAGGTTGCGCATGAAGTTGGTGAGGCCGGAGGCCGCCGCGACGCGCTCCGCAGGCAAGCCGGAAAGGCTGATGGTGACCAGCGGCAGGAAGAAACAACTGATGCCGATGCCCATGAACAAACGGCTCAGCGCCACCGACCAATAGTCAATGTTTGGGGTAAAGCGCGCGCTCCAGAAGCCCACCAGGGCAAATACGATGAAGCCGAACGTAGTGATGCCGCGCGCATCAACGCGGTTGATGTAGATGCCGATAACCGGCCCCAGAAACAGCGCCAGCACCCCGCCGAAGGCCACGGCCTTGCCGGCCCACAGCGAGGTGTAGCCCTGGAAGGTCTGCAACCACAACGGAACGATGACGACCACGCCGAAGAATGCCATCGAACCCAGCAACAGGCACACCGCCCCCACCAGAAAATTGCGTCGCGCAAACAGGCGTAGATCAACCAGAGGAGCAGCTTCGCCCAGTTCCCAGATGATAAACACCAGCAGCGCGATTGCCGCCATCACACTCAGCGTAACGATGGTGCCGGAGTTGAACCAGTCCAGTTCGTTGCCTTTGTCGAGCAGGATTTGCAGCGAACCGATGCCGACGATCAACAGGGACAATCCGACCCAATCCATTTTCTGGTAGCGATTACCGGGTTGCAGCGCATCGCGGTCTGCCAGCAGGATGGACACGGAAATGCCGACCAGCAAACCAACCGGTAGGTTGACCAGAAATATCCAGTGCCACGAGGTGTTGTCGGTCAGCCAGCCGCCCACCAGCGGCCCGGCAATCGGTGCGGTCACCGTGGTCATCGCCCAGATGCCCAAGGCCATGCCGCGCCGGTGCGGCGGGTAAATCGCGGTGAGCAGCGTTTGCGACAGTGGGATCATGGATGCGCCGCACACTCCTTGCAGCACCCGCGCGGCGAGCAACACCGGAAAGCTGAATGACAGCGCGCATAACAGCGAAGCCAGGGTGAACAGCATGGTTGCGGCGACGAAACTGCGCACCTCACCAAAACGTCCGGCGAGGAATCCCGCCAGCGGCAGCATGATGGCCTCGGCCACGGAATAGGAGGTGATGACCCAGGTGCCCTGTGTCGGGCTGACCGCGAAATTTCCGGCTATGGTGGGCACGGCGACATTGACGATGGTCAGGTCCAGAATGTTCATGAACGAACCCATACCGAGCGCCAGTGTTGCCAGTACTAATTTGTAACCGCTCAGTGTGGCGGGTTGTGCTGCGGAGGCTGGTAAAACGTTCACTTGCGACCCAGGTTGTCGGCGATGACTTGCGCAACCTTTGCATCGGCAGCCTTGATGTCCTGCGCGTACACCGAGGTGGTGGCAATCGCCGCCGTGTTGGGCAGTGTGGTCAGCGCCGCACCTTTGCGGTCATGCGTGTCTATGGCAACATTCATGGATAGCCCGATGCGCAGCGGGTGCGCCTGCAATTCCTGAGCGTCCAGCGCGACACGCACCGGCAAACGCTGCACGATTTTCACCCAGTTGCCGGTGGCATTCTGCGCGGGCAGCAAGGCGAAGGCGGAGCCGGTGCCCGGCGCCAGGCCCAGTACGTGACCATGAAAGATGATTGAGTCACCGTAGAAGTCAGAGGTCAAGGTAACCGCTTGCCCGATGCGCACATCACGCAATTCGGTTTCCTTGAAATTGGCATCCAGCCACACCTTGTCGAGCGGCACGATGGCCATCAGTGAAGCGCCGGGCGTGACCCGCTCGCCGATCTGCACCGCGCGTTTGGCCACTTGCCCGCTGACCGGCGCCAGCACGCGGGTGCGCGCCAGCGCGAGGGCCGCTTCGCGCACCCGCACTGCGGCGGCGCGCACGTTGGGGTGATTTTCCAGCGAGGTGTTGTCCACGCGCGCGCTGGAAACGCTGGCCTGGTCTTCTGTTTGGGCAATGGCGGCGGTGCTCGCATTCACCGCACTGTCTGCCGCGTCGCGCTGCGCCCGTGCCGCATCCCGCGCAGCCTGCGCAATCTGCACGCTTTCCGGTGAAACAAAATTCTGCCTGGACAAAGCTTCGCGGCGTTTGAATTCAGATTCGGCTTGCGCCAATGTCACATCGCTACGCGCCAGTTCCGCCTGCGCACGCGCCAGATCGGCGCGACGCTGCGCGAGCAGCGGCAGGTTGCCGTGGCTGGTCGCATACAGGCCACGCACTTCGCGCACCGCAGCTGCCAGTGCGGCTTCGGCAGCATCCAGTTGCAGGCGCGTGTCGCTGTCATCCAGTTGCACCAGCAACTGCCCTTCGGCCACTGCTTGCGTGGTGTCGGCATGAATGGCAATCACCGTGCCGCCGGTAAGCGGTGTCACCGCGACGATGTTGCCGCCGACATAAGCATCATCTGTGCTGGTGCGCCACTGCCCGGAAAAATACCACCAGGCAAAAACAGCCAGCGAAATAACCAGCAGCAGCGCAGCAATGCGCAGCATGATTGCGCGCCGTTTGTTTGGAATCGCAGGAGATGATGTGCTGTCTTGATCGGTCATCGGCGTAGGAGAAACTTGCATGGGAAGCTTTGTCGAGTTGATTCTACCATTCCCGGAAAGTGCGCTATTGTGCGTCTTGATTTCCAAATTCCCCGATATGCATTCCCAACGCTATATGGATATTTGCGGGGCGCAGGGTTATTGTACGGTGGTGATTTTATGCGAGTACCGAAATCGCCAGTTGGTTTTGGGTGAAACAAAACGACGGGATAAGCTTCGATGCGCAAGACCAGCCATTATTCTTTGAGCCAGATGCCGAGCAGTATTAGGGTGCTCGGCTTCGTTAGTTTGTTGATGGATGTCTCTTCGGAGATGATCCACAGCCTGCTTCCGCTGTTCATGGTCACCGCGCTTGGCGCCAGCGCGCTGGCGGTCGGTCTGATCGAAGGGTTGGCCGAATCCACCGCGCTGCTGGTGAAGGTGTTCTCCGGTGTGCTGAGCGATTACCTGGGCAAGCGCAAAGGGCTGGCATTATTCGGCTACGCATTGGGGGCGCTGACCAAGCCGCTGTTCGCACTGGCTTCGACGACGGGCATGGTGCTGACTGCGCGGCTGCTGGACAGGGTAGGAAAAGGAGTGCGCGGCGCGCCGCGCGATGCCTTGCTTGCCGACATCGCGCCCGCAGAAATGCGCGGCGCGGCATTCGGCCTGCGCCAATCGCTGGATACGGTGGGCGCGTTCCTCGGCCCGTTATTGGCGGTCGGTTTGATGCTGTTGTGGGCCAACGATTTTCGCGCAGTGTTCTGGGTAGCAATGATCCCCGGTGTGCTGGCAGTCGCGCTGCTGTTGTTCGGTGTGCGTGAGCCGCAAAAACAGGAGCCACACAAGCCAGTCAACCCGATAAGCCGCAAAAATATGCAGCGCCTAAGTGCGGCATACTGGTGGGTGGTGGGCATCGGCGCAGTATTTACTCTCGCGCGCTTCAGTGAAGCGTTCCTCGTCCTGCGTGCCGCGCAGGGCGGGGTTCCGGTCGCACTGGTGCCGCTGGTGATGGTGGCGATGAATCTGATCTACGCCGCCTCGGCCTACCCGTTCGGCAAACTCTCGGATGGCGCGAGTCACTCCAAACTGTTAATGCTGGGTCTTGCAGTGTTGATTGCTGCCGACCTGGTGCTGGCAATGGACGATCATTGGACTACGGTGCTGCTCGGTGTCGCCTTGTGGGGCGTGCACATGGGCATCACGCAGGGCTTGCTGGCGAGGATGGTGGCCGATGCCGCACCCGCCGACCTGCGCGGAACTGCTTATGGTTTTTTCAATCTTATGAGTGGCCTGGCGATGTTGCTGGCCAGCGTGCTGGCCGGGTTGTTATGGGATCGTTTCGGTGCAGCGTTCACGTTCTATGCGGGTGCGATTTTTTGTCTGACAGCCTTGATCGGGCTGGTATGGCAGCCTGCCTGCGACAGGAGGTAAGTCTGGCGGTGGGCGCGTCGTGCCCACGCGGATGCTGAATGTTGCTTGAATAATGGATATAGCTCTGCATGGTGAAATGGCGTATGCTTTGTTCATCTGCACTAACTGAAGGAGGAGCAAAAATGCTGCGATCTCTACGTAACCCATTCGGTTTTTTGATACTTGCCGCAATGCTTGTCGCCGCATGCTCAACGACAATGCTTAACGCGGTTTGGAAGGATCCTTTGTATCAGGAGCGGCCCCAGAAAATTATGGTCATCGGGGTGGCTAAAAAAGCGGTGAACCGGAGAATTTTCGAGGATGAGTTTGTGCGGCAACTCAGGATACATGGGACTGATTCCATCGCGAGCTATACTGTTCTTCCAGACAGCCAGCAAGGCAACCAGGCGGCCATCGCGGCCAAGGTAGCGGAACTGGGTGCAGATACGGTGCTGATTTCGAGGATGGTGAGCAAAAAGACCGTGCAAGTTTATGTGCCGGGGACTTTCAATTATCCACCGCCCTATTACGGTACATGGCCAGACTATTACGGATATGGCTATCAGGCCATGTACACCCCCGGTTATATGGCCGAGGACGAATACGCAGTCATTGAAACCAACCTTTATGAAGCCAAGAAGAACAAGCTGGTCTGGGGGGCATCATCCGAAAGCGCGATGCGCGGTTCAGACCAAAATCAAATCAAGTCTTACATCGGTGTCATGGTAAAAACCATGGTTGGGAACAGATTGCTGGGTAGATAAACTATTTTTCTCCCGCACTTCGCATGATGTCCAGCGCTACCGCCTCGGCAGCCTGAATGCCATCCACGGCGGCGGAAAGTATCCCGCCCGCATAGCCCGCGCCCTCCCCTGCCAGATAAAGCCCGTTGGTGTTGATACTCTGGAAATTCTCGCCGCGTTTGATGCGCAGCGGAGAGGAGGTGCGTGTCTCCACGCCGGTGAGCACGGCGTCATCCATTGCAAAGCCTTTAATCTGTTTGTCGAAGGCGGAGAGGGCTTCGCGTATCGCGGCGACGGCGTAATCCGGCAGGGCAGTGGAGAGGTCGCACAGATGCACGCCGGGCGTGTAGGACGGTATCACCGATCCAAACGCCGTAGAGGGGCGACCTGCGAGAAAGTCGCCGACCAGTTGCCCCGGTGCGCAGTAATTCTTTCCACCCAACTCAAACGCGCGTGCTTCCCATCGCCGCTGAAAGGCGATGCCCGCTAGTGCATCACCCGGATAATCCTCCGGCGTGATGCCCACCACAATCCCGCTGTTGGCATTGCGTTCGTTGCGCGAATACTGGCTCATGCCGTTGGTAACCACGCTGCCTTCCTCGGAGGTCGCCGCCACCACCGTGCCACCGGGGCACATGCAGAAACTGTAAACCGAACGGCCATTTTTGCAGTGGTGCACCAGCTTGTAATCGGCAGCACCGAGCAACGGGTTGCCCGCGTTTTTTCCGAAGCGCGCGCGGTCTATCAGCGACTGCGGGTGCTCGATGCGCAAGCCGATGGAAAAAGGCTTTGCCTCCATATACACACCGCGCCGGTGCAACATCTCGAACGTATCGCGCGCACTGTGGCCGACGGCCAGCACCACATGATTGCTGGCGATGCGCTCGCCATTCGCCAACACCACGCCGCGCACTTGCCTATTAGTCATATCAAAACAATCGTCATTCTCGCGCAGGCGGGAACCCAGTTCAACCAAATCGCTGGATTCCCGCCTGCGCGGGAATGACGAAACCGGAATTTTAAGAGGCTCGCTATTGTTATCGGAGCCATCGCTAATTTCAATGTCGGTAACTCGGCTCTGGAAGCGAAATTCTCCGCCCAGCGATTCGATGGTGTGGCGCATCTCCTCCACCATGCCCACCAGGCGGAATGTGCCGATATGCGGCTTGCTCACATAAAGGATTTCCGGCGGCGCACCCGCCTTGACGAATTCCGCCAGAACTTTGCGCCCGTAATGTTTCGGGTCCTTGATCTGGCTATGCAGCTTGCCGTCAGAGAATGTCCCCGCGCCGCCCTCGCCGAACTGCACATTGGATTCCGGGTCGAGCTTGCCCTGCCGCCACAGGCCGAAGGTATCCTTGGTGCGTTCGCGCACGGCTTTGCCGCGTTCCAGAATGATGGGACGGAAACCCATTTGCGCCAGGATCAAACCGGCAAAAATTCCGCACGGCCCGGTGCCGATGACGACCGGGCGCTCTGCCAAATTATTATCGTGAGACTCGCGTAGCGAGACCTTGTCCCCCTCGCTCTCTGGGAGAGGGATGGGGAGAGGGAAACGGGCATGGCGAGTTTCATCATCAGGGGTAGCATATTTGCCATGCCCGTTAGGCGCTTGCGTGACGAAGTGGTAACGGGTGTCCGGTGCAATTGCGATGTGCGGCGTGTCTTTCAGGCACTTGAACAATACCGGCTCATTCTTCACCTCGACATCCAGCGTGTAGATAAACAGGATCGCCGAGGGTTTGCGCGCATCGAAGCCGCGCCGAAACAACATGTAGCCGATCAGCTCATCCGCAGCGATGCCCAGCCGCTTGAGAATCGCGGCATTGATGTCGTCTTCAGAATGGTCGAGCGGGAGTTTGATTTCGGTGAGTCGTAGCATGGCCGCTATTCTACCGCTACGGCGGCATGTGTCTTTAGCTATGTCTTGCCTATGGTTTGCGGGGGGATTTGCTGGTAGATTGCGCAGATGCGATTTATTACCACCCCGTGGTGCTTGAACAGGGAAATGCAGGACGATCAATGGATAATTGAGCCGCTCCACAGCATAGGACCAGAAACAACAACGCCCCTGAATCTGGGCGTTGTTGCTATGTTGCAAGTGTAGGGTGCTGGCGACAGCATCATCCACATCACAGTAAGGCGAGGACACTCTCGATTCAATAGAAGCCCTCGCTAGCAGCCTGTCTGGCTTCCACGATAAAAAATATCGTAAACAACCAACAAATTACAGTTGCGGTGCGGTATAATTACGCTTGTTAATCAATAAGTTGAATATAATTCCATGAGCCGCTTCAAGCCGATCAAACGTGACATGAACTACCTGTTCCCGCCTTCGATGAGCGACTGGCTACCGGAGCATCACTTGTCGCGATTTGTTGTTGAGATTGTCGATCAGCTGGACCTGAAGCCCATGGAACGCGCCTACGGCACCAGCGGGAGCGATCCGTATCACCCGGCATTGCTGCTGTCCGTTCTGGTTTACGGCTACGCCACGGGCGTGTTCTCCAGCCGCAAGCTGGAAAACGCCACCTACGATTCGGTCGCCTTCCGCTTTGTGGCCGCAGACGAGCACCCCGACCACAACACGCTGAACACCTTCCGCAAACGGTTCCTGAAAGAGATCGAAGGGCTGATGGTGCAAGTCCTGTTGATCGCCCGCACCCTGGGCGTGCTCAACCTCGGCAACATCGCGCTGGACGGCAGCAAGATCAAAGCCAACGCATCCAAACACAGCGCCATGAGTTACGGGCACATCAATAAGCTGGAAGAACAACTGAAATGCGAAGTAAAGAAGCTCATGGAGCTGGCCGAAGCGGCGGACAACGAGAAGATACCGGACGGCATGAACCTGCCCGACGAGATCGCCCGCCGCGAAGATCGCCTCAAGGCTATCGCCGGGGCTAAAGCCAAGATCGAAGAGCGCGCCAAAGAACGGTTCGAGCAAGAGCAAGCCGACTACCAGGCCAAGCTTGCCAAGCGCGAAGCGAAGGCAAAGGAAAGCGGAAACAAACCTCGGGGCAAACCTCCTGCTCCCCCTGTGGAAGGCGCGCAGGACAAAGACCAGATCAACCTCACCGACGAAGAATCGCGCATCATGAAAGTATCCGACGGCGGGTTCGACCAGTGCTACAACAGCCAGATTGCGGTGGACATGGACAGCATGCTGATCGTGACGAGCAACACCGTGCAGGCGTGCAACGACAAGCAGCAAGTCGAACCGATACTCGAACAGCTCAAGGCATTGCCGGTCGAGCTGGGCAAGCCCGGCAATCTGGTCGCGGACACGGGTTATTTCTCGGAGGCCAACGTCAATGCCTGCGGCGAACAGAAAATCACCCCGTTGATCGCGGTGAAGCGCGAGGAACACCACCCCGACCCGATGGCGCGATTCACCGAGCCGCCGCCACTATCGGCGGATGCCACGGAGGTCGAGAAGATGCGCCATTTGCTGCTGACGATGGCGGGGCGGGCACTCTATGCGAAACGCAAATGCACGGTGGAACCGGTGTTCGGCATCATCAAGGCGATACTGGGATTCCGGCAATTCTCGTTGCGGGGATTGGAAAACGTCAGCGGCGAGTTTAATCTGGTCGCGATGGCGTGGAATTTGAAGCGAATGTTCGTGTTGGCGGGGTAGTTTTGAGCGGCAACGAGGCGATTTGCGATGAAAATGACCGTTATCAAGCGACCAAAAACAGTTTGATGAGAAACTGAAAATGCAATTTATGAAATCACGATCAAATCCGCTCGGCAAGTCCGAGTTGTTGTTGAGATTAACGGGAAGCCAGACAGGCTGCTAGACGCCATAAAACTTGGAAATGGCAAACAATCACGGAATGCACATATCAACGATGTAGACCCCTTGTGTAACCTATAAGCATATTACATACCAATACGAATCGTTATTGTCTGGAGTGGCGTTAATATTGGTGTGAAGGGTGTTAAGAGGCGGCGTATTTGACAAGGCTGTCGGATTTTATAATTGGCAGAAATCTGATTTTGTCTAGGTAATGAGAACCAAAAATGGTAAATCTATTAGCCACACTTCATGAGTATCTGCTTTATGGCATCACTATAAATTGCCTTAAGAATTTACAGCATCTGTCAGCCCGCTGGTGTTGTGAAACGTTATCGTCGATTTGATCTGACATCGTCTTGAGGATTGGCGCAGGCCTCGCGGAGCAATTATTTCGGCACTTGAATAAAATTGCATGTAGGCGATAATGCCAGCCCGGTATTGACAGCAAGGATGAATAGGGATGGTCACGATGAAATCGCGCAGCTTGCTTCATACTTGGCCGATCGCCGTGGCTGCGATGAGCATGCTGGTGACGATTGTCGTCGGTTTCACCACCGACCGCTGGGTGGAGCGCAAGGTCGGCGACGAATTCACCTATAAAGCCGAGCGCAACGCCGCCGCGATCCAGCAGCGCTTGGACACTTATCAGGAGGCTCTGCGCGGGCTGCAGGGGCTGTTCGTCAGCTCTCAGAATGTCAGCCGCGCCGAGTTCCGCGCTTACGTGGATCTGTTGGGCTTGGCCGAGCGCCATCCCGGCGCACAGGAGTTCTGGTTTGCCCGCCATGTCAGCGCCGCCGAGCGCCCGGGCTATGAAGCGAGGGTGCGGCGCGACTTGACCGCAATGGGCGGGGCGGATGACTTCGCCATTCGTCCGGCGGGGGAGCGGGACGAATATCTCACGGTCGAATACGTCCATCCGCTCGCCGAGAACCGTCGCTTCCTGGGGTCGGACCTCCTTACCGTGTCCGAGCGCAAGGACGCCATCGCCCGCACCCGCAAAACCCACCAGATGGTTCTCTCCGGACGCCTCTCCGGCATGGGCGAGACGGCGCACTACGCGCTGATCGCCGCCATCCCGCCACTCCACGGGCAGGAGTTTTTCGGCACGGTAAGTATGGTGTTCCGCCCGGCGGAGGTGATCGGCGCAGCAGCGCAACAGCGGAACCTTGAGGGCATCAATCTCGAAATCTACGAGAGCGCAGAAGCCGCCGCCCGGGGCGATGCGGCGCGGCGTGTGCTCGACAGCGGCGTAAATAATGGCACGGTGCAATTGACCCGCGCCAACGGGTCGGCGCGCTACCAACGCATGCTGCCGCTCAAGATCGGCGACCGCGAGTGGGCGCTGGTGGTCACCGCTTTGCCGGAATACACCGCCGCCGCCATTGAAACCTGGCTGCCCCCCGTCCTTGTTGTGGGCGGCTTCGTCGTTACGTTGTTGCTCTATCTCCTTACTGTCTTTCTGGTGGCGACGCGGCAGCGGGCGGAGAGCCAATTCGCGGAAACCTTCGATTTCGTGCCGGACGGGCTGCTGATAGTGGACGAATCCGGCCACATCGTGCGCGCCAATGCGCCAGTCGAGGACATGTTCGGCTACGGGCGCGGCGAACTCATCGGCCAGCCGTTGGAAATCCTGCTGCCGGAGGACAAGCGAGCCGGGCATACTATCCTGCGCGCGGAGTTCTTCGCCCACCCCAGTCGCCGGCCGATGGGCGTGCGCAATGGCGAGTTTTTCGGTCACGCCAGGGACGGCAGAGTATTCCCGGTGGAGGTGGGGCTTGCGCCGCTGGAGGCGGAAGGCGGCACGGTCGTGATCGCCGACATACGCGATGTGAGCGACCGCGTGGAAGCGGCACGGGCGTTGGAATCCACCAATCAGGAGCTGGTGCGCGAGCGCGGGGAACTTGCCCGCCGCGTCTCCGAGCGCACCGCCGAACTGGCCGCCGCCAACGAGATGCTAAGGCAGGAGATGCAGGCCAAACAGGACTTCCTCGCCACCATGAGCCACGAGATCCGCACCCCTCTCACCGGGCTGCTCGGCATGCTGGAGTTGATCTCTTTCTCGACGCTATCCGACGAGCAGCGCCATGAACTCGTCATCGCGCGCGAGTCGGGCAAGTCGCTCGCTCGCATCATTGACGACGTCCTCGACATCTCCAAAATCGAGGCCGGCAGGCTGCAACTTAGCCTACAGCCTGAAAACCTGCGCCAAGTGGTCGAGTCGGTGCGCAACGCCCACCTCTCCGTGGCCAGCGCCAAGGGAATATCGCTCACGTCCTTCCTGGACCCACGCGCCCGCCCGGTGCTGATGCTGGATGGCATGCGGGTGAAACAGGTTTTGCAGAATTTCGTGTCCAACGCCATCAAATTCACCGCCGAGGGCTACGTGGAGATTCGCGCCGAAATCATCGCCCAGACCGATGACAGCGACACGGTGCGTCTCACCGTGCGCGATACCGGCGTCGGCCTTGCGCCCGAGGCGCAGACATG
This sequence comes from Gallionellaceae bacterium, assembly GCA_032654645.1. Classification (GTDB taxonomy): domain Bacteria; phylum Pseudomonadota; class Gammaproteobacteria; order Burkholderiales; family Gallionellaceae; genus CAITJF01. The sequence goes on along the minus strand of JAULAW010000005.1, from coordinate 799,280 downwards.
GCTGTTTGCACGCTACACCCAAGCCGACAGCGGCGTGGCCCGGCGCTACGGCGGCACCGGCCTGGGACTGTCCATCTGCAAGAAACTCGTCGAGTTGATGGGCGGCGAAATCGCCGTGGAAAGCAATCTGGGCGAGGGCAGCTCTTTCAGCGTCACCCTCACCTTCCAGGTCGCGGCAGCGGGTGAGGCGGCAGCGCTCGCACAACCTGTTGCGGCGGAGGCTGTGGCCGGACTGGACTCCGGCGGCTTGCCGGTACTGGCGGCGGACGACCATCCCGTCAACCGCACCTTGCTCGCGCGCCAACTAGTAGTTCGTTCCGGTAAAATACTTACAGATTGATATATAATTGCCATGGCTCTTATACAACTCTTAGCGGGGGTGATCATGGCGGGCAAGACGAAACGTGCTGCACTGGTATTGACGGAGGATCAGAGGACGATGTTGAAGGAACTGTCCAGATCGAGAACAGCGTCGGCGCGCGAGATTGAACGCGCCAAGGTGCTGATCGGCTACGCCGATGGTATCTCGATTGTTGGCCTGCAACGGCAGACCGGGGGCAGTCGCCCGACTATCTACAAATGCATCGACAAGGCACTGGCGGCGGGCGTGCAGATGGGGTTGAAGGACGCTTACCACCGCCCGCACGAACCGGAAATCAGCAATGAAGCCCGCGCTTGGGTAGCGAGCATCGCCTGCACCAAGCCCAAGGATAACGGTTTAGCTGCGGAGCTGTGGACAATATCCGGCTTGGCCAGCTTTGTATCCGAACACGCCGGGTCTGCGGGCTTTCCCCGGCTGGCGCACGCGGGCAAGAGCACCGTATGGCGCATTCTCGACGAGAACGAAATCAAGCCCCACAAAGATCCGTTACTATTTAGAAAAACGTGATCCAGAGTTTGACCGCAAGATGCAGGAAGTCTTGCTGGTTTACCGGGATGTTTCGATCTACCGCGAAGGTGCTGTTCATGATGGGCGACCCGAGCCCATCTATACTGTCAGCGTCGATGAAAAACCCGGGGTTCAGGCTATCGGGCTAACCGCTCCCGACCTGCCGCCCGTTCCCGGAAAACACTCAGCCATTGGGCGAGATTACGAATATATCCGCCATGGAACCGTATCGATCCTGGCCGGAATTGATCTGCACTCGGGCCATATTTTCGCCAACGTGGAAGATCGCCACCGTAGCGTTGAGTTCATCGCGTTACTCAAACGGCTTGACGAGCACTACCCGCCCGAGGCAATCATCCGCGTGGTGCTGGATAATCATTCGGCACACATCTCGAAAGAAACGTTAGCCTATCTTGCAACTCGACCAGGGCGCTTCGAGTATGTTCATACGCCCAAACATGGCTCTTGGCTTAATCTGATAGAGTGTGCCTTCTCGAAGATGTCCAGAACCTTCCTGCGCCACATCCGGGTAAACTCCATTGATGAGTTGAAGGCACGAATCATGAAGGGCATTGACGAGATCAACGCCTCACCCGTCGTGTTCCGCTGGAACAAGTTTGACCTTGGGGTGGCTTAATGTGTAAATATTTTACCGGAACGCACTACTAGGACTGTTGGGCCTGCCGGTGGAACTGGCCGAGAACGGCAACCAAGCCTTGGCAAAATGGAGGAACGGTCGCTATTGCCTGATCATCACCGACTGCCACATGCCCGGTTTGGACGGCTACGATCTCACGCGCAAGGTGCGCGAGATCGAGTCCCGCGAGGGACGTCCGCACACCCCTATCATCGCTTGGACCGCTGCGGCATTGACCAATGAGGTGGAACGTTGCCACGCGGCGGGGATGGACGACGTACTCCTGAAGCCCTCCGAGCTCGTGCTGCTGCGGCAGACGCTGGCGCGCTGGCTGCCGTTCACACCGGCCAACGGGCGGCCTTCTGCCGCCCCCGTGGCGCTGGATCGGGCTGTGCTTACGTCGCTGACTGACTCAACGGAAGATGAAGCGGCCATCCTGCGCGATTTCATTGCCCAGACCCACCGCGATCTTGCGGCGCTGGAAGCGGCACTGGCGACCAACGACCTTGCCGCTGCGGCGCGTGAGGCACACCGCATCAAAGGCGCTTCCCGTATGGTCGGCGCGCAGGTGCTGGCGCAGCGTAGCGGGCGGCTGGAGCAGGCAACGCGCAGGAAGCGCGCCAGCGGCTGACTGAAATGCAGGTGGATTTCGCCGATTTACAGACGCGGTTCCCGACCCCGTCCGGCACCCCGTCCACAATACTAAAGACCGATACCAATACCGCGCAGGCAACAGGCACCCTGCCGGTGTGGGATGCGCAGGTGCTCACCGCGATGGTCGGTAATAGCCCGAAACTCCACCGCGAGCTTTTGAACAGCCTCTTCGAAAACAGCGAAACCACGGTCATGGAGATTCGCACCGCTTACGAGAAACGCGAGCTCAAACCTGTCGCCCGCGCCGCCTACAAGCTAAAATCTGCCGCAGCGGCCTTCGGCGCAATGGAGCTTGCCGCCGCCTGCACCGCGCTGGAACAGGCGGCCAACAACAACGACTGGCCCGCCACCGGCCCCGCCCACGATCACCTGCAGGATGCTTACCGGCGGTTCGCGGTGCTGCATGGGAGAACCTCGCCGTGAGCGCCGTATTCACCCCCCCCCCCCCCGAAAACCCACGGGAAAGTGAAATATCGTAGGGCCGAGATTCACCCTTCGGGTGCGAGGCTTCGCGCCCCTACCGGGTTATTTTATCTTTGAAATAGAATTGGAATAAATGGCTATGACCCTCAACCCGAAAACCATAATGCTCATCGCGGAAGACCATGACTTCCAGCGCCGTACCCTGGTGCGCATGCTGCGCGGCCTCGGCATCGTTGACATCCTCGAAGCCGCCAACGGCCGTGAAGCGCTGGAGATCATCCGCTCTGCACCCAGGCTGCCCGAGATCGTGCTTTCCGACCTGGACATGCCAGAGATGGACGGCATGGCTTTCATCCGCCACCTGGGCGAGGCGAAATCGGGCATAGAGGTCATCATCATTAGCGCGCTGGATCCCGTGCTGCTGGGCTCGGTGGCCAAGATGGCGGATGCCTACGGCGTGCATCTTCTCGGCGTAATCGAAAAGCCCATCACGCGCGAACGCCTGGCGCAATTGCTCGCCGTCCACCATGCCGCCTGCAAGCCGCCGGTGCGGCCTGCGCCGCCGCCCGCCTTCGATTGGCAGGAGATCCGCGCCGGCGTCGCCAACCGCGAGTTCGAACCCTACTTCCAGCCCAAAATCGGGATGGCGAGCGGGCGTACGGTCGGCGCCGAGGCGCTGGCACGCTGGCGTCACCCCACGCGCGGCATTGTCGCGCCCTACGCCTTCATCCTCGAGATGGAGCGACACAAAGACATTGACGAGCTCACCTTCCTCATGTTGGAGAAGGCCTCCCACTCATGCCGCGACTGGATAGCCACGGGCTTCGATCTCACCGTCTCGGTCAACCTCTCGCTCATTTCTCTCGCCGATACTTCACTCGCCGACCGCATCACCGCCTGCGTCAAAGGCGCCGGACTGGAGCCGAAACGCATGGTGCTGGAGATCACCGAAACCGCCGCCATGACCGAACTCGCCCCAGCACTGGAGAATCTCACGCGCCTGCGCATGCACGGCTTCGGGCTGTCCATTGACGACTACGGCACCGGCTTCGCCAGCATGCAACAGCTTGCCCGCGTACCCTTTACCGAACTCAAGATTGACCAAGGCTTTGTCACCGGCTGCGCGCAGAATCGCGCCGCGCGCGTCATCGTCGAGGCGAGCCTCGCGCTTGCCCACGGCCTGGGGCTGAAAGCGGTGGCCGAAGGCATCGAGACAGAAGAGGACTGGGACACGCTGAAGGCCACGGGCTGCGACATCGCGCAGGGTTACTTCCTCGCCCGGCCGCTGGAGGAGGAGGCTTTCCTGGAATTCTGCCGGCAGCGCAAGGGCAGCACCTGATGCGCTGCCTCCACCCTCACACGGACGGCATCACCTCCACCACAAGATTCCAACGACTTGCTTTCAGGAAGGTATCTGCATGCTCGGCTGGCAACAGCGTGCCAGAATTGAGACATTCAGTATGGCCTTTTGGATGACTGGCTCATCGCTCAACGGGATGAGAAAGTGGTAGCATGAAACTTGTCGGTTGAAAAACGAATAATTGAGGTGGTTTCAATGCTTAACAGGGGCAAGAAATATACAACTTCGACTCCATGCTCAGCGCGCGTGTGCTGAAATGGGATCGCCTCGCCCTGTTTTTGCCCTGGCTGGTGCTCGCCGTTGCGCTCGCCACCACCTACCAACTGTGGCAGAACGCGCGGCAAAATGCCGTGCAAGTGCTGCATGCCCAGTTTGATTCTCTTGTGCGCGAGGCCAACGGCCATATCGAACAACGCATGGCGGCTTATGCACAGATGATGCGCGGTGTAGACGGGCTGTTCGCCCATGCCGGCAGCGTGACGCGCGACGAATTCCATGACTATTTTGCAAGGCTGCGGCTGAGCGAAAATTACCCCGGCATCCAGGGCATCCGCTTCTCCCCCATCGTGCCGCTGGCGCAAAAATACCGGCACATTGCCGCCGTGCGCAAGAAAGGTTTCCCGGAATACACCATCAGGCCGGAAGGCGAGCGCGGCTTCTACGCCCCGGTGCTCTACGCCGAGCCGTTTGACGAGCGCAACCGGCAGATCTTCGGCTACGACACCCACTCCGACCTGGAGCACCCCCGGCCCGGCGATTCCGGCGCGGGGCTGCGCCGCGCCGCCATGGAGCGGGCGCGCGACACCGGCCAGGCCGCCGTCTCCGGCAAGATCAGGCTGCTGTTTGAAACCGATCGGGACGCGCAGGCCGGTTTCCTGATGTTCCTGCCCGTGTACAGGCACGGCGCCCCGCACGGCAGCGTCACCGAGCGCCGCGCCAACATCATCGGCTGGATCAGTTCGGCGTTTCGCATGAATGACCTGATGGCCGACATCCTTGGCGAGCACGTTACCGAAATTGACACCGAAATATTTGACGGCGAGGAAATATCGGACAAAACGATGATGCACGATACTGACCACGTTCCACTCGCTCTCATCAAATCGGCGGAAGTGCGATTCAAAACCATCAACCGCCTCGAAATCGCCGGCCATGTCTGGACGGTGGCAAACTATTCCCTGCACGGCCTCGAAACGCAGGCAGACAAGGGAAAACCGAAACTCATCGCCATCGGCGGCATCGGCGCGAGCGTATTGCTCGCGCTGCTCACCTGGCTGCTGGTGCATGGCCGGGCGCTGGCCCTGCAAGCAGCCCGAAAGATGAACCGGGAACTGATTGAGCGCGAAATGGGGCTGCGGCTCGCCGCCACCGTATTCAAAACCGTGGATGAGGCGGTGATGGTGACCAGCCCGGACAACCGCATCATCGCGGTCAACCCGTCGTTCACCCGGATCACCGGCTACTCCCCTGAAGAGGTGATTGACAAGAACCCGAAGGTGCTTTCCTCCGGCAAGCACCCGCCGGAATTTTTCAAGGAGCTATGGGGAACGCTGGCCGACACCGGCGCCTGGAAAGGCGAACTGTGGAACCGCCGCAAGAGCGGCGAGGTTTATGCCGGTTGGTTCTCCTTCAACCGGGTGTATGACGAAAAGGGCGGCCTTACCCACCACGTGGCGGTGTTTTCCGACATCACCGAGCGCAAGGTCGAGGAAGAGCGCATCCGCCATCTGGCGCATTACGACCTGCTCACCGGCATGCCCAACAGGACGCTGTTCACTGACCGCCTCCGGCAGGCGATTGCCAAGGCAAAGCGGGACAAGGGGCGCACGGCGCTGCTGTTCATAGACCTCGACAAGTTCAAGCCGGTCAACGATACGTTCGGCCACGAGGTCGGCGACTTGTTGCTGAAGGAGGTGGCGAAACGCTTGCAGTATTGCGTGCGCGGATCGGACACAGCATCGCGAATAGGCGGCGACGAATTTGTCGTGCTGTTGCTGACCATCGAGGAGGAACAGGATGCCCTGATGGTCGCGGAGAAAGTTCGCCACGAGCTCAACCAGCCGTTTGAGCTGGCCGGGAACAGCCTGCACATCTCCTCCAGCATCGGCGTCGCCATCTATCCTGAACACGGCTACGACGAGGCGAAATTACTCAGGAATGCCGACACCGCCATGTACTATTCCAAGAAAGGCGGGCGCAACAGTGTCAAACTCTACCAGACCGGGATGCTGGAAAACAGGGAATGAAGGGATGCCTTCATCAGCCTCGCCCAAGAAACAACACTCGCGGAAGCACGACAAGCGTTGGCAATAAGTTGATAGATGTACTGAATGTGGCGGTCATGTGCTTAGGGCTCATTAATGAATAACTGTGCCACAGTTATTCATTAACGAGCCCTTAGTGGTGGAGCCCGACCTGCATGGTGTGGAAAACGCTGGCAGAGAGTGTGGCGAGGTTGTTGCGGGAAAGAACTGCTACAGTGCGGCGTGACATTGAAAAGTTTGTGCACAGCACTGATTTCCAGATCCCCCAAACAAAATGGCGGATCCAGACCAGCCTGCATTTGTGATTTAGCTTAGCGAAATCACTGTGAAATCAGCGCTGACAAGAATACATTTTTTTCAGGTACATCTCTGCCGCTGCCAAGTCGGCCAGAATGTTCATTTGCCTTTCGGTCGGCAATGACAAATGTTGCTGCGGCACCAGGTCGACGGAGGGATTCCAACCGGCGCACATGACTTCCTCGCCGTATTCCATATCCATCGAATCGTGTTCGATTTCAGGGTTGTTCTTGTTCTTCACGATACACCTCCTTCTCATCACGTGGCTTTACGTTTTGTTACTACCGAGCTTGAAACTGAAACTGGTTTACAGGCATAAAAATTAATGGGGTATTCAGCTAAGTGCTGTTATGTTGAAATTATGCAATTGAATCAAATACTCCGCAGGTTCGATCTGCCGCGCCCGCGCCGGGGTCGACTACCCATGCAACTACGCAGAATTTATGGCGTGGTTTCCAGATGATACTGCCTACATCGATCTGATCGAACAGTGCGTTTCCATGCATCCTATGTCCTTCCGCGAGCTTGTAGCCAATCCCAAGCCCAGAGTTGAGGGGCAGGAGTTCGCAGTGTCCGCCAAGCTTCGCCATAAAGCGCCAGCTTCGCTGGATATTTCCGTGCCTTCGCACCCATGGAGAGGCTAGCCACAGCACTTAGCTGAATACCCCATAAAAATTATGTACCTTCAAACAGTTTTTTCCAGGTCAAAAGCGACCATTCAATGGCTTCTGACAGTGTTTTTAACTTTTATGCCACGGCTGAATGTTAGGAGGCTGAATTGGAATTGTCATGGTAGTTAACGCCTTTTTTTATAGGAAAAACCTATGCCTGATCATGGGAGATTTGTACTACTTCAACCATCAAGTAATCTTTATTTTTCAAACTCCGAAACATTTTGAGGTACTCACAGAAATTAGCCTTCCATAAGTGACGTAAAATGGAAGCCAACTATGAAAGAAAAGGCTATGAAAATACCAAAGCAAGGGGGCAAGGCCGAGTTCAAGAAACTGTCGGTTAAGCATACCAATGAAGGCCAGTCCCGTGCGGCAGCCTGGGCGGTGACGCTGGTTGCGCAAACGTTGCGCGCCTGGATCAATGCCAAGCACCCACGCTGTATGGCTTGGAACACGCTGTTCGCACAAATCAACTGCGGGAGATCAAGATGAATTTGCCGAAACATCCGCTCTGGCTTGTGGGTTTTCGTCCTTTCTTTGGATTGGCGTTCTTATCAGGGTTGAGCTTGCCAGTTTTGTGGGCGTTGATTTTTTCAGGCGCCATTCCAGCGCCGGCAATGTCGATTTCCATGACCCAGTGGCACGCCCATGAGATGTTCTTCGGTTTCGGCTGGGCTGTCCTTGGCGGTTTCTTGCTGACCTCAACCAAGAACTGGGTTGGAGTGCGCGGTTATCATGGTTACTCCCTGATGTTCCTTGTTTGCGTCTGGCTCTTCGAACGGGCCGGCATGTGGTTTGAAGGCGCTTGGCCGACCCTGCTATTCCGGATTTCAAACAACCTGTTCCTGGGTGCTATCGTTGCGATGCTGTTGTGGACGCTGATCCGGAACCGCAAGGGCGACTCCTACCGCGACAACTATTTTTTTCTCCTGATACTCCCGGCTTTTTTGATAGCGAAATACCTGATGTTGAGCCACGATTACTTTCAGGTCGGCTGGAGCATGGCGGTCGGGCTATTCCGGATGGCCTTTCTAGTGATGCTTGAACGAACACTGACCCAGTTCATGAAGGGGGTATTTCAGGTTTCAATCCTGAGCAACCCGGTTCTGAACAAAACCATCAAGATTCTCGGCCTTCTTCTGGTGGCCGAAAGCCTGATGCCGCCACAAGCGTCTGGCTGGATCGCCTTGCTGCTCGCGCTTCTGCTGGCAGGCCGCTTCATTTTCTGGAAACCGCAACTGGCCATGCAGCGGCTCGATATCGGGATCATGTATCTGGGTTACCTCGCTATCATCGCTCAACTGTTGATCGAGTTTCTCCGGCACATCGCCCACCCCGAATGGGTTGCTTCCGTGTCCGCCCATGTATTTACTATTGGTGTGATGGGTCTGATTATTCCTGCCATGCTGATCAGAATATCGAAGGGGCACACGGGCAGAAAGGTGGTTTTTGACACGCTCGACAAATTGGCCATCCGGGTGATGATTTTGGCATTTGTATTCCGTATCATTGCACCGCAGGTTTATCCAGCAGGCTACACACTCTGGATTTACCTCGCAGCGGCGTGCTGGTTTGCCTGTTTTGCGATGCTTGCATGGCGGTATATTCCCTTGCTCATGCAGCCACGGATTGATGGCAAGGAACATTAAGCGGAACGCTATTACCCTCACCCTCAGTCCCTCTCCCCGAGTGAGAGGGATGCAAAGCCCTTCTCCCTCGAGGAGAAGGGTGGGGATGAGGGAATGTGTGTGTCATGATTTGGGGAAACATCAATAGATTCATCTCTTCTGGCGCGTCAAATAAGAAGGCAGGCATGGCAAAAGCGAAAACAATTTATTCCTGCACCGAGTGTGGCGGACAATTGTCCAAGTGGCAGGGCCAGTGCCCGCATTGCACGGCGTGGAACACGCTGGTGGAGAGCGTGGCAGAGGTTGCGGCGAGCGGAAAAAATCGCTTCAGCGCGCTGACGGCAAGCGGGAAAGTGCAAAGGTTGGCTGAGGTGGAGGCGGCAGAGGTGCCGCGCACGCCAACCGGCATCATCGAGTTTGACCGCGTGCTGGGCGGCGGGCTGGTGCAAGGCGCGGTGGTGCTCATCGGCGGCGATCCCGGCATCGGCAAATCCACCCTGTTGTTGCAGACGCTGGCGCATCTCTCCGCACACAAAAAAGTGCTGTATGTCAGCGGCGAGGAATCGACGCAGCAGATTGCATTGCGCGCCAAGCGCCTGTTGCTGGATGCGCACGGTATGCATCTGCTGGCGGAAATCCAGTTGGAAAAAATCCAGGCGGCCATCGCGCAGGAAAAACCGGATGTGGTGGTAATCGATTCCATCCAGACCGTGTATTCCGAGCAACTGACTTCCGCGCCCGGCTCGGTGTCGCAGGTGCGCGAATGCGCGGCGCAGCTCACCCGCATCGCCAAGAGCAGCGCGGTCACCATGATTTTTGTCGGGCACGTCACCAAGGAGGGCGCGCTGGCCGGGCCGCGCGTGCTGGAGCACATGGTGGACACGGTGCTGTATTTCGAGGGCGACACCCATTCCAGTTTCCGCTTGATCCGCGCGTTCAAGAACCGCTTCGGCGCGGTGAACGAACTCGGCGTATTTGCCATGACCGAAAAAGGTTTGCGCGAAGTGAGCAATCCTTCCGCGCTGTTCCTGTCGCAGCACGGCGCGCAGGTGGCCGGCTCGTGCGTGATGGTGACACAGGAAGGCACGCGCCCCTTGCTGGTCGAGATACAGGCGCTGCTCGACGAGGCACACTCGCCCAGCCCGCGCCGCCTTTCCTTGGGCCTGGAACAGAACCGGCTGGCGATGCTGTTGGCCGTGCTGCACCGCCACGCGGGCATCGCCTGTTTCGATCAGGACGTGTTCATCAACGCCGTGGGTGGCGTGAAAATCACCGAGCCGGGCGCCGACCTCGCCGTGTTGCTGGCAATAGTTTCATCGTTGCGCAACAAGCCGCTGCCGGAAAAAATGGTCGTGTTCGGTGAAGTCGGCCTGGCCGGAGAAGTGCGCCCGGTGCAGCGCGGCCAGGAGCGTCTGAAAGAAGCCGCCAAACTCGGCTTCACCCAAGCGATTATCCCCAAGGCCAATGCACCCAAGCAAAAGATCACGGGCATGGAGATCATCGCGGTGGAGCGGGTGGAAGAGGCGGTGGAGAAGATGCGGTAGGCTGTTGTCATGTTTCCAGTTATAACCAGGCCATTACTTGTTATCATGTGGCTGGCGAGCTGCAATATTAACGTGAACGTCGCGTAAGCGACACCTCATCACTCTCCCCCGCTGGGAGAGAAGTAGGGGAGATAACCAGCCACTCAGTTGCCGTCTTTCGGGTGCCCGGCCAAAAGCTCTTCGGCGGGCAACCTGGTGGAATGGTTAGTAGTTTCATCAGGGAACGGACACGGCGGCACTTATTTTCTGTGGCGGCGCTGCCGCCATGTCCGTTCGGGGAGCAGTAAAAAATGTGGTACGAAATCAGCCAATACGATATTCCAAACCGTCAATTGCTGGCAACCAACGGGAAGCCGGGAGCGAACAGGTGGACGGACATCGGCGAGGCGAAAATTACCTATACGATTTTCGGCAGAGCCAAGGTTTACGTAATCCGCGAACAGGGCAAAAAACGCCGCGCATGGTTGCTGATGACGATGGCGCTGGCGGTAACAGCGCTGACTGCCGCCGTTTGGCAGGGGTGGGTCCCATTGCATCTAACCAAATTATTTCAAAGCGCACCCCTTCCCTCAAGCGAAAGTGCAGGGGCAAATACGCCTTATTTTCACCCTGATTATCTCGGCCCCTTTGCCATACCGCCATCAGTGGAGAACAAGCCGATAACGCAGCCACAAACCGAAATCAACACCCCGGCGGCCAGCCGTGAGGCCGCGCCACATCTGCCCCTGAAGGCTTCCGAGCCTATAGCCGCAAAACCAGTAGTGCCGCAGCCGTTGCTAACAAGCAAGCCCCAGACGTCATCACCACAGGCAGCATCACTTGCTTCAGGTAACAGCTCAGCCCAGATTCAAACGAACCTGCAACAGCCTCCCAAACCGTCAGTCCCGATCCAGCCCGCAGCCCAAGCGACACCTCCTGCCACACAGACCGCAGTTAGCATACCAGCGACAGTTGCACCGCCTGTCGAACTGTTGAAGCAAGAAGATACCTCGACCCAATCGCCCGCAGGCATTGATAATCAACTACCTGATTCAGTAAAACAGCAGCCTTAGCCGCAGCTCACCGGAGGTTTTCCCTTTACTACCGGGTTAATGGGAACGCCCATTAGCGTTCCAGCAAAATTGTTGTTCCATAGAAAAAGGCGGAGTCCGTCGGGAACTCCGCCTTTTGTTTCCTTCCCGGCGATAAGCCGGTCGGTTTTACTCAGCCAACAGCTTCACGACGCCATCATCCAAGTCATAGCGTGCTTTCACCATCTTGAGTTTGCCCAAAAAGATAGCCTCTTCCACGATCCGCGACTTCTTGGATATTCTCTTTGCCACCAGGTTGACGTTCTCATCAATTGACGTAGCGAGCAGATCCGTGGGACTCGTCTTGCAGGACCGCTCAACAGCCGGTGCAATTGACTCAATGAGCGAGCCGATATTGCCCTCGGGCGCATCAACATCGCAGGTGCCGGGTTTCAGGGCGCCTACAGTCGCGTTCACCGCGCCGCACTTGGAATGGCCGAGCACCACGAGCAATGAAGCACCGAGGTGTTCGATGGCATACTCGATGCTGCCGAGCTGGTGCGGAGCCACGACGTTACCTGCCACGCGGATTACGAAGATTTCGCCCAGGCCCTTGTCAAAGATGATTTCCGGGGCAACGCGGGAATCGGAACAATCCAACACAATCGCATAAGGATGTTGTCCCGAAGCCAGCGACTGGCGTACTGCCGGTGTGCTGTTCGCTTCGAGGTTTGCAAAGTTTCCTGCAACGAAACTCTGGTTGCCGGCCATCAGCTTATGAAGCGCTTCATCAGGTGTTTCTGCCGCTGCAACGCCAGACACTGCCATCGCCATTGCAACGAACAGCACCTGAACTTTAGATATTGCCCTTTTCATTTAATACTCCCCTATTATTTGTGTTGTTCAAATGTTAATAATTTTGTGCCGTCAACAGCATAAAACTGGCACAACCTGGGCCAAAAGCCCAGCAAATATTAACATCAAACTTTACAAATAAAAGCAAAAAATAACCTGGCCAGTAGTTTTTAGTGCGCGAGGTAGCGGTTGATCAAACCATTGGTTGACGCATCGTGTGAGGAGGCGAGATGTTTCCCTTGGAGTTCAGGCAGCAATTTGCCCGCGAGCTGCTTGCCGAATTCAACACCCCATTGGTCGAACGAGTTGATGTTCCATATCACGCCCTGCACAAACACTTTGTGTTCGTAAAGGGCGATCAGCATTCCCAGCGTGTGAGGGTCAAGCTTGTCGAACAGCAGCGTGTTGCTCGGACGGTTGCCCGGAAATATTTTGTATGGCAGCAGCGATTCCAACGCTTCACCGCCCAGCCCCTGCGCCGCCAGTTCGGCGCGAACCTCGTCTGCGGTTTTGCCCAGCATCAATGCCTCCGTCTGCGCGAAGCAGTTTGACAGCAGCATGGCATGGTGCTCTCCCATCGGGTTGTGGCTGGCGAGAGGCGCGAGAAAATCGGCGGGTATCATGCGCGTGCCTTGATGCATCAATTGGTAGAACGAATGCTGGCCATTGGTGCCAGGTTCGCCCCACACCACCATTTGAGTCGCATAATCCACTTCTTGCCCATCGCGATCTACGCGCTTGCCATTGCTTTCCATTTCCAGCTGCTGCAGGTAGGCGGGAAAATGTTGCAGATATTGATCGTAAGGCAGGACAGCGTGCGAAGCGGCATCGAAAAAATTTGCGTACCAGGCACAGAGCACACCCATGACAACCGGCATGTTGCGCTCGAATGGCGCTTCGCGGAAGTGCCTGTCCATGGCATGGGCGCCGGCGAGCAACTGTTCAAAATTATCCATGCCGATATAAAGCGCGATGGGCAGCCCTATTGCCGACCATAGCGAATAACGACCGCCGACCCAGTCCCAGAATTCAAATACGTTGTCCGGGTTGATGCCGAATCGGGATGTTGCGGCAAGGTTGGTCGAGACCGCCACAAAATGTTTGGCGACGGATTCTTCGGCTCCCAGGCGTTCAATCAGCCATGCACGAGCGGAGCTTGCATTGGTAAGGGTTTCCTGGGTGGTGAAGGTTTTCGAGCTGACGATGAACAGCGTGGTTTCCGGGTCGATGCGCTTGAGAATTTCTGCCAGATCGGTGGCGTCCACATTGGAAACAAAATGCGCGTTTAATTTTGCGCTGCCATAAGGCTTGAGCGCCTCGCTGGCCATCAACGGCCCCAGCGCGGAGCCGCCGATGCCGATATTCACTATGTCCCGGAACTGCTTGCCGGTATGTCCGCGCAATGAGCCGTTGCGCACGGCATCGGAGAAGCGGCGCATATGGCTCAGAACGCGATGCACGTCCGGCATGACGTTCTTCCCATCCATACAAATCGAAGCGCCGGGTGGGGCGCGCAACGCGGTGTGCAGTACGGCACGTTGTTCGCTGGTATTGATTTTTTCACCTTTGAACATGCGTTCAATCCAATCGTCCAGTTTTGACTGGCGTGCAAGTGAAAACAGCAGCTCCAACGTTTTTTCGGTGATTATATTTTTCGAGTAGTCCAGCATCAGGCCACCGAGTTGCAACGAAAACTTGTCAAAGCGCGCCGGGTCAGCGTGAAACATTTCGCGCATGGTTTGTTTGCGGATGACGGCTTGATGCGCAGAAAGGGCTTGCCAGGCGGGTGAGTCGGTCAGATTGGGCATGGTAGTGTGTTGGCTTCCAAGAGTATTTTAGCCACGGATTAACACGGATAGGCACGGATTAGCCATCGGGTAAATGTGGGGTTGGTTTCTCTATTCGACATTGAAATAACAGGCGGCAGGCAATGCATTGAGAGTATTTTGTGTTAATCAGTGGCTAAGCAATGCTGTTTTCAGGCATTGAGTTTCGCATCAATTTCCGCCTCGGCAGTTATCCAGTCGCTCATCTCGTAACAGCCGGAGAATCCACGTCTCTCGGCAAGAAAATAAGCAGCGGTGGCAATCATCTGATAACGTTCTTCGGGTGAAACGGCAATTTTTTTTGCAGTTTTTTTAAGAGCGGTTTTTGCAATTGGTGCAGCTTTTTCAGGGGCGGCAGTTTTTGCGGTTTTTGCTGTTGTAGTTTTTGCTATTGTGATTTTTGCTGTTGCGGTGGTTTTTTCAGCTTTCGGCGCCTTTGTTTTTTCTGCCGGTGTTACCGCTACTTTTTTGGTGGCGGTTTTGGGTTTGCTTGCTGGTGTCTTCGAAATAGTTTTTTTTGCGAGCGGTTTTTTGGCCGCTGTGCTGCTTGTGGTTTTGGCGGTGATTTTCTTGCCGGTTGCTGTGCGCGATGTAACCATGACAATCACTCCTTTCTGAATTGGTAAACGTTACTGCAAATTATGACGGAGCCAGTACAACACACGCCAGCGGCGGCAAATCTATTTCGGCTGAGTAAGGTTGTCCCATCCAGGATGCATGCTCGGCGCTAATCACGCCCATGCTGCCGAGGTTGCTGCCGCCATAATAACGCGAATCGCTGTTGAAAATTTCCCGATAGGCGCAATCGAACGGCAGCCCGATGCGATAACGGTTGCGCGGCACCGGGGTAAAGTTTAAGACGACAATAACCGCCTCGCCATTACGCCCAAGCCGCAGGTAGGAAAGCAGCGAGTGGTCGGAATCATTGCAGTCTATCCAGGAAAAGCCGTTTTGCTCGAAATCCTGCTCGTACAGTGCCGGCAGGTTACGGTAATGATGGTTCAGGTCGCGCACCATATTTTGTATGCCGCGATGCTGTTCCATGCCGAGTTGCCACCAGTCAAGTTCCCAGCTTGAGCGCCATTCGGGCCCCTGGCCGAATTCATTGCCCATGAAATTGAGTTTTTTGCCCGGGCTGGTCATCTGGTAAGACAGCAGCAGGCGCAGGTTGGCGAATTTCTGCCAGGCGTCGCCCGGCATTTTGCCGAGCAATGAGCCTTTGCCATGCACCACCTCATCATGCGAGAACGGCAGCATGAAATTCTCGGTGTAGGCGTAAAGCTGGCTGAAGGTGAGTTGGCTGAGGTGGTAACGGCGGTGTATCGGATCATGCCGCATGAAGCTGAGCGTGTCGTTCATCCAGCCCATGTTCCATTTCATGGAGAAGCCCAGCCCGCCGAGATACACCGGGCGCGATACCGCAGGCCAGGAAGTGGACTCCTCGGCCAGTGTCAGCGCCCCTGGAAACAGGTCGTGCACCATGATGTTGAGTTCGCGCAGGAAGTCTATGGCATCCAGATTTTCCCGTCCGCCGTATTTGTTCGGCAGCCATTCGCCTGCCTTGCGCGAATAGTCGAGGTACAGCATGGAAGCCACCGCATCCACGCGCAGGCCGTCGAAATGGAATTGATCCAGCCAGTAATGTGCGCTGGACAGCAGGAAGCTTTTAACTTCGTTGCGGCCATAGTTGAAAATGTGTGTACCCCAGTCCTGATGGAAGCCCAAGCGCGGGTCTTCGTGCTCATATAGCGCGGTGCCGTCGAAGTGTGCCAGGGCAAAGGCATCTTGCGGGAAGTGCGCCGGCACCCAGTCCAGCAACACGCCGATTCCGGCCTGATGGCAAGTATCTATGAAGTAGCACAGATCGTCCGGAGGACCGAAGCGGCTGGTCGCGGCGAAATAGCCGGTAGCCTGGTAGCCCCAGGATTCGTCGAGAGGATGCTCCGAAATTGGCATCAATTCAACGTGGGTGTAACCCATGTCAATGAGGTACGGGATCAAGTGTTCGGCCAATTCGCGGTATGTGTAGTGACTCCCATCCGGATGACGTTTCCATGAACCGGGATGGGTTTCATAGATGTTGAGCGGGGCGTGCAGCCAATCCCAGCGACTACGCTGCTCCATCCATGCAGCATCCTGCCATGCGTGTTCGATTTTTAATCCGGCGCGCGCGGCGGTTCCGGGGCGCAATTCAAAAGCGTTGGCATAAGGATCGGTTTTAACCAGCAATGCACCTGCACGATTTCTGATCTCAAATTTGTAAAGCACGCCTTGTTCCATACCCGGAATAAATAACTCCCACACGCCGCTGGAACCATGTACCGCCATCGGGTGGATGCGCCCATCCCAACGGTTGAAGTCTCCTATCACACTGACCCGCTCGGCATTTGGCGCCCATACGGAAAAACGCACGCCGGATATGCCGTCAATCTGCATGGCATGCGAACCGAGTAGGCGATAGCCCTGATACAGTTTTCCCTCGTTGAACAGGTGCAGGTCGAAGTTGGAGATTTGCGGGGCAAATGCGTAAGGGTCATGAACCAGGCGCTGAATGCCATTTTCTGTAATGCGAAGCCGGTAGGGGCGAAGCGGTTCGCAACTGCCATGCCATTCAAACAAGCCGTCTGGATGAATACGTTTCAGCGGTTCGTTACCCGAAGCGGTTTCCAGGTTGACTTCGCTGGCGTAAGGATTAAATATACGCACCACATAATATTCTTTTTCGAAGTGCGGGCCGAGGTAGGCAAATGGGTCGTACAAGCGCCCATGCAGAAGTAAATCGGCACGCGGGTCAGGTTTGATGCGAGGGGTTTTCATGGCAAATGATTATAACCACAATTTTGCAGGCCCTAGCCATAATCTGATACAGTGCACGCATTATCCATAACTTGGTATCAAGCATTTAATGTCAGAGCGAGAAAAAACTAGTTTAGTGAGCTGGATGGTCAAAAACACCTACGCCATGGTGCTAGCGGGCGGGCGGGGTAGCCGTTTGCATCAACTGACGGACTGGAGGGCCAAACCTGCAGTGCCGTTTGGCGGGAAATTCCGCATCGTCGATTTTGTGTTGTCGAACTGCGTCAATTCCGGCATCAGGCGTATCGGCGTAGCCACACAATACAAATCGCACAGCCTGATTCAGCATATCCAGCATGGTTGGAGCTTCCTGAACGGCAAATTTGGCGAATTCATAGACGTGTTGCCCGCACAGCAATGGGTGCAGGAATCGTGGTACCAGGGCACTGCCGATGCGGTGTTCCAGAACCTGGATATCTTGCGCGCAACAGCGCCCGACTATGTGCTGATACTGGCTGGAGACCACGTTTATAAAATGGATTACGGCAAGATGCTGGCCTTCCATGTGAGAAATCGGGCCGACATGACCGTTGCCTGTATCGAGGTGCCCCTCGACGATGCCAAGGGTTTCGGCGTGATGGCTGTGAATGAGGAATCAATGGTGGTGAATTTCAGCGAGAAACCTGAACACCCCACGCCAATTCCTGACAACCCTGATCTGGCGCTGGCCAGCATGGGCATTTATATATTCGATATGGATTTCTTGTGTGCTCAACTGGCACGTGATGCGGCTGATCCTCACTCCAGCCATGATTTCGGCAAGGACATCATCCCGTACCTGGTGTCATCAGGCCACCGTGTGTATGCCCAGAGTTTTCAGAGTAGCTGCATAAAAATGGATGGCGACGTACCGTATTGGCGCGATGTGGGTACCATAGATTCATACTGGGAGGCGAACATGGAACTGACCAAGATCACTCCCGACCTCAATATGTACGATCAGGAATGGCCGATCTGGACCCATCAAGAACAATTGCCCCCGGCTAAATTTGTATTTGACGATGAGGGCCGCCGCGGCCAGGCAATTGATTCACTGGTTTCCGGCGGCTGCATCATCAGCGGCGCAACCGTGCGCCGCTCGCTGTTGTTTTCCAATGTGCGCATTCACAGTTACAGCAATATTGAGGATTCGGTGCTCCTGCCCAATGTGGAGGTAGGCCGCAATGTTACGCTCAAGCGTGTCGTGGTGGACAAGGACTGCATCATCCCTGACGAATTGACTGTCGGGGTGGATACAGAGGAAGACGCGAGGCGTTTTTTTGTAACTGACAAAGGCATTACGCTCATCACGCCAGAAATGCTGGGGCAGGGTGTGCACGGCATTCGGTGAACATGGCCGCGTGCACACAGCCGTAAGATATATTTGCCGATTCAAGCAGGCTTTTCATGACTAAACCCCTCGATCTGGTTTTTCTCTGGCACATGCATCAGCCAGACTACCGTGATTATTCCACCGGTGATTTCATGTTGCCGTGGGTTTACCTGCACGCCATCAAGGACTATACCGACATGGCCTTTCACCTGGAACAATACCCACAGGTGAAGGCGGTGGTGAATTTTGTGCCGGTGCTGCTGGATCAGATGGAAGATTATGAACAACAATTTTCCACCGGGCAGATGCGCGATCCCTTGCTGCGGTTGTTGGTGCGCGAAAACCTCAATGATCTGAGCGAAGCCGAGCGCGATCTTGTGCTGAACAGCTGCTTTCGCAGCAATCATCACAAGATGATCGAACCTTATCCGACCTACAATCGCCTGTTCGAATTATTCAAAATGCTTGAGTCATCCGGCAGCACGGGGCTTACGTATTTGTCCGGCCAATACATTGTTGACTTGATTGTCTGGTATCACCTGGTATGGTGCGGTGAAAGCGTGCGCCGCGAACATGACCTGATTATCCGCCTGATGAGCAAGGACGAAGGTTTTGACTATTCCGACCGCAAGCAGCTATTCGACCTGATCGGCCAGCTTGTTGCCGGCATTATTCCGCGTTACCGCAAACTGGCTGAAAGCGGGCAAATCGAGATTTCAACCACGCCGCATTACCATCCGCTTGCGCCGTTGCTGCTGGATATCAACAGCGCACGGGAAAGCGCGCCCGAAAGCAGCCTGCCGCAATCGCATCGTTATCCCGGCGGGAGGAGCCGTGTGCAGGCGCATCTGGCTTCCGCCAAGGAAAGCCACCACACCCGTTTTGGTATCACTCCGCAAGGTATCTGGCCAGCGGAAGGAGCGGTTTCAACTGCGCTGATGGAAGTGCTGGCGGAGCAAAAATGCCGCTGGGCAGCAAGTGGGCAAAGTGTGCTGGTCAACAGCCTGCGTGCCGTAAATCCATCCATACCTGAGCGTGCACAATACCTCTATCGCCCCTATCAGTTGCAAGGTGCTGCAGGCGGTGTGTACTGTTTTTTCCGCGATGACCATCTGTCCGACTTGATCGGTTTTGAGTATTCCAGATGGTTTGGCAAGGATGCTGCACTGCACTTTGTCGCCCAGCTTGAAACGATTGCCCAACAAGCGCCAGAGGGTGAAACGCCGCTGGTTAGCGTCATCCTTGATGGCGAAAATGCCTGGGAGTCTTACCCATATAACGGCTATCATTTTTTGCAGGATATGTATTCCGTATTGCAGGCACATCCGGAAATTTGCACTACGACATATTGCGATTATCTGGATCGGCGCGAAGCAAAAAACGGGCTTGGGTTTGCCAAGGATGGGGTATTGCCGAGCCTGGTTGCAGGTAGTTGGGTATATGGCACCTTCTCCACCTGGATAGGCTCACCGGACAAAAACCGCGCTTGGGATTTATTGTGCGTGGCGAAGCAAAACTATGACATGGTAACTGCGGGGGGCCGCCTGAACGTGGCGGAGCTAAAAGCCGCCGAAAAACAACTGGCTTCATGCGAAAGCTCCGACTGGTTCTGGTGGTTCGGTGACTACAATCCTTCACATGCGGTGGAGAGCTTCGATCGTTTGTACAGGCACAGCTTGATACAGCTTTATCATTTGTTGAAGCTTCCCGTTCCGGCCAATTTGAATAATCCGATCAGTCATGGCGGTGGCACGCCGGAAGCGGGCGGTTCGATGCGCCGTGGTTCCTGATGAAACTACTGGTGAAACCACTAGCCATTCCACTAAGCAATCTAAAACCGATTGCTAAGTGGCTGGTTATAGCCATTCGACTAGGCTATCAGCCGAAGAGTTTTTGGCCGGGCACCCGAAAGGCGATAGCCGAGTCGCTGGTTATGATGGCCATGGCATGATAGCGGATCGCGCCAGCGGCATATTGCTACACCCAACATCGCTTCCGGGCACGTTCGGTGCGGGCGTCTTCGGCTCGGATGCATGCAAATTTGTCGATTGGCTGGTAAGTGCCGGCCAAACTTATTGGCAAGTTCTCCCCCTTGGTGAAATCGGCCCGGGGAACTCTCCGTACATGAGCAGGTCGGCCTTTGCTGGCAACATCTTTCTGATTGATCTCGCTGAATTGGCCAGTCAAGGCTGGCTTGGCCACGAAGATTTGAAACCCCATCCGGAATTTCGCGCTGACCGCATAGATTTCGCGCTCATAAAACCTTTTCGCATGGAGCGGCTGCGCCGTGCAGCCAGGAATTTTTTTGCGAATCGTGAAGATAATGTGTTCTGGGTTTATGAAGAGTTTTGCAGTGCTGAAAGCGTGTGGCTGGAAGACTACGCATTATTCATGACGATTGCCGAGCGTGAAAATTGGCGCGATTGGGATCAATGGCCGAAGAATCTGGCACACAGGGACCCGCAAACTCTTCTCAGCATAAAAATGTCTTACCCTGAAGAAATTGGTTTCTGGAAATTTTGCCAATGGAGCTTTTCACGCCAATGGACCAGATTAAAACAATATGCCAACGGACGGGGAGTCCGGATTATTGGCGATGTGCCGATATTTGTGGCCCATCAAAGCGCTGACGTATGGGCACATCAGGGACTCTTCGAATTGGACCCAAGTGGGCGCCCATCAGTCGTTGCAGGTGTGCCACCCGATTACTTCAGCGAAACCGGGCAGCTCTGGGGTAATCCGCTCTACCGTTGGAACATCCATGAAGAAACTGGATTTGCGTGGTGGATAGCGCGGCTGCGGCACGCTCTTCAGCTTGCCGACCTGGTGCGGATCGATCACTTCCGGGGCTTTGCCGCTTACTGGGAAGTGCCAGCAGATGAAACTAACGCAATTAATGGAAGATGGGTGCAAGGCCCAGGGAAAAAATTGTTTGAAGCATTTGAAAAAGCCTTTCCGAGCCTGCCTATCATCGCTGAAGATCTGGGGTTGATTACACCCGACGTGATTGAACTTCGCGACAAATTCAAGCTACCGGGCATGCGTATCCTGCAGTTCGCATTTGGAGACGGGGAGAGCAACCACTTCTTGCCGCACCACTACGTGCAAAACACCGTCGCCTATACGGGGACACACGACAACAACACTACCATCGGGTGGTGGAACGCTTTGCCCGACCATGAAAAAGCTTTTGCCCGGCATTATCTTGGCAGCGACGGAGAGGCGATCAATTGGGTCATGATGAGCGCCCTGTCCAAGTCAGTGGCGAATACGGTCATCTTTCCCTTGCAGGATGTTCTTGGCCTATCCTGCGAACATCGCATGAACTTTCCCGGCCAGCCGGATGGAAACTGGGAATGGCGGTTTTCATGGAACCAAATCAAGCCGGAGCACACGCTGGCATTGGCGAAAATGGCGGCGGAGAATGGACGCGGTGGCGTGGTTGCGTAGGGTGCAATTCCATTGCACTATCTTGTCATTTTGCCCCTCTTGTCATTTCGAGCGTAGCGAACTCGCTATGCGTGATGGCTTTTGCCGGCAGTCAAGAACGGGCCATACTTGAATAGTTTGTTCACTAATCCGGTAGTAAATTGCGTAGGGGAATCGTTTCGAAAGCACACGGTAATAACCGAAAAATTGCTGGTGAATACCGGCAAATAACAAAAGAGCCTCAATGTCGGAAAACAGCGAATCCAGAAAGTAAGCACCCAAGCCTTCCTGCTGCTGTTCATAAAAATGTTGGCCTGACTGAATATCGCTCATTGCGATACTCAGAATCTCGATTTTCATGGGGCGGTGTCGCGCAGTGTCTTCTTGGCAACATCCCAGGAAACAAAATTTGACTGATTTTCAGCATGAGTTCGTTCAGCTTCATTCAGTGCTTGCGTGTGCCATTCCGGCGATGAGAGCGGTACTGAATCACGCGCCAAGTCATCCCAAATCGCCTCCATCATGCGCAACATCTCCGTGCGGGCAGATTCTCTATGTTTAACCCAGAATGTCCATTAGACCGAAAACAGCGTCATTCCCGCGCAGGCGGGAATCCAAGTGGTTGAACAATCCCCGCGTAGCGGGACAAAACCGGGGTCTTGCCCGCTTCGCGGAGTGTTTGTCCGCTGGATTCCCGCCTGCGCGGGAATGACAGCGCTAATGGTTTATCCGGGTTTAACATATCTCGCCTCCCAATTTAAACTGATATTGATTCTAACAAACGTGCCTCCAAGACACGTCCAACTTTTTTCAATCATGACCTCATATCGCCCCAGATAGGGGCGCAAGCCGAACGCACGCTCTCTTCGCCATTCTCGAACTCAAGGAGCAGAGCGTAATCCACGCCGACCTCGGCCTTGACGACATCCGTCAAGAAGTCAAAAAGATATGGGTCTTTCAGCGCCTGTTGTACCAGATCAGACTGCGGAGGAGGCAAGCGCGAGGCGAAGTTGCTGGTGGCTTTACCCTGGCGCAGGTGAGCGGCAGTTTCGATCTGCATCTCCAAAATGTTGCGGCTCCAGCCGTTTGCCAGTGTCGCTTCGGCATACCAGATTCGGGTTGCATGGTCTTTCACCCGCCGCATGAGCAGCACATTGTGCGCCCATGGAATTTGGGCAACCGCCGGTTGCCCTATTTCGGCAGATGGCTCACTGTTTGGCAATTGGGCAACCACTGGTTGCCCAATTACTGCTGCCGCAAAGAGCGTTGGATATTCGCGAAAAAACTGCACCATCAGCTTAATGTTGCGCTCGGAAAAACCTTTCTCCTCCGGCAGCTCGTTGTGCAAATATTTTGCCAGTCGCGGGATTACTCTCGCCCCCCAGCCTTCCTGCTTTTGCCACCCGTCAATCAGGCAGCCAATATCCCAATAC
The DNA here is from genome assembly GCA_032654645.1 of Gallionellaceae bacterium. Classification (GTDB taxonomy): domain Bacteria; phylum Pseudomonadota; class Gammaproteobacteria; order Burkholderiales; family Gallionellaceae; genus CAITJF01. The sequence continues at coordinate 776,189 of JAULAW010000005.1, read as the reverse complement.
AAGGCCAACAACTCATGATTGACGGCCAGGATAGCCCGTGTTTGCGCCTACCGGATACGCTGCTTGATGTCGGCCAGCAGGGCAGGATAATACAACGCAGGACTTGGTTTATCGGTGTTCATGCCGCACCTCACAATAACAGGGCTTCGATTTTTTGCTTGGCTTGAATCACACCCGCCAGCGCATGCCCATCCTCGATGACGGTGGAAACTTTCATGCCGGAATAGCGCACATGAATGTGCGGCAGATGATGGCGATCATTGTCCTCGCACAGGATCACAACCAGAATTCCGTAAACATGCTGATAGTGGGCATACAAGCTCCTTTTGATATGGCCTTTAAATCGTGTTTCATTCGGCGCAATAACGATTGCGCCCGCGCTGTCGCGAGCAACGTTGATGTGGCCCCTTTGATTCAAAACAGAGCTTGGCGAAGGGCTCAGTCCAACGCGCTGATTGGTGCTATGATAATTATATAAACTGACAGGAGTACAGCATGGGATACGCAGAACTGCTTAAAACCGTCCAATCCTTGCCCAAGGAAAAACAGTCCGAAGTATTTGACTTCGTCGCATACCTTGCGGCGCGTTGCGGCGTGGCAACGGACTCCGTCCATGACGAATGGACCGAGGCCGAGTTTGCGGAATTTTCCATGCGGCAGGCCGTGTGCGGCATGGAAAAAGATCCCGTCCGCTACACGCTGGGCGACCTGAAAGAACACTGGCAATGAAGCGGAGCGGCCAGATCGTGCTGGCCTCCTTCCCCTACACCGACCTTTCGGACACAAAGCTGCGCCCTGTACTCATGTTGCGGCAGGCATCCGCCAATTTCGACGACTGGCTCGTCTGCATGGTCTCATCGCAAACCCAACAGGCAGAAGAAGGACTCGATGAAATCATCACGCCCGCCGATGCCGATTTCCCCGACACCGGCCTGAAAGCCCCCAGCCTCATGCGCATACGGCAACGGCTGGCAAAATGGATCAACGAGGCGTCCGGATAATTGGAGTCTGCATGGCTGCTGGACAAGCCGGATGCGGCAACGCACGCAAGGCGTAATGTAGAGTGCCTACCCTGCTCATCGTCGGCGGTGCGGACTACGGTGTGATCGAATTGAACCAGCAGGCTTACGCGCTGCTGAACTGCGAGAAGAAACTCATCCTGATTCCCGGCGCGACCCACCTGTTTGAAGAGGCAGGTACGCTGCAACAGGCGGCGCACAGCGCAGCCGACTAGTTCGCGCAACACCTATAGCGCCTTGGGGGATGAAAAATATGAAGCTGCCCCATTGATCATGAACGTTTGGTAACGACAATAGCGGACATTGCGCGAAATCTGCATGAGAGACCAAGGAACTCCTCTCTGCCCTACGAGTTAATAAAGCTGACGATGGATTGAACTTCGTCAATGGTGGTAATAAACCACTCATCACCCGGCGCATCCTCTTTCCAGCGCCCCCTTGCTTTAAGCACGGCATGAATGGCGTCCTCAACTTGGGCAACACGTTTGACCTGCCAGCGCCCAAGAATCTCAGGTTTCTCAAAGAAACCAGCCCCCTTACATTGCCCAAACACGCGAGTCTCTACATCAGCGGCGGTAGTTAACCCAACCTTGATTGGGAAGGGTTTCTGAGCGCTCTTGATTGCCGGGAAGGTGAAAGCATATATACAGCCGTTAAATTCCACATCGGCCTGATCCTCAATGGCTTCATCTTCGTCCTCGGCAGCTTCTAGCGTCAGCTCTGTGTCTGACTTAAGACGATACATTCCGGACTGACCCAGCCACACAAAAGGTGACTCCGGGCCTCGCTTTGCTCGAAGAGATGTGAAAAACCGAATGGCTGCGCCGACTTGATGCATTTTCCCTTCTGTGTCCCGTGCCGGGTAACTCAGGCCCATCTGAACTTCGGTCAAATATCGGCTCAGAACTCTGTTGATAACAGGGTTCAGTTTGAAAGGCTCACCCGACAGTGCTTCAGGCTCTTGGGCTAGTTCCAGCAGCAGGTGATAACGAGCGAACTTGTAGCAGAACGATGCATTCGGTTCGAATTCGATGGGTAGTGGTTTCATAAAGCCCCTCTAAAAAAGAAATTTACAGTGAATCTGTGGCCCTAGACATGAATGACTGCTTGGCACTTAGCCGTCATTAACCATGAGGGACAAATGCTAAAACTTCACTCAGACCGCCTTCAACAGCGCAACCACTTCCTCGTCGCTCACCTGAGGGAAAGACGCATAGAACTGTCCCACCGCATAAAACATTTCCGGCGCGCTCAGGCACACCACTTCGTCGGCGTAAGGCGCAACTTTATCCAGGGTATCGGGCGGCGCTACCGGCACGGCGCAGATCAGTTTTTTCGGATTCCTGGCGCGCAGCGCATGCAATGCGGCGATCATTGTGGAGCCGGTGGCGAGGCCGTCGTCCACCACAATGACGATGCGCCCTGCCGGGTCGTGCGGCGGGCGTATCGGGGTATAGCTGGCGCGCCGCTCGCGCATCACTTCGAGTTGCGCTTTTTTTTCTGCTTCGATGTAGCCATCGCCCGCCATTTGCGCGGCATACTCGGCAAGATAGGTCCACCCCGTCTCGTCCACCGCACCGATGGCTAACTCCGGATTGCCCGGGGCGCGCAGCTTGCGCACCAGCACTACGTCCACCTCGCCGCCGAGCGCGTCGGCGATAACCCTGGCCATCGGCACCGCACCGCGCGGAATCGCCAGCACCAATGGGCGCTGACCGCGATAGGGTTCAAGTTTTTCCGCGAGCTTATGCGCGGCATCATCACGGTTATGGAATATCATGGCTTATTCTCCTGCCAAGGAATTTTTCCATGATAGCGCTATTCATTGTCCATGTGTGTTTGGCCTGTTTATTTCTTCGCATTTTTACGTATGGTGAAAAATGAATTTAGCTGCTACATTGCAGGCACCATGTGTTTAAGTAACTCCTGTTGCCTGAAAGGGAGGACTGAATGTCAAATTTCAAGAACACAAGCCTGTTCTTATGGCCTCTGGTAATTTTATTGCTGGGTTTGACCCTGACGGGCGCCGCCTGGCTCTACTCCTCTATAGCGGATAATAAAAAATCCCTGGCCGAGTTTAATCTCCACGCGCAGAGCGCTTCGCATGATGTGCAGAAACACATCGAGGTTTATTTTGGGGTGCTGCGCAGCGCCGGAAGTTTTTTTGCCAGTTCCGACTCGGTTACCCGCGCCGAATGGGAGCGATATGTCAGCTTCCTCAAGCCCAAGGAATATTACCCCGGTATCGAGGGGATGGGAGTGATACGCCGCATTACGCACGGCCAGAAAAGAAATTTTGAGGATGCCGTCAGGTATGAAAATAACCGGGGTTCAACCGGCAATGCCGTTTACACCATCCGCCCATCCGGCATGCGCGAAACCTATTATCCGGTGGAGTATTTTTGGCCGCCGCTGGATCATATTGACCTGCTGGGCCTGGATCACGGCGCCTACCCGTCCGGGCTCAAAGCGCTGGAAATGGCGCGGGATTCTGGTGCAGTGACTATCACCAAAGAACTGCCGTATGCCAAAGGCAGCGACCGCAAATCCCCCATTCTTTTCATGTATCCGATTTACCGTAGCGGGCTACCCACCGCTACGCTTGATGAGCGGCGAGAAGCGATCTGGGGTTATATCTATGCCAGGGTAAACACGGATAAACTGTTCCATGAAGCGATCGATTCCAGCGTTATCAGGGAAGTTCATTTCAAGGCATATGATGCCGGTTTTCAGGGTCACGAAACATCGGGGCTGGATATGGCGCATTTGATTTACGATACCGACCCAAATGATATTCCGGACACGCCCTTTAATCCGCGCCACCATGTTACGGAAAAAGTTGCGGTGGATGGGTCCGTCTGGCTGTTATATTCGGCAAGCAGGCCCGGTGGCGTAATCGAGCATCCCGATAACATGCCGATGCTCATCCTGCTTGTCGGCGGCCTGTTGAGCATAAGCGCAAGCTTCTTCACTTTCGTGCGCAACTGCCAGAGACAGCTAATCCACCAGCACGCTTATCATGACCATTTGACCGGCTTGCCAAACCGCATGTTGCTTCAGGACCGGTTCCAGCAAGCGCTTGCCAATGCGCAACGGCATGGAACGGGAATCGCGTTGCTGTTCCTCGATCTTGATAATTTCAAGCCCATAAATGACAGCCTGGGGCACGATATGGGAGATAAAGTGCTCAAGGCTGTGGCAGCCTGTAGCTCATCTTGTTTGCGGGAAGGCGATACCCTTTCGCGCTTGAGTGGAGACGAGTTTGTCATTCTCCTGCTGAATATAACCAAAGCAGAAGAAGCCTCTGCAGTTGCACAAAAAATCATAGATGCCATTTCCGGGCTGTCACCCGTGGAGGGAAAGAATATTCACTTGGGTGGCAGTATTGGCATTTCAATATTCCCAAAAGATGGGGCAGATTTCGAGGAGCTGTTAATAAATGCCGATGCTGCCATGTATCATGCTAAAGAAATGGGACGCAACAATTTCCAGTTTTATTCCAAATTATTTTCCAGCCATCGGGCATCATGAATTATGAGCATCGTCCAGAATAAAAAAGCATTTCACGACTACTTCATCGAAGACCGCTACGAGGCCGGCATCGTGCTGGAAGGCTGGGAAGTCAAGGCGATCCGCGCCGGGCGCGCCAATCTCAAGGAGGCCTATGTCACGGTGAAAGACGGCGCGCTATACCTGTTCGGCTCCCACATTAGCCCGCTCACCGCCGCCTCTACCCACATTCTTCCCGACCCGGTGCGCACGCGCAAGCTGTTGCTGCATGCGGCGGAAATCGACAAGCTGATCGGCAAGGTGCAGCGCGCGGGCTATACCCTGATGCCGCTGGACATGCACTACAAGGGTGGGCGCGTCAAACTGGACATCGGCTTGGCGAAAGGCAAGAAACAGCACGATAAGCGTGCTACTGAAAAGGAACGCGAAGGACAGCGCGAAGCGCAACAGGCCATGAAAAAATCACGGCGTGAGTAACATCCTCTCTAACCCTTTGCTCTTCTTGCATTCCCACACACACTCATGAACCCAAATCGTTTGTTTGCCCGTCATTCCCGCGCAGGCGGGAATCCAGTTGATATAAAACCTCCCGCGAAGCGGGACAACATCGCTGCTTTGTCCGCTTTGCGGGGTGTATGTTCGGCCTGGATTCCCGCCTGCGCGGGAATGACGCAGTTTCGTGCTAATGAACTATTTTGGATGAAAACACTTACCCGATTTTTCCTCATCCTCACCGTCCTGTTTTCTGCCGCCGCCTTCGCCCTACCAAAAGGAGTAACCATGACCACAACTGGCCACGCCAAACAACAAACCGCCTACCTCTCCGGCGGTTGCTTCTGGGGCATGGAAGAACTGGTGCGGCTCATCCCTGGCGTGCTGGAAACCGAAGTCGGCTACACCGGCGGCGACACGCCTGATGCACGCTATGAACAAGTGAAAACCGGCAACACCGGCCACGCGGAATCACTGAAAATCGTGTTCAACCCACAGCAACTCAGCTACCGGCACTTGCTGTTTGAATTCTTCCGCATGCACAACCCCACCACGCGCAACCAGCAAGGCAACGACATCGGCACGCAATACCGCTCGGCGATTTTTTACCTCAGCGAAGAACAGAAACACGCCGCCGATGAAGTCATCAAGACCGTGGATGCCTCCGGCGACTGGAAAGCCAAAGCCGTCACCGAAGTCGTGCCGTTCAAGGAGTTTTACCGCGCCGAGGAATACCACCAGAAGTATCTGGTCAAGAATCCACAAGGCTATACTTGCCACTCCATACGACGATTTAATTTAGGGGAAACGAAGTAGCTCCCGCACCGGCCTGAAACTCTTGCGGTGTACGGCGGATACGCCATGTTCGCGCAGGGCGGCGAGATGCGCGGCGGTTGGGTAGCCTTTGTGGTCGGCGAAGCCGTAGTGCGGATATTGTTCATGCAACTCCAGCATCAGCGCGTCGCGTGCAGTTTTCGCCAGAATTGAAGCGGCTGAAATTGCGGCGACCTTGCTGTCGCCCTTCACGATTGCCTGGCTGGGAATGGCGGTCTGCGGGCAATACAGGCCATCCACCAGTACCTGCTGCGGTTGAATGTTGAGCGCCAGCACGGCGCGGCGCATCGCCAGCAGCGTGGCTTGCAGAATATTGAGTTGGTCTATTTCGCCAACGTCGGCATAGGCCACCGCCCAAGCCAGCGCACGTTCGCGAATGATGGGCGCGAGCCGGTTGCGTTGCCGTTCGGATAGTTTCTTTGAATCGGCCAATCCCGAGATAGGATTGGTCTCGTCGAGGATCACCGCTGCCGCACTCACCGGCCCCGCCAACGGGCCACGCCCGGCTTCATCTACGCCGCAGATCAGGATGATCGATTGAGTAATTTTCCCTCTCCCCTTCCCCTCACCCGAGAAACCCCCTCATCCTAGCCTTCCCCCCGAGGGGGAAGGGACGATTGCCTCCTCCGGGTGCCCGGACACGAGCTTCTTGTCCCCCTCGGAGGGAGGATTGAGGAGAGGGTTGCGGGCCATGGGAAATTATTGTTGTGAGTGCTCTCTCATCCACCCAAATAAGGCATGATTGCCGTTGCGGCTTTTTGCGCGGTGTTCTGGCGCAAAGCCAGATGCATCTCGGTGAAGATGTCTTCAAGCTGCGCCACCGCATTCTTGTCGTTGACCAGGTTGAGCAGCGCCTGCGCCAGATTTTCCGGCGTGGCGTCTTCCTGCAACAATTCCGGCACCACAAATTTTCCGGCGAGAATATTGGGCAGGCCGACATACGGCTGGTATTGTTTGCGCTTGCTCAGCCAGTAAGTTAAGCCCGGCATCCTGTAGGTGATGACCATGGGACGCTTGAGCAGCGCGGCTTCCAGCGTGGCGGTGCCGGAAGCGACCAGTACTCCGTCGGCGGCGATCATGGCATCGTGCGCATGGCCGAACAGCAGGGTGATGGGCAAATCCTGCGCTTCCAGCTTCCACTGCATGTTCTCGAAAATGGTGCGCGTTTCACGGCTGACCAGCGGCACCAAAAACTGCGCATCCGGCAGCTTGTGCAAAATTTGCTTTGCGGTTTCGATGTAAGTCGCTGCCAATTGCCGCACTTCGCTCTGGCGGCTGCCCGGCAGCATGGCGAACACCCTGCTCTGTTTTGGCAAGCGCATCTGCTCGCGCATGGCAACCCGGTTGGGCATATCCGGCAGTATGTCTGCCAGCGGATGGCCGACATAGGTTACCGGCACACCTGCCTTTTCATACAACGGTGCTTCGAACGGGAACAGCGCGAGAATATGGGACACGGCCTGTTTGATCTTGTGGATGCGTTCGCCGCGCCACGCCCAGATGGAAGGGCTGACGTAATGCACGGTGGGAATGCCATGCTGCTTGAGCGCCAGTTCAAGATCAAGATTGAAATCCGGCGCATCCACGCCGATGAACAAATCCGGCGGCTGGGCGATGAGCTGTGTGCGCAGTTTGCGGCGTATAGCGGCAATTTCCCGATAGTGCCTCAGTGCATCGATATAGCCGAAAACCGAAAGCTTCTCCATAGGGAACAATATTTCCATACCCGCCGCCCGCATCTTGGGGCCACCGATGCCGATGAAGCGCACATTGGGCGCAGACTGCCTGAGCGCTTCCATCAAGTGGCTGGCGAGTAAATCACCCGATGCCTCACCCGCGACCATAGCAATGGTTTTGATTTGCTGCGTCATGATGGAAGACTAGCGGACTATGCCGCGTTCGGAGCGTGCCAGGAATCCAGCCAGCAGGCTGAGCTCGTGATGTTCCGCCGCCTGCGCCTCAATGGCGCGCTTCGCCTCGTCCAGCGACAGGCCGGATTTGTACAGGGTTTTGTAAGCGCGCTTGATCGCCATGATCGCCTCGCTGCTGAAACCGCGCCGCTTCAAGCCTTCCGCGTTGATGCCGTGCGCCACGGCCGGGTTGTCCGCCGCAGTGACGTAGGGCGGCAAGTCCTGCGACAGCCTGGTCTGGAAGCCGGTCATCGCGTGGGCGCCGATGCGCACGAACTGGTGCACGCCGGAAAGTCCGCCGAGGAATGCCCAGTCGCCCACATGCACATGGCCGCCCAGGGTGGCGCCATTGGCCATGATGGTGTGGCTCCCGATCTGACAGTCGTGCGCCACATGCACATAGGCCATGATCCAGTTGTCGTCGCCGATCCGCGTGACTCCGGCATCCTGCACGGTGCCGGTGTTGATGGTGCAGAATTCGCGGAAGGTGTTGTCGTCGCCGATCTCCAGGCGTGTCGGCTCGCCCGCGTGTTTCTTGTCCTGCGGCATGGCGCCCAGCGAATTGAACTGGAAGATGCGGTTGTTCTTGCCGATGCGGGTGTGGCCTTCGATCACCACATGCGGGCCGATGCTGGTGCCAGAACCGATCTCCACATGTTCGCCGATAATGGAATAAGCTCCCACCGTTACGTCATCGGCCAGCCTGGCATCGGAGTGAATGATTGCCGTTGGATGGCGCATTATTTTTCCCGCATTGCGCACATGATTTCGGCTTGTGCCGCCACTTTCCCCTCTACTTCGGCCACCGCAGCGAATTTCCATAAACCGCGCATGCTGCGCAAAAAACTGACTTTGAGAATCAACTGGTCGCCCGGCACGACCGGGCGCTTGAAGCGCGCGCCGTCTATGCCGACGAAGTAATACACCGTGTTTTTATCTGGTTTATTTTCCGAGCTCTTGAATGTCAGTATTGCAGCGGCCTGCGCCATCGCTTCAATAACCAGCACGCCTGGCATCACCGGGTGATGCGGATAATGGCCGGGAAAAAACGGTTCGTTGATGGTGACATTCTTCAGTGCCACGATTTCCTTGCCGGGGTCGACCGATAACACGCGGTCTAACAGCAGGAATGGGTAGCGGTGCGGCAGATGTTCCAGAATTTCGTGAATGTCCATTTGGGTGTTCATGCAGTTTCTTTCCTTTGATGCGTTGAGTTAAGAGCGGCGACTTCCTGTTCCAGTTGTTTAATACGTTTCGCCAGATCGTTCAGGTGACGCAAATGCACGGCATTTTTGCGCCACTCTTCGTTGCTGCTGAACGGAAAAATCCCGGTATAGCTACCGGGTTCGCGTATGGATTTACCTATCAGCGTAAAAGAAGAAATTTCCACGTTGTCTGCTATCTGCAAATGCCCCAGGATGCCTGCGCTGCCGCCGATGCGGCAATGGCGTCCGATAGTGGTGCTGCCGGCAATGCCCACACATCCTGCAATCGCGGTATGCGCGCCGATGTGCACGTTGTGCGCCACCTGAATCTGGTTGTCCAGCTTGACGCCATCCTCAATCACGGTGTCACCCAGCGCACCGCGGTCTATCGTGGTATTTGCGCCGATCTCCACATCGTCACCGATCACCACGCGGCCGATTTGCGGGATTTTCAACCAGCGCCCCTCGTCCGGCGCGAAACCGAAACCATCCGCACCGATCACCACGCCGGAATGCGCAATCAATTTATTTCCTAATACACAATCGTGATATACCACCACGCGCGGATACAAGAGCGCATCCTCGCCGATGGTGACGCCAGAACCTATGCTGCATCCCGCCATGATCACGCAGCGCGCACCGATTTTGGCGCCTGCCCTGACCACTACATTGGGGCCGATATAGGCTGTTTGATCTATTTGTGCGCCCTCTCCAATGACAGCGCCAGGATGTATGCCAGGCAAGGTCTGCGGCACTGGGTTCAGGAATGATGAAACCTTGGCGAAGTAGGTATAGGGGTTGTCGCATACGATACGCGGAAGTGATGTCGCCCCGGCATCCGCCTCTGCCACAATGATGGCTCCTGCATGTGTGGCGGCAAGCTGCGCGCGGTATTTGCTGCTGGCCAGAAAAGTAAGGTTCCCGGCTTGTGCGCTGTCCAGTGTGGCTACCTGGCTTACCGTTGTATTGGCATCACCCAACACGCGGCCGCCAAATAGCGCCACGAATTCCGCCAATCGATAAGCTGCCCGCTTCATTCAACGAAATTATTTTTCTTTTGACAGGTATTGCAGCACCTTTTCGGTGATATCAATTTTTGGATTGCGATATACGGCTTCCTGCAACACCAAATCATATTTCTCACTTTCCGCGATCTGCTGTATGGCCTTGTTGGCCTGCCCCAACACCACTACCAGCTCCTCATTTTTACGCAAGTTCAAGTCTTCGCGAAACTCGCGCTGCAGGCGTTGCAAATTCACGTTCAGGTTGTCCAGTTCGCGCTCCTTGTTGCGGCGCTCGGCATCCGGCAAGGTCATGCCTTCCTTATCCAAAAACGCCTGGATATCCTTGACCTGCTGGGAAACTTTCTTGATTTCCTGATCGCGTGTGGCAAATTCTTTTTCTATCCTCTTCTCGGCCTTTAATGCGGGTACGGATTCACGCAGGATACGTTCCGTATCCACTACACCAATTCGGAAATCTGTGGCAAATGCCTGGCTAAAAGCTACCAATAGCAGCGCCGGTATGAGCTTTATGATCCAAGTTTTCAATTTTCACTCCTCATCAAATATTAAAATATTGAACCCAGCGTGAACTGGAATTTCTGTAGCTTATCATTGGGCTGAGGGTTCAGCGATTTCCCGAAACTGATCTTGAGCGGGCCGATTGGCGATATCCAGGTAAACGCCAAACCGGCAGAATAACGCAAGCCGCCTGTCCCTGTCAGGCTATCCTGGCTATACACCGCACCCCCATCAACAAATGCGCTCAGGCGCACGGATTTTTCCTTGGACATCCCCGGCATGGGGAACAGCAATTCAGCATTCCCGACTATGCGCTTGTTGCCGCCCTGCGCGTTATTGTCCTTGTCTCGCGGCCCCAGCGAGTTGGGTTCATATCCACGCACCGAGCCGGGGCCCCCCGCATAAAAGTTTTTGAAGAACGGCAAGGGGTTGCCACCGTAACCGTTACCTGCCCCACCTTCACCGTTCAGCATCAGGGTAACTTCACGGCTCACCGGGTAAAACCACTGTTGCTGGTATGTCAGCTTATAATAACGCTGGTTCGATCCTGGCAGCGCGATTTCTGCAAATGCATGTTGCAAGATTCCTTCCGTGACGTAAATTACGCTGTCGCGGCTGTCACGGCTCCAACCCACCGTACCCACCAAGTTGGTCGTCGAATCGCCGAATGTATTGACGTAATCTAAAAAACGTTGCGGGCTGGTGGGGGTAAGCGAAAGCTTGGTTTTCTCCGCCGCCAAACCATAGTGAATGGTTTCATCATCGCTGATCGGCACACCATAGCGCACCCCGGCGCCCATCGTGGCGCTGCGGTATTGGCTGATCGCGGTGCTGGTCGAATCCACATCGCGTTTGTACACGTCAAAGCCGCGGCTCATTCCATCATCCGTGTAGTAGGGGTTGGTGTATGACACAGAATACACCTTGTTGACCTTGCTGGTGTTGACCTGCGTGGAAAGGTAATTGCCGGAACCGAACAGGTTGCGCTCCGTAATCGAGGCGGTCAGCACCAGCCCTTCGCCGCTGGATATACCGGCGCCTATCGAAAAATCGCCGGTGGCTTTCTCCTTCACTGCAAGGTTGACATCCAACTGGTCATTTGCACCTGGCACAGGAGGTGTCTCCATATTCACATCGCTGAAAAAGTCCAGGCGATCCACCCGTTGTTTGGATTTTTTGGCTTTGGAGGCAGAAAACCACGCCCCCTCCATCTGGCGAAATTCGCGCCTGATCACTATATCACGCGTCTTGGTATTGCCCGCGATATTGATGCGCCGGACATACACCCGACGGCCCGGATCGGTCATGAAAGTAAAAGCCACCAGATGCTTTTCCTTATCCAGTTCCGGAACCGCATCAATGTTGGCAAAGGCATAACCATCATCCGCGAGGCGGTCGCCGATTTTTGTAGTGGATGCGGTCAATTCCTTGCGCGAGAATGTATCGCCCGGCTTGACCGTAATCAGCTTGCGCATCTGCTCGTGTGGCAAGATGCTCTCCGGCCCGGCCAGCTTGATGTCGGAAACCGTATATTTGGCGCCTTCGGTAAGGTTGATGGTGATATAAATGTCTTTCTTGTCCGGTGTAATGGAAATCTGGGTGGACTCGATGGAAAACTCCAAGTATCCCGCATCAAGATAGAATGAGCGCAAAGTTTCCAGGTCGGCGGACAGCTTTTGCTTGGAATATTGATCGCTCGAACTGAACCAGCTCAACCATCCGGGCGTTTCGAGCTTCATCATATCCCGCAATTCCGCTTCACTGTAAGCCTGGCTGCCGATGATGTTAATTTGCTTGATCTTCGAGACATCACCTTCCACCACTTTAAAAATGACGGCAACGCGATTGCGTTCCATTTCTGTGATGGTGGTATTGACCGTTACCCCGTACTTGCCGCGCGCCACATACTGGCGTTTGAGCTCCTGCTCGGCCTTGTCCATTACTGACCGGTCGAAAATGCGCCCCTCCGCCAACCCGACAAGCTTGAGATTGTCACGCAATTGATCTTTCGGAAAATCCTTTACGCCATCTATTTCCACACTAGCTATTGACGGTCGCTCGCTCACCAGTACGATCAGCACCCCTTGCTCTACTTCCAGGCGCACATCCTTGAAAAAGCCGGTGGCAAACAATGCGCGGATTGCGGCAGCGGCATGATCATTGTCCAGTGTGTCACCGACCTTGACCGGCAAGTAACTGAACACCGTACCCGCCTCGGTGCGCTGTATACCCTCTACCCGGATGTCCTTGACAACGAATGGGTCAATTGCTGCAGCGGAAGTTGCATACAGTAGCGGAATCAGGGCCGCAAGCTTTTTCAGTTTCATGTATTGTTTCAACCCTGAACCAGTCGGCTGATATCGTTGTATAGCGCAAAAGCCATCAAGGTAACGAGCAGCGCAATGCCGACATTCTGCCCCGCCTCCCACATCTTTTCAGACACCGGGCTGCCCTTTATTAATTCGGCCATATAATACAACAAATGCCCCCCATCCAATAAGGGAATAGGCAGCAGGTTCAACACCCCCAGGCTGATGCTGATCAGCGCCAGAAAATCCAGATAGGGCGCCACTCCAAGTTTTGCGGACTGCCCGGCATAATCTGCAATCGTTATCGGGCCGCTCAGGTTTTTTACCGAGACTTCCCCAATCACCATCTTACCCATCACCTTCAAGCTTACCACCGCGGTTTCCCACGACTTGCGCACTGCCTGTCTGAAAGCGGCGAAAGGTCCGTAACGTACTTCCGTCAGCATTGCGTCAAACGCCTGTTTGTCCAGATATGGCCCGGCGCCGATCCTACCCACTTGCTTGCCATTTTCATTGACCGCCTCCGGCACTACATCAAGCGCCAGCAAATTGCCTCCGCGTTCGATTTCCATGCGGAGTGCGCTGCCGGGATGGCTGCGCACCACCTCAACCAGTTCCATCCAGCGCTCGATGGTGCGCCCATTCACGCGCAACATGCGATCGTCAAGTTGCAAGCCAGTGCGTTGGGCCACCCCTCCCTCCGTCAGCTTGCCGATAATAGGCGGCACTAGAGGTTGGAACAACTGCAAGCCAAGTTTCTGCATGAAATCGCCATTCAGGTCACCGGGAGCCAGCACGTTCAGATCGAGCACATGCCGGACTGAATCTCCCTGCACAGTATGCCCCTCGATGTGAACCGGCGCGCCCTGAAAAGCCAGGCCCAATAACATCCAGCGCATATCTTCCCAACTCGGGACAGGCTCCCCGTTGATGCTGAGTATGGTTTCTTGCTCACTGAACTGCGCCATGGCAGCAGGCGTTAGCGGCATGACCTCACCCAGAATGGGTTTCAGCCCAGGCACCCCGTGCATGAACAGTGCCCAATACAGGACGACGGCCAGCAGCAGGTTGCAAACCGGCCCGGCCACCACGATAGCCATACGCCTCATTACGGGCTGGCGATTGAAAGCGCGGCTCAGCTCATGCTCGGCCACTTCGCCTTCTCGCTCGTCCAGCATCTTGACGTATCCGCCCAAGGGAATGGCGGAAATCACCCACTCGGTTTCGCCATTGCCAAATCGCTTGGTGGCGAGCGGCATGCCGAAGCCCACTGAAAAACGCAACACCTTTACTCCGCACCAGCGCGCAATCCAGTAGTGCCCCAACTCGTGAACCACCACCAGCACCGCAATGGCGAGAACGAAAGCCCACAGCGTGGTCATAACAGGTGAACCTGCATCAACTCATGCGCTGTTGCGCGGGCGGCAGCATCAGCATCCAACACGTCTTCCAGTGAATTGACCGCAGAAACCGGGAAGGCAGCCAGCACATCTTCAATCAAGCGCGGAATGGCCAGGAAGGAAATTTGCCTGTCGAGAAAAGCGGCTACGGCCACTTCATTTGCCGCGTTCAACACGGCGGGCGCAGTGCCGCCCGCGCGCAAAGCCTGATAGGCCAGCGCCAGGCAGGGGAAGCGCACGAAATCCGGCGCCATGAAATTGAGCGTCGCCACCTTGATCAAATCAAGCGGCTCGACTCCTGCTTCAATGCGTTCGGGATAAGCCAGCGCATGGGCAATCGGGGTGCGCATATCGGGGTTGCCCAATTGCGCCAGCACCGAACCATCCACATACTGCACCAGCGAATGAACCACGCTCTGCGGGTGCACCACCACCTGAATGGCGTCGGCTGGCGCATTGAACAACCAATGCGCCTCAATGACTTCCAGCCCCTTGTTCATCATGGTGGAGGAATCCACTGAAATCTTGCGCCCCATCACCCAGTTCGGATGCGCGCACGCCTGCTCCGGCGTAACCTCACGCAACCCGGACAAGGGAGTATCGCGGAACGAGCCGCCGGATGCGGTGAGCAGGATGCGGCGCACACCTCTGGCGGCAAGGTCGCCCGCATCATTACCGGAACAATAATCATGGGGCAGCGCCTGAAAAATGGCATTGTGTTCGCTGTCGATAGGCAACAATGTGGCATTGTGCTGGCGCACCGTCTCCATGAACACCCGCCCCGCCATCACCAGCGTTTCCTTGTTCGCCAGCAGGATTTTCTTTCCGGCGCGCGCCGCAGCCAGGGTCGGGCGCAGCCCGGCAGCGCCGACAATGGCGGCCATCACCGCATCCACCTCGGGCAGGGATGATACAAGTTCGAGCGCTTCGACCCCGCACAACACTTGCACGCCGAGGCCGGCAACAGCTATTTTTTTCGTCAGCCGCGCGGCAGCCGACTCATCCAGCAGCACCGCGTAGCGTGGCTGAAAACGGGCGCACTGTTCAAACAGGACATCATCCCGGCGATGCGCGGTGAGCGCCAGCACGCGATACCTGTCCGGGTGGCGCGCCACCACATCCAGCGTGCTGGCGCCGATGCTGCCGGTGGAGCCGAGGATGGTCAGATGCTGCATGTTTTTTTACCCGAATATTTCATGAACCCTTCTTCACTCTTTTGCGCGCCGCCGCTTCGGGGATTTGCTTAGTTTTTTCGTATCGCTTCAAGCGGCAATCACGCCACGCGCCCATTGATAGGCCAGATCAACCAAATGGCTCATCTCTGCCAACGGCATGCTGATATAGGGTGTTTCTTCATAGCGCAAGATAACAGCAAAAGGGTTGAGAACACTGAACTGGTCGGATGGAAATGGCATTGCTACCCGGTGTTGCAACAGCAGATCAACCAGTTCGTCCACATCATGCGTTCTGCGAAACACGATACCATGATATTCGGCAACGGCCTTGAGGCATTTTTCCACGACTTGCTGGGCGAAAAAACCCGTTGCTGAAATATCAACTTCGGGGTGGCTGGCCAACGCGCGAAACGAGACAATATCGCGCTCGGCAAGCACCAACAGGCGGCGGGCACGCTCAATGGGCTGTGTCATATAACACTCTGCCTTCGCGCAATGCCCAATAGACAGCGGTAGAGCAGCAACCTTGTTGCTGGTTAATTTCCGCTTGCGAATAAACCAACACATCTACCGGCACTCTTAATGGGCGCAGCACTTGCCTTAAGCGCACCATCTCGTTGAATTTGTCGTGTAGCTCCGGCTCGATGACCAAGAAATCCAAGTCCGAATTTTCTTGCGCATCGCCGCGTGCATACGAACCAAACAGAATGACTTTAGCGGGCTTGGCGGCTTCACCTAAAAGCTGTGCGGCTTGCTGTATAGTTTGTTCTGAAATCATGTGTTTTCCTGCGCGGCCTTGGGTTATTTATTAAACACAGTGTTAACTCAATTTTTGCAGCATCATTGCAAGAGCGGCCAAAGGCAATGTGGAAGTCAGCGCGTCTATGCGATCCAGTAATCCGCCATGTCCTGGCAACAGCGCGCCGCTATCCTTCACTCCGGCTTGGCGCTTGATGGCGGATTCGAACAGGTCGCCGAGCACCGCCAACCCCACCCCCACCCAGGCGATCAGAGTCAGGACGGGCAATGCTTGATAGGCGGTGCCGCTCCACCCGCCAAGCCAAATAACCAGCGGCACATAGATGGCCGCACCGAGCAAAGCGCCGATCACACCTTCCCATGTTTTGCCGGGGCTGATACGGGGTGCAAGTTTGGTTTTGCCGAACTTGCGCCCGGCGAAATAGGCAGCGATGTCCGCCACCCATACCAGCCCCATCACCCCGAGCAGCCACCATGGGTTAGCCGCACGCAAATCCATCATCGCCAGGCCGGTTGGGATCAATATCGCCCAGCCGGTTAACGCCATCAACACCGGTTGGCGCACTTGCCAGCCGAGCGCCAACCAGGCGGGCGCCACGACCAGCCACAACAATACTGCCAGCGCATAAACCGGCAAGTGCGGCAAAGCATGGTTCATATCAAGCAACACGATGACTATCATCACGGCCAGGGTCAGCCACCAATAACTGTTGGCTGCCTTGCTGGACAATTTGGTCAGACGCGCCCACTCCGATGTTCCCTGCATCACCATGATAATGACCAGCAAAATCCATCCCGGCGTGGGCAAAAAAAACAATGCCGCCAGAAACAGCGCCAGCAGGATGATCGCAGTAACGACACGTTGCCTAAGCATCAATTTTTCTTTCCTGCATTTGCCCGCCGGCCTGCACTTGCTCGCCCCGAACTTGTTCACTGGTCCGCCCGAAACGCCGCTCGCGCATCTGGTAAGACTGGATTGCAGCATGCAATGTCTCGCGGCCAAAAGCGGGCCACAGCGTATCGGTAAAATACAGTTCGGTGTAAGCCATCTGCCACAACAGGAAATTGCTGATGCGCTGCTCGCCCCCGGTGCGGATGAACAAATCCGGCTCGGGTGCATATTGCATGGAGAGATAGGGCTCGATCTCGGTTTCGCTAAAACCGACGGACAGTTCGGGGCGCGCCTGCAACATCGCCTGTACTGCCTGCATGATGTCCCAGCGCCCGCCGTAATTGGCTGCAATGGTAAGCGTCAGGCTGGTGTTGCTTGCGGTGAGCTGTTCCGCTTCGGCAATACGGTGATTGAGTTGGTCGTCAAAATGGCTGCGGTCACCGATGATTTTGAGACGGATGTTATTCTCGTGCAGCTTCCTGACCTCACGTTCCAGCATTTTCAAGAACAACTGCATCAGGAAGGAAACCTCTTCCGCAGGGCGCCGCCAGTTCTCGCTGCTGAAGGCAAACAAGGTCAGGTACTCAACCCCCAGTTCGCGACAGGCTTTCACCACCTCGCGCACCGTTTCCACACCGCGCTGATGCCCTGCCACGCGGGGCAGGAAGCGCTTTTTTGCCCAGCGGCCATTGCCATCCATGATGATGGCAATATGTTGCGGAACGCTGGGAGCATCGGGGATGGTGCGGGTGGAGCTCTGGAATAACGGCATGGGAATCCTTAGCTGGTAGCCGGTAGCTTGTAGCAGAACCGGGTTTGGCTACACGCTACAAGCTACCAGCTTCATTACACCGCCATCAGGTCGGCTTCTTTAGCTTGCAGCGCCTTATCTATTTCTGTGACAAAGCGGTCAGTCAGTTTCTGCACGTCATCCTGCGCGCGGCGTTCATCATCTTCGCTTATCTTTTTATCCTTGAGCAGTTTCTTGAGATGCTCATTTGAATCACGGCGCACGTTGCGCACCGCCACCCTGGCGTTCTCCGCTTCACCCCTTACCACCTTGATCAAGTCGCGGCGGCGTTCTTCGGTCAGAGAAGGCATCGGCACGCGGATCACATCGCCGTTGGTCGAAGGATTCAATCCAAGGTCGGCGTCGCGGATCGCCTTTTCTGCAACCTGAATCATTTTCTTTTCCCACGGTTGCACACCGATGGTGCGTGCATCGATCAGAGTAATGTTGGCAACCTGGTTAAGCAGCGTGGGATTGCCGTAATAATCCACCGTCACATGATCCAGAATGCCGGTGTGCGCCCTGCCGGTGCGCACCTTGCCAAAGTCCGCAATAAGCGCTTCCAGCGTCTTGCTCATTTTTTGCTCGGTGGTTTTTTTGACATCAGAAATCATCACTTTCCCCTCCATCAATTGCAATGTACCAGCGTCCCTTCATCCTGCTTTGTCACCACGCGCTTCAGCGCACCGGGCTTGAAAATACTGAACACAATAATGGGCAGGCTCTGGTCACGGCACAAGGTTAACGCGGTGGCATCCATCACCTTGAGGTTCCTGGCAATTGCCTCATCGAAACTCAGCTTCTGGTAGCGGGTGGCGGAAATATCTATTTTCGGGTCGGCGGTATACACGCCATCCACCTTGGTCGCCTTGATGACGACTTCCGCATCCATTTCCACGCCACGCAAAGCGGCGGCGGTATCAGTGGTAAAGAACGGGCTGCCGATGCCTGCCGCGAAAATCACCACTTTGCCCTCTTCCAGATAGCGCAGCGCCTTGCCGCGAATGAACGGCTCGGCCACCTGCTCCAGATTGAGCGCGGACTGCACGCGGCATTCCACGCCGCTGCGGTTCATGGCATCCTGCAAGGCCATGGCGTTCATCACCGTAGCCAGCATACCCATATAGTCTGCTGTTGCGCGATCCATGCCCGCGGCGGCAGGCGCCACGCCGCGAAAGATATTTCCGCCGCCGATCACTATCGCCACTTGCACGCCCAGCGCAACCACCTCGCCGATCTCGCCGACGATGCGTTCGATCACGCTGCGGTTGATGCCGTAGCTGTCATCCCCCATCAATGCTTCGCCCGACAGTTTGAGCAGGATGCGCTTGTAGGGGGCTGCCATCTGCTTACACCTTCGCCGCAGCGGCTACAGCAGCCGCCACTTCGGCGGCATAGTCCTCGACTTTCTTCTCGATGCCCTCGCCCACCACGAACATCTGGAATGCCGCCACGGAAGCGCCCTTGCCCTTCAGCAACTGTTCGATGGTCTGCTTGCCATCCTCTGCCTTGACGAACACTTGACCAAGCAATGTCACTTCCTTGAGAAATTTCTGCACCGTACCCTCAGCGATTTTTTCCAGCATGGCTTCCGCTTTGCCGGCTTCGCGCGCCTTCTCGATCGCGATGCGGCGCTCGGTGGCAATATCCTCGGCGCTCACGCCGGAAGCATCCATCGCCTTCGGCTTGCTGGCCGCGATGTGCATCGCCAAGTCCCTGCCCAGCATCTCGTCGCCGCCTGCATATTCCACCATCACGCCAATCTTATTGCCGTGCAGATAGGACGATAACTTGCCAGTGCGCGTGGCGTAGCGCGCGAAGCGGCGCACGCTGATATTTTCGCCCAGTTTCATGAGCAGGGCCTTGCGCACCTCTTCCACGTTTCCGCCATCAGGTAGCGTGCCTGCGGCCAATGCCGCGACATCGGCGGGATTGTTCTGCACCACGGCTTGCGCCACATTCTTGGCGAAAGCCAAAAGGTCTTCATTTCTTGCCACGAAATCGGTTTCGCAATTCACTTCCGCCAGCGCGCCGGTCTTGCCATCCGCGCTGATAAAGACGCCAACCACACCTTCAGCCGCCACGCGCGAAGCCGCCTTGCTCGCCTTGGCGCCGCTCTTGATACGCAGCAACTCTTCAGCCGCCTTGAAATCGCCATCGGTTTCCGCCAATGCCTTCTTGCAGTCCATCATGCCGAGGCCGGTCGCCTCGCGCAGTTCCTTCACCATACTTGCGGTAATTTCCGCCATTGCCACACTCCTTTAAAACTGAACCTACAAAAAAAGGGGCTTGCGCCCCATGTAGCGGGTAGCTTGTAGCCCGTGGCGGGTAGCCAAACAAACCGCGCGTTGCGCGACTTAATAATCAGCTACAAGCTACCCGCTACCAGCTACTAGATGAATTAAGCTGCCTGTTCTTCGACCAGCGCAACGACCTCGTTGAGCGCCTGCTCGCGTCCTTCCAGAACCGCATCGGCCACTCCGCGCGCATACAGGCGTATCGCCTGGCTGGAGTCGTCGTTACCCGGAATGATGTAATCCACGCCGAGCGGGGAATGGTTGGTGTCTACCACGCCGATCACCGGGATGCCGAGTTTCTGCGCTTCCACGATGGCGCCTTTCTGGTAGCCGACATCAATCACGAAAATTGCGGTGGGCAGGACACCCATATTCTTGATGCCGCCAAGGCTGCGATCCAATTTCTCCAGTTCGCGCTGCATCATCAGGCCTTCCTTCTTGGAAATTTTTTCCATGGCGACGCTGTCCTGCATCAACGCTTCCAGGTCATGCAAGCGTTTGATGGATTGCTGCACCGTCTTGAAATTGGTCAGCATACCGCCCAGCCAGCGGTAATCCACATATGGGCAACCCGCACGTGACGCTTCTTCCTTGATGATCTCGCGCGCCTGGCGCTTGGTCGCCACAAACAGCACCGTGCCTTTTCCGGCAGCCAGCTTGCGCACGAACTTCATCGCATCATTGAACATGACAACGGTTTTTTCCAGGTTGATGATGTGAATCTTATTGTGATGGCCGAAAATAAAAGGAGCCATCTTGGGATTCCAAAATCGGGTTTGATGTCCGAAATGGACACCCGCTTCCAACATTTGACGCATAGATACAGCCATAAATACTCCATGTGTTAAGGGTTAAGTTCTTCCACCCGTCAGCTTGACCATTGCTGGCACCCCAACATGAACGAGTGTGTGGATTTCCGTTTGTGAACCGACTGACAAACGGGGCGTGCATTGTAACACCAGCCCTGCCCGTGCTCAACCAGTTAATGAAGACACTGTTGCGAGCTTTTGATCTGTCCGGTTTTGTAGCACGCAATCTGTCCGGTTGTCCTATTGCCCGAGGAGGGCGATATGCAGCCGACAAAAGTGCTACAGGAGATACGGAAGATGAGATTCGAGGAAGCGTATGAAGGATGGAATGCAGGGCGGCTGACGCAAGCCGAGGCGGCACGGATACGCCCAGCAAGAAGCCAAGGAACCCGTCAGAAAATCCACCCGCGAAAAAATCGCCGAGGTTGGGGATAGTGCCGGAACAACTGGCAATTTGAGGTAGATTGAAACCGTGGTCTGTTCCCGGTTGTTCTGCGTTCCCTTCGCATTAGCGGCGCAATTTAGTTACAATCTTATCTGATCAGACAGGCGCTAACACTTTCAAAATAGAATTGCATAAGGAGCGGCATCATGACGCTTGCAGAATATTACAGCGCGCTACCGTACTGCCGAAAGAAAAACAGGAGGAACTTTCAGGCTTTGTTGAGTTTCTTCTGTCGCGTAACGAAGCAAAACCTGCCTTAACAAAACATACAGAACTCGATCTGCAAACCCCTTTCTTCGGGATGTAGGCCGACCGTCCAGGAATGAACGATAGCACTACATACGTTCATGCCTTGCGCCAAAGTGAATGGGAAGGCCGCCGTGCTGCTGATTGATAGCGACATCATTATTGATGGAGCAAGAGGTGATGCGCAAGCCAAATAATTTCTTGGCAAGAGTGCGACACAGCATGTCCTGGATTACACGACTGGAACTCCTCGCAGGCTGCCGAAATTCACGCGAATGGAATTTGACCCAAGCAACAGTACGCCAATTTTCAGAACTTGAGTTGACTCCAGAAATTTCCCGAATTGCAGTAACGCTGTTTGACCATTATCGTCTTAGCCACGGAATCGCAATGGCCGATGGCTTCATTGCAGCCACCGCATTGAGCCAAAACATTCCATTGGTCAGCAAGAATCAACGGCATTTTCGATACATTGAAAACCTGAATTTGTTGCCCTATCCGGCATGATGCGCAACTGCGATATTGCCCCGTTTGATTTCCGAATTTAATCCGAACCCGACCCCTTTCGCCCGTATTTTCGGCTGCAATCGCATAGCTGCATCATTTAACCCGCCAAGCCCAACCGGGCAATGCTTCCAGCAGTGCTTTGCGATCTGGTGCCATACGGTCTTTTTGCATCGCTACGCACCACCCATCCTTCCGCTTTATTAGAAGGGAACCTCAATATTCATTAGGTCAGAATTGATTTGCCTCTTGTCCTTTGCTACCAACCCCAGTATATCCCAAACCCAACCGGGTAACGCCTCCAGCCGTGCTTTACGCTCCGGTGACATACTGTCTTTTGCATTTCGTTGACTACCTACCCACTGACCAAGGTGATATCCATCTGCCGATTTGTAATCTATAGGAACCTTGGCATGCCCCTTTTGACCTGCGAATTCCTTGAGATAGCGAAACCCTTCTTCCCACAGTGTTTCACGAGCATCCCAACTCCAACCGGGCAATGCTTCCAGCCGTGCTTTGCATTCCAAGGTAAGCCGGTCTTTTCTACTCCGTTGGTTACTTACCCATAATCCAAGTCGATATCCATCTGCCGTTTTGAAATTACTAGAAACGTTGGCATGACCCTCACGGCCTGCGAATTCCTCGATACAGCGAAACCCTTCTTTCCACATATCTGCATATGTATCCCAACGCCAACCGGGTAATGTCTCCAGCCGCGCTTTGCGCTCTGGTGACAGGCTATCTACATACGCTCGTTGCCTTCTTACCCAGCCGCCGACTCGATATCCATCTGCCGTTCTGTAATCGACAGGCACCTTGGCATGCCCCTCTCGATCTGCGAATTCCTTGAGATATCGAAACCCTTCCTCCCACTGCTCATCAATTGCATTCCAACACCAATCTGGTAATGCTTCCAGCTGTACTTTACGCTCCGATGGCAGGCTGTGATTTGCCGTTCGTTGATGGCTTACCCATTTACCGAGTCGATACCCATCTACTGTTTTGTAACCACCAGGCACATTGGAGTGTCCTTCTTGTTCTACGAACGCCTCCAATAACCCAATCCAAAAATTCCAAGGCGCTGTGATTTGCTCAACAAGATAGGTGCGCAATGCGCTGCCAAAATTCGCATCCATCGTAGCAGGCAAATCAATCGCGATCTTGTGCAGGCCATCGGCGCTAACACCTGCACCGGACTTCCTCCCCAGTTCGGTCCTGATCTGATCCAGCTCGCAAGCCAGCACATCATCGTGCGCCTTCAACGCATTCAGCACCTCCCAAACAGGTTTGAAGTTACTCGCCTCAATCGTGCTTGCGGCATCTTCGCCATCGGCGATAAACACCGGCAACACAATCGTGCCGGCCTTCTTGTCCGGACTCAGGCGTATGGCGCGACCCACGGCCTGAATGATGTCCACTTGGCTGCTGCGCGGGTCGATGAATGCCACGCCGTCGAGCGATGGCACGTCCACGCCTTCGGACAGGCAGCGCGCATTGCTCAGTAGCCCCCTCCTCAATCCTCCCCCGCAAGCGGGAGAGGAGGCAGACGAGAGAGGCAATTTTGAATTTTCGCCGCGTTCGTCTGCACCCAAGGCTTTGAGTTGATCAAGCTTGATCTTGCGTTTGTTGGCGGGCATGTTGCCGGAGACGAAATCGGTGCGCAGGGTTCCGCTGGGGCGGTGTTCGTCGCTGATCCACTGCAGGGTGTTTTGCATGTCGGTGGTGAAGGCTTCGGCGCGCTTGACGCGGCTGTGGAAGCTGATGATGCGCTTGAGGTCGTAGTCTTTGATGGCTTTGAGCAGGCCGATCTGGGCGGCGAGCGATTCGCTGTCGGTTTCACGGAAAGTGTTTATCGCCTTCGGTTGTTGATGCGCGTTGTATTCACGCCCCTCATCCCAGCCTTCCCCCGCCTGCGGGGGAAGGGGCGAAAGGGTGACCAGTTCGCGGTTGGCGATCCACTGCGCGATGGTGGGGTCGTCCACGCCGATGATGACGACGCGGTAATCGGTGAGCAGTTTTTGTTCGATGGCTTTGCCGAACGGCAGGGCATACAGCACTTCGCCAAACAGGGTGGCGTTGTCCATGCCGACCACTTCGACACCGCGATCTGCGGCAGTTTTATGCACGGTGCTGGAGTAGGTGCGAGGGGTGGCGGTGGCGAATAGCCGCTTTTTGCTGCGTATCTGGCCGTTGTCGAGGATGGCGGTGAAGTCGCTGCCGACCTTGCCCGCGCAACGGTGCGCTTCATCCGCCACGGCCAGATCAAACGCGGGGATGGCCGGGTCGGCTTGGGCGGCGGCGATGACGGAAGAAGATTGATAGGTTGCGAACACCACGCGGTTGCCTGCGCCGCTGAGAAAGCGTTTTACTTCGTCAACGTCTGAGGTGACGGGAAAGGCCAGGTCGGCCACGCTGTGGATAGCTTCGTCGTGCCCCTTGGTACCGACAGTTTGATCCGAGCAGACGCACAGCACTTCAAACGGGATAGTGGCGGCGAATGTCCATTCGCGCAGTATCTGGGACAGCAGCCCCAGGGACGGAACCAGCACCAAGGTGAGTCGCGCCCCCAGCGCTTCCTTGATCCATAGCGTGACGTAAGTTTTGCCGGTGCCGCAGGCCATGATGAGTTGCCCACGGTCGGCGGTTTGCAGGCCATGCACGACGGCGGCTCTGGCCTCAACCTGGTGGTCGCGGGGTTCGGGGCGGGGTTTGCGTTTGGCTTGGGAGAGTTCGTTTATGTTTGCCGGATAGTCCAGCGCGGATTTCTCGAAGTCGGAGAGCAGAAAGCGGATGACTCCGTGATCATCACAAACTCTTCTAGCGTTTGCGCCGATACCGTCGGTGGTGGCGATCAGCAGGCGATGAGTAATAATTTCCTTGCGGCTAGACTCGCTGAGAAATGTATCGACATCGTGTTTGGTGATGTCGTAGCCGGGCGCGTAGCACTTGACCTGCACCGCCCAGTGGCCGCCGTTTTTGTGGAGTATGACAAGGTCAATGCCGCAGTCCGGCCCCCAGCGTCCCGGCCATTCATCCCACAGCCATACCTGGTCAACCTGGGTAGCCCATTCTGGATCGGCCTTGAGGAACCACAGAACGAAGCGCTCGAACTGTTTGCCGCGCTTGGCCGGGTCAGGGTCGAGGCTGTTGTAGAAGTCGGAGAATTGGGCGGGCAAGGCTAATCATCCCACTTGGGGTAATTCGGGATAGACACGGTATCTCAAAAATAAAAAGGGCCAGGTTCAGATTAAGTTCGCGCGTTCTGAGTTCGTGACAATCAATTACGCTGCTTGCTCTTCGAGCTTCGCAGGTCGGCCTTCGAGGTAAAGGGTGTCAGGGTCAAAGTCAATTTCTTTTGGCCATGTGACCGTGCCGTGACTGGCGCGTGCCAGCTTGAAAAACGCAATTTGGCGTAACGGCTCAAATGCCGGATAACCCAGATAAGGTGTCATGTCGAAATGGCGTATTTCACCGTTGGTAAAGGTGAGTAGCAGTGCGTAATCGTCGTGGGCAGTGACTGCGATAATCCGTGGGTTCATGTTTTCTCCTAGCGCAAGGGGTCTATCTTGACGAGGGTTTCGCCGCGTATCGCGAGCGCCCAGTCAGCCATCAGTTCTTCGCGGTGAATCTCGATCCACGCTTGGATGAGGCGCGTTTGCCGTGGGGGCATGGAGCCTTCCAGCAACTCGCTTTCCGCTATCAAAAACACAGCCTCGCTACCGGCATATTCTGCATGTATATGGGGCGAGTGATGCTGCTTGGTGTCGAGCCAATACATGTAAATCAGGATGCCATAAAACGAACTGACGAGTGGCATGGTGAATTCTTCCTTTGACAATGCTTGAGCAAGCATAACGTTGCGCTCGTTCCCTGTCTATTCTTTATCGACGGGAGTAGCGGTGACAATTTTCATCGGCGAAAGGCCAGCATACCATTGGCCACGGTATGCGGTTTGCAGGCCAAGTACGACTGCGGTTCGGCCTCAACCTGATGGTCGCGCGGTTCGGGGCGGGGTTTGCGTTTGGCTTGGGAGAGTTCGTTTATGTTTGCCGGATAGTCCAGCGCGGATTTCTCGAAGTCGGAGAGCAGAAAGCGGATGACTCCGTGATCATCACAAACTCTTCTAGCGTTTGCGCCGATACCGTCGGTGGTGGCGATCAGCAGGCGATGAGTAATAATTTCCTTGCGGCTAGACTCGCTGAGAAATGTATCGACATCGTGTTTGGTGATGTCGTAGCCGGGCGCGTAGCACTTGACTTGCACCGCCCAGTGGTCGCCGTTTTTGTGGAGTATGACCAGGTCAATGCCGCAGTCCGGCCCCCAGCGTCCCGGCCATTCATCCCATAGCCATACCTGGTCAACCTGGGTAGCCCATTCTGGATCGGCCTTGAGGAACCACAGAACGAAGCGCTCGAACTGCTTGCCGCGCTTGGCCGGGTCGGGGTCGAGGCTGTTGTAGAAGTCGGAGAATTGGGCGGGCATTTATCACTTAACTATTCAGCAGCATCAAGCCGTAAATAAATGGTGGCAACATCGCAATTATTGTTTTACAAATGGGCAATAAATCTTCAGCACACCTTTTTAAGCTGGCACGGTGGATGCGCTACGCTTATCCACACTTTTCGCCGAGAACAAATTTATCCTGGCGCCAAACCCGTGTGGCGGGTTATACCGTAGGGGCGTGTGGCATACGCCTTATCAGAGGGCGTATTGCCATACGCCCCTACGTCGTCCCGCCCGTCGGCAGCCCCGGCACGCTCTGGCCTTCCTTGCCGCAGGTGCCAAGGCCACAGCGCCAAGCCGCCGCTTGCCATCGTGATGCGCGTTAGCCCGCCCGGCCAGTGCTCACTCGGCTTCATCCGGAATATCCTGCTGGCGTTCACTGCCGAGTTTCGCCATTCTCAGAAACGTTGCCAGTTCCTCGACCCAGCGCAGCTTTTGCTCCGGGGTCAGCGCGCGGAATGCGCGCAGCCGTTCGTCACTGACATAATAGGTACGGTCGCCGGACGTAAAGCCTGCTTTCATTGTTTCTTGATCCGTCGCAGATGCTCGATGTCGGCAAGGTCTATCGGCCGCCCAACCGCCTGCTTGAGCGCGATCAGGTCATCTATGGACACGACCCGGATGTTTGTGCCCGCAACTTTAAACACGTCGGCACGGGGCGCCATGACGGCGAACTCAACCGGAGGAAAGAGCAACACATCAACAGTAACACCCGCCAAATCCGGTGTGCGCAACGCAAACGCTTCAAGGTGGCGTTCGGCGCGCCACTGGCGCAATAATCCCAGATCATGAAGGGATTCAAGCGAAACGGGCAATACAGGCGAAAGTTTGAGTTCCCTGGCGGCTTCGATCAAAGCTGCCAGATTGTCCGGATTCATCGCGACGGTAATGTCCACATCCATTGTTGCGCGCTCCACACCATGCAGCGATACGGCCAAGCCTCCAATCAGCAGATAATCCACCTCGTGGCGGGCGAGCGCGGAAAAAAGGTCAACATAAAACATCAGGCCGTCCCGCCCACCGTCAGCCCATCAATCCTCACCGTCGGCTGCCCCACGCCGACCGGCACGCTCTGGCCTTCCTTGCCGCAGGTGCCGACACCGGGGTCGAGCGCCATGTCGTTGCCTATCATGGATATGCGGGTGAGCGCTTCCGGGCCGTTGCCGATCAGCGTCGCGCCTTTCACCGGATAGGTGATCCTGCCGTCTTCGATCATGTAGGCTTCGGTAGTGGAGAACACGAACTTGCCACTGGTGATATCCACCTGCCCGCCGCCGAAGTTGGCGGCATACAGTCCGTGCTTGACCGAGGCGATGATTTCCTCCCGGCTCCTGTCGCCGCTGAGCATGGTGGTGTTGGTCATGCGCGGCATCGGCAGGTGCGCGTAGGATTCGCGCCGCGCGTTGCCGGTGACCGGCACACCCATCAGGCGCGCGTTCAACGTGTCCTGCAAATAGCCCTTGAGGATGCCATCCTCGATCAATACGGTGCGCTGCGTGGGATTGCCCTCGTCATCCATTTGCAACGAGCCGCGCCGGTTGGCGATGGTGCCATCGTCCACCACCGTCACGCCTTTTGCGGCAACACGCTGGCCGACACGCCCGGAAAAAGTGGAGCTGCCCTTGCGGTTGAAATCGCCTTCCAGTCCATGTCCCACCGCCTCGTGCAGCAGGATGCCGGGCCAGCCGGAACCCAGCACCACGGTCATGTTGCCCGCCAGTGCGGGCCTGGCATCGAGATTGATTACTGCCTGGTGCACCGCCTTGGCGGCGTAATCGCGCAGCACTTCATCGGTAAAATAATCGTAGCCGAAGCGCCCGCCGCCGCCAGCGGAGCCTTGCTCGCGCCGGCCAGCGCTTTCCACAATCACCTGCAAGGACAGGCGCACCAGCGGGCGGATGTCGGCATTCAACAGGCCGTCGCTGCGCGACACCAGCACCACATCATATTCACCCGCCAGTCCCGCCATCACTTGCGTCACGCGCGGATCGATGGAACGCGCATAGCGCTCCAACCGCTCCAGCAGCGCGACCTTGTCGGCTGCGTTCAGGCTGGCAATGGGATCGTGCGGAAGGTACAGGTTACGCTGCTTGCCTTCATGCAATATCGGCACGGTCTGTTTCCCGCCCTGCCGTGCAATCGCGCGTGTGGCCAGCGCAGCATTTTCCAGCGCGGCAAGGCTGATGTCATCGGAATAAGCGAAGGCTGTTTTTTCGCCGCTCACCGCGCGCACGCCCACGCCCTGATCTATGCTGAAGTTGCCAGACTTGACGATGCCCTCTTCCAGCGACCAGCTTTCCGCGCGGCTGTACTGGAAATACAGGTCGGCGTAGTCCAGCCGGTGCGCCAGCATTTTGCCGAACACCTGTTGCAGGTGGCGCGTATCCAGAGCGTGAGGCGCCAGCAGGGACTGTTGCGCAAGGTTAAACATTGTATCGTTTTGCATTCTCGCCACCATGGGAATTCGAACCTTTCATTACAGCAACAACGACAGCCCCATACAGGGCTGGTTCCTTGAATGCAAGCCGCAGGGCGCTCAACAACTGCGCAGCGTGCGGTGCGACAAAGCCGGCAAGCTGGCACGCAGGCTGGCCTGATAAGATGGATTTATTTCCGCGACCACCACCCCGGAGCCGCGCGGCAGGCGATCCAGCACACGCCCCCACGGATCGACGATCATGCTGTTGCCGTGCGTCTCACGTCCGCTGACATGATAGCCGCCCTGCGCTGCCGCCACCACATACGCCAGGTTCTCGATGGCGCGGGCGCGCACCAATACCTCCCAGTGCATCTTGCCGGTAGTCTCGGTGAAGGCGGCAGGCAGCGTGATGATATCCACATCATGCATGGCGCGGAACAGCTCGGGGAAACGCAAGTCGTAACACACCGCAAGTCCGATGCGCCCGAACGGGCTGTCCACTACCACCACTTGTTTGCCCGGCTCGATAGTTTTGGCCTCATGGTAGTGCTCGCTACCGAGAACAAGATTGAACAAATGGATCTTGTCGTAACGCGCCACCTGCGCGCCGGTTTCGTCAAACACCAGGCAGGTGTTAAGCACTTTGTCCGGTGTGCTGGCAGCCAGCGGAATGGACCCCCCGACCAGCCAGATTTTGTGCTTGCGCGCGGTCTCGCTCAGGAAAGACTGGATCATTCCGCTGCCCGACTGCTCGCGCACTCCCACCTTGTCCATTTCATTCATCCCCATGATGGGAAAATATTCCGGCAGCACCACCAGCCGCGCGCCTTGATCCACGGCCATCCCGATCAGGCGACCCGCCTCGCTCAGGTTGCCCGCGATATTCGGGCCGGAAGCCATCTGCACGGCGGCAACCTTGAAAGCCTTGGTTTGTGCGGCGATGCGCTGCTGGGTGGAATTTACATCTGACATGTTTACGCTTTCCTAAGGATTGTTTTCTTTGCCGGTTGACCCGCCGTTTTGCTGTCCCGCCTTGGCTACGTTCGGGTCGGCCCAGGTACCCGTCACATTGTATTCAAACGACGCCAACTTATCGAGCGGATCGCGCAAAAGTTTGCTGATGATGAAAGTCCCGATGCCCACCACCGGCCCGCTGGCAATCGCACCCAACAGCGATACGCTGTTTCCCACCGTGGGCAGGATACGGATGCGCAGGTTTTGCGTTTCACGGCTCAGGTCGACTTGCCCCTGCATGGTCACCTTGGCGGATGAGCCGTCTATCCTGAAGTCATTAGTCGTCAGAACGCCCTGCTTGATCTGCGCCGTGCCGGTGATGCTGTCGAACGCAAAACCCTCGCTGAACACGTCGGTGAAGTCCAGCGTAATGTGCTTGGGCAGGGCTTGCAGGCTCAGGATGCCGAGCAGCTTGCCGATGCCTGGGTCTATCTTCAGAAATTGCCCTTTGCCCGTATCCAGTTTAAGTGTGCCGTCCAGCGTGGCGTGGCTGAATTCGTCCGGCCTGTTGCCCCATGCAAATTCGCCTTCGAGCTTGCCGCTGCCATTCTTGACGCTATTTGGATAGCCGGAACGGGCGAGCATTTTCCCCGCATTGCCGATTTCAAGCTTGAGGTTGAGCCGTGTCTGCGCCTTGCCGTCCGCCACGTGGTACTTCCCGTCCGCAGTCAACACCCCATCCGGATTGGTGATGCGCATGTGCTCCAGCAACCAGTCGCTCTCGTGTTGGTGCGCCAGCAATTCCAGGCGTCCGAGCTGTTTTCCCCTGAGCGTAAATTCATCCACCGTCAGGTCAAGCATGGGAATTTCGGTATTGGCGGCGCTTTCGTCAAGATTGCCCGCTGCAGCAGGTTTGTGTGCGCCATTCTCTTTTTTGCCGTTCTCCTCCTTTTCCAGGGACAGATTCCTGAGATGTGCAACCAGCTTGCCTTCGCCCTGCGCTTGCCAGATCACTTCACCGTTTGTTTCCCTGGAAGCCAGTTGCGCAGTGAGTGTGCTATTGTTGCTGCGCGCATTGACGCGCAAGTCTTTTACCTTGTAGCCATATGCGCTCAGGTTCTGGATCAACAGGTCGGCTCCCGCAATGCTGACTGGTGTTGTTCCGCCGGATGCGCCAACCAGACCCAACCAACCCTCCAGAGGCAACTGCGGCACAGTACCTGTGAGCCACACGCCATCCTTGGGCAGCCACCTGGCGGTATCGCCAAAATTTACCGTGCCGTGCTTGATGGCCCAGTCGCCACCTTCTTCGCGGCGCAACAATTTCGCAGAGAGCAGTTTGCCATATTGCAGGGTAATCACATCTTGTTGCGCTGTCACGCTCAGCATCTCAAAACGCAGCGGAATAATTTCGTTCACGCTCTTGGCGAACGGCGCTGGCAAGTCGGAACTCAAGCCGGCCAGATTTGAAATAACCAGCACATCGGTCAGTTTTTTCTGGACCGTGATCGCCGCCTCCCATTCGCTTTCGCCGTGCAGGTAACGCAACAGCGGATGCGCCGCGCTCTTGCGCAGCGAGTCCAGATTAGCCCTGCCGCGCACCTTGGCATTCACCGCCCCGTCCGCACCGCTCTGCACCTCCAGCGTGGCCGGGCCGTCGAGAATTTGCGCGCTGGCATTCTGCATGTGCATCAAGGATTCCGTGAACTGCAACTCGCCATTTGCTTTGTGCAAGACAGGCACTGCGTCGCCCAGTTTCACTTCATTGTCAGTGAAAAAATAACTGCCGGAAACGGCCGCCGGCTTGCTGCCGCCCAGAGGAATATCCACCTTCAGATTAAGCTTGCCATTGCCGCGCGCCGTCATGTTATCGGTGAAGCCATCAATATAGCCGCGCACCGGGCTTTTCTGGATGAAGTCAAGACAGCGCGCAGTCTCGCCCACCGCTTCGCCGCGCACTTGCAACAACAGGTTGGTGCTTGCCATGTCCGGCAAAATCACGCTGACTTTCTGCAGGCGCCCACCCACTGTCATGGCGGACGGCGCAATCACCTCCAGCCGCTTGCCCTGTATCAGCAACTCGCCGGTAATGTTGTCTATGCGCGGCCAAGCCTTGGCGTACTCTACCGCTACTCCCTTGGCGCGCATCTGCACCTGAAATATGCCTTTTTTATTTTCCGGGAAAGGAAAATCGTTCAGGTCTCCTTTCAAACGCAGGCGGAAATCATCGGCCTGTCCATCAAGCATCGCCGTCCGTATCCAGGTATGGGTTTCCTTGTCCAGCGCGACCAGCGGGATATAACGGTCCGCATGGCGCACGGCGCCTCGCGTCAGCAGGATGGTCAGATCGATCAGGCCCGGGCTATTCTGCTTGGTCTGGAAGCTGCCATAAATATTTCCGGCGAGATCGGTATTGGCGACGGAAACGTTGCTGAATTTTATGTCCATTCCCTGCTCGTCCGAGCGCCAACTGCCTTGCGCGGTGAGCGTGTCGAAATCCAGTGGTTCCGGCATGATTTGCGGCGCGTCCACCATCAGCTTGCGCGCATTCAGCGCCAGTGTGCCGCCGGTGTTGTTGCCATTTATTTCACCGCTCAGCCCGCTAAATCCGGGTAGGTTGCCTACGCGCTTCAAGGATAACTCGTCAAAGCGCGCCTTGATATCGTAATAAGTCAACTTATCCGCATCGCCCTGCCATTTAGCTTGCAAGTAGGAGACCTGCCCTTGCGGCGCGAATTCGGTAAGCTGCTTTTTTAAATTGCGCTCCAGCGGCAGGTAATCCGTCATACCAACCAGATTGGACAGTTCCAGCATATTGGCACGCACCTCGCCACTGGCAGGTTTATTATCTTTGGCGGAAGCAAGGCGCAGGTAGAAATCGGTAGGCTGCAACAGCAGGCCATTATTCATCTGCAACGATAATTTGCGCGTCGAAATTTCCGATCCATGTGCCATCTCCTGCCAGGCGACACGCCCGCGCAGTGTGCGTAAATCGAGTGGCGGCAGATCATCTGCCAATCGCGCCAGAACATTTTCCAGCGCGAGATCGGCAGTCAACCGAACCACTTTTCCTGCATCGACATCCACCCAACTGCGCAATGCGCCCATGCCGTTCTTGAAGCCAGGCGGCAGTGGCAGCCATGTGCGCCATGCGCCTACATCGGCATAGTCAAGCTGGGTGTATAGATGACCGTGCCAGGTATTCAGGTCATCAAAGTTATTGCTGTAGAAATCGCCGCGCAAGTCAATCTGCGCAGACAACTCCGCCGGAGGCAACGCACGCAAAGCAAAACGATGGCGTGATCCGTTTTCCCCAATGAGCCCGCTGCTCTCGATGAGCAAGTTTACTTGATCAAATGCCAGAGCCGGGGTTGCACGCTGCTCATCCTGCCAGGTAATGCGCGCATCGCGCACCACGATACGCGCCTGATGCAGCAACCAATCCGCCAGTTTCTTATCCGAAGATTGATCGGACAGCGCCACTCCGGCGATATACAGCAGGCCTTGCGTATCTCGCTTGACCACCAGGTTCGGCTGGTCAAGCTCCAGGCTGTGCAAGTGCATCTGGCCAGTCAGCACGGTCATCCACGACACAACGCCATCCACGTGTTCCAACGCCAGTGCGGTCTGGCCATGCTTATCCAGGACATGCACATCGGTGAGCCGCAAATGGGGGCGTATGCCACGCCAATCGGCTTCAATCTTGTCGATGGAAACCGGCTGCCCGATGGCTTGGCTGACAGAGACAGTAATAATGCCGTGATACCGCTCAATGTCCGGCAATATCCAATAACGCAACCCCAGTATCAGGCTTGCACCGGCAAGCGTAAGCAACCCCGCGCCAACCAGCGTAATGCGGGATAAATGGCCGATGCCCTTCCAGGCAAAATGCATGGAAGCTTTTAACATAAGGCAGGATGGCCATGCGGCCATAACAAGGTTATGCGATACCCAACAGAGCGGAAAACCATTCCGTGAGAAACCGTCAGGGGGGATTTATAATGGGGCATGATGAACGCGCATTTTAACCTAACGGGCATGGCAGCAGTGCCGCCCATGATAATGAAACTGGCCATGCCCGTTCCCCCACCCCAACCCTCCCCCAGAGGGAGAGGGGGCGAACGAGTCGCTGCGCGAGTTTCACGTTAAGGAACCTGCCCACGCCATGAATACCGCCATCACTCCCGCCACAGCCGATTTTGACGCCGTTTTGCAGCGCACCCTTCGCTGTAGCCGTTATGTGCAACGCCTGCTCGACAGCGATACCACGGGCGAACTGCTGCCATGGTTGCGCGCGCATTACGCGCAACCGTGCAACGCCGCAGAAATGGAAGCCTGGCTGGACGCGATGCCAATTACGGACGAAGACTCGCTGTCGCGCGCGTTGCGCCGCCTGCGCAAGCGCGTGATGCTCAAGCTGCTTGCGCGCGATCTGGGCGGGCTGGCCGACCTGAACGAAGTGATGGCCTGCATGACGGCGCTGGCGGAACTTGCCGTGCGGCGCGCGCAGGCTTTTGTCATGCAGTCGCTGGCCGCGCAATATGGCCAGCCTATGGGTGTCTTCAGCGGCGCGCCGCAACAGTTGCTGGTAATCGGCATGGGCAAGCTGGGCGGCGGCGAACTGAATGTCTCCTCCGACATCGACCTGATTTTTGTTTACCCGGAAGACGGCGACTGCAATGGCGCGCGCAGCGTGTCCAACCAGGAGTTTTTTTCCAAGCTTGGACGCCGTCTGATCAGCCTGATCAACGAGCCGACCGAAGAAGGCTATGTGTTCCGCGTTGACATGCGGTTGCGCCCATATGGCGACAGCGGCCCACTGGTGGTCAGCTTTGCCGCACTGGAAGCCTATCTGGTGGAGCAGGGGCGCGAATGGGAACGTTATGCGTGGATCAAGGCGCGCGTCATCTCTCCTGCCGGAAGCCCTGTCACCAACGGGCATGCCCGTTCCCCTCTCCCCAACCCTCTGGGTGAAACAACTAGCCATTCGACTAGGCTGCAAACAACCGCAGCCAAATCGCTGGTTATCCCCGAGGGAGTGGGAGCAAACGAATCGCTGCGCGAACTTTACGTTAACGAGCTGACGCAGCTCGTACAGCCTTTCGTGTTCCGCAAATATCTTGACTTCGGCGCATTCGCATCCATGCGCAAACTGCATGCGCAAATCCGCCATGAGGTGCAGCGGCGCGACCGCCTCAACAATATCAAGCTGGGCCCCGGCGGCATCCGCGAGATCGAGTTCATCGCCCAGGTATTCCAGTTGATACGCGGCGGGCGCGATGCGCGCCTGCGCATCCGCCCCACCCTGCAAGTGCTGCAATACCTGCGCGAAAGCGGCCACATCACGTCGGAAACCGTGACGGAATTGAGTGCGGCCTATGTTTTCCTGCGCAATCTGGAGCATCGCCTGCAATATCTGGATGACCAGCAAACCCAGGACCTGCCGGAGAACCCTGGCGACCAGGCTCTGGTGGCGGCAGGCATGGCCTATCCGGACTACAGCGCCATGCTGGAACAACTGAACAGGCACCGCACGCTGATAAGCGAACAGTTCGCGCAGATTTTCAGCACGCAGGAA
The DNA here is from genome assembly GCA_032654645.1 of Gallionellaceae bacterium. Lineage (GTDB taxonomy): Bacteria > Pseudomonadota > Gammaproteobacteria > Burkholderiales > Gallionellaceae > CAITJF01. Next base: position 740,616 of record JAULAW010000005.1, on the reverse strand, counting down.
TCTGACGTGCCGGATAGCGATGCGCCGGGCAATATGCTGTGGCATGAGAACATGAATGCGGAAGAGCTGAGCGTTGCCTTGGGCAAGCTGGGTTATGCCGACACGGTCAATCTTGCCGAACGGCTGTTGCAAATCCGCGGCAGTGTGCGCTACCGCCAACTGCCGGAGTCCAGCCGGCAACGCCTGGACAAACTGGTTCCGCAATTCATCACGCTGTGCGCAGCCCCGGCCACGCAAGGAGAACGCCGCAAGGCGCCGCGCGAGGATGCAAACGGCAGCGCACAGGATCGCAGAGCGCAGCGCGTGGCCGTTGCCACGGGGCAGAGCAATTGCGACCAGGCCTTGCCACGCATGCTCAGCCTGCTGGAAAACGTCAGCCGTCGCGCTTCCTATCTGGCCTTTCTGTCGGAATATCCGCAGGTGATACAACGTCTGGTGGGAATCGCCAGCGCCAGCGAGTGGGCTTTCGACTACCTGACCCAGCACCCTATCCTGCTGGATGAATTCCTGGACGTGCGCGAAATTTACCGCGTGCCGGATTGGGCCGCCCTCGACCTGACGCTGCAGGATCAGACAAACACATGCGGCACAGACATGGAAAGACAAATGGATATGCTGCGCCAATTCCAGCACAGCCAGACTTTCCATCTGCTGGCGATGGACTTGCAGGGGCTGCTGCCGCTGGAAAAATTGAGCGACCACCTCAGCGACCTGGCCGACCTGCTCTTGCGCCACGTGCTGCAACTGTGCTGGCGCGATACACGCAGGAAACATCAGGAGCAGGCGCAGTTTGCCATCATTGCTTACGGCAAATTGGGCGGGCGCGAGCTGGGCTACGCTTCCGATCTCGACCTGATTTTCCTATATGATGATCCGCACCCGGACGCGGCAGAAACCTACGCCCGCCTGGCCAGGAACATCAACACCATGCTGAGCAGCTTCACTTCGTCCGGCCGCCTGTATGAAATCGACCTGCGCTTGCGCCCGAATGGCGCAAGCGGCTTGCTGGTCAGTTCAATCCCCGCGTTCGCGGAATACCAGCAGCGGCACGCCTGGGTATGGGAACACCAGGCATTGACGCGCGCGCGCTTCTGCGCCGGGGATGCGGGTGTGGGAAAACAGTTTGAAGCCATCCGCCACAAAGTGCTGCGCCAGCCGCGCGACCCCGTAGCGTTACGCCAGGAAATCGTGGCGATGCGGCAGAAGATGCGCGATGAACATCCGGGCAAGAACGGCTTGTTCGACATCAAACATGATCGCGGAGGCATGGTGGACATCGAATTCATGGTGCAATTTCTGGTGCTTGCCCATGCGAGTGCCTATCCGGAACTGACCGCCAATAGCGGCAATCTGGCACTGCTGAAGTGCGCCGGTACACTAGGCTTGATAGACGCACAACTGGCAGAGGAGGTATGCAGCATTTATCGCCGCCTGCGCGCCCTGCAACACAAGATGCGCCTGAACAGCCAGTCACCTTGCCGCGTAGATACAGAAGAAGGAACAGGCATCGCACCGGTGCTGGCATTGTGGGGAACGCTATTGGGGAACCATGCACCATGTTGATTTACCGAGCATTGGTGCACCAAAGGTAAGCAATCCGCAGCCAACCAGATGTTGCACCAAAGGCTGGCAATCCACGTTCTGCAAGCCGAACATGGAGTTGGCACGGCGGAATTGACAGCATGGAATGCACCCTACGCCAATTGATGCTCTTCCGTGCGATCAAGAATGATGGCTACACCGGTTGCTATGCTCAGGGTTGAGTGAACCGAAATTAAAACCGTAGGGTGGGCGGACAGGGTTATCGTCCGCCCACGCGGTTTGGTATCTGCGTGGGCACATAGCGTGGCTGTTGACGCTCAGCGGCTTTACAACCACTGCCTCCACCTTGCGGAGAAAATCGTGCAGACCCTTGGCTGTTCCTATTATTTCCTATTATTTCTATTGATTTTTTCAGATTCCCTTGGGCGTTCGTGGAACGCATGATCCTTTTGAATCAGGCCAGCAATTAGGCCTGCATTCAGACCGCCCGAGCCAGGACGCATTACGGCTGCTATCGTGCTGACGTCTAACTGTTGCAGCGTGGCAATAAGGTCGATGGTGCTATTTGTGATGTTGCCTATTGCTGAAGATTCGTGCGATAGAACTACTGCACGGTTGACGCGTTGGACTGGTGAGCGTTTCGAGAGAAACGATTGAAGTCGGTCAGCAGCAGCATTGACCTGTGCGCTTGGGCCTCTGCCCCGTCTGTCTGCTATTGGGATAGCTTTTTCAACCAAGTTGCCGTATTTGTCGTACTTGTCTCGCCACCATCTGTCGCCGTCGCAGTGTACTTTGCCATTGACAAACTTGATCTCAATGGCCAATACCCCCATTGGACCAATTAGCACTTTGTCGATCTCTCCCGCTGGGTTCTTGTAGCCATCGATCAGAATCCAGTCATCAGGTAGACGTCGGGCGAGTGCGTCTGTCACACGACGCTCCCCCTCGCCACCGGCATTCCACACAATCTCGTCACGTCCAGCCTTGTCCATGACAGGTGGCCTTGGTGGCGACGATAGCGTATGAGCAATTCGCGGAAGCCAGCTAAGGAACCACGCGCCATAGCGGCGATCCCGCCAAGCGAGACGCGAGTTCTCGCGCAACGTCTCTGACTTTGCCTGAAGAGCACTCATCGCTTCTGCGTAAGACGAATTAGCTTGATCAAACTCCTCCTGTCGCTTCGTAGCGGCTGATCGGGCTTGCTCTGCCGTATGGTCAGATAAGGTGACTTGCATCATTTGATTCGCTTCTCCCAATAAAGGGCGTGATTGTGACGCCCAACGTAAAGAAAAATCGATAAGGTCAGAATGGCAATGGCGTGTGTCTAAACTTTAGTTTTAACACCCGCAAGCAGTATGTTGCGCTGCGCTCAGTACTGCCTTTTGTGCAGCAGTTATTGCCGCTTTTTGGCTTGCAGATAGCGCGCCTAATGCGGCATCACTGAGATATTGAATATTAGTGCCCAGCGCAGCAATCCATTGGACAATGCCGCCACTAGGCGAAACCATCGTAGTAATCTCAGCGGGCGTAATCGCAGCAACTTGCAATGGATCACTCACAAGGGTAGTCCAAGTTAATAGATGTAATGCTCCAATCTTGGAAGTGCTCGTCACCCCACCCACAGTGGAACCGAGCAAGCGAACCTGCGCTGGGGTCAATACTAAAATCTGTGCTGAGTTAATGTTAATAACTTGCGCCTGAGATAGCGCGCCTAGGGCGGCATCATTGAGATATTGGATATTAGTGCCCAGCGCAGCAATCCATTGGACAATGCCGCCACTAGGCGAAACCATCGTAGTAATCTCAGCGGGCGTAATCGCAGCAACTTGCAATGGATCACTCACAAGGGTAGTCCAAGTTAATAGAAGTAATGCTCCAATCTTGGAAGTGCTCGTCACCCCACCCACAGTGGAACCGAGCAAGCGAACCTGCGCTGGGGTCAATACTAAAATCTGTGCTGAGTTAATGTTAATAACTTGCGCCTGAGATAGCGCGCCTAGGGCGGCATCATTGAGATATTGGATATTAGTGCCCAGCGCAGCAATCCATTGGACAATGCCGCCACTAGGCGAAACCATCGTAGTAATCTCAGCGGGCGTAATCGCAGCAACTTGCAATGGATCACTCACAAGGGTAGTCCAAGTTAATAGATGTAATGCTCCAATCTTGGAAGTGCTCGTCACCCCACCCACAGTGGAACCGAGCAAGCGAACCTGCGCTGGGGTCAATACTAAAATCTGTGCTGAGTTAATGTTAATAACTTGCGCCTGAGATAGCGCGCCTAGGGCGGCATCATTGAGATATTGGATATTAGTGCCCAGCGCAGCAATCCATTGGACAATGCCGCCACTAGGCGAAACCATCGTACTAATCTCAGCGGGCGTAATCGCAGCAACTTGCAATGGATCACTCACAAGGGTAGTCCAAGTTAATAGATGTAATGCTCCAATCTTGGAAGTGCTCGTCACCCCACCCGCAGTGGAACCGAGCAAGCGAACCTGCGCTGGGGTCAATACTAAAATCTGTGCTGAGGTAACGTTAAAAACATGCGTCGCAGATAGCGCGCCCAGGGCGGCATCACTGAGATATTGAAAATTAGTGCCTAGTGCAATAATTTGCGAGCCAGTGTAGGTGGCAATTTGGGCAGGCGTAATTGCTGCAATTTCGGCAGGCGTAGGTGAGTTGCTAGATGAACCACCGCCCCCTCCGCAGCTTACAAGCGTTAAGGTCGTCACAACGCTTAATGCAATGCCCATCTTGGAAATTCTGGTAACTATGTTGCCAAATAGCATGTTATTTACTTTGGATTAAAGCTGGGATCAATAGTGTCAGATTCGATCGGTTCCATAAATTCTTTCCCTTGAGGAACTCGAACCCGGCTATACGGCCTCTTTCTCCAGATCAAACGCCTTGTGCAGCACGCGCACAGCCAGTTCCATGTACTTCTCGTCAATGACCACAGAGATTTTAATTTCCGAGGTGGAAATCATCTGGATGTTGATACCCTCTTCCGCCAGGGTGCGGAACATCTTGCTGGCGATGCCCACATGCGAGCGCATGCCGACGCCGACCACCGACACCTTTGCAGTCTTGCTGTCGCCGATCACTTCGCGGGCACCGATATTTTTCTGCACCTGATTTTTCAGGATACCCATCGCCTTGTCGAATTCGTTGCGATTCACGGTAAAGGAGAAATCGGTGGAACCGTCTATGCTGACGTTCTGGATGATCATGTCCACATCAATATTGGCGTCGCTCACCGGACCGAGTATCTGATATGCGATGCCCGGTTTGTCCGGCACGCCCCGCACGGTAATCTTGGCTTCGTCGCGGTTGAATGCTATGCCTGAAATAATCACCTGTTCCATTTTATTGTCTTCCTCAAAAGTAATCAGCGTGCCATCGCCTTCTTCCTCGAAGCTGGAGAGCACACGCAATTTGACCTTGTATTTTCCGGCAAACTCGACCGAGCGAATTTGCAGCACCTTGGAACCGAGACTGGCCATTTCCAGCATCTCCTCGAAGGTGATGCTTTTCAGGCGGCGCGCTTCCGGCACCACGCGCGGGTCGGTGGTATATACCCCATCCACATCGGTATATATCTGGCATTCGTCGGCGCGCAGCGCCGCAGCAATCGCCACCCCGGTGGTATCGGAACCCCCGCGCCCGAGGGTGGTGATGTTGCCGTCCTCGTCCATACCCTGAAAACCCGCTACCACCACCACATAGTTGTTGGCCAGATCGGCGCGGATTCTCTGTTCATCAATGCTGAGAATGCGCGCCTTGGTAAAGGCGCTGTCGGTGAGAATCCTGACCTGTGCGCCGGTATAGCTTTTGGCTTTCAGCCCCAGTTCCATCAACGCCATGGACACCAGGCCGATAGTCACCTGCTCGCCGGTGGAAACCACCACATCGAGCTCGCGCGGGTCGGGTTGCGCCTGGATTTCCTTGGCCAGCGCAATCAGGCGGTTGGTCTCGCCGCTTATCGCGGAAACCACCACCACCACCTGATGGCCCTGCGCCTTGTATTTCGCCACGCGGCGCGCCACGCTCTTGATGCGTTCCGCGCTGCCTACCGAAGTGCCGCCATATTTCTGAACAATCAATGCCACGATTTCCCTTTACCTGACTTACGAAACGGGCTGGATTCTACCCCAAACAACTACAAAAACGAAGAGAGGTTTTTGAGCGGCGAATGCTGGTTTAGTTAAAGAACGCCTGCACTGCCTCAAGGAAGTCGTGGGTAATACGCACGTTCACGTCCTCGCCGATTTCCAGCCTTTCGATTAGCTCGTTCTGGTGGCCGAACATTTCCAGCAGCAACGGCTTCAATTCGTCCAGATCGAAACTCCACCCGACCATGCCCGGTTCACCGGCCACGGCTTCACCGGACAGCAACAGCGTAAGGACGAGCGGCACGGTCTGGTCTATGCGGCTGGCGAAGAAAGACCAATACGGCCATGCCTCAAACAGCTTGGCAAACCATGCCCGCACTTCCGGGATGGCCTCAAGTTCGCGGGGATCATCGTCGTAGCCGTAGAACACCAGCGTGACCGCGCCCTCGGCGCTTATGGCGGAAGAGCGGTCGCTGGACAGGCTTTTAAGCGCGGACAGCACTACCGATATATCGCCAGCGGTGATCGCGGCAGAATCGCAAACAACAATCACTTGCTGGTCTTGGGCTGGGGAGAGGCGAGAGATGGGCATTAGCGGTTAGCCAAACGCTTTTCATCTTCTGATAACTGAGCAAACTTTTCGTTATCCTGCAACTCCTGCCGTCGCGTCTGCATCGCAAAATAAGTTTGCCCATTAGCGATGACCGATTTGGATGGATCACCGTTTTGTACAATCAGATAGCAGGCATAACGCGACAGCCTGACATCGGGTAATTCACGCCTCGCCCCCGAGCCAATATCGACCATTTCGAGGATATCCTCGAAATGGTCTGCTGCCGCATATCCACTGTTCTGGCAAGCTTCCCGAGCCCGCTCAATGACAGGCTGAAAGTGCCGATACTCCGAATACTCCAACACCTTGGCAAGCTTACGCGCAGACCAATATTCGTTACCCGCAGTATCTTGCTGGCGGATGCTATCGAATGTCGCGTGATGCTGGTTGGCAATGCGTTGGGTAGTCATAATAGTCTCCGTGGTGAGTGTCGAATCACGTAAGGTGTAGTGCGTCTATAAGCTTGTCCTGAGCGAGGTCGAAGGGCGAAGCGCATTGCGCCGGATGAACAGATACATACGGCGCAATGCCAGTTGGTTATTGCGCCCTACGCGGGTTTTTGCGCAGTCCCGCTTAACTGCCAGATTAGGTGCGCTCTTGTGCATGTGCGTACCTGACGAGGTTGATCGCGGCAGAATCGCAAACGACAATCACTTGCTGGTCTTTGGCGGGGGAGAGGCGAGAGCTGGGCATTATTCTGTGCGTTGCGCCAACCACTGCTGATCGCGCTCCAACTCTGCACGCAGCTCTTCTTCTGAAGGCAGAATCAAACGATATTTGCTGGCGAATAATTGCTCGTTCTCGTGCAACACGGAATACTTTACTACCGAGGTATCCTTGCCTGCGCAGAGAATAATGCCCACTGTCGGGTTGTCATCCTCGCTACGGCGCAAGTCGTCATACATGCGCACATACATATCCAACTGACCAATGTCTTGGTGGGTTAGCTCTCCTGACTTCAATTCAAACAACACAAAACATTTGAGCAGATAGTTGTAAAACACCAAGTCAATGTAAAAATCCTTGGTGTCGGTACTGATACGTTGCTGGCGTGCCACAAATGCAAACCCCTTGCCCAGCTCAAGCAAAAAGCTTTGCAGCTTATCAATCAACGCCTGCTCCAAGTCCGCCTCCAGCAAGCGGCCAGTTTCGGGTAACCCCAAAAACTCCAGCAACACCGGGTCACGCACAAACTCGCGTGGATATTTTTGCAACGGCGCAATCTGCGCCAGAGCTTCCGCCTGCACCGGCTCGCGGTCTTGGCTCACCAGCAAACGCTCGTAATACAGCGTGCCGATCTGCCGCTCCAGCGCGCGGCTTGCCCAGTTTTGCTCGGCGGTTTCGTTCATATACCAACGCCGGGCTTGCTCATCTTCCACCCGCAATAAAATGCGGTAATGCGTCCAGCTTAATTCGGGACGCACTGCGTCTCGAATTGGGAAGTAAAGAAAAAACTGCCTCATCTTGCGCAGGTTAGAGCTATCAAACCCCTTGCCAAATTCTGCGGTCAAAGTCGCCGCCAGGTTAGGAATCAGCTTGCTGCCATAGTTCGCGCGCGCAGCGCCGCCCTGCTCAAATTCGACAATATGCCGCCCGATCTCCCAGCAGGTTTGCACCTGAATGACATCAACCGAACGCAGCACTTGGGTTCTGGCTGATGCGATCAGCGCGCGCAACTGGCCAAGCAAATCTTGCATGGCGGATGCCGAAGAGATATTTTTACGGGTCATGTCGCTCCCCCTGTTTAATGAACGTTTGGCGGTGAAAAGTGAACATTAGCGGGCGGCTTCGATTAACGTGCTTTCGTCGCCGCAGCAGCCCAAGCAGCCACAACACGTACCTTCTTGGCTCCGCCCAAGTGCAATCGCGTCAGCCCAACACGAAAAATCTCGCCTTCATTTATCACAGTCGGTATTGAACTGGTTTAGGCGAATATGAAACAGTCAGTTGTGCGCATCCTTCCCTACGCCGCCTTTCGAAAACTACCCTGCATATCATCAACCACCTCTCGCAACTTACCGTCGAACTTGCGGTTGATCTCTTCAAAGTCGCCAATCAGCCGTGCATAAATCGGGTCGGCGAAAATCGTGTCGAGGTCAACCCGACCGCGTGATGAAAGGTTGGCGACGAACACATCCTTGATTTTGCGGAGTGCCTTGGCCTGCTCATCGGTGAAGTTGTATAGCCCCAGATAGCTTTCAAAACCCGCCTCGATAAGTTCCCGCGTGGTTGGTATCTTTTTGACGCCCAGCACCGCCAAGAAGAAATCCCAAACCGATCCGGCGGGGTATTCGTAAATCCGTTGCAATTGCTCCTCGGTCAAAATCACGTCGGGTGCTGCCGCCCATTCCTTGATAAGAGAAAGTTCTTCCTCTGTCGGCTGGTAATCCTTGTCTTCCCAAGCCTTGCGGCGCAGCAGGGCGATGCGCGGATCCATCGTTGATTTAACGCCTTCCTCGAACAGTTCGCGTGCCTTGGCAATGGGGATGTTATCAATGATCTTGATGCCGTCCTCGGTAATCTGCACGCGCTGAATCAGGCTCGCGGGATCAGGATTATCCAGAATGCCATCAACTCCACCGCCGCCCCCACCGCCGCCACCATTATCCACCACGAACAAGATGCGCCTGGCCAGCGCATGTTCAAGCAACGCTTTGACCAGCGCGACCATCGTCCGCGTCTTGCCCAAGCCGGTCGCCATGTGAACCAGCATCTTCATCTTGCCCTCGCGGTAAAGGTTGAGCAGTATGAGGATGCAGGTCAATTGATAAGCGCGCTCCTTGCCTGCCGCCGGATCAAAGCCGCCAGCCAGCATCGTGTCGATGCATATTTCCTGTTCCTGCCGCTTCAGCTTGTCCTGCTCAATCTTCAGTTTCATGTCTGTCAATGACATAAAGCTATCGACCACACGAAAATCAGCCGCATCCACCCCGCGCCAAGCGAGGTCAAAAAACAGCACTTTCAGTCCGCCCGCACCATCCGCCGCACAGGCATAAAGAAATCGAGGTTTCAACACGCGGCTGTATTTTAGCCGCAGCTTGGGCAACGCTTTCGCCGGATCGTCCAGCTTGTTCTCGATCACCGCTAGAGAAAACCCCTACATATCCTGCAACACGAAATCCGGCTTGATGGACTTGCTACCGGGAAAGTCCTTCTGCTCTTCCTCGGTCAGCGCATACCCTGCCAGACTTTGCGCGCTTCACTGAGGATACGGGCATAGAAAGGGAAAAAGCGCGAATTGAGCGCAGTCAGGATTTGGTCATTGGGCAGGCTCAACAATGAAGTGAATAGCCGCGCCTCATTGTCACCGGCAAACGCGCCGCGCAACTGTTCGTACTCCGGGTCTTGCACCAGCTTCACCTCGAAGATGCGCAACAACAGCAGCTCGATGATGTATTCCACCCGCTGCACCGGCGTACCGGCAGGCCGCAGCTTGTTGTGCAGCTTCTTGAGGATGTTGTTTGTTTCTTTGTCCGCGTAGTGGACGGTGGAGCGAGCCATTTTTTGGGAACCCTTGGTTAATACAGTCTTACTACTGGATGTGTTCTGCAGAAATACTGCAATGTGCAGCATAAACGAAATATTTGCGGCAGCATTCCCAGTGTCAGCTTGGAGCGGTCGCCCAGATAGTCGCGGAAATATTCCGCCAGAAACTTGAGGTAGAGTTCGTGCGGGGTAAAAAAGGCAAAGGGCGATTCTTTTTCCACCGCATCAATAATGGTCTCGTGGACATCCTTCACATCCACGGCCTCCGCCCAAAGCTCGTTGAAACGATGCAGCGCGTAGTCGTGTTCCTCCGGCTCATTGAGCAGGACATTGAATTCCAGATTCCCTTCCAGCCCGCTATGGGACAAGTTGCTTGACCCGGTAATGACGTAGCCGTGATGCACGTCAGGTGTGGCCTGCTCGGGGGTCATGATGTAAATTTTGGCGTGGATGTTCTGCTCCCGATACAGTTTTACCTCCAGCTTGCCCGACCGAATCCACTCGATAAACTTCTGGATGCCGGTCTCGATGGCAAGCGAATCCTGCGCCTCAACCAATTCCTTGCGCAACATCCCGCCGAAGGTATTTTTAACCTCAGCAGTGGATGGGGGATTTTCTTCCGGTGAGTCTTTGGCAATCTGGATCAAGCCATGTATGACCTGCTCATTCATCAAGCCAATGAGAATGCGGATATTTTTTACCGGCTCCAGCACTGGATAGAGCCGGAAAAACCCGCTGATAAAAAAGTAACCGACAAGGCAATCGAAGTCATGCGTCAGCGGCAGGATTTTCTCAAGCCGCTTGCTCAAGGTGTTGTCGCCCTGATTGGTCAGGAATTTTTTAGGGGCAATGGGCGGCGGCGCTGAAACTGTTTGCGGCTGATTTTGGTCGTCGGACATTTGAGATATTCATTACCTTGAGTATGCTGGACAGAATCGGCATTCAAACCATGCACGGCTGGCGAAGTATATTCACATTGTTGCATCCATTCCACATTCTGGGCTCGTTTTCGCAAAATGAATGTAGGGTGTTGAAGTGCATTTCATGTTGAGCCATTTGGTTTTGAATTTTGCAATAAATTGCTCCGTGCGCCCTGAGCCTACCCTAAACACCCACAAAAAACGAGAATGCGCCGCCTCTGTTACACTGGCACGCCCTGCATGGCACCACACTGACGACATGCCCAACATCGCTCCACGCGAGAAATTATCGGCCCCACGCTCCTACCCGGAAGACGTAGCGCAACGTCTTGCCAGCTCGGGCATCGCGCCTCTGCTCGCACGCATTTATGCGGCACGCGGCATTACTGAAACAGCGCAACTGGAAACCGGCCTGAGCCGCCTGTTGCCCTATATGCAACTGAAGAACGCGCAAAAAATGGCCGCGTTGCTGGCCGATGCCATCGCCGCGCAACGCCGGCTGCTGATCGTTGCGGATTACGATGCCGACGGCGCCACAGCCTGCGCTATTGGCTTGCGCGGCTTGCGCGCATTCGGTGCGCATGTGGATTTCATCGTACCCAACCGCTTTGAGTATGGCTACGGTTTGACGCCAGAGATCGTGCATCTGGCTGCCGAGAGCAAACCGGACATATTGGTTACGGTGGACAACGGTATCGCCAGCGTGGAAGGTGTGGCCGAGGCCAACCGGCTGGGTATGCAAGTGCTGGTCACCGACCACCACCTGCCCGGCGACGCTCTTCCGGATGCGCTTTGCATCGTCAACCCCAACCAGCCGGGCTGCGATTTTCCCAGCAAAAATCTGGCGGGTGCCGGTGTAATTTTCTATGTGCTGCTGGCACTGCGCGCCGAACTGCGTGCTCGGGGCGCTTTTGTCGCGCAACAACCCTCCCTCACCCCTAACCCCTCCCCCGGAGGGAGAGGGGAACCTAACCTTGCCACCCTGCTCGACCTTGTGGCCTTGGGCACGGTGGCGGACGTGGTGAAGCTGGATGAGAACAATCGGATTCTGGTTCAGCAAGGATTGCAACGCATCCGCGCCGGACGCGCTTGTTGCGGCATCAACGCGCTGTTGCAGGTGGCTGGGAAAAAATATGCACAAGCATCCGCTTATGAACTGGGCTTTGTCGTCGGGCCGCGCCTGAATGCGGCAGGCAGGCTGGACGATATGAGCCTCGGCATCGCTTGCTTGCTCAGTGATGATGCCGCTGAGGCGGTAAAGATCGCGGCCCAACTGGATACGCTCAACCGCGAGCGGCGCGCCATAGAAGCTGACATGCAGGACAGCGCGCTGGCCGCTTTGGAACAAATCAATCCAATTGATAGCTCCCCCCGCGAGGGTGACCCCGCTGCTGCGCAGCGACCCTTCAGCAGCAGCCTCACTATGTTCGACGAGGCGTGGCACCAAGGCGTAATCGGCATCCTCGCCTCGCGCCTGAAAGATCGCTTTCATCGCCCCGTCATCGCCTTTGCACGTTCTGCCAACGGAGAAATCAAAGGCTCCGGGCGCAGTATTCCCGCCCTGCATTTGCGGGATGCTCTCGACCTTGTATCCAAACGCCATCCGCACTTGCTGCAAAAATTTGGAGGCCATGCCATGGCGGCGGGCGTCAGCATCCGGGAAGAGCATTTCGAAGAATTCCGATCCGCCTTTGAGGCCATCGTGCAAAGCCTGCTGACCCCCGCCGACCTCACCCAGATTATCGAGACCGACGGCCCGCTCATGCCATCCGACTTTTCACTGGAGATTGCGCGCGGCCTGGAGCAACAGGTATGGGGGCAAGGGTTCCCGCAACCCGCTTTCGAGGGCGCGTTCATCGTGCAAAGCCAGCGCGTGGTGGGTGAAAAACATCTCAAGCTGCAGTTGCGGTACGTTACTCCGGACACTGGGGGAGCCGGTGTGCCTCGTGCAGTTGCGCGGCGACCTTTCGGCACTGGTGCATCCGGCCAATTGCGGGAGCAACCGGGCAGCAGCCTTCTCCACAACAATAAATATCAGCCTACAACAGTATCAGAGCCGCATTTGAGCGCGCAAGGCAAGCTTGTCGAGGCCATGCTGTTTGGGCAAAACGAACCTCTGCCCGAACAAATACACGCTGTGTACAGCCTGTGTGTCAATGAGTACAATGGCGCGCAAAGCCTGCAGCTCATCATTCGTCACTGGCGGCATGAGGATTAATGTAGATGGTTCAAGAACAATGATGGTAGAGCCAACAATACTGCCCTTGGCTGCATCAGACCCTGTTTCACGCAGAAGCCATAGATCGCCCAAACAAAACATCGCGCAAACCAAATTAATAACCCAACCGATATGGATCCGAGACTTCTGAAAATCCTGGGTGGAAATGAGAAATATTACCCACACGTTCTGGCGAGCAAATATCCACGGGTGCTTGCGAAGATTATGTTGCTCTGGGATTCATCCGAACTCGACGACTATTTTTTGGAGTTGATGGTTAATAAACGCGGGTACCGCGCCGGATTTCCTCCCGAAGTTGCATCAGAAATAATATTCTTGAATCTGGTTCACTCTATCCTGCACCCTCCAGCCGCAAAGCAGGACGTATGGGACAAGGCCGCTGTACTTGAGGATTATGCACCACGGGTATTCGACAAATACTCCGGCATTTTGGCAAATTTGCGTGCTGCGGAAACCTCCATCCGCCCGGAGATGGTGTCATTTTTGGAGCAACTCGCTAACAAAACCGCCAATGCGGATAGTACCGTACAACAGCAACACCACCTGCTGCTGCAAGCTGCAAAAAACATACCGGCTACACAAGCCAGCCGCAGGCCGGTTCCATGGGGCAAGATAGTTGCGGGCTTATTTGTGGTGATACTGGTCGCAGTGTTTGCCGCTCCGTATCTGTTGCCGATGCAGGGCTATGTAACGGAAATCGAACAGTTGCTGGCAAGCAGATTGAAACAACCGGCACATATCGGCCACTTGGCGGGACATTTATTTCCCACACCGCGACTCGAATTAAACGATGTGTCTATCGGCGACGGAAAACAAATTCAGGTGCAGCGCGCCCGGGTGAATTTTACCTTCCCTGAATTATTTTCTGCCGAGAGGCCGATTGCCAGCCTAGAGTTGCAAGGCGTGCTGGTTAACGGCGCAGCGTTGCAGCCAGTATCCACTTGGTTGCGACAAGTTGCCGCCGGGGCACAGTATCAGATTGCCCGTATTGAACTGAGCCAAGGCAGGCTGGAGGCGGATGGTATTCAATTATCAGATATCGGCGGCAAACTGAATTTCAATCAGGCCGGAGATTTTACCCAAGCCAACTTGAATGCAGAGGGTAATAAATTTGCGCTGGACTTAAACGCCACGCCGGGGAATAAATTGCAGATGACAATCACGGTGCATGGCAGTGCGTTGCCATTGTTGCCAAATTGGGATTTCGATGAATTGATTGCCAAGGGTGAATTGGCCGATGACGAATTTGTGATTACCGACCTGGACGCACATATCTTTGGCGGTATGCTGCTGGGCGATGCGCGTATCAACTGGCGACAAGATTGGGATGTTCAGGGAACGCTGGTGGCCAATACCATCGCCATGCAAAACATCAGCACGCTATTGGGCGGCGACCTGGATGGCAGAGCACATTTCCAGATGCATGCAGCAAGCTTGGAGAAGTTAACTGATACGGCAGTTATGGATGGGATTTTTGTCATTAAGAGAGGTGTTGTAAACGGCATGGATTTTATTGAAACCACACGATTGCGCAGTAAAAATGGCTTGTCGGGTGGCCGTACGCGCTTTGATGAATTAAGCGGTGACATGTCTTATGCCAACGAGGCCTATCACTTCAGGCAGGTTAAAATGAGCGCGGGTGTATTGAATGCAGCGGGCGCACTGGATATTACCAAGCAACAATTATCCGGAAAAGCTTCGGCTGATTTGGCGATGCGCACCGCAATGGGATCTGTTGCATTGCAAATTGGCGGATCCACGGGCAACCCGTCTTTGCTTGCTGTCCGCTAACATCCATCAACCGGAACATCCAGCCGCCAGACTTATTCCAAACGCAAGTTAACCATGCCCACCCAAAATACTCCTGGCACCATCCAGCGCAAGGTAGCCATTGCAGCCTGTTTTGGCACATTCCTGGAATGGTATGACTTCCTCACTTTCGCTTCGCTGGCCACCTATTTCAGCACGCTGTTTTTTCCCCAGGAGAATCCGGTCGCCGCGCTGCTGGCGAGCCTGGCTACCTTCGGTGTTGGAATGCTGGTGCGTCCGCTCGGTGCAGCCCTGTTCGGGTCGCTGGGTGACAAGCATGGCCGCCGCCCGGTTTTCATCGCCACTATTGTGCTCATGGGACTGGCGACATTCTGTGTTGGATTATTGCCGACGTACGAACAAGTCGGCTTGCTGGCTCCCGCATTGTTGCTGGTGTTGCGCCTGTTGCAGGGATTTGCGGTCGGCGGCGAAATCGGCGGCGCGGCAGTGTATCTTACCGAGCATGCCCCAACCGGCAAGCGGGGGTTTTATACCAGCGTGCTGCAACTGATGGGGCCGCTGGGCATATTGGCCTCCACATTGCAGGTGGTATTGCTGCAATCGCTATTGAGTGCCGCCGATTTCCAGGCTTGGGGATGGCGCGTACCATTCCTGCTTTCCATCATATTGTTGCTGATCTCGCTCAAGAGCCGGGTGAACATGTTCGAGTCGCCGGTGTTCCTGCACTTGCGCGAAAAGCATGCCCTGTCGAAAGCGCCGCTGCGTGAATGTTTATCCAATCCCCACACGCTCGGCCGTATGGCGCTATTGTTTTCCTGCATTTCCGCAGGCGGTTCGCTGCTGTTTTTTTCGTCCCAAGTTTACGCCAATGTGTATCTGAAAAGCGTGGTCAGGCTCGATCCGCAACTGGCCGGAACACTGGTGATGCTGGGCACCCTTCTGCTATTCCCGCTGACCATTTTTTTTGGCTGGCTGTCGGATCGCATTGGCCGCAGGCCGGTGTTGCTGGCCGGGTTGCTGCTCGGTAGCCTGTCCATCTTTCCCGTGTTCAAGGGCCTGATGCACTACGGCAACCCGGCGCTGGAGCGTTTCAACCGCGAGGTGCCGGTGGCGCTGTACGGTGAATCCTGCGCCTACGACCCGTTCACTTCTACGCGCAACGACTGCGAGCGCAATCAGCAATTGCTCGCCAAACTGGGTGTTTCATACACGCTTTATCCCGTACAGGCACCGAATAGCACCTTGGTGCGTATCGGAAGCAAGAGCGAAGTTACCGGCTATCAACCAGCGGCGCTCACGCAGATGTTGAAGGCCGAGGGCTGGACAGAACAGGCCGATTCGCGCCAGGCAGACCGGGTAATGATATTGCTGCTATTGCTCATCCCGGTCATTGCCGTCGCGCTCATCACCGGGCCGCAAACCGCCACGCTGGCCGAATTATTTCCGGCGCGCACACGCTACACGGCAGTTGCGCTGCCCCACAACCTCAGCGCAGGCTGGATAGGCGGCTTGTCGCCGTTCATGATTACACTGCTCAGCGTGAAAGCCGGAAATGCGTTATCCGGCATGTGGTATCCGGTAGGATTGCTGACGGCAGCCTTTGTCATTGGTTTGGTTTTTCTGCCGGAGACACGCAATGCCCGTCTTGACAATTAACTGCTGCGGGGCCGAAATCAATCACCCTATTTTCCGCAGTTAAATTGCTTCGACCCTTCGGCACAGCTCGGGACAGGCTTCGCCGGTTGCACCAGCTACGCTCAGCACGAACGGATTAAATCAGCGTTTCCTTAGACTGTAATTTTTGCTTGGAGAAAGACCATGGGAAAACTCGACCTGAAGAAAACGCTGAAACACCTGTATCAGCCATCCACCAAGGATGTAGAACAGATAGACGTGCCTACGATGAACTTCCTGATGGTGGACGGCAAGGGCGACCCGAACACCTCGCAGGAATTTGCCGATGCGATCGCCGCATTGTTCGCCACTGCTTACACCATCAAGTTCATGGTCAAGAAAGGCGCACTGGCGATCGACTACGGCGTGATGCCGCTGGAAGGGCTGTGGTGGGCAGACGACATGAGCAAATTTACTACCGAAGATAAATCCAACTGGCTATGGACGGCGATGATCGCGCAGCCGGAATTCATCACTCGGGCGATGGTGGATAATGCCATCGCTGAAGAAAAAAAGAAAAAGAATCCTGTGGCTATTTCCAGAGTGCGTTTCGAGTCATTTGATGAAGGGAAATGCGCGCAGATCATGCACATCGGCCCGTTCAACGAAGAGGGACCCAACATCGCCAAGGTGCATCAGTTCATTGAAGGCTATGGCTGCAAGCTGTACGGCAAGCATCACGAAATTTATTTGAGCGACATCCGCAAGGCCGCTCCAGCAAAGTGGAAAACCGTCATCAGGCAACCGATGCGTTAATAACATAGGAGGCAGCGTGCACGCGATTCTGAAGATGCTGCAAGGCGGCGACCGGCGCTCCATCGGCAGATCAAATGAAGTAGCCGCCATGGTGCTGGAGCAGCCGGGTTTGTTCGATGTATTGATCTCCGGGATCGCACTCAATGACCCGCTGGTCCGTATACGTTGCGCCGATGCTGCTGAAAAGGTCACCGTCCAGCATCCGGAATATCTGCGGCCATACAAACGCACGCTGCTCGAAGAATACAGCCGGATCGAACAAAAGGAAGTGCGCTGGCATGTTGCCGCGATGCTTGCGCGGTTGCCGCTCACCGAGAATGAAAAGCGAGCGTAGCCTGGATGGAACGCAGTGGAATCCGGGGTGTTCTGGGTATGTCCCACACACCTCCCGGATTCCGGCCTTCGGCCTGCATCCGGGCTACGCTTGATGAACTTACCCCAGCATCGCCTTCAGCCGTGCCAGTTTTGCCATGCCGTCGTCCTTGCTTATTGCGGGTGCGCCACCTGCGGGCAGCGCGCCCGAATAAACCACCTCGCCCGCAGGTAATTCCTGCAGGAAACGGCTGGGCTCACAGGCCCGCCATTCCTTGCCGAGTTTGCGCCTGGTGCAATAGCTGATTTGCAGCGAGCGCTGCGCGCGGGTGATGCCGACATACATCAGGCGGCGTTCTTCTTCGATCTGATCGGGTCGCTCGCTCTGGTGGTGCGGCAGGATGCCTTCTTCCGCGCCGACCAGAAACACGTGCCCGAATTCCAGTCCCTTTGCGGCATGCAGTGTGGACAGGATGACCGCATCGGTTTCCTGTTCGCGCGAATCGAGCAGGTTGATCAGGGCGATGGTCTGCGTCATCGCGTTCATGTTTTTTTCGTCCGCTTCCGATTTGCGCTTGATCCAGCCGGTGAAATCCTGCACGTTGGCCCATTTTGTTTCGGCCTGGCGCGGCTCATGGCTGTCGAACAGCCACGCTTCATAATCTATGGCGCTCATCAAATCCGCCAGCACCGGCGCACACGCTTCCTTTTCTGCGCGCGCTTCCATGCGGTTGATGAAATTGCAGAACGTCAGCAAATCTTCATATTGCCGCTCTTGAATCCGGTGCGCGATACCGCTTTCGAATGCGGCCGCAAACAGGCTGATGTTGCGCTCGGCAGCGTAGGTCGCAAGTTTTTCCAGGGTCTGGTTGCCGATGCCGCGTTTGGGCGTAGTGATGGCGCGGATGAAAGCCGGATCGTCGTCGGTGTTGGCGATCAACCTCAGGTAGGCGGTGATGTCCTTGATTTCCGCATGGTCGAAAAACGAAGTGCCGCCGCTGACCGTGTAGGGCACTTTCTGCGCGCGCAACTGTTCTTCGAAGACGCGCGACAGGTGGTTGCTGCGGTACAGGATGGCGTAATCTGCAAAGCGCGTGCGGTGCTCGAACTTGTGCCCCAGTAAACGCATCACCACGGACTCGGCTTCGTTCTCCCCGTCTTTGGCGGCGAACACGCGGATCGGGTCGCCCGGCCCGTGTTCGCTCCACAGTTTTTTCTCGTACAGTTTGGTGTTGTTGCATATCAGGTGGTTGGCGCAGCTCAAGATGCGCTGCGAAGAGCGGTAGTTCTGTTCCAGCTTGATGACCTTCAAGTTCGGGTGGTCGTTTTGCAGGTTGTGCAAATTTTCGGTGCTCGCCCCGCGCCAGGCGTAGATCGCCTGGTCATCGTCGCCCACCGCAGTCAGCGCGGCGCGGCTGCCCGCCAGCAGGCGGGTCATCTGGTACTGGCAATCGTTGGTGTCCTGGTATTCATCTATCAGCAGATAGCGGAAGCGTTGCTGCCAGCGCAGCAGGGCTTCGGGAAAGTTTTTGAACAGTTCCACCGGCAGGCGGATCAGGTCGTCGAAATCCATAGCCTGGTAGGCGCGCAACGTCTCCTGATAGCGCGCATAGAGCCGCGCCGTGTGCTGTTGCATTTCATTTTCTGCCTGGTTTAACGCCTGCTCGGGTGAAGTGAACGATGCTTTCCAGTTGGAGATGACGCTTTGCGCGATGCGGATTTCCTGCTTGTCCGGCGCGCCTGACAACTCGCTGATAATTTTTGCCGTATCCGCGCTGTCAAAAATCGAGAACTGTTTTTTGTAACCGAGCAGATCGGCTTCCATGCGCAGGATTTGCATGCCCAGCGCGTGGAAGGTGCTGATGGTCAACCCCTTGGCATCACGCCCGGTGAGCAGCTTGCCCACGCGCTCGCGCATCTCGTTTGCGGCCTTGTTGGTGAAAGTGATGGAGGCGATGTTGCGCGGCGCGTAGCCACATTGCTCGATCAGATAAGCCAACTTGTGGGTGATGACTCGCGTCTTGCCGCTGCCCGCCCCGGCGAGCACCAGCAACGGGCCATCAAGATACTTTACCGCCTCGCGTTGTATGGGATTGAGTTTGCTCAGCATCAGGGCGTGTTTAGAAATCTCATACCGGTCAATCCGGGGCAGCAGAACGCAGCTACTTCAGAACTTCAAGGATTTATTGCTTGCCTCTATTTCAGGTATTACCACATTGATGCTGGATCATCAGCCGACAAGAGCTCTTTATCCATACGGGCATTCATTTCATTCCATAACTCCACATGTTTATAAGCTTCCTCCTGTGCATCGCTGCGCCCATCTTTTTGCTCTTTGGAAAGCCACAATCCACTATCGTTTATGCTGTGCTCCGGAAACAGATCATTGCGCTCGCTGGCCGATTTAATCTCAGCCTCCAAAGTATCAAGCACCAAAGGCATAACGCCGGGTTTGGATTGGACGGTCAGCACCATATATGACATATCGGACGATTTCATGGAATGGACGTGAGTGATTTTCATTTGATCTATGCTGACCCCCAATGCTTCCAGCGTAACGTATTTTCCAATCACATGATCCGCTTGGCTGCCTGCATTGCGTTGCAACATCTCGAAGGGTGTGGACCAGTGGGGGTGATCCCAAAGATCCTTTTCCGATCTGACGGGAATTCGGTTGAAAAAATCGTTGGTTAGCGCCAGTTTCTCGGCAACTGGCTTGTTCTTGTTGTTATTAACCAGATCATTCCAGGCAATAACCCGGTTGGCTGCTTCCAGGCCGAATTTTTTCTCGGTTTCCTTTATTACTCTTTTTGAGATAGCCGTGTGCTCAAGCTCAGCCGCTCCGGCAATCTGTGTGCAAACAGCAAGAAGTGAAGCAGCGCCAAGAAATATCCAAGCATATTTTTTCATGTTTTAGCTCCTTGAACCTAAATTCCTCAGTTGTGGACATGCAATTTACAGGGGAATCAATATCGGTGCAGCTTCTCCCTGATGGAACTACTAGCCATTCCACTAGCAGCCTGTCTGGCTTCCACGATAAAAAATATCGTAAACAACCAACAAATTACAGTTGCGGTGCGGTATAATTACGCTTGTTAATCAATAAGTTGAATATAATTCCATGAGCCGCTTCAAGCCGATCAAACGTGACATGAACTACCTGTTCCCGCCTTCGATGAGCGACTGGCTACCGGAGCATCACTTGTCGCGATTTGTTGTTGAGATTGTCGATCAGCTGGACCTGAAGCCCATGGAACGCGCCTACGGCACCAGCGGGAGCGATCCGTATCACCCGGCATTGCTGCTGTCCGTTCTGGTTTACGGCTACGCCACGGGCGTGTTCTCCAGCCGCAAGCTGGAAAACGCCACCTACGATTCGGTCGCCTTCCGCTTTGTGGCCGCAGACGAGCACCCCGACCACAACACGCTGAACACCTTCCGCAAACGGTTCCTGAAAGAGATCGAAGGGCTGATGGTGCAAGTCCTGTTGATCGCCCGCACCCTGGGCGTGCTCAACCTCGGCAACATCGCGCTGGACGGCAGCAAGATCAAAGCCAACGCATCCAAACACAGCGCCATGAGTTACGGGCACATCAATAAGCTGGAAGAACAACTGAAATGCGAAGTAAAGAAGCTCATGGAGCTGGCCGAAGCGGCGGACAACGAGAAGATACCGGACGGCATGAACCTGCCCGACGAGATCGCCCGCCGCGAAGATCGCCTCAAGGCTATCGCCGGGGCTAAAGCCAAGATCGAAGAGCGCGCCAAAGAACGGTTCGAGCAAGAGCAAGCCGACTACCAGGCCAAGCTTGCCAAGCGCGAAGCGAAGGCAAAGGAAAGCGGAAACAAACCTCGGGGCAAACCTCCTGCTCCCCCTGTGGAAGGCGCGCAGGACAAAGACCAGATCAACCTCACCGACGAAGAATCGCGCATCATGAAAGTATCCGACGGCGGGTTCGACCAGTGCTACAACAGCCAGATTGCGGTGGACATGGACAGCATGCTGATCGTGACGAGCAACACCGTGCAGGCGTGCAACGACAAGCAGCAAGTCGAACCGATACTCGAACAGCTCAAGGCATTGCCGGTCGAGCTGGGCAAGCCCGGCAATCTGGTCGCGGACACGGGTTATTTCTCGGAGGCCAACGTCAATGCCTGCGGCGAACAGAAAATCACCCCGTTGATCGCGGTGAAGCGCGAGGAACACCACCCCGACCCGATGGCGCGATTCACCGAGCCGCCGCCACTATCGGCGGATGCCACGGAGGTCGAGAAGATGCGCCATTTGCTGCTGACGATGGCGGGGCGGGCACTCTATGCGAAACGCAAATGCACGGTGGAACCGGTGTTCGGCATCATCAAGGCGATACTGGGATTCCGGCAATTCTCGTTGCGGGGATTGGAAAACGTCAGCGGCGAGTTTAATCTGGTCGCGATGGCGTGGAATTTGAAGCGAATGTTCGTGTTGGCGGGGTAGTTTTGAGCGGCAACGAGGCGATTTGCGATGAAAATGACCGTTATCAAGCGACCAAAAACAGTTTGATGAGAAACTGAAAATGCAATTTATGAAATCACGATCAAATCCGCTCGGCAAGTCCGAGTTGTTGTTGAGATTAACGGGAAGCCAGACAGGCTGCTAGGTTGCCAAAAGGCGGCAACCAAGTGGCTGGTTATCTCCCCAACCCCTAATGGAACTACTAGCCATTCGGCTAGGCTGCCAGAAAACAGCGCCAAGTCGCTGGTTATCTCCCCGAGGGAGAGGGGCTTTGCTCCCTTCCCCCTCGGGGGGGAAGGGCTGGGGATGAGGGTTTACCCTCTGTCGGTTATTTTCAACCGAGATTTTCAGGTTGAATTCAGACTATGCCCGGCAAACAAGATTATGCAAACAATTATTGGCCGGAATATCTTGCCAACCAAACCGTGCGGGGTCAGCAGGGCTATAGACATTACATGCCTGCCACAGGTTCCAACGGCTGCATATGTAGCTCCGGAATGATGCAACGAGGTAAACGGGCAATGCAAACAACACACGTTCCTGGAACGTATGTTGTTGCATTGGTTATGCGTGACTAGTTAATCGACGTCGCAGTTTCCCACAGCAATTCTCGCGCCTTACCTGCCACTTCATGATCCGGGATAGACGTCACCAGTTGTTGCCACACCGAACGTGCTTCCGTGACATTTCCTTTGGCTTTGTGCAATAACTGGCCAAGATTCACGTAGGCATGGCCGAATCCGGGATCACGGGCAATCGCCTCGCGGAAAGCCTTTTCAGCCAGGCTGATATTTCCATTGCGCCAATACATCGCCCCCATATCAGTCCGCACACCCGACAAGTCCGGATTGATATCAAGCACATGCCGATAATAGAGGACAGCCTGCCCAGCATCCCCGTTGTCGTAAAACAGATTACCCAGCGACATAGCGGCATCGATATCGTTGATATCCCGATTAAGTCGCTCGTTGAGTTGCTCGACGGTATTATTTTTGTCCATAGGTTTGTTCCTCAATCTGAATAATTATAAATAATTCCTATGCACCCTTTCATCAGCAAGGATCGCGTGCTAATGGGCTTTCCATATTTTGGGGTTTAGGAAAGGAAGGCAGTATACCAAAGGGCGCGGCTTTGATTCGCACAAAACTATCTAATCAAAATGAAGCGCGCTGCTTACCGAAAACGCAGCGCCTCTATCGGCCTGAGCAAAGAAGCCTTGCGCGCCGGACGCCAGCCGAAGAATACCCTGCCCCAATACCCCTCCGCTTGCAGCGGGTGTGGTTTATTTTTGCGATTTCGTCGCATATTGCGCTGCCGCAGCAGCCAACGCTCTGCCGATCTCCCTCCGCAGCGCAACCGGGGCAGTCACCTCGATGTTGTCGCCATACGACATGATCCACCAGGTTAATTGCCCGGTAGCAACAACGGTGGCCGTCAGTTTTACTTGATCGCCTTCGGTTTTTAATTTCTGGTCTTCTGCCAGCGGTGTCTCTTCGAGAATGCGCGCGAGAAATTGCGAAATCTTTGCATTCAGGCGTATCGTTTTGCCGTTTCCGAAATGCAATCCGCCCGCCTGGATATATTCGTCCAGATCAAAATCAGCCGGTCGCTTTACCGCTTCGTGAGTGCATGTGGCTTTGCGAATACGATGCAGGGCATACAAATGAGCCGCATCATTATCGGATGTGCTTGCAATCAAATAAGTCACCGCGCCGCGAATGACCAAGGCCAGCGGGTGCAACCGCTTTTTCTTTCCACCCTCATATGCGATGGCGTGATAATCAACATCAATCTGTTGATCGGCGAGCAATGCTTCCTGCACCGTTGCCAGAACAGAAGAGTCAATCCCGGGCGGAAGCAATGGCAAAGCCGGGCTCACCGTTCTCACCTTGCTTGCCCATTTCGCCTTGCGGTTTTCCTTGCTTAACGCGGCCAACTGTTTTTTTGCGTGCTGGAAGTGAGGTTCCAACCCTTCCAGCATAGAAACGGGCAACAGCGGTTTTATCGTGTCTTCCACCAGGTGCAGCGACAATGCCTCGGGTATTGTCATGGCGGGCAAATCAATTGATGCGCCCTTCGCCCATTTCCAGCCGTGAGGAATGCTGGTGTCATTCCTGTCCAGCGGAAACGCTCCCATAAGTTCATTCAGGTCGCGTTCGACCTGTCGTTTGGTAATCTCGTAGCCGGCATCATTCAATGTATCTGTCAGTTCCGAGGCTGTTTTGCCGGCTCCACGCGAGGGAAGCTGCTTCAATAATTCAAACAGGCGCAGCACTACGGATTGCTTGTCATTGCGCGGCATACTTGTTCCCCCTGGCGGCTCTGCGCCCCTCAAAAAGCCACGCCAGCCGAACCATGGCCATCGTGTCCAGCTTGCAATATTCGCGTAACCCTTGCGTCAATTCCCGCCTGCGATCATCCTCAGTGTCGGGCGCCACAATCTCGCTATAGGCATATTGCGCCTGCATTCCATCCCCCACTTCCATCTGGTCATACCCGAGCTCTGGCGCAATCGCCGGCAAAACCGCCTTGAGAGACCAGGAGCCTTGCATCGCCGGATGATAATAGTGCCTGCGCGCCATGGGCAATAAATCCACGATGCGCTCATTGATGTCGAGCAATACCGGTTTCAGATCGGCAAACCTTTGGGCCAATCCGGAGATACAACCTTTCTCAAAAGATGCCCAATAGACCAGCACTGGCCCTTTATTTCCCAGCGCCTTGATTAGCGATTCAGCACAATCCCGGCGCGGATCATCGCCGCTCACATCCAGGAACATCTCATGGCGGAGCACCCCCGGCGCATCCTCGATATGGCAAGACCACTGGAATGGAACATGCGGGGAAGATGGACTGGTTCCATCCCAGCGGGGAATAATCGGTGAAACCGTCTCGAAGTCCAGGTAATAGCGCGGATAAGGCAGCGCAGCCATTTCCTGCGCGGCGGCGCGCTTGTCGAGTGACGGCTTGCCGGTTTTGCTTGCCCGTTGAATCATCAATTGCTTTTTGTTCAGGTAATGCGCAGGAACCTGCCTGGCATCGTGGCACCCCAGTTGTCGCAATTCGTCTTTCTTCTTTGCGCTTATACCAGCAAGCACCTCCAGCGGGTATTCCGGCTCCTCCGGCAGCACCATGTCTCGCGTGCAATAAGCCTTGAACGGGCATGAGAAAGGAATATCGCACTGCGATCCGGGTTCGATGCCGGGCTCATCCCCCGCCAATGTCGAGCGCGCGCCGCTGACCCATTCTGGCACCTGCCCCAGCAATTCCTTGATCTCCGCATCCAGCCGAACCGAATGGAGCAGGCCGTGATAATTCCCGTCACCCCGGTACACAAATGACTTGTCAATATGCGCCAGCTCAACCGTCGCGAGCCGGATGCCGTTCTGTTTCAGCACCCAGGCCTGCATGGCGCAATCCTCGACATGGTATGGCTTTACACTGAAGCTGGATTTCACCTCCGTCATGCGGTAGCCTCTGCGGGTCGGCAGCAACACATCTGAGCGCACCAGCAAACCCTTGTGCTGGAATGTTGCCTCGAACAACGGGCGATCCGGATAGGCAGCCAATGCGGATCTGGTCGCCGTGAGAGCGGCAGCGAGATTGTCCTGATCTTCTATCAAAATGCCATCGGGGCAAAGCCGTTGCGCAATCTCGCCGACCTCATTGCCGATTCGATAGGCCTGCTTTACTCCATCGGCCTCTTCCAGCAATTCGGGCCGGTGAATTTGCAGCCACAGGCGTTTCGGGCATTGGCGCCATGCCGTGATGCGAGATTTTGAAAGTCCGTGACCAGCCATGATCTACCCCCTTTATCAGTAAACAGCAGAAACGCAGCAGATTGCTCCGGCAGAACGGGGCGCAATGCATTGGAGCCCGGCAATGCGCCCGCCGCAGCCTTTTATCTTAAGGCATGGCAAACGCCACCCCTGATTATGAAGCTCGCCATACCTACCCCTCACCCGGCCTGCGGCCACCCTCTCCCCGCTGGCGGGGAGAGGGGCTGGGGGTGAGGGGCTGCGCTTGGAAGGTTCGCTTCCAACTGAAGTTTTCAGGTTTATAACCCGGCACCTCCAAACCTATTCTGGATCATCCCCGACGACGGGATCATCCTCCCATGCATCCTCCTCGCCTTCAACCACAAAGTTTTTAGAAATTTCAGACACCCTGGGGTCGGCGTGATGCAACAGTGCATCAATGACATCTCCGCGCGCGCTTTCGCGTATCCTGGCCAGGTTGCCCGCGATTTCGGCGGCCACGCTGACATCGCGGCTGATCATCTTCAGCCATAATGGCGCTTCGAACATCTTTAACGCGCGCCTGTTACTGGCGACCTGCTGCACCACTTCAATGCTCGAGTCGCGCGACAGGCACTCCAGCTCGTCAAACGGCAAGAATCTCTTGCCTGCCACCGCGCTGCGAACCTCGCCGTCAGGGTGGTCGAACAACGGGGCGCAGAAAACCCCGTAACGCCTGTCATCGTTCAAGCAACCGATGATCAGCGCCAAATCCGAATGCGCAATCTCGATGGATTGCCCGGAATCAATGGATAATGTGACCTTCATAACCGCCGCTCCTATATGGAAAGTTGCCGATTGCAACGGTTGGAAGTATATCGGGCTGGCGCGTCAGAATAGGACGCGATCAATCAAACCAGAACAACGCGAAGATGCTGCTACAATTTGAAAAGCGTAACACGAGCCGCCAGAATTCGGAGCGCGATGCGCCATCTTAAAATTCCCGGGGGTATGGGATATGTGCAAATCTGGAAAAATTGAACTGTTGATCTCAGAAAGGGTTGGCAATGGCAAAGAAGAAAGAAAGAATTGTTGAACAAGTATTTCGTGACGACTTCAAGAGAGAGAAAATTCAATCCACTCTCTCGCGAGGACTCGATTACCTAAAAAACTTGGATTTCCACTCCATAGCTTTCTGCGAATCTAAGGATAGCAAACGACGCGAGCGTCGAATTCTATTGCTACCACGCCATATAAAGTCGCTACTCAGCAACATTAACACTGAGCGTGAAAAATTGGCGTCAGAAATTGAACTGCAAAAGGCTGAGAACTTAAAACTTTGCCAAGTGAACGCTCAATTGATGAAAAATATCGAGGACAGGACTTTACAGGAATATAATCGACCACATACATCAAATACTTATTCTTCATTATTTGATGAAGCTGCGCCTAAATTGAAGGGATTACCATACCAAGGCGGCCTACCTGGCTCAAAGAAATGAAGGTTGCGCCCCCTGAATCGATCATCACTTGGCTTTTCTTCATCTAAATTACCGCCAGTTCAAAAATTAATGAAATACGTGCCAATCACTATCCCCATTTCTCCTTAATCAGTCAGCATCATCCCAATCCTCTATACCTTCGTCCTTCGATGACTGATTAATGCGATCTTCTAGGTGCTGCAAAATTTTGGTTTCGTCACCGTCCCGCATGATTTGTGAATCTAATTGATAAACCTTCCTTAGTGTGATGACGACCTTTCTGAATTTCGTGACCTCCCCTTTCGCAAATGCAAATTGAAGGCTCTCTACAAATGAGCTTTCAAATTCGCTGGATGTGATAGGGTCACTCCAAACATTCGGCACGGGTGCAGAACTGACGCCCAAGATGATCCTGGCGCAGATTTCCTCATTCTTGAGTTTTTTCTCCAAGCGCCCGTACCAATCCTTCCATCGAGTGAGTACGTTTTTCACATCCCAATCAGGATCAGAGAAGGTTTCCGAGACTATTTGGTTATTTAAGCGGGTAAGAATCTTTTGAAAGCACATCGTAATATCTTCCCGACGACTATTGATAACCGAGAAGAGTCCATCTTTGCCCTCGTATTTAGGTTTGCGTGATTCTCTCTTGGAATTGATCGCTTGCTCAGCCTTATCCCGTAATAAGTCAGGACACCAGTATCCATAGCATGTATCTAGGCAATATTTCTTCCAGCTTTCGCGGCTTCCATCTTCACCAATCTTCGGCAAAACGTGCCCAAGTCCATCATCATTCTCCTCTCCCGTTATGATAGCTTCGAGAGAAATAGAATCCTTTAATTCAGCCTTCATCAAAGGATGAATGGTCTGTTTGATCTCAAGAAATTTTTCTGGAAGTCTAATATTGAACCGGAAAGGATCCGCTTCCTTTACCTCATGGAACATCAGACCAGAGAGCATTAAACTTTGAAGCGAGTCCTGATCGATCTTTTCCTTGATGAACGGCACTTGTATAGATTTAGCCTGCAAACCCTCACAATACTCACCTGAAATCCACTTGGCAATCCGAGTAGCGGATTCCCTACTGCTGGCCTCGGATTGTCCAAGTAAAACCAATTCTTCATTTCGTGCAAACGCTTTTTTGGTCATGTTTAATGAACCGACCATACAAGCAATATTTGTGTTTGTCTCGATAACTACCGCTTTGGCGTGAAATAGTGAACCGATCTTAACAAGCCAGATGCCACTACCTTTTGCCCCCTTTTGCTGTAATTTTCTCCCTAATGAATCCATGTGCTCTTTTATTACCTTGTCATTTTCATAGGTGCTGGCGAGCCGGTCCAAGAATATTCTGATGCGTACGCCAGTACGCTTGTCAGATTGCTTAAATGACCGCTTACAAATAATTTTCAGCATATCAAGGTCGGTATAGGCTGATATTATTGTTACATCTCGAACCGCCCCGTTTTCAGGAAACAAATCGGCTAATGTCAGTTCATTTTCCCATTCGGAGGAATACTCCTGGGCTAACAAAGTAGAATGCAATTCCATTTAAAGTCCCCTTAAAATGCCAAAACGTTATGCACAAACATCGGCGTTCAAAATTTACACTAGCTTCCCCTTGCGTTCCGCGTTATACCACTTTACCAAGGCATCCATGATAACGGTTAACGGCTCGCCTAGAATTTGAGTTCGATGTATCAGCTCTCGATTATTCTTTCCCTTCAACTGCACCAGTTCCCATGAGCCGGAGCGCACAGACAACTCTGCCGTGGCAATGCGCTGATCGTTGGCGGCATCGAGAACCGAGAAAATTCGGCTATATCCGCCCGCGCAGTCGTCAATATAAGTAATCACGCAGTGTTCCATTACCTTTGATTCATCCAGCAACTGCTGCGGCGTAACCAAAGGAACAAGCTTGTATGGGTGGTCTGGCGGCAAACCGGCAAGCCACGCTTCCTGACTATCCGCGACTGCGCAATTCCACTCCGGATATTCGGAAATCAAGCCTTCATAGTAGCGCCATGACTCACTACGCTGATGCCATGCCTCGCCAGATTTTTCCAGATACGCCCACCCTTGCCCGATCTGGTTACCATCGAACACCGGCTTTGTATAAGAAAACCAATCCAGCACATTATCAAAGTGGGGCAGCTCATCGTAATAGGCTACTGCGGGTACATCCCGTATGCCCTCCAAAAGCTCTTTTCCCCCATCATCCATCCAGCCGTAACCCCAGGTTTCAATCATGTCCAAATCAAACTCATTAAAATTTTGCCTGCTTCTCATGCGCGGAGGCGCAAGCAATTCGTCACGGTAGAGCTCCATTAACCGCATGGCCGATTCGACGGGGATTGATCTGCCAGTCCGCTCCTCGCCCCGTTGCCCTATGCCGGATAATCTGGAAACCGATTTGCGCCAGCCATCATGCTTCAGCAAATCCCGCATTTTTGAATCTTGCACAAATGAAAACCCTTTTTCGCTGAGGTATCGGAGGCGGGTCAGCTTGCCGACAGCGCTGGCTAATTCCGCCGTGACATAAGGGCGCCCAAAGCAAGCATCAAACCTGCTCCGAATTTCCACCATTTTCCTTAACAGCGCCTGGATTTCGCTCAAGTAAGGAGCCCACAACTCATCATCTTTCGGGCAGCTCTCGCATAGCGCGCCCAATTCCTCGCCGCTTAATTGAGTTATCCGGTTACGCCCGTTCTGACTGAAGCCGGCCATGCGAAGCAACGCATTGCTGTCTTTAGCCGTTAATGGGCGCTTGCCGGCTGCTTGCAGCTTATGCATCGCCGCCATGAAAGCTATCCTCGGGTTGAAACAATCGGCCCCGCATGTGGGGTTTTCGATTGCGGGTGATTCGGTTGGCATGGCATCGTCGAAGGGAAATATGCGATGCTGAATAATAGAACCAGCTCACGTCACAATATGTCGCACTGAGATTAAATCACATCAGGCAAAGCCGGGGGCTTATAGGGAATGATGCTGCTGAATTTTAATGTTGCTCTTTGATGGCCGCCGGAACGGTCAAACCTGACCGAGCCCTCCGGAACGGCGGGTGTCAGGTCACAGGTTCAGCGCTTTCATGAACTGATCGGCGGTAATGATGGGACAGGCAAGCTTTCCGCCAAGGCCCAACAAACCCTGGTCGCCGGTAACAAGGTATTCCGCCTTGCCCGCGATGGCGAGTTGCAGAAAAGGCAGATCGGACGGGTCGCGGCAGGCGGGAGTGGCAGGCAACCTGGCGGGCATACGCACCGTGGTGCAGTAAGGCAGATAGTCGGCCAGAAGTTCCTGTTGATCGGCGGCAGTGAGTTTGAATTTCGGGTACGCGAGCACGCGCAAAAGCTCGGCGGCGGTGACGCTTGACACCAGCGGCTGGCACTGCGCGCCTTGCCATGCGTGGCGCAGCGGCGTCAGCCGCCCCTGGGCAAACACCAGCGCCGACAACACCAGATTGGTATCAATGACCACGCGCGGCGGGTGCGTGGAGCGGATCATTTCCTGCGCGTGCTTTTAGTCATAGAAGGTTTTCTTGCCCATGCGACCGCATCGGCAATGTCTTTTTCGTTCAAGCCCAGATCGGCCAGCTTTGCGCGCACGGCGTCGCCGCGCTGGATGCGCACCGGGGTGAGCACGATCTGGCCGTTGCGGGCTTCCACGTCGAAGTATTCCACGGGGCCGACGGCGGCAGTCACGCTCTTGGGCAGGGTAAGCTGATTTTTCGAGGTCATTTTGGCAAGCATGGCAAACCTCCAATTATAGAAAGTAAGGATTCCTTACTCTATGCTTTTTGCCGCGAACAATCAAGCTGTGCCGGGGACAGGGTAAATTTGTTCTCTGAAATTAGCGATAATAATCAACGACCGTAGGGTGGGCACGTTTTTCCCCGCAAGGGGGAGACCGTGGTTGTACAGCCGACAAGTCGGCAACAACCACGCACTGTGCCCACGCGGATTCCAAACCGCGTGGGCAGACGAAAAACCTGTCTGCCCACCCTACGTGATTTTCGAGAACAAATTTACCCTGGCACCGGGGAGCGTATTGGTCTGTTTTTGGAAGATTTCCGGAAGCGGCTCAGAAACTGGTGCGACAAAAACCCGCCGACCTTCCACGAAATACGTTCACTCTCGATTCGCCTCTACACAGAGTCATATGGGGCAGAATTCGCGCAGGCGATTGCCGGTCACAAAGATGCTGCAATGACTACTGTTTACCGAGACGTGCGCGGATATGAGTAGGTGCAAGTTAAAGTTCAGCCCTAGCGCATTGCGTCAGCCAAGTCCGCCCGTGCGGCAGCTTCGCGGCGCAACTTTCCGAATCCAGCATGGCCGAGTTCGAGCGAGTTGCCAGCTCCATTCATTTTGTTCGGCTTACACAGCAAGCATCCTGCCCTGGCATTCTTCGGGCGTTTTCGCTTGTGGTTCATTCCGCCAATTCCTCAGACAGGTCCGGATGCCGCTCAATCAGCCTCAGCAGACATACGACCCCGCCCGGAGGTGCAAATCGCCCTTGCTCCCAATCTCGCAGGGTTGCGACTGGGGTTGCAATTCGCTTGGCAAAAACCTGCTGCGTTAACCCTGTCTTGGCACGAGCGGAGCGCACCAGAAGCTGTTCCGGCGTAGTCACACGGGAAAATTCCCCGCGTTTAGCCTGCCCGAGCGATTCGCGCAGACCGGCTAATTCCATGCCCGCGTCCGCTTCAATGGCGCGGGCGACCTTCTCAATGTCAATTCGTTTAATGTCCATGATTCGCCTTTCTGATTTCCTTGGGGGAGATCGTGCTACGCTCAGCTTTTACATACACCGCAATCAACAGCACCACGCCCTGTTCGGATAAGTGGAAATAAATAACCCGTGCGCCGCCGCGCTTTCCCCTGCCTGAAGCCGCCCAGCGCACCACTCGCTCCCGGAATCACATCCCCAGCCGAAGGATTAGAAGCAATCCATTCGATGAAAGCATCACGCTGCGCCTCCGCCCAAATTTTGGAGGCCTGCTGTTGAAATTCAATGGTTTCGATCACTGTGCGCATGGGTCGAATTATACTGAATTCCCGTATTCAGCCAATAGGGAATTCTTGCAGAGTTTGGGGAGGTTTTTGGGGGGGTTTGGGGAATGGCGTATTCATTGGACTTGCAGATGTTACCAATGCAGACTAAAAGTGCTCTGATAACTTCCATATTTTTCCTGCCCGCCACGACCATCTTCATGGTTAACGCGGACGCCCATCTTTACCTGGCATGCCCCAGCAAGCGAAATCATGGAGCTTCGGATAAACCGGCTGCGCTACTGGAAACGCAATGCATCAATAGGCCGCAGCAACGACGCCTTGCGTGCCGGATACCAGCCGAAGAATATTCCCACCGTGGCGGCGACGACAAATGCGGTGATGATGGAACTCATGGTCACCAGCACCGCCATGCCGCTCGCCTTGTTCACCGCGAACGCGCCGCCAACGCCGAGCGCGACCCCGATCATGCAGCCGATGACGGAAATGATGATGGCCTCCAGCAGGAATTGCAGCAGGATGTCCTTGCCGCGCGCGCCGATGGCCATGCGGATGCCGATCTCGCGCGTGCGCTCGGTCACCGACACCAGCATGATGTTCATGATGCCAATACCGCCGACCAGCAGCGAAATTGAGGCGATGGCGCCGAGCATCAGGGACATGACCTGCGCGGTCTCGGCAGCGGTGTTCGCCATGGCCGTGAGGTTGCGCACCGAAAAATCATTTTCCGCGCCTTCGCGGATGCGGTGGCGCTGGTGCAACAATTCGTTAATGGATTTTTCCACCGATGGCATTGCCTCGGATGATGCGGCCTGGGCAGAGATGAACCTGACCGTGCCCGCAAACTGGGTGCCGAACAGCTTGCGCTGGGCGGTCGTCACCGGAACCAGGACGGTATCGTCCTGGTCGCGGCCATCCAGACTTTGGCCCTTCGCCGCCAGCACACCGAGGATGACGTAGGGGCTGTTTTTTATGCGGATGGTTTTGCCGACCGGGTCGTCGTCACCAAACAGGTTATTCACCACGGTCTGCCCCAATAGGGCTACCCGCGTAGCGGAACGAATATCCGAATCAGTGAAAGGAAAACCGGCGGAGAGCCGCCAGTCGCGCACCGCGAGGTAACTCGGCGTGGTGCCGATAATCTGCGTGCTCCAGTTGTTGGGGCCATATACCAGTTGCGCCGTGCCGGGCGACGATGGCGCGACGGCCAGAACGGATGGCAGTTCCTCGATGGCCTGCGCATCCGCCACGGTCAGCGTCGGCGCCGCGCCGCCGCCCATGCGCGCACCGCCCGATGTGGTGGAGCCGGAAAGGATGATGAACAGATTGCTGCCCATCGAAGCGATGGAGGCCTGCACTTGCTGCTGCGCGCCCTGCCCCACGGCCAGCATCAGGATGACGGCGCCGACGCCGATGACCATGCCGAGCATGGTGAGGATGGTGCGCAGGCGGTTGGCGCCCATCGCCATCCAGGCCTCGCCGAGCATGGCGCCGATCACGAAGTGGCCTCCAGATGTGCCGGCGCGGCATGTGCTACCGGCCCGTCATAGACGATGCGCCCGTCGGACAAACGCACCAGCCTGCGCGCATAGGCGGCAATATCCGATTCGTGCGTAACCAGGACGACGGTGATGCCGTCGCGCTCGTTGAGTTCGGTGAACAGCGCCATGATTTCCTGGCTGGTGTGTGTATCGAGATTGCCCGTCGGTTCATCGGCGAGTATCAGCTTGGGGCGGTTGACCAGCGCGCGCGCAATGGCGACGCGCTGCTGCTGGCCGCCGGAAATCTGGTTGGGCCGCGAGCGGTGGTAATTGCCGAGGCCCACTTTCTCCAGCATTTCGTTGGCGCGCACCAAGCGTTCGGCGCGAGGAATGCCGCTGTAAATAAGCGGCAAGGCGACGTTGTCCTCCAGGCTGGCCCGGTGCAGCAGATTGAAGCCCTGAAACACGAAGCCGATCACCTGGTTGCGCAAGTGCGCCAACTCATCCCGGCTTTGCGCGTTCACATCGCGGCCATTGAGCAAATAAATGCCGCTGCTGGCCGCATCGAGGCAGCCCAGGATATTCATGAAAGTGGATTTGCCGGAGCCGGACGGCCCCATGATGGCGATGAATTCGCCGGGCATTACCGTGACCGCCACATCCTTGAGCACCGGCACCGGCCCGGCATCGGTCGCGTACTCCTTGTACAGCCGCTCGATGTGGATGACAGGATGGGAACTCATCTCATGAGCTTCCGCCATCAGAACAATCTCATTCCAGGAGATCCGGAGTTCTTGGCGGGCGGCTGGCTATCCTCAACAATAACCGCCGCGCCTTCCTTGAGGTCTCCGCCCAGGACTTCGGTCAAGCGATTGTCGGTAATGCCGACGCTCATGCGCACCGGTTTGACCTGGCCGTTTTCGAGCACATATACCGTGCCGGATCGTCCGGCATCGGCAGCGCCCTTGTCCTTGCCGCGCCCCTCTTTGCTGCGCCCGTCCTTGCCGGAACCTTGAGGCTTGCTGTCTCCGCGCGGCTTGCCTGTGCCGGATTTCGCTTCGCCGGGGCGGAAGCGCAAAGCGGAATTTGGCACCAGCAATGCTTCCTTGCGCTGGGCAACGATGATGCTCACATAAGCCGTCATGCCTGGCATGAGCGCCTGATCGGCATTATCCACGGCAATCACCACATCGTAGGTCACCACATTTTGCTGTGTGGTGGGGTTGAGCCGCACCTGGCGCACTGCGCCGCTGAAGGTGCGGTCGGGGAAAGCGTCCACACGGAAAGTTGCCGGCTGGCCCACGTGGATGTTGCCGATGTCCGCCTCGGCGTAGCTTGAATCAATCTGCATCTTGCTCAAGTCCTGCGCTATTTTGAACAGGGTCGGTGTCTGGAAGCTTGCCGCCACGGTCTGGCCGATATCCACTTCACGCGACACCACCACACCGGAAACAGGCGATCGGATCACGGTATAGGCCAGGTTGGTGCGGTCGCGCTCGGCTTGCGCCTCTGTCACAGAAAGCTGCGCCTGCGCCGATTTGAGCGCCTGCACTGCCTGATCCAACTCCTGGCGCGATACATATTCCTGCGCGTGGAGCGTATTCATCCGTGTTTCATTGGCGAGCGCCAGTTCCAGCGAAGCTTTTGCGCTCGATACGTTCGCCGTGCTTTGTTGCAATTGCGCCCGGGTCAATGCGGGATCAAGCTCCAGCAATATCTGACCGGCATGTACGTGATCGTTAAAATCAGCATACAGCTTTTTCACGATACCCGAGACCTGGCTCCCTACATTCACCAGTTTCACCGGGTTCAGGGTGCCATTTGCCGAAACGATTTGGGTAATGGGGCCGCGCTCCAACAGAGCGGTCACGTAACGATTTTCCGGCGCAATTTTCTGCGGCATCAGCCACCAAGCGGCAGATCCAGCCGCGCCCAACACCAGCAAGGTCAGCAAACTTCTTTTAATAATTATATTCAAGGAGCGCCTCAGTTTTTTGTGCCTACCAGAGTCAGATCAAGTTGACCGATAGCCTGGGCCAGGACAAATTTGCTGGCCTGAAAGTTATACAGCGCTGAAACGCGCTGCTGATGCGCACCGGCCAAAGTGCTCTGCGCGGTCAGTGCATCCAGAATGCTGCCCACCCCGGCTTTATAGCGCCCCAAAGCCATTTTCTCAGACTGATCTGCGGAGGCCACCAGATCATCCGCAGCTCGCAGTGCCTGGCTGTTGGTCAACAGCGCCTGATAAGCTTTCCATACTTCCAGCGCAATCTGGTTGGCCAGCCGGTTGCGCTCCGCTACCTTGCCC
This sequence comes from Gallionellaceae bacterium, assembly GCA_032654645.1. Classification (GTDB taxonomy): domain Bacteria; phylum Pseudomonadota; class Gammaproteobacteria; order Burkholderiales; family Gallionellaceae; genus CAITJF01. Next base: position 704,678 of record JAULAW010000005.1, on the reverse strand, counting down.
TCCAATTGAGCCTGCGCGGCACTGTTCCGGTATGTATCTCTAAAGCCGCTGAACCACGGCACGCTGATCGAGACACCAAGACCTTTGTTGTAACTGCTAGCGGTTACCCCGGCATTCAATGAATCAGATCGCGACAGCGATCCGTTCAAATTGATGCTCGGCAGGCCTTGCGCCTTTGCGGCAGCAAGCTGCGCGTCGGCAGCCTTGATCTGCGCTTCGGCTGCTGCCAAATCCGGGCGGTTCTGCCGCGCCTCCTCAATCAGCTTGCCTATACCCTGCTCTGCTACGGAATCAGGGCCAAGTTCCGGCGCTGGCGCCAGCACGAAAGGCTGGCTCGCATCAAACCCCATAATATTTGCCAGAGTGCCTTGCGCATTAGCGGCATCTCCCTCGGCGCGAATCCGGTTCAGCACGGTTTGAGACAGCGCCGTCTGTGCCTGCAAACGATCAGCCTGCGTTGCAGTACCCGCCTGATAACGGGCTTGTGCGGCATCCAGACTTTTCCTCGCTGCCGTCTCGGCAATTTGGTAGGACTGCACGCTGGCGCGAACAGATAAAAGTGTGTAATAAGACTGGACTGCGCTTAGAAAAATATTCTGGAGCAATTCATCCCGCGTGGCATTGGCTGCAACCAGCAATTGCTTGGAGTTTTCCACATTGGCTTCACGCCCGCCGAAATCGTACAGCAGATAGCTGGCCGATACGCTCGCGCTTTTCAGGGTTGCCTCAGTGGTCGTTGCCCCAGTCTCGGACCGGTTTCTTGAAACAGAAATCGGCCCGGACAGAGTAGGCAGATAGGAAGACATGCTGGAACCCAACTGCGCGGCCTGGGCACGTGAATTCGCCCATGCCGAACGGGTCTGCGGGTTATTGCACAACGCCAGATCAACGACATCCGCCAAGGTCAGATGACCTTGAATTTTGTCTTTCGGGCAAATTGCGGCATCGCTGCTACCGGCAAATTGCCCGGTGGCGACATACTGTTTGGTGGTAAAAAAATCGCTGCTGCCCAGCGCACTGGACGGCCATGCAAGCAATGCGCACTCGAACAACACTACGGCAAAGCCCGTGTAATATCGCCTCATGGGGTTGGGGTAATTTTTCCTAATGCTGGGGACAGCAGTATAACAAAATTGCGGACGGCGCTGCCCGCGCACCATAAATCAGCTTGGGCTGTGCAAATGTTGCATGTTTTTAGAGTATGCGTGTAGTGAGCAAACGTGTAAGGGAGTTGGAAATTCTTAAAGTACCGTTAATCATGTCACCAACATCACCCCATCCCCCTCCTAACCTCCCCCTTGAAGGGGGAGGAACTATACTCCCTCCCCTTCAAGGGGAGGGTTGGGGTGGGGATGGGTTTTGTTTTGGCTTATGTGACGTAATTTATAAGTGGTGTTTTGGTAATTTCCTGCTCCCTAAGCGTATGCGTTTTGCGCTGCATGATAATTGCACGTGATGCAACTTGGCTTCCTTGTGCCTTGAATTAGGCGTGTGGTTTTCCATGATAGTTTTCCTCAACTGTGCTCTTGAGTTTAAGGCTTGGATGGAAAGTTACCACGCGTCGTGCAGTGATGGGTGTGCCCTCGCCAGCCTTTGGATTACGATCCGGGCGTAATGCCGCAATGATGGACTGGAGTCGACTGCGCTGATCCGAGCCGATGGGCGTGTAGCCAATTACAGCCGCAATCATTTTTTCGATATCCGGCCAAGCGGGAGTTACCGGCTTCCGCTCCTCCATTGCATTTTTCATTGCCAAGAGCTTGAGCGTGTGCCTGGCCATCTGGAACGCTGCTGGCGATGGAATTTCAAGTGAAGATTCCAGTTGCAACAGCATCTTGTCGAGCAGTTCGCTGCTATTCGCCAGATTGCCACTACATGGCTTGCCGCCACCAGTGTTTTCGCTATGGGAGTTTTCACAGCCGGACTTGTAACGCACTTGCAGTGCCTGTTCCCAACAGGTCGGCAAGGCTGGCAGGATTTTCCAGCGTGCCTCGATGTCGGCGGCCAAGGCGGCTAATGGCGCGGAGGATTCCAGCTCTTCGCATAACGCCAGCTTGGCAAGCAGGGTGTCGCAAGTGAGCTGCCAGGATCGCTGGATGCTGCCTGCCATATATTCATGAGCTTGCTCGCGCGCCGCCCGGTATCTGGACTCCAGCCTGGCTGCCTGATTTCTGGGCGCTTCGCCGGCCTTGCGCCATTCCGTGTCAGCGCTTGCGAGAACACGCTTGATGTCTGCTGGCGGGGTATCTTGATGGAGTTCTTCAAGCCGCGCGATCAAAGCTTCGCGCATCGCCTGGCTGGCTTTGAGTTCAGCATCGCGCGCGCTGAAAGCCGCTTCGCGCTGGCTCATGAGCGCATCGGTTGCAGCCTTGAACTCCGCCCACAACAGGTTCTCGGTCTTGCGGGGGAGCGGCTGCGATTTGGCATGGCTTTGCCATTGCGACTGCAACTCGCGCAGCTTTACCAGCATGTCACGGCTTTGCACGTCCTGACCGAGCGCCTTGGCGCGAACGATCAATTGTTCGCGTTCCGCTTGCGCACTGACCTGTATTTCCTTTAAGGGGTTTTCCAGCCGGGCAACACTGGCCTTCATGCGGTCCAACACTGCGGGTTGCGACTTGTGTGGCACGGTATGTTCGATCGGCCCGAGCTTGCGCCATTCAGTTTGAAAATGGGCCAGCGCCCGTTGTATTTCCTTCCAGTCCGGCGCGTTCTGGTCCTCGCCAGCAATGTTCAGAGCGTCCAGGGCATCCAGCAGATTTTTTCGTGCGGCCAGATTTTCTTGCCGCGTCTCTTTCAATTGGGTCTGGTGCGCCGCCACCGGAAGATAGGCGGCTTTCAATGCCGCGTCGAAACGTTGCCACAGGGGCTTGCTGGTGGCGCCGCCCAACCGATCCAGTTCTTTCCAGCGCGCGCGCAGTTGCTCGATGCTGTTCTCAAGTTGCCTGATCGGCAATTTCGCCGGGCGCGATCCTTCCGCCACGACCGTCGTGGCGGCGAGCGCCTCGGCTTCCAGCACGAGGTCGTCACGCACCCGACCGCCGCCCCAGTGTTGCCAGCCCTTGAGGCGTGAAAATTCGGACTGCAGTGCGCCAACACGTGCCTGCAACTCGGCGCTGGCGCCGCCCTTGCCTGATGCCGTTTGCAGAATCGACAGCTGTTTTCCGGCCTCGGCCAGTTGGCCGGCGGCAAGTGCGGCTTCCGTCGCATCTGCCGCTGCCATCAATACATGAATGTGTACCTGCCGCGCCGCCTTGTTCTTTTCGCTGGCGATGAGGCCGCTTTGCTTTTGCAGTTTTTTGCGCGCTCTATCTTGAAGGTTCAAACACTCGTCAAACCGTGCATTCAGCGCGTTTTCGATGCGCTGGTCGGCCATCGACGGCAGCCTTTGCCAGCGCTCGGTAGCCGCTGCTGTAATGGCTGCTGCAGGTGTGCCGGGTTTCTCATCGTTCAAAGGCGCCTGCTGCGGCGCCTGGCATGACTGCAACTCGACGAGAATCGCCAGCTTGGCTTCGATCAGCGCTGAATCTTGCAACGCCGACTGGATAGCTGCGCCGAGCGCTGCAATGGCTTCATTCTCGGGTATGGGTGAAGAGGCGGTTTCCGGCATTGCCGCCAGTGTGGCTCTGGCCTTTTCGCTGGCAGTGGCAAGCATGGAAGCAATTTCTTGCAGACCGATGCTGGCTGTTGCTACACCGGCGCAAGCCGAACTCAATTCCGCCAGTGACTGCCTTGCAGCAGATGTCCAGCGACTGACGGCGCGCTTGCATTCACCGCGCTCGCGCATGAGTACTGCCAGGCCTGCCTGCAATTTGGCGAACCTGGTTTTGTCCTCGTCTTCAATGAGAGCGTGGGGCAGGCATTCCCATGCCTGGTTGAGTTCGACCATGCGGTTGGCCGGAATCATAGCCGCTTCAAGCAGCGCGGCGGCGGCCTGGATCAGTTCAGCTGCGCTGGCGCGTGTCTCGCGCTGATTGACCAGTGTTTTATAGCGTTGTTTGGCAAGGCTATGGGCGCGCCGATCGCGCTTGCGGAACTCGCGCTCGGCGGCTTTCAATCCATCTTCGCTGGTCAGCGCCTGCACGGAAGAGAGCTTGTGATCGATGGACGGCGCATTGATGGCCAGCGCCAGCAACTCAGCGTCATTGCCGATGGCCCCATGCAGCCTGTTTTCCCATGCGGCCTCGGCTGCTATTTCGTGCGGCGTTTCCGAACGCGTTTCGGCTACAACTTGGCTTTTCTTGAAAATCTTGCTGAACATGTTTTCACGATACCTGAACTTTGTGAATCACGCATGGTGAATTTGTGGAGATACTCTACTTGATTGCATCACCGGCACCTGGATCATAATCAGAAAAACCCGCCATGACCTCCAAGTTCCGGTTGGTGCTGGACAGAAACGCACCGTCTGAATTTCTTTCCACCCGGTTGGGTATACGCCAGGCTCTTGTTCCCGATCTTCATTTTCCAGTTCTGCCCTATCCCATCGCTTGCCAGCCTGATTGCCGCTTTACCCATTTTGAGGTTGATCTGGTCGAGCGTGGGCGTGAGTCAGTGATCTCTTCGCGACGTTGGGTGAGCGAAGAACAAATCAACTTGATGGATAACCGGGGTAAATATTCATTTGGCGTGCGCGCATATGCAACCTCCATCCGGGCCACAAAGCCCACGTTGAGCATCGGTCTGGCTCAGGGTCGAGCGCACGACTTCTCTTTTGCCATCGAACAGGACATCGAAGCGGGCCGGTTCATTCCATTCGTCGCAGTAGCGCCATTCCCACACCAGTTCATCGCGTGCCTTGAAGTAGGCGGTTCCGGATGCTTCCGATGGGCCCAGAATGCGCAGCACTTCGCTCTTGGTCATGCCGGGGCGGATGTGCGCAAAGGTTTTCATGCCCATTACATTCTCGATGCGCCGCATCCTGCTGTCCGCCCCGATCTGCACCATGAACGTGTGTATGCCACGAGGGTAGGCGAGTTGCCGTGAACCGTCCGGGTCTTGCCAGCGCATCGCCGGATTGCCCATGATGCGCAACACATCTTCAAGCCGCGAATCGTCAGGTTTGAGGCCAGTTCCGCTATAGGAAGCACAGGCGACCAGCAAGAACGCTGACAGTATCGTTATAAAAAACTTCATGCCACCTTTTTTGCACCTTGCATCTGGTGGCCACTTCTGTCGCGGCTCGCAGAGGGTTCAAATCGAAGCGCCATGCGACTTTTACGCGCAAGCCAAAGGGTTGGTGCCTGCGTAACACGCGCCACGCCATGCGGTTGTATGGACAGGGTGCATTTGCTCTCGGCGAAAATTGTGGGTGGGTGGATGCCCTCCCCCACAGCACGGATATGTGCGAGCAGAATTGCCACCATATGGCTTATACGCATTTTAATGACCATCAAAACCCTGAGCCGGGTTGTTTCAAAAACTCTATTTCTTCTTCAGTCGATTCTCTACCTAAAATGGCATTTCTATGAGGGTACCGGCCAAACTTCTCAATGATATTTTTGTGCTTTATTTCAAAATCAAGGCTGTGCTGGATTCCATTATTTTTATATAACTCTACCGCCACCCCGTGTATTTTTAGTGATTCGCTGTGCATGAACGGCATAAAGAGAAAAAACTTCGTTCGAGCGGATTTAAAGCACTGCTTACCCCAGATGAAATTGCTTCTTGTGATAGCGCGAGAGCCAATGGATCATTAGCGAAAGCCAATGGGGAATCTCTGAACATGTTTCTTGAGAACTGATCCAATACGATAATTTCCGCCAATCTGCCTTGGGCACTTTCTCGCCACTCGAACAGCTCGCAGCGCTTAGCGCTAGCATGGGCATCGGAAAATTTTTCAATTATTAACTTATCAAAATCATTATCCTTCTTCCACCATTGTGATTGATTGACATCTTTGAACCAAAATTTCAAAATCTCGCGGTACACGTTTTAGTCCTATGCATATAACGGCGAAGTAGAAAAAGTATCATCCGTGCATCCTGCCGTGAATCAAATTTAATTGCAACCTCTGGTATCCGGCGCTCGCGACATCTTGCAAAAGGTCATCCGGGCAAACAGCCGCTTAAGTTCCAAACAGAATGGCGCACTACACTAGGCTGGCCTATATAATTTTGCGGTTTTCGCTGATGGCCTTCGAAACAAAAAGCCCCATCACGTGGATGGGGCCGAGGGTTTACATGCCAGGCTACAGCGTTATTCTGCGCGGGCTACAGCCCCTTCCGCAGCAATAAGAGCCTTCATGCTCAAACGCAGGCGGCCTTTTTCGTCTGCCTCCAGCACTTTGACCTTTACAATCTGGCCTTCTTTCAGGACATCCGCCACACTGTTAATACGCTCATTGGAAATCTGCGAAATGTGCAGCAAGCCGTCTTTTCCCGGCATGATATTCACAATCGCCCCGAAATCCAGCATCTTGACTACCGGGCCTTCGTAAGTCTTGCCCACCTCCACTTCCGCCACGATGTCTTCGATGCGTTTTTTGGCCTGCATGCTGCCTTCGCTGCTGACGCTGGCGATGGTCACATTGCCTTCATCGTCAATATCAATGGTGGTGCCGGTTTCTTCGGTCAGGGCGCGAATCACCGCCCCGCCCTTGCCGATCACGTCACGGATTTTTTCCGGGTTGATCTTGATCTTGATCATACGCGGAGCATGTGCCGAGACCTCGGAGCGCACGGCAGGCATGGCCTGCTTCATGATACCGAGGATGTGCATGCGTCCTTCGCGTGCCTGGCTCAAGGCAACCTGCATGATTTCGCGCGTGATGCCGTTGATCTTGATGTCCATTTGCAGCGCGGTGATGCCTAGTTCCGAACCCGCCACCTTGAAATCCATGTCACCCAAGTGATCCTCGTCGCCAAGAATATCGGTCAGCACAGCAAAACGGTTGCCCTCTTTAATCAGCCCCATGGCAATGCCCGCCACATGGGTCTTGAACGGCACGCCTGCATCCATCAACGCCAGGCAACCGCCGCACACCGAAGCCATCGAACTGGAGCCGTTTGATTCGGTAATTTCTGAAACCACACGGATGGAGTAACCAAACTCCTCCTCACTCGGCAATGCCGCGACCAAGGCGCGCTTGGCTAGACGACCATGCCCGATTTCACGACGCTTGGGCGTACCAACGCGCCCGGTCTCGCCGGTGGAATAAGGCGGGAAGTTGTAATGCAACATGAAACGATCCGAATACTCGCCTTGCAGCGCGTCGATTTTCTGCGCATCGCGCGCAGTGCCCAGCGTGGCCACCACCAGCGCCTGGGTTTCACCGCGGGTGAACAGCGCAGAGCCGTGCACGCGCGGCAACACGCCGGTGCGGATGGTGATCGGACGCACGGTGCGGGTATCGCGCCCGTCTATACGCGGGTCGCCATTCAGGATTTGGCCGCGCACGATCTTGGCTTCCAGCGCGCTGAACAAATCGTTGGCATGATTTTTTTGCAACGTGGCATCTGCCGCCAGCAGTGCATCCACCACGCGGGCTCGAATTCCATCCACCTGGGTGGTGCGCGCCTGTTTCTGGCGCACGGCATAAGCTTGTTGCAGATCGTTTCCAGCCAGTTCGGTAATCTTGGCAACCAGCGCTACGTCTTTGGTAGGCGCTGTCCAATCCCAATCCGGCGCGCCAACTGCATCCGCCATTTCGATAATCGCCTGAATCACCGCCTGCATCTGCTGGTGGCCAAACATAACCGCGCCCAGCATGACATCCTCGGGCAACTCTTGCGCTTCTGATTCCACCATCAGCACCGCCTGTGCCGTGCCGGCCACCACAAGATTCAACTTGGACTCTTTGAGCTGGTCGGCAGTCGGGTTGACCACATATCCCCCATCGAGATAACCCACACGCGCCGCGCCTATCGGGCCGTCAAACGGGATGCCAGAGATCGCCAGGGCGGCAGAAGCGCCGATCATGGCGGGAATGTCTGAATCAATCTGGCTGTCGGAAGACACCACCGTAGCGACGATCTGCACCTCGTTGTAGAAACCTTCCGGGAACAGCGGGCGCAACGGGCGGTCAATCAGGCGCGAAGTCAGAATTTCTTTCTCGCTGGGTCGGCCTTCGCGGCGAAAGAATCCACCAGGAATCATGCCTGCCGCATAAGTGCGTTCTTGATAGTCCACCGTCAATGGGAAAAAATCCTGATCCGGCTTGGCATCTTTTCTGCCCACCACGGTAACCAGCACAACCGTATCATCCAGGCTAACCATGACCGCGCCGCTTGCCTGGCGCGCGATTTCACCCGTTTCCAAAGTGAGCTGATGATTGCCATACGCTAATGTTTTCTTGTAGTAACTCAAGGTTCGCCTCTCCAGTACATAATAATTATGGCGCTTTCAGGCGCCATGGATTGTGAGATAACACAGAAACAAAATGGGCCGCATCAGCGACCCACTTGAATAAAAAATTACTTGCGCAATTCCAGACGTTGAATCAGCGTGCGGTAGCTGTCCTCATTCTTGGTTTTGAGGTAATCCAGCAACTTGCGGCGACGGCTCACCAGGCGCAGCAATCCGCGGCGGGAATGGAAGTCCTTGGTATGTTCTTTAAAATGGCCGGTCAGGTAGTTAATGCGCGCGGTCATCAACGCAACCTGCACTTCGGGGGAACCGGTATCTCCCTTGCCGCGTTGGTACTCGGTCATGATTTGCGCTTTTTGCGCTGCCGTAATAGACATAATCTTTAAACTCTCCGCTAAAAAAGTGCCGCATTCTACCCTCGAATGCGGTGGTTGCTCAAGCCTATTCATTCCCATTCATTCCAAGTGCCTGATTTGGCATGGACATATTGGCGCCCGGGCCAGTGCTGACTGCTGGAAACACACTATGGAGAATTGTGCAAACGAGCTACAATCACTCACGTTTTATGTAAAACTCATTAGGCTTTATCCTGATCTTTACAAATCAAAACGAATGCCTCTTAGCTGTTTGTTCATGAATCACCCACGAGGAAAACACAAAATGAAACGTTGCCTGCCGGTTTGCCTGTTATTACTCAGCTTCAGCGCCTATGGTGCGCTCACTAAATGGGTGGATGCCGAAGGCACGGTGCATTATTCCGATGGCACGCCTCCGGACAATATAAAAACGAAGACCTTCACTGCTCCACGAGATCAGGCCAGCGGCGTGCCCGCAGCAAAAACTTTCGTAGAACGTGAAGCGGAATGGAAAAAAGCCCAGAAAGCCAAAGAAGAGACCTCCCAGAAAGACGCTCAATTGCAGGAAGAAGCGCTTGCCAAACAAAAAAACTGTGCGGCTGCAAAGGCCAATCTGAAAGCCCTGGAAACCAGCCAGCTAATCCTGACCTACAATGATAAGGGTGAAAGCACCTATATGGACGATTCGGCACGCCGGCAAAATATCGAAGAGGCACGCAAACAAATTAGCTCCTACTGCAACTAACTCGCGCTCCCAATTTTAGAGGTGCCCTTTATCCGTTCGGTCTGAGGTGGACGCAGCCCAGTATCGAAGTCTATCTCTGAATAATCAAACTGGGTCTGTCAGGCGGCAATTGCACTGTCGCCGCGCAGGCGCAGCGCTTCTTCGATATCCACTGCCACCACATGGGACACGCCGCGTTCCTGCATGGTCACGCCCACCAGTTGCTGGGCCAGTTCCATGGTGATCTTGTTGTGGCTGATAAACACGAACTGGGTGTGCTGCGCCATTTTCTGGATCAGCTTGCACAGCCGTTCGGTATTGGTATCGTCCAGCGGTGCATCCACCTCGTCCAGCAGGCAGAACGGCGCCGGGTTGAGCTGGAACAGCGAGAACACCAGCGCAATCGCGGTAAGCGCCTTTTCACCGCCGGACAACAGGTGAATCGAAGAATTTTTCTTGCCTGGGGGTTGCGCCATCATCTGTACGCCGCTATCCAGAATCTCCTCGCCAGTAAGCATCAGACGCGCCTCGCCGCCTTCGAACAACACCGGAAACATTTCCGACAAGTGGCGGTTCACCTCTTCGTATGTCGCCATCAACAAATCGCGCGATTCCTTGTCGATGCGGCGAATCGCATCTTCCAGCGTTGCCATTGCTTCGGTCAGATCCTTGGCCTGTGCATCCAGATATGCTTTACGCTCAGTCGCGGCTTGCAGCTCTTCGAGCGCCGCAAGATTCACCGCTCCCAGCGCCGTAATCTTGTCATTCAGCCGGCTTAGCTCGTTCTGTAGCGAATTCGGTTTGGCATTTTTCAGCAAGGGTTGCAGCGCCGCTTCGTCCACGCCTTGCAACTGCTCCGCCCATTGTTCGTAGTGCAAACGCGCTTCTTGTTCCTTGAGCGACAGCTCGCTGATTCTTTCGCGCAACGGGTGCAACTTCTGTTCGCAGGACATTCGATCCTGTTCCAGTTTATTCAGATTGAGCGTGGCATGCTCCAGCTCATTCCGCGCCTCCGCCAGCACCTGCTCGCGCACCTGGCGCTGCTGTAATGCTTCCTGCAACTGCTGTTTGCTGCTGCCGTCCTCAACGTGCGCCAGCTCATCGCGGCTTTGTGCCAGAGTCTGTTCCAACTGTGCCTGCGTCAATCCAATCTGCTTCAGGTTGTGCTCCAGATCGGCAATTTTTTCCGTGCAGGTTTTGGCGAAAAAGCGTGCTTCCTGCAATTCGTGTTGCGCCTTTTGCGAACGCTCGCGCTGCTCGCGCAGTCTGGATTCCTGCACAGCGGACTGCTGCCGCACCTGTTCCGCATCGCCCTGCTGTGCGGTAATTTTTTCGCGCATGATTTCCATGCGCTCGGCAATCTCCTGGCGCTGGCGCTGCTCACCGGCAGACTGGTCGGCCAGTTCCTGCAATTCGTGCGCAATCTGCGCGGCGCGCTCATGGCTGCGCTCGTTGGCTTGTATCAATTTTAGAATCTGCATCTGCAACGTATGCTGCTGCTGCTGCAACTCGCCGCCCGCCGTGCGCAACGGCGCAATGCGGCTTTCGATGGCGTGATAGGCCTGTTCCGTCTGCACCGCCAGTTGCTTGCCCTGCTCCAGCACCGCCGCCTGCTGTTGCGCTTCCTGCTGCAAACATTCGATCTCGCGCTGGCGCGCCAGCACGCCATGAACCTGGCTGTCCGGCGCATGGAACAATACGCTGTGCGCGCCGACCAGATGCCCCTGCGGCGTCACCAGCCAGGCACCGGCAGGCAAGCGTTCACGCTGGTTCAGTGCCTGCGCCAGCGTTTCCGTGGCATACACGCCAGCCAGCCAGTCCGCCACCACGGGTGCTGCACGCTCGTCCATGCAGGTCACGAATTTTGACAACGGTTGCAGGTCAGAATTTATTCCGACATCCTCGCCATGTCGGGATGAATCCCGACCTACATCACCCGCAAACACCGCCAGCTTGCCCGGCGGCGCATCGCTCCACGCGGCTACCTGGTCCAGCCCTTGCAGTGCAATCGCATTGAGCCTCTCGCGCAACACGGCTTCCAGCGCGTCTTCCCAGCCCGCTTCGATGCCGATGGATTGCCACAGGCGTGGCAGCTTGTCCAACTGATGTTTGACCAGCCACTGTTTCAGGTTTTCGTCGTTATCAATCTGCAGCTGCAACTGCTTGAGCGCGGCGAGTTTCGCCTCCACCTGCGCCAGTTGCCGCTCCAGTTCCTGCGCTGCAATACGCTGGTTGTGCCGTGCCGCATCGGCTGCGGGCAACTGCTCCTGCAACTGCGCCAGTTGCAGCTGCTGCGCGTTGCGCTCGGCTTCCAGTTCGGTGGTTTGCTGTTGCGCCTGCACCAGCGCTTCGGTATTGGGTTGCGGCAAGTTGTCCTGCTCCAGCAGCAGGCGCGAGCGGCGTGAATCCAGTTGCTGCACATTGCGCTGGATATGCTCGCGTTGCGTCTCGGCCAGTTGCAATTGTTGCTGCAGTATCAATTGTTCGCGCTGCACCGCGTTGTGGCGTTCCTGCGCGGCACGCGCCGCCTCTTCCGCCTGCGGCAGGCGTTGCGCCTCGGTGGCCGCGCGGTTTTCGCACACCTCCACCCGCACTCCCGCATCCTGTTGCTGCTGTTGCCAGTGCGCCAGCAAACCCTGCACACCCTGCAACTGGCCGCGCTGCTGCTCCATCTGCAATTCGCCCTTGGCAATCTGCTGGGTCAGGCGTACACGCTGGTCGTTCAGGTGCGTGATGTGCTGTTCCAGCCGTGCGATCTCGGCATTGGTGGCATACAACTCGCCCTGCTTGCCGTGCAGCGCATCTGCCAGCGCGTAATGCCCGCTTCGCGCGCTCTCAAGTTGGCTCTCCACCTCGCGCAGACGCGCGGTTTCGGCTTCCAGTTCATTTTTTGATTTCTCGATCTGCTGTACAAAGCGCGCGCGGCGCGCCTCGGCATCCTGCTTGTTTACCAGCCACAGCAAATGCTGCGTGGTATCGCGCTGGCCTTCCAGCGCGCGATATTGTTTGGCCACCTCGGCCTGCTCGGACAAATGGGTGAGCTGCTTTTCCAGCTCCAGGCGGATGTCATCCACGCGCAGCAAATTGTCGCGCGTGTCGGCCAGGCGCAGCTCGGTCTCGCGGCGGCGCTCACGGTATTTGGATACCCCCGCTGCCTCTTCCAGAAATACGCGCAGTTCCTCCGGCTTGGCCTCGATGATGCGCGAAATCATGCCCTGTTCGATAATGGCGTAGGCGCGCGGCCCCAGCCCGGTACCGAGGAAAATATCGGTGATATCCTTGCGCCTCACATGCTGGTTGTTGATGTGGTAGCTGGAATCGCCATCGCGCAGCAACACGCGCTTGATGGCAATTTCGGCGTAACTGGACCATTGCCCTGCCGCTTTGCCCAGGCTGTTGTCGAAAATCAGTTCGACGCTGGCGCGCCCTACCGCCTTGCGCTTGGCGGAACCGTTGAATATCACATCCTGCATGGATTCGCCGCGCAACGCGGTGGCGCGCGATTCGCCCAGCACCCAGCGCAGCGCATCAATCACGTTCGACTTGCCGCAGCCGTTGGGGCCGACAATGCCGACGATCTGCCCCGGCAGCGCGATGTGCGTGGGGTCAACGAACGACTTGAAACCGGAGAGCTTGATGTGGGAAAGGCGCAATTGGGAACTGTCTTAACGTTATAATTCCGCCTATTCTAACCGAAGCGGAACCCGGTACAAAATGAGCACGCCATCCAACAAAACCCTGGACAACAAAACCTTGTCCACTAAAAACCTGGAAACCTTTCCCAATCCAAAGCCTGAGCGCGATTACCACATCCACATGGAAATTCCGGAGTTTACCTGCCTGTGCCCCAAGACCGGCCAGCCAGATTTCGCTTCGCTGATCCTCGACTATATCGCCGATGAGCAATGCGTCGAACTGAAAAGCCTCAAGCTCTACATCTGGTCATTCCGCAACGAAGGCCATTTCCACGAGGACGTGACCAACCGCATCCTGGACGACCTGATCGCCTCCATCCAGCCGCGCTTCTTGCGCCTCACCGCCAGATTTTATGTGCGCGGCGGCATCTTCACCAATGTCGTGGCGGAACACCGCAAACAAGGTTGGCAACCGCAGCCACATGTTGACCTGACGCAGTTTGAGGCACAGTCGAATACGCGGGGGTAAGAAAGTGAAATCGCCCGAGAAAATTCATTATGGGGATGCGCCATTGTAGGAGCGCAACTTGTTTGCGCGATGGCTCTGAATCGCCCGAGTGTCAATTTCACATCCGGCTTGCCGGATAGCGAATTGCCTACCTTTGGTGCAAGTCAGGCTCCGGCGCAGTGGTGTGCTTTTCATGATAGCCGCAAGGGGCAATGGAACATCTGCGTAAATGACCAATGGCGTATTTGTTTCAAGTTCAAGAACGGCTACGTGTTCGATGTCTAAATCGTCGATTATCCCAAAGGGTAGCATGATGAAAAATGGAATGCGCTTCTAACCGGACGCGAGATATGAGATGGCGGGAATCACAGAATTGCTTCCCGTCATCCACCCATTTCCGTTAAACTTATCCACAGCCGGACATCAAAATCCGGTATTAGTCCCTGGTCAAAATTCAACGAGCACGGGTGGTCAGAATTCAGTGCGCGCCGACATCCGGTGATGACGGCATTCCCCGTATCGCGCCAATTTCTGCGGGGCGGCATGGGCCTAAACCGTTGCTAATTAAACTGCCGGGCATTAACGAGCAAGTACAATGGCTGGCCAATAAATTGAAAGAGGCCAACAGCAGCGGTATGCCGTGGCAGGACATGGCAGTGCTATATAGAAATTATGAGCCTACTGGAAAGGCAATCAATGAACTCTTTAGCAGGCAAGGAATTCCACTGACTTGGAAAGACGCTATCAATTTTGGTGAGCATCAAAACACCGTCAAACTGCTACCGTTTCAAAGTAGCAAGGGGTTGGAATTTCCTCTGGTCGCTATTCCCGGTGCAGACTTGTTGTTCAGTGCAACCAGCGATGTTCCGCAGGACGAAGCCAAGTTGCTGTATGTGGCAATGACGCGTGCGACCGACACGTTAATCATTACTGGTCAAGAGCGGTTAGGGTAGCAGCCCCGGTTACCCGCTCCCCAGTGATCTTCCGCTCCCCGGCGAAAAGCTGGGCTGTCCGTCGGGGCCGTAAAGATTCGCCTTGTTCACCGCATTGCTCAAAACGGCAAGCGTTTGCTGGTTATGCCGCAGCTTCATCTGAACAAGTTCGCCATTGGTGTGATTAAGCTGCCGGGCGCGTTCTGCCAAGGTAAGAATTTCCTGCCAAACAACCAAACCTTCCGGGCTGTGCGCACGTAACCAAGCGTGAATGGCTTCGACGGAAAACACAGGAATATTTTTTCGCAGCAGGCTGCGGCGCACTTCGGCAAGCTGGTTAAGGCCAAGTGCATCAGTTGATTTTTTTTCGGACAGATCAAGCAACTGATCAGTAAGGTTCTCCACCAGCATTTCCTGCTCGCGCTCCAACAAAGACACGAAGCGCAACAACGCAACTCGCTCGGCAGCCAAAGCGGCAAGCAATTGGGTGATGTGATTTTGATTCAATCGCTAAGCCTGTTTTAATCTGAACCGTAATTGGATAGAGCCTGTCAAGTCTTGCTGCCAATCAGGTCTTTTACCGTTTCTATCAGGCGATCGGCGACGACTTCAGAGTTGACCTTGAAGCGGCCTTCACTGATGGCCTGCCTGATTTCATTTACCTTGCTGGCATCGACAATCGGGGTGTTTGCCATGCTGCTTTCCATGCTGCGCATCTTTGCCGAAGTTGAGCCGAGCGAAACGCTGGTGCTGCCGGATTGCTGCGAGGGAGCAGGTGTGCTGGTCTTGCCCTTACCCTTGGCTGCGGCATGCGTCGTCCCTTCTCCTGCCGGGCTGGGTGGCAAAGGTTTGCTGGGTTTGTCGATTTTCACGGTAATCCTCTCAATCTGACGACGCTTAACTTTCTGCCGCTGTCCCTATTATCGGTAACAATCCGGATAACTTTAGGGTGATGCTTATCTTTATAGCTCAGGCGCGGCAGAAGCGCAATTATACCGCGCATATTGCAGAAATTTAGTGTTACGATGCGCGCTATTTTCATTCGTTCTGGGTGCAGCAGAATGCTTGACCTCCCCCCCCCCCCGCATATTCCTGCCCCGCGAGATGATCCGTATGCCCGCAAGCAACAGGTGAACGGCGTGAAAGTTTCAGGGCTGAGAAAGTACATGCAAACCCCTTCGGCAACGGTGGTTGCGGTTGGGTTTGCCATTGTGCTCTTCGAGTTTCTGGTAATGGTGTTGCTCGGGTACGTGCTGGAGCCTGCACTGAAGGGCAAGCTGCCAGAATATGCCTGGCTGGCCATAGACCCGGCCATTCTGGCGATACTTGTCAGCCCGGTCCTTTATGCCCTGTTCTTTCGGCCCATGCGCGCCCAGCAGACTGAACTGCTGCAAAGCCACGAACAGTTGCGTGACGCGAACAATGCTCTGGAGCAGCGTGTTTCGGAGCGCACACGCGAACTTCTGGTGACCCAAGAGGGGTTGATGCGGGAGAGGGCCGCGCTGGAACACAGCGATGCTCTGCTCAGGGAGGCCCAACAGGTGGCGCATCTGGGCAGTTGGGAGCTTGATCTGGCCAGCAATGTGCTGACCTGGTCGGATGAGGTGTTCCGCATTTTCGAACTGGACCCGTTAAAATTTGGCGCCTCCTATGAAGCTTTTATCGCGCTTGTTCATCCCGATGACCGCGACTTCGTCCATCATGCGTACACCAATTCGCTGGAAACGCGCCAGCCCTACAATATCGTGCACCGCTTGCTGTTTGCCGATGGCCGGGTGAAATGGCTCAACGAATGTTGCACCAACCATTTTGACGCGGATGGCAAGCCGCTGCGCTCGGCAGGCACGGTGCAGGATGTGACGGAGCGCGAGCTGACGGAACAGGAGTTGCGTGTTGCCGCTATAGCATTCAATACGCAGGAGGCGATCCTGATCACTGATGCGGAAGCGAACATCGTGCGCGTCAATCAGGCATTTCAGGAAATCACTGGCTATCTGGCGGAAGAAGTCATCGGACGCAACCCCGGAATGCTGAGTTCCGGGCGGCATGACAAACTATTCTTCAAGGCGATGTGGGACGCGCTGCATAGTGAAGGCAAATGGAGCGGGGAGATTTGGGACAAGCGCAAGAACGGTGAGATTTATCCCAAGTGGGCGATGATCACTGCAATTCACACCCCGGATGGCAAGCTCACCCACTATGTCAGTTCCTTCTCCGACATCAGCCTGCGCAAGGAGGCAGAGGAAGAGATTCATCGTCTGGCCTTCTATGATCCGTTGACCCGTTTGCCCAACCGCCGCCTGCTGATGGACCGCTTGCAGAAGGCTCTTGTAACCAGCGCGCGATGCGGCTGTCAAGGCGCACTGTTGTTTTTGGATATCGACGATTTCAAGACGCTCAACGATACCAAGGGACATGATTTTGGTGACGATCTGCTGGTCGAGGTGGCATGCCGCCTGCAGCATTGCGTGCGCGGCGGCGATACAGTGGCGCGGCTGGGCGGCGATGAATTTGTAGTGATGCTGGAAAGCTTGTGTTCGGGTGAGCCGGAAGCTGTCTCGCGGGCAGAGACTGTGGGCGAAAAAATACTGGATTACCTGTCCCAGCCCTACGTTCTCAAGAACTATGAACACCATGCCAGCGCGAGCATCGGAATCACGCTGTTTCAAGGCAGCGAGAAAACTGCCGAGGACCTGATCAAACATGCCGACGTGGCGATGTATCAGGCCAAGTCCGCCGGGCGCAATACCCTGCGCTTTTTCGATCCGGCCATGCAATCCTTACTGGAGGAACGTACTGCAATCGAGGCGGACTTGCGCCGCGCGCTGGCGGGGGAGCAATTCAGGCTCTATTATCAGGCGCAGGTGGATGTGGCCGGACGGCTGATCGGCGCGGAGGCGCTGATACGTTGGGCACACCCGCAACGCGGGCTGGTTTCGCCGCTGAAATTCATTCCGCTTGCCGAGGAGACCGGGCTGATTTTGCCGATAGGATTATGGGTGCTGGAAACCGCCTGCGCGCAACTCAAGCAATGGGAGAACTCTCCGCTTACGCGTGATTTGCAGCTGGCCGTGAATGTCAGCGCGCGGCAATTCCGCCACAAGGATTTCGTCGAACAGGTGCGAAAAGTAGCCAGCAAATCCGCCATCAGGCCGGAGTTGCTGAAACTGGAATTGACCGAAAGCCTGGTGCTCGACAATGTTACGGACACCATCAGCAAAATGCATGAGCTCAAGGCGACCGGCATACGTTTTTCAATGGATGACTTTGGAACGGGTTATTCGTCGCTGGCCTACCTCAAGCAGTTGCCGCTGGATCAGTTAAAGATAGACCAGAGTTTTGTGCGCAATATCGTCGCCGACCCAAGCGATGCGGTCATCGTCCAGACCATCATCGGCATGGCGCAAAACTTTCGTCTGAACGTGATCGCCGAAGGGGTGGAAACGAAAGAGCAGTTTGAGCAGTTGCAGCGGTATGGCTGCCCGGCATTCCAGGGCTATCTATTCAGCAAGCCGTTGCCGATTGAGGAATTCGAAGAGCGGCTGATCAAGGGCAAACGAGAAGCAGCATGGCTATCCCCATAGCTTAACCAGCGTGCAAATGCCCGAACACACGGGGTATTCAAGCCCTATTCCACATACTTGCCCATTACAACTGCTGGCATATTACTTTGCATTACAAAGGGTAAAGTCAGCCGCTGAGCGATAACCGCTGAACACGGTGGCCGCCCACAAATATGGGGAAATAAATGGCGGTTGTCGCCGTATTTAATCAAAAGGGTGGCGTGGGCAAAACCACCACCTGTCTGAATGTGACGGCTGCGCTGGATATTGCGCAGCAGTGCCCAATTGCGCTGGACCTGGATCCCCAGGCGCACCTGACCCTGTCCAGCGGAATCGAAGTGATTCCGCCGGGCAGTGGGATGGCAGCGTTTTTCAAACATAAAACACCGCTTGACAGCCTGTTGCGCGAAACGTCACGCGGCTGGAAGATCATCCCCGCCAATTTGGAGTTGGCCAAAATAGACGCTTTGTTTGGCAGCGATGCGCAGGCGGCGACCTTGCTCAAGCAGGGTTTACGCGAAGAATTGGCGCTTACCGGCGCCCCCATCCTGATTGACTGTTGCCCGATGCTGGGCGTGCTGACGCTGAATGCCCTGCTGGCCGCCGACCGGGTTCTGATTCCAGTATCGGCAGATTTTCTTTCGCTGCAAGGCGTGCATCGTTTGGATAGCGCGCTTAATGTGCTGGAAAAAAAATTGCAGCGCAGTTTGGAGCGGCGTATTGTCATTACGCGCTTCGATTCGCGGCGCAAGCTTTCATACGACATCTACGATCAGCTCAAAGAACGTTACGGGGCGCTGGTTTGCAACACGCGCATCGGCGAGAACGTCTCGCTGGCAACCAGCCCGATGCATAACAATGACGTGTTTGCTTTTGCACCACACAGCCCAGGCGCGGCAGACTATCTGGCATTGACCAAGGAGCTTCTGGGCAGCGGATTTTTCACAGCACCCGGCTTGAATTAAGGGCACTTCTAAAAACTCATATTTCGTCGCTCCCGCGCAGGCGGGAGCCCAGTCAAATCAACAAGCTGGATTCCCGCCTTCGCGGGAATGACGAATTTTTAGAGGTGCCCTTAATATCTGGACAGTGCCAACTTTTCCATTCCCATTCATGCGGCCATTCGGTCGGTAACTGAGTCCAGGTCATATCGGTAGTAATTTTCCATTATTTTCTTGAGGCCAGGGTCTAGCTTTGGAAACGAGAAAAATGCTGGAATGGCCGTGCGCAGTGCGTTTGCGACGATAAGCTCGGAAGGCGGGAGCGCCGGGTTCATGGTGCGGAGCCAACTGCGGAAACAACGCCACACCTCTGCCGTATGGTTCAGCGAGAGATGCTGTAGCAGGCCTTGGGCGATGCAGCCGAGCTGCACATGAATGTGGTAGGCGCGCAGCTTGCGGCGGATGGCGGCGCGATAGGCATCGGTGGTGCGATGCAGATACTGATCGCCATCACCACGGCGCAGAGGCTTCATGGCAGCCATCCAGAAGTGGTAGGCATAAGCGCCGAGGACGTGGACGGCCTGCCGGAAACCCAGCTCAATCTTGAACCGATAGCCGTAGAGCTGGAGTATCTCCAGAGGTGCAAGTGAAAGATCCGTGCACAGCAGGAATATTGTTCCGCGAACCGGGTGGTGGACGATCACAAAACGGACGATACGGGCGACCGGGCGCCATAGTAAATCCACGCAGCGGAAACGCACGGTCACGTCGTTCTCGCCATAGACGGGGCTGGGAGCGGAGGTGAAAGCGGCATTATCCTTGGCGAGGTCCTTGAGACGAACCTTGTCGCCGTAGATTCGCGGACGCCCTTTGCCGCGATGCGGCACGTCGGGCACGGGGAGGTAGGCGACCGCGTTGCTTTTGGCGCGGGTCACGAGATGGTGCCCTTTGGCCAGGAGTGGGCGGATGATCTTGCCGCTTGCATAGTAGGCGTCGGCGATGAGCAGCACCTGGCGATCCCAGACGATGGCCACCGAAAACAGTAGCGCCACCAGCTTGTCGAGCAGGGTTCTTGCATCCCGGTTGGAAAACACCAGGCCTTCGTGAATGCGCGAAGTGAGCGGCACGGCGGTCACCTGCCCGGCAGGGCCGTGAACCAGCAGCGAGATAGCCTGGAGCGAATGGCCCATGATGTATTCTGGCTTGGAATTGCCAGCCGATTGCTGGTGCAGATACTTCACGGCGGGCATACGCTTTCCTTCTTTGGGTGCCTTGATCCCATCGGCGAGGCAGACGATGCGCTGGCCGACCTGAAATGGGCGGAACAAGGTAAGGCAGAGACGGACCCAGCAGGCGGTGAGCATATCCAGGTCGATGCCCTTGCTGTGAAAGAGATGAAGAAAGCGATGGTAGGCCTCGCCCCGGAAGTTCAGGACGCGGACAAAACTCGTGACACCGGCGTTGTCGGCGCGGCTGCATAAACCCATCAGGACAAAAACCATCCAGAAGAAAGTGCGTGACCGGCCACATGCTGGCCGGAGGGAACGCACCGTTTGCAACCACTCGATCCATAGTGTCATAGCAAAGTTCTCCTGTCGCAAGTGTAAGCCGATAGCATTATAGTGCTATCGGCCAAACAGTGCTATGCTTTCGCCATGGACATCAAGCTGGAAGCCCGGATCGAACGTCAGATCGAGAAGATCAAGCGCGACCTCGTCGCGCTGGGGGACTTGCGGCCTGGCAGCCTGTCAACCCAATACAATGTCTGCGGCTCGCCCGGTTGCCGCTGCAAGGCATCACCGCCGGAGAAGCACGGGCCTTACTATCAGGTCAGCTTCACACGGAAGGGAAAGAGCAGCAGTAAGTTTGTAAAGAAGAAGGATTTGCCTGCGATCCGCAAGCAATTGAAAAACTACGAGCGCATGAAGCTCCTCATGGATCGGTGGATTGATTTGGCTACAGAGCTATCAAATCTCCGGCTCACCAAAGAAAAGGACTGAAGTGAGAGGAGAACTTGTCACTGTCCAG
Organism: Gallionellaceae bacterium; assembly: GCA_032654645.1. Lineage (GTDB taxonomy): Bacteria > Pseudomonadota > Gammaproteobacteria > Burkholderiales > Gallionellaceae > CAITJF01. The sequence goes on along the minus strand of JAULAW010000005.1, from coordinate 683,684 downwards.
TTAATATAAATGGTGTTGCTGGCAAGTGCATCGTTATAGTAATCTATCCTGGCTTCCTTAAGAGCAGGGTTCAACAATGCCTGAAAGTAATCACGTTTTGCATACTGAATTGAGCGTTGATCGCGCTCGTGATGTAAATGGGCAACTGCCACCCCAGTTATCTGCCTTGGCCCACCCCACAGCCACCAGCACATCTGCACTCCCGGTTGCACCGCGCGTGAAAGAGTGGAATGCCAACTCGGGCAATAGCAATAAAAAGCTGGAAGATACCGCTGCCTACCATGCATTTTTTGACAACCTGCCCGGCATGGCCTGCCAGATACAACTGGATGCTCACAGTACCCTGCACTTCAATTATGTCAGCCAGGGCAGCTCTGCGCTGCTCGGCATTACCCCTCTGGAACTGGAAAAACACCCCAATTTATTGCTCGACAGCATCCACCCCGAAGATCAGGCAGCATTTTTCAACAGCATACGTCAATCCGCCATAGACGCATCCCCGTGGAACTGGGAAGGGCGTATCGTGTTATTGCCTGCCAGCGAAATCAAATGGGTGAATTTGCGCGCCACACATCGTGAAACCAGTTCGCACGGCACTGTCTGGGAAGGCTTCATGGTTAACATCACCCAAAACAAGCTTTCCGAACAGGAAATAATAAAATCGCGCCAACAGTTGCGCGAGCTCTCATCTCACGTGGACAGCATCAAAGAAGAAGAACGCATGCGCATCGCGCGCGAAGTCCATGATGAAATCGGCGTGCTCCTGACCGCCCTGAAAATGGATTTGGCATGGCTGACACAACGCTTGCCACAAGACAACAGCGCGCTGCATGAAAAAGCCCGTTCCATGGCCAACTTGCTGGATACAGCAGGTTCCGCCGCCAACAATTTGGTGCATAGTCTGCGCCCAGGTTTTCTCGATTGCTTTGGCATCGTCGCTGCAATTGAAATCGAGGCCAATGAATTCTCCAAACGCACCAGTATCCCGTGCAGAATCATCAAGTCAGATGACAGCATCGAACTTCCCAGCGAACAGTCCATTACCCTTTTTCGTGTATTCCAGGAAACTCTGAATAACATCATGAAGCACGCGATGGCAAAGCAAGTGCAAGTCAAAATTTGCAAGACTGAAAAATATGTTGAACTGGTCGTTTCGGATAATGGCAAAGGTTTTGACGAATCTTCGCGCAACAAACCGCGCTCCTTCGGTTTGCGCGGTATCCAGGAGCGCATCAAATATCTCGGCGGGAATGTTAGAATCACCAGCGAACCGGGCAAGGGGGCGCAAATTGCTGTTAGTGTGCCGCTCGGCAAAATGTAGGATATACGCGCAACAGCACCCAATCCCAAATATCACTTCTCTGACCAAGCCGTCATATGATCAAGATTCTTGTAGTCGATGACCACGCCTTGATCCGCAAGGGATTAAAACAGTTGCTTGGGGAAAGCCCGGACATGCAAGTGACCGGAGAAGCTGAAGCCGGTATGCAGGCCATCAGCATGGTGCGCGAGCAACATTTCGATTTGGTATTGCTGGATATCGCTTTGCCGGACATGCATGGCATGGACGTACTCAAGCGGCTCAAGTCGGAACATCCTAGTATCAAGGTCATCGTGCAGAGCATGTATCCGGAAGAACAATATGGCGCGCGCGCCCTGAAGGCGGGCGCGGCGGGTTACATCAACAAGCAAAGCGCGCCGGAGAAACTGATAGGCGCTATCCGGCAAGTCATCAGCGGGAAGAAATACATCAGCGAAACCCTGGCCGAACAGATGCTGAACACCCTGATTGGCGAGTCGCAAGACCTATTGCATCAAACCCTGTCCAACCGCGAATTTCAGACGCTCTGCTTGATGTCCTCCGGTAAGTCCCTGACCGAAATTTCCGAAATCATGCTGCTCAGCCCAAAAACCGTGAGTGTTTACCGTGCGCGCATGTTGGAGAAAATGGGCTTCAAGAATAATGCCGAGGCAGTTCACTATGCCATTGCGTATCATCTGGTGGAAACCAAAAACTAAGGGGTGAAATGCGGGGAAACATGTCCGCTATTCAGCGTATCACAGGTTTTGTTTTGCCTGATAATTCTAATATCAAAGTTATTCAACCATGAGCAAACATTCTTCCAATCCATCCGAACTTGCCCGCGAAGCCTTAAAAACGCTGTCATTGCGCAAGATTCCGCCGACACCGGGCAACTATGCCAGGATTTACGCTGAGATCAGCGGCATCGCTGCTGACGGGCATGACAAATATACTGCCCCAGATGATACCCGTTCCCCTGATGGAACTACTAGCCATTACACTAGGCTGTCCAAAGACGGCAGCCAAGTGGCTGGTTATCTCCCCAACCCTCTCCCGGGGGGCGAGGGAGCGAACGAATCGCTGCGCGAGACTCACGTTAACGAAAACAGCGGCGCTGAAAAAGTCTTGCTCCGCCTTGCCGAGCATCTCGCACAAACCCCTAAATCCGCGCACGCCGGCATCGCTTTGAAAAAAGTAATCGGGGCAGGGGACTGGGAACAATGCCTCAAGGAAATTGAAAAAGTATTACCCAGGCAAGGTGGCGAACCGGTTTCTTCCTGGTCGGAACTGATCCGCAACTTATTGCGCCAACTGGAAGCCACTCACAAAGGCTTGACCATCACCCGCAAAAGAGAAGGCCTGGAAATCGTTTTGACGCGATTTGCAGCGAACCCGGAAGTCTTATTTGAAAAGCTGAATGCATTGGTGCGCTCTTGGTCGGGATCACCGGCTGCGGCTAACTCCATCGAAATCGGCTCTTCGACTCCCGCAGTGCCAGCTACCGCCCCGACGGCGGCTTCGGCTGCCCTGGTACCCGGCAGCGATTCCGAAATGCTTGGCAAGCTCTTGGAGTTGTTAGCCCAAACTCTGGAAAGCATACTCAGCACGCAACCGGAATTTGCACAGGAAGTGCAAACCTTGGTAACCCAAGTGCGGAGCATCAAAACGCATGAGCAAGTTACCGCACTGGCCAAACTCCTGCGCCAATTCTGGATTAAAGTCGAACTGCGCGGCGGTGACAAAGCCAAGATTCACGAGGGTTTGGTGCGCCTGCTGCGCCTGTTGGTGGAAAACATCGGTGAAATGGTCGAGGGCGAAGAATGGCTGCATGGACAAATCATCATCCTGCAAGAAATCATCGCCAATCCGATCGACCGGAACGCCATCGCCGATGCAGAACGCAGCCTGCGCGATGCCATCATCAAGCAAGGCATGCTCAAACAAAGCCTCACCGATGCCAAAACCACGCTCAAGAGCCTGATGACCACCTTTATTGACCGGCTCGGCGAAATCACCGAAAGCACCGGTGACTATCAGCAAAAGATTGAGGGCTATAGTCAAAAAATCGGCAAATCCAACAACCTCACCGAATTAAGCCACCTGCTGGATGACATCATGCAGGACACTCGCATTATCCAGGCCAGTGCGCTGCGCTCGCACGATGAACTGGTTGGCACCCGCAAACAGGTTCAGGAAGCCGAAGCCAAAATCAGGGATCTGGAACAAGAGCTCTCGCTAGTCAGCGAACTGGTGCACCAGGATCAACTTACCGGTGCGCTCAACCGGCGCGGTTTGGACGAAGCCTTTGAACGCGAGGCAACACGCGCTGACCGCAGCAAAACCTCTCTCTGCGTTGCGTTGCTCGATATTGATGATTTCAAGCGCCTGAATGACACCTTGGGGCATCATGCCGGCGATCAGGCGCTCGTCCACCTGAGTAACGTCATCAAGGAAGCGCTGCGCCCCAGCGACTCGGTAGCGCGCTATGGCGGCGAGGAATTCATTATCGTTTTGCCCGACGTCGGCCTTGAAGAGGCCGCCGCGACCATCGAACGCCTGCAACGCGAACTCACCAAAAAGTTTTTCTTGCATGAAAACGACCGCGTTCTGGTGACTTTCAGTGCAGGCGTGGCGTTGCGCGCCCCGGAAGAACCCCAGGAAGATGTTGTCGGGCGCGCCGACAAAGCGATGTATCAAGCCAAAATAGCCGGCAAGAACCGCGTGGCCATTGCGCGGTGATCCGGATTATGGAGATTTTTTTAGCACCTTCTTTCCCGTCCCGGCCTGTTGCAATATGCCCCGGCAAACCGATTCGGCAAAAAATTCAAAAATGAGCCTAAAGTTTTCCCGACTCCTTCCGATAACTGGACTAACGGCGGTTGATGAGCCTGATACACAGGGCAAACCAACGTAAACGGCGACCAAGCCGGAAAGCAAACCCAGTTAAAGGAGAATTAAAATGTCCTCAGTTATCAATACCAACATTGCATCCCTGAATGCACAGCGAAACTTGAACGGTTCACAAGGCACGCTGCAGACCGCCTTGCAACGCTTGTCTTCCGGTTTGCGCATCAACAGCGCCAGAGACGATGCGGCCGGCTTGGCAATTTCACAACGTATGACCGCACAGATACGCGGTTTGGACCAAGCTCGCCGCAATGCGAACGACGGTGTTTCTCTGGCGCAAACTGCCGAAGGTGCGTTATCCGGTGCAGGCGATATGTTGCAACGTATCCGTGAACTGGCCGTACAGTCCGCCAACGCCACCAACAGCACCAGTGACCGTGCTGCCCTGCAAGCAGAAGCTGGCCAACTGGCTGCGGAACTGGATCGAGTTGCAACCAGCACGCAGTTTAACGGCCTGAACCTTCTGGATGGCACCACAGGATCGTCCGTGTTCCAGGTAGGCGCAAATGCCAATCAGACCATTACGGCGAGCGGGGCCAACTTCCGCACCAGCAGCTACGGCAACTACCGTATCGGCGGCGCTGCCGCAACCACCAGCAATGGTACAGGCGACTTAACCTTGGGCAGCACTGCTAACGCGGTTGTCTCCGCTGGCGCAGCGGTTACCCGTATAGTAGGCACCTCTTTCACCATCAACGGCGCTGCTGGTTCAAGTGTAATCACTCATTCTGCAGGAGCCTCTGCAAAGACGGTTGCCGGATTGGTCAATGCACAAACCGGCACCACAGGTGTGACGGCATCGGCAAAAACCGAGGTTGACCTGACAGCGTTAGCGTTGAACGGTTCATTCAGCCTTGCTGTGACTTCCGATAACAGCTCTGCAACCACTATTTCGTTTAGCTCCGGCGCGGCACTCAATGCCGATGGGTTGGCCGCAGGCATCAAAGCGTTCAATGACGTATCGGCGAACACGGGTGTCACTGCCAAGCTAAACACCGCAGGCACCGGGATCACCCTGACAAATGCGACTGGAAATAACATCACCATACTTGGCAATACCGGTTCGGCAGCAGCCACCTTTGGCACTTCCGTTGTTGCTGCTTCGACCGCTGTTGCAACCGGTCAACTCACCCTTGACTCGGATAAATCGTTCGGCGTGACAGGTGCAACTACAACGGACTGGTTCACGGCTGCGACTGCTGCCGCCCAGTTGCAAAAAGTCAATCAAATTGACGTCTCCAGTGTGGCTGCTGCTACCCGTGCGATTGCACAAGTGGATGCCGCTTTGGCTAACGTGAATAGCCAGCGCTCTGATTTCGGTGCGTTGCAGTCTCGGTTCAGCAACGCAATCACGAGTTTGCAAACCACTTCTGAAAACCTGAGCGCTGCGCGCAGCCGCATCATGGATACTGACTTCGCCGCAGAAACAGCCAACCTGACCCGTGCGCAGATATTGCAACAAGCCGGCACAGCGATGTTGGCGCAAGCGAACCAGGTGCCAAATCAAGTTTTGACACTGTTGCGTTAAGCTTGGTGATGTAAAACCCCAGCCAGAAAACCGGCTGGGGGTTTAAGAGAAGGAGATGCAAAATGCCCATCCAAAATGTCAGTAACCTGCCGCAGGTTCCACCACCTGCCAGAGTTTCAAACGAAAGGCACACCGGAGACGGTGCGCCTGGCGTTGTTGTTATTGCCACTTCAACAGGTGAACCCGCTCCGGCTGAGTTAACACAAGTTGCCGCAAAGCCGCCTGCCCAGCAGCAACCCACTGCACCACAGTTGCAAAACCTGGTGGACAACATCAACAAGGCGCTCAAGCAGTCCAGCAAGAATCTGGAATTCACTATTGACACAGACACCATGAAGTCCGTTGTCAAGCTGGTGGATTCGGAGACCGGCGATGTGATCCGGCAATTTCCATCGGAAGAAACCATCGCGATTTCGCGGTCTATCGAGCGGATTCAGCAAGGTTTGCTGCTGAGACAGAAAGCCTAGAGAGAAATCATGGCAATCGCTGCGACATCGGCCACCACCTCGTCGAACATTGATGTCAACGGCATCGTCAGCCAGCTCATGACGGTGGAGCAGCAACCCATCAACAAACTAAATGCGCAGGAAGCCAGTTATCAGGCCAAACTTTCTGCCTATGGAACCGTCAGCGGCGCACTGTCCAGCTTCCAGAGCGCGGTCACCATACTGAACAGCGCGGCCAGAGCCCAAGCGCTGTCAGCCACCGCTTCCGATGCCACAACCTTGACCGCATCTGCAGACAGTACAGCTGCGGCTGGCGTTTATGGCATAGACATCAGCGCACTTGCCCAAGCACAGCGGCTGGTCGCCGCCGGGCAAACCAGCCAAACCACGGCAATCGGCGCAGGCGCTTCCACGACGCTAACGTTCGATTTTGGCACCATCAGCGGCGGAACATTTAATGCTACTACCGGAATTTATACCAGTTCCGCTTTTGCTACCAATGGCAATGGCAGCAAGACCGTCACCATCGACAGCTCCAACAACACGCTGCAAGGCATCCGCGACGCCATCAATAAGGCCAACATCGGCATCACCGCCTCCATCATCAACGATGGGAATGCCACCAATCCTTACAGATTGGTGCTGTCCTCCGGCAGCACAGGCAAAGCCAATAGCATGAAAATTTCCGTCACTGGGGATGCCACGTTAAGCACGTTGTTGGCTCATGATCCTGCAGCCGTGCAAAATTTATCCGAAACTACTACGGCGCAAAATGCCGCGCTTAAAATAAACGGTATCGCTATCAGCAAGGCGTCCAACACCGTAACAGATGCCATCCCCGGCGTGACGCTCAATCTGGGCAAAATAACCACCACCTCAACCAGCTTGACTATTGCGCCAGACAACAGCTCGGTGACTGGTGCGGTTTCAGGTTTCGTGAAGGCGTATAACGACTTATCCAAAACCCTGAACAATGTATCGGCATATAACGCAGCAGCAAAAAAGGGCGCAATTCTACAAGGCGACGCTACGATACGCACCTTACAATCACAACTTCGTGGTGTTCTGGCTAGCCCAATCAGCGGGGTTTCCGGCACGCTGACTAATATGTCGCAAATTGGCGTTGCTTTCCAAAAGGACGGGACGCTGGCCGTTGATAGCGCCAAACTCAACACTGCGATCACTGGCAACTTCAGCAACGTAGCGAGCCTGTTCGGGGCTGTAGGCACAAGTTCAGACAATCTGGTGAGCTATTCCACGTCAGGCAGCAACACGCAGCCCGGAACCTATTACCTCAACATCACCCAGCTTGCCACTCAGGGCAAAGCCCTGGGCGCTACTGCTGTTGCGTCATCGACGATTATCACTCCTTCAAGCAACGACACCCTGAATCTGACAGTGAATGGCGTGAGTGCTTCCATCACGCTGGCGGGCGGCACTTACGCCACCCCGCAAGCGCTTGCCACGGAAGCACAGAACAAGATCAACGCTTCGGCTGGCCTGTCCGCTGTGGGGATATCCGTTTCTGTCACCATTGATGCTACCGGCATGCTCGCGATTACCTCCAATAATTATGGTTCGGCCACCAGCGTGGACATCACCTCTGGAACCAGCATAACCGCCCTGTTTGGAGCCACCGCAATCACGCAGACAGCCGGGCTGGATGTGGCAGGCACGATAGGTGGCGCAACGGCTACAGGAAAAGGCCAATTATTGACCGCAGACAATGGCGGCGCCACCGGCTTGGCAGTCCAGGTCAACGGGGGATCTCTCGGCGCTCGCGGCACCATCAGTTATTCCCAAGGTTATGCCGCCAAGCTCGACAAACTGGTGGCCTCTCAGCTTGCCAGCGGCGGCCTCATCACCGGCCGCACCAATGGGATAAACAATTCGATCAAAGACATCGGTAATCGCCGCAACGTTCTACAACAACGCCTGGCGGGTATCGAAGCAAATTACCGCAAACAATTTTCCGCCCTGGATGTCATGCTGACCAACATGAACCAGACCAGCACTTACTTGACGCAACAACTAGCCAGACTTTAACTCGGGGGAATGATCATGAACACCCATGTCGCAATTAAGGCTTATGCAAAGATAGGAGTTGAATCCTGTGTATCTGCGGCCGATCCGCACAAGCTGATTTCGATGTTATACCAAGGCGCATTACTGGCAATTGCCAATGCCAAGAACGGCATCCTGCGCAAAGATGTTTCCGCCAAGGGAGCCGCAACTTCCAAAGCCATCGCCATCATTGATGAAGGCCTGAATGCCAGCCTGGACAAAAATGTCGGTGGAGAGCTAGCGCAGAATCTTTCCTCGTTATACGAATATATGTGCACGCGCTTGATTGCAGCCAATTTGAACAACGACCTGGCCGCTCTGGATGAAGTGGCGCGACTGTTGACCGATTTGAAAGCGGCTTGGGATAGCATCAGCCCCAATACCTCGCGAGACGTACAGGCCGCGCCACAACCCAAACCCGCCGCCAATGCACAACTGGTTTACGGAAGAGTGTAGCCCTATGAGTAATATACATATCATTACGAATTACGAATTGCTATCGGCCCTGACCGGGCAGATGCGCGATGCGGCAGTGCATGGAGAATGGGACAAATTGGTCAGCATAGAGCAACAATGCCGGCAACAAGTCGCCACCATGCAGCCCATTGATGCGGCAGCCACGCTGGATGAACCTGCGCGGCAACGCAAAATCCAGCTGATTAAGAAAATCCTGGCGGATGATGCCGAGATACGCAATCACACCGAAACATGGATGGATCAAATGCAACGTATCATGCAAAGCAACCGCCAGGAGCAACGCCTGCAACAGGCGTACGGATCCTAGCCGACATTTTGGGCTGAACCAATCTGCACCCGTTGGCTACCGGTTCGCGATACACTTGCACGGTATGAGGGAGTTATTTGGGGTTAACTATGCTACCCGCCAATCTGACCAGTGCGCTTCAAGTCTTATCCCGATCAGCCAAGCCGCTCATCGCGGCTACGTCCGATGCATCCAACCCCGTAACAAAACTTGAACCAGGGCAGCAATTACAGGGTTCCGTTCACTCTAAAATAAGCGAGGGTTTGTTCAAGGTGCAAGTCGCCGGACAGACACTCCAAATGCGCTTGCCCGGCAATATCCAGAGCGGTGATGTGATTAAACTCGAAGTGATTGCAACACAACCGCGAATCACTTTCAGCATGGCAGCATCAACAAATCCGCTCTCGACATCGGATCAAATTGGCGCTACGGCTCGCATACTTTCCAACCTTGCAGAGCTACCGCTCGAAAGGCCCATTGTTCAGCAGCTCGGCAACAAGCCAGTTTGGGACACCGGACTGCAAGCGCCGGATTCCAAGCTGCTCGCAGGCGCATTGCGAGAAGCACTCGGTGTTAGCGGCCTGTTCTACGAATCTCATCAGGCGCAATGGATTCGAGGGGAACGCAGCACTGCGCAATTGCTGGTCGAGCCACAAAATCAGCTCACGGACAAGCGGCTTTCAGCGTCCAGCACAAATCCGATAACACAGAATGATGAGCTTTATTCGCCATCGCCATCCCCTGCCTCACATATTAAATCCGCAGGCGAATCAAATTTGCCTATTGCACGGGAATTGCTTCCTCTGGTGCAGCAACAATTGCATACCCTGGAAACACATCAACTCACCTGGATAGGGCAAATCTGGCCCGGACAGGAGATGCAATGGGAGATTCAGGGGCAGCCACCGGAGCAACAGGCCCAGCAGCAGGGTGAACGCCAGTGGAGCACCGAAATGGAGCTGGCCTTGCCCAACTTGGGCGATATCCATGCCCGCTTGGTTTTTGCTGAAAGCGGGTTGCGGCTGGTGCTGCATGTAGCAGATACGACAACTGTTGAATTGTTCAATCGCGCCTTGCCTAAACTCAAAAATTCGCTCGCCGATGCCGACATCCATCTGATCGCTGTTGTGGTAGAAAAATCATGAAGCCCCCCCCCCTCACCCCACAACAATCCGCCGTCGCGCTGGCCTATGGTAATAGCCAAGGCGGCTCACCGAAAGTGGTCGCCAAAGGTCGCGGCCTGATCGCTCAAGCGATTATTGAACGCGCCAAGCAACATGGGATTTTTGTGCATGAGTCAGAAGATTTGGTCGGGCTGTTAATGAAAGTCGAACTCGATCAGGAAATCCCTCCGCAACTCTATCTGGCGGTGGCTGAACTGCTCGCTTGGTTATATCGGTTGGAACACGCGGATGCCCCTACTTTTCCATCCTCGACACGGCTCTAGTTTTGTTATCATGCGCGGCAAATTAACCGGCGCGGCATTGAAAAAATGGAAAAAGATATCCCTCTAAAGATTGAACTATTTTCCAGCGGGGATGACGACAAGCATCGCATCACTTCGGCAAAGGAAATCGAGTTTGTCCTGAATTGCATCGCCAGAAATGGCGTGCGTGTCGCGCTTTATTACGATGACGGGAACGAGTTTATCCTGACCACGCTATTGGATGTCGATAGCAAAGGTTTGTGGTTGGAACAAAGCCGTTCGGGTAATTTACGCATTACGGAAAGCAACCAGCTGGTTTTCGTCAGCTCTCATTTGCAGGCCAAGGTCCAATTTACAGCCAGCCAGGCCAGCAGCGTGGAACATCGGGGTTATCCCGCTTTATATTTACCCATGCCAAGCAGTATTTACCGGTTGCAGCGCCGCGAATTCTTCCGGCATGTGGTGCCGGTGAACAAGCCGTTGTATTGCGTCATTGTCATGGGAAAACCACCCAAGAAAAAGCGGTGCGAGTTAACCATTTTAGATATCAGCGGTGGCGGCCTGGCGCTGATCTGCACTGAAACAGATACCGAACTTGCTCCAGGTGAGTCTTACCAGGATTGCCAGATTGATCTGCCTGGGATTGGTGTAATCAGCGTGGCGATAGTAGTAAAATCACTGATCTTAGTGGCATTGGCGCCCGGCCATATGCATAAACGCACCGGCTGTGAATTTCATAACCTTGATGGGCAGGTCATTATCTTATTACAGCGCTATGTGACGAGTATGCAGCGCGCGAAGGGCAATTCCTAGCAGCCTGTCTGGCTTCCACGATAAAAAATATCGTAAACAACCAACAAATTACAGTTGCGGTGCGGTATAATTACGCTTGTTAATCAATAAGTTGAATATAATTCCATGAGCCGCTTCAAGCCGATCAAACGTGACATGAACTACCTGTTCCCGCCTTCGATGAGCGACTGGCTACCGGAGCATCACTTGTCGCGATTTGTTGTTGAGATTGTCGATCAGCTGGACCTGAAGCCCATGGAACGCGCCTACGGCACCAGCGGGAGCGATCCGTATCACCCGGCATTGCTGCTGTCCGTTCTGGTTTACGGCTACGCCACGGGCGTGTTCTCCAGCCGCAAGCTGGAAAACGCCACCTACGATTCGGTCGCCTTCCGCTTTGTGGCCGCAGACGAGCACCCCGACCACAACACGCTGAACACCTTCCGCAAACGGTTCCTGAAAGAGATCGAAGGGCTGATGGTGCAAGTCCTGTTGATCGCCCGCACCCTGGGCGTGCTCAACCTCGGCAACATCGCGCTGGACGGCAGCAAGATCAAAGCCAACGCATCCAAACACAGCGCCATGAGTTACGGGCACATCAATAAGCTGGAAGAACAACTGAAATGCGAAGTAAAGAAGCTCATGGAGCTGGCCGAAGCGGCGGACAACGAGAAGATACCGGACGGCATGAACCTGCCCGACGAGATCGCCCGCCGCGAAGATCGCCTCAAGGCTATCGCCGGGGCTAAAGCCAAGATCGAAGAGCGCGCCAAAGAACGGTTCGAGCAAGAGCAAGCCGACTACCAGGCCAAGCTTGCCAAAGCGCGAAGCGAAGGCAAAGGAAAGCGGAAACAAACCTCGGGGCAAACCTCCTGCTCCCCCTGTGGAAGGCGCGCAGGACAAAGACCAGATCAACCTCACCGACGAAGAATCGCGCATCATGAAAGTATCCGACGGCGGGTTCGACCAGTGCTACAACAGCCAGATTGCGGTGGACATGGACAGCATGCTGATCGTGACGAGCAACACCGTGCAGGCGTGCAACGACAAGCAGCAAGTCGAACCGATACTCGAACAGCTCAAGGCATTGCCGGTCGAGCTGGGCAAGCCCGGCAATCTGGTCGCGGACACGGGTTATTTCTCGGAGGCCAACGTCAATGCCTGCGGCGAACAGAAAATCACCCCGTTGATCGCGGTGAAGCGCGAGGAACACCACCCCGACCCGATGGCGCGATTCACCGAGCCGCCGCCACTATCGGCGGATGCCACGGAGGTCGAGAAGATGCGCCATTTGCTGCTGACGATGGCGGGGCGGGCACTCTATGCGAAACGCAAATGCACGGTGGAACCGGTGTTCGGCATCATCAAGGCGATACTGGGATTCCGGCAATTCTCGTTGCGGGGATTGGAAAACGTCAGCGGCGAGTTTAATCTGGTCGCGATGGCGTGGAATTTGAAGCGAATGTTCGTGTTGGCGGGGTAGTTTTGAGCGGCAACGAGGCGATTTGCGATGAAAATGACCGTTATCAAGCGACCAAAAACAGTTTGATGAGAAACTGAAAATGCAATTTATGAAATCACGATCAAATCCGCTCGGCAAGTCCGAGTTGTTGTTGAGATTAACGGGAAGCCAGACAGGCTGCTAGCATGATGCTAAAAAATGTTGCAGGCATAAAACATTGCAGCAAGCGAACCGCAGCTTTACAACCTGTTAAACCTGCATGTTCATGATGTCGTTGTATGCCTGCACAAACTTGTTGCGCACCTGAACGGTAGTCTGGAAATTGATATTGGCTTTTTGCATCGCAATCATGGTGTCACTCAGGCTGACCCTGTCATCACCCAATACAAAAGCTTTTTGCATCGCCTCCGATTTGGCTTGAGTTTGAGCCACTCCGTCCAATGACGATTTCAGCACGTTGGAAAAGTCCGCTTTGCCGGATTGCGCTACCTGGTTTGTTTCGCGCATTCCTGCTGCCGCCGCCGCGACCCGCATTTGTGCCAATAAGTTGTCCACTGCTGAGGTATTCATTTTGCATCTCCTTTTGACCGCACCTCGAAATTTGTTTCCGGCTCGTTTTTGGGTACCGAATTCAGGTAGTGGCACGATACCCGGCAGGCCGCAATCCCTATAAAGAGAACAGACATAAAATTTTCCCTTTAATCAACTATTCAAAATAATTTTCGCCACTGATAATGTGCTTAAGTATCCCAGTGGATTTTTGGTGTGAATTGCAATCATCATGGCCGAACAGAAAAATAAAGCGCTAAGTCAGTTGAATCAACTCAACCTCCAGCAAATAATGGGGCTGGCAGTTGGCGTTGCGGCTCTGTTTGCACTCATCATCGGGGTTTGGACGTGGGGACAAACACCTGATTACCGGGTGCTGTATAGCAACTTGTCTGACCGTGATGGCGGGGCAATCATAGAATCCCTGCAGCAATTGAATATCCCCTACAAATTCGCCGATGGTGGCGGGGCATTGATGGTGCCTTCCAACCAAGTCCACGAAGCACGCCTGAAATTGGCTTCGCAAGGCCTTCCCAAGGGTGGCACGGCAGGTTTCGAACTGATGGAAAACCAAAAGTTTGGCATTACGCAATTTGCCGAACAGGTCAATTACCAACGCGCCCTGGAGGGCGAATTGGCCCGTTCCGTGCAGAGCATCGGTGCGGTGGCTTCCGCGCGTGTCCATCTCGCTATCCCCAAGCACAGCGTATTTGTTAAGGAACAGCAGAAGCCCAGCGCATCGGTGGTTCTCAACCTGCATGGCGGGCGGTTGCTGGATGCAGCGCAAGTCAGTGCGATTGTCCATCTGATCTCGAGCAGTGTTCCGGAGCTGTCCGCAAAGAGTGTGACGGTGGTGGATCAAAACGGCACACTATTGAGCGCCAACCATGATGGCAACACTGTTGAAGGGCTGGATGCGAGTCAGCTCAAATATGTGCAGCAAATCGAACAGAGCTATATCAACCGGATCGAGGAATTGCTGACGCCGCTGCTCGGCGCGAATAACGTGCGCGCTCAGGTGGTAGCGGATATTGATTTTGCGCGTGTTGAACAAACGGCAGAAATTTTCAAACCGAATCAAAATCCGGCTGACGCCGCTACACGCAGCAAGCAAAGCAGCGAGGCGATGAATGGCTCAGGTTTAAATGCGGGTGGCATCCCCGGTGCGCTGACCAATCAGCCCCCTGTTCCGGCTACAGCACCAATCGTGGCCTCTGCCGGCACACAGGGAGGCGCAACCACTGCGAATAATGCCAACCTGACAAGCTCGCAAAAGGAATCCACGGTAAACTTCGAAGTGGATCGCACCATACGCCACACTGTGCTGCCTGTTGGCTCTATCAAACGCCTGTCGGTTGCGGTGGTGGTGAATGGTAATCGCATGGTGACTGGCGCCGACGGCAAAAGCAGCATCAAATCTCTGGGCGATGTGGAAAAAGAACAGATTAACAGCCTGGTCAGGGATGTCATGGGCTTCGATAAAAAACGCGGCGACAGTTTGAATGTGCAGGTAACAGCCTTTACCGAAAACAAGGAGATCGTTGAAGAAATACCGATCTGGAAGCAGCCAGAAATGGTTGAGCTGGCAAAGAATCTGTTTAAGTATTTGGCAATTGCTGCGGCCATGATGTTCTTGGTATTTCGCGTTATCAAACCGGCGTTCAGCTCCTTACTCACCCCGCTGAGCAACACAGAAGAGCATGTGGCCACTCAAGAAGAAGGTGTGCAGGGTGGCGCCCCCGCAGGCGCCGGAGCGACAAATGCATCTTCCGCCCCACAATATGAGCAAAGCCTGCAAACAGCCAAGCAAATCGCCCAGCAGGAACCAAAAATTGCCGCCAGCGTGATTAAGGAATGGGTGAACAGTAATGGCTGACGGCGTTGAGAAAAGCGCAATCTTCCTGATGACACTCGGCGAAAGTGAAGCTGCTGAAGTGCTGAAATATCTCGAACCCAAGGAGGTGCAAAAAATAAGCACCGCCATGGTGACGCTGAAAAATCTTAACCGCGAGCAGATTTCACAGGTGTTCCATGATTTTCTGTTAGCAGCATCAAGCAAAACGACCATCGGGATGGATTCCAACGACTACATCCGCAACATGCTCACCAAGGCGCTGGGGGATGACAAGGCCGCCGGATTGCTGGACCGCATCATGCACAACAGCGACACCAGCGGCATCGAAAGCCTGAAGTGGATGGATCCGGGCGCGGTGGCAGAAATGATTTGCAACGAGCATCCGCAGATCATCGCAACTATTCTGGTTCATCTGGAACCTGACCAGGCCGCCGACATCCTCAAGATGCTCACTGACCGCACCCGTAACGATGTCCTGCTGCGCATTTCCACGCTGGATGGTGTGCAGCCTGTTGCGCTGCGTGAGCTCAATGAAGTGCTGGGAAAACTAATGTCCGGTGGTGGTACCGGGAAAAAAACGCTGCAAGGCGGTGTAACTACCGCCGCAGAAATATTGAACTTCATGGGCGGCACGCTGGAAGCGGAAATGATGGAAAACGTACGCAGTTACGATCCCGATCTGGCGCAAAAAATCGAAGACAAGATGTTCGTGTTTGAGAACATCATGGATATTGATGATCGCGGTATCCAGCTCATTTTGCGTGAAGTTCAGTCGGAATCATTGATTATTGCACTCAAGGGTGCAAACGAAGAATTGCGCGAAAAGATTTTCAAGAACATGTCGCAACGCGCTTCCGAAATGATGCGTGAAGATCTCGAATCCAAAGGCCCGGTAAAACTCAGTGAAGTCGAAGCCAATCAGAAGGAGATACTCAAGATCGTGCGCCGCTTGTCTGAAGAGGGCCAGATTGCTTTAGGTGGCAAAGGTGAGGAGGCATATGTCTAGCGTAGTTATTTCAAAAGAGCAGTTGACCGCGTTTGAACGCTGGGAATTAGCCTCTTTCGACCCGCACCCCGGTGGCAAACTCCAGAGCAACGCTCAAAATACCGCTAAGCACACCACCGTTGGGGAGCTGGAGAGCATTCGCCAGCAAGCTCATAATGAGGGCCATGATGAGGGTTATGCTGCCGGCATCCAACAGGCACGCAGTGAGGCAGCACAAATCAATGCGCTCATGCAAAATCTGTATGACGCTCTCAATAAATTTGACGAGCAAGTGGCGCAGTCATTACTTGATTTGTCGCTGGAAGTCGCGCGCAAGATGGTGTTAGAGGTTTTGCAGGTAAAACCCGAAATTGTTTTGAATATTGTCAGCGAGGCGGTCAGCAGCCTGCCGCATTTCAACCAGAATGCCCACTTGGTTTTGCACCCGGACGATGCCGATCTGGTGCGCAAGCAGATGGGCGAACAACTTACTCACACTGGCTGGAAGGTTTTTACCGATGCTCAAATCAAGCGCGGTGGATGCAGAGTCGAAACGGCGCATAGCCATATAGACGCCACTACGGAAGCGCGCTGGAAAAATGTTGTTGAATCAATTGGGCAGGATAAATCATGGCTATCCTAGCTACGGAAGGGTCGCTGCACAGCAGCGGGGCACCCACCGGCGGCGTCAATTCCGCCCAGCCTTTGGCTGGAGGCGGATTGCCTACCTTTGGTGTACTCCTTGCGGGTGCTGCGGAAGGGCCGCTGCAGACCCCCGTAAAGGGGACGCCGCCAGACACTCGCCCTGCGGGCGGTCTTGGCGCAGGCAGCGGGGCACCCCTTGCGGGCGCATCCTCACATAGTTTTAAATGGCAAAACTTTCTCAAAGAAGGCCGTGAATATGTGGCGGATTGCAATCCGATGCCGCCAAGCGGCCATTTGACCAAGGTCACTGGTTTGGTGATGGAGGCTGTAGGTTTAAAAATGCCTGTCGGCAGCACTTGCGCGATTCACTTGCCGAACAATGTCGTCGAAGCTGAGGTGGTTGGCTTTTCCGGCGAAAGGCTTTTTTTGATGCCAGAAAACGATGTGTATGGATTGGTGCCGGGCGCGCGCGTGATACCGATCGAACCAGTGCATGTGCTGACACTGGGTGGAAAGCGCAAGCCAAAGCGACGCCGTGTTGCGGATCGGGCCAAACATCTTCCGGTCGGCAATATGTTGCTTGGACGCGTACTGGATGGCGCAGGCAAACCGTTGGATAAATTAGGCATGCTGCCTGATCTGGAAACTGCGCCGCTGCAAAACCGCTCCTTCAATCCTTTGGAACGCGCTTCGATTGATACTGCACTGGATGTCGGTGTTCGTGCCATCAATAGCTTGTTGACCGTAGGACGCGGTCAGCGCATGGGGCTGTTTTCCGGCAGCGGAGTCGGCAAAAGCGTACTGCTCGGCATGATGGCGCGTTATACCAGTGCGGACATCACCGTGGTCGGATTGATCGGCGAGCGTGGCCGCGAAGTCAAGGAATTCATCAATGATATTCTCGGCAAGGAAGGCATGGCGCGCTCGGTAGTGGTCGCCACACCGGCGGACACTTCGCCGCTCATGCGTTTGCAGGGCGCAGCCTACGCCACCACGATTGCCGAGTACTTCCGCGACCAGGGCAAAAACGTATTGCTGATTATGGATTCACTGACCCGCTTTGCCATGGCACAACGCGAAATCGCACTGGCAGTCGGCGAACCGCCCGCCACAAAAGGTTATCCCCCTTCCGTTTTTGCCAAGCTGCCGCAACTGGTGGAACGAGCCGGCAACGGTCTGGAAGGCAGCGGTTCGATTACTGCCTTTTACACGGTGCTGACCGAAGGCGACGATCAGCAAGACCCGATTGCCGATAGCGCGCGCGCCATTCTCGACGGGCATATCGTGTTGTCGCGGCGATTGGTGGAGCAAGGGCATTATCCGGCAATAGATATTGAAGCCTCAATCAGCCGAGTGATGTCGCGCCTGGCACCCCCGGAACATTTATCCGTTGTGCAACGTTTCAAGCATATGTACGCCCATTACCAGCGTAACCGTGATTTGATCAGCGTCGGCGCCTATGTAAGCGGCAGCGATCCCTTGCTGGACGAAGCAATCGTGCTTTACCCCAGAATGGAGCAATTCCTGAAACAGGGCATGTTTCAGCGCGAGCCTTACCAGGACAGTGTCACGCAACTCAACGCATTATTTGCACCCGCATAGCAAGGGGTATCATGATCAAGCCATTCTCTCTGCAACCCCTGATGAATCTGGTACAACACCAGAAAGATTCGGCTACACGCAAGCTTGGCCAGTTGAATAAACTGGAACAGAGCGCGCAGCAGAAACTCGACATCCTGCTGGAATACCGTAAGGACTACCAGACACGCCTGCAAGAATCCACTCAACATGGAATTGACCAGGGCGACTTGCGCAATTTTCAACAATTTATCAACCAGCTCGATGAAGCAATCTCACAGCAAATCAAAGCGGTTGAGAGAAGCAAAGTTTCGACTCAGGTTGGGCGTGGTGAGTTTGACACGACACAGCGCAAACTGAAATCGTTCGACATGCTGCAACAGCGCCATATCGAAACGCAAAAAAAGGTCGCAGAGAAATCCGAACAAAAAATACTGGATGAGCATACCGGCAGATTTGCCGCTTTCAAAATGCAAAAGGCGGAAGACAAAAAATAATTGAATCGAGGTGCATCATGAATAGCCAACTCGTAACCAGCAACATTCCGCAATCATCCGCAATGGGCATACCGGGGAGTGCTCAGTTGCCTGTGCCAGGATCGCCTGCAGGCCGATTGGGAACCCGCGACGGCCATTACGCTGCCCCTGCCAGCGCTGCAAATGCGGCGCAACCAAATGACACGACGGATACCCAACCCGTAGAATCATTTGAAGCGTTGTTGGCACGTCAAATCAACGACGCCATCTCTCCCGCATTAATTGCGCCATCATCTGCAAACGTACTTGACGCTAAAACATTGTCAGAACCCGCAAGCTCGACCAGTAAATGCGATCCAGATAAAGTGTTGGAAATCGCCAATCTCTCCAACGACCCGTCCGGTGCGCTGGTAGCCATGCTACAAATTCCTCAGGAAATCAAGACGCCGGCAACCAAGGATTTAACGAACAACGCCACAACACACGGCAATGGGGCGCACAATCATCTAGCTGCGAATATTGATGCGGCACGGGCACGGGCAAAAGTTGGCATGACAGCCGCTTCAGACGACCGGTCAGTGGCAACCATCTCAACTACCGGCAACCAGGCCGTACTCAGCGCTTCTATTTTGGAAACAACCAAATCCGAAGTGAATCCATCGAGCGTATCGGTTGCAGCCTCAACCGCCCTACCCAATTTGTTGGCCAACAACAAACTCGCTGACACACCGCAATCTATTGCCACTTTGCTGGGAAATAGCGGTTGGCAGGAAGAGTTCTCGCAAAAAATAAGCTGGATAAGCACGCAGCAAAACCATGCTGCCACGCTACACCTGAATCCACCAGATTTAGGCCCGTTAGACGTGGTGCTGAATATCTCCGACAATCAAGCCACCGCACTGTTCACGTCACCTCACAGCGCGGTTCGTGATGCGATAGAAAGCGCCTTGCCTAAACTTCGCGAAATTTTGGCCGATAATGGAATTATGTTGGGCAATACTACGGTCAGCGACCAGCCACCTCGCGACCGTGGTACAGAAGGGTTTATGAGTCAAAATCCTGGAATGGCGGCGCAGCGTAATGGTTCTGGCGATCTATCCAAATCAACCGCGTTATCACCTGCTGATCCGCAGATTGCATCGACACGACGCCGCATCGGGATGGTGGATATTTTCGCCTGATCCGGATACTGGGGGCGGAGGTGTTGTAGCGGCGGTGCCTTGCCATTGAGTTAACGTGCCGCGAAGCAGCATGCTGCAGCCTTCCTTCCGCCCTCAATTTTCTGAAAGCAAAAGCTCAAGCTAATGGGTAATTTCGGCGTTAATCAAATTATCATTCATATTAGTTTGCTCTCATAATTCAACCATCAATAAGGAACCAATCATGTCAAAAGCCGCAAAACCAGCAGCACCTGCAACAGATGCGCCGCCACCTAAAAAAAGCAAAAAAATGCTCATTATTATCGTTGCTGTGGCGGTACTGCTGATAGGCGGGGCGGCGGCATTCTTTTTGCTGAAGCCAGCTCACCCGGCAAAACCGGGTGAGCATGCTGAAGAAACACATCCGGATGCACCGCCGAAATTCGTTGAGCTGGGCACATTTACCGCCAACCTGATCCATGAAGAAGGTGATCGCTACTTGCAGGTTGCGATTTCACTCAAGGTAACCAAGCCCGAGCTGGAAGAAAAAATCAAAACGCATAAACCGGAAATTTTGCACCGCGTGAATATGCTTCTGCAAAGCAAACGCCCTTCTGAGCTTGCATCTTTCGAGGGCAAGGATCAACTGGCGAAACAAATCAGGGGGCAGGTCGAATATGTATTGGGCATACGCAAGACCGCTCCGGCCATTGGCTCAGCAGAACCCAGTGCCATACAGGGCGCCAGTGCCGTACACGGCGAAGGCGAACACGCGGCTCAATCGGCGCCAATTGAAACCCATGTCATCAAGCCCGAAATAGCCGAGGTGTTGTTCACCTCTTTTATCATTCAATAGAGAACACGGGACTAAGGCGAGTATTGAGGAACGGCAAAAATGAGCGAATTCCTCTCACAAGACGAAGTTGATTCCCTGCTCAGCGGGGTGACCGGCGAAACGGATGATGACAAAGATCGCCGGGAAGCAGCTCCTGGAGAGATTCGCCCTTATAACCTTGCTTCATCAGAGCGCATTGTGCGTGGGCGTATGCCCACCATGGAAATTATCAATGAGCGTTTTGCGCGATTGTTCCGCATCGGGTTATTCAATTTCATCCGCCGCACACCAGAAATTGCTGTCGGCCCGGTGCGCGTATTGAAATTTGGTGAATTCATCCGCAATCTGCATGTGCCAACCAACCTCAACCTGATCCAGGCCAAACCGCTGCGTGGCAACGGCTTGTTCATCTTTGATCCGAATCTGGTGTTTCTGGTGGTAGATAATATGTTCGGGGGCGATGGGCGTTTTCATACCCGGGTAGAAGGCCGTGAATTTACTCAGACCGAGCAGCGCATCATCCAGAAACTGCTTGCAGTAGTATTTGAGGCTTATGGCAAGTCGTGGCAGTCGGCCTATCCGCTGGAATTCGAGTTCGTGCGTTCGGAGATGAACCCGCAGTTCGCCAACATCGCCACCCCAAACGAAGTAGTCATCGTTACCACCTTCGACATAGAACTGGGAGGCAATGGCGGTGCATTCCACATTTGCATGCCCTACTCCACGCTCGAACCGATCAAGGATTTACTCTACAGCACTATGCAGGGCGAACATATGGCCGTAGATCATCGCTGGATGCAGCTTCTGTCCAAACAGGTGCAATGCGCCGAAATCGAACTGGTCGCCTCGCTCGGCCAAGCCGACTTGACGCTTGAGCAGGTACTCAAAATGCGTTGCGGTGATGTCGTCCCGCTGGAAATAGATGAAAACATCACCGCCTCGGTTGATGGTGTGCCGGTGATGGAATGCAGTTACGGGGTATTCAACAATCAATATGCGTTGAGGGTTGAAAAAATGCTCTCGACTAACGGGCATGGCGAGTAGCCACCCCTGATTATTATGAAACTCGCACTGCCCGTTTTCCCCCACCCCATCCCTCCCCCGCAAGCGGGAGAGAGGGCGAACGAATCGCTACGCGAGTTTCACGTTAACGAAGGAGAAGGCCATGCCTGACGAAACCAACACTGCCGCAGAAGCTTCAATCACCGCCGACGACTGGGGCGCGGCCATGGCAGAGCAAGCCACTCCCGCCAGCACACTGGCGGCTGCCGCCAAACCGCTTATGTTCGAGCAATTCGGGGCGGCTGGGGCTGCCACCGTCCAAAACGACCTCGACATGATTCTGGACATCCCGGTGCAACTGACCGTTGAACTGGGGCGCACTAAAATGCCAATCAAGAATTTGCTGCAACTCGCACAAGGCTCGGTTGTTGAACTGGCCGGCATGGCCGGTGAACCGTTGGACGTAATGATCAACGGTTTTCTGATCGCACAAGGTGAGGTTGTGGTGGTGAATGACAAACTCGGCATCCGCCTGACGGATATTATCACTCCGTCCGAACGATTGCGCCGCTTGAACCGATAACATGCGCCCAAAATATTATTGCTTCTATGCCGCCATCCTGCTGGCGGTTCCCATACTGGCTGCTGCCGTTGAGGGAACGCGGCCTGCCTACACTCCGCCACCTTCATCTGTCAGTTCTGGCAACATCGTACAAATCATCCTCAGCCTGCTCCTGGTGTTAGCCGCCATCGTGCTGGTTGCCTGGCTGCTCAAACGCATGAATGTAGCGCAGCAGGGTTCGGGCAACCTGCTCAAAATATTGGGCGGCACGGCAATTGGACAGCGCGAGCGTATTGTGCTGGTTGAAGTGAATGACACCTGGCTTGTGGTCGGCGTAGGGCCGGGGCAAATTCGCACACTACATACTCTACAAAAACCTGACGGCATCGAGCAAGGGACTGTGCCGGCCTCTCAATCCGCTGACAAACCCAGGAATTTTTCTGCCGTCCTGTCTTCCGCTCTTAATTCTTTATCACCTGGAAAGCACAAGCAGCAGCTTGAGGCGGAGGCTAATATGGGCGAAGCGAATATTAAGCTCGCAAAAGCGAGTGTCCGGAGCCACCATGCGCCGTAGCCTTGCTCTCATATTACCGCTCATCGTGCTGCTTAGTGCAAGCCAGAGTGCATGGGCTGAAATGGGGCTGCCCGCATTAACCAGTACGCCCTCGCCTGGCGGTGGCCAAACCTATAGCTTCAGCATGCAGACGCTATTGCTGCTGACATCGCTGAGCTTCCTGCCGGCGATTTTGCTGATGATGACCGGGTTCACGCGCATCATCATCGTGTTGAGCCTGCTGCGATCCGCCATCGGCACACCTTCTTCGCCGCCCAATCAGGTGCTGATTGGCCTGGCGCTTTTTCTCACGTTCTTCGTCATGTCGCCGGTGCTCGACAAAATCTACACCGATGCCTATTTGCCCTTCAGCGAGAATAAACTCGATTTCCAGCATGCCGTAGAAAAAGGCAGCATACCGCTTAAAACATTCATGTTGCGCCAGACCCGCGAAACCGACCTTGCCTTGTTTGTCAAAATATCCAACAGCGAGCAACTGCAAAGCGCCGACCAAGTGCCGTTGCGCATCCTCGTCCCAGCTTATGTGACCAGCGAATTGAAAACAGCCTTTCAAATCGGTTTCGTGGTGTTCATTCCATTTCTCATCATAGATATGGTGGTAGCCAGCGTGCTGATGTCCATGGGCATGATGATGGTGTCGCCGGCGATCATTTCGTTGCCCTTCAAAATCATGTTGTTCGTGCTGGCCGATGGGTGGAATTTATTGATCGGCTCTCTGGCACAAAGTTTTTATACTTGAAACAGTCGCTAGCCGTTAGGCGTTCGTTTTTGGTTAAACCCAAAAACCCCGCAAAGCGACCAACTGATGACTACAGACTTGTAACTAACGGCTAATCTATGACTCCCGAAGCAGTCATCACAATCGGCCAGCAGGCCGTCGAAATGACGTTGATGATTTCAGCGCCGCTGCTGCTCAGCGCGCTGGTCATTGGTTTGGTGGTGAGCGTCTTTCAGGCCGCCACGCAGATCAACGAAATGACATTGTCTTTCATTCCAAAACTGCTGGGGATATTTCTGGTGCTGATTTTGACCGGCCCGTGGATGGTAAACATGATGGTCGATTACATTCAGCGCCTGTTCGGCAATATCCCCTGGATGATCGGGTAACGGGCATGATAACAGTGCTACAAATGACAATGAGCTTGCCATGCCCGTTTCCCTCACCCCAGCCCTCTCCCGCAAGCATGAGAGGGGGCAAACGTATCGCTACGCGAGTTTCACGTTAACCGCCATGATCAGCATCACCAGTGCGCAACTCGATGCTTGGCTTGCCACATTTATCTTCCCGTTGTCGCGCATTCTGGCCATGGTTGCCAGTTCACCGGTATTCGGCAACCGGAATATCCCGGCGCGCGTCAAAATCGGCTTATCTGTCCTGGTCGCCATCATTATCGCTCCAACGATTGAGGGTATTCCGCAAGTTGAGGTCGGATCTGCGCAGGGCCTAATGATAATGGTTCAGCAGATCATCATCGGCGTGGCGATGGGATTTACCATGCGCCTGATTTTCACCGCCGTCGAAATGTCGGGCGAATTGGCCGGGTTGCAAATGGGGCTGGGGTTCGCCAGTTTTTATGACCCCGTAAACGCCTCATTTACCCCGATCATCGCCCAATGGATGGGCGTGATTGCAATCCTTGCCTTCCTCGCATTAAACGGCCATCTCTACCTGATTTCAGCGGTGGCGGAAAGTTTTCAGACACTCCCCATCGGCAGCATGATGCCAACCAAAAGTTTTTATGGGATCGCAAACTGGGGCGGGTGCATCTTTGCCTACGCCTTGCAGATTTCATTGCCGATACTGGCCGCGCTGTTGATCACCAACATCGCGATGGGGATACTCACCCGTGCAGCGCCGCAGCTTAACCTGTTTGCAGTTGGCTTTCCCATCTCGCTGGCAATTGGATTTTTCGTGCTGGCCCTGACAATGCCCTACTTCATCCCAATGCTGGATAGACTTACTCAGGAGGGGCTGGGCACAACGCTTAATCTAATAAGGCTGCCACGCTGACCTTATAAAGTGCGCCTCTAAAGAGTGAAGAATGTAAGCGGATAAATTGAGTCCGCGTTCTCCACCGCACCTATGTGAAGAAACGGCCTATCGGATTTATCACCGGCGAGGAGAAGCCGAAGAAAGACGGTTGAAGCTGAAAATCAGATGTAGTTAAACAGGGACAATTCGGATATCTTCGAAAAGGATTTTTGCGCGGCCTGCAAGCTCATTTGCTGCTGTGTTAAATCACTCAACGCCTTGTTGTAATCGACATCCTGCAATTGCGATAAGGTTTGCTTGAATTGCAAACTCAAATCGTCGCCTGCCGTCTGTAGCGTATCAATTTCATTGAGGCGCAAGCCCAGCGAAGACCGGATAGTCAAGACGGTATTCAGCGCATTATCCAGGTTGTTGAGGCCGCGATTCAGGCTGTTTGTCAGGCTGGCACCGACCACTGGTGCATTCAACGCGGCCATCAAATCGGAGATGGTTTTGAATACGCTTTCATTGGTGCTGGGTGCGACGGTAAATGTATCTGTGACGGCGGGCGTCCCCTGTATATCCAACTGCATACCATCAAAGCTGATTGCCTGCCCGCTGACATAGGCGCCTGTCACAGGAGTTGCCAGCGCAACAGGTGCTCCCGTAACCGTATAGTTCATCACGCCAGCCACAAGACTGAAGGAAATGGAATACGAATTACCCGCCACCAGTGCTGCCGGGGTCGTAACTGATCCGGAGCTGATTACGCCGGTACCGGTATTGGTCGCTGCTGCCTGGGTGATGAATGTGCCATTACCGTTTCTTACACGCATGAACACGTCCGCGCCAGAATCACTGGAAGCCATTTGCCGCGTTGCGCTGACTTGCACATTATGCTGCCCATCGTCGCCGAAATAGCCCACTCCGGCTGGCGTATCCACAAAAGGTTGTGTCTTCGACTGAAATCCCGCAAACAGATAATTTCCCGCGCCATCCGTGCTATTTGCCAAGCCGGTTAACTCCTGCAATCTGCCGCTCAACTCGGTTGCAAGGGTCTTACGGTCGCTGCTGTTAAGCGAGCCATTACCCGCATTCACTGTCGCAGTGCGCACATCCTGCAGCAAAGATGTCACGCTCTGCAGTGCACTTTCAGCAAGAGATAATGTATGGCGCGCCGCACCCCGATTTGATGCGTATTGGGTATTCATCGCATCTGACTGGTTAATTTCCAATGCACGAGCTGCCGCCACTGGATCATCCGACGCGGCCAGAATCCGGCGTCCGCTTGCAATCTGTTGCTGGGTCTGAGACAAACGTGCTTGCTGCTGATTCAGCGCAGCAATATTGCTGTCAAAGATTGTATTGGAGCTGATACGCATGATTTACCCGCTTTCCTAACGAACAAGGCGGCATCGCCACCACATAAAATGAGCGCCGCCGAGTTCGTTCCCTGATGAAACTACTAAACATTCCACTAGGTTGCCGAAAGACGGCAACTGAGTGGCTGGTTATCTCTCCTGCCTCTCCCCCACCGGGGGAGAGTGATTGAGGTGTCGCTTTGCGACGTTCGTGTTAACGAATGGCCAATATGGCATCAAACATGGTTTGGGCAACTTGCATTGCCTTGGCTGCCGCTTGGTACGCCTTCTGATAACGTATCAAATTCGCCGCTTCTTCGTCCAGATTTACACCCGAAACCGACTGCTGTGCCACAACTGTTTGTGCCACCATGTTGTCCTGTGCCAGGCTAGTCACGGACAACTCGCTGGTTTTTGCACCGACCTCGCCTACCAACTGGCCATATATTCCCTGAAAACTTGCGGTTCCGTTTGCCATCAGGTTTTGCGTCTGCAAACCCGCCATCAACAAAGCATTGCGGTTATCGCCGGTAGCGTTGCTGTTGGTTGTTACATTAAACACATCGCCTGCAGCAGGAGCACCCGTAATCTGTATCGTCCAGCCGTTGTAAGTGATGCTGCCTGAAGCCGTGGGATACGTCACACCGACCGGGTTGCCCGTCCCCGCACCTGCCACGTCAAAGGTGGTGGGGCCGGTAAAGGTAATGCTGACTGGCGACTGCAAATTCGCATTGGGCGGCGGAGGCGCATTAACTGTTCCACTACTGATCTTTGCAGTTCCGGTATTGGTCAACACAGCGGTCCCGCGCATCGGCGCTGCAGTTGCAATCTTGGCGGGGTCATTGGTAGCCAGCGCAATGTCACGCGCGCCATTCGCAGTAGGGCGGATCAGAAAGCTATCACCTGCCGTAACGGGAACTGGCGCAGTGATGGTCATGCCATCCACCGTCTGCGGCAAGCTTGTGTAATTTGTCGTTGTATTATCCGACAGGCGCAGCAATGTGTAGCTGGTTCCACCGACGAACCTGAGTTGATAATCACTGGTTGTCAATCCTGCTACGTTTGCAATCGTAACGGACGGCACGCCTGATGCCGGATCATTATTCGCATTCTTGTCGACACGCGGCGAAGCCACATTGAAAAGATTGCCCCCCAATGCGCCATTCAAATCCTGCCCCAACTGGTTCTGCTGATTGATGCTCGCAGCCATCCCCAACGCTACGCGGCCAAGCGCATTGCGGGCATGCTCCAAGCTTTGATCCCGGAAGGCAAGATACGCGCCTATGTTGCCACCTTGCAGAGTGCTTTGCTGCAAGGTAATGGTTTTACCATTATTCAGGTAGGCGACATCTACTTTGCCCGGATCGCTTGGTGATTGAACGATCTGCAACTGCATCGCCTGCTCATCAATAACCAGCGTTTGGCCGCTGCCAACAAATACACCCACCGTCCCATCAGGTTGCTGCAGCACGGTTGTTTTAATTTCCTGATTCAATTTGCTGATCAGTTGATCACGCTGATCCAGCAGGTCATTTGGCTGTTGCCCCTGTCCACTGGCAGTAGCCCGCTTGATGCTGCCATTCAGGGTGGCAATCTGCTTGGCATAACTGTTGACCGTGTTGACGCTATTGGTAATCTGGCCGGTAAGCCCGCTGGCTATGTCTGTCAATCGTTGATCAATGGCTTGAAATCTATTTACGGCAAACTGCGCATTACCGAGCAAAGTTTGACGCGAGGGGACAGATTCAGGATTATTGGCGACCCCATTCAGCGCATCAAAAAACCCCTGCATCGCCGGTGATGCACCGGCAGCGGGGTCTGCGACCAAACTGTCAATTTGCTTGAGTGCAGTGTGGTAGGCGCTGAAATAACTGGCCTGATTTTGTTCCTGCAACACCTGAGTGGTCAGGAACTGGTCATAGATACGTTTCACACCCGATATATCCACCCCTTGCCCTATGAATCCGGCGCCAGTCTGTTGCCCGGCACGTGAACCGACCAGAATCTGCTGTCTTGTAAATCCGGGGGTGTTTGCATTGGCGATGTTGTGCTCGGTAGTCGCCAGCCCCAGCTGAGCTGCATTCATGCCACTTAATGCCGAGGTAAATAAGTTTGCCACAATATTTCCTTTACTAGCCAACACTCATATTAAGTGTGTTATCGGCACATCTAAAGAATTCTTTAGTCTTTATGGCTTTAATTTTACAAAATTTGAGCAAATTTTGTCATGCGGCGATAATGTGTAGTGCGTAGCTCGGATGAAATGCAATGGAATCCGGGTCGCTCCCTGATACTCCCATTGCTCTACAAATCTTCCCCTTTTTGGTTCTGGCTCGCCCAGCTTTAGGGTGGCTAACCCGCCAAATTCATTCTACCCATGATTTGCGCCAGCTTATCGGCATATTTCGGATCAGTCGCATACCCCGCCTTCTGTATTGCCTGAGCCATCCCGGCCACATCGCCGCCCAGTTGCAGCACATCCGCATAGCGCGGGTTGTTGCGTATCATATTGGCATAATCATGAAATGCCTCGGCATAGGAAGAATAGGCGCGAAATTTTTCAACCTGCTTATGCGCCACCCCATCCCTGTATTCGGTAGTCATTGCCTCCGCCACCTTGCCATTCCAACCCGCATTGGCCTTAATGCCAAACAAGTTGTAGCTGGTGCTGCCATCTGCCAAGCGAATTTCGCGGTTGCCCCAACCGCTCTCCAGCGCGGCCTGCCCCAACATCAGTTGGGGTGGAACACCGCTTGCCTGGCTCGCTTGCATAGCGTGCGGCAACATGCGATTCATAAAATCCTGCTGGATATTTTGCACGTTGGGCTGCAAGCCGCCCATCCCTATTGAACCCACTCCACTGTAAGCAGGCGGCAACGCTGAAGACTGGGTGCTGGCGATAGCGCGCAGATTCTCTGCATTCTGGGAACGGCCCAGTTGCTTAACCATGATGTCGGCCAAGCCAACGCCTCGGCTGGCCATGCTTTGCGCCAATTGCTGGTCCAGCATGCCGGTGAACATTCGGGTTTGTTCGCTATCGAACATCCCGTCTTGCGGTGTGGCTTCGCGCATACTTTTCAGCATCATATTGAGAAACACCGACTCGAACTGTTGGGCTGCTGCCCTGAGCGCCTGATCCGGCGACTGTCTGGCCTGTGCGCGCAACTGCTCAAGCGACTGAGTATCCAGCGCAAGATTTCCCATGCCGTCCAGCCGCGTGACCATTTAGATGACCTCCAACTCCGCGCGCAAAGCCCCCGCCGATTTCATCGCCTGCAAAATCGCCAGCAAATCCTGTGGGGTTGCACCGATTGAATTCAGTGTCTTGACCACTTCACTCAGCGACACGCCTTTTTGCAGCAGCACCAAGCCACCCTTATCTGCCTTTATGTTTATTGAGGTTTTATCGGTTTGCACGGTCTGCCCTTGAGCAAGCGCGTTCGGCTGGCTCACCGCACTATCGGTGCCGATCACCACGGTCAAATTACCATGTGCCACGGCACACGTATCCAGGGTCACCGACTGGTTCATGACCACCGAACCGGTGCGCGCATTGATGATCACCTTGGCGATACCCTGCGCCGGATTGACCTCCAGATTTTCAATCCTGGAAATGAATGCGACACGCTCATTGCCTGCCGGTGCGCGGACTTGGATTACCCGTGCATCCTGTGCTGAAGCGATATCCGGTGCGATCTTTCCATTGATAGCCTCGACGATCCGCGTGGCGGTGGTGAAATCATTGGCATTCAATTCCAGATGGATGAAATCGCCCTGCCCCAACACTGTCGGCACGGCACGTTCCACCGTCGCACCGGCTGGCACACGCCCGACGCTCAGATGATTTACCTGCACCGAAGCCCCGCCCGAAGCAGCGCCCACCCCGCCAACCAGCACATTGCCCTGTGCCATGGCATATACCTGTCCATCCGCCCCTTTCAGCGGGGTCATCAACAGCGTTCCGCCGCGTAAACTCTTGGCATTACCTATCGAAGAGGTCGTCACGTCTATGGTTTGTCCCGGCTTGGAAAATGGGTGCAGCGTGGCAGTCACCATCACCGCCGCGACATTCTTGAGTTGCAAACTGGTGCCTGGTGGCAGGCTCACACCCATTTGCGACAGCATGCTGACTATACTCTGCACCGTGAATGGCGTTTGCGTGGTTTGGTCACCGCTGCCATCCAAGCCAACCACGATGCCATAGCCGATCAACTGGTTGTCGCGCACGCCTTGGATGCTCGCCATGTCCTTGATACGGTCGGCAGATGCAGCGAATGATATTGCCGCCATCAGCCCAGACAGAAGAAGTTTCAAGATTGTATTCATGGCTGGTTTCTTTCCTAGAATGGCAACACCGAGAGGAAGACACGCGCCAGCATGCTCATGACTGCAGACTGGTCAATATTAGTGGCCCCTTTGTATTCGATGTGCGCATCGGACACCTGGGTGGATTGCACGGTATTGCTGCCGGTGATGGTGCTGGGATTAACTACACCAGAAAAGCGAATATACTCATTAGACTGCCCAATCACCACTTGCTTCTCGCCTCCGACCAGCAAATTTCCGTTCGGCTGCACTTCAGTCACCGTGACCGTGAGTGTTCCGGAAAAGGTATTATTGCCGGCGCTGTCACTCTTGTTGGACAGCTTGCCGCTCGAACTGCCTGAGACACCCAAAGGCCTCAGCAACATGGAGCCATAGGTGACATTGCTTGCGATTGGCGTGATGGTGCCGCTGTGCTGCGCGTTGCTGCTGGATTTTTCGCTGGCTGAAGTCGCTTCAACGATATTGATGGTGATAACGTCGCCCACATTGCGCGCCCGCCTATCCTCGAACAATGGCCGCTCATTTTGCCCGGCCTGAAAGATGGCGCCGTTACTTGGAGATGCCGCTGCTTTCTGCTCGGCTGGACGCGCTGCCATCGGCTGACGAATTCCTGTCGAAGGGATATTCGTACATCCCGTTGACACCAACAGCACCGATCCCAGCACGCTCAATAGTAAGTTACGCATGATGCACCCCGCTCCGGTTAAATCTGTGACAAACGTTGCAGCATCTGATCAGAGGTCGTAATAGCCTTGGAATTTATTTCGTAAGCGCGTTGCGTTTGTATCATGTTCACCAACTCTTCCACCACATTGACGTTGGAGGTTTCCACATAGCTTTGATTCAGCAAACCTGCGCCATTTGTGCCTGGCACATTCGTGCTCGGTGTGCCGGAAGAAGCCGTTTCCTGGTAAAGATTCTCGCCCTGGCTTTGCAAACCTGCCGGATTGATGAAAGTCGCCAGTTGCAGGCTGCCGACCTGCACTGGCGCTGCCACGCCAGGTTGCGTCACCGAAACAATCCCGTCCCTGCCGATACTGACTGTGGTGGCATTTGCGGGGATAGTAATGGCGGGCTGGACCGGGAAGCCGCTTGCTGTCACTAACTGGCCCTGGCTATCGGTCTGAAACGAACCATCACGACTATAAGCGGTTGTTCCGTCCGGCATCAACACCTGGAAAAAACCGGCACCCTGAATCGCCACGTCCAACTGATTGCTGGTGAGTTGTAAATTACCTTGGGTATGGATCCGCTCGGCGGCCACGGGGCGCACCCCGGTGCCGATTTGCAAGCCTGATGGAATCTGCGTTTGTTGCGAGGATTGCGCGCCCGGTTGACGTATCGTCTGATACAGCAAATCTTCAAACACCGCACGCGACCGTTTAAAACCCGTCGTGCTAACGTTGGCCAGGTTATTTGAAATAACATCCATCTGGGTTTGCTGCGCTTCCAGACCGGTTTTGGAAATCCACAAAGAACGTATCATGATTTATTCCTTTCAATCCTTGGTCGTTAGTCATTAGTCGCTAGTGGCGTTGTCCGCTGCGCGGGGTTTTGGTTTAACTAACGACTAGCGACTAATAACTGGTTCAAGAGATATTCATTATCTGGCTGGCCTGCCGCGCATTGTTATCAGCGCTTTGTATCATCTTCATCTGCATGTCGAATTTTCGCGCCAGCGAAATCATATTCACCATCGCCTCCACCGCATTCACATTGCTGGCTTCCAGATTGCCGGGAGCCACCGCCACATTTGCGTCGGCAGTGGCAGGCGCACCGTCCTTCATACGGAACAACCCATCACCGCCACGCTCCAGTTGCTCGGGAAGTGGATTAACCAGTTTCAGCCTGCCGACCACAATCACGGAGGTTGGTTTGGAGCCGCTTGGGACTGTAGAAATCGTTCCATCTTTGGCAAAGGTTACTTCGGTATCGGGGGGAATAGTGATAGGGCCGCCATCACCCATCACGTTTAAACCGGTTCGGGTTTGCAGCACACCGTTGGGAGAAATCTGAAAGCTGCCGTTGCGCGTGAAAGCCTCCTGGCCGTCCTGACCCTGCACCGCAATCCAACCCGCTCCCTGCACTGCCACATCCAACTCGCGCCCTGTCTGCTGAAGAGATCCCGGGGTGAAATCTGCGCCTGCGGTAGAGTCCACCACGAAAGTGCGCGTGGGTAAACCATCGCCCACCAAGGGCACGGCGCGGAACGTGTTCAACGTGGCACGGAATCCAGGGGTGCTGGCATTGGCCAAATTTTCCGACACTGACGCCTGTTGCTGCAACACATGCGAGGCCCCGGTCATTGCGGTATAAATCAGCCTGTCCATTACTTTCTCCTAATCGAGGGCAGGTGGGTAGAGGACAGAATAAATCGCCCCGCTATCAATTTCCTGCCTGCTATTAACGCAGGTTCACCAAGGTTTGCAGCACTTGATCCTGCGCCTTGATAGTCTGCGCGTTGGCTTGATACGCGCGCTGCGCAGTGATCATATTCACTAACTCAGCTGTCAGGTCCACATTCGAATCTTCCACTGCCGAAGATTGCAGCACGCCCAAAGAACTCGACCCGGGTGTGCCAACCAGCGGGCCGCCGGATGAGGCGCTTTCCACCCACTCGTTGTTGCCCATCGGCTGCAAACCCTGCGGGTTGGTAAAATTCGCCAGCAGCACCTGCCCCAAAGCACGCGACTGGCCGTTGGAATATCGCCCCAGTATGGTTCCGTCGGCGCTGGTGTTGAACGCGCTCAGGCGTCCGGAGGAATAGCCATCCTGGGTCAGGCTATTCACGCCAAAATTGCCGCCGTATTGAGATGTGCTGGCAAAATTAAACGAAAGCGTCTGGGCGGCCGCCCCCGTCGGGGTGAATGCTGCTGAAGACATCGTTCCAACCGGAACGGACGCGGGTGTGGTAGAGGTCAGTTGCCCGGATGTATTAAAGCTAAGCCGTGTCAGCGCAGTTCCTGCTGCAGGCACCAGCACCCCATCCACCGTCAGGTAAGCGTTCCAGTTGGCAGATCCTGCATTGGTAGTGGCTGGAGCAGCGGCGACAGCACCAGCAGAAGCTGGTGAGACGGTCAGTGAAGTACCGCTGGTAACAGTAGTAATCGTATAAGTTACCCCCGCCAGCGTAACAGTGTTACCTGCTGCCAGGCCGGCCGTTGAACCTACCGTCATGGTGGTCGATGCAGCGGCAAATGAACCATTACCAACAGTAGCGACAGGCACCCTCTGGAAATACAGTGATCCGATATGGCTGGCGCCCAGGCTGTCATACACCGTCATCGGAGTCGATCTATTATAGGATGTCGGGTCATTCGGGCTGAAAGTTGGATTTACCGGTGTCGCCTCACGTGAATCAAGATTCACTCCGACCACCACATTGGCCGTCTGCACGGGCAACAAATCGGCATAATTGATCTGTATCGGCAGCGGCTGCCCGGGAACAATCACCCCTGCCGCATTGGGCAGATAACCGGACACTTTGTGTAACTGGTTATTAACGATAAAGCCATTTTTATCCAATTGGAATTGCCCATTGCGGCTATACAAAATGGCGCCGTTCTGATCGATCATGCGGAAGAAACCTTGCCCGCTGATTGCATTATCCATCGGGTTGCTGGTGTTGGTGATATTCCCCTGGGTGAATTGCTGGACAACCGCCGCCACCTTGCCACCTGTGCCGATCTGTACTGCGCCGCTACCAGAAAGAGAAGCGGCATACATATCGGCAAATTGCACCTGGGATTGCTTGAAGCCGACCGTGCCGGAGTTCGCCACGTTATTGCCTATCGCGTCCAAATTTTTAGCTGATGAATTTAGCCCGCTCAAACCTTGCTGAAAGCTCATGATCTTCTCCCTGCGCCAAGACCGACCGAAGGTCGAGTGTCTGGCGGCGTACCCCTTGCGGGTATTAATAAAATGACATCGCTAGATGTCTCCCTAAATTTCTTTGTGCTTAACATCAACTTCGGATTATAAAATCTGTTTGACTTGCGACATCGCAATGCCGTCCTGCTGGCCAACGCTCAGCGTTACTCCCTGTGTGCTTTGCGATACGCTATTCA
The DNA here is from genome assembly GCA_032654645.1 of Gallionellaceae bacterium. Classification (GTDB taxonomy): domain Bacteria; phylum Pseudomonadota; class Gammaproteobacteria; order Burkholderiales; family Gallionellaceae; genus CAITJF01. The sequence goes on along the minus strand of JAULAW010000005.1, from coordinate 649,067 downwards.
CCACGCCAAAGCGTAATCCCGTTACAGCTACATGTTTGCCAGCCTGCTCCGCATTTACTGCAAAAGCATAACTCCCATCCGCCACTATCGCGCCGCCATCATCGCGCCCATCCCATTGCCAGTGCCCTATCCCGGCTGGCTGCGCGCCCAATTGCATGTTGCGCACCAATACTCCCGCCTGGTCATAAATTGAAATGTTCACTTTGTCCGTGCTCTGCGGTAAATCAAAACCGCCTATCGCACGCCCGCTGGCCAGATCAATCCCATTGCCTGTCACCAGCACGCCATGCCCGATCATGCTGGCCGCCTGTATCGATTGGCTTGCGGCCATGCTGTCGCTCAATGCTTGCAGCGTGGCGTTCAGCTTGTCGATACCGGACACCGTGCTGAGTTGCGCCATTTGTGAAGTCACTTGCGCGTTGTCCATCGGGTTGAGCGGATCCTGATTTTTCATCTGCGTGACCAGCAGCTTCAAAAATCGGTTCTGGGTATCGGCAACCGAGTTGGCATTTGCGGCAGGGTTGGCATTCGCGTTCATCGAAGCAAACAGCGCGGCTGCGGAATCGGCATTTTGCGTGGCGTTAATCATGACATTTTCCCTGTGTTATTTTTCAGAACTACTGGCCGATGGATAACGTCTTCAGCAACAGCGTTTTTGAAGCATTCAGCACATCAACGTTATTTTGGTAGGCGCGCGAGGCAGAAATCATATTCACCATCTCGTCCACCACATTTACATTGGGCATGGTTACATAACCCTGTTCGTTGGCCATCGGATGCTTGGGGTCGTAGATCAATTTCATCGGCGAGTTGTCCTCTGCCACCTCCGCCACTCTCACACCCGCCACATCGCTGCCACCCATAGGCGTTGCGGCGAACACCACTTGTTTGGCGCGGTAGGGTTGGCCATTGGCGCTGGTGGTGCTGTCGGCATTCGCCAGATTGCTCGCCACCACGTTCAGGCGTTGTGACTGTGCCGCCATCCCTGAGCCCGCCACGTTAAAAATGTTAAATAAAGACATGTTCCACCCTCCGTAGGGCGGGCACGGTTTTGTGCCCGCCGATAATCCACGTGGGCAAACAGTGAAGCCGTTTCCCCACCCTACAAAATATTTTCTTGAGTGCAATTACACTTGATTAGCAAGCAACCAATCGCTATTAACCTCGTATCGCGGTCAATATGGTTTGCACATCATCACTGACAAACCTCACGCTGGCCTCATAACGCAATGCGTTGTCGGCGAATTGCGCGCGCTCCACATCCATATCCACCGTGTTGCCGTCGGCACTGGGCTGAACCGGCCTGCGATACATCACCGGCGCACCGAGAATCCCAGCGCCCGCATTGCCCTCCAGGTGCGTGGGCGAAGTCTGCACAACGGGCAACTTTGGCGATGTCCCTGCCAGCGCATTCTGCAGGGCGCTGGCGAAATCCACATCTCTCGCCTTATAGTTCGGTGTGTCGGCATTGGCGATATTGGACGCCAGCAACTCCTGGCGTGACGCACGCAGGCTCAATACGGTCTGTTGAAAGCGCAGTGCCTCGTCCAATTTGCTAACCATCTTGCCCTCCTCTTCAACTGCTACCACTGATATGGATGGCATCCTAAAACGGGGCGCGGATTTATTATCTGCCGATTAACGGGTATTTATTCCCTCAATTCCAAGCTACTCCTCCCTTCCCTTAATCGCCCGCTACACGCACAATGCAATCCATGAAAGTTATATTATTTATTGGCTGTTTGTTACTGCAATCCATTGCCGCCGGGATAGTGTCTGCAAACAGCGCGGCGGTGGGTGCCCCGCTGCCTGCGCCCAGCCAGACCGGAAATCGGGCAATTGACGACACACCCATTGCGGGAGTGCGTAGCGGCCCCTCCACTCCCGCGCAAAATCACGCGCTGATAAAAAACGCCGTGACAGATTTTGTGCAACAGCAAACCGCTGCCCTGCCCGGCAAGGTCGCCTACAAGGTTGACGAGATCGACCCGCGCATCAAGCTGCCAGAATGCGCCAGGCTCGAAGCCTTTCTGCCCGCAGGCAGCCAGCTCATTGGCAAAGTCTCGGTAGGGGTGCGCTGCAACGGATTAAATGGATGGAATATCTTCGTTCCGGTGCAAATCAAAATCAGCCTCAACCTGTTGACCAGCGCGCGGCAACTGCCGCTCGGACATACCCTGCAAAAAGCAGACCTCTCCACGCTAACCACCGAAACCACTCATACCGGCGGGATAACCGACCCCAGGCAAGCAATAGGTAAAGTACTGCGCTATGGAATTACTGCCGGGCAGATATTGCGGGAGGACATGCTGCGCCCGCCCTATAGCGTGGTGCAAGGGCAAGTCGTGCAATTTGCCGTGCAAGGCAGCGGCTTCAGCATAGGCAGCGAAGGAGTTGCCTTGAACAATGCGGGCGAGGGGCAAGCCGTGCAAATCCGGGTTGCGTCTGGCCGCGTGATCAGCGGCATTGCACGCTCTAATGGCAAAGTGGAAATCTCATCCCGATAGTTGTCAAGAGAATGGCTTGAGTGTGCCTCAACCTTCCGTTCGACATGGTGGGTGGGGAGCGCTAGAATTGTCCCGTTAGTTCTGAATGGAGTCCAGATAATGAACACTCAACTCTTACAGCAAGCTCGTGTGCTCGACATTGACGAGCAGATCGAACTGGTTGAAGCCATCTGGGACGGCATCGTTATGGGTTGGCCTATTGGTACTTGTTGTTGGGGTTGTGGCACTGGGTTGGAGTAAGCGGCATGATGGCCCATTCCCAACCAACAAGGAATGACAGGGAAACCGGAAATGTGCCGCTAAATAAAACACCAAGGTTACGCTAAGGGTTCGGCAACAAATCTCAAATTAAGCGCAAAGGGGAATGCGATGTTCTGTACACAATGCGGTACAGCCATAAATGCAAGCGACAAATTCTGTGCAAGATGCGGGACTGCTACTCCGCCTGTACACGGATGTGTTCCCGGATGATTGCATCTGGTCAATCGAACAAATCAGAGACCCATTGTTCTTTCCGGTGTAGGATTCGAGTTCGTGGCGCTACGCCAGGTTGCGTTTTTCAAGCTAGCACACGCCAGCCACGGCACCCTCACCTGACCGAAAGAAATAGACTTCGTTCTTGACACCCTACACATCGAAAGCCGATTTGCAAAGCTCGAAGAGCAAGAACCGTGTGAATTGGCACGAATCCAGAATTCACTACCACCGCATCGTCTCAATTTCTGAAAACGTGACGCGAGATGTTTCTTTTTCCTTGAGCCAATCGCCCTGGAGAATCGTTTCATCCTCGATAATCCCATTCTCCCAGTCGGTGGCAATCTTTTCTTCATCCTGCGCCCAAAGCGCAATTCTTTCCGGCCAAACCGTGTGACCCAGAAAATGGGATGCCAGCAATTCTCTGGTGAATTGGCCTGGCGTCACACCGGCGCGTTCAGCCAGCAAATCAAGGTCGTCTTTAATCTTTTGTGGGATTTTTATTTTTGCAGCCACAATGTTTTTGCCCAAACCCGGAATGCAATCAACTGTCGCGGCACGGGAAAATCTCACCCGGGAATGCGGCTCCGGCGGAGGCACATAGTAAAGCCCCGTTCTTTCGGCCTTCATGCGCAGCAACTCGTGCGCACCGTATAAATACACCACGATAAACTCACGCAAGTATTTCGCGCCGGTCACCCCCATTTCCGCCATGGATTCATCCATCGCAGTCTTGAGCGGCACGGGCAGCCAGATTCTGAGTGCTGCACTATTTGAATGCAGATCAAGAATGCCGCGATCCCCCTCGTAGAGCCTGTTCAGCTTGGCAGGCGGCTCCCCGCTTTCTGGCTCCCCGCTTTTTGATTTGCCGCTTGCTGGCTTACTGCCTTCCCCGCCGAACCATTTCAATAACGTGCCGAGCATAAAAATTCCCCTATTTATCTGCTTGCCGCCGACCGGTTATCGGAACAGAATTACTCCCCGCATTCTACGGTTTAACCATTTTTCGGAAAAGCATATAAATGCTATTTTTTAAACCACCAATCACGTCCATAGGAGAACCCCATGTATTTTGAAATCTATAAAGAGACCGCTGCTACCCGAGGTCTTATTAACAGCACCACTGGTCAGTGGCGTTGGAGATTAAAATCCCAAAACCATGAACCAATCACAAGCGGCGAGAGCTACTACAACAAACAAGATTGCGTCCACGCAATCAACCTTGTTAAAAGCACAAGCAAAGACACTCCGGTCAATGAAACCTAACTCGGTCATCCATACAGCGCATCCGATGAATCGAGCCATGCACTTCAAAGATGCGCTGCCCGGAAAATCCCGCTTTTTGAAAATGACTATCTACATTTACATGCCCGGACGTACTCCCTGATTTTTGCTTTTCAAAGCATCCTCAGCAGTGATACCATGAGTCATGTCTGAAATTAAAATATCCGACGATTCGTGGTCATTGTCTTCCAAGAATGGCAACGGCGTTTTGCGCCGCGAAATTTGGGTGGATCAACGCGGAAAAGTGGTCCGATACAATTTGGCGTATATCAACCACGCCATTTTTCAGGCAGATAACGGGCGAGTGGTCGGTTATGACAATGCCCATGGACGCCACCACAAACACTTGTTGGGCGTGGTAAAACCTGTTGAGTTCACCAGTTTCGAGGACATCGAAGAACGGTTTCAGAAGGACTGGATTAAATATAGGAGCAAAAAATGAAGACCACCATAAAAATATCGGGCACGGATAAATTCTTTAGTCGCGGCAAAGCCATTGCCAAGCTGGCAGACCAAAAAAAAGCCATCCCAAAAGAACGCATTATTTCGTTTGAAGACCCGGAAGACCTGGCGCGTCTGATTACCACCGCAAAGCTTGTATTGTTCCGTGAAGTGAAAGAACACCCCGGCTCGATAACCGACCTGTCGCAACGCCTTCACCGAGATCGTAGCGCCGTGAAACGGGATATCGACGAACTGCAACGGTTCGGCTTGGTGGAAGTGGAAGACGTTCCGCTCCCTGGGCATGGCCGCAAAAAAGAAGTTCGCGCCGTTTCGGAGCAAGTGCTGCTCGCCATGTGAATGGCTACTCAATCACTCCCATTCGCGCCCCCAACTTTTTCAGCACTCGCATCCGGCTCGGTAGCAATGGTTGCCGCAGTTTCGTATTTGATCTCGACCGTCTCGGCCGAGTTGATGGAATCGTGATGTTCATAACCGTTGCTCCTGTTGGATACCCGAATTAGCGCCTGCCTTTGAGAGTGATAATCCTGATCTGCTAGTAATGTGTCTGTAACTCATCAGGCTCAACCTTCCGTTCCACCCCCCGTTTGCATATAATCCACCGCGCTGTATCTGTCGGCGTCCCCGCATTTTGTCTTGCTTCACCGGTTGTTCAGGAGGTTGAATGGTTTTGCCCCAACAAAGCAAGCGCGGTTTTCCATTGCGCCGCACCGCAGCGATTGTAGCAGTCGTTTTGCTGGCTCTCGCCGCATGGTACTTCACGCGCCCCGCGCCGCTGTTCGTGCAGTTGGCCAAGGTCGAACGCGGGGAAGTGGAAGCGACCGTGAGCAACACCCGCGCGGGCACGGTCAAAGCGTGCCGCCGCGCCAAGCTGGCCCCTCCGTCCGGCGGGCAGATCGCGCATTTGCTGGTAAAAAAGGGGCAGCGCGTAAGAGCCAACCAGGTGTTGCTGGAATTATGGAACAACGACTTGCAGGCCCAGGAGCGGTTGGCGCAGGAGCAGTTAGCCACAGCACAGACGCAGGAGCAGCAGGCATGTGTGCAGGCAGACCTGGCTGAAAAGGAAGCAGGCCGCGCACGCCAATTGAAGGAACGCGGCTTTATTTCTGCCGAGGCGGTGGATCAAAGAATTTCCGCTGCCAAAGTGAGCCGCGCCGGGTGCGAAGTCGCCCGCAGCCAGATTGATCAAAGCCGTTCACGCATTGCCGTAGCCAAGGCCAGCCTGGAACGCATGGTTCTGCGCGCGCCGTTCGACGGCATCGTGGCGGATATCAGCGGTGAACTGGGCGAATACGCCACGCCCTCGCCGCCCGGAATCCTGACCCTGCCCGCAATCGACCTGATAGATGATCGCTGCATGTTCGTCAGCGCGCCGATCGATGAAGTGGATGCGGCCAACATCAAGGTGGGGCAGATCAGCCGCATCACGCTGGATGCGATCAAGGATAAGCCGTTCCCCGGCAAGGTCAAGCGCGTGGCGCCTTATGTGCTGGAGTTCGAAAAGCAGGCGCGCACGGTGGAAGTCGAGGTTGAATTTGTCAATCCGCCCACTGCGGAAAACCTGTTGGTCGGTTACAGCGCCGATGTCGAAATCGTGCATGCGTCGCGCGCAAACGTGCTGCGCATCCCCACGCAAACCCTGTTGGAAGGCAAGCGCGTGTTGCTGTATGGAGCCGATGGCATACTCGTTGATCGCGTTGTGACAACGGGCTTGGCAAACTGGCAACACACCGAGATTACCGCAGGGCTGAACGATGGCGACCAGATCGTGATGTCGCTGGACCAGGCCGGATTGAAGGCCGGTGCGCGCGTGCAGCCCGAAAAGAGCAAACCTGTTAAATAATTCGACACGGCAAATGATTCGGCCCAGCATATGATCCAGTTCGAGCAAGTCAGCCGCAGCTTCATGGTCGGCGATCAGGAAGTCGTAGCGTTGCGCGATGTCAATCTGAATATAGCTGCGGGCGATTATGTTTCTATCATGGGGCCATCCGGTTCCGGCAAGTCCACCCTGCTCAACTTGATCGGTTTACTGGATCGCCCGAATTCCGGCACTTACCGATTGGATGGCGGCAATGTCACCGACCTGAATGATGAGCAGCAAGCCAGGGTGCGCAGCGAAAAAATCGGTTTCGTATTCCAGGCATTCCATCTGGTGCCGCGCCTGACTGCCGCGATGAACATCGAATTGCCGCTGATACTGGCGGGCATTACACCGGCTGAGCGCAAGGCGCGCGTGGCGAAACTGCTGGATAATTACGGCCTGACGGATCGCGCCGACCACAGGCCGGATCAACTCTCCGGCGGGCAGCGCCAGCGCGTGGCGATTGCCCGCGCCACCAGCATGCACCCCACCGTGCTGCTGGCCGATGAGCCGACCGGCAACCTCGATCAAACCACCGGCAAAGAAGTGATGAATCTGCTCGAACAACTCGTCGAGCAGCAGGTCACCCTGATCGTAGTAACCCACGATCCGGCCATCGGCGGGCGCGCCACACGCCAGTTGCGCATGGTGGATGGCCAGATCATCCGCGAGGATAAAAAAAGCGCATGAGGCTGATCGACATCTTGCTGTTCGCCTCCAGCAGCCTGCGCGGCAGCCGCACGCGCACCTTACTGATGATCCTCGCGATGTCCATCGGCGTGGCGTCGGTGGTGGTGCTGACCGGATTGGGCGAAGGTGCGCGGCGTTATGTAATCAACCAATTCTCTTCGCTCGGCACCAATCTGGTGATCGTGTTGCCCGGACGCACCGAAACCTCCGGGATCGGGGCGGGCATGCTGTCCGGGCAAATTCCGCGCGAGCTCAGCTTGGATGACGCGCAAGCCCTGTTGCGCAGCCGCGCTGTCATGCGCATCGCGCCGCTGACGGTAGGCTCCTCGCAAATTTCCAGGGATGCGCTCAACCGCGAAGCGGTCGTGCTGGGCTCTACTTCCGATCTGCTGGAAGTGCGCCACATGAGCATGGCGCAAGGACAGTTCCTGCCCGTTGGGGATATTTACTCCACCGAGTCGGTATGCGTGCTGGGCGCCAGGATCAAGAGCGAGCTGTTCGGCAAGGGGCAGGCCATCGGCGCCTGGGTGCGGCTGGGTGACCGGCGTTTTCGCGTGGTCGGCGTGATGTCCAGCCAGGGTGAATCGATGGGCATGAATAGCGACGATCTGGTCATCATACCGGTCGCCTCGGCACACATGCTGTTCAATACCTCCGGCCTGTTCCGCATCCTGGTGGAAGCGAAAAGCCGCGATGCCGTCAAACAGGCCGTGCATGATGCGGAAGAAATATTGCTGGCGCGCCACAACGGCGAACGCGACGTGACGGTCATCACCCAGGATGCCGTGATCGCCACCTTCGACCGCATCCTGCGCGCGCTGACGCTGGCGGTGGGCGGCATTGCCGCCATCAGCCTCGCGGTCGCCGGCATACTGATCATGAACGTGATGCTCATCGCCGTCTCCCAGCGCATCAAGGAAATCGGCCTGCTCAAGGCGTTGGGTGCGCCAGCGGTGCAAATCAAAAACCTGTTTTTTGCCGAAGCGATTTTATTGTCCAGTATCGGCAGCGTGATGGGATTGATTCTGGGCGAGATAGGCATATTGGTGATCGGGCGTATCTACCCGTCACTGCCGGTAGCCGCGCCCTGGTGGGCAGTGGTAGCGGCATTCGGCACGGCGCTCGGCACCGGCGTCCTGTTCAGTGTGTGGCCGGCGCGCCGCGCGGCGCGGCTCGACCCGGTGTTGGCGCTGGCAAGGTCATAAGCCCGCTGGCGCCGCGTAAAAAGGGTAAAGAATGTTACGAGTGGTAGGATGAATGGGGTTCGGGCGTATTGCCATACGCCCCTACGAATAATGGATGTAACGAATCTTCCATCCATCGGTTCGGGTTGTTGACGACATATTCGGCGATGCGGTTGTAATCGTCATCGTTACGGATGACGTGTTCATGATAATTTCGCTGCCATACCAGAGCGCCGGGTGTGTTGCGAATTTCATTGATACGTCTGCTTGCAGCACCTTTAAATCCGCGCATCATTGCCCCAACATTGCGCGATGGCGACGTAGGGGCGTATGGCAATACGCCCTTGTCGTGTGAATACGCCATTTTTTTTCATCGTGGTAAATGGGCGTATTGCCATACGCCCCTACGATGCGGACAATGCCGTGAAAATGATTCGGCATCACCACGAATTCACCGCATTCGATTTCCGCTCGAACCTCCGCCGACCTTATCCATTCCGACGCTACGATTTCTCCAAACTCGTTCAATCGCATAAGGCCATTCTCGATTTCACCCAACAAACATTCCCTGCGATAGGCACAAATAGTCACAAAATACGCCCCGGCCTGTGAATAATCATATCCCTTCAAACGAATGCTGCGACGGTGACGCCCGTCTGGTTGATCGGTCATGTTCTTGTCTTCCGTAGGGGCGTATGGCATACGCCCCTACACATGCACCGCCTCCTTTTCAATGAATGGCCGCAACTCTGGACGCAAGGCTTTCTCCGTCACCAGATCGACAGGCACACCCAACAAATCTTCCAGATAAAACTGCACCCCGAAGTAGCGCGCGGAAGTCGCAGGCCCATCGAATGCAACCAGCACATCCACGTCGCTGCCTTCCTTCGCGGCATCGCGCACAACCGAGCCGAACAAGGCCAGACGCTCAACGCAAAAGCGTTGCGCCAATACCGGCTTGTGTTCGGTCAGCAGTTGCAATGTTTGTGCACGATTCACTTTATAGCTCCTCAACAAAACGGGGGACGTTACCCAATCACTCACAACATCGTAAAATTATTCCGATGCTGACCCCTTATCGCTGCTACTTCGCACGCAAGTACAAAACCTTTTGATTCGCCCCTGGCGCTTGTCGTTCCTCAGTCAAAAATATTTCCGGCTTGGCTTTGACGAGATCCGATAGTTTCTTGTAGCCGTACAATCTAGAGTCAAAGTCGGGTTGTAGCTTAGTAAGGTAACTCCCAAACGTTCCAAGATGCGCCCAGCCAGCGTCATCAATTGATTGCTCAAGAGCAGTAAGAACAAATCTTTTGGGGAACTCAAGTTTTGGTTCAATTGCTTCAGTAAATGCTGAAGGTGGAACTGACTTTTGTTCACTTTCAACTTTTGATGATTGTGCAAGTGGCTCGGCTGACGTGCTTGGGCGAAGAACTTCTGTGAACACAAACTTGTGGCAAGCATTACGAAATGCTTCCGGTGTTTTCTTTTCACCAAAACCCAGAACGGTGAGTCCTTCTTCGCGTATTCGCATTGCAAGACCGGTGAAATCACTGTCGCTAGTAATCAGGCAAAATCCATCGAATTTTCGTGTGTACAACAAATCCATCGCATCGATGATTAGCGTACTGTCAGTAGCGTTCTTTCCGGTCGTGTACGCAAACTGCTGAACAGGCTTAATTGCGTAACGCTGTAACACCTTCTTCCATGAAGAACTAGTTGAAGCGGTGAAATCGCCGTATATGCGCTTCACGGTTGCCTCACCGAATCTTGCAATTTCTGCCAGAAGTCCTTCTATGACCGCAGCTTGCGCGTTGTCTGCATCAATTAGAACAGCTAATCGAAGTGTTGGCTCTTCTGACTCAATTTTTGCGACTAATCGTGGGGATACCATAATGATTACATTTTCCAGAATAACAATTTTTGATTATCGAATCACCCTAATTCCGCAACGGCTGCCCGTTCTTCAGCATGTACTCGACGCGCGCCTGCGTCTTCTCGGTCGCCAGCAACTCCATGAAGTTACGCCGCTCCAGATCGAGCAGCCAATCTTCATCGACCAGACTGCCCGCATCCACATCGCCGCCGCATAGGGTTTCGGCGATGCGGCAGCCGATGTTGTAGTCGTGCTCGGAGATAAAGCCGACTTCGAGCATGTTGATCATCGCGGCCTTGCCGAAACAGCTATGCCTATGCAACCCTCCTCAGCGGCTGCACAGGTGGCAAAGGTTTTTGTGAGACTTGCCACAAGCCCCATTTCATCTGGCTTGCCAGCCAGGATTCGGGAGACGTGCCTGTCAGCAGGCCCAGACGCATCGCCATTTCGGCAGTGATCGCAGAGTGACCGTTGAGTACTCGGGACAGGTGAACGCGCGAAACACCCAGACGCTGCGCCACTTCTTCCAGCGTCATGTCTTCCGGCAGAAATTCCCGCAATACCTCTCCCGGGTGAGGTGGGTTAAACATTCGAGCCATCGTTGCCTCCTAACATCTAGTGATAGTCCTGGTAATCCACCAGCACCGCATCCTTGCCCTCAAAAGTGAAAGTGAGCCGCCAATTCCCGTCCACCCAGACTGACCAGTGATTTTTCAATTCACCCTTGAGCCGGTGCAGTTTCCATCCCGGCGCGTCCATGTCTTTAGCTGTATTAGCATCGTCCAGACGAGATAACTGCAAGCGCAGCCTTCGTTCATGCTGGGACTGGATGCCGGCTTTGCTTCCGGTTTCAAAGAACCGCTGAACGCCCTTGTGCCGAAAACTTTTGATCATGGTCAAACCTTATCATGTAACATGACACTTTACAAGAGCGGCGGTTCCCATCAATTCCGCAACGGTTTCCCATTCTTCAACATATACTCCACGCGATCACGGGTTTTCTCCGTCGCCAGCAATTCCATGAAGTGATGCCGCTCCAGATCAAGCAGCCATTGCTCGTCCACCATACACCCCGCTTCCACATCGCCAATCACGGCACAACCGTCAGACCTGCCCGCTCGACGGCTACCCGCAAACGCTGGTCGAATACAGCAAAACTCAGCGGCGTGCTGGTTTTTTCTTTCAGCCACAGCGCACTTGCCAGATGGATAGCATCGAAGCCGCGCAATCCGTACACTTCGGCAAGATCGCCCGCAGTGCGCACTACAGCCGGAACCAGTTCGATGCGCAGCATATTTTCCCAATCGAGGTTGAGTTGTGCCAAGCGCTGCTGGTGTTTCACTTCGGTGGAGATACCTTGCGCCTTGAGCCGGGCGAATGCGGCGCGCGCTTCCGGGTAGGCGACGACCGATGCCGCCAATGTTTCCGCCTTGTTGATGTATGCGCGCAATTCCTTGGAGCCAAGTTCATGCACGTAAAGCTTCACCCAGGCCGACGTGTCCAGATAGAGGATCAACGCCGATCCTCGGCAACCCAACCGGACAAACTCACGCCGACCGGCAGCTTCTCGCCTCGCGGGAGGCCGACTGCCTTGCCGCCGTTCCATGAGATGCCGGGCTGTGCCGCCAGATCGTCCAGCGTGGTTTGCCGCTTGATCGGCACGATTTGCGCGACCGGGCGATTGTGGACGCTGATGGTCACGGTTTCGCCCGCTGTTACCTGACGGATGTATTCGCTCAGGTGCGCCTTCAATTCACGGATGCTTGCTTGCATGATGAGCCTACTTTCTTAAAGTGTGGTCACATTCTACGCTGGCTGCTTTGCACAGGCAATCGGGCGTATTGCCATACGCCCCTACGATTTAATTTCTTAACGGCTTCCCGTTCTTCAGCATGTACTCCACGCGCGCCCTGGTCTTGTCCGTCGCCAGCAGTTCCATGAAGTGCTTACGCTCCAGATCAAGCAGCCACTGTTCGTCCACCATACAGCCCGCTTCCACATCGCCGCCGCATAGGGTTTCGGCGATACGGCAGCCGATGTTGTAATCGTGCTCGGAAATGAAGCCGCCTTCGAGCATGTTGATCATTGCGGCCTTGAGGGTGGCGATGCCGGGTCTGCCTGCAACCGGAATCTGGCGCGGCGCGAGTGGCGGGCGGTAGGCGGTGGCGGTGAGCGCGCGGGCTTCTTCCTTGGCGACGTGCAGCAGTTCATACTGGTTGAGCACGATGCGGTCTGACGGGCGCAGGTAGCCCATGTCGCGCGCGAGTTCGGCGCTCTTGGCGACTTCGCCCGTGGCGATGTTCTGGAAGTAGCGCTTGAGGTGTGGAAAGATGTCGCCGCCCCCTCCACCCGAAAGATAACGCGCTTCCTGTGCTGCGCGTAACGCCATTTCCTTGCAGCCGCCGCCTGCGGGCAATACGCCGACGCCGACCTCCACCAGGCCAATGTAGGTTTCCAGCGCTGCAACAATGCGGGTGCAGTGGATAGAGAATTCGCAGCCGCCGCCGAGCGCCATTCCGTACACCGCCGCGATGGTGGGCACCTGCGCGTATTTCAGGCGTTGCGACACCTGCTGGAATTTGGCGACCACGTCTTCCACGCGCGGCACGTGGCCCGTTGCAGCGTTGAGCACTTCGCCCAACCCGCCGCCGCCCGCGACGGTGTATTTCACCCGCTGTGCCGCGCCCTTGAATTTGTCGAACAACCCGGAAGGCGGCGCTTCGCTGCTTTCCTGCACGCCCTGCATCAGTTGCAGCAAGTGCGCTCCGGCGGAGAACGGCGCTTCGATTTGCCAGATGACCAGCGCCCGGAAGCGCGCCTCGGCTTCGGTAATTGCAAGCAATATGCCGTCCAGCACTTCGTTGCTGATGGCGTGCATCTTGGTTTTGAAGCTGAGGATGGCGATGTCGTCGCCGGTGTGCCATAGACGCACGTCGGCGGTCTCGAAAATGGTTTCGCCGTATTGCACGGGTTCGCCGAGCAGTCGGTCGGGAAAAAGTTGGCGGCGATAGACGGGGAGGATGGAGCGGGGTTGATACTGCTGCTCCCTCTCCCTCCGCTGCGCTCCACCCTCTCCCCAGGGGAGAGGGGTTGGGGGAGAGGGTGCGAAGGAGCCTTGCGGGGTGTGGACGCCGGTGCGGTTCGTCTCAGTCGCCCATGCGGGCAGCGGGGCGCTGGCCATCGCCTTGTCTGCTGCGATGTCCGCGCTGATCCAGCCTGCCACTTGCTGCCAGCCCGCCGCCTGCCAGATTTCAAACGGGCCGCTGTCCCAGCCGAAGCCCCAGCGTACCGCCAGATCCAGATCGCGCGCGTTGTCGGCGATGTGCTCCAGTTGCAGCGCGCAATAATGGAACACATCGCGGAACGTCGCCCACAAAAATTGTGCCTGCGGGTGCGGATTGCCGCGCAACCCGGCGAGTTTCTTCGCCCAGTCGCGCTCGCGCAGGATGTCTTTCACGCCGTCGTCCACCTTGGCATCGGACAGGCGATATTCCTTGGTGTGCAGATCGAGCACATGGATTTCCTTGCCGATTTTCTGGTAGATGCCGCGCTTGGTTTTCTGCCCCAGCGCACCCTGATTCACCAGATAGCTGAACCAGGCCGGCAGCTCGAAATGCTTGTGCCACGGGTCATCCGTCAGGTTTTCGCGCATGGTGTTGACCACGTGCGCAAACACGTCGAGACCGACCACGTCCAGCGTGCGGAAGGTGGCGCTCTTGGGGCGCCCGAGATAGCGCCCGGTCAGCGCATCCACGGTGTCGAAGCCGAGGTTGAATGCCTGCGCGTGGTGTTTGGTGGCGAGCATGGAAAACACGCCTATACGGTTAGCGATAAAGTTGGGCGTATCCTTGGCGCGCACGACTCCTTTGCCCAGCGTGGACACGAGAAACTCTTCCAGTTGGTCAAGCAGCGCCGCCTCGGTGCCGGTGCAGGGAATCAGTTCGACCAGATGCATGTAGCGCGGCGGGTTGAAGAAATGGATGCCGCAGAAGCGATGGCGCAAATTTTCTGGGAACGCCTGCGCCAGTTGATTGATGGACAGCCCGGAGGTGTTGCTGGCGAAGATGCTGTGTTCGCCCAGATGGGGCGCGACCTTGCGGTACAGATCGGATTTCCAGTCCATGCGCTCGGCAATGGCCTCGATCACCAGATCGCACTCGCGCAATTTTTCCAGGTGCTGTTCGTAGTTGGCGGGCTGGATGCAGGTGAGCTTGGCTGGGCTGGCGAGCGGCGCGGGATCGAGCTTTTTCAGGCCTTCCAGCGCCTTATTCACGTTGCCGTTGGGGTCACCCTCTTTCGCGGGCAATTCGAACAGCAGCGTCTCGACATTGGCGTTGACCAGGTGCGCGGCAATCTGCGCGCCCATCACCCCCGCGCCCAGCACCGCCACTTTGCGTATATAAAAATTTTCGCTCATATGCTTTTCTCCAGAAACAAAAAAAGGGAAGGCCTACGCCTCCCCTTTCATGCACTCCAATTAAAAACTGCGGGTGTACTGCGCGCTCAGGATGTCCACTTTATTGCTGTAGTTACCGATGAGCGCACCCCGCCCAGCCGCTTGGGCAGAACTCAGCACTGGCACGTTCATGTTGAGCGCTGCATCTTTCATGAACAGGTGTGCGTAACCGAAATCATATGCGCTCGCTTTGTTCGGTTTGTATTGGCCACCCAATGACAACCAAGTACGGTCGCTATCAGGGAGGCGGGCAATACGATAAGTGTCGGAAGTTGGAGTCTGGTCATAAGCCAGCCCTACGCGAGCCACCCATTGTTCATTGTAATGATGGTTCGCGCCCACCGCGACACGCCATGTGTCACGCCATTTAAACGGCACGCTTTCCAAACTAAGCCCACTGGCAATTCCGCTGCTGCGATATATATCGAAGGATTGTATCGAACTCCACTGGGTCTGAGTCGCATCAACCAGAATATCCAACTGCGAGTTAGGCTGATATTTCAGCGCGAGAGAAAAAGTTGCTGGTAATTTGATATCGACGCTAATTGCACTATCCCCAATTTGTTGTGCGTACGTCGTATTCGCCAAAGTTGCAGCCGTTAGCGCTGCGGTACGTCCGTAATAGGTAGCCGTACCTGAGAGTTTGTAATTCATCGCAGATCGATAGGCCACTCCAACGGTCGTGTTCGGGCTGACGTTAATCAGCGCCCCTAAGTTATAGCCCCACGCACTGTCACTGGCTACATGCCTGCTAGTGCCCTCCGTTCCTGCGGGCGTTCCCAATCCGAAATAAGTATAGTTGACCGCCTTAGTCAGTTCCGCATCGATTTTCTGCCAATCAATTCCGAACCCAAGAGATACGCCATCGCCAACCTTGTAGGCAACAGATGGATTTACGTTAACTGTCTTGATTTCTGACTTGATGGCGTGAAAGCGCCCCATCCAGTTGGTGTCATATTCTGTCTTGAGTCCAAAAGGCGCACCCAATCCAATACCGGCACTCAATTTTGGATCAATCTGCCAAGCAAAATAGGCGCTCGGTACAACAGCCATGCTACCAGCGTCTTTACCGACAGGTGCTGACCCAAAACCGTATATAGAAGCAGGGGTTGTCGAAACCGTATCCGTAAACTTCGCCGAAGGCTTGATCGCATGTACTGCCACCGCAACCTGCTTGCCGTTCAAGCGCGACATTCCCGCCGGATTGAAGAAAATAGTGCTGGCATCTTCCGCGCCCGCCGCGCCGCCAGCGTAGGCATTGCCCAAGCCGCTGGCGCTCTGCTCGATCAGCGCAAAACCGGATGCTGCTGCGGTTCCGGACATTGCAGCCAGTGCTGCCATAACGGAACAAGTTATTAAGGTTCGCTTCAATTGCATGACTTTCTCCCCTGTAGTGGTTAAAAACGGATCATTTATTCTGTTGCGCAATCATGCCTTCAATCGGCTGGCGGCACAATACGCGGCTGGCGGTTGTCATCCACGGCGACATAGGTCAGCGTAGCCTCGGTCACTTTGACGCACACCGGCTTGGCCGGGTCGCGCTGCGCATACACCTCAACGTTGACAGTGATGGAGGTGTTTCCCACCTTGACGATGTCGGCGTAGAAACTGACCACATCGCCCATGAACAAAGGTTGCTTGAACAGAAAAGAATTCACCGCCACCGTAGCTACCCGCCCCTTGGCGCGATGCAATGCGGGGATGCTGCCCGCAAGATCCACCTGCGCCATCACCCAGCCGCCGAACACATCACCGGTGTAACTACAGTCGGACGGCATGGCCACCACACGCAGGGTAGGCTGGCGCTGCGGCAATGTTGTCGGAGCTTCCTGGTTATTCATTTCAACGCCTCTCATAAAGCTGCGCAATTTCTTTTTCGTAGCGCGCAAATACTTTGGCGCGCTTGATCTTCAATGTCGGCGTGAGCAAGCCGTTCTCGATGCTCCACGGCTCCGTCAGCAACAACACGCGGCGCACCTTGGCATAGCCGGGAAATTCACCGATCTGGGCAGACACACGCTGCAACGCCTGCTGCTCGACGCGCGTGTCGCGCAGGGATTCCGGCATATCCGGGCGCACGCCGACCTGTTGCGCGAAAGCTTGCCATTGCTCCGGATTCACCACCGCCAGCACGACCAGGTAGGGATGCCCCTCGCCATGCACCATCAACTGTTCGAACAGAGGGTCGCGCAGGATGGCGGTCTCCATATCGGCGGGCGGCACTTTCTCGCCGTTGGACATGACGATGATTTCCTTCAGCCGCCCGGTGATGGTGATGTGGCCGCTTGCGCTGATGCTCGCGGTGTCGCCGGTGTTCAGCCAGCCGTCCTTGTCTATCATCGCGGCGGTGGCTTCGGGATTGTGCCAGTAGCCCAGCATGTTGCACGGCCCCTTCACCAGCAGCGCATTCTGCGCGCCGATGCGCACCTCAATGTCGGGCATCGGCAAGCCAACGCTGGCCGGATAGTTATGCTCGATACGATTTGCGCTTATCACCGGACTCGTCTCGGTCAAGCCATAGCCCTGGATCAGTGGCAGGCCGAGCGCGATGAACAGGCGCGACACCTTGGGTGGCAATGCCGCGCCGCCGCTGATGGAAAGTCGCAAATGCCCGCCCAGCCGATCCATCACTTTGTCCGCCACCAGATGTTTGAGTGCGGGCCACAGCAATAATTTAGGCGTCCACGCGCCACGCCCCTGCTGATATTCGAAGCGATCCCAGCCGACATCCACGGCGAGAGTGAACATCTTGCGCCGCAGCGGCGGCGCTTCTTCCAGCTTGGCATGGATGGCGCTGTAGATACGCTCGAAAATGCGCGGCACGGCAACCAGGATGGTGGGATGGATGATTTTCAGGTCATCCGCGAGCATGGGGATGGAACGCGCGTAGGCCACCGTCGCCCCGGCAATCATCAACCAGTACCCCGCTGTGCGCTCGAAGGCGTGCGACAACGGCAGGAAGGACAAGGCGCAGTCATTCTGGCCGACAGGAAAAACCATGTATGAAACGTAGGCGTTGTAGACGATGTTGTGGTGCGACAGCATCACGCCCTTGGGTTTGCCGGTGGTGCCAGAGGTGTACATGATGGTGGCCAGTTCGTCGCGCTTGCGTTCGCGTTCCGGTTGCAGCACCGCCTGCGCCGGCAGCCACGCATCCTCGCACTGCAGGCGCGGGTCGCCGCCGCCATTCCCGGAGTTTTTTTCCAGGCTCACGAAACGCTGCACGCAGCCCAGTTGCCCGATCACCGTGCGCAAGTCCTGCCATTGCTCGCCGGTTTCGAACAGCAACACTTTCACCTGCGCGTCGTTGACGATGTAAGCCACGTTGTCCGGCCTGTCCACCGTGTACAACGGCACCACTACCAGACCGAGCGACATCGCCGCCTGTTCGAATATCACCCATTGCGGGCAGTTGCGCAACATGATGGCAACACGATCCCCCGCCGCCAGATTCTCGCGCAGCAGCGCCGCCTGCCAGCGCGCCACCTGTTCGCGCATCTGCCCCCAAGTCAGCGCAAGCCATGCATCCTGATGCATGTCGAAATAGCGGTAAGCGGTGTTATCCGGAGAGCGCTTCACCCGCTCGAGGAACAGGCCGTGCAATGTGACCGCTTCTTCCGGTTTGATGTAGTGGTTTGAATTTTCCGGCATGTCTACCCCTTAAAAACAGTGATTGAATCTACACCTATTGATTTGGCATGGTGAAGTATCAACTCCGTTCGCCTTGAGCCTGTCGAAAGGTGAATGGGCTTCAAACATATTCTGGCCGAATCAATAGTCAGTCGAGAAAAATATCGTTGAACAACGCCACCCCCGGCGTCACCGCATACTGCTCAAAATCCTCCACTCCCGCTTCGCGCAACACTTGCTCATCCACGAAGAAGTTGCCGCTGCAAGTGCGGCTATCGCGCGTCAGGATATGGTACGCCGCATCTGCCACGATGGCCGGTTTGCGCGAGGCGCGCAGGATGGCTTCGGGGAAATTGAATTCGACGGCGGCGGTGGCGATGGTGGTGCGCGGCCACAGGCAATTCACCCCTATACCTTTAACCCCGCTGCCGTCGGCGGCGAACTCTCGCGCCAAACCCAGCGCACACAAGCTCATGCCGTATTTGGAAATGCTGTAGGCCAGATGCGGCGCGAACCACTTTGCATCCAGGTTGAGCGGCGGCGACAGCGTGAGGATATGAGGGTTGGCAGATTTTTTAAGAAAGGGGATGCAGGCTTGCGATGCGAGAAAGGTGGCGCGCATGTTCACCTCCCACATCAGGTCGAGACGTTTGGCTGGTGTATTGAGCGTGTCCGTCAGGTTGATCGCGCTGGCGTTGTTGACCAGCACATCTATGCCGCCGAAATGCTGCGCCGCCTGCTCCACCGCAGCCTTGATCGCCTGTTCATCGCGTACGTCAAGCTGGATTGCCAGCGCCTTGCCGCCCGTCTGCTCCACTTCGGCAGCCACGCTGTGTATGGTGCCGGGCAGCTTGGCGTGCGGCTCTGCAGACTTTCCGGTGATCACCAGGCTCGCGCCATCGCGCGCGCAGCGCAACGCAATCTCGCGCCCGATGCCACGGCTGGAACCGGTGATAAAAATTGTTTTGCCATGCAGATCATTCATTGCCGGAGTCCCACCCACTTTTCATCTCGTAGCCTCGATAAGCGTAGCTTGCATAGGGTGCAATAAGCGTAGCGCATTGCACCGGATGAAAATATTGCGGCGCAATGCCCGTTGGTTATTGCGCCCTACGGTTGTTTAATCTGTGTGAATCTGCGAATAAAGAGTTTATCTTCATCAATGCCCCGCCTTCAACTCTTCCGGCGCGAAATCGTCCACCATGATGACCGTGCGGCGCAGGGCGTAGTCGCGTTCCAGTTGCAACGCTTGTTCAGCACTGATAATGCCATTGTCGCGCGCTTCGGCGATGCGCAGCAATTCTTCCAGCGCCTTTAGTTTGCCGTCCTTGCGCGCTTCTTCCAGCTTGGCCTGTAACGGTTCGCAGACCAGCGTGCTGTGCAGCGCAGCTTCCAGTGCACCCACTGCACTGCTCTCGTCGCTGGGCAGATACATGCCCGCCGTCAGGCGGTCACGTGCGGTGCCGGGTTGCAGCAACAGCGCAGCCACTTGATGCCCGAGTTTGTCAGATGGCGGTGCAAGACAACGGCCCAATGGAAAGATGAGTGCACGCAAGGCCAAGGCAGCAATACGGCTGGGGAAATTTTGCAGCACGCCGTCGAACGCCACTTGTATTATGTACAGCGCATCCTGCAGCGCCCAGTGCAGCAGCGGCAAATCTTCATCCGGGCAACCATCGTCCTCGAAACGCTTGAGCGTCGCCGAGCATAAATACATCTGGCTCAGCACATCACCCAGGCGCGCGGAAATCTTTTCCTGGCGTTTGAGGCTGCCGCCGAGCACCAGCATCGCCACGTCAGCAGCCAGCGCAAAGGCAGAGGAGTAGCGCGTCAATTGCTGGTAGTAACGCCGCGTCGCGTCGCCCGCCGGAACCGGAATGCCGCTTCCGCCAGTGAGCCCGAATATCAATGCGCGCGCCGCGTTGCTCAAGCTGAAGCTGAGGTGGCCGAGCAGCGCGACATCGAAATTTCTCACCGCACGTTCCGGGTCGCTATCGTGCGCCGCCTGGATTTCCTTGAGCACATAAGGATGGGCGCGGATCGCGCCCTGGCCGAAAATAATCATACTGCGCGTCAGGATATTCGCGCCTTCCACCGTGATGCCGATGGGGGCTTGTTGATAGTTACGCGCCAGGTAATTGCTGGGCCCCATGCAAATTCCCTTACCGCCATGCACGTCCATCGCGTCGTTGATGACCGCGCGCGCGCGCTCGGTGCAATGGTATTTGACGATGGCGGAAATCACCGATGGTTTTTCGCCCATGTCCACCGCCTGCGCGGTCATCTTGCGCGCCGCATCCATCATGTAGATATTGCCGCCGATACGCGCCAGCGCTTCTTCCACGCCTTCGAATTTACCGATGGGCAGCTTGAATTGCTTGCGCACCCTGCAATATGCCCCGCTGGTTCGCGCCGCCAGTTTGCAGCTGCCGGTGGCACCGGCAGGCAATGAAATCGAGCGCCCCGCCGCCAGGCATTCCATCAACATGCGCCAGCCCTGGCCGATGCGCTCCTGCCCGCCGATGATGTACTCCATCGGTATGAACACGTCCTTGCCGGAAGTTGGTCCGTTCTGGAATGCTGCGTTAAGCGGAAAATGACGCCGCCCAACCTGCACGCCGGGTGTATCGGTCGGGATCAGCGCGAGGGTGATGCCGCGTGACGTTTCCTCACCGAGCAGATGATCCGGGTCATACAACTTGAAAGCCAGCCCGAGCAACGTGGCAACCGGAGCGAGCGTGATATAGCGCTTCTCCCAGGTCACGCGTATGCCGAGCACATCCGTCTGGCCGTTGAATTCGCCCCGGCTCACGATGCCGTAATCGGGAATCGCACCCGCATCGGAACCGGCGAACGGCCCGGTCAGCGCGAAGCATGGCACTTCCCTGCCCTGCGCCAGCCCGCGCAGATATTTCTCTTTCTGTTCCGGCGTGCCGTAGTGCAGCAACAACTCCGCCGGGCCGAGCGAATTCGGCACCATCGCCGTCACCGTGAGTGACGCACTGCGAGATGCCAGCTTGGACACCACCGCCGAATGCGCCTGCGCGGAAAATTCCAGCCCGCCATACTGCTTAGGAATAATCATGCCGAAGAAGCCTTTGTCCTTGATGAACTGCCACGCCTGTGGCGACAAATCCTGACGCACGTGGGTAATGTCCCAGTCATCGACCATGGCGCACAAGGTTTCAGTTTCGTTATCGAGGAAAGACTGTTCTTCGGCGGTCAGTGCAGGCTTGGGGTAAGCCAGCAGCTTGTGCCAGTCCGGGTTTCCGCTGAACAGGTCGCCATCCCACCACACCGTTCCCGCATCAAGCGCCTCCTGTTCGGTTTGCGAAACCTGCGGAAGTATTTTGCGGAAAATCTTGAGAATGAAACTGCTTACCAGCACGCGGCGCAACAAGGGTATGCCCAGCACCGCAACAACCAAGGCCAGCACGATGATGATGATTTGAAACGCATCAGCAGAAGCCCGGCTTTGGATGGCAATGACTGGAACGAAGACCAGTATCGCCAACAGCCAACCCCAGATGGATGCGCGGAAGAAGGCCAACAATATCGCCACCGCCAGCATTACAAGCACCGTCAATACCACCATTGCCGCTCCCCTTGTTTATTCCAGATTGTCCATTAGGCCGAAAACCTCGTCATTCCCGCGCAGGCGGGAATCCAGATGATTGAACCATCCCCGCGAAGCGGGCCAACATTGAGGTTTTGTCCGCTATGCGGAATGCTTGTCTCGCTGGATTCCCGCCTGCGCGGGAATGACGGTGCCAAGGGATTATCTGGGTTTATTGTTGGGCACCAGTCGAACTTTAACGCCAGCAGGCGATACTGACAATGACTTTCCACAATGGACAAAGGCTGAATACAAGGGCATGACTGACTTTGCTCTACCCAAATCCACAGAGGCCAAGACCAGGGGCAATCAACGTCACGGTGGCATGATGAACCCACTGGCCGCATTTCTCGCCACGCCGGACAACAGTCTGTCGGGAGCCAATCGCCGCCCCATCAGTTCCGCCACGCCGATGAATTTCCCCGCGCCATACAGGCGGATTTTGCCGTCCGGCAGTCCGGCATCAATGGCGAGACGTTGCCCTTGTGCGATGCGGTTCACTTGCACTGCGTCGAGTTCGAGCATGGGCATATCCTGCAACAGGCAATCCAGCGGCAACAGGCAGGCATCTCGCTGCGGCATGGTCATCACCTCAAGCTCGGGCCAGCTATATGCGTCTTCCAAACGGAACCCGGCAATTGCCGTGCGGCGCAAGCCCTGCAAATGCGCGCCGCACCCCAAAGCTTTGCCGATGTCTTCGGCCAACGTGCGGACGTAGGTACCCTTGCTGCAACGCACGGTAATTTCCAGCTCATCACCGGCGAAGCGTTCCAGCGCCAATTCGTGTATGGTCACGTTGCGGCATTCGCGTGCTATGGTTTCGCCTTTGCGGATGTACTCGTACAATGGTTTGCCCTGGTATTTGATGGCGCTGTGCATCGGTGGCAACTGGCTGATTTCGCCGCTGAAGCCGCGCAATGCTGCGTGCACTTGCGCCTCATCCAACTCTACAGCACAGGTGCTGGTGATTTCGCCTTCGGCATCGCCTGTGGTGGTGGTCTGTCCAAGCCGGATCAGTGCGCGGTAGGTTTTATCTGCATCCAGTAATGCGTTGGAGAATTTGGTGGCTTCGCCGAAGCAGACGGGTAACAACCCCGTGGCCAATGGGTCGAGCGTGCCGGTATGCCCCGCCTTCTCTGCCTGAAACAGGCGGCGTACTTTTTGTAAGGCGATATTGGAACTGAGTGTGAGCGGTTTATCGAACAGCAGGACGCCGTCCAGGGGGCGTTTATTACGGGTCATATATTAGCTGGTAGCTAGTAGCTGGTAGCTGGTGGTAGCTGGTAGCAAACCCGGTTGGCTACCCTACGGGCTACGAGCTGCCTCCCTTATCGCTGGCGACCGCTTGCTCGATGAGATGCGACAAATGTATGCCGCGTTCGACTGATTCATCATACACAAAGTGCAGTTGCGGCGTGATGCGCAGCTTCATGACGTGCGCAAGCTGGCTGCGCAAAAATCCACTGGCTCGATCCAAGCCCTGCTGCACCTTGTCGCTTACGCCTTCCAGCGTGGTGTAAAACACCTTGGCGTGCCCATAATCGCGCGTTACTTCAACCCCGGTCAGGGTAACCAGGCGCACTCGCGGATCTTTCACTTCCAGACGCACCAGTTCGGCCAGCTCGCGCTGAATCTGCTCGGCGACACGATCGGTTCTGGCGTAGTCTTTCGGCATTATTCAAATTCCCGTATAGATTTAAGCTGGTAGCCAAACCAAACCGCGCGAAGCGCGATTTATCAGCTACCAGCTACAAGCTACAAGCTATTTTCTTACAGCGCGCGCGCCACCTCGACGATTTCGAATACCTCAAGCTGATCGCCAACCAGGAGGTCATTGAAGTTGCGTAACGACAGGCCGCACTCGAAATTCAATTTCACTTCCTTGACGTCATCCTTGAATCGTTTCAGTGAATCCAGTTCGCCAGTGTGGATCACTACGTTGTCGCGCAGCACACGCACCTGCGCATTGCGCTTGATCATGCCGTCGGTCACGTAGCAACCGGCCACCGTGCCAATCTTGGAAATGTGGAACACCTGGCGGATTTCCACCATGCCTATGATGCTTTCCTTTTTCTCCGGCGCCAGCATGCCGGTCAGCGCAGCTTTAATTTCATCCACCATCTCATAGATGATGTTGTAGTAGCGCACATCCACGCCAGTGGCTTCCGCCAGCTTGCGCGCAGTAACGTCGGCGCGCGTGTTGAAGCCGATCACGACGGCCTTGGAAGCCAGCGCCAGGTTAATGTCGGATTCGCTGATTGCGCCCACGCCACTATGAATGAGATTAACTTTCACCTCGGCAGTGGACAGCTTTTGCAGGGATTGCGCGATGGCTTCGCAGGAGCCTTGCACGTCGGCCTTCACAATCAATGCCAGGTTACGCACTTCGCCTTCCGCCATCTGCTCCAACATATTTTCCAGCTTGGCGGCCTGCTGCTTGGCCAGTTTTACATCACGGAACTTGCCCTGGCGGAACAGGGCGATTTCTCGCACCTTCTTTTCATCCGCCAGCACCAGCACGTCTTCACCGGCTACCGGCACTTCGGACAGCCCCTGAATTTCCACCGGGATCGAAGGCCCTGCCTCTTTCACCGCCTTGCCGTTCTCATCCAGCATGGCGCGCACCCGTCCAAATACTGTGCCGGCCAACACCGTGTCGCCACGCTTCAAGGTGCCGGACTGCACCAGGATGGTCGCCACCGGCCCCTTTCCTTTGTCCAGCCTGGCTTCAATCACGATGCCCTTGGCGTTGGACTCCCTGGGTGCCTTCAACTCCAGCACCTCAGCCTGCAACAGCACGCCTTCGAGCAATGCGTCTATGCCCTGCCCGCTCTTGGCGGACACTTCGACGAACATGGTGTCACCACCCCAATCATCCGGCACGACCTGTTCCGCAACCAACTCCTGCTTGACGCGTTCGGCGTTGGCTTCGGGTTTGTCTATCTTGGTCACCGCCACCACAATGGGCACGCCAGCCGCTTTGGCATGATGGATCGCTTCCCTGGTTTGCGGCATCACGCCGTCATCTGCCGCCACCACCAGAATTACGATGTCAGTCACTTTTGCGCCGCGCGCCCGCATCGCGGTAAACGCCTCGTGGCCCGGTGTATCGAGGAATGTAATCATGCCGCGCGGGGTATCCACATGGTAGGCGCCGATGTGCTGCGTAATGCCGCCCGCCTCGCCGCTGGCCACGCGGGTGCGGCGGATATAATCCAGCAATGAGGTCTTGCCGTGGTCAACGTGGCCCATCACAGTCACCACCGGAGGGCGCGGTTCGAAAGGTGCATTTTTATGTTCGTCCGATTCCGTCAGATAAGCGCCGGGGTCGTCCGCCTTGGCCGGTTTGGCGATATGTCCCAATTCTTCCACCACGATCATTGCGGTTTCCTGATCCAGTACCTGATTGATGGTCACCATGGAGCCAAGGTTCATCAGTGCCTTGATGATTTCGATGGCCTTGACCGACATCTTCTGCGCCAGCTCGGCGACGCTAATCGTCTCAGGCACCATCACCTCATGCACGACTGGCTCGGTCGGCAAGGAGAAGGCGTGCTGGGCGGTTTCCTCCTGCTTGGCATGTTTGTCATGATGGCGCGGGCCACGTCCATGACCTGCCGTCCATCCGCCGGGCCGCACATCGTTACGGGTGGGCATGCGTTTCTTGTGTCCGGCCTCATTCCATGGGCTGCTCTTGTCCGGGGCGGCTTTTGCGCCTTTCTTGGCGGCTGGTTTGGCGACCTTGTCACCAGGTTTGGACACCGGCTTGTGCAATGTACCTTCAGCAAGGTTGACGGCGGGCGCCGCGTCAACAACCGGCGCAGCCGGTTTAATTTCTGCCGGAAGCACGGGCTGCTCTGCTGGTTTTGGGGGCTCGGCAACCGGGGCTGCCTTGCGCTTGGTGCGCTCTTTCTTGATCTGAACTTCAGCGGCCTGGCGCATGGCCAGTTCTGCCTGAAGCCGCGCTTCCTCCTCACGCAGTGCAAGTTCCTGCTCGTCCACCTTCTTCGTTTCTGGTTTCTTTGCGGCTGGCTTCGGCGCTTCCTCTGGCACAACTGCAACAGGCTGTTCCACCTTCTCCGTAACCGGGGCAACCACACGTTTTTTGCGAACTTCGACTTGAATGGTGCGCGGCCTGCCGGTGCTGTCCGCTTTCTTGATTTCCGTAGTTTCGCGGCGGGTCAAGGTTATTTTTTTGCTTTTGGCACTGCCCCCATGCGCGGTGCGCAGGTGATCCAATAGTTGCGCTTTATCCTGTTCCGATATCGGATCAGCATCCACCTGTTTGGCTACACCGGCCGCCTTCAGTTGTTCCAGCAACAGCAATACCGGCAAGCCTAGCTCGCCAGCAAACTGCGCTACATTCATTTTTGCCATTACTATCCCTTAACCCCAAAACTCAACACTTGCAAAACCCACACTCAGGCAAACCAGGGCGCACGCGCAGTCATGATCAACCGGTTGGCACGTTCTCCATCCATAGCCGTCAACTCGACCAATTCATCCACATCCAGATCGGCAAGCTGATCTTGAGTCCCGATTCCCTTGCCGGCAAGAATACGCGCGGTTTCCTCGTCCATTCCTTCGAGTTTCAGCAAGTCCTCGATACCGTGCTCCACCTGCTCTTCATTCACGATCGCGGCGGTCAACAGCGCGTTGCGCGCGCGGCTGCGCAGTTCATTCACTGTCGCCTCATCGAAGGATTCAATCTCCAGCATTTCTTCCAGCGGCACATAGGCCACTTCTTCCAGTGTATTAAATCCTTCCTGCACCAGGATATCCGCCACTTCTTCATCCACATCAAGCTTGTTGATGAACAAATCACGCACCTTGGAAAATTCCTGCTCGTTCTTGTTGCTGGATTCCACCACCGTCATGATGTTGAGTTCCCAGCCTGTCAGCTCGCTCGCCAGTCGCACATTCTGGCCGTTGCGGCCTATGGCCTGGGCCAGGTTTTCTTCCTCGACCACGACATCCATGCTGTGCTTGTCTTCATCCACCATGATGCTGGTTACGTCAGCCGGGGCCAGCGCGTTGATGACACCGGTGGCGGGATCTTCCGACCACAACACGATGTCGACGCGCTCACCCGCCAGTTCATTGGTCACTGCCTGCACCCGTGAGCCGCGCATGCCGACACAAGTGCCGATCGGGTCTATCCGCGCATCATGCGAACGCACCGCAATCTTGGCGCGCGCGCCGGGATCGCGTGCCGCACTGACGATTTCGAGCAGACCTTCCTCGATTTCCGGCACTTCAAGTTCAAACAGCTTGATCAGGAACTCGGGCGTAATACGCGACAGGATAATTTGCGGCCCGCGCACAGAACGATCCACGCGCAACAAATGCGCACGCACGCGATCACCGACGCGCATGTTTTCCTTGGGGATCATCTGGTCGCGCGGCAGCAGCGCCTCGATCTTGCCAAACTCGATAATGGCGTTGCCGCGCTCGATGCGCTTAACTGTGCCGGATACCAGATGCTCCTTGCGTTCCATAAAATCGTTCAGTATCTGCTCGCGTTCGGCATCGCGGATTTTCTGGAAAATCACCTGCTTGGCGGCCTGTGCGCCGATGCGCCCGAAATCAATAGACTCCAGCGGCTCTTCGATGAATTCTTCCAGCGCGATACCTGAATTTTGCTTTTGCGCCTCGCCCAGTTTGATATGAAGTTCCGGAGTTTCGAAAGTTTCATCATCCATCACCTGCCAGCGGCGGAACGAATCATATTTACCCGTGACGCGATCTATGCTGACGCGCACATCGGCTTCTTCGGAGAAGCGCTTTTTGGTGGCAGATGCCAAAGCAGATTCCAGCGCGCCAAACACGATTTCCTTATCCACGTTTTTTTCACGCGCCAAGGCATCTACTAACAACAAAACTTCACGACTCATCACCGTCTCCAACTAAGCGATCCGCTACCCATACAACGCACGGGCACACGGTTCACGAAACTTAAAATGTCGGCACCAACCGCGCCTTATCCAAATTGGATAGCTCAATAGGTATCTGGCTACCATCCACCTCCAACTGCAATACGCCGTCCCGAACTTCCCCCAGAACGCCGGTAAAGTTCTTGCGTCCCATCATCTGCATGCGCAACTTTAGTTGCGCCTTCTCTCCACGGAAGCGCACGAAATCCGCTTCCTTCTTGAGCGGCCTATCCAGCCCCGGAGACGAGACTTCCAGACGCTCGTAACTCACCCCTTCCACCGCAAACAGGCGCGTCAAGTGGTTGCTGACCCGCTCACAATCTTCCAGTGTAATACCCGCCGGCTTGTCCAGAAACACACGCATCATGCCCCTGCCGGACACTTCCAGATCAACCAGCTCATACCCCAAGCCAGCCAACGTCGTTTCCACAAGCCTTGCCCCGTCCATGATTCATACCCACAAATAAAAAACGGGCCGAGGCCCATCTGAAAAACTGCGCGGATTATAGCAAACTATAGCGGCTAATGGAAAATACTAAATATGCGGGCCATACTCAGGCTTGAAGCAGCACAAGAATTTCGCGGATTTCGCGGCGGAACTCGGAAGGACTGATGGAGCGCGTTGATTGCGGTTGGGCGGTTTCTTCTTGTTGCACGGCAAGATGATCCAAGCGTCCGCGCGCGCCGCTGATGGTAAATCCGTCTTCGTACAGCAACTGGCGAATATGGCGGATGAGCAGCACCTCGTGGTGCTGGTAGTAGCGCCGGTTGCCGCGCCGCTTGACCGGTTTAAGCTGGGTGAATTCCTGCTCCCAATAGCGCAACACATGCGCCTTCACCCCGCACAGTTCGCTCACTTCGCCTATGGTGAAGTAGCGCTTGGCCGGGATCGCGGGCAATTCGGAATTAGGCGTGTGGTTTTCCATGCCTGTCCTGAGCCTTGCCGAAGGAATAGCTCTTCTCTACCATGCTCTTAAGCTTCTGGCTGGGATGAAAAGTCACCACGCGCCGCGCGGTGATGGGAATTTCCTCGCCGGTCTTGGGGTTGCGCCCCGGGCGTTGCGGCTTATCCCGCAACTGGAAATTGCCGAATCCCGATAATTTGACGCTTTCTCCGCGTTCAAGGTGGGCACGAATTTCTTCAAAAAACGACTCCACCATATCCTTGGCTTCACGCTTGTTTAACCCCACTTTTTCAAACAACAAATCCGCGAGTTCTGCTTTGGTTAATGTCATGTTCGTCCCTTACATACGCAATTGCGCGCCCTGCTGCTGTAACACCGCGAGCAGGCGCGCAATACTTTGGTCAATATCCACGTCGGTTAATGTTTTTTGAGTATCTTGCAATAACACACGGAAAGCAAGGCTTTTTTTGCCCCCCTCCACACCCTTGCCGCGATACAGGTCGAACAGCGCAAGCTCGACCACGTTGGGCGCGTTTTCTGATTGCATGGCATCCAGCAAAGTTTGCACTTCCATACTTTCATCCACCACCACAGCAAGGTCGCGGCGCACTGGCGGGAATTTTGAAATCTCGCCCGCATGTGGCACAGCGGCTTGCGTCAGCGCAACCAGGTCAACCTCAAACCACACCACTGTCTGCGCCATGTCATATTGTTGCAGCCACTGCGGATGTAACTCACCCAGCCAGCCTGCTGCCTGCCCTTGCCATATGATTTGCGCTGACTTCCCCGGGTGTGAAGCCGGGTGCGGCGCCTTCACAAAACTTAATTTCGCCGGGGCGAATAATGCTTCCACATCTGCTTTTACATCGAAAAAATCCACGCTGCGCTCTGCAACTCCCCATTGCTCTGCAAGCTGTGCGCCATAACACACCCCCGCCAGCCTATCTTGCTGACCATAACCTTCACCGGTAAAACATGCTCCTGTTTCGAACAGGCGCACACGCGCTTGTTTGCGTGCGGTGTTGGTGCGCAGGGCGCCAATCAACCCCCCCAGCAAGCTGCTGCGCATTACTGCCAATTGAGTGGCGATCGGATTTTTTATCGTGACTGGTGTAGTGTTGGCGCACACATTACGTTCAGTTTCTGCATCAAGAAAAGCATAGCTGATCGTCTCCTGATAGTCGCGCGCCACCATTATCTGACGCAAGCTGGCCAACGATCGTCGCATCTCGGTTTGCGGCAACATGGTAGCCTCAACCTGCGGTGGCAACGCCGGAATGTTGTCGTAACCAAAGATGCGCGCCAGCTCTTCAACCAAATCTGCCTCAATCGTCAGGTCAAAACGGTAGCTGGGCGGGATCACGCGGAAATCATTACCCTGCTGTTCGAATTCAAATTGCAGGCGTTGCAGCAATGCGGCGGTTTGCACATTATCCAAAGTGATGCCCAGTACACGCGCCACGTGGCTGGTTCGCAACAATATGGGCGCACGCGCAGGCAACTCACCCCGCGCCTCGGTGATTACACCCGCCTGCCCGCCGCAAATCTCCAGCAGCAACTGCGTGGCACGCTCCAGCGCCATGCGTGTCGCGGCAAAATCCACGCCGCGTTCGAAGCGGTGCGATGAGTCGGTGGAAAGCGCCAGATTACGCGCCTTTCCGGCAATCGCATCGGGCGTGAAAAAAGCGCTTTCCAGAAATACGTCGCGTGTATCCGTCTCCACACCGCTGCCCGCGCCGCCCATGATGCCCGCCAGCGCCAAGGGTTGCGCATCATCGGCGATCACCAGTATGTCGTCATTTAATTCCACCGTTTGCCCGTTGAGCAAGGCAAGCTGTTCCCCGTTGCGCGCATGGCGCACCACAATGCCGCCGCAAAGTTTGGTGAGGTCGAAAGCATGCATCGGCTGGCCGAGTTCCAGCATCACATAATTGGTGATATCCACCACGGCACTGATGCTGCGCACCCCGCTACGCTCCAGGCGGCGCACCATCCACACGGGGGCTGCAGCGGCTGCGTTCACGCCGCGCACGATGCGCCCGCAATACAAGGGGCAAGCAGCGGCAGCTTCAACTCTCACTGCAAAGGCGTCCGTCAAATTTGGCGCAACCGGTGTGATCTGCACCCCATTCACTTTATCATCGGTAATTGCCGCTACTTCACGCGCCAAGCCTGCCACACCCAGGCAATCGCTGCGGTTGGGCGTGAGCTTCAAGGTGAACAGCGTATCATCCAATTCCAGGTAATCGCGCAGGCTCTGCCCCACTGGCGCATCAGCGGGCAACAGCCACAATCCTGCACTCTCCGCAGCCAAACCAAGTTCCTTGGCGGAACACAACATGCCGAATGATTCAACGTTGCGCACCTTGGCCTGCCTGATGACAAAATTACCGGGCAGCACCGCACCGATGCGCGCGCAAGGCACTTTCACCCCTGTCGAAACATTGGCTGCACCACAGACGATAGCCAGCGGTTGTGCCTCGCCCACGTTGACCTGGCAAATGTTGAGACGGTCTGCATTGGGGTGCTTCACCACTTCCAGTACTTCTGCCACCACCACGTCATTGAATGCGGGAGCGACAGGCTCCAGTGCTTCTACTTCCAGCCCGGACATGGTGAGTTGATGCGCCAGTTCAGCACTCGAAAGCGCCGGGTTGATCCAGGTTCTTAGCCAGTTTTCGGAAAACTTCATGTTAGTTAAACTGCTTCAAGAAGCGTAAATCGCCTTCATAGAACAGGCGCAAATCAGCCACACCGTAGCGCAGCATCGCCAAACGTTCAACGCCGAGGCCGAAGGCAAAGCCCAGATACTTTTCACTGTCTATATTGACGTGCTTCAGCACATTGGGATGCACCATGCCGCAGCCGCCGATTTCCAGCCAGCCGCCATTCCAGCTCATATCCATTTCGGCAGACGGCTCGGTAAACGGGAAGAACGAAGGGCGGAAACGCACTTGCAAATCATCGCGCTCAAAGAAGCGCTGTAAAAAATTCTGCACCACTCCCTTGAGATTGGCAAAGCTGATGTTTTCATCCACCCACAAACCTTCCACCTGATGGAACATGGGCGAGTGCGTGGCATCGGAATCAAATCGGTAAACGCGCCCCGGCGAGATAATCTTCAGCGGCGGTACGTTGTTTTCCATGTAATGGATTTGCACCGGCGATGTATGTGTGCGCAACACATGCTGTCCGTCGATATAAAAAGTATCGTGCATGGCGCGCGCCGGATGGTTCTCCGGAATGTTCAGCGCGGTGAAATTGTAGAAGTCGCTTTCGATTTCCGGGCCGGACGCTACGGCGAAGCCAAGCGAGTGGAACAGGTTCTCGATGCGCTCCAGCGTGCGCGTGACCGGATGCAGGCCTCCGATTCCCATACCGCGTCCTGGCAACGTCACATCCAGCGCTTCCGCCGCCAGTTTCTGTTGCAACTGTTTTTGCTGTATTGCATCGCGCCGCTGTTGCAAGGCGCTTTCGATGGCTTGCTTGACCTGGTTGATGCGCACCCCGGCAGCAGGCCGCTCCTCTGCGGACAACTTGCCTAGCCCTTTCAGCAGCCCGGTCAAGCGGCCTTCCTTACCCAGATAACACGCCTTGACCTGCTCCAGTTCTACCGCCTGACCAACTGCGGCAAACTGCTTCAGCGCCTCGTCGAGTATGTGTTCAAGTTCTTGCATGGATGAATATGGGGCAAATGAAAAAGGAGGCGTAAACGCCTCCCTTGTCGGTTCAGCTTATATTTATACGCCGAGGCTGGCTTTGGCCTGTACGACAATCTGCGCGAACGCAGCCTTGTCAAATACCGCCATATCTGCCAGCACCTTGCGGTCTATTTCAATTGCGGCTTTTTTCAGGCCGTTCATGAACACGCTGTAGCACAGGCCCTGCTCACGCGCAGCCGCATTGATACGCGCAATCCACAAGGTGCGGAACTGGCGCTTGCGTTGACGGCGGTCACGATAAGCATATTGCCCTGCTTTCATCACCGCTTCTTTGGCGATGCGGTAGACATTTTTGCGGCGGCCGCGGTAACCCTTGGCCTGGTCTAAAACTTTTTTATGGCGCGCACGCGCCGTTACACCACGTTTAACTCTTGGCATGTTCTACTCCTATGCGTAAGGCATCATGGCGCGTACAGACGCCTTGTTGGTTGCGTGAACTTCAGTAGTGCCGCGCAACTGACGTTTGCTCTTGGTGGTTTTCTTGGTGAGAATGTGGCGCTTGAACGCTTGCGAGCGC
This sequence comes from Gallionellaceae bacterium, assembly GCA_032654645.1. Taxonomy (GTDB): domain Bacteria; phylum Pseudomonadota; class Gammaproteobacteria; order Burkholderiales; family Gallionellaceae; genus CAITJF01. Next base: position 615,950 of record JAULAW010000005.1, on the reverse strand, counting down.
TTGACGCTACCGCCGGCACGCACCTTGAAGCGCTTGGCCGCACCGCTCTTGGTTTTCATTTTAGGCATGATAACTCCTTTATTTGATGACGCCGGGAGGTTCCTGACAGGAACACTTAATACCCGGAACCACTTGTATGGACTGTTTACTGCACCGCTACCCCAGCCAGTCCCTTAACCGGCGCAGCGTTAACTTTACATAACCTTTAGTAAATATTCAAAATCCTGATGCAACTACTAGCCATTCCACTAGGCCGCCAAAAGACGTTGGTCAAGTGGCTGGTTATAAGCGAGGCAAGGCGCGAAAGAAATTTTAGTTCCGGCTAACCTAAAAGGTTACCCTACTCTGAAACTTCGTTTTAACGCGCAGCATATGTTTTATATGTAAGCGATAAAATTTATTGAGCAACGCTGTATCGCGACGGAGTTTGGATTTTTATTTCTTCTTGGGTCCTAGCACCATCACCATCTGACGACCTTCCATCTTGGGAAACTGCTCCACTGTGCCGTGCTCATCAAGGTCGGCCTTGACCCGCTCCATCAGGCGCATACCAAGCCCCTGATGTGCAATTTCGCGGCCACGGAAACGCAAGGTAATCTTGGTCTTGTCGCCCTCACCCAGAAAACGGATCAAGTTACGCAACTTGATGTTGTAATCACCCTCATCCGTACCGGGCCGGAACTTGACTTCCTTGATCTGAATTTGCTTTTGTTTAAGTTTGGCCTCGTGCTGTTTCTTGCTCTCGGCATACTTAAACTTGCCATAATCCATGATGCGGCACACTGGCGGCTCCGCCATGGGTGCAATTTCCACCAAATCCAATTCAGCTCCCTCGGCCAGACGTATCGCTTCCGCGACTGCCACAATACCGAGTGGCTCCCCTTCTACACCAACCAGCCGCACCTGAGGTGCTGTTATCTGCTCGTTGAGGCGTTGTGCTTTTTCCTGAGCTATTGTAGTTTCTCCATAAAAAAATTAAACCGCGCTGCCCGTTTGCAGTTCCGATTGCAAATGTTGCAACAACACCGCCATCGACATCTGCCCAAGGTTCTCACCTTTACGGTTCCGCACGGCAACCAGGCCAGCAGCCATCTCCTTGTCCCCCACAATCAACTGGTAAGGTAATTTCTGCAAGCTATGTTCGCGTATTTTATAGGTAATTTTCTCATTGCGCAAATCCATCTGCACGCGGAACCCGGCAGTACGCAAAGTTTCTGCAACTTGAGTCGCATAAGCATCCTGCGCCTGCGAGATATTCATCACCACCATCTGCACCGGGGACAGCCACAGCGGGAAAGCCCCGGCGTGATGTTCGATGAGGATGCCGATGAATCGCTCAAGCGAACCGAGAATGGCGCGGTGCAGCATCACCGGCGCTTTGCGCGTATTGTCCTCGTCCACATATTCCGCACCCAGGCGCACCGGCAGGTTGAAATCCAGCTGGATGGTACCGCATTGCCATACGCGCCCCAGCGAGTCCTTCAGTGAAAATTCAATCTTCGGCCCGTAGAACGCTCCCTCTCCCGGCTGCAATTCATATTCCAGATTATTTTGTTTAAGCGCGGCAGCAAGCGCCGTCTCCGCCTTATCCCATGTCTCGTCGGAACCAACGCGTTTTGCCGGACGGGTGGACAACTTCACCAGCACATCGTTAAAACTGAAATCGGCATACACCTTTTGCAGCATCACGATGAAATCCGCCACTTCGCTTTCAATCTGGCGTTCAGCGCAGAAAATATGTGCGTCATCCTGGGTGAAGCCGCGAACGCGCATCAACCCGTGCAGTGAGCCGGACGGCTCATTACGGTGGCAGGAACCAAACTCAGCCAAGCGCATGGGCAGGTCACGATAACTATGCAGGCCGTGGTTGAAAATCTGCACGTGGCCGGGACAATTCATCGGCTTCACCGCGAAATCGCGTGACTCGGAATGTGTGGAAAACATATTGTCGCGGTAGTTTTCCCAATGCCCAGACTTTTCCCACAGCGTACGGTCCATCATAGTCGGGGTGCGCACTTCCTGATAGCCGTACTCACGGAACTTGAAGCGCATATACTGCTCAACTTCCTGCCAAAGAGTCCAGCCATGGGGATGCCAGAACACCATGCCGGGCGCCTCGTCCTGCATATGGAACAAATTAAGTTGCTTGGCCAATTTGCGGTGGTCACGCTTCTCCGCCTCTTCCAGGCGGTGCAGATAGGCGTCGAGGTCTTCCTTCTTCGCCCAAGCTGTGCCATAGATACGCTGCAACATTTCATTGCGGTGATCACCGCGCCAGTAGGCACCGGCCACGCTCATCAACTTGAACACCTTGAGCTTGCCGGTGGAAGGCACATGCGGGCCGCGGCACAGGTCGGTAAATTCTCCCTCGCTATACAGCGACACTTCCTGATCCGCCGGGATGGAAGCAATGATCTCCGCCTTGTAGTGCTCACCGATGCGCTTGAAATACGCCACGGCCTCGTTGCGAGGCAACACACGGCGCACCACCGGTAAATCAAGTTTCACCAACTCGGCCATGCGCTTCTCGATGGCTGCCAAGTCCTCCGGTGTGAAAGGTCGCGCATAGGAGAAATCATAGTAAAACCCGTTTTCAATCACCGGGCCGATGGTTACCTGCGCTTCAGGGAACAACTCCTTGACTGCGTAGGCCAGCAGATGCGCCGTAGAGTGACGGATAACCTCCAGCCCGTCCGCGTCTTTATCGGTGATGATGGATAAAGCCGTGTCGGCAGGGATCAGGTGCGAGGTGTCAACCAGTTGTCCGTCCACCTTGCCGGCAAGCGCCGCGCGCGCCAAGCCAGCGCCGATGCTTTGCGCAACTTCGGCAACGGTGACGGGTTGCGCGTAGCCGCGCTGCGAGCCGTCCGGCAGGGTGATAACTGGCATATCTATATTCTCTTCAAAAATAAACTGCGGAAAAGCAAAAAGTGCGGCAACGCCGCACTCCAGAGTCCGATATGTTGGCAGGCGCGATTAACCCGAGTGCTTGCCAACTAAATTTACTTCACATGACAACCAACGCAATGGAAATTATCGCATTAGTCGTTTAGTTGAAAACAGTGTGCGCAGTATATCCCACCCTGCCACTCACGGTCAAAAACGAGCATTGTCTAATGTGGTTTGAGTTTGAGCGGGGGTGCGTGAATCCAACAGGGTTTGAGTCTGAACAGGTGGCCGGGTCGGCCATTATGCGAAGCATGGTGATCAATATGAACGACGAACACTTGGCTACGGAGCTAAAGCAGAGGGCAGTTTCATCGCCTTCTGCGCTCTGTCCGATACCTCTGCACTAGCAGCCTGTCTGGCTTCCCGTTAATCTCAACAACAACTCGGACTTGCCGAGCGGATTTGATCGTGATTTCATAAATTGCATTTTCAGTTTCTCATCAAACTGTTTTTGGTCGCTTGATAACGGTCATTTTCATCGCAAATCGCCTCGTTGCCGCTCAAAACTACCCCGCCAACACGAACATTCGCTTCAAATTCCACGCCATCGCGACCAGATTAAACTCGCCGCTGACGTTTTCCAATCCCCGCAACGAGAATTGCCGGAATCCCAGTATCGCCTTGATGATGCCGAACACCGGTTCCACCGTGCATTTGCGTTTCGCATAGAGTGCCCGCCCCGCCATCGTCAGCAGCAAATGGCGCATCTTCTCGACCTCCGTGGCATCCGCCGATAGTGGCGGCGGCTCGGTGAATCGCGCCATCGGGTCGGGGTGGTGTTCCTCGCGCTTCACCGCGATCAACGGGGTGATTTTCTGTTCGCCGCAGGCATTGACGTTGGCCTCCGAGAAATAACCCGTGTCCGCGACCAGATTGCCGGGCTTGCCCAGCTCGACCGGCAATGCCTTGAGCTGTTCGAGTATCGGTTCGACTTGCTGCTTGTCGTTGCACGCCTGCACGGTGTTGCTCGTCACGATCAGCATGCTGTCCATGTCCACCGCAATCTGGCTGTTGTAGCACTGGTCGAACCCGCCGTCGGATACTTTCATGATGCGCGATTCTTCGTCGGTGAGGTTGATCTGGTCTTTGTCCTGCGCGCCTTCCACAGGGGGAGCAGGAGGTTTGCCCCGAGGTTTGTTTCCGCTTTCCTTTGCCTTCGCTTCGCGCTTGGCAAGCTTGGCCTGGTAGTCGGCTTGCTCTTGCTCGAACCGTTCTTTGGCGCGCTCTTCGATCTTGGCTTTAGCCCCGGCGATAGCCTTGAGGCGATCTTCGCGGCGGGCGATCTCGTCGGGCAGGTTCATGCCGTCCGGTATCTTCTCGTTGTCCGCCGCTTCGGCCAGCTCCATGAGCTTCTTTACTTCGCATTTCAGTTGTTCTTCCAGCTTATTGATGTGCCCGTAACTCATGGCGCTGTGTTTGGATGCGTTGGCTTTGATCTTGCTGCCGTCCAGCGCGATGTTGCCGAGGTTGAGCACGCCCAGGGTGCGGGCGATCAACAGGACTTGCACCATCAGCCCTTCGATCTCTTTCAGGAACCGTTTGCGGAAGGTGTTCAGCGTGTTGTGGTCGGGGTGCTCGTCTGCGGCCACAAAGCGGAAGGCGACCGAATCGTAGGTGGCGTTTTCCAGCTTGCGGCTGGAGAACACGCCCGTGGCGTAGCCGTAAACCAGAACGGACAGCAGCAATGCCGGGTGATACGGATCGCTCCCGCTGGTGCCGTAGGCGCGTTCCATGGGCTTCAGGTCCAGCTGATCGACAATCTCAACAACAAATCGCGACAAGTGATGCTCCGGTAGCCAGTCGCTCATCGAAGGCGGGAACAGGTAGTTCATGTCACGTTTGATCGGCTTGAAGCGGCTCATGGAATTATATTCAACTTATTGATTAACAAGCGTAATTATACCGCACCGCAACTGTAATTTGTTGGTTGTTTACGATATTTTTTATCGTGGAAGCCAGACAGGCTGCTAGCGCGGGCGGGCGGCTTGCTTTATCCTGCAAGGCGCATGGCGGCGCGGTCAAGCTGTTCCAATGGTAGGGGCACAACTTGCCGCAGCCCAGCGCGGGGCAACGGTCATCCTGCTAAAATCCAAAGCGGCTTGATATTTTTTACATACAGCAAGCAAGCGGCGAGACGTACCAGCAACTATTTCTCACTGATATTATCGTCAAGTCCAAGCTTTCGTAACGCGTTCCGGGTTTCTTCCAATGCCTGCTTTGATAAGCCATCCGGTGGGCTGATTTCAACCTGAATCGAGAGTTTCAAGCCAGAAGTGGCGGCAAAGCGAGAAAGTATTTTGGTGTAGAAGTTCATCCACTTCTGCGCAGGCACATCGCCCATCCACTCGATCCCTGCGACCTTGGTCGGTGTTGTTGGCGTGTGAACTGGCTCCGCTGGGGGGTGATGATCTCCTCGCGGAGGTTGGTCAGTGTTCCCCAATGTTGCCCCTGGATGTCAATAGACGAGATAGCGCTTGCTTGGGCAACAAAAAACCCGCAAAGCTATTAACTGTGCGGGCTTGGTGGACTTGCTTGGACTGCTCTAGACTGGTTATTGGTAGGTGCTGACGGGATCGAACCGCCGACATTCGCCTTGTAAGGGCGACGCTCTACCAGCTGAGCTAAGCACCCGAAAGGGTATTAATTTACTGAGTCTTTCAGGCCCTTGCCTGCACGGAATTTTGGAACCTTCGCTGCTTTGATCTTGATCGTTGCGCCAGTGCGTGGGTTGCGGCCATTGCGGGCAGCACGTTTGCCTACATAAAATGTTCCAAATCCAACCAAAGTAACCAAATCGCCTTTTTTCAAGGATTTCTTGACCGCTTCAACGGTCGCATCAAGCGCACGCCCCGCCGCAGCTTTGGGAATATCAGCAGATTTCGCGATTGCATCAATCAGTTCAGATTTATTCATTTTAAACGTCCCCTTATAGGCAAGTATTTGGTTGAGAATTGACAGGGTAGCCCTGTAATGGCTTTATATCAAGGGTTTTTGGCTTGGTCAAGCGATTCAAAAGTTTTTTTTACTTTTCGTCATCTTTTGATGGGTTCATTACCATACCCATACATACTCCATCAATGCTTGATTACAGCGGCAACTTGATTTTCCTCCACAATTGGAATGGGATTGACCACTGGTACAGATTCTGGTAGCGGTTCCGGTTTGTGCTCCAGAGCCATTTCCAGCACTTGGTCTATCCATTTTACAGGGTGAATCTCCAGCTTGTTCTTGACGTTATCCGGAATCTCAACGAGATCCTTGGTGTTTTCTTCCGGAATCAGGACGACCTTGATGCCGCCGCGTTGCGCCGCCAGCAGCTTTTCCTTCAATCCTCCAATCGGCAACACTTCGCCGCGCAGCGTGATCTCCCCCGTCATCGCCACATCCGCGCGCACCGGGATGCCGGTCAGCGCAGACACCATCGCCGTGCAAATACCGACACCCGCGCTCGGCCCGTCTTTGGGTGTGGCGCCCTCCGGCAGGTGGATGTGCAAATCATTTTTCTGGTAGAAGTCCTCTGCGATACCCAGCACGCGCGCGCGGCTGCGAACCACGCTGAGCGCGGCCTGGATCGATTCCTGCATCACCTCACCCAGCTTGCCGGTGGTGGTGGTCTTGCCCTTGCCTGGCAATACAGCAGTCTCAATGGTCAGCAACTCGCCACCGACTTCGGTCCACGCCAAGCCAGTCACTTGACCGACCTGATTTTTCTTCTCGGCAATGCCATAAGAGTAGCGCCGCACACCGAGATATTTATCCAGGTTGCGCGCATTCACCGTCACCTTGCTGTCGCGCCCCTTGAGCAGCAGCGCCTTGACAACCTTGCGGCATATTTTTGAAAGTTCGCGCTCCAGTCCGCGCACTCCCGCCTCGCGCGTGTAGTAGCGCAGGATATCGCGGATGGCGCTTTCTGAAATGCCGATTTCCTCCGGCTTTAGGCCGTTGTTCTTCAGTGCCTTTGGAATCAGGTAACGTGTTGCAATGTTGACCTTCTCTTCTTCTGTATAACTCGACACATGAATGATTTCCATGCGGTCCAGCAACGGTGCTGGAATATTCATGCTATTCGCGGTGGCCACGAACATCACGTCAGACAAGTCGTACTCAACCTCGACATAGTGGTCAACAAACGTATGGTTCTGTTCCGGGTCGAGCACCTCAAGCAATGCGGAAGAAGGGTCGCCACGAAAATCCATGCCCAACTTGTCCACTTCATCGAGCAGAAACAGCGGATTCTTCACACCAACCTTGGACATGTTCTGCAAAATCTTGCCTGGCATGGAACCGATATAAGTGCGGCGATGGCCGCGGATTTCCGACTCGTCACGCACCCCGCCCAGCGACATGCGCATGAACTTGCGGTTGGTCGCACGCGCGATGGATTGCCCCAGGGATGTCTTGCCCACCCCGGGCGGCCCGACCAGGCACAGGATGGGCGCCTTCATCTTGTCCACACGTTGCTGCACCGCAAGATACTCGACGATACGTTCCTTAACCTTTTCCAAACCGTAATGATCCGCTTCCAGCACCTCTTCAGCATTTTTAAGGTCGGTGCTGATCTTGGTTTTCTTTTTCCACGGCAGTCCAACCAGCACGTCAATATAGTTTCGCACCACAGTCGCCTCGGCGGACATGGGTGACATTAGCTTCAGTTTCTTCAATTCAGACTCAGCCTTGGTACGCGCCTCCTTGGGCATATGCGCAGCCTTGATTTTCTTTTCCAGCTCATCAATATCCGCGCCTTCCTCGCCCTCACCCAGTTCCTTCTGGATTGCCTTCACCTGCTCGTTCAGATAATACTCGCGCTGGCTTTTTTCCATCTGGCGTTTGACGCGGCCACGGATGCGTTTTTCCACTTGTAAAATATCGAGTTCAGCTTCGAGCAGACCCAGTAAATGTTCCAGGCGCTTCCTTACATCGAAAATCTCCAGCACCTCCTGCTTCTGCTCCAGTTTGAGCGGCAAATGCGCGGCAATAGTATCCGCCAACCGCCCGGCATCATCTATGCCGGCCAGCGAAGTCAGGATTTCCGGAGGAATTTTTTTGTTAAGCTTGACATATTGATCAAACTGGTTAATCAGGGCGCGGCGCATCGCCTCGGCTTCATGCCCCAGATTATCATCTACTGACACAGGCTCAATCTCGGCATCAAAATGCGTTTTTTCATCCAGCACACGCAGTACCCTGGCACGTTGTGTGCCCTCAACCAACACCTTGACGGTGCCATCCGGCAACTTGAGCATCTGCAGAATGTTGGCGATACTGCCAATGCAATATAAGTCATCCGTCGAGGGCTCATCCTTGGCAGCGGATTTCTGCGCTACCAGCACGATACTCTTGCCAGCCTCCATGGCGGATTCCAGCGCCTTGATGGATTTCGCGCGCCCGACAAACAAGGGAATCACCATGTGCGGAAATACCACCACATCCCTCAAGGGCAGCAGTGGAAACAGGCCGGGGGCGGGATTATTTGTGTCGTCAAGTTCAAGCATGGCATGAAGCCTTCCGTTGGTTAGAATGGCTTGTTAGATTGTGGCGCAGTTGAATAATTCAAGCTGCCTTGTATCGCTCTGTTTATAATGAATTAAGCCGCCTTGGGTGTTTCCGAGTACATCACGATAGGCTGGATTTCGTTGCTCGCGCTGTTTTTGTCCAGCAACACCTTTTCCACATTCTCAATAGAAGGCAGATCGAACATGGTGTCGAGCAAGGCATGTTCCAGAATGGAGCGCAAGCCGCGTGCACCAGCCTTTCGTGCCAGCGCCTTTCTGGCGATGGCCTGCAATACACCATCACGGAATTCCAATTCAACACCTTCCATCGCGAACAGCTTCTGGTACTGCTTGGTCAAGGCATTCTTGGGCTCGGTCAGTATCTGTATCAGCGCCGACTCGTCGAGTTCCTCCAACGTGGCAACCACCGGTAGACGCCCGACAAACTCGGGAATCAGGCCAAATTTGATCAAGTCCTCCGGTTCTACCTCCCGCAGCACAACACCCACCCCCTTCTTGTCATCACGCTTGGCGAGATCCGCACCGAAGCCGATCCCGGCCTTCTCGGAACGGTTGCGTATAACTTTCTCCAGGCCGTCAAACGCACCGCCGCAGATAAACAAAATATTGGTAGTATCCACCTGCAAAAACTCGGTATTCGGATGCTTGCGACCGCCCTGCGGAGGCACTGATGCCTTGGTGCCCTCGATCAGTTTGAGCAGTGCCTGCTGCACGCCTTCGCCGGAAACATCGCGGGTGATCGAAGGGTTGTCAGACTTGCGCGAGATTTTATCGATCTCGTCGATATAGACGATGCCGCGCTGGGCACGCTCCACATCGTAATCGCATGCCTGAAGCAGTTTCTGAATAATATTCTCGACATCCTCACCGACATACCCCGCCTCGGTCAGTGTGGTGGCATCCGCCATCACGAACGGCACATTCAGCAAGCGTGCCATAGTCTGCGCCAGCAGTGTCTTGCCAGAACCGGTTGGGCCGATCAGCAAAATATTGCTCTTGGACAGCTCCACACCGTCCTTATTTGAACTTTTCAGGCGCTTATAGTGGTTGTACACAGCCACAGCCAGGATTTTTTTTGCCTGTTCCTGCCCGATTACATATTCGTCGAGGCGAGCGCGAATTTCATGCGGCACCGGTAAATTATCCTTGTCCAATTTGCCGGGTAGCCCGCTAATGGTTTCCTCGCGGATGATGTCGTTGCACAACTCAATACACTCGTCGCACACGAACACGGAAGGACCTGCAATCAACTTGCGCACTTCATGCTGGCTCTTGCCGCAAAATGAGCAATATAGCAATTTGTCACTCTTGTTTTTATCCGACGACATACAGTCCTCACTGTTAGTTAAGCTGGTAACCCGTAGCGGGTAGCACATTCAACACCGCGCGTAGCGCGACTAACCAGCTACAAGCCACTTAAGCGCGCTTGTCCAGCACCTTATCTACCAAGCCATATTCGACCGCTTCGGCCGCATTGAGAAATTTATCGCGCTCGCTGTCACGGGCAATCTCCTCAAGGCTGCGGCCAGTGTGCTGCGCCATCAGGATGTACAAACGTTCACGCAGGCTCAAAATATATTTGGCATGAATCTCGATATCCGTCGCCTGCCCCTGAAAGCCACCCAGCGGCTGATGGATCATCACCGTGGAATTAGGCAGCACAAAGCGCTTGCCTTTCGCACCCGCCTGCAGCAGAAATGCACCCATGGAAGCCGCTATCCCGATACACAGCGTGGACACATCCGGCTTGATAAATTGCATAGTGTCATAAATCGCCATCCCGGCTGAAATGGAGCCGCCGGGCGAGTTGATATAAAGGTGAATCTCCTTGTCCGGATTTTCTGACTCGAGAAACAACAACTGCGCCACCACCAGGTTGGCGACGGTATCGTTGATCGGGCCAACCAGAAACACCACGCGCTCTTTGAGCAAACGCGAATAGATGTCATAGGCCCGCTCCCCGCGACCGCTGGTTTCAATGACCATCGGAACCAGTCCGATGTTTTGGGGGCCGCCATTTTGCGGATCCCTGTTTTTTTGTAGCGAATCGCTATGCATCATCAAACTTTTTCCCCATCAACTCGTTAAATTCCATCGCCCTGTCGGTCAACTTGGCAACCCCCATCACCCATGCCATCACATTGTCTTCCAGCACCATATTCTTCACTTCCTGCAAGCGCGCAGGGTCACTGTGATACCACTTTACCATTTCTTCAGGCTGCTCAAAACTTTGCGCATAATCCCGCACCAGTGCCTTGACCTGTTCAGGCTTGGCTTTCAAATCCTGATGCTTGACCAGTTCAGCCAAGATCAACCCGAGCTTGACGCGTTCCTGCGCGCGCACGGTGAACAACTCGGGCGGCAGCGTTGCACCCTGTGGCACTTTTACACCGCGTTCTCGCATGTCATGCAAAGATTGTTGTATCAGTCTCTGCACCTCCGAATCCACCAGTGCCTTAGGCGCTTCCAGACGGACAGCTTTCAACAACAAATCCATCACGTTGTTTTTGTTATGCGCCTTGATCCGGCGCTCGACCTCGATCGTCAAATTGTCGCGGATTTCAGCTTTAAGTTTATTTACATCACCATCTTCAATACCTAGAGACTTGGCAAATTCGACATCCAGCTCCGGCAGGCGCGGCGCCTCCACTCCGTGCAGCTTTATGGTGAAAGTCACTTGCTTGCCTGCAACATCCTTACCGTGGTAATCATTTGGGAAAGTCATGTCGAATGATTTGGTCTCACCCGCTTTCATGCCAATGATGGCAGCCTCGAAGTCCGGCAGCATACGCCCCGTACCCAGTACCACCTCAAAATTTGTAGCTTCCCCACCTTCGAATACCGCACCGTCCAACTTACCGGTGAAATCTATACGCGCCTGATCTTCATTTTGCGCCGCACGATTTGCCGGCTCGAATACAGCACGCTGTTTGCGCAACGTGGCGATGGTGTTTTCGATGTCGGCATCACAGAGGGTATACGTCGCACGTTCTACACTTTCCGCACCAATATCCCCTATGACAACTTCGGGATAGACTTCAAAAGTAGCGCTGTATTCAATTTGTTCAGCAGCGGGATCAGCCGTCTTAACTTCAAAAGAAGGATTGCCCACCACATTCAGGCTGTTGGCCTGTGCCGCCTCGGTAAAGGAACGCTGTATGGCATCTCCCAGCACTTCCTGATGCACTTGAGTGCCATATTGTTGCTGCAAAATCTTGAATGGCACCTTACCCGTCCTGAAACCGTGCAATTTGGCAGTACGCCCCAAACGCTTCAGTCGCGCTTCGATCTCTCCGCGAAGCTGCTGCTGGGGAATAATTGCATTAAGGCGGCGCTCCAATGCACCCAGGGTTTCCACACTAGACATTCTGGCTTTCCTTGAGATTTATATAATTAAGTTTCAGTTGGTGCAAAGATAAAGAAGAGGATAGAACTCTCACGCCATGCGGCGCCGGAAGCTAAACCCATATCCCCTAACGCACTGTAACCGTTGCTGCATAATGATTCCGGCAACTTCCCAGTGAAAATTCTGGAAATACAACCAAGCCGGCCAAGGCTTAAGGATACCACATGAAGAAAATTGTTAAAAACCAAACCTTATTAGCCACGAATAACAGCAGGCTCAGTTTTTAATTTTGCGAAGATGGAAAATGAGTGCATTCCAACAAAGTAAAAGCGTGATGGGCATCAACAAGATTCAGTTTCAAAAAGGGTGTCTATGGCTGATCTCATTGAACTGCACAGGACAAAGGAGAAATGCCCAGCAGCATATTCCGATGGGTTAGGGCGCTTCTGGGTTGCTAAAGCATCAGGTGCAACACTTGAACGCTCCCTTACAGGCGACGGAACTGCCAGCGTGAACACTTGAGATTTTTCAGATAGACTCCATTTATCCGAAAATATTTTAAACGTACCGAGGGACTTAATATGACCGAGAACATTGCCGCAAATCGTGAAACGATGGGTTTTCAGACGGAAGTTAAACAGCTTCTACAATTGATGATTCATTCGCTGTATTCCAACCGCGAGATATTTCTGCGGGAACTGGTATCCAACGCGTCGGATGCTTGCGACAAGCTGCGCTTCGAGGCGCTGCACAATGCCACGCTGTTCGAAAGTGACTCGGATTTGAAAATCCGCATCAGCTACAACAAGGATGCCAGAACGCTCACCATCAGCGACAACGGAGTCGGCATGAGCCGCGATGAAGTTATCAGCAACCTGGGCACGATCGCGAAATCGGGCACCCAGGAATTTTTCGCCAGGCTGAGCGGGGATCAGCAGAAGGATGCAAACTTGATCGGCCAGTTTGGCGTTGGCTTCTATTCCGCTTTTATCGTCGCCGACAAGGTCGTTGTCACCACGCGCCGCGCCGGGGAAAAGGCCGACCAGGGCGTGAGTTGGGAATCGGATGGCGGCGGGGAGTTTTCCATCGAGATGACGGGTAAGCCCGCGCGCGGCACGGATATTACCTTGCATCTGCGCGCCGATCAGGACGATCTGCTCAACGGCCACAAGATTCGCTCCATCATCCACAAATATTCGGATCACATTGTCCAGCCCATCATCATGAAGAAAGAAGAGTGGAAAGAGGGAAAGCAGGAAATCACCGCCGAAGATGAGACGGTAAATCAGGCTTCCGCGTTATGGGCACGCTCCAAAAATGACGTTTCCGAAGATGAATACAAGGCGTTCTACAAGCATGTCGGGCACGATTATGAAGACCCCCTGGCATGGACGCACGCCCGTGTGGAAGGGCGCCAGGAATATACGCAGCTGCTTTATATTCCCGCGCATGCCCCGTTTGACATGTGGAACCGGGAGGCGCGCCACGGCATCAAGCTATACGTGCGCCGCGTGTTCATCATGGATGATGCCGAACAATTGTTACCGTCCTATCTGCGTTTCGTGCGCGGCGTGGTTGATTCCAGTGATTTGCCGCTCAACGTGTCGCGCGAAATCCTGCAGGAGTCAAAAGACATTGAAGCGATTCGCGCCGGTTGCACCAAGAAAGTGCTCAGCCTGCTGGAAGATTTGGCGGTAAATGACCGGGAAAAATACGCCAAGTTCTGGGGTGAATTCGGTCTGGTGTTGAAGGAAGGCGCAGGGGAAGATTCTGCCAACAGGGAAAAAATAGCCGCCTTGCTGCGCTTTGCTTCAACCCATGCGGATACCGATGCGGAAACCGTCTCGCTGGCCGATTACATCGGGCGCATGAAGGAGGGGCAGGACAAGATTTATTACATCACCGCCGAAACTTTCAATGCCGCAAAGAACAGTCCGCATCTGGAAGTGTTCCGTAAAAAGGGCCTTGAAGTGCTGCTGCTTTCCGAGCGAGTGGACGAGTGGGTAGTGGGCTATTTGGCCGAGTTCGACGGCAAATCGCTGGCCTCCGTGGCCAAAGGCGGGCTTGATCTGGGCAAGCTTGAGGACGAAGCCGAGAAACAGGAACAGGAAAAACAGGCCAATAACCACAAGGACCTGACCGAGAAAATAAAAGCGAGTCTCGCAGAGCGCGTCAAGGAGGTCAGGGTGACCCACCGCCTGATAGATTCACCCGCCTGCCTGGTATCTGATGAGCATGATATTGGCGGAAACATGGCACGCCTGCTCAAGGCAGCCGGGCAGAAGACGACCGCTACACGCCCTATCCTGGAGATCAACCCGAATCATCTGGTGGTGCAGCGTTTGAAGGAAGAAGAAAAACATTTTGACGATTGGGCATCTGTCCTGTTTGATCAGGCCTTACTGGCAGAGGGCGGGCAACTCGACGACCCAGCCGGTTTTGTTAAACGGGTTAATCACCTGATGCTCGAAATGCGCGCGGGCTGATTAACCTGAAAAACGCAGTTGGCGTTTGAGTAGGTGCGACGCACTAACCAATGAGCTATGTGCGAATAAATTCGCACCAACGAGAGGAACGACGTCATGCTCGACGAATTCATCCATGAACCGCGCATCGCTTACTTCTCGATGGAGATCGCGCTGCGTAGCGAGATACCGACCTATGCCGGGGGGCTGGGCATACTCGCCGGCGATACCGTGCGCTCGGCCACCGACCTTGATCTGCCGATGGTGGCGGTCAGCCTGGTAAGCCACGCCGGCTATTTCCGCCAGGAAATTGACGCACAGGGCCGGCAACTGGAACATGCGGCGACTTGGGACATCAGACGCTGGGCGCAACCTCTCGACGCCAAGATTGCCGTGCAGATTGATGGCCGCACGGTCTGGATCGGCGCCTGGCTGTATGTGCTCGAAGGTCACATGGGTGGCCGCCAGCCAGTGTTGCTGCTCGACACTGACCTGAACGAGAACAGCAGCGAAGACCGCGAAATCACTCACTATCTCTACGGTGGCGACAACGTCTACCGGCTCAAGCAGGAAATTGTGCTGGGGCTGGGCGGCGTGCGCTTGCTGCAGGCGCTCAGCTTCACTATCCGGCATTACCACATGAACGAGGGGCACTCCGCGTTGCTCGGGCTGGAACTGATGCGGCGCTACACTTATTCCACTGAACACCTGCGGCCCGGTGAATCGCACTACGACCTCCCGCGTGTGCGCGACCTGTGCAGCTTTACCACGCACACTCCGGTCGAGGCCGGGCATGACCGATTTTCCTATGATCTGGTGCAGCGTGTTCTCGACAATGATTTCGACTTCGAGACCATCAAGCGCCTGGCCGGAGAGGACAGCCTCAACATGACGCGGCTGGCGCTGAACTTGAGTGAATATGTAAACGGCGTCGCCAGGAAACATGCCGAAGTATCCAACGCAATGTTCCCCGGTTACAAGGTGCATGCGATCACCAATGGCGTGCACCCGTACACTTGGGCCGCCGAAAGTTTCCGCAAACTTTACGACCATTACCTCCCCGGCTGGTGCCACGAACCGCAGCTGCTGGTGCGCGCCGACTGCTGCATTCCGGAAGCCGCGATTTGGGAAGCGCATGTTCAGGCGAAACAGCATCTCATCGAGAAAGTACAAACGCTCACCGGCGTATCGCTTAAACCCGATGTCCCGATTTTCGGCTTCGCGCGGCGCATGACGGCCTACAAGCGCCCGGATCTTTTGTTTTCCGACATCGAGCGGTTGCGGGCAATCGCGCGCAATCAGCCGCTCCAGATTGTGCTCGCCGGCAAGGCGCATCCTCGCGATGAAAACGGCAAGCACCTGATCGAGCAATTGTATGCGCATGCGCGCGCCCTTGCCGGCATGATACCGGTGGTCTATTTATCCGATTATGATCTGGCGCTTGCCCAGACACTGACCGCAGGCGCCGACGTGTGGCTCAACACGCCGCTGCCACCGCTCGAAGCTTCGGGCACCAGCGGCATGAAAGCCGCATTCAACGGCGTGCCCAACCTCTCGGTGCTCGATGGCTGGTGGATTGAAGGCTGCCTCGAAGGTGTGACTGGCTGGGCAATCGGCGATGCGGCAGGAATGGCCGACGGCAACGCACATGTGCTTTACGACAAGCTCGAACAAGTGGTGCTGCCGCTGTATTACGGCCACAGCAGCAACCCCGGCGGGTGGCTCAAGGTGATGAAGGGAGCGATCAGCAAGAACGCCTCGTATTTCAACAGCCACCGCATGATGCGCCGCTATGCGACGGAAGCGTACAGCCGATGAGGTGCGGCACCATACAATCTGTGGCATTACAAAAAACCATACAGCACATGAATGACAAACACGAAATAAGACTAGGCCAATCGGTTGAGTTGTTGAAGGAGCTGCACATCCTCACGCGCGACGGGAAGATGAACCAGGATTCCCGCCGCAAGCTCAAACAGATTTATCACCTCTATCAATTCATCGAGCCGCTGTTGCAGGAAATCCGGCAAGACCATCCCGATATCCAACTGGTGGATCACGGGGCGGGAAAGTCTTATCTGGGCTTCATCCTGTATGACCTGTTCTTCAAGACGCTGAACGATCAATCACACATCTGCGGCATTGAAAGGCGCGATGAGTTGGTCGAGCATTCGCGGGAGCTGGCTGCGCGCCTGGGTTTTTCCGGCATGGCCTTCCTCAATCTATCGGTGGAGGAATCCATCGAGTCCGATCAGATACCTGCCCGGGTGGATATTGTGACTGCGCTGCATGCGTGTAATACCGCCACGGATGACGCCATCCGTTTTGCGTTGAAGAAGCGGGCGCAATTTATCGTGCTGGTGCCGTGCTGCCAGGCTGAAGTCGCTGCAATATTGCGCAAGAATAAAACCAAGGAACTGGCAAAAAATGCCCTGACCGAACTCTGGCGTCACCCCATCCATACCCGCGAATTCGGCAGCCATATCACCAACGTGCTGCGCTGCCTGCAACTTGAAGCACATGGTTACCAGGTCACCGTGACCGAACTGGTGGGCTGGGAACATTCGTTAAAAAACGAGCTCATCATTGCAAGCAGTAAAGGTCATCCGCGCAAACATGCAGCCGAGCGCCTGAGTGAAGTATTAAAAATACTGGGGCTGGAAGAAATGAGCGCGCGATTTTTTACGACGCTGTGAATATTGAGAATTTAAAAATTCATGGTGCGCTTGTAACCCTCTCCCCCATCTAGCGCGGCGGGTGAGGGAGGTATTCATCAGCAATCACAGGGTTGGGTAATGAAAATCATCCTCATCCGCCACGGCGAAAGCGAAGCAAATGTCGCTGACCGTATCAACGATAACCCCGCGCGCATCGTAAATCTCACCGAGCGTGGCAAAGCGCAGGCCGATGCCGCATCAAACAGTTTGCGCGCGCTGCGCTTTACCCACGCCTATGCTTCCGAATTTCCGCGCGCTCAACAGACCGCAGAAATCCTGTTGCGCCACCATACCTGCCCGTTGAATATTGACGCGCGCCTCAACGAACGCCGCTCCGGCATGGATGGGCTGCCGGTACACGTGTTCCACGATCTGGTGCGCCCCGACCCATTGCGCATCAAACCGGAACAAGGCGAATCGTTTCAGGAACAAATGGAACGGCTGCGCAGTTTTCTCGATGAAATCGCCGTACGCCACCCTGATGGAATGGTAATGGCCGTGTCCCACGAAAACCCGATACTCGCGGCGCTGGCCTTGTCCGCTGACAATCCTGATCAGACAGTTCGCGGCAGCATCGCCAACTGCGCATGGGTGGAATTGGATTGGCCTAATTGAGTACCACTCCCTCATCACTTCGGGTAGAGGAGTAGGTGCGAATTTATTCGCATATGGCTCGTTGTGTGGGCGAATAAATTCGCACCTACAAGTTCATCAACCTGCCACATCTCTCACCTCCAGAATCTTCAGCCACAAAACAACCGAAGCCAGCAGCAGCGTGACAGCATTCGCCGCGATTATAGGCAAACTGCCGATCATCAAACCATAGCCCAGCCACAACGCAACCCCAGAAGTGAACAGCGCATACATCGGCAACGAAATGCCGGAGAGGTCGCGCGTGCGCCAGGATTGCCAGGCTTGCGGCACAAAGGCGATGGTGGTCAGGAAGGCGGCGGGGTAGCCGAGCAGGTTACTTAACTCTGGGTTCATATCAACCTCTTGTCATGTTTGCAGTGGTGTAATTCTATCCTCCCGTCGAAGCGGCAGTGGCCTGATGATGCAAATGTTCATTGATTTTGATTGGGGTGTGAACAAGACCAGGTGTGCGGCAATTTCCACAAGCATAGGGTATCATTCAGGCTGGCTCTCATAGTGTTTCGCGTTCCGCTGGCAACCACGATCTTCAAATCATTCGAGCCTATCCGCTACTCTACCAATGATTGATACTGGAACTTCGGCAAGGTTACTGTGCCTGCTACAGCTTGAAGTAAAGAGAAAATCGAAAAACAACGAAGAAGCCCGAGAGAAAGCCGAGTTGTAGCGTTGTTTTCAGCCTGCCATGCTTCGCCACGGGATGTGAACTGATTTATATTGTCAAAATTTTGAACTTTTTGAAGCGTACTTTAACCAAGATCAAATCTTTGGGAGACGGGAATGAAACGACTGTTATTGGATAGAATCGCTGTTATATGCAAGGCCATGGTGGGCGTTTTGGTGTTATCGGCAGCGGCTTTTGCTGCTCCGACTGGCAAGAGCGATTTCAACCATTTGACCACCGGATTTCCGCTCTCCGGTGCACACGTTGTTGCCGTTTGCGAAACTTGCCATGTGGGTGGCGTGTTCAAAGGAACACCGAAAAATTGCGATGGCTGCCACGCGCTCGGCAAGCGCGTCGTGGCAACGCCAAAATCGAATAGCCACATCGTCACCGATGCACCGTGCGAAAGCTGCCACTTCAACACTGCCACTTTCCTGGGGGCAAGATTCAATCACGCCACGGCGAGACCGGGTGACTGCGCCACCTGCCACAATGGCAGAATCTCCCAGGGCAAACATTCAACACACGTGGTGACTACTTTCCCATGTGACCAGTGCCACCGCACCAGTTCATGGATTCCGGCAAGCTGGAACCACACCAACAACGCGCTGGCCACTTATTCCGGGCAGTCCTGCGTGACTTGTCATATTTCTACCGGCATGGCGAAGAACAAAATCCAATCTGCCAGCCACTTGCCACTGTCCATGGCGGGTATAACGTTTGCGGATTGCAACTCGTGCCACAAGAGTTATTACAGCTTCTATACCGCGTTCTACGATCACGCCGGCGCCCCGGCTACCTGCCAGAATTGTCATGGCACATATGGCGCCCCAGCCTATACCAACGTTAAGTCACCGACAGCATTGATACATAGCGCGGTTGTTATCTCCCCGCCCACGGTTACTTGCAGCTCTTGCCACAAGTCATTCGGCACCTTCTCGGGCGCCAAATTCGACCATCTAGGGGCAACGCAATGTTCGGTCTGCCACAGCGGTGCGTATGCCAGCTCAGGCATTCGTGGCAAGACAGCAAGCCACACTAGAACCGGCATGGCTACTTATCAGTGCTCCGATTGTCATAACAACTTCACCACTTGGCTCCCTGCAATATACAAACACACAGCCCCTAGTCCCACCGGGAGATGTGATGGTTGCCACGATGGTGTCATCGCAGTGTCAACAGCAGCAAAGCCAGGCCATGCTGCCATCGGGACCGACGATTGCATTCAATGCCATACTTCTACGGCTACTTGGCTGGGCGCGCTGGGTGGCAAACCGGCTAACCACATTCCCTATAATACAGGAACGACGTGCAGTGCTTGCCACACCGGAACAACCGTTGCGACCGGAGCTACCTTGCATGCTTATGTTTCGACAACCTGCAAAACTTGCCACAATTCGAGTCCTGTATATCTTGGAAGCATGCAAAGAAAAACAATAGGAAGCCATGAAGGCTCCAAAACTAGCGATGACTGCATTTCATGCCATGCAAGACAATATAACCAGTGGAACAAGCCTTGAGGAAGCGATTGATTTGCCGCGCAACTGATCTTTGTGCGGCTTCTCTCTCGCGTAAACGAGTTGCCATTACTTTGCCTCATCACATGCATGGTGGATTTTCAAAACAATAATTCAGACTGGAGTATGGCTGTGACTCGCAACACTTTTTTTAAGCCTTATCAAATTTTCCGTGGACTGCTATTGCTATCCGCAATTTCCACTCATGTTATTGCACAGCCGCTAGACGATGTGAGCCTGGAATATCAGAGCGGGGGCATCGTAGCCATGATCCGGTTGACCGGGCCGGTGCAGTACCTGCGCCATTTCCCGGAGAACCACGGCAAGACGCTGGAAATTTATTACGACCGCGTGCAAGGTGCAACGAGCAGCGAGGCCTGGGTGGACAATGAAGTGCGCAAATCGCCTCCTTCCGGCCTCATCCCCAGCTTTACGGTGACCACGCGCGACCAGCAGACCAAGCCGAAACTGGTGATCGAATTCTCGCGCGAAGCGAAATACAGCGTTGCGCCGGGTAAAGACAATCGCAGCCTGTTGATCACCATCCGCCCGGACAAGCGACCGGTGAGCACGGGCCCCTTGCCCAACCTGCCTGCGATCAAACCGGAGCCTGCACCGGGTGTCGCGCTCACTGCGGACGAAGCGACTATGGCCGCGACCAACAAGCAGGCACGCGCGTTAATGCTGCAGGGGCACGATGCGCTGGAAGCCAAAAACAATGAAGCCGCAGTGGATGCTTTCAACAAGCTGCTGCTGTTATTACCCAACGATTACACTCAGGACGGACAAGAATGGGTCGGTGTGGCACGCGAGCGCTCCGGGCAAATCGACAAGGCAAAAACCGAATACGATTTGTATCTGAAACTTTATCCGGAAGGCGAGAGCGCGGCACGTATAGCGCAGCGCCTGGCCGCACTGGCGGGACAGGGTGGGGGTGCAGCCAAGCCGATCAATGCCAAGATCAAGGAAAAAATACAAACTGATCGCTTGATAGCTTTCGGCAGCATTTCGTCGCGTTATTACTATGGCCATAGCAAGATCGATTCGAACTATACATTCAACAACGCTCCGACGACGACCTCGCTATCGCTGACCGATCAGTCCATGCTCATCACCAGCGTGGATGCATCCGAGCGTTATGTGAGCGAGGAATATGACGGGAGACTGGTATTCCGTGATGTGAATACCCGAAACTTTTTGGCAAATCAGCCCAGCCAGAACCGGGTGAGCGCTGCCTATGGCGAAATAAAGAACCGCACGAAAGAATACCTGCTGCGTTTGGGGCGGCAGTCCAGCATGGGGGGCGGAGTGTTGGGCCGTTTCGATGGTCTCGCCGGCTCATACGGCGATGCGCAGGTCATGCGTTTCAACGGCGTGGCAGGCGCCTTGGCGGATTACTCGCAGAGCGGCAGCAAGCCGGTGTTCGCGGGCGCCAGCATGGATAAAGGACCGCACTCGATCTATGCCATCAGCCAGCGTATCGAAGGCACCACGGATCGCCGTGCATTGGGCACGGAATGGCGTTACTTCGAGGGCAACAAGACCGCGTTCGCATTGCTGGATTACGATACCTATTTTAAGGTATTGAACGCGGCGCAAGTCATGGGGACGATTGGCGCTCTTGGAGGAACGGTGAACTTTATGCTGGATCATCGCAAGGCCCCTTCGTTGAGCATACGCAATGCCTTGAATGGTGCGGGCACGTCATCCGTGAATGCGTTGCTGCAAACCATGTCTGCGAGCAGCTTGCGCGAGTTGGCGCTGGCACGCACGGCCACTTCCAATATGGGGCAGCTCGGCATCACTGTCCCTCTGCGCGAAAAATGGCAGGTGGGCGGTGATGTCAGGCTGACGAACACAACGGGCTTGGCCGCCAGCGGGGCAACTGCTCTCGAAGGCATCCTCCCGGCGACGCCGAGCCGCGGAGCGGAAAAGAGCGTGACTGGCCAGGTTATCGGTAGCGGGCTCTACATGGAAAAAGACATTTGGTCGGGCAGCATCACCTTCAACACCAGCAGTTCGGCGAGCGGCCACTCCATCTATCTTTACAACCATACCCTGTTCAACAGCGGGTGGACGATGGATACCTCGCTGCAATTGTATCGCCAGAAAGATCAATTCGGTGGCACGACCAGCCGCACATCGCCCATGGTGCGCGGGGCTTATCGCCTCAAGGAGCAGCTCTATTTCGATATGGATGGGGGCTTTGAGCGTATCAGCTATGGCGGTGCGCAGCAAACCACAGAAACGACCCGCTTCTTTTATTCGGCAGGGCTGCGCTGGGATTTTTGATCCTTCATTCCGTCCGCAACGCCTCCACCGGATCCATCTGTGCGGCACGCCGCGCCGGCATCACTCCTGCAGCAAGGCCGATGGTGACCGCGCTCAGTTCGGCAAGCGCGGCAAACAGCCACGGGGTATGCACCGGCATGGCCGGAAACAACAGGTGCAACGCCTGTGCGATGCCGACACCCAACGCCAGCCCGGCCAACCCTCCCAGCGCGGACAGCAGCATCGCCTCGCCCAGAAACAGCGTCAGCACTTGCCGTTCGCGCGCGCCCAGAGCACGCAACAAGCCAATTTCGGAGGTGCGTTCGGTGACGGCCATGGTCATGATGGTCAGGATGCCGACGCCGCCCACCAGCAAGGATATCCCGCCCAGCGCGCCCACCGCGAACGTAATCACATCCAGCACCGAACCCAACACTTCGAGCGCTTTTTCCTGCGGTATCAGGGTGAAATCCTCGCGCCCGTGCCGCTCCTTGAGCAGCCCGGTAATCGAACGCACCACGCTTTGCAGGTCGGCTCCGGGTTTGTAGCTCAGATGGATTTCCATCAACCCCGGGCGGTTGAACAATTCCAGCGCGCGCGCGGCGGGGATGATCACCGTGTCGTCCATATCGAAACCGAGTATCTGCCCCTTGGGTTCCATCACACCGATCACCCGGTAGCGTTGCCCGCTGATGCGCAAATAACTGCCGAGCGGATTCTGTCCCGCAAACAGTTCCTGGCGCACTTTTGATCCGAGCACGACAAAAGCGCGCGCCTGGGCGGGGTCTTCATCGGGCAGAAAACTGCCGGTCTGCACCTTGCTCGATAACACCTTGGTGAAATCGTGCCCCGCCCCATACACCACCGTCCGGCGCGTCTTGCCGTTGGCGCGCAGTTCGGCGGTGCCCGACATGCTGGGATCGACATATTCGACATTCGGCAAGCGGCGCAAAGCATCGGCATCTTCGATGGTCAACTGCTTGACCGAGCCGAACATGCCCACGTTCGCGCCATGTGTCTGCGTCTTGCCGGGCTGGATCGAGATCAGGTTGGTGCCAAACTGGCTGAACTCGGCCAGCACGAATTGATGCAGCCCTTCGCCGATGGATGTCAGCAGTATCACCGCCGTGATGCCGATGGCGATGCCCAAGCCGGTCAGGAAGCTGCGCATCCGGTAGGCCAGGAAGCTGGAGGTGGTGAGGCGGATCAGATCGGGGAAGAGCATAGGTTAGTTTCGGTTATGTGTATTAGCCCAATCTTGAGCTGACACAAACTATCAATTTGCGACATCTGTTTTTGCGCCCTCATCTTCCATCAATTTTGAATCGCGCTGCCTGAAACCCGTCACTCGCCAAATAGCGAAATCGACACATAGCGGCCATAGGCATCTAGCCGCGATGTTGCATAAATTTCCCGCACAGCATTTTCCTCGGTGGCGTTACAAATTATTTGATTTCCAGGCGACAGCCCCCCAACCCCCACTGGCGGGGTGAAGCGTGAAGTAGTTATGGGAAGGGGTGTGTGGCACCGTCTCGTGGGCCAGACGTGCCAGATCATGGAGAAGCCAGCATGGATCGCATCCTGCTGTTGTGTGGATAGAGACGCTGACAGACCGTTGCCAGCAGCGCTTTGACCGGGCAAGCACTGGGCAGATGCAGCAGCACCCGGTCTTTGTACTGTTTGACCCGCACGGCGATCTTGAACAGCGAGAGGATGATCGTCTTGGGCTGAGCTGAAGCCAGTGCGGTACCTTGCAGGCCCAACTGGCGCAATTGCTGGTGCAACACATAAGCACCCGCCGTCAGCAGCAGACGGCCAAAGTTGGCGAGGAAAGACTGAGCCGAAGTCCGGTCGGCTTTCAGGTCGCACTTCACTTGCTTGATCCAATTCTCCGCCTGGTGGAAGCAACGGGTCGCGCCTGAGGCTGTGGAAGTTGGAGTTGCAGAAGTTTGCCGATCAAACCGGCCTGAGTATTTCAGTCTGCCATTTCCCTCCCGGCACCAGCAAATGGAACAAGATCGAACACCGGCTGTTTTCCTTTATCACGTCAAATTGGCGCGGCGAGCCGTTGCGGGATTACGAAACGATCGTCAACCTTATCGCAAGGACGACCACCGCGAAGGGGCTGAAAGTAACGTGTAGATTGGACCGCCGGAAATATCCAACCGGACGCAAAGTTACTGATGAAGAAATGGAGCACATCAATGTCGAGCGCAACAAGTTTCATGGCGACTGGAACTACGTCATAAAACCAAAGGCAACCGAGTAAAGTTGCTACCTTTATTTATTTACTGCTCCTTAGTGAAGGTATTTTTCTACGCCGCACGCCCGTGTTTCAGCCTGCTACCGCCACGCAGGCAGCGCGAAGCTACATGAATGCCAACCCCATCGATTCGGCCACCGAGCAAAGGCGCTTGTCACGTGTCCAGAGTTGCGTGGCTCCTTCAAGCACAACTGCGGCAAGCAAGTGGGCGTCGACATAACCAATACCCCCGTCCCATCAATTCGTGCCTCTCAACGAAAAACAGCACCTCATCATCGGTGGCGACCCGCGCCATCGGCAGATCCTGCAACAGGGACAAAACCATTTTGCAGTTTTTCAGGTTGCCACAGGCATTCAATGCGCTGCATTCACGCTTCTACCAGCGGATTGATGATGCTTAACCTGCCTTCGACACGGAGCCCATGCTGCATGTCTTCGCTGTAAATTATCTCGCATCCCGCTTCCAATGCTGCTCCGACAATCAAGCTATCCCAATAACTGAAGGAGTGTTGTTTGCGCAGTTCGGATGCGCGCAGGAAAACACTGACGTTTTCAGGAGCAACATGACAATCACGATACAACGAGGTGACCAATTCCTGAATCGCCGCCTCATCGTAAGACGATTTTCTGAGCAGGTTTATACACAGTTCGCGGATAACCTGGCTATTGATGACCGGACGATCAAGCGAGTCAAGCAGGCGATTGGTTGCGAGTCGTTTGGCTTCGTCGCCTGCGCTTAAAGCGTAGAACCAGATGTTGGTATCAACCCGAGCGTTGCGTTTAACGAGGGCTGGCGCGGCCATACAATTCTTCCCGTTTTATCGGCAGGCCATCCCCCCTTACCTGCGCGGGATGGGCGCGCAAGCGTGCAAGGGCGCCTTGTGCGGGCAGTTCAGAATTATCTTCGTCGAACATTACGATGACTTTTGCCATACGCGATTGCGCGGGGAATTGGTCGCTAACAATGCTGATCCGATGGTCAACTATGGGTGCTTCGATTTCGACAGCAATCATGATGTGAATCTCCCGTCATGTTCAAAAAAGCAATGTGGCTGATCTATTGTTTAGAGCGCACTTCCAAATGTTGCTGGATAGCTCGGTTAAGTTTCATGAAAATACCCCTTTCAATTCGGATTTTGCAATCATACATTCTGAATGTGCTATCAACCAGGATCATGCCCAGGGTAAATTTGTTCTCTGAAATTAACGATAATAATCAATGACCGTAGGGTGGGCACGTTTTTCCCCGCAAGGGGGAGGCCGTGGTTGTACAGCCGACAAGTCGGCAACAACCACGCACTGTGCCCACGCGGGTTCCAAACCGCGTGGGCAGACGAAAAACCTGTCTACCCACCCTACGTGATTTTCGAGAACAAATTTATCCTGGGATCATGCCGGTTCGGATTGACGCCTGATCGTGGGTTGTAATTGCGGCTCGGTGCCACCCAGGCGCGCCAGATGCCGTGCACTCTCTCTTTCGATCAAAGCCCTAAGCCCTTCTTGCACCAGCGCGGCCTTTTCTTTCAGTCCGCTCACGCGTTGCGCCTTGGCGAAAAGTTCGTCCTCAATATTCAGCGTGGCTCTCATGCGCCTTCCTTTTGTGAAAATGGAATGCCCTGATAATGTTTTTGCAATGCAGTTATATACAACGTGCCCACGAAGAACTCAAGCCCGAGGCCGATGAGTTCTTGTTCGTACCAATCACCCGCTTCGCCTAGCTCACGTCGCGCCTGATACCGAAAAAACAATTTGGCGCATTACCGTTGCCAGCGTTTTGCTGCTTCAGCTTTAATGGATTCCCAGGAAATGGTGCTATCCGGCGTAGCGTCATCTTCGTTCAAGCGACTGTCGAGTTTAGCTTTTTCTGCCGTGCTGGGGAGCAATAGCCCAGCTTCAATGGCGACTGAATCCCAAATATCTTGCACCAAGGCAATGCGGTCTTCGACGCTCATGCTGTCTAACCCGAGTGTGTGCAGTGCTTGTCCCATAATGATCTCCTGTTTGCGTGTTTGCGAGGTATTTTACGGTAAAGCCAAGTGGCTATCCACCAATCAAGAAATAATCAACCTTGATTTTGTTGAGCGATTGAATGACCGCTTTTATTGAGCATCGTATAAGTGAGTTACAACCATATCGTCATTCCGGACGCGCAAAGCGCGAGCCGGAATCCATGCCAAATACTGGATTCCCGCCTGCGCGGGAATGACGGGAAGGTGCTTTGCCTTGTCATTTACTTATACGATCCTCAATAGATCATCAATCGTTGCCGGACGGGCATATTCCTCTTCAGCCATGCCTGGTTTTCTGAACAGCGACCATCGAGTTGTCCACACATTCCATCATGTGCCGGTCTGCTTCCTCATGGGAGCTGATTCATCGCCTCGCCAGCGCCAGCATCAGATCGGGCCGCTCCGCGTGTGTCAGCGGCAATCACGCAACTGCGATGATTCGTGATTTTACGCAAACTCGTAGTTACAGCATGGGGTTACGGAGGCTGAAAAGTCAGCCTTATTGCTTCGGCAATCGCGTAAGGACGTTTAACTGCTAATGAACTATTTGGTTTAATAAACCCGCGCCTTGAGAGGGAACGATTCCACCGTGAGTGGCTTCAGCCGCACCGGCTTGTAATCCAGGTGCTGCCCTTCGCTGAAATACAGCGAATGCTTCAGCCAGTTGTCATCATCACGCTGCGGATAATCATCGCGCGCATGGGCGCCTCGGCTTTCCTGGCGTGCGGCGGCGGAAATCATCGTAGCCTGCGCCACTTCGATGAGGTTATCGAGCTCCAGCGCTTCCACGCGTGCGGTATTGAACACCTTGCTCTGATCGCCGATTACGGTGTTCTTGGCACGCTCCACCACTTCGAGGATTTTCACCACGCCTGCGGCGAGCAGGTCGGGAAACCGGAATACGCCGCAATGCGCCTGCATCACGCGGCGCATTTCGGCGCCAACCTCGGCCACGCTTTCGCCATCCTTTTGCGTTTCCAGCCGCGCCAGCCGCGCCAGGGATCGGTCTGCCGCACCGCGCGGGAAAAGTTTCGGATGCGGGTTATGCTCCAGGTCTTCGATGATCTGCCGCGCCGCCTCGCGCCCGAATACAACAAGGTCGAGCAGAGAATTGCAGCCCAACCGGTTTGCGCCATGCACCGATACGCAGGCGCATTCGCCCACCGCATAAAAACCCTGAACTATTTCTTCCGGCCCCCCGTGATACGGCGCAACTACCTGGCCGTGGTAGTTGGTGGGAATGCCGCCCATCATGTAGTGCGCGGTGGGCACCACCGGAATGGGTGCCCTGGCCGGATCGACATGCGCGAACTTGATTGATATTTCGCGGATGCCCGGCAGGCGTTGCCGGATTACATTTTCACCGAGATGATCCAGCTTCAGCAGCACATGGTCGGCGTGCTTGCCACAACCGCGCCCTTCCTTGATCTCGGTCGCCATGGCGCGCGACACCACGTCGCGGCTGGCAAGATCCTTGGCATTGGGGGCATAGCGCGACATGAATCGTTCACCGTCTTTATTGACAAGATAACCGCCCTCCCCGCGCACGCCTTCGGTGATCAACACACCTGCGCCATATACGCCGGTGGGATGGAACTGGAAGAATTCCATATCCTGCAGCGGTATGCCCGCGCGCGCCGCCATGCCAAGGCCATCTCCAGTGTTGATGTAGGCGTTGGTGCTGGCCTGGAAGATGCGCCCCGCTCCGCCGGTGGCGAACAACGTGGCGCGCGCCTGCAGGATCATCACTTCGCTGGTTTCGATTTCCATTGCCACTACGCCGAGCACATCGCCGTCCTCGTCGCGGATCAAATCCAGCGCCATCCATTCCACGAAAAAGTTGGTGTTGGCCTGCACGTTGCGCTGGTACAACGTGTGCAGCAAGGCGTGGCCGGTGCGGTCGGCTGCGGCGCAGGCGCGCTGCACCGGGTTTTTTCCGTAGTCCTGCATGTGGCCGCCGAACGGTCGCTGGTAAATCTTGCCGTTTTCCAGACGGTCGAAAGGCATGCCATAGTGCTCCAGTTCGTACACCACTTCCGGCGCGGCGCGGCACATGAACTCGATGGCATCCTGATCGCCGAGGTAGTCAGAACCTTTCACCGTGTCATACATGTGCCAGTGCCAACTGTCCTTGGTGACATTGCCCAGTGACGCCGCAATGCCACCCTGCGCCGCCACGGTGTGCGAGCGTGTGGGAAACACCTTGGACAGCACCGCCACCTTCAGCCCCGCCTCGGACAACGCCAACGCCGCGCGCATTCCCGCTCCGCCCGCGCCGACCACCACCACATCGAATGTCCGTTTAATTACAGTCATCACTTTTCCCTGTGCCGGAATGGCAAACCTTGAATCACTTCAGAAACCCCACAAAATCTGCACCGACCAGATTATATACAGCAGCAGCGCCAGTAACACCGCCACATAAATTACCAGGCGGATGCCTGCCGGCTTGACGTAATCCATCACGATTTCTCGTACGCCAACCCACGCATGGCAATACACGGCCAGCAGGAACAGCAACGAAAACGTGCGCACCGCGTTGCTGGAGAACAACGCGATCCATGTATCGTAATTGAGGCCCGGATGCAGCAGCAGCCAGCCAGCCATGGTCAACGCATAGAGCGCCATCACCACGGCGGTGACGCGCTGCATCAGCCAATCACGCAGCCCGTAATGCGCGCCGGTAACGATACGGTCTACCATAGCCGCACTCCTATCAGAACGGTCAGCGCGAGACTAACGAACATGACCCATTTGCTGCTGGCGCGCGCCTGCGCCAGCCTGACGCCGTAATCCAGATCTATCACCAGATACCGGATGCCCGCGCAAAAATGATGCAGGAATGCCCACAACAGGCCGAACAGAACCAATTTGTTGAAAGGGTGTCGCAGTACTTCGGCCAGCAGGGTGTAGGTTTCAATGGAGCGCATGCTGTATTGCAGTACCCACAACAGCAATGGCAGCGCCAGAAACAACAGCACGCCGCTGATGCGGTGCAGGATAGAAACGAAGCCAGGCAGGGGTAACCTGATCTGGCTCAGTGCAAGGTGTTTTGGGCGTTTTTTATCCATTGATCTTCCCGCAAAATTTTGTCCCACAATCTTACACGCTTTGCGGGACAACATAATACTGGCAGAATACCTTCATCCGCATCGCCATCACTGGCGCCGCAGGCTCTTCCTCTTCCGGATAGATAGCAGGTAAACTGGTAAAGATACATACTTATAATTTGCAACATGGGGAAGCAGAAATGGCGCTATCTATTACTGATGCTTGTATCAATTGTGGCCTTTGTGTGTCGGTATGTCCAACTGGAGCGATAACCGAAGGTGAAGAAATATATGTTATCGACCCCGAAAAATGTAATGAGTGTAAGGGTTATTTCGATTTGCCTCAATGCGTTGTTGTAGGTCCTGTGGATTGTTTTTTGGATGCTGATGGCAAGGAATTTCATTTGTAGCTCATAAGGTAAAACAATATTACCCCGCTTTTCCAGATATGCATTAACCCTCCGTAGAAAGCGGTCTAGCAAGGCTTCTAACCTCCCCGCTCCCTGAAACTTGCACGACTGTGGCAACTTTTTTTGGTATAATCACACCGCTCTTGATGTCCGCCAGGAAAAATCTGCGGATGACAGGTCTCCCCTCCATGCAGTGTTTAAAAGGACTAGTAGATGCAAGGTATAACCAAGAATGATCTGATCATCCGGATCGGTGGTGAAGGCGGTGAAGGCGTTATCTCAGTCGGCGATTTCATCACCCAAGCCTGCGCCCACGCCGGACTCGATGTTTACACTTTCAAGACCTTCCCCGCCGAAATCAAAGGCGGATACGCCATGTACCAGGTGCGCGCCAGCGCCGAACAGCTATATAACCAAGGGGACACTTTTGATGTCCTTTGCGCCTTCAACGGCGAAGCTTACAACATGAACCGCGCCAGCCTCAGGCCCGGCACCGCTGTCATTTATGACAGCCCGGGTGATTTCGATCCGGAAGTGCCGCCCGGCGTGTATGCATACCCCATCCCCATGTCCCATACGGCAAAGGAAATGAACAACCCGCGCGCCAAGAACATGGTTGCGCTGGGAGCGCTGTCGATCCTGTTCAACATCCCCGTGGAATCATTGCGCGAAGTAATCGCCGCCAAATTCTCACGCCGGGGTGAAGCCGTGGTTCAAGGCAACCTGGCCGCATTGGAGCGCGGACGCGAACTGGCGTCGGCATTGGACAAGACCGATCCATGGACCATCGGGACGCCGAAAGCCAAACGTGATGTCGTGGTGCTGTCTGGCAACAACGCCATCGGCCTCGGCGCACTGATCGCGGGGTTGGATTTCTTTGCCGCCTATCCCATCACACCGGCAACCGAAATCGCAATCTATGTGGCCAAACATCTGCCCAAGCTCGGCGGCACCCTGATCCAAGCCGAAGACGAAATTGCTTCCATTTCACAGGTGATTGGCGCCGCCTATGCGGGTAAGAAGGCGATGACCTCCACTTCCGGGCCTGGTTTGTCGCTGATGAGCGAGATGCTGGGCATGGCGTTCATGAGCGAACTGCCCTGTGTGGTGGTGGATGTCCAGCGTGGCGGCCCCTCCACCGGCTTGCCGACCAAGCACGAACAGTCTGACCTGTTTCTGGCGATACATGGCTCCCATGGCGATGCCGGGCGCATTGTGCTATCCGTGGAAAGCATTCATGACTGCATCAGCCTGACCGTGGTGGCGTTCAACCTTGCGGAGAAATATCAGTGCCCCGTGCTGCTGCTTTCCGACGGCTCGCTGGCGTTCTCCACCCAGAACGTACCTTACCCGAACCCGGAAGACTACCCTGTGGTAGAACGCAAACGCTGGGATGGCGAGGGTGAATACCGGCGCTACGAATTGACTGCGGACGGTATTTCGCCGATGGCTGATCCGGGCACACCTGGCGGCATACATATCGCCACCGGCCTCGAACATAACGAGATTGGCCTGCCCAGCTACACGTCAGCCAACCATGAGGCGATGCAGGACAAACGTTTCCGCAAGCTCAAGAACGTGGTCAACGATGTAGACCCGACGGAAGTGGATGGCGATGGCGCGGCAGACCTGGGAGTGATCGCCTGGGGCAGCACCATCGGCGTGGTGCGCGAAGCGTTGCAGCGCCTGCGCGCCGAGGGTTACAAGGTCAAGGGCTTTTATCCCAAGCTGCTGAACCCCTTGCCGGTGCAGCAGTTCGAAGACTTCGGCGCATCGTGCAAACGGCTGCTGTTGCCCGAGGTCAACTTTCAGGGCCAACTGGCTCACTTCGTGCGCGCGGAGACCTCGTTGCGCCCCGAGTCCTACACCATTTGCGGCGGGATGCCCTTCACGCCAGAGATGATCGTTAACAAAATCAGGGAGGTATTGGCATGAACGCCCACCCACAAACACACTTGCACCGGGTTGAACTCAAACCCAAGGACTACAAAAACGAAACAACCTCCTTCTGGTGTGCCGGCTGCGGCCATTACGGCGTATTGACGGGGCTGCTGCGTGCTCTTTCCGAAATCGGCGTCGACCCGAACTATCTGGTGAGCGTTTCAGGGATCGGCTGTTCCTCGCGCCTGCCCTATTTCGTCAACTCCTACAAAATGCACACCCTGCATGGCCGCGCCGGTCCTGTTGCTACGGGTGTCCAGTTGGCACGCCCCGACCTCGCCGTGGTTGTTACCGGCGGCGATGGCGATGGCTTTTCCATCGGCGGCGGGCATATGCCGCATCTGGCGCGCAAGAACATCAACATGACCTACATCCTGATGGACAACCATGTTTACGGTTTGACCAAGGGCCAGTGCTCGCCCACCTCCCGGCAGGACATGAAGACCACTACCACCCCTTATGGCGGCGTGGAGGCACCCCTGGATCCGGTGCTGTACATGCTCACCTATGGCGCCACTTATGTTGCGCAGGCGTTTGCCGGCAACGTCAAGCTGGCATCGCAACTGATCAAGGATGGCATGGAGCACAAGGGCTTCGCCTTTATCAATCTGCTCTCGCAATGTCCGACTTTCAACGAAATTGACACCGCCAAGCACTTCAAGAATGCCACAACCATATTGGATGACAGCCACGACGTGAGCGATCTGGATACCGCCATGCACGTGGTTAACACGGCGCGTCGTGAGGGGCGTGAGCCAAACGGGCTGCTGTACAAAACCGAGCGCCCCACACTCGACCAGAATATGGCAGAACTGGTGAAAAACGTCGGTGGGCACAAGGGTTATGATCTGAGAAAGATCATTGACCTCGCGCGCCCGTAACGGCCAGATATCCCATAACAACAAAAACCGCAATGTCTACCAAGGCAATAGAGGGCGACCAACAGACTAGCGTTGCCCTGATCATCAATGGCCTTGCCGTCAACGCACATACGGGCATGACCCTGGTCGAAGCCGCATGGCACGCCGGTGTGCCACGGGTGACGAGTGTCGGTTGCATGGAGGGTGTGTGTGGTTCCTGCCGCATCATGCTGCGCCGTGGCAAGGAAGTGACGGTGGGTCTCGCCTGCCAGACCTTCGCCGAAAACGGCATCGAGGTGATATTCCTGCCGCCAGCATCGGCGCCCCGGCATCACTACGAAATCGACGACTTTAAGGATGGATGGGACATCCATGCGCGCTTTCATGATATTTTCCCCGAAGCGTCGCGATGCCGACACTGCCATGGCTGCGACAAATCCTGCCCCAAGGGTATTACCGTCGAAAACGGTGTTGCGCTGGCTGCTGCGGGCCGCTACCGCGATGCGGGAGAGGCGTTCTTCGAATGCGTCATGTGCGAACTGTGCGACGTTGCCTGTCCCGAACTGATCGCACCGGCCCATGTGGGTCTTTTCAGCCGCCGCATAACGGCTCATTTTCACCTGCGCCCGCCCAACCTCATCCACCGGCTGGAAGAGTTGCGCCAAGCTAAATCAGGAACTGCTCAGGAAGAAAAAGATGAGTAACGGCATCCCTCTGGCAGAGGCACTGTCACGCTACCGGCCCGACGCGGATCTCGGGCCGCTACCCGAGTTGACCGACACGGACACGCTGCTCAACGCCTACCACCCGGATCACCTGCGCGGCAGCGTGGTCAAGCTGGTTGTGGGGGCCAACGCGGGCGATAGCTGCCAGCGCGAACTGGCAGAGCTGCTGCAATCCGAAGCATTCATTGACGAGGCCGATCTGGCCGGGACACCGGTGACGGATATTGACGTGCTGGTGATCGGCGGCGGCGGTGCTGGATGCGCGGCGGCGCTGATGGCGGCGGAGAAAGGCGCGCGCGTGCTGCTGGCTACCAAGCTGCGCCTCGGAGACAGCAACACGGTCATGGCCGAGGGTGGTATCCAGGCCGCCATCGAACCGGACGATTCGATCCAGCAGCATATCCAGGATACTCTGCGCGGAGGCCATCATGCCGGCGATCCGGCGCTGGTAGCCACCATGGCTGGAGACGGCCCCGAAGTGCTGCGCTGGCTGATCCGCCAGGGCATGCAGTTCGAACAGACTCCCAGCGGCGACCTGCATACGCGGCGCGCGGGTGGCATGAGCACCGCGCGCCTCGTCCATTGCCGCGATTACACCGGCCTGGAAATGATGCGCGTGCTGCGCGAGGCCGTCATCCAGCATCGCAGCATCGAAGTCTGGGAGCAAAGCCCCGCCGTCGAACTCCTGTCCAACGAACTTGGCCAAAAATGCGTCGGCGCGGTGCTCACCTCGTTGGTTGATGGACAGTTGCGTATCGTTCGCACACGCTCCGTCATACTCGCAACCGGCGGGCTTGGGCGCTTGCATTTGAATGGTTTTCCGACCTCCAATCACCTGGGTGCAACGGGTGATGGACTGGTGCTGGCATACCGCATCGGTGCGCGCCTATGCGAACTGGATTCCTTCCAGTACCACCCCACGGGCCTGGTGCATCCTACCCACTTGTCGGGCAAGCTGGTGACCGAAGGTGTGCGTGCGGCGGGCACCCTGCTGGTAAATGGCCTTGGCTGCCGTTTTATTGACGAACTGCTGCCGCGCGACATGGTGTGCGCAGCTATCCTGCGCGAATGCAGCGAAGGGCGCGGCATCCGCATTGACGACCAGCGCGTCGGCGTCTGGCTCGACACGCCGCGTCTGGAACGCGCCCAGCCGGGGCTGCTGGAGCGGCAGTTTCCCAACCTGATGACGCGCACCCGCGTCTCGGGCATCGACCCGCGTATCGAGCCATTGCTGGTCCATCCGACCCTGCATTATCAGAACGGCGGCGCAGTCATTGATGTCAACGGCGCCACCACAATACCCGGCCTGTACGCGGTGGGCGAAGTGGCGGGAGGCATCCACGGACGCAACCGCATCATGGGCAACGCCCTGCTCGAGATCATCAGCTTCGGGCGCCGCGCCGGTATCGCAGCCACCGCCAATCACGACCGTGGCCCCAAGAAAGTCACCCTCGAACATGTGAACCGGCTGCGCCGCGCCCTGACCCTCGCGGGTATGCCCATGACACGGAGGGCGCCCCAGGTCTTGCCGGCTTACGCGGCGGGAGGCGTATGGAATCGCTGAAACCTGAAGCGCCTATTGTTGAAACAAACCAGGTTCTGCTCCATCCTGACCGGCGCATCGGCGCCGATATGGTGCGCTGGCGCCAGTCTGGCGGCGGCGAAGCACTGGCCCGCGCCGCGCATGATCCATCAGCCGTGCGCGAGGAAATACGCCTTGCCGAGTTGCGCGGCCTGGGCGGTAGCGGTTTTCCGGTCTGGCGCAAATGGGATGCCGTCGCCGCCGAACTGCCCAATCCGGACAAGTATCTGGTGGTGAACGGTAACGAAGACGAACCCGGCACCTTCAAGGATCGCCTGCTGCTGGAAGAAACACCGCATCAGGTGATTGAAGGCGCTGTAGTGGCGGCACTGGCGGTCGGTGCCAATCGTATCGTGTTCTACATTAACCCCGATCTTGCGCGTTCCCTTGCTGCAATGAGGATGGCTCTGGAACAATGGCAAGCCTCTGATTTGTCGGCGCTCGCCTCAACCGCGCTCGGCAGGCCATTACAGCTTGATCTGCTGCCCGGCTCCGGGCACTACATCGGCGGTGAAGAGACGGCATCCATGGAATGGATCGAAAAACGCTTCCCCTTCCCGCGCGGCAAGCCGCCCTATCCGGCACAGGCTGGCGTGCACGGCTGCCCGACCCTGATCAACAACGTCGAAACCCTGGCTCATGTGCCGCATATTGCCGTGCATGGAGCCGCGTGGTTCCGCGCCCTCGGCAAAGGACCGGGCACCGGCACCAAACTCTATTCCCTGAGTGGCGACGTGCTGTACCCCGGCGTATTTGAGCTCCCCATGGGTACGCCGTTGCGCGAACTTATATTTGTGCATGGCGGCGGCCTGCTGTCTGGCAAGCCGCTCAAGGCGGTGTTTACCGGCGGGCCTTCAAGCACCCTGCTGACGCCCGCCGACCTTGATGTGGCGCTGGATTTCGACTCCCTGCGCGCGCGCGGCAGCAACTTGGGCACGGGCGCGATGATCGTCATCTCGGAGGGCACGGGCATCGTCAAACGTGTGGCCGAGTACGAACGCTTCTTCGCCCATTCCTCCTGCGGCCAATGCACCTCGTGCAAGACGGGCACAGCCACCATGAGCCGCCTGTTGGATCGTATCGATACCGGGCGCGGCACTGCCGCCGACCTCGCTGCTCTGGAAAACCTCTGCGCCATGTTACCCGGCACCGGACGTTGCCATCTCATCAACGGTGCCGTGCTACTGCTCGACAGCGCCTTCCACCACTTCCACGACGAATTCCGACAGGCGCTGCACTGAAGAGGCGCGGCTTGCATGGGAATGCCCTCTCCCGCCGGGGGGGAGGGTGTGGTTTGGGCGATGGCCTATATCACTGCTGTCCGGTTAAAAACCGAACAAATTTAATTGGTTATGCATGGGGTCAGGTTCGGAAATGTAACTGCCCCCCGCGAAAGCTTGAGATAGCGGGGTTTTCTCGAAAACGGAGACCGACAATATCTGTAGCAAAGTGTAAAGCGAGGCATCAATTTGTAACTCCTTTTTAACAACGGCAATCAGCACGTAGGTGGCGATGGCGCACCAGATTTGCGTCTTCACCGCATTCTCGCTGTTGCCAATAAAACGTTTGATACGCAGATGCTGCTTGATCCATTTGAAAAACAATTCGACTTGCCATCGCTGCTTGTACAGCGCGGCGATGGTCAACGCGGGCAACGTCGTATTGTTGGTCAGGAACACCAACGTCTTGCCGGTTTCCGGGTCTTTGAAACGGACGCGCCGCAACTGTTCCGGGTAGCCTTTCTGGGTGTAAAAACCATCCAGCGCGATGAGTTGGTCGCAGATTATTCCCGTGCTTCGATCCGCCTTCATCGAGCGCACCCTGTGAGCGTTCATGCCCCGTTTCGCGCGGGTCACGAAGAACGCGCCCGCCTGGTGGAGCGCGAACAGCCTGGCGAAGTCGAGGTAGCCACGATCCATCACATAAAACGCCCCCGCTTCGATGGGCAAAGTATCCAGAACGTTGACATCGCCCATCTTGCCGTCGGAAATGTGGATGAATGCCGGGATGTTGCCGCGCAAGTCCAGCAGCGTATGCATCTTGACCGCCGCTTTGGTAGAACGAAACGGCGCCCATGGAAAAAGCGACAGGCACAGGTCGATGGTCGTCGCATCCAAGGCGTAGACCGTGTTGTCGAGATCGATGCCAAAGCTGTCCTTGCAATAAAGCTTGCGCGCACGGCGGATAAGCACCATCGCCAAGTCTTCCCATATATGCCAGTCGCGCCCTTCGTTGGCATCGGCCAGCGTCGAACGTTTGACTGGCGTGCGAAAGCCCATGCCGTAAAGCTTCTTCTGGTTGGACAGCAAACAGATTTCGATGTCGCGCAGACTCTCGCGATAAGTCAGTTGCGCGAAGGCCATGGCGCGGAATTGCTCGGTGCAATTCAAGACGCGCACGCCGGAATCGCCGCCACGGCGCTCGACAATTCGCGCGAAGCTGGTCCACGGCACAAACTCCATGAGTTGCGCGAACAACGTCTTGCCCAAGTTCATAGCTCACCTCCAGAGAAATTGATCTCTGGAAGTTACTCGAACCTGAATGTGAGAAAACTGATTTCAAATCGGCACCAAAATATTTTCTCTGTAACCCGCATAAATACTGGGCTTCACGCTGTCGATACCCAATTTAACCGGACACCAGTGGGCCTATATATATAATGAATAGCCTAACCACTTTATTTTACTTTTAGTATGGAGTGAATTGTGTCGCTGATAAATAACAGAACAGACCGCATTAGTGCTTTTCTCACTTTATGTATCACATTAATCTTGAGCTCATGTGCTACATCTCAGCTTGGTGAGTACATTGAACCCGAGCCAGCTGTTCCACAAGCTTTGGTCATTTTCAAGATAGATCCAGGTTGGAAACGACTTGGCGTGATACCCAGGGAAGTCAATGGAAGGTCTCTTACGAGTTCGCATCTCTGGGCACGTCAGGTCAGAGTCATACAGGGACAAACAAATCTCTTCGTCAGTGTCGCCATGACATCTGAGTCCTTCGCCAACGCCCAGCTATCATTCATAGCTAAATCTAGTGAGGTCTATACCGTTGAATACAAAAAAAATGATGGGGTTATTAACGTTAATATCTTAGATCGATCAGGCAATACAGTGGTCAGTGCGAATGCAGTTCGAGAGTAATTATAAAGGGGGCGTTCTCACATTCCTTATGATCAATTTGCTTGCTAATATTGCGCTCCAGCGGATTGGCAGAAAGCTTCGCTTTTTGCCATCCAACGAGCCTGAACATTAGGTATCTCTCCATATGGCTTGCGATACGGAAGTTGATATTGATGGCTTCTGCAAGCGAAAGCTGAGTCGTTACTTACCGTTTTTCCGCTTTGTCTTTCTACTTAAGCACGGCCTCTATATACCAAACGTAACCCAGTTCACAGATCGATGGGAGGGGCTGCTCGGCGTACGACTAAGGAGTCGTTAAACAATTAGTGTATCAATTTTAGCTCGCACTCGGATCAATCCTGTAGTTCCATTCGCCATGAAACGAATTCCGGGTGATGCGTATTTTTTCAAATTCTGCGTCACTTACCTTAATGCCTGACGGATACGAAGATTCATCCAGTTCGGCATGGACTTTCAGTCCCTTCCGAGTGGTCGTTCCGGCAATGAGATTGACGATCACCTCGTGGCTAATCAAGGGCTGGCCGCGCCAATTCATGCTGATGTACGAGAACAGACGATGCTCGATCTTGTTCCATTTGCTAGTGCCCGGAGGCAGATGAGAGATGCTGATCGGGATATTGATCTCGTCAGCCAACCGCTGCAATTCCAATTTCCATAGCCGTACCCGGCTACCGTTGCTACCGCCACCATCTGCCGTGATCATCAGTTCCGTTGCCGCAGGATAACGCTGCCTGCCCATCGTATTCCACCAGCGGCGAATTGTTTCGACCGCGAAACTTGCCGTGTCGTGATCCGTCCCCACACTGACCCAACCCGTGTTGCTGGCAACATCGTAGACGCCATAGGGGTTCGCGCGCCCAAGCTCCTTATCGATGAAGTCGTGCACCTTGACTAATTCTGGCTTCCCCTCGGGGCGCCAAGTTGTGCCGTTGTTCTTGTACGCACCAACAAGCTCTTTCTTCTTTGTGTCAACCGAAATAACCGGATTGCCTGCCGCTAGACGTTGTCCGGTCTGGTCGTTGATGAACTCGAATTGGGCATTGCGGTCCGGATGATCCGTCCCTTCCAGCATCTTTCGGTTTGCCTGCAAGCTATAACCCAACTCCCGCAGCAAGTCGCCCACTTTCGGATAGCTCACCGAATGGCCGTTCACAGCCAGCTCACCAGCCAGCGTACGCAGGCTTTTGCAAGTCCAGCGCAGGGGTGATTCGGGATCACCCCGTGTCGTCGCTTCGACCAATTTCTCCAGCGCCGCCATCACGCCAGAATCGGTTTCGGTGACAGATTTTCTGCCAGCTCCCGCTTTGCGAATTCGCTTGCCCTGACTTTCAACCGCCATCTTTTCGGTTGCCAGCTCTTCCAATCCGGCATGAATTGCGCGCCGGGACACACCGGTAGCCTGTGCAACCCTTGTAACGCCGCCATGGCCTAACACCGCAGCTTCCGCAGCAGCAAACAGACGCCTCATCCGCTCGTCCAACGTCCATGCAAGCTTCTCGAACCGGGTGCGTATTTGTTTGAGGTCGTCTGCATTCGCCATGACGACAATCATAGCACCTTCGATTTATTTGTTACAGTTATTTATTAACAGCTCCTAAGGCAGCGATTACCTGATCCGATGAGGGCTCGCTACACAATTGAAGACTACCAGTCGGCTCTTCGCTGGATTCATGTCAGTTGCTGGTATGACGGCGTCCGAGAGAACTTTCTTATGTGGAAAGCTTATGGGGCCTCAGAGGAGGCCGTAATGGTGGAGTCATCCGTAGCACGCGTCGAGAAGTTATACCGAGAGAGTACCGAACTTCATGTCGGGTACCTCGATGCAGTACGGTATTACGAGTCCGGAAGCGAACCCACACACTTGCGGCTTCCATCCTTAATCGCGCCGTGGGGTGCGCCTCGACCAATTTTGCTACAAGATGGCCCCGATCTCGTCGATTTCCTACCCGAAATGTTCAGCAAGTATGACCACTATGAGGGGGAGAGCGAGTATCGGTTGGTGTGCCTAAACAAGCGTCACACTGAAGGTGCATACAATGCAAGCGAGGGACTTGTACTGCCATTAGGACATCCACAGTTTTTGATTGAGAGGGTTCGCATATCCCCCTTTGCACCGGAGGTGGTATTCGAAACGGCATCTCTCTTGGTGGAGCAGTTTGCTCCAGGCGTACCTGTAGAAAGGTCACAAATTGAAATCAATGCCTCTTAAGAAACACCTCCCAACCCACAAGCAGGTCACGAGGTCACGAGGTCACGAGGTCACGAGGTCACGAGGTCACGAGGTCACGAGGTCACGAGGTCACGAGGTCACGGGGTCACGGGGTCACGGGGTCACGGGGTCACGGGGTCACGGGGTCACGGGGTCACGGGGTCACGGGGTCACGGGGTCACGGGGTCACGGGGTCACGGGGTCACGGGGTCACGGGGTCACGGGGTCACGGGGTCACGGGGTCACGGGGTCACGGGGTCACGGGGTCACGGGGTCAGGTCACGGGGTCAGGTCACGGGGTCAGGTCACGGGGTCAGGTCACGGGGTCAGGTCACGGGGTCAGGTCACGGGGTCAGGTCACGGGGTCAGGTCACGGGGTCAGGTCACGAAAAACGGGTCACGGGGTCAGAACGGGTCACGGGGTCAGTCACGGGGTCAGGTCTTGCATTAACGCATCCCTTCCGCTATTCTTCACGCTGTAGTGCCGCATTTTGCTAGAATCCACATATGGCACATATACAAGGAGGATCGCATGGCTCAATTGCATTGTTATGTCCCTGAAGAGCTTGCGCAGCAAGCGCAGCGCAAGGCCTCGCAGTCCGGTCTGAGCCTTTCGCGTTATTTGGCGGAATTGGTTAAGCGCGATGCAGGTGTCAGCGCGGGGTGGCCAGAAGGGTATTTCGACATCTTCGGGAAATGGGAAGGTGCGCCGCTGGAGCGTCCGGCGGCTGCGCCCTTGGAAGAGCGGCTTAAAATCAAATGATTTATCTGCTGGACACCAACGTCTGTATCCATCTGCTCAACGAAAAGCATCCTGTCATTCTGCAACATTTCCGGCACCATACTCCCGCCGACATCGCCCTGTGCAGCGTGGTCAAGGCGGAGTTGCTGTATGGCGCGCGGCGCAGCCAGAGGGTAGAGGCCAATCTGCAACTACTCAAGGCTTTCTTCGCCCCGCTGCAAAGCCTGGCTTTTGATGATGGATGCGCCGAGCACTACGGTCAAATCCACGCCGATCTGCTGGCTCAAGGCAAACCCATCGGCCCGAACGATACTTTGATTGCCGCTATCGCTCGCGCCAACGATGCCACCCTGATTACCCACAATACAGATGAATTCAGCCGCGTGGCGGAGTTGCGCATTGAGGACTGGGAAATCGCTTGATGGAGGTTATCAAATCGTCCCGGCTCCTTTCTCAGGCTATTTCTCAATTCCATCATGGCGCGTCCCTTAAGGCTTGAATTATCCGGCGGCGTTTATCACGTCACTTCTCGTGGAGATGGGCGTGAGGATATTTATTTGTCCGACGCAGACAGGGCGGCGTGGCTGGATGTGCTGGGGCAGGTGTGCGAACGTTTTAACTGGATGTGCCATGCATGGTGCCAGATGACGAACCACTACCATATCCTGATCGAGACACCGGAGGCGAATCTGGCGCAGGGGATGCGCCAGCTCAACGGGGTGTATACGCAATATTTCAATCGCGCCCACGATCGGGTGGGGCATGTATTTCAGGGGCGCTACAAGGCGATTCTGGTTGAACGGGACAGTTATCTGCTGGAGCTTGCTCGCTATGTGGTGCTGAACCCGTTGCGGGCAAAGATGGTGAAGCGCCTGGAAACATGGGAGTGGAGCAGCTATCTTGCGACTTGCGGGCAAGCGCCCTCTCCTGATTGGCTGCAAACGGACTGGATACTGGGCCAGTTCGGGCAACGGCGCTCCAGCGCCATCGCCAAGTATGTGGCTTTTGTTCACGAAGGGGCGCGCCTGCCGAGTGTATGGGCACAGTTGCAGGGGCAGATTTTTCTGGGATCGGAAGCGTTTGTGCAGAAGATGCAGGCGCAGATAGAACAGAAGCCCACTCTGGGTGAAATCCCGCGCGTTCAGCGCCGCGCGATTACGCAATCTTTGGCAGGGTTCGAACAGCGCTATCCGCGCAACGAGGCGATGGCGCGGGCTTATCTGTCGGGCCAGCATTCGATGGCGGCGATTGCGCAGCATTTCCGGGTGCATTATTCGACGGTGAGCCGCGCGTTAAAAAGCCATGAGAAAACTCCGGCATGAGAAGAATGAACGCCGTGCGGTAGGGCCTGAGTTTCCGAGCCTGTTTTGAACCGGTCGGGAAGTAAAAGCCTCATGCTCTTTTCTGTCCTTTCGCACGCTTCTTGATTGTCGCCGAGATGACTTGGAACAGATTTCTTCTCGCGTTGTCGAGCGCCGTTGCCGCGTCCTTGTCGCTCATCCTGCTTGCCCGCGCATCCGGTTGCTTGAAGGTGGTTCGGCTTGAGATATTGTTCCGCATCGGGCAAGGATTTCAGTTTCTCGCAGGGCATCATGCCCTCGTAGCGGTAACGCTTGCGCCCCGCCATGCACTGCGCCGAGATGAGTGTTGTTTTTTCCTACCAGTGCCCAGATCTTCACGTCCTCATGTGCGCAAAAAACCTGCAAGCAGATAGCCAAACTACCCGGCGACAAGTTGAACGCCCCCGGTTATTTTGCCTCACGTTATTCGCACCCCGTATTTCAAAATTGGTTACACTACGATTCCGGACGGGCAAACGCGGCCAACTTCTCAATGGACGAAAAACTACTACACATGCTCAACGGTAGGGAATCTCTCTACCCGAAAAAACTGGAGCAACAGTACCCACGGGTGCTGAACCGTATCATCGAGCTATGGTATTCGGTGGCAATTGACAGCTATCTCACCAATCTATTGGTGGATGACCGTGGCGACCGCCATGGATTTCCCCCCGATGTTGTCTCCGAACTATTTACGCTGGGCCAGGTTCACGCCAAGTTACGCAGCCAAAAAGATCAATCCACGGAAATAACCGACCCATGGTCCAACGTGGATGACTCAAAGAGAAGCGCCCTCATGCGCCAGGGATATGATTTTTCCACCAAGGGTTTCATCCAGTCAGCCGAGAAAAATGACCGCGAAGCTGTCGCACTATTCCTGGGCAGCGGGATTGATATTGATGTACGCGACGATCGCGGCTGGACACCGCTGATGGTGTCAGCCTTTAACGGCAATGAAGAAATCGCGCTATTGCTCATCCGTTGCGGCGCCAACATCAATGCCAAGGATAAGGCGGGATATGGGCCTCTGCACTGGGCCGCTTTCAACGGTTACAGCAACGTGGTGAAGCTGCTCATCGAGAAAGGCGCCAACCCAAACGCACTCAGCAACCATGGCTGGACACCACTGTTGCAAGCCGCCACGCGCGGCCACTTGATTGCCGCCGGGCAACTGATTGCCGGTAGCGCCAATGTCAATCTTGCCAG
This sequence comes from Gallionellaceae bacterium, assembly GCA_032654645.1. GTDB lineage: Bacteria > Pseudomonadota > Gammaproteobacteria > Burkholderiales > Gallionellaceae > CAITJF01. The sequence goes on along the minus strand of JAULAW010000005.1, from coordinate 572,377 downwards.
CAATGATGGCTGGACACCGCTACACAAGGCCGCCGCAAACGGCCACACAGAAATGGTCAAACTGCTGATCGCCAAAGGTGCGGATCGTGGCGCGCAATACAGCGATGGCACCACACCCATGGATCTTGCCGCCAAGAACAAGCACAATGTGATTGCGGCCCTGCTCACCGTAAGCATATAGGGCTTGCCTCACATCCCCCACTCTTGATTCTGGCCTCGCCGCCCCCAGATAAGCGGCAATATCTGATGCGAGGCCTGCCATGCAGAATATCCGATCTACCGCCGTTGCCGGTTTGTTTTACCCCGGCGAAACCAATGTATTGACGCATGACGTGCGCGCCATGCTGGCTGCGGCGCGCCCAAGCGAACTCACTCCCAAGGCGCTGATTGTGCCGCACGCGGGCTATATTTATTCCGGCGCGGTTGCCGCCAGCGCCTATGCCGTACTGAAAAATATCGCACCTGGCATCCGCCGCGTGGTGCTGCTCGGCCCCACCCACCGCGTTGCCGTGCGCGGGTTGGCACTGCCGGGTGCAGATGCTTTTGCCACGCCGCTCGGCACAGTGCAGGTGGATTCGGCGGCCGCGCAAGCCATCGCACATCTGCCGCAAGTCACGGTCAGCACGCAGGCGCATGCGCAGGAACATTCACTTGAGGTGCAACTGCCCTTCCTGCAAGCCGTGCTGCCCGATTTCAAATTGCTGCCGCTGGCAGTCGGCATGGCTACACCGGAAGAAGTGGCCGAAGTGCTGGAAGTTTTATGGGGCGGTGACGAGACATTGATCGTGGTCAGCTCCGACCTTTCCCACTACCTGCCCTACAACACGGCGAGACAGGTGGATGCCGCCAGCGCACAAAGCATACTTGCCCTTGAGCATACCCTCACTCATGAGCAGGCGTGCGGCGCTACGCCGATCAACGGCCTGACTCTCGCCGCGCGCCGCCACCATCTCACACCGCATCTGCTCGACCTGCGCAATTCCGGCGACACCGCCGGGCCGCGCGATGGCGTGGTGGGCTATGCCACATTTGCATTCACCGGGGAGGCCAGCCATGCATGACACCGAAAAAGGCCGTGTATTGCTGCCCATCGCACGTGCTGCGATTTCACGCGCCTTGAACGTGCCCCGTGAAGTCAATGAGAGTTCAGCGGATGAAACTGCGCCTTGGCTCGCCGAGCATGGCGCATGCTTCGTCACCCTCACCCAATACGGCGAGTTGCGCGGCTGCATCGGCACACTGCAAGCGCACCGGCCATTGCTCGCCGATGTCAAAAGCAATGCCGTGTCCGCCGCCTTGCGCGATCCGCGTTTTGCGCCGTTGAACGCGGCGGAACTCGACATCACCACAGTCGAAATTTCGCTGCTCTCGCCAACCCAGGCGATGGATGTTCAAGGCGAGGCCGATGCACTGGCACAATTGCGCCCCGGCGTGGACGGTATCGTGTTCGAGTATGCCTCATACCGCAGCACTTTCCTGCCGCAGGTGTGGGAACAGTTGCCCCAGCCACGCCAGTTCATGGCGCATCTCAAACGCAAGGCCGGGCTGCCCGATGATTTCTGGGCAGAAGGGGTGAAACTGTCGCGCTACGCCGTAACCAAATGGCGTGAAGCCGATTTGGCGGAAAGATCGGAATGAGTCTCGCTACACTTTTCTCCGTTCACACTGAGCGTAGGAGTTCTTGCGCCGAAGTCGAAGTGCAGGCGAATAACCAATCATGTTTCGACTTCGCTACGCTACGCCCAACACGAACGGATATGCATAGAGGATGGCAATAATGGACGAACCAATCAGCATCGCCGAGCAGTATCCGGCGCAATACTGGCATCGGCTGGATGACGGCCGCATCCAGTGCGACCTGTGCCCGCGTGACTGCAAGCTGCGCGATGGGCAGCGTGGTGCGTGTTTCGTGCGCGGTCGTGTCGGGGACATGATGGTACTCACCACTTACGGGCGTTCATCGGGTTTCTGCGTTGACCCCATCGAGAAGAAACCGCTTAACCATTTCTATCCCGGCAGCAGCATCCTGTCGTTCGGCACGGCGGGTTGCAACCTCGCCTGCAAGTTCTGCCAGAACTGGGACATATCCAAATCGCGCAGCTTCGATAGACTTGCCGACCAGGCCACTCCGGAAGCCATCGCGCGCGCCGCCGTAGAACGGGGTTGCAAGAGTGTCGCCTTCACCTACAACGACCCGATAATCTTTGCCGAATATGCGATGGACACAGCCGATGCCTGCCACGAGCATGGCATCAAAACGGTGGCAGTTACGGCGGGTTATATACACGAGCAGCCGCGCCGCGAGTTCTTCGCCAAAATGGATGCCGCCAATGTTGATATCAAGGGATTCACCGACGAGTTCTACGTCAAGCTTTGCTGTGCGCACCTGCAACCAGTGCTGGACACGCTGAAATACCTCAGGCAGGAAACCCACGTATGGGTCGAACTGACCACGCTGCTGATACCCGGCCACAACGATTCGGCACAGGAGATCAACGCGATGAGCGAATGGATCGTCAAGGAGCTCGGCGTGGATGTGCCGCTGCATTTCAGCGCGTTCCACCCCGATTACAAAATGACCGGCGTTCCCGCCACTCCACCGGAAACATTAGTGCAAGCGCGAAATATTGCGCGTGCTGCTGGGCTGCTGTATGTCTATACCGGCAACGTGCATAACCGCGAGGGAGATACCACGAACTGCCCGTCGTGCGGCAATGTGTTGATCGTGCGCGACTGGTATGAGATCAAACAATACCGCCTCACGCCAGACGGCCATTGCCCGGACTGCGGTACCCGCATCGCCGGACATTTTGAGCAGTTCAGCAAAGCATTTGGATCGCGGCGCATCCCCATCACCATAACGTAAAACTCGCATAGCGATTCGTTTACCACCTCACCCTCCGGGAGAGACCGCAGCCGCCAATTTTTCGCCCGAATTGAACCCATGAACCAAAAGCATTGCGAGAACGAGCGCTGCTGTAGGAGCCCAATTTATTTGGCGATATGATATTGATGATCGCGCAATAAATTGCGCTCCTACATACGACCGTATTCACAGAGCACCAAGGTTCATGGGTAGGGTTGGGGTGATAACCAGCCACTTGGTTGCCGCCTTTTGGCAACCTAGTGGAATGGCTAGTAGCTCCATCAGGGAAACGGGTATGACAGATTCATCACCAAGGGCGGCATATTTGTCCTGCCCGTCAGGAGGAACAACATGAGCACAGTACATATTCCAGCCGACAGTGTCGAACTCGACGGCGAGTTGATTCTGCCGCCATCCTCCAAGGGCGTGGTGCTGTTTGCCCACGGCAGCGGCAGCAGCCGCTTCAGCCCGCGCAACACCTATGTCGCCGAAGTGCTGCAACAGCGCGGCATCGGCACCCTGCTGTTCGATTTGCTGGCGCGCGAAGAGGATCAGGATTACGCCACGCGCTTCGACATCGCGCTGCTCACGCGCCGCCTGCTCGCGGCCACCGCGTGGTTGCAGACCAACCCCAAGACGCAAGCCAAGAGCCTGGGTTATTTCGGCGCCAGCACCGGTGCGGCGGCAGCGTTACAGGCTGCGACAAAAATGGAAAATAAAATTGCCGCCGTGGTATCGCGCGGCGGTCGCCCGGATCTCGCCGGGGAAATTGCATTGAGCCGCGTAAGCGCCCCAACCCTGCTCATCGTTGGCGGTGCGGACTATGGTGTGATCGATTTGAACCAGCAGGCTTACGCGCTGTTGAACTGCGAGAAAGAACTCACCCTGATTCCCGGCGCGACCCACCTGTTTGAAGAACCCGGCACGCTGCAACAGGCGGCACACAGCGCAGCCGACTGGTTCGCGCAGCACCTGTAATTCCGATATGCACCTCGTGGTCATCTATGCTGACAAAAATCACGCCGTCCTCGCGCAACAGGTTGCGCGCCAGGAACAGGCGCGGGTACATCATGTTCAGCCAGTTGGAGTGGTAACGCCCGCTGGTGTCCTTGTTGGTGCTGGTGGCAGTGCCGTCCTCGCCCAGTTGCCCGGTGTAGCGCAGATACTCGTCCAGCCCTTCGCGGAAGTTGTCGGGGTAGATGAATTCGTTGCCGGTGTTGTAGGGCGGGTCGATGTAAATCATCTTGACCTTGCCGTGGTAGGGCTTCTGCAACAGCTTCAACACTTCCAGATTATCGCCCTCGATGATGAGGTTTTCGCTGCTGTCCCAATTGATGCTCTCCTCCGGCTGCGGGCGCAACGTGGCGACGCTAGTCACTTGCACGTTGCGGAAGGCCTCGCGCTTGCCCGCCCAGGTGAGGCCATAGCGCTCCGGGCTGATGTCGATGTGTTCGCCCAGCGCAGCTTGCAGCTTGGCAAAGTCCACTCGGCCTTCGCTGAATATTTGCGGTGACGCTGCGCGCAACTGCGCCAGCAAGGCTTTCGTCATATCAATGGAGGTGAGTGGTAACTTGGTGTCGTCAGTCATGGTCAGCCACAGGGTAAATTTGTTCTCGGAGAAAATGTAGGGTGGATAAGCGTAGCGCACCCACCTTTTTAAGCTGGCACTACGACCCTTTGATTATCCGGGGTTCATGAATATCAGCCATCTTGGGCTGCTTCAAATTCTCGAAGGATTGATCGCCTATGGCCGGTAGATTTTTTGGCGGCATGATGCTGCTCCGTTGTTTTGGCCTGCCGCTCTCCTTACATGGGCGTCAAGCTTACCGCCAGGTTGAGATCAAGCTGATTGGCATCATGGCTCTTGTTGGCATTTCCGTTTTCGCGCGCCACCTCAACCTTATCAAGATATTCGGGCGTGATGTCGCCGGTGATGTAGTCGCCATCGAAGCATGATGCCTCAAAATACTGTACTGCCGGATTGGCCTTGCATACCGCCGCCTTGAGGCTGTCCAGGTCTTGATAGACCAGCTTGTCCGCACCGATCTCGCGGCAGATTTCCTCGTCGTTGCGCCCGGTGGCGATCAACTCGCGGCGCGACGGCATGTCAATGCCATACACATTGGGAAAGCGCACCGGCGGCGCGGCGGAAGCGAAATACACCTTGCGCGCACCGGCGTCGCGCGCCATCTGCACGATCTCGCGGCTGGTGGTGCCGCGCACGATGGAATCGTCCACCAGCAGCACGTTTTTGTTTTTGAATTCCACGTTGACCGCATTCAGTTTCTGCCGCACCGATTTCTGGCGCATTTCCTGCCCCGGCATGATGAAGGTGCGCCCGATATAACGGTTTTTCACGAAGCCCTCGCGGAACGGGATGCCCAGCCGGTTGGCCAATTGCAAGGCGCTGGGGCGGCTGGAATCGGGAATGGGAATGACCACGTCAATATCCGCTTGCGGCCAGATGCGCGCTATTTTATCGGCCAGGTTTTCACCCATATTCAAGCGCGTCTCATACACCGAAATGCCGTCTATCACCGAGTCGGGGCGCGCCAGATAGACATACTCGAAAATGCATGGGTTGAGTGATGGATTCTTCGCACACTGCTGGCTGTGGAGGTTGCCATCGAAGTCAATGAATACCGCCTCGCCCGGCGCGATGTCGCGCAGCAGCTTGAAGCCCAGCGTATCCAGCGCCACGCTTTCCGAGGCCACCAGATATTCCGTGCCGCGCTCGGTTTGATGGCTGCCTATCACCAGCGGGCGGATGCCATAACTATCGCGGAACGCCAGCAGGCCATAACCCGCAATCATCGCCACCACCGCGTAAGCGCCACGGCAGCGACGGTGCACTCCGGCTACGGCAGCAAAAATGGTCTGGACATCGAGGCGGTATTTTTTGGCTTTGTCCTGCAACTCGTGCGCCAGCACATTGAGCAGCACTTCCGAGTCGGAATGGGTGTTCACATGGCGCCGGTCTTCCAGAAACAGTTCTTCCTGCAACTGTTCGGTATTGGTCAGGTTGCCGTTATGGCCGAGCACAATACCGAACGGAGAATTGACGTAGAACGGCTGCGCCTCGTTGTGGTCAACGGCGGAACCGGCGGTGGGATAGCGTACATGCGCGATGCCCGCATTACCCTGCAACGCACGCATGTTGCGGGTGCGGAACACGTCACGCACCAGGCCATTGCCCTTGTGCATATGGAAAGTGTTGCCATCAAGGGTGGCAATGCCGGCTGCATCCTGGCCGCGATGCTGCAACACCAGCAGGCCGTCATACAAAATTTGGTTGGCCGGTGAATGGGCAACGACGCCTAGAATGCCACACATGGTTTAGCCCTGGTATTCAACTATAAATTCAATAATGCACACGTTGCGCAACATTACCCGGCAACCACCCTTTGGCTGCCAGCGCAGCATTTTCCAATGGTTTGCTCAACCATGCATCGCGCCAGAACGGATCCTTCGGCAAATCGGTCAGCCCCGCCAGCAATGCCAGCACCAACACCACCAGCACACCGCGCACCATACCGAACAGCGCGCCGAGCAATCCATCCATCCAGCCCAGTCCAACCCATTTGACCAGTTTTGACAACAGCATTGCCATGATGCCGCTGACAATCAGCGTGGTCACAAACAGCAAGGTAAAGGCCACAGTCATCCTGACAGCTTCCGCCCCCATCCATGCGGGCAGTAGCGGCGCTACGTTGGCGACAAACAAGCGCGCCACAAAATACGCGGCTACCCAACCGAGCAGCGCCAATACTTCATACACCATACCGCGCCACCACCCCAGCAATACCGACAGCACAACAATTGCAATGATGGTGTAATCAAACCATGTCATTGGAGAACCTCTAAGAATTCGTCATTTTATTGCGTTTGGATCACGTCCGGGCGCAATCCCTGCACTTCAAGCCTGTGACGCACCTTGTCCGCCGCTTCGTGCGTGGCATAAGGCCCGGCGCGTACACGGGTCTTGTCACCCGCCTTCTCGGTATAAGCCTTAATACCCTGCTTGCTCAGATTTTCTTTCCATTTATGCGCAGTATCGGCCTTGGTGAATGCGCCGATCTGCACTACAAAACTTGGTTGCGTCTCAGCCTGAGCTTGTGCAACAGGTTTAGATTCTGGCTTGGTTGGAGCCGGCTTGATTCCCGGTGTGGCGGTATTCGGCTTCACCGGTTCAATGGGTTTATTTGAAGCAGGGGCGGGATTGTTTTCTGGTGCTGGCGATGCAGCGCTGGCCGGGCTGGCAATTTCTGGCGCAGCGACTGGAGAGGAAGATGGAAGCGTAGCGGCAGGCACGCTCGCGGGCGGCAAGCCCATCCTGGGCACGAACTCGCCGACCTTGTCCTTGTCGGGAATGCGCAACTCGATGTCCTGCCCCACCGGTTTGGGTTCGCTGTCCAGCAGCATGGGCAGCAACACCACGATAGCGGTGGTGAGCGCCACAGCACCGACTAACCTGCGTCTTGCCTTCCGCTTCAGGCTGGCCTCATCATCCATCAACTGTTTTGCCATCGAGTATTCCGCCCCGTCGTGCTTGCCGGTGAAAGCTCAGGCGCTGCCCAAGCCGCAAGCGCGCATTATTTCCGCCACCGTATAGAATGAACCAAAGGCCGCGATTCTATCATTTTCGGAAGCCTCATTGCAGGCATGACGCAAGGCATCCGTCACCGTGGCAAAGGTCAGAATTGTCCCCTTTACCCCCTCCGCATCCAGCACCCCTTCTGTATCCAGTATATGGGCCAACTCAGCGGCAGTAGCGCCGCGCGGCGCATTGATGCCCGCCACCAGCCATATATCCACCTGATCCTTGAGCGCACGCGCTACACCAGCCATATCCTTATCCTTGAGCATGGCAAACACCGCATAAGTGCGCGTACATCGCGGAAGACTGGCCAGATTCTGCGCCAGCGAACGAGCCGCATGGGGGTTATGCGCCACATCCAGAATCAGGGCCGGATTCCCCGGCACCACCTGGAAACGCCCCGGCAAAGTCACCTCGACCAACCCGCGCCGCACCGCCTCCATGTTCACCGGCAATCTACCCTTGAGCGCATCCAGCGCCGCCAGCGCGGCGCTGGCGTTGTTAAGCTGGAATGCACCGCGCAGGGCGGGATAGGGTAATGAATTGCGCGCACCCACTGTACTGCGGTAGTTCCACTGCTTCGGGTTCTGTCCCCTCTCCCCCGGGGAGAGGGCTAGGGAGAGGGTGCTTTTTGTCGGGCCTGCCCCCTCTCTGATGGAACTACTAGCCATCTGACTTGGCTGTCCAACAACGACAGCCAAGTCATTGGTTACCCCAACCCCCCTCCCCGGGGGAGAGGGGAGTAAATTTTCCTCAAAAGAAAACTCGCGTCCCAACTGCCACAATTCCGCACCAATGCGCTGCGCTTCAATTGCAATAGTTGCAGGCATATCCCGGTCGCCGAAAATCGCCACCTTGCCCGCGCGAAAAATCCCCGCCTTCTCGAAAGCAATCTGCTCGCGCGTTTCGCCCAGATAATCGGTGTGGTCTATATCCACGCTGGCCACCACCGCGCAGTCTCCGTCGAACACGTTCACCGCATCCAGCCTGCCGCCCAGCCCCACTTCCAGTATCGCGACATCCACCTTGCGCTCGATGAAACAGTGCATTGCAGCCAGCGTGCCGAACTCAAAATAAGTGAGCGGAATTTCAGGAAGGTCGTCATTCCCGCGCAGGCGGGAATCCAGTTGCGGCTTACGAGCCTCTTCTACTTTCTCGAATGCGGCGCACAACTCCGCATCGCTCGCCTGCTGCTTGCCGATGCGCACACGCTCGTTGTAATCCAGCAAATGCGGCGAGGTGTAGCAACCTACGCGATACCCGGCGGCGTGCAGCATGGATTCCAGCATCGCGCACACCGAGCCCTTGCCGTTGGTGCCGCCGACCACGATGATGGGAAAATCCGGTTGCAGATTAAGCCGCTGTTTGATTTGCGCCACGCGCTCCAGGCCGAGCGCGATGGTTTTGGGATGCAGGGATTCGAGGTGGGTTAGCCAGTCGGCCGGGGTAGTAGGCATGTTGTCTTGTAGGGCGTCAATAAGCGAAGCGCATTGCGCCGAATGAACGATACATACGGCGCAATGCCCGTTGGTTATTGCGCCCTACGCTCGCTGCGAGGGTGTTGGGCATTTGTCGTTTGGAAGGGCGCGCTGTGCGCACCATGGTGCGTGGAACGCACCCTACACTCGTTTCAACGGTTGCATAAGATGTGCGATGGCTCCGGTTGGGTCTGCCACAACACAAACTCTGCCAACATCCGGTACATCATGCGGAGGCACAACGAGATTTCCGCCAAGCGAAGAAGCGCGCTTGGCGCATAGTTCGATATCTTCAACTGCGATATATGCATGCCAGAACGATCCATTTCCCGGCGTATCAGGTGTCGGGTTCATCATTCCGGCGACATCCTGCCCATTCCTCTGAAACAGGGTGTAGATACCGAATGGCCCCGCATCAACTTCCTTGCATGACCACCCGAAAAGCTGACTGAAGAAGGCTCCGCTGCTCTTCTGGTCGGAAGTTACCAGCTCATTCCATATGAATGGACTTTGGTCAATCACAGGCTTTCCCTCCTCGCCGCTCATGATACCAGCTAAGCCGCCTCGATCTCCGCCACCGCAGATTGTTTGGTCAGCAGCGTAATCAGCGTCGCCAGTTGCTTGCGCATTTCGCGTCGATCAACAATCATATCTATCGCGCCGTGCTCCAGCAGAAATTCCGCACGCTGGAAGCCTTCCGGCAGGGTTTCGCGCACCGTCTGCTGGATCACGCGCGCGCCCGCAAATCCAATGAGCGCGCCGGGTTCGGCGATCACCACGTCGCCCATGAAGGCGAAGCTGGCGGAAACGCCGCCCATGGTGGGATCGGTCAGCACGGAAATAAACGGCAGTTTTTCCGCGCTCAACTGGGTCAGCGCGGCGCAGGTTTTGGCCATCTGCATCAGCGACAGCAGGCCTTCCTGCATGCGCGCACCGCCGCTGGCGGCGAAACAGATGAACGGGATGTTCTGCTCGGTGGCGAGCTGTACGCCGCGCACGAAGCGCTCGCCCACCACCGAGCCCATCGAGCCGCCCATGAAATTGAATTCGAACACCGCCGCAACCAGCGGCAAGGTGTGCACGCTGCCTTGCATCACCACCAGCGCATCCGTTTCGCCGGTATCCTTTTGCGCGGCGGTCAGGCGTTCGCCATATTTCCGGCTGTCCTTGAATTTCAAGGTATCCAGCGGCTGTACCTCGGCGCCGATCTCGAAACGCCCCTCGGCATCCAGCAGCCAATCCAGGCGGATGCGCGCCGTGATGCGGTGATGATGGTTGCACTTCGGGCAGACGCTTAAATTCTTTTCCAGATCGGAGTGGTACAACACCGCCTGGCAGGACGGGCACTTGTGCCACAAACCCTCGGGCACATTTTTCTTGCCCTCCGCGCCCAGTTCGCGGCGCTTGATCTTGGGAGGTAATAATTTTTGAAACCAGCTCATCGTGCTTCCTCCTTTGCTTCGTCGCTCCCGCGAAGGCGGGAGCCCAGTATTTTTAATTTCTGGATTCCCGCCTACGCGGGAATGACAAATACTAAATTATTTAAGCCTGATCTACTGCGCTTCGCAGCTCCTTGAGCAGTTTGCTCACGTTGGCAATCACATCCTGTTCCGTAGAGCTTTCAATTTCCTGCACGATGCGGCTGCCTACTACCACGCCATCGCACAGCTTTGCCACCGCCAGCGCAGTTGCCGCATCGCGGATGCCGAAGCCTACACCTATTGGCAGTTGAATGTATTTACGCAACTGCGGCAGTTTCTGAGCTATAGCCGAAAGGTCGAGGTTGCCCGCGCCGGTCACACCCTTGAGCGAGACGTAATACACATAGCCGCGCGCCAGTTTGGCCACCTGTTCGATGCGCGCTTCGTTGGTGGTCGGCGCAAGCAGGAATATGGGCGCGATGCCGTGGCGTTGCAGATGCCCGAACGCCTCATGGCTTTCTTCCGGAGGAAAATCAACCGTCAACACGCCATCCACACCGGATTCCGAGCAACGCTGCGCAAACACTTCCCAGCCCATTGCTTCAATGGGATTACCGTAACCCATCAGCACCACTGGGGTGCTGGTATTCTGTTTGCGAAATTCGGCGACCATCGCCAGCACGCCGCGCAGCGACATTCCTTGTTTGAGTGCGCGTTCCGAAGCGCGCTGGATAACAGGACCGTCCGCCATCGGGTCGGAGAACGGCACACCCAGTTCGAGCACGTCCGCACCCGATTCCACCAAGGCATGCAGCAGCGGCACGGTGAGTTGCGGCGACGGATCGCCAGCGGTAATGAATGGGATAAGCGCCTTGCGCTGCTGCTGTTTGAGCTTGTCGAAAGTCGTTTGGATGCGGTTCATAGCGTGATCCCGGACAGGCGCGCCACGGTATTGATATCCTTGTCGCCGCGCCCGGAAAGGTTGACCAGCAACACTTTGTCCTTGCCCATGCCCGGCGCGATTTTCGCGGCATGCGCCAGCGCGTGGCTGGATTCCAGCGCGGGGATGATGCCCTCGAAACGGCACAGGTCATGGAATGATTTCATCGCTTCGTTATCATTGATGGCGACATATTGCGCGCGGCCCGTGTCTTTCAGCCAGCAATGCTCGGGGCCGACGCCGGGGTAATCCAATCCGGCCGAGATGGAATGCGTCTCGATGATCTGACCATTTTCATCCTGCATCAGATACACGCGATTGCCATGCAACACACCGACCTTGCTGTTGGAAGTCAGCGGCGCAGCGTGCTTGCCGCTGGCGATGCCGTAGCCGCCCGCTTCCACACCGATGAGCTGCACACTCGCTTCTTCGATGTAGGGATAGAACAGGCCGATGGCGTTGGAACCGCCACCGACACAGGCAATCACCGCATCCGGTTGGCGTCCGATCATCTCCGGCATTTGCACCTTAGCTTCGTTGCCGATGATGCACTGAAAATCGCGCACCATCATCGGATAAGGATGTGGGCCCGCAGCCGTGCCGAAAATATAAAAAGTGCTTTCGACATTGGTGACCCAGTCGCGTATCGCTTCGTTGCACGCATCCTTGAGCGTCTTCGAACCGCTCTCCACCGGCACAACTTTCGCGCCCAGCAATTTCATGCGATATACGTTCGGCGCCTGGCGCTGGATGTCTTCTGCGCCCATATACACCACGCACTCCATGCCGAAACGCGCGGCTACGGTCGCCGCCGCCACACCGTGCATGCCTGCGCCGGTTTCCGCGATCACACGCTTCTTGCCCATGCGCTTGGCGAGCAACGCTTGCCCGATGGCGTTGTTGATCTTGTGCGCACCGGTATGATTGAGGTCTTCACGCTTCAAATAGATTTGAGCGCCACCCAACCGTTCCGACCAATTCCTGGCGTGATAAATCGGGCTGGGACGACCGACGTAATGTTTCAATTCGTAGGCGAACTCGGCTTTGAATTCGGGATCGTCGCGGAAGCGCAGATACTGCTGGCGCAATTCCTCCACGGCGGGAATCAGTGTCTCCGCCATGTAGATGCCGCCGAATTGCCCGAAGTGACCTGTACTATCTGGGTAGTTGTACATCTATTCGTTTTACCTCGTTGATAAATGCTGCGACCTTTGCCACATCCTTGACTCCTTTTGCTGCCTCCACACCACTGGACACATCCACCGCGTAAGGCCGCACTTGCCTGATCGCTTCTGCCAGATTGCCCGCATGTAAGCCGCCTGACAGGATCACCGGCAACGGCAAGCCCTGTGGAATGAGCGACCAGTCGAACGACTCGCCCGTGCCGCCGCGCGTGCCTTCGATGTAGGCATCGAGCAACAAACCCTGCGCGCTGGAGTAACGGGATGCGCATTGTAGCAAATCCACCCCCGCTTTGACCCGGATTGCCTTGATGTATGGACGGTTGAAGCGCATACAGAATTCTGGTTCCTCCTCGCCGTGGAACTGCAACACATCCAGTGGCACCCGACGCAACACGTTGCGCACTTCATCTTCGGAAGGATTTACGAACAGCCCCACCACTGTCACGAACGGCGGGATCGCCGCCGCCAATTGCGCGGCCTGTTGCACGCCAACATGGCGCGTGCTCCTCTCATAAAACACCAGCCCGAGCGCATCCGCACCACTGCGTGCGACAGCCTGCGCATCTTGCGCTCGCGTTATGCCGCAAATTTTGACCCGTGTCATGCTAATAGTTGCACATATTGAAAGGCGAGGCGGCATTGTAAGGCATTCTGGCGCCAGACTAAATTTTTGCCGCCGCAATTTCAATTCAGGCCTTGCCAGCCCGTGCCATTGGGCACATTCACATTGTCGCAATCAGGCAACTATGGAATAATCATTCACAGGAAATAACACTGTTTATGCAGGGCGCTATGTGTAATCTCTTAAAACTGAATGTTATCTTTTTCAGCTTGCTGGCCCTCGGAACCCATACCGCATTAGCTGGTGAGGCATCTAAACGGACTCGGGTTGTCTATCCTGAAAACTTTAATGTTTACGGTTACGCGAATGTTGTTGCTGAAGTCCCTTCTGCCGGAAAGTCCAGGTTAGCTGTAAGTGATCTAAGCCTCTTTGTCACTGGACATGTCAACAAATGGTTGAACCCATTTTTCGAGGCTGAACTTTCTAATATCACCGTGCTCCAGGAAGGCGGGAGCCTGTTTTCGAATAATTCGTCTGATGCCGTTCTGGAGCGGCTTTATAACGAAAGCCACTTGACTAGCAATCTTTCGATGCGGGCTGGCAAAATACTTACGCCTTTCGGCGAGTGGAATCTTATTCACGCCGCGCCGTTGGTCTGGACCACGACACGCCCCATGACCACATATCGCAGTTTCAACCAGTTCACCAGCGGAATTTCCCTGGCTTATGCCGACACGAGGAGTGCGTTGCCGGAAATCCAGCTGTATGTGCAACCGGATGGCGAAATACTGCCAAAACCAACATCAATAGCCGCGCGCAAGTATGAGCGTATCGCCGGCCTTCACCTGAACTGGCCTTTCGGGCTTAACGAAAAACTGGGCCTGTCCATCCAGCATGCACATGTCAAAAACACCGGTGAGCAACAAGCTCTGACTGGATTAAATTTCAGCAAAGAATTCGACCGCCTGGCATTTGAAACGGAGGCTGTTCATGCGCTCATCTCCGGAAAAAACACCGCCCGTGTGCGGGACAACGAGTGGGGTGTCTATTTGCAGGGCGCATACATACTAAACATTCAATGGAAATTGCTGGCCAGATATGAGCATTTCGCTGATCGCGGTTACAACACCGCTTCAGGAAATTCTTTGCTCGGAGTTTCCTTCAGGTCGGCGCCGTCCACAGTCTGGAAGCTTGAATATATAAAGCAACATGGTCAGCAACTGGATGTTTCGACCGGGCTCTTTGCCTCGTTTTCGGAACTGTTCTGACATGGCTGCGTTAAGCAGATTACTGGCAGTCTGGTTGCTACTCTTTGCATGCTGTGATTTGAGGGCAGCAGATTTTGTCGTGATTGCCCACCCGAATGTGCCTGCCACTACACTTTCCCCGGATGATCTGTTCGCAATCTATTTGCTCAAGAGGGTCACCTGGCAGGATGGCACAAGAATTGTTCCCGTGAACCGCGAAGCCGGCAGCAATGCCCGAACCGTATTTTTAGCGCGCATACTCAGGCAGCCACAATCTGCGCTGAACATATACTGGGACCAGATGCAATTTAAGGGCGTGACCCCCCCACTGATACAGGAATCTGACCAGGCGGTGCTGTCTTTCGTGCAGAAGGTTCCGGGTGCGATAGGCTATGTCAGCGCTTCCACAGAGTTGGTAAATGTCAAAGTGCTGGCTGAAATCCAGCCTGAACCGCAATGAACAATTGGTTGAGCAAATCTATTGCCAACAAGGTGATGGCATCCTTTATCGGGGTATTTATCATCACCTATATGTTGACCGCGTTTGTTGTATACGGCGTCGCAAAACAGTCAATTGCGCAGGTTGAAACAAATTCGCTTTCCCATTTTACCAACCTGAAACTGGATCGCATCGGATATGAATTCGATGAACTGGGGATCAATCTGAGAGCCTGGGCCAGCCTGGAGGTGATGAACGACCTTATTTCCGGCGATATAGACAAACGCGTGGCACGCACTCTGGAAGGGCTTAAGCGGCAATATAAGCTGAGTGGTGAGATTTATGCTTTTGATATGAATGGCAAGCTGGTTGCCGCATCCTCACTGCAAACAGGTGCAAATATTGCCATGCCGGCCGAGTGGCTGCCGATCAACGCCTTCAAGATGGTGGGCAAGCACCCGAATCAGCTTGCGTCAACCCCGATGGTTGCCTTTGTAACGCCTATTCGTGCCAGTTTTTCCCCGGACTATCGGGTAGGCTATATCGCCCTCAATTATCCATGGCTGGAAGTGGAAAAGATGGTTTTTGATGCTGACCATAAAACAGTGCTGCTGCAAAATGGAGGCACTCCGTCGGTTCTGGCTTCCGATGTCGTCGGGGATGTTGACGCGCGCTTGCTTGGCAGCGACATAAGGTCGTTAAAGCTGAATGACATTACTTATATCGCGGGGCGTTCGAGCACACACAATCCATCAATACCTGATTGGCAGATCGTGGCGCTCAAAGGTGAAAAGGATGCCCTGAAATCGCTCAAGACGGTCGGCTTTGAACTGCTTGTGCTCGGTTTGCTATTAAGCATTCCGATCGTGTATCTGATTCGCTGGTTGTCAAAGAAACTCACGGACTCGATACATGAATTGACAGACTTTGTCGCTGGCATCACTTCCAGCGGCGACCTGTCGAAGCGTGTCAACACCCATTCGCAAGATGAGTTGGGCACATTGGCGGATGCCTTTAACCAGATGACAGAAAACCTGGATCACATCACCACCGACCGGGAGCGCTTCGTACTGAAACTGGAAGACCTCAACCGGACCCTGGAACAGAAGGTTCGGGAGCGCACCCGTGCTATGGAAGCAGTCAACACGTATCTCACCAAAACCATTCAGGAACTCAAGGATACGCAAGGAAAGCTGGTGCATTCAGAAAAAATGGCTTCGCTGGGCCAACTGGTAGCCGGTGTGGCGCATGAGCTCAACAATCCTGTAGGTTTTATTTACGCTAACTTTCCGCATCTGGAAGAATACGTTAACGATTTGCTGGCGCTGATCGACCTGCTGCTGAAGCTGCCCATGGAAGAATCCTGCCAAAAGCAGGCCGAACAACAGATCAAGGGCATTGACCTGGATTTCGTCCGCGACGACATTTTGAAAATCATCCGTAGCGGCAAATCAGGCGCTTTCAGAATAAAGGAGATTGTTTCCTCTTTACGCAGCTTTTCGCGTCTGGATGAAGCCGAGCTGAAAAGCGTGCTTCTGGAGGATGGGCTCAACGATACTCTGGCACTTCTCAGCCACCAGACCAAAAACCGTATCAAGGTGGTTACAGACTACCAGCTCAACCAGCCGGTGGTGTGTTTTGCCGGGCAGGTCAACCAGGTATTCATGAACATTATTCACAACGCGATTCAGTCCATCGCCGACGAAGGCATCATAACAATCTCCACACGCAAAGAAAACGAATGGGCGGTTGTCACCATTGCAGACAACGGCCATGGCATTCCTCAGGATAAAATCGGCAAGATATTCGATCCGTTCTTTACTACCAAAAACATCGGCGAAGGCACGGGTCTGGGCTTATCCATTTCTTACGGAATTATCGAGAAGCATGGTGGCCGCATCGAAGTCGAAAGTGACGTGGGCAAAGGAACAAAATTCACCATCCAACTAAGGCTGGTGACCCATGTCGAGCAGTTGACAGCAGATAGGTTAGCCTGGTGTCCCATACCGACAGAAAAAACCATCCATGAAGGCTGAACATGCTTGAAAAAAAATATAACATTTTATGCGTGGATGACGAACCGGATATTGTCGACACGCTGCGCAGAGCTTTCCGCAAGGATTACGAAGTGGTGGCTACCACCTCGGGGCTTGAGGGTATCGAACTGATTAAAACGCGGCCATTTGACCTGATCATTTGCGATCAGCGCATGCCGGATGTAACGGGCGACGCGGTGCTCAAACATGCCCTGGAGCAGCAGCCGGATTCAATCCGTATCCTGTTGACCGGGTATTCGGACATGGAATCGCTGGTAAAGTGCATTAACGATTCAGGCATTTACAAATACATCACCAAGCCGTGGGAGCCAGAAATGTTGCGGCTCACCGTAGTGCGTGCGCTGGAGAGCCTGAGCCTGAAGAGAAATCTGGCCATCGCTTCCGAATCTCTCAAACGGGGCTATCTCGATGTCGTGACCATGTTATCCGTGGCCTGCGAAGGCAAGGATGAAGCGACTGGTTTCCACGTGCGCCGGGTGCAGCACTACACCAAGGAATTGGCTTTGGAAATGGGTGTGGCTTATGAAGAGGCAGAACACTTTGGCTTGATGAGTATCCTGCATGACATCGGGAAACTTTATATACCTGACACCATCCTGAAAAACGCCACCGAGCTAGACAATGTGGAATGGGGCATCATGCAGCGACATTCAGAATACGGGGTAAAAATATTAGGCGGAAACCCGTTCTTTGCTATTGCGCGGGAGATTGCCGGCGCACATCACGAGAAATTTGATGGCAGCGGTTACCCAAAAGGCCTTAAAGGCGAAGAGATCCCTCTGTCCGCCAGAATTGTCGCCGTGGCAGATGTGTTCGATGCGTTGACTTCACGCCGCCCCTACAAAGAGCCATGGTTTATCGAAGAAGCAATTTCCGCGATGCAATCTCTTGCCGGCACGCACTTTGATCCGGCAGTCATCAGCAAATTGAATGTCCTAATGGAAAAAGGCATCATTCAAAAAATAATGCAGTCCTACTGCGTCAGTACGTTTTGACTACGATTCGCTAGGGAAACCCGCTGGCGGCGGATCTATTTTCCCACCTGGCGTCGATTACGCTACTGGTCATTTACCGAAACGCCTCCCCCTCCCAAATTTGCTGCAGCTTCCATTTTGCATCGTAAGTAATCCTGCGCAAATACAGGCCATCCGGTGCAAAGGTCGGGGCGCCCTGGCTGCGATCACGGCTTTCCAGCACTTCTACCATCCACTGTGGCGGGTGATTGCCCTTGCCGATATATACCAGACAGCCGACGATGTTGCGCACCATGTGGTGTAGAAAGGCATCTGCTTTCAGGTCGAAAACGAGGGTGTCGCCTTTTTTTTGAATATCGAGTTGCGCCAGATTTTTTATGGGCGATTTGGCCTGGCATTCGGAGGAACGGAAGGCGCTGAAGTCGTGTTTGCCCCGCAAATACTGCGCAGCCTCGATCATCTTTTTCACATCCAGCGGCGCATGGAACCAGCCTGCCTTGCCGTGCTGCACGGCGCTACGCACCTGACGATTGATGAGCAAATAGCGGTAGCTGCGCGCATGAGCGGAAAAGCGCGCGTGAAATTCATCGGGCACCGGATGCGCCCACAACACGGCAATACTCTCCGGCAGCATGGAGTTGGTGCCCCGCACCCAGGCAGAGAGCGGTCTTTCTATGCTGGTGTCAAAATGCACCACCTGTTCCAGCGCATGCACGCCACTATCGGTACGTCCGGCAGCAATGGTTGAAATTGATTGACCCGCGATACGGCTTAAGGCCGCTTGTAAGGTGTCTTGTATATTGGGCGCATTGGGTTGGCTCTGCCAGCCGGAAAACGTGCTACCGTCGTACTCCACACCCAATGCGATTCTCATTACAACCCCGGCGAAATTCTCATAACAGCACCAGCGCGAGCGAGGCACATCCCATTACCAGCAACAGACCATCACGCACGGTGAAAGGTGTGGTGTGAAAGTCGATGCTGTTTTGATTGGCCTCCGCCGGGGTCAGCAGATTTCCGATGGCGCTGCGCCAATTGGCGGTAGTATCCAGCATGGCTGATTCCGCATAGTGCAGCGTCAATGCCAGACGCACCGCCAGGCGCTCACGCGGCAGTCCAACATAACGCAACGGATATGCCAAAGTATGAAGGCCACTTATAAGTTGCTGTTGCGGCAATTGGCCCAACAATATGGCCATGCCGGCCAGTGTGAAAGCCAGGCGGCACAATTGCAGCAAACCATCAAGCAACCCTTCGTAGGTCGGGCTGAACTGGCCAAGTATTGCCCATACCGCATTGCCTGGCGTGGCATAGGCATAGATGAACAATAGCGAAAGCATAATCCAGCGCGTGCGGCGCAGCAGTTTAAAGAAGTGCACGGCAGACAGCGCACAGGCAACAACCAGTAACGGCACACCGGCAAGCAACAATCCAGTTGCTGGCAGCAACTGCATGGCAATGGTGAGGCATGCCCAGAGGAATATTAGCGCGGCTGGATGCGGCATCAATAAACTCTGCTTCAAGAAAAAATACTGTTAGCCGTTATGAGCATGGATAAACTCAGACAAAACAAAAACGGCAGCCTGTAAATTTCAAGGCTGCCGTCGGCTTGGCAACGCGCTAGGCAAGCAGTTGTTGCAACGCCTCCTCGGCAACTGCGCGCTGTTGGTCGTCACCTTCAGCCAACACCTCTTCCAGAATTTCGCGTGCGCCAGCGTTATCACCCATTTCCTGATATGCCTTGGCAAGGTCGAGTTTGGTTGCGACATCGTACCAATGCGCATCTTTAGCTTCCGCTGCCGGCGCCGAAGCCGGAACAGGTGCCTCCGTATTACCCATATCCAGACTGATGCGGCTCAGGTCGAAGTCAACCGCTTCCTTGGCCGTGGTTGGTGCAGGAGCAGTCCCAGTCTTGTCGGCGACGGGGAAATCCAGCGTAAATGCCAATGCATCGCCGGTACTCACCGAATTATCTGCTGTTGGTTTTGCTTCCGCATTTGCGGCAACAGCAGGACTGGTGGAGGAAATATCAAAAATCAGGTCATCCAGGTTTGGCATGGCGGCTGAGGCCTGCTCTGACTCCGGCGCAACCAGATTTTGACGTTCGTCAGTTACATCAAAATCCACTTGTACCTCGGGCGCCGCATACAAATCCTCCAACGGCTTGTTGGGCTTTTCACCCTCTAGTTCATCGGGCACCATGGCGCTTTCAAAATCTGCAATTGCGCTCGTAGCCGGCGCGCTCGAATCAATCAAACCAAGATCAAGATCCAATTCAGCGATGGGCGGTTGTTTACTCTTGCCTTGGTCCGGCGTAGCAATTATCGGTTCGCCACCCATGCCACCATACATCGGATTGTTCGGCTCAAGATTGCGGCCCATTTCGGCGGCGCTCGCCCATGCCTCTGTATCACCGGAATCCTGAGTCTGGCGCGCGATAGCAGAAAATGACTGGGTATCCTTGCGATTCGCATAGATGGACAACAGCTTGAGCCTGATCTGGTTGTTTGCAGGGTTCTTCTCCAACGCATCTTTCAGAATTTCTTCAGCTTGAGCGTCACGGCCAAAACTCAGGAATAAGTCAGCCTCATTGATCGGGTCAACATCATCAAGCTGTACCGAACTGACCAGGGTTGCGCTTTCAGCTTGCGTAAAATCACCCGTTTCCGGTGAAGGTGCAACGGGTGTAGAAAAGCGGTCTGCACTAACTTCCACGGCACCTTCACTGCTATCCGGAATATTTTTTTCCACCCTGCCGCCCTTGGCGCGCCGGAACAGCACAAGACCGAGGCCGCCCAAAGCCAGTAAAACAGCCGCTCCGCCAACCAGATAGAGGGGTTCGTCCAACATGGAAGGAGGAGGCGGAGGCGTAACCGGTTTTGTAGCAGCTTTGACAGGTTTCTCGGCACTGGCGGGTGCGACGGTGCTGGCCGCCATCACAGCAGACGCGGCAAGCGGCGTCTGTAAGGCAGCAACGGGCGCAACAGCGGAAGCCGGCATGGGTTGTTTAGCCTCAACTTTGGCGTGTTCCGGTTTGGGTGTCGGTTTAACTTCTGCTGGCTTCGCCAGCGCTGAGGGCTGGCCCTTCTTCCATAATTCGACGAGACGCTGCATTTCCTTGTTGTTTTGCTCCAGCATGCCAATGCGCTCTTTGCTTTCCTTCAGCGCCTTGCTCTTGGCAATGCTTTCTTCTTCCATGGAATGAACCTTGCCCTGCAAGGTTTTTGCGTCTCCTGCTGCAACAGCCTTGTCACCAGGCGCTTCACCCTTGGACAACCTCACGACTTCCTTGGCAGATTCTTTGGCGGCAGGCGTCCTGTCAGCAACTGTTGTGCTGATCTTGCCGGATGCTTCCTGCGTGGGTGCATGATCTGACACTGCCCCACTGACAGCGGCAAGTTTTTGGCGATAGGCGTGCCAATCGGCAACTTGCACGCGAAATTCTTTCGCCGCTTCAGCCTGTGACAGTTTCTCCAAAACATCGCTTCCGGGCATTTGTAATATTTTCCCGGTTTTCAGGCGATTCATGTTGTTGCCGTCGAATGCATCGGCATTGGTGCGATACATCGCCACCAGCATGCGCTCAAGGCTGACCCCCGAAGGCTTGGCCTGAAGTGCAATTTCACTCAAGGTGTCACCGCGCTTTACCTTGATATCGCCGGAAGCAACGATCCTGTTCTCGACAGGTTTCCTGTCAGAAGCAGAAGTATCAGCAATTTTCTTTTCTGTTGGTGCGGCTACAGATCTCGGTGCGGCCGCAACTCTTGGTGCGGGTCTGTCACTCGGAACGGCTTTTTCACTCGGGACGGTTTTTTCACTCGGTGCGGATATGTTGCTCGGTGCGTGAATGTTACTGGGTGCGGGTATCTCACTCGGTGTAGCTATATTTCTAGGTGCGGCTATGTTTCTCGGCAAAACCGGTTCCACTTCCGCCGCCTTTGGTAGCTCCGGTTTGTAATTCGGTGGATCCAGCAGGAAAGTATATTCGCGCATCAGCCTGCCGGACGACCAGGTCAATTCCACCAGTATGCTGACAAATGGCTCATTAACGGGCTGTACGGAAGTCACCTTGAGATAGTGCTCGCCATTGGCACGAGACTCGAGCTGAAACTTCAATTTGGGCAGGTTGCTGGGATAATCTATACCTGCGCCCTTGAAAGCCTCAGGAGAAGCCAAGTGCGCAGACAAGCTGTTTTTTTCTTCCTTGCCTACTTCTATCAGTTCAATTTCAGCCTTCAGGGGTTCCCCCAAAGAGGTAACCACACTAATGCCGCCTATGCCCATGGCACAGACAACGCCTGAGAAGGCCAAACCGGCTATAAGCCCAAACGTTTTGATGATTGATTTCAGCACACTGCCACCTTTATGCATTTAAAAGGACAAATAACATAACATCATAGGGTTATCAGCACAAGCTAAAAATGTTTTGCACATAATGCGCTAATGCATGTATTTTTCAATCAAAATCTCGGCGATCTGGATACTATTAAGCGCCGCGCCCTTACGCAAATTGTCACTCACCACCCACAGATTCAGGCCGCGCGGGTGCGATATATCCTCACGGATGCGCCCGACCAGCGTCGCGTCTTGCCCCGCCGCTTCGATGGCGGTTGGATAACCGCCCGGTTCGCGCTTGTCCACCACCTGCACGCCAGGTGCCTTTTCCAGCAAGGCGCGCGCTTCGTCGGCAGTGATCTTCTTGCGCGTCTCGATGTGCACCGCTTCGGAATGGCCGTAGAACACCGGCACCCGCACTGCGGTCGGGTTCACCATGATGCTGTCGTCTTCCATGATCTTGCGGGTCTCCCACACCATTTTCATTTCTTCCTTGGTGTAGCCGTTGTCCATGAACACATCAATGTGCGGCAACACGTTGAACGCGATGCGTTTGGGGTAAACCTCGACCGTCACATCCTGATGATTGAACAGTGCGCGGGTCTGATCCGCCAATTCATCAATGGCTTCCTTGCCGGTGCCGGACACTGCCTGATAAGTTGCAACGTTGATGCGTTCTATACCAACCGCATCATGAATAGGTTTCAGCGCCACCAGCATCTGGATGGTGGAACAGTTCGGATTGGCGATGATGCCGCGGTTTTTGTATTGCGCGATGGCATGGGGATTCACTTCCGGCACCACCAGCGGAATATCGTCGTCGTAACGGAAATGCGCCGTGTTGTCGATCACCACACACCCTGCGGCGGCGGCAATAGGCGCATACTTTGCCGACACGCTGCCCCCTGCGGAAAACAAACCGATCTGCGCCTGGGAAAAATCAAAGCCCTCCACATCCAGCACAGGGATTTCCTTGCCATGAAATGTCACTTTGGAACCGGCAGAACGGCTGGAAGCTAGCGGGTAAAGATTGCGCACCGGAAATTTGCGCTGCTCCAGAATGGACAACATTGCCTCACCCACCGCACCGGTTGCGCCCAATATGCATACATCGTATTGCTTGCTCATTTGTTTCTTCTCTCAAATATTTAAGCTTGTAGCCGGTAGCGTGTAGCTGGTAGCAAACCCGCTTGGCTACCAGCTGTGTGGGCGTAATGCCTTACGCCCCTACAGGTTTTTAACCACCGCATCGCCCATCTCTGCCGTACCAATTTTCTGCATACCCGCCTCAGCAATATCTGCCGTGCGCAACCCCTGTTGCAGCGTCTTGCGCACCGCCGTTTCGACACGCTGAGCGATGTCTTCGCGCGCGAAAGTATAGCGCATCATCATCGCCACTGACAAAATCGTCGCCAGCGGATTGGCGATATTTTTGCCCGCAATATCCGGCGCTGAACCATGACAAGGCTCATATAAACCCTTGTTGTTCGCATCCAGTGAAGCGGATGGCAGCATACCGATGGAGCCGGTCAACATGGACGCCTCATCGGACAAGATGTCGCCAAAGATATTGCCGGTCAGGATCACGTCGAACTGCTTGGGCGCGCGCACCAGTTGCATTGCGGCATTGTCCACGTACATGTGCGACAGCTCGACTGCCGGGTATTCCTTTGCCACTTCGGCCACGATTTCGCGCCACAACATGCTGGTATCCAGCACGTTGGCCTTATCCACCGAGCATACTTTTTTATTCCGCTTCATCGCGATCCTGAACCCGACATGCGCCACACGGCGAATTTCGGATTCGCTGTACAGCATGGTGTCAAACCCTTGCCGCTCGCCGTTGTCCAGCTTGCGGATGCCGCGCGGCTGGCCGAAATAAATATCACCCGTCAGCTCACGCAGGATCATGATGTCCAGGCCGGACACGAGTTCCGGTTTCAGGCTGGAAGCGTTGACCAGCTCCGAATACACCATGGCAGGGCGCAGGTTGGCGAACAACCCTAGCCCTTTGCGTATGCGCAGCAGGCCTTGCTCCGGGCGCATGGGGCGAGGCAACGTATCGTATTGATAACCGCCCACCGCACCGAGCAGCACCGCGTCGGCTGCAAGTGCCAATTTTTCAGTCGCGGCAGGAAACGGGTCGCCCGCCGCGTCATAACCTGCGCCGCCGATGTGCGCATCTTCCAGTTCGATATGCAGGCCGTCACTGCGCAAGGCTTCCAGCACCTTGGCAGCCTGGGCTACGATTTCCGGGCCGATGCCATCACCGGGCAAAACTGCAATCTTCATTTCTCTCTTCCAATCAAATCAATTTTCCACCACCCCCGCGCAGGCGGGAATGACAACATTACAGCCACGGCTGCGCGGCGCGATGCTTCGCCTCGTAAGCCTTGATCTCGCCCACATGCTGCAAGGTCAGGCCGATGTCGTCCAGCCCGTTCAACAAACAATGCTTGCGGAAGGCTTCCACTTCAAACTTGTACACCGTGCCATCCGGCGCGTTGATGGTCTGCCGCTCCAGATCAATCCTCAGCTTGTAGCCGACATTCGCCTCCACCGCCTTGAACAACGCATCCACTTTTTCCGCATCAAGACGAATCGGCAACAAGCCGTTCTTGAAGCAGTTGTTGAAAAAGATGTCGGCAAAACTCGGCGCGATAATGGCGCGGAAACCGTAGTCTTCCAGCGCCCACGGCGCGTGTTCGCGCGACGAACCACAGCCGAAGTTTTCGCGCGCCAGCAAAACCTGCGCGCCTTGGTAGCGTGGCTGGTTCAGCACGAAATCCGGGTTGGGTATCCTCTTGCTGTTGTCCATACCCGGCTCGCCGTGATCCAGATAACGCCATTCGTCGAATGCATTCGGACCGAAGCCAGAGCGCTTGATGGATTTCAAAAATTGTTTCGGGATGATCGCATCGGTATCGACGTTGGCGCGATCCAATGGTGCAACCAGCCCATCCAGCACAGTAAATTTCTGCATTACTTGGTGGCTGCCTTTTCTATTGTCTCACCGCCTTTTTTGATGTCCTTGCCCAAACCTTCAAAAGTATTGCAACCCGCCAACAAAAGTGCCGCCACAAACCATGCTATCGCTTTCATCGCCTGCTCCTTTATTTAATCAAACTTACATCAACAAAATGTCCGGCAATCGCGGCGGCTGCCGCCATTTCCGGACTCACCAAATGGGTGCGCCCGCCCGGCCCCTGCCGCCCCTCGAAGTTGCGGTTGGAAGTCGAGGCGCAACGCTCGCCGGAGGCTAACCTATCGTCGTTCATTGCCAGGCACATCGAACAGCCAGGGTCGCGCCACTCAAAGCCCGCCGCGACGAAAATCTTGTCCAGTCCCTCGCGCTCGGCCTGCTGCTTGACCAGCCCGGAACCCGGCACCACCATCACCAGCTTCACATTCGCAGCGACATGCTTGCCCTGCGCAATCGCCGCCGCAGCGCGCAAATCCTCGATGCGCGCATTGGTGCAGGAACCGATGAATACTTTGTCTATCTTGATTTCCGTGATCGGCGTGTTCGCCTTCAAACCCATATAGTGCAAGGCGCGCTCCGCACCCTCGCGCTTCACCGCATCGCTCATGTTCGCCGGATCAGGCACGCGCCCATTCACTGCCACCACCATTTCCGGCGAGGTGCCCCAAGTCACTTGCGGCTTGATTTGCGCGGCATCCAGGCGCACCACTGCGTCAAATTGCGCGCCCGCATCGCTGTGCAGCGTGCGCCAGTAAGCTACCGCCTTGTCCCACATTTCACCCTGCGGCGCAAACGGACGCCCCTTGAGGTAATCAACAGTCGTGTCGTCTGCCGCGATCATGCCTGCGCGCGCGCCTGCCTCAATCGCCATATTGCACAACGTCATGCGCCCTTCCATGGAAAGGCTGCGTATTGTGCTGCCGGCAAATTCTATCGCATAGCCCGTGCCGCCTGCCGTACCAATCTTGCCGATCACCGCCAGCGCGATGTCCTTAGCGCTCACGCCCTTGCCTAAAGCGCCTTCCACCGACACCTGCATAACCCTGGATTTTTTCATCAGCAGGCATTGCGTCGCCATCACATGCTCGACCTCGGACGTGCCGATGCCGAACGCCAGCGCAGCGAACGCGCCGTGCGTGCTGGTATGCGAATCGCCGCATACCACCGTCATGCCCGGCAAGGTCGCGCCCTGCTCCGGCCCGATCACATGCACGATGCCCTGGCGCACATCGGACATCTTGAATTCGTTCACCCCTAACTCGGCGCAATTTCTGTCCAGCGTTTCCACCTGCAAACGCGCAATGGGATCGGCAATGCCCCGCGCCCGTCCGGTGGTCGGCACGTTATGGTCGGCCACCGCCAGGATCGAAGCAGTGCGCCACAACTTGCGCCCGGCCAGTTTCAAGCCCTCAAAGGCCTGGGGGCTAGTTACTTCATGCACCAGATGGCGGTCAATATAAACCAGCGCGGTGCCGTCGGCTTCCTGCCGCACCACGTGAGAATTCCAGAGTTTGTCGTAAAGAGTTTGCGCGCTCATGTTGTTACCGTTTTTAGAGCGCGCGATTATGCCACAACGGGGGGCTGCTTGACAGCTTGTGCCCGTGAATTGTGTCGCGAGCTTTGTTGACCCCGGGTCGTCCGTTGCCTCAGATTACGGGGCGATCACAAATGGGTTGATGATAGTCGGTCCAGCGATGCGTTCAAAATCAGCTTGATTACGGGTCATCAATTTCAAGCTCTGCGTCAAAGCTGTTGCCACGATGATGGCATCGGGAAGCTTGATCGGATAACTGGAACGAAGAGATGATGTTAAAGGGCAATCTTCAAGTCAAAACCACAACTGTCATGACCCAACCCGCCAATGCAGGAAACCTCTCTTGCCTGGGTCGTTTTGCCCAAGATACCCTCAACCGCCCCGGCAACCAGCCCGCCTTCAAAATGGCACAGGCAACGTCCGACGGGGGTAAGCCCCGCGCAGGTCACACATTCGTACACGTCGACATGGATATGGTTTTTGGTCATGACCGGAATTGCAATCCGACCAATCCTGAGCTGCTCACACAACGCCAAGAAATCGTCAAGCTGCTTTAATTTCAAGTCTTTTCCCAATTTCTTACCGGCGTAATAGCTGATGGCAGAAGCACCCGCACCCAAGATGTCCTCCATTGCGACCAACCTCAGCAGCCGATACAGGCCAACCCCTGCAAAATCACCCATCTCCGGGCGATTGATTTGTAGCGCATTTGTAATCTCTACAGGCTTCATTCCGGCACCTATGTGCTGTAGTAATGGGGCAAAGAAGAACAGGAAATTCAACCGCACGACCCGGAGTATCCTTTGTCACGTTTCCTCAGTCAATTCGAACTATCAAGCCCGGACGCGCATTACTGACTTGGCTCGAACCTGACACCCCGCGAGCCAAACTGGACCTTGCTGAGATTCACGATTACATCGCACAAGGGTGGCATATCGAACGTCGGCCATATGCTGACTGTGTGCTAACAGACGCTGATTAACGATACCCTGCGCCGATTCCGTCGGTGGTGGCGATCAGCAGGCGATGAGTAATAATTTCCTTGCGGCTAGACTCGCTGAGAAATGTATCCACATCGTGTTTGGTGATGTCGTAGCCGGGCGCGTAGCACTTGACCTGCACCGCCCAGTGGTCGCCGTTTTTGTGGAGCATGACCAGGTCAATGCCGCAGTCCGGCCCCCGGCGTCCCGGCCATTCATCCCACAACCACACCTGGTCAACTTGCGTAGCCCATTCGGGATCGGCCTTGAAGAACCACAGAACGAAGCGCTCGAACTGTTTGCCGCGCTTGGCCGGGTCGGGGTCGAGGCTGTTGTAGAAGTCGGAGAATTGGGCGGGCAAGGCTAATCATCCCACTTGGGGTAATTCGGGATAGACACGGTATCTGCATCAAACACGCCCTTCGCGGCCTGGGTGTGGCACTTGTTACAATAGCTCAGCGACTTCACGCCCTGGTTGCCCTTGATCATCCTCTCGGGGATGTCATGGTGCTTGCGTTCAATGTAGCGCAGCTCGATGATACGCAGCGGCGCCGGGCCGTTTTCCGTGGCCACGGCAATCTTGCGTGAGCGCTTGTAAAAGGATTTGTCGGCGGCATTCTCCACCGCATAATCATGGATGGCCCGCATGGTGTCTTTGTCCATCTCGGCGTTGTCACCGAAGTGATCGCGCAACGCTTCGACGTTCAGGAGCTTCTCCCATGATCTCGCAGGCAATAACCCCGGTTGATAGGCAAAATGGCATGCGCCACATTCGTCCTGGTATTGTTTGTTGGTGACCGGCTTCACCTCTTTGGTGCGCTCGAAATTAAGCAGCCAGAGCACAAAGTTTTCCTCTGCCTCGGCATAAGCGCCATGCATTGACAGCGCGCAAGCCAACAATGCGATGGCCTTCAATTTATTTTTCATCATCACACCCCGTTACCAGGTCAATTTTACGGCAACACCCATGGCGACACCGCCCGCCAACCCCATGCCCGCATGTCCGCCGCCAGGCGCTTTGGATACCGCATAAAGCATGGCCAACGCACCTGCGGTGCCCAGCATCGCGTGCATATTATCCGGATCGGCCCAGCCGTCCTCCAGATGAAAGTCGCCCCAGTGCGCCAGCAATCCGGTCGTCACCGTGGCGGCAGCCATCGCCGCCGCCGCACGTCCCAATTTTGCGTGAGTGCTTGATTTCTGCGCATCGATCTCCGCCTGGGTCGGCGCCCTGTCTTCGACTTCGGGAGGTTTCGGGGCAATCGCCGTTGCAATGACTAACGCCAGCGTTCCCAACCCCAGATATTTGTGGGCATTGCTACCCGAAAATATCGGCGGCTCAAATTCTGCCGCCTGGATTGCCGGAGCTGCGCTTGCCTGCTTCCGGGCGGCTCCAGCATCGTTCGATGTCAGCATGTATGATTTGCCGCCATGGGTGTAAGGGCTGGTTATGGACGGAATTGCGATGTCCTGCACGGTATTGCCCGCATATGCCATTCCTGATAAAGCTGCCATGCAGATACTGGCGACAATATTCCTGTTTTTGCATTCCATTCATTATCTCCTGCTCGCTCTATAAAAAACCAGGTTGCGGTTCGGTGCCGATATTCTAACTGCGTTCCATGCCCGGCTTAATCCACACCAGCAACAACCCCAGCAACGCCGCGCCTGCACTGCACGAATACAGCACGCTGGCGCCGTAATGTTGCCATATCGGGCCGCTGGCCAAGCCCCCCAACATGCCGCCTGCACCGTAGGTGATGCTGCCAAACAAAGCCTGGCCCTTGGACTGGTGCCGTCCCTGGAAGAAGTGGTGTATCAGCGCCACCGCCGCCGCATGGAATGCGCCGAAGGTTGCGGCATGCAACACTTGCGCGATGAGCAGCAGCCACAGAAAATCCACGCCCCATCCGATCAATATGAAACGCAGCATGGCACAGATAAAACTCACCATCAGGATTTGCGGCAGGGTATAGCGCCGCATCAGCCACGGCATCAGAAAAAACACGCCGATCTCGCAGATTACGCCGAGCGCCCACAGCCAGCCCACCGCGCTTTTGGCATAGCCGTGTTCGACCAGATAAATCGAGAAAAAAGTGTAATACGGGCCGTGTGCAACGGACATCAGAAAACACGCGCCCAATAATGCCAGAACGTGAGGTTGCAACACGATGCGCATGATCGGCTGGCTATCCGTATGGTGCGCCAGCACTTCGGTCGGCGGAATCTGGCGCGAGAAGAACAAGATGCCCAGCATGATGAACAGCCCAGCCCACAGCACCCAGCCGATGGCGATGTAATCGAAGGCATAGCCCAGCCCCAGCACGGCCACGATGAAACCGACCGAACCCCAGGAGCGGATGCGCCCGTAATGTGCCGCGTCCTTGCCCAGATAAGTCAGTGTGGTCGCCTCCACCAGCGGCATGGAGGCGCTCCAGAAAAAACTCATCAGCCCCAGCACCAGCAGCATGCCGTAAAAGCTGGTGGTTGCAAACACGCCCAGATAACTCAGCGCGCCCAAGGCTGCGGCAATCTGCACCACCAGCAGGCGTTTGCCGGTGCGGTCGGCCAGCCAGCCCCAAATGTTGGGCGCAATCATCCGCATCACCGGCGCCACCGACATCAGGATGGCGATCTGCACCGCATCGAACTGGATAGACTTCAGGTACAGGCTCCAGTAGGGCGAGAACATGCCTACAAAGGCGAAGTAAAAGAAGTAAAACCCGGCAATGCGCCAGTGGTAGTTTTTGTTGGACACTGTTGCCTTGCGTGATAGTTAACTCTTGGGGGCTTCTATAAACCCAGATAGTCCATACACCGTAGGAGCCTGACTTGTCGGGCGATTGCTCATCGCGCAGCAAGCTGCGCTCCTACAGGTGCTGGTATAAAAGCTCTTTGCAGGAAAAATCCTAAAAACAATGGGTAAAACTGCTGGATTCCCGCCTGATGAAACTACTAGCCATTCGACTAGGTTGTCAAAAGACGCCAACCAAGTCGCTGGTTATGCGCGGGAATGACGCGCTTAAATACATAGCGATGCTACATCTGAATGGAACGCATTATCTCACGTGAAGAAAATAATTTTGCTGCGCACCCTTGAAACCCGGAAAATTGCCTCAATTTGCCCCCAGTCGAATTTTGGAGAAGCATGATGGAACAAAACGAAACCAACCCGCAAATCGGACAGAAAGCATCTCCGGCAAACGCCGAACCCGCCGCCACAAACGCGCCGGAAGTCATGCCCAGCCTGGAAGAGATGCTCAAGGGAGCAGAACGCAAGGCGCAGGAACATTACGACGCCTGGATGTATGCCAAAGCCGAGGGAGAGAATATCCGCAGGCGCGCTCAGGATGATGTCAGCAAGGCGCATAAATTTGCCGTGGAGCGATTCTCCAATGAAATGCTGGCGGTAAAGGACAGCCTGGAAGCCGGCCTGGCGGTGCAGTCCGCCACGGTGGAAA
Source organism: Gallionellaceae bacterium (assembly GCA_032654645.1). Taxonomy (GTDB): domain Bacteria; phylum Pseudomonadota; class Gammaproteobacteria; order Burkholderiales; family Gallionellaceae; genus CAITJF01. Next base: position 541,319 of record JAULAW010000005.1, on the reverse strand, counting down.
GCTTCAAGAGCGGCATGGAACTGACGCTCAAACAACTCGCCAGCGTATTCGAGAAGTTCAACATTACTGAAATCAACCCGGTCGGAGAAAAATTCGATGCGCATAAGCACCAGGCCATCGGCATGCTGGAAAGCACCCAGGAAGCCAACACGGTAGTGAGCGTGATGCAAAAGGGTTATCTACTAAATGACCGCGTGCTGCGCCCGGCGCTGGTGGTGGTGGCGAAAGCCAAAGAATGAGCCGGTAGCTCGTAGCGAGTGGCTTGTAGCCAAACCCGGCTTTGCTACAAGCTACTAGCTAAGGACTTGAAATACCCCACTCAGCCCTCACTTTAAGCGGCAAGGCAGCAACAACAGGTTTTGACTTTTACGCATTCAACTGAAAGGAAAGCATCATGGGAAAAATTATCGGTATTGACTTGGGCACTACGAACTCTTGTGTGGCCATCATGGAAAACGGCAAGACCAAGGTGATCGAGAACGCCGAGGGCACGCGCACCACGCCGTCCATCGTCGCCTACATGGAGGATGGCGAAGTGCTGGTGGGCGCGCCCGCCAAGCGCCAGGCGGTGACCAACCCCAAGAATACGCTATATGGCGTGAAGCGCCTGATTGGCCGCCGCTTTGATGAGAAGATGGTGCAGAAGGATATTGCCATGGTTCCGTTTAGCATCGTCAAGGCCAAGAATGGCGATGCGTGGGTTAAAGTACATAACAAAGAAATTTCCGCACCGGAAGTTTCCGCGCAAGTGCTGATGAAAATGAAAAAGACCGCTGAGGACTACCTCGGCGAGTCGGTGACGGAAGCGGTGATTACGGTACCCGCTTACTTCAACGACGCACAACGTCAGGCTACCAAGGATGCCGGGCGCATCGCCGGCCTGGAAGTGAAGCGCATCATCAACGAACCCACCGCAGCCGCACTGGCTTTCGGCTTGGACAAACAGGAAGGCGACCGCAAGATCGCGGTGTATGACTTGGGCGGCGGCACATTCGACATTTCCATCATCGACATTGCTGAAATTGAAGGCGAGCACCAGTTCGAAGTGATGTCCACCAACGGCGACACCTTTCTTGGCGGTGAAGATTTTGACATGCGCGTCATTGAACATCTGGTGGACGAATTTAAAAAGGAAACCGGCATCGACCTGAAGAAGGACATGCTCGCACTGCAACGCCTGAAAGATGCGGCTGAAAAAGCCAAGATCGAACTGTCCAGCGCACAGCAAACCGAAGTGAACCTGCCGTACATCACGGCGGACGCCAGCGGCCCGAAACACCTGGCGGTGAAAATCACGCGCGCGAAACTGGAAAGCTTGGTGGATGAACTGATCGCACGCACCATCGAACCATGTAAGATCGCCATGAAGGATGCGGGCGTTTCCATCTCCGATATTGCCGACGTAATTCTGGTAGGCGGCCAGACACGCATGCCGATGGTGCAAGAGAAGGTGAAGGAATTTTTCGGCAGGGAGCCGCGCAAGGATGTGAACCCGGACGAGGCCGTCGCCGTTGGCGCAGCGATTCAGGGCGGCGTGTTGCAAGGCGAAGTGAAGGATGTGCTGTTGCTGGATGTGACCCCGCTGTCCTTGGGTATTGAAACCCTGGGCGGAGTGATGACCAAGCTGATCAAGAAAAACACCACCATTCCGACCAAGGCTTCGCAGGTGTTTTCTACCGCCGATGACAACCAGAATGCGGTGACTATCCACGTGCTGCAAGGCGAGCGCGAAGTCACTTCCGGTAACAAAAGCCTGGGGCAGTTTAATCTCTCCGACATTCCGCCTGCACCGCGCGGTATGCCGCAAATCGAAGTCACCTTTGATATTGACGCCAACGGCATTCTGCATGTATCCGCCAAGGACAAGGCCACCGGCAAAGAGAACAAGATCAAGATCCAGGCAAGTTCCGGTTTATCTGAAGCGGAAATCCAGCGCATGGTGCAGGATGCCGAAGCGCATGCCGAAGAAGACCACAAGGCGATTGAGTTGGTCACTGCGCGCAACCAACTGGATGCCTTGATCCATTCCACGCAGAAATCCATGAAGGAATACGGCGAACAGTTGGATGCCGAAGAAAAGGGCAAAGTAGAAGCCGCCTTGAAGGAAGCCGAAGAAGCGGTAAAAGGCGACGACAAAACTGCTATTGATGCCAAGGCGGAAGCGCTCGCCACTGCCGCGCAGAAGCTGGGCGAAAAGATGTACGCAGCCGAACAAGCCAAGGCACAACAGGCTGGCGAAGCCGGTGGTGCGCACGCCGAACCGAAGAAGGAAGAAGGCGATGTGGTGGATGCCGAGTTCACTGAAGTGAAGGATAAAAAATAAAAACAAGCGGGTAGTCGTTAGACGTTAGTCGTTAGTTAACCCTGGTGGTTTGCTTTTCAACTAGCGACTAGTGACTAACGACTAACGACTATGGCTAAAAAAGATTATTACGAAGTGCTGGGCGTCAACCGGGACGCATCGGACGAAGAAATCAAGAAGTCTTATCGCAAGCTGGCGATGAAACACCATCCCGACCGCAACCCGGACAACCCCAAGGCCGAGGATCACTTCAAGGAAGCCAAGGAAGCTTATGAGGTCTTAAGCGACGCGCAGAAACGCGCCGCCTATGACCAGTATGGCCACGCCGCTTCCGACGCGGGGATGGGCGCAGGCGGTTTCGGCGGCGGTGCGGGCGGTTTTGATTTCGGCGACATCTTCGGCGACATCTTCGGTGGTGGGCGCGGCGGCGGCGGGGGACGCAGCAACGTGCACCGCGGCGCCGACCTGCGCTATAACTTGGAAATCACGCTGGAACAGGCCGCGCGCGGAACCGAGACGCAGATTCGCGTGCCGACTATGGTCGAATGTGAAACCTGCCACGGCAGCGGGGCAAAAGCCGGCACCAGCCCGACCACTTGCACCACTTGTAGCGGGCATGGCCAGGTACGCATGCAGCAGGGCTTCTTCTCGATTCAACAGACCTGCCCGCGCTGCCACGGCACCGGCAAAATGATTGCCTCACCCTGCAAGGATTGCCAGGGCAACGGACGCGTCAAGCAACACAAAACACTGTCAGTGAAGATTCCGGCGGGCGTGGATAACGACGACCGCATCCGCTTGTCCGGCGAAGGCGAGCACGGTGTGAACGGCGGCCCGCCGGGTGATCTGTACGTAGCCATCCACATCGCGCAGCACGCGGTGTTCCAGCGCGACCACAATGACCTGCACTGCGAAATGCCGGTCAGCTTTGCCACTGCCGCGCTGGGCGGTGAGATCGAGATACCTACGCTGGATGGCTCTGCACGCATCAAGATTCCACCCGAAACGCAATCCGGAAGAACCTTCCGCCTGCGCGGCAAGGGCATCAAGGGTGTGCGCAGCTCAGCCTATGGCGACCTGCATTGCCATGTGGTGGTGGAAACCCCGGTCAATCTCACCGAGCGCCAGAAGGAACTGCTACATGAATTCGAGGCGATTAACGAGAAAGACAGCGCACGCCACAACCCGCGAGCGAAATCATGGATGGATAAAGTCAAGGAATTTTTCGGATAATAACTCCTGCAAGTTTGCCAAACTAATCGCCGGTTAAACACACACCACGAACGGCGTACAAAGTGCCATGAGCAACATTCAAAAGCCCCGCGTCGCCGTAATAGGCGGCGGCTACGCGGGCATGACCGCCGCTGTCACGCTGGCTGAACGCGGCATCCCGGTTACTGTATTCGAAAGCGCCAAACAGCTCGGCGGGAGGGCGCGCAGTATCTGGCACAACGACACCCAACTCGACAACGGCCAGCACATCCTGCTCGGCTGCTATCGCCACACACTGCAACTCATCGAACATGTCGGCGGCAATATCGAAAATGATTTCCTGCGCCTGCCGCTGCAACTCACCCTGCACCAGCGCTTTGAACTCAAAACTGCTCGCCTGCCCGCCCCGCTGCATCTGATAGAACAATTAGCCATTGGAGCAGGTTGGCAAAAGACGCCAACCAACTCGCTGGTTATTCTGATCGGTTTGCTGGCCGCACAAGGTTTGTCGTTCAGCGAACGTCTGAATGCGGCGCGTTTCATGCTCGCCATGCGCGGCATACGATTCAAATTGCCACGCGACACGACCGCGCTCGCTCTGTTGCGCGAACATAACCAGACTGCTGACCTGATCCACCTGCTCTGGGAGCCGCTGTGCATCGCCGCGTTGAACACGCCTATCCACAAGGCTTCCGCGCAAGTGCTGCTCAACGTGCTGCGCGACAGCCTGCACGGCGCGCGCGGCGATAGCGACATCCTGCTGCCGCGCCTGAATTTCTCCGCGCTGTTCCCGCAACGCGCCGCAAATTATGTCGAGCAGCATGGCGGCAAGGTATTCACCACTTGCGGCGTGGAAACGCTACGCCCGATTGAAAACGGTATGGTAATAACCAGCGCACAAGGCACGGCACAATTCAGCCAAGTCATCTGCGCCACCTCTCCAGTGGCCGCAGCCAAACTACTGAACCCGATTTCCATACTCGAAAACACAGTCGCACAAATCGAAGCCTTGCAGCATCAACCGATCTACACCGTGTACTTGCAATATCCCGCCCACGTCACTCTGCCACATGCCATGCTCGGCCTGCATCAACGCTATAGCCAGTGGCTGTTCGACAAGGGGCGTATCAGCGGCCAGCACGGCCTGCTCGCCGCCGTCATCAGCGCGGAAGGCATCCATCAGGAATTGTCTCAAGATGAATTGGCGCAAAAAGTGATCGCCGAACTCAGCGAAGAATTTGGCATCGCCAAGCAACCGGAATGGTTCAAGGTCATCGCCGAAAAGCGCGCCACGTTTTGCTGCTCACCTAACCTGCAACGTCCGCCACAACAGACCGTGCTGCCCCACCTGCTGCTGGCTGGCGACTACACAGCGGGCGATTATCCGGCTACGCTGGAGGGGGCGGTGCTGAGCGGATTGAAATGCGCTGATATGGTTATAATGCGGTGAAGTAACCCAACAGCCTTTAATGATGCACAGACAAATCCGGGTTCACCACCAGATCATCCAACAAATGATAGCCCATGGATCAGGGCCAATGACCACATCGAATTTAATCCTGTAAATTGCAAAACACGCTTTCTCCAGTTCCAGGTGCAAGACACATATAATCCGCTTTTGTCATCATGTTCCAAAGTAGGTATCAGTGAAATATTCAGGGCTGGCAACCGTAGCGCAACTGCACGAATTTAGCGAGATTGTGGATGTGCGCTCGCCATCCGAATATGCCGAAGATCATATCCCCGGTGCGATCAATTACCCGGTGCTGAGTGATGCGGAGCGCATACGCGTCGGCACGCTATACCAGCAATCGCCGTTTGAGGCCAAGAAGATCGGCGCGGCGCTGGTCGCGCGCAACATTGCACACCATCTTGAATACAAGTGGCTGGACAAACCCAAGTCATGGCACCCGCTGATCTACTGCTGGCGCGGTGGCCAGCGCAGCGGCGCAATGACGCACATCCTGCGCCAGATCGGTTTTGCCGCCGAGCGGCTCGATGGTGGCTACAAAAGTTATCGCCATCATGTATTGCAACAACTCCAAACATTACCGGAAAAATTCTCCTTTCGCGTGCTGTGCGGACTGGCCGGCAGTGGCAAGAGCCGCCTGCTCACCGCGTTGCAACAGGCGGGCGCGCAGGTGCTGGATCTGGAAGAAATCGCACGGCATCGCGGCTCGGTGCTGGGCGATATGCCGGGCGAGGCGCAGCCCTCGCAAAAAAGCTTCGATAGCCAGTTGCTGTCAAGGCTGGAGTTTTTCGATCCCGCACTGCCGGTTTATGTCGAGTCAGAAAGCAAAAAGATCGGTGCGCTCCGTGTTCCCGATACGCTCATTCTGGCCATGTGGAGCAGCCCATGTATTCGCCTGGAAAGCCCGGTTGCGGTGCGTGTGGCGCTGCTGCGCGAGGACTATGCGCATTTTCTGGGTGCGCCGGATTTGCTCGCGGCAAACCTCGACCGCCTGCAGGGAATGTATTCCAGCGAGCTGCTGGCGCACTGGCACTCGCTGTGCAAGGCGCAAGCATGGGACGAATTCATCGCCGAACTGCTGGAACTGCATTACGACCCCGCCTACAATAAATCCATACACAGGAATTATGCGAATTACGACAGTGCGCATGTCCTCGTCCTTAACAACTTGAACGGACAGGATTTCAACCGGCTGGCTGAAGAAGCGCTTGCCATGCCCGACAATTTTGTCAACAATGGCAACAATTCACAGGAGTTTTGATGCCCGACCAAGTTCCAGACTTCACTCTGCCCGCCACCGGCGGAGTAACTTTCAACCTCACTGCCGCACACGGCAAATTGCTGGTGATTTATTTTTACCCGAAGGACAACACGCCTGGATGCACCACCGAGAGCCAGCAATTCCGCGACCTGTACGCGGAGTTCCAGAAAGCCGGTTGCGAGGTAGTGGGCATTTCGCGCGACAGCATCAAGTCGCACGAAAATTTCAAGGCCAGGTTTGACCTGCCGTTCGCCCTGCTTTCCGATACCGAAGAAACGGTGTGTGAACAATTTGGCGTGATCAAGCTGAAAAACATGTACGGCAAACAGGTACGCGGCATTGAGCGAAGCACCTTCGTGCTCGACAAGCGTGGTGTGTTGCGTCGCGAATGGCGCGGCATCAAGGCCGACGGCCACGCCCAGGAAGTACTGGAATTCGTTCAGCCCCTATAAGCCCAAGGAACATTATGCAAGCCCGCAAGACATCTTCCGCCCCGAATGCCGCCACCAAGCTTTTCGTGCTGGACACCAATGTGCTGATGCACGACCCCACCAGCCTGTTCCGCTTCGAGGAGCATGACGTTTACCTGCCCATGTTCGTGCTGGAAGAGCTGGACAACGGCAAGAAGGGCATGTCCGAAGTCGCGCGCAATGCGCGCCAGGCCAGCCGTTTCCTCGATACGATAGTCAGCGAGACCGCGCACGACATCGGGCAAGGCATCCCGCTGCAGGCGCAAAACAGCGGGGCCGCCACCGGGCGCCTGTTCCTGCAAACCGAGTTCATCAACCACGAGTTGCCGCCCACGCTGGAGCATGGCAAGGCCGACAATGCCATTCTCGGCGTGGTTATTTTCCTGCAAAAGCAGCAGCCCAAACGCGCGGTGATCCTGGTCAGCAAGGACATCAACATGCGCATCAAGGCGCGCGCGCTGGGCCTGTCCGCGCAGGATTATTTCAACGACAAGGTGCTGGAAGACACCGACCTGCTTTACACCGGCGTGCTGGCATTGCCGCAGGACTTCTGGGATAAGAATGGCAAGGACATGAAGTCAGGCTTGCAAGACGGCCATACTTTTTACAACATCAATGGGCCGCTGTGCCGCGATTTGCTGGTAAACCAGTTCGTGTATCAGGAAAACGGTGGCAACCCGTTTTATGCTGTGGTGACCGCACAGGAAGGCAACGCCGCCACGTTGCGCACGCTGACCGATTACACTCACCACAAAAATGCCATCTGGGGCATTACAGCGCGCAACCGCGAGCAGAATTTTGTGCTCAACCTGCTGATGAACCCTGAAATTGATTTCGTCACCCTGCTCGGCCAGGCGGGCACTGGCAAGACGTTGCTGACGCTGGCCGCCGGGCTGATGCAGACACTGGAACGGAAGCTGTATTCGGAGATCATCATCACCCGCGTCACCGTGCCGGTGGGCGAGGACATCGGATTTTTGCCGGGCACCGAGGAAGAGAAAATGACACCGTGGATGGGTGCACTGGACGATAACCTGGATGTGCTCAACAAGTCCGATGACGATGGCGGTGAATGGGGGCGCGCCGCGACGCGCGACCTGATCCGTTCGCGGATTAAAGTGAAGTCGCTCAACTTCATGCGCGGCCGCACCTTCATCAACAAGTACCTGATCATCGACGAGGCGCAGAACCTCACCCCAAAGCAGATGAAGACGCTGATCACGCGCGCCGGCCCCGGCACCAAGGTGGTGTGCCTGGGCAACATTGCGCAAATAGACACGCCCTACCTCACCGAAGGCAGCTCCGGCCTGACTTATGTGGTGGACCGTTTCAAAGGCTGGGCGCACAGCGGGCACGTCACCCTGATGCGCGGTGAGCGTTCGCGTTTGGCCGATTATGCAGGCGAGGTTCTGTAGTCACCTTATGACCGTATCCATCAAAAAATCTGACGCCGAATGGCTCGATAAGCTCACGCCGGAACAATACCATGTGTGCCGCCAATGCGGCACCGAAGCGCCATTCACCGGGTTGTATTGGGATTGCCATGATGCGGGGATTTATCGCTGCGTATGTTGCGGTAGTGCCGTGTTTGATTCCGAATCAAAGTTCGATTCCGGCTCCGGCTGGCCGAGTTTCTGGCAGGCAACCAACGAATACGCAGTGAAACTGGTGCCCGACAACAACCCCCGCAAGGGGGACGCCGATGGGTTCCCGATGCCTGCGGCATCACCCTATCGCAGTCATGGAATGGAACGCATAGAGGCGCGCTGCGCAAAATGCGATGCCCATCTCGGACACCTATTCGAGGACGGCCCACGGCCCACCAAACTGCGTTTCTGCATCAACTCCACTTCACTTGCATTGGACAGAAAATAAGCCATGAAACTGCTGTTCGACCTTTTTCCCGTCATCCTGTTCTTTGCCGCCTTTAAATTTTTCGGAATCTACGCCGCCACTGCCACCGCGATTGCCGCCACTATCGCGCAAGTCGCATGGTCCAAGTGGCGGCGTGGCAAAGTAGACACCATGCTGTGGGTAAGTTTCTGCATCATCGCCGTGTTCGGTGGTGCGACGCTGCTGCTGCACGATGAAACCTTCATCAAATGGAAACCCACCATCCTGTATTGGGTGTTCGCTGCCGCACTGCTGCTTTCCAATCTGCTGTTCAAGAAAAACCTCATGCGCACACTGATGCAGGAAAAACTCACGCTCCCGATCAGGGTTTGGAACCGCGTCAACTTGAGCTGGAGCTTGTTCTTTTCAGTTCTCGGCGTGGTCAACCTGTATGTCGCGTTTAATTATTCCACCGATACCTGGGTCAACTTCAAGCTGTTTGGCGCGACCGGCATGATGCTGGTGTTCGTGGTGCTGCAAGCCTTGGCGCTGTCGAAATATGTGGACGAAGAAAAGGAAAATAACTGATGCTGTATGCCATCATCGGCCAGGACTTGGCTAACAGCCTGGCCATCCGCATGGCCGCGCGCCCCGCGCATGTGGCGCGGCTGCAAGCCTTGCAGGAGAAAGGCCGTTTGATCATGGCTGGCCCCTTCCCCGCCGTGGATGCGAACGATCCCGGTGCTGCGGGTTTTTCCGGCAGCCTGATCGTGGCGGAATTCGCTTCGCTGCAAGACGCCGAGGCTTGGGCGCAGGCCGACCCTTATGTGGCTGCGGGAGTGTACGCACAAGTTGCGGTCAAACCCTTCAGGAAAGTTTTCCCGGCATGAACCATATCGATCAAATGCGCGCGCGGTTGGCATCATTGCGCCCCGTACAAATCGAGATCGCCGATGACAGCCATAAACATGCGGGCCACGCTGGCGCACGCAACGGCGGCGGGCATTACCAACTCAAAATCGTGTCGCCGCAATTCGCCGGCAAGCCTACCGTGGCAAGGCACCGTATGGTATATTTCGCGCTCGGGGAGATGATGAAACACGATATACACGCGTTGCATATAACAGCCTGCACGCCAGAAGAACTGTAATTATTAATTTTTTACGAGGACACTATGCCAAGAATTTTCAAACTTGCCACTCTCACCATCCTGGGCGCCATTGCTGTAAACCCGGTTTATGCCGAAAACAAATCTGCTACCACGGTATCCATTCCCCAGGAGCGCGTGGACCTGCGCGTCAAGGCTGTTGTGGCACAAGGCCAGCCGGACACTCCGGAACTGCGCAAGGCCATCCGCGATGACCTGATCAACATCGAATTGATTTCACAGGAAGCAGTCAACCAAAATCTGGACAAACAATCCGAAACCATGCAGTTGCTGGAATTATCCAGGCAGCAGGTACTGGTAGGCGCATTTGTGCAAGACTATGTGAAGACCCACCCGGTCGCTGAAAAGGATCTCACAGAGGGGTATGAAAGCCTGAAGAACAACCTCGGAAGCAAGGAATACAGTGTGCGCCACATCCTGGTGGATAAGGAAAGCGAAGCAAAATCCATTGCTGCCAAACTGAAAAAAGGCGGCAAGTTCGACAAGCTGGCGAAAGACAGCTCCAAGGACACTGGATCCAAAGAACATGGCGGAGATTTGGGATGGATTGCCGTTGGCAACATCCCCAGCGCGTATGTAAAACCTTTTGGCGATGCGCTGATGAAACTAAACAAGGGACAAATAAGCGAGCCGGTGCAATCGCAATTCGGCTGGCATATCATCAAGCTGGAAGACGTGCGCGACCTCAAGCTGCCCTCTTATGAGGAAGTCAAACCTCAACTCGCACAGCGCATGCAACAACAGGCCGTGCAAAAACTGATTGCTGAATTGCGCGCTAAAGCAAAGATCGAGTAATCCCATCCAGAAAAGCAAAAAAGGCAGCCAAGGCTGCCTTTTTTGCTTGAGGCGAAAACCAATCAAGCTGCTACACGTTTCTTGAATTCATTGGTGCGTGTGTCAATCTCGATCTTGTCGCCGATTTCGCAGAACGCCGCGACAGGCAACTCAAACCCCGTATTGATCTTGGCCGGCTTCATCACCTTGCCGGAAGTGTCGCCACGCACGGCGGGCTCGGTGTAAACAATTTCGCGCGTAACCGTGTTGGGCAATTCAACGGAAATCGCCTTTTCATTGTAGAACACCACTTCACAGGCCATACCGTCTTCGATGTAATTGAGCGCATCACCCAGGTTGTCCTGCTCCACTTCGTACTGGTTGTAGTCGCCGTCCATAAACACGTACATCGGATCGGCAAAGTAAGAATAGCTGCATTCCTTGCGATCCAGAATAACCTGGTCGAATTTATCGTCGGCCCGGTAAATAGCCTCGCTCGGCGCATCAGTCAACAAATTCTTGAATTTCATCTTGACCACCGAGCCGCTGCGCCCGGAGCGGCTGTATTCGGCTTTCTGCACCACCAGCGGCTGGTCGTTTACCATCACCACGTTGCCGGCGCGGAGTTCTTGAGCAATCTTCATGTTTCACCTGCCTAACTAAATTCTGAAGCCGCGCATTCTATGCAATACTGCGAAAAAAATCCAGCAGATTCAATGCGAGGCTGTTACCGGAGAGTCCCTGCGCCCAATCATGGGCATGTTGCCGCAGAATTGATTCGTGTAACCAGAAATCGTTCCATGCCTGTCCTGAGCCTGTCGAAGCGGCCTGTCCTGAGCCTGCACCAAAGGTAGGCAATCCACTGTCCGGCAAGCCAGACGTGGAATTGGCACTCGAAGCGGCCTTCCCTAAACCCTGGTCGCCATTCCACGCACCCCATAGCCCATGCAGCCCTAGCGCCGCACCCGGCGGCAGCCCGGCACAATACAACGCCATGAAGGCGCGCAGCTTTTGCAGGTGCACGCCATCGTGCTGCGGATAGATGTGCCAGATAAAAGGCTTGCCCGCCCACTGCGCACGCACGCAGGAATCCTCGCCGCGCACAAAGTTGCAGTCGCACGCCCACAGCAGCTCGTCGTAACGCTCCTGCTCCACGAAAGGCAGCACACGCACTTGCAAATTACCGCTCGCATAAACTTTGCCTGCGCTCGGTGCGGCATCGCCGAAGTATTGCCCGGCTTGCGGCAAGATGCGGCCTTCCGGCACAAGGCACAGCACAGGTTGGTTGCCACGCGTCCAGGCATCGAACAAACTTTGCAGCTCTGGATTTTCATATCCGAACAGCGACACCTTGAGCGTTGCCTTATCAGGCATGGTCATGCCGATGGACTGCCAAAAACTGCGCTTCTGCGCGGCATCGTTCTGAAACGCATCGCGCCGTGCGAGCAAATCACGTTCCAGCAACAACCCACCGGTTTGCGGGGAGAACCCGGGGAAGAAAAAATATTTGACCAGCGGTAATTGCGGATGGGGAGAAGGCAGCTTGTGGCAGCCCGCTACCCAATCCTCGGCACTCAAATATTCAAGGTTTATCCATACAGGTTGGCGTGCATGATTCATCATCGCCGCGACATAGGACTCCGGCAATTCGCAGGCAAAGGCCTCAATCACCAGATCGGCGGGTATTACTGCGGAAGGGTCGCCGCTTGACGGCTGGGAACCCAACGGCGTACCCCTTGCGGGTACACTTGAAATTTTTCCATTTTTCGCGACACCCTCTCCCCCAACCCCTCTCCCGCAAGCGGGAGAGGGTGGCCGGTAGGCCGAGAGAGGGCAAAAAACATCGTCCGTCCAATGTCTGACTTCCACGCCGCGGCAACGCTGTTGCGCAAGCTGTGCATCCACCTCAGGGCATAGCTTGGCAAGGCTGCCCAAATCATCTACCCACAGCCGCACCGCTACATCGTGCTCGTGCGCCAGTTGCCGCGCCAGCCGCCAGCACACGCCGATGTCGCCGTAGTTATCGATGATGTTGCAGAAGATGTCGCAAGTAACCGGATTGCTCATTCCGTCCGCAACGCCTCCACCGGGTCCATCTGCGCGGCACGCCGTGCCGGCATCACTCCGGCAGCAAGGCCGATGGTGACCGCGCTCAGTTCGGCAAGGGCGGCAAACAGCCACGGGGTATGCACCGGCATGGCCGGAAACAGCAGGTGCAAAGCCTGCGCGATACCGACGCCCAATGCCAGCCCGGCCAACCCTCCCAGCGCGGACAGCAGCATCGCCTCGCCCAGGAACAGCGTCAACACTTGCCGTTCGCGCGCGCCCAAGGCGCGCAACAAACCGATTTCGGAGGTGCGCTCGGTGACGGCCATGGTCATGATGGTCAGGATGCCGACGCCGCCCACCAGCAAGGATATCCCGCCCAGCGCGCCCACCGCGAAGGTAATCACATCCAGCACCGAACCCAACACTTCGAGCGCCTTTTCCTGCGGTATCAGGGTGAAGTCCTCGCGCCCGTGCCGTTCCTTGAGCAGCCCGGTGATCGAACGCACCACGCTTTGCAGATCGGCGCCGGGTTTATAGCTCAGATGGATTTCCATCAACCCCGGACGGTTGAACAATTCCAGCGCGCGCGCGGCGGGGATGATCACCGTGTCGTCCATATCGAAACCGAGTATCTGCCCCTTGGGTTCCATCACACCGATCACCCGGTAGCGTTGCCCGCTGATGCGCAAATAGCTGCCGAGCGGGTTCTGCCCGGCAAACAATTCCTGGCGCACTTTTGATCCGAGCACGACAAAAGCGCGCGCCTGGGCGGGGTCTTCATCGGGCAGGAAGCTGCCGGTCTGCACGTTGCTCGATAACACCTTGGTGAAATCGTGCCCCGCCCCATACACCACCGTCCGGCGCGTCTTGCCGTTGGCGCGCAGTTCGGCGGTGCCCGACATGCTGGGATCGACATATTCGACATTCGGCAAGCGGCGCAAAGCTTCGGCATCTTCGATGGTCAACTGCTTGACCGAGCCGAACATGCCCACGTTCGCGCCATGTGTCTGCGTCTTGCCGGGCTGGATCGAGATCAGGTTGGTGCCAAACTGGCTGAACTCGGCCAGCACGAATTGATGCAGCCCTTCGCCGATGGATGTCAGCAGTATCACCGCCGTGATGCCGATGGCGATGCCCAAGCCGGTCAGGAAGCTGCGCATCCGGTAGGCCAGGAAGCTGGAGGTGGTGAGGCGGATCAGATCGGGGAAGAGCATATATCGGCTAAAAACTTCTGTTTCTGCGATAGTGAGCATGTAGAAATTGTACGGCATTACCGTATGTTGCCAATCAAAAATTATGATGAACGATCGCAATGGAGAAAATTTACGAAGGGCGGGTAGCGTGGCGGCTTTCTTGATGAATCTGCTGGCATTGGCGAAGATTTCCTGCACCAGCGTCGAGCCGTGGCCGCCCGGATGAATCAGCAGTATCTTGTAGGACTCCAGCCGATCTGGTGCGGCGAGATTTTCCAAATCGTTCCAGCGATGATTTTGGGGAGATGATCTTCGGTGCCGGTTTCCTTGGCCATCCTGAGGAACAACAGATAGGTCAGCTCGGTGACGTACTGATGATAGATGATGCCGTCGTCCTTGAGGGCGTTGCAGAGGTTCCAGAGTTTGCCGACGATGTCGTGGGTGGTCATGGGTTCTTATTCAGTGAAAAGCGAGTGGCGTGCTGCCTATTTTTCTTTGGTTTTTTTTACGGCTTTGGTTTTCGGTGCCGCATGTTGTCCGGTGCTTCGCGCATGAGCTATGGCATCCTCAACATCGCGCTCGGTGATACCTGCACGGGCCAGCTTGTCGCGCACTTTCTGTGCGGGTGTTGCCGCACTGTTTGCGGACCAGTCGATCACGCGCAGGCCGGGCACTTGCGTAAAGGCACGGTCGGCGCTGACCAGCGTGCAGTCTGCGGCCATCGCGTGGGTGGCGATCAGCATATCCATCGGCGTCAGCGGTTTGCCCAGCGCTTCCAACTCGGCGCGCAATAGTCCATAGCGCTGGGCGCTGGCGGATGCCCACGGCAGGATGTCCACGGAAGCCAGGTAATTTTCCACGATGCGGCGCAGTTCGGTATTGACAGTGCGCCGCGCCAAACCAAAACGCAGCTCGGCTTCGGTGATGACGGAAATGCAGGACTGTCTCTCGTTCAGGGTTACGCTCAGATTCTTGGCTCTGTCCTTGATAATGGCTGAAACGGCATTAGGGTGTCTCTAAAAATTCAGAGTTCGCCCAAATGCAAGGCGTGGAAAAAATTTCGTAGCGCCGCATATGTGCGATATGTAAGCAAGAAATTTTTTCCACAACGCAGCAGTTGGGATGAAATCTGGATTTTTAGAGATGCCCATTAGTGTCCAGCATCAGAAGTGCGCTCATGGCCAATCGCGCTCCACGGGAGCGCCGGGATCACGCAAGTTGTCGAGGGCATCGAGATCCTCCTGCGGGATCAGGGGCAAGAACTGGTCCCGCAGCTTGATCCACGCTTCGAATTTCCGGTTGCGCGGACTCAAGATGACATCTCCGGTAACCTGATCGCGCCGAATAATTACCTCGTCGCCTTCAAAGCGAAATTCGGCAGGCAGACGCACGGCCTGGCTGCAGCCATTCTTGAATAGCTTGGCGGTACGCATGGTGATGCTCCTTTCTTGAATGGTATATACCGTGATTTATACTATCTGTTTGCGAGGCATTCAAGCCAAATAATTAATCAGGTTGTTATGCTCCCCTCGTCCGCTTGTGGGGAGAGCCCGCAGTCGCCAATTTTTTGCCCGATTTGAACCTCATTAACCTTACCGTAGGGTGCATTCCATGCACCATGGTGCATGGAATGCACCCTACAAAATCTATTACCAGCTTGAGGTTCATTGGGTGCAAGGGAATATCCGCTTCAGCATATAAGGCAGTCCTAATCTACCTTTCGCTCATCGCGCCTTTCCTGCGTGTTTTCTTCTGGAGCATTTCACTCTTTTCGCTTCAGCATCGCTTGCAGGTCGGCAAATGGATTATGGGTTGCCACGGGTGTCGGATTGCCCCCCTCCCTTCCCCGTACCGTTTCATCCAGAATGCGTGCATGTTCGTTTTCGTGGCAATACAAGCAGAGCAATTCCCAGTTGCTGCCATCCAGAAGGTTGTTGTCGTGATTGTTGTCTTTGTGGTGCACGGTCAACTCGCGCAACCGCACGCCAGAAAACTCGCGCCCGCAACGCCCGCAAATCCAGGGAAATAATTTGAGCGCCCGTTCGCGGTAGGTTGCTTCACGCTCATCACTCTGGCGGCGGGCCTCGGCAACGACGCGGTCGAGTCTTGAGTGATCAGGGATTGTGCGTTTGGCCATGTTCAGAAGCTCTTTCGTTCCCGGTTAGATCATTCCACATCATTATCACCAGCGCCATTAGCGCCGGCCCAACAAACAATCCGATCAACCCGAAGACTTCAACTCCGCCGAGTATGCCGAACAGCACCCACAGAAATGGTAATTGCACGGCATTACCAATAATTTTAGGGCGCACAAAATGGTCGCCTATGAACAGCATCAGCATACCGAATGTAAAAATCGAGACTGCGGCAACCATGCTTCCTTTGGCCACCAGAACGAGTGATACTCCGCAAATGATGACGGGAGCCGCGAATGGAATTATCGCCAGCACACCTGTCAGCAAACCCAATATGGCAGGATGGGGTGCGCCTGCCACCGCATAGGAAATACCGATTAGCAGGCCTTCTGCGAGCCCGACCAGAACCAGTCCACTTACGGTGGCACGGATTGCGACAGCGGCATGCAATCCATAGCGGGCGCCGCTCTCCCCGGTCATGTGATGCAGCAGACCGAGTGTCTTGCGCGACAGATCCTCACCATCCCTGTAAAGAAAGTAGAGGGTAATGAGGGTGAAAATCAGGGTAATCGCGCGATGTGCGGCCTGGGCGCCGAGCGTTTGCGCATATTCCGCTACAGCCGCACTATCCGTATGCCCGATCAGGCCGGAAAGCGCGGCAGGATCAGATAAATTCGCCTTCCACCAGCTTGCGGCCGAGCCCCCAAACATTGGAATGGCAGACAACCACTCCGGGGCGGCAATGCCAGTTTTCCGTGCTTCCAATATCCAGTGCGCCACCGTGCTGGTTTCTATTGCGGCATGGAATAACGCATACCCGATCGGGAAGAAAAATAGCGCCGCAACAAGTGATGTCATCATGGCTGCCACGCCGGTATCACTGCCTTTTGTTTTGCCTGCAAGCAATAAGCGTAAAGGCCATGTGGCAATGGCAATCACTACTGCCCACAACAATGCCGGGACAAAGCCGTGCAAGAGCCATGCTGCCGATGCAAGAAGCGTGATGGAAAGATAGGTTTTGAGTTTGTCCTGCGCCAACATGCTTTACCTTCCGGATTTATGAGCAGATACAAACAACAATTTCGATATTTGTTAACGAAGTTTTTTTAAGAGGAATCTGTAAAAAAGAGAAGCGAAACACTCGTCCTTGGAGAACTCTCGATATTGTCAGCCTTTTTCAAACTGGCGGGTTCAAGCCTGAATCCGCGATGGAAAGCTAGAACTCTCTTCTGCGCTTTTTTTTGCGGCTGCCATCATCATTTTCCCTGGAATATCCGGTGTCTTCAGCATAACCGATGCACAGTTTGTATTCTTCTGTGCCTTTGCCGTAGCCATATTGCTCGCATAGTGCATCGCTGGATATTTTTGGTTTTGGCCTAACAGGATCGCCGGGAAGCGGGGGCAGGGGTGCAAGCATTGACGGTGTAAAGTCGGGGGGAGAAATAACGCCTGGCTCGGATGGATGTTCAGCCACTGCCGGTTGCTGGGTCAGTTCGTCAAAAGTATCGCTTTGCGCAATCGCCTGTATGGATGAGAAACCCGCAAGCAGCAAGACAATAAACAAATATCGCATACGCCCCCCAATTTTTTGGCTTTTGAGTAAAACAGGGTGCTAGTCTAGCAACTTTCAGGATTCCTAAACAGGTAGCCGCTTAACTTTCTCTCCGGCGCATTTAGCCGTATAGCCTGCGCCCTCTTATGCGCGCACGATGGGCCGTGCGCTGCTCGCTTTCGGTGAGAGGCCGCTTCTTTCCCTCAAAGGGGTTCTTGCCAGCCTTGAATTCAATCCTGAGCGGTGTGCCCAGCAGGCTGAAAGCCTCGCAGAAAGTGCGCTCCAGATAGCGGCGGTAACTGTCCGGAATTTTATCCAGCGCGCTGCCGTGAATCACGATCAGCGGCGGGTTGCTGCCACCCTGATGGGCATAGCGCATCTTGGGGCGGAACCGGGAGCGCGGGGGCTGCTGTTTTTCCACAGCTGCGATAAGCACCCGCGTGAGTTGGGGCGTGGGCAGTTTGGCCATCGCAGCGGTATAAGCCTCGTCCACCGATTTCAGCACGCCGGGTATGCCCTTGCCGTGCAAGGCGGAGATGAAATGCAGCTTGGCGAAGCTCAAGAAATGCAGCTTGCGCTCGATGTCGCGCTTCACCGTAGCGCGCTGATATTCGTCCAGCCCGTCCCACTTGTTCACCGCAAGCACCAGCGCGCGCCCAGCTTGCAGCACGAAGTCGGCGATGTGCGCGTCCTGCTCGGTGATCTGGTCGCGCCCATCCACCACCAGCACCACCACGTTGGCGTCTTCCACCGCCTGCAAGGTTTTTATCACGGAAAATTTTTCGATCGCCTCTTCCACCTTGCCACGGCGGCGCACACCGGCGGTGTCGATGATGGTGTACTTGCGGCCAGCCCGCTCAAAATCGATGTAGATACTGTCGCGCGTGGTGCCGGGTTGGTCGAAGGCGATCACCCGCTCTTCGCCCAAGATGGCATTTACCAGCGTGGACTTGCCCACGTTCGGGCGCCCGACGATGGCCATCTTGGGATGGTCGGATTTTTCTTCTTCGCCTTCTTCCTGCTGCGGAAAACCTTCCAGCGCGAGCTCCACCATCTCGCTCACATTGTCGCCATGCGCCGAAGAAATCGGCAGCGGCTCGCCCAGTCCCAGTTCAAAAAAATCGTTAGCGACAGCAACGCGCTGCATGCCCTCGGCCTTGTTGACCAGCAATAGCACCGGGCGCCCAGTCTTGCGCAATTGTTCGGCGATGATCTTGTCCTGCGGCGTGCAGCCCTGGCGGCCATCCACCAGAAACAGCACGATGTCGGACTCGTCCACCGCCTGCCGCGTCTGTTTGGCCATCTCGAACAGGATGCCTTCCTTGGCCACCGGCTCCAGACCGCCGGTATCCACCACCAAGAATGGCCGCTCGCCCACACGCCCGCGCCCGTAGTGACGGTCGCGCGTCAGCCCCGGCTGGTCGGCCACCAGCGCATCGCGACTGCGCGTGAGGCGGTTGAACAGCGTAGATTTGCCGACGTTGGGTCGGCCAACCAAAACTAGCGTGGGTAGCATTTCGGACTTTCAATAAATGAGAACTGAGGTTCGAGGGCTGAGGACTGAGTGCTGAGGGCTGAGTAAAACCACCGCGCTTTGCACTCAGTCCTCAGCACTCAGTCCTTAGCCCTGATTTCTAGCGAATACAAACCGCCATTGTTCGTTTGCACCAGCAACCCGCCGTCCAATTCAACCGGCGCAGTCAGAATGCCGCCGCCACCGGTTTTATGGCGTGCCACCAGGCTCCCGTCATCGCGGTTCAACACATGCATGTAGCCTTCATAATCGCCAATCACCACATATTTGCCGAGCACATAAGGCATCGAAATATGGCGCATGGTTAATAGATCATTTTTCCATAACGAACTGCCACTGCTCTTGTCCAGTGCGGATACGACGCCGTTGGCATCGGTCACGTAGAGATAATTGCCCAACAGGGTCATGCCCTTGTCGCTGGAAAGATCGCGGCTCCACAACAAGTTGCCATGCGCAATATCAAAGCAGGCCACTCGCCCCTGGAATGCCACCGCACACACCTGCTCGTCATCCATCACCGGCAGGCTGGTTATGTCGCTGATGCGCTCCAATTCGGTGTTGCCGCGCGGCTGCGATACCGCCGACTCCCAAATGACGACACCATTGCTCAGGTCGATTGCCGCCAGCTTGCCAGCAGCGAAACCGGCGTATACAACATTGCGTCCGACCGTCACGCCGGAATGGCTGCGCACGATCAGTGCCGGGGTGGCACGCTCATACAGCCACTGGCGCTTGCCGTCCGCCACGCTCAACCCGGCGATGCGGCCATCGCCGGTGCGCACCACCACCATGCCGTCGGCCACCTGCGGCGCGCTCAATACTTCGCTGGACATCCTGGTTTTCCAGCGCAGCATGCCGTCCTCTCCAAAAGCCGCCAAATCACCTTTCATGCCGCCAACCAGCACCAGGCCACCGCCCGCCCCTACCCCGCCGGAAATGGCCAGACCGCTGTCGGCCCGCCATACTTCTTTGCCGGTTGTGCGCTCCAAGCGGAAAATCTCGCCCTTTGCATTGGCGGCATACACCGCGTCTTGCGTCACCGCAGGTTGCAGCACATTATTGCCCGCATTCCCGATCTCATGGCGCCAGCGGACTTCAAGCTTGGCGCTCTCTTTGAATTCAGTCAGCTTGGCCGGCCCTTTGCCAGGTTTGCCGCTATCGGCTGTAGAACAGCCCGCGAGCAAAGCCAGCAGCAACGCAGCCGTGCGGCTGAATGTCATTTATTGCTCCCTGGTGCATCCCCCCCGCCTATCGAATCCAGCTTCATCTGGATCAGGTTGCGATATGCGCTTTTAGCATCGGCCTTGCCCAACCCCAACTGGTAGGCTGCACGCGCTTCTTTAGTTTTGCCCTGCGCATTCAGTACGTCCCCCTTAAGGTCGGCATACAAACCATCAAAGGATTCAGGGTGTGCGGTGTCAAGTAACGCCAGCGCCTCGTCATAACTTTTCTGGTCCAGCAGCAAACTGGCCAAATTGAGGCGGGCCACATTCTTCAAACCTTCCTCATCGGTATGTTTGATTACCCACTGCAGTTGCGTCTTGGCGCGTGCTGCGTCCTTGACCTGGAGGTTAACCTGCGCCGCCAACAGTGAAGCGCGCGGCGCGTAAGCGCTGGAACCATAGCTGTCGATTACTGCCGCCGCCGCATCATTGACGCGTTTGGGATCCCCGCTGCCAACCTGCTTTCCCAGTTCTGCAAACAGCGTGGCTGCTTCGATCGACTGATTGGATTTATAGGCCTGCCAACCCTGCATCGTGGCAAAACCGCCCAGTATGATTGCCAGCGTTAACAGCAACGATTTGGCGTTGTCTTTCCACCACGCCTTGAACGCATCTACCTGTTCCTGCTCCTGCAAATCGAGTGTCGACATTTTCTATCCTTACTTAATCAGTTCATTAATTTTGCCCGGCAATTCGCCGAGAGCTACACACACTTGCTCACCGCCGCGCAGCGGCTTGAAGGTGGCCTGTCCGGCGCGCGCTTCATCGTCGCCGATGATGACCGCGCAACATGCATTGCTGGTATCCGCTTTTTTCATTTGCGATTTGAAACTGCCGCCGCCGCAATGCAGCAGCACGCGCAGCCCCGCATCGCGTAACTGCTCCGCCACCAGGGACGCCATACTATCCGCCAGCTCGCCCTGATGCACCAGATACACATCCAGCGGTACCGGAGGATTCTTCATGCCGTCTTCCTGCAACAACGCCAGCAAACGCTCAATACCCATCGCAAAACCACACGCCGACGCGGGCTTGCCGCCGATCTGTTCGATCAGGCCGTCAAAACGCCCACCGGCGCAGATGGTGCCCTGCGCGCCCAATCGCGTGGCAACCCATTCAAACACGGTGCGATTGTAATAATCCAGCCCGCGCACCAGCCGCGTGTTGATCTCGAACGCGACTTCGTGCCGCCGCAAAATTTCCTGCACCGCCTCAAAATGCCGCAGCGCATCATCCTCCAGTTCGTCCATCAGCCTGGGCGCGCCAGCGATCAATTCCTGCATCGCCGGATTCTTGCTGTCGAGGATGCGCAACGGATTGCTGTGCAAACGCCGCGCCGCGTCGGCATCCAGATCACCGGTATGTTGCCCGAAATACGTGATCAACTTTTCGCGGTGGCGATGACGTGAGGCAGTATCGCCCAGCGTATTGAGTTGCAGCGTCACGTCGCGGATACCCAGTTTGCGCCACAGCCGCGTGCACATCAGGATCATCTCGGCATCAATGTCCGGCCCGGCGAAACCCAGCGCCTCTACGCCGATCTGGTGAAACTGGCGGTAACGCCCCTTCTGAGGACGCTCGTGGCGGAACATCGCCCCGCTGTAGTACAAACGTTGCGGCGCATTGTACAGCAGGTTGTGCTGCAACACCGCGCGCACGCAGGATGCCGTGCCTTCCGGGCGCAGAGTAAGCTGGTCGCCGTTGAGGCTGTCCTCAAAACTGTACATTTCCTTTTCGACGATGTCGGTCACCTCGCCGATGGCGCGCTTGAACAGCGCCGTCGGCTCCAGCAGCGGCATGCGGATGTTGCGGTAGCCGTAGCTTTCCAGCCAATCGCGCACCACGTCCTCAAACCACAGCCACAGTCCCGCCTCGTCCGGCAGGATGTCATTCATGCCGCGCACGGCTTGTAATGGAGAATTACTCATTTGATACCGAAAATCGCCGGTGAAACGGTTATAGCAAACAGTTGCATTACCTTCATTTCAACCCAGAATTTATCAAGGGCGCGATGGTAGCAGGAAAGCCGTTTTTTCAAAAATTTTTGCACTAGTACCATGTAACTATTATAATTTCGGGTAAAGGCGCATCAGCTTTATCCTTGCATCCGAAGTTGTAAATTGCCAGTTAATTTTTTTCGATCTATTGTTTCGATCTTGCTCCCACGCGGCCACTTCGGCCTTCATTTCCTCCAAATTGTCTATCCTGCGACCAAGGCATTGCCCCTTTAACACGCTCAGTTCGATCTCCGCCATATTCAGCCAACTTCCATGCTTGGGCGTGTAATGGATATCGAGGCGTTCCGCCAGACGCCGGGCCTCCTCGGGCTCGAAGGTCTCGTATAGCGACGCGATGCCGTGCGTGTTCAGGTTGTCCATCACCAGGCGCACCTTGATCGCATCCGGGTAGCGCTCATCGAGCATTCCCTTTATCTGCCGCGCCCAATCCTTCCGCGTCCGGCGCTCCGTGATGGCAACATGTTTTTTGCCGGACAACGGCTCCACTTCCATGAAGATTTCCGCCACGCCGTTCCTGACATATTCGTCGTCCATGCGCGCGACCCGGCCGGGCGCGCACGGGACGGGTTCCCTCACCTCGCCGATCAACTGCTTGCTCGATTCGTCCATGCAAACAGCGGGGTAGCGGGGATCATACGGCAGGTGGTAAACCCCCAGCACGTCCTCCATGTTCGCTACAAATGCCGCGCTCCCTTCCGGCGGGATTTTCCAGTACTTGCTGAGCCGAAGAGCTTTTGGCCGGGCACCCGGATGAGGTTTAAGTTCGTTTTTTTTAAAACCCGCTGCACGGTCATGTGCGACACGGATTCCGCTATTTCGAGTTCGACAACCTTGTCGGCAAGCAACCTGACCGTCCATCTGGCGCGCCCCTCCGGGGCACCGGAGCAGGCCAAAGCGACCAGCCTCGCCTCGAATGCCCCGTCGAACACGATTTCGCGCGGTGGCTTTTCCAAGGGCTTGCGGTCGAGCGCAGCCTCCAAACCCTCCTCCACAAATTGCTTCTTGATGTGCTCGATAGTCCGGCTGGTTATTCCGAGCGCCTCTGCCGCATCCGCAACTTTCCACGCGGGGCCGCCGTCTCCGGCGTCACACAATAGCAGCGCGCGGGCGTGGATATATTTTCTTGCGCTGATCTTTCCCCGTTTCGTCAATGCGTCAAGTTCGCTGCGCTCTTGTTCCGTAAGTGTTACCCGGTATCTCGGTGGCATGGTGACCTCCTTTGGTTAAGGGTTTCACCAGTATGCCACATGGTGCTGCAATACGAAACAAATAATGTTACTTGGTACTAGGTTGATGAAGCGCATTCTGGTGCATCCTTGAGTAAATGAAAAGGCACTTTCAGGTGATGATTCACCACGGCCTCTTTTCCAATCCAGTTCAGCGTCGGCATGGTGCGTTCTAAATTCCGGTTAATTGTTCAGGTAATGAGATTGATGTCGTGGTTTTGTAGGTCGGGATTCATCCCGACCTACATTCTCAGGGACGAAGCAATGCTGTGAATCCTGCCTGCTCAAAATGATGGTCATGAGCCAATGCCTCGGTAATGCCACGCGCCTTCATTATCTCAAATGAGGCGCAATCGGTAAGGCTCCATTCCATGTCTGCCACCCGTTTGTATAGCCCGTATGGCGGGCGCACGGGTTGAAGCCGCACCTGGTCGAGACTTTCAAGGTTTCGCGTGATCCGAAGTTCGTCGAGAAGCTGGAGGATGTGGTGGGTTTGTATTTGAGCCCGCCAGAACACGCATTGGTGCTCTGCTGCGACGAGAAAAGCCAGGTTCAGGCACTCGACCGCACGCAACCCGGACCACCTTTGAAGAAGGGGCGTGCGGCAACGATGACACACGACCACAAGCGCAACGGCACCACCACGCTATTTGCCGCGCTCAATGTATTGGACGGAACGGTGATCGCCCAGTGCCAGCAGCGTCACCGCCATGAGGAGCGGTTAAAGTTCCTGAAGAAAGTCGACCGCGAAACGCCCAAGGATAAAACGCTGCACCTGATCGCGGACAACTATGCCACGCACAAGCATCCCAACGTGCAAGAGTGGCTTACGATGCATCCGCGCTTCAGCATGCACTTCACGCCCACTTCGGCGTCGTGGCTGAATATGGTGGAACGATTCTTCCGCGACATCTCGGAAAATCGCCTGCGTCGCGGAGTATTCCGCAGCGTGCCCGAACTGGTTACGGCCATTGATGAATACGTCGCACACCACAACAGCAAACCCAAACCATTTGTCTGGACAGCCAGCGCTCGCGACATCTTGCAAAAGGTCATCCGGGCAAACAGCCGCTTAAGTTCCAAACAGAATGGCGCACTACACTAGCGAATGCACGGAGATCGGGCTACGCCGGTAGCTGAAGCTTTTTCCGCGACAATCAGTTTGTGGGTAGGCAACTTGTTCGGGATCTAGCTTTGCAGCATGATGAGGCTAATAAAACTAGACCTCGTTCAGTATTGTGCCCTATGGCATAGTCACGTTCCAGCAGCATGGCATCGTCACGCCCTTGCCGTGCGCTGGCCGGCTTTCATCATGCCGCCTCTATCGCCCGCTGCAATACCATTCTATCCATCACATCCTTGTCACGCACAGATTGCTTGGTCAGCAGCAAACCTTCGAGAGACAGGGTGCGCACCGGGATGCCGTCGAGGTCAATGATTTCGGCGTAGCGTGCCAGCGTTTCGTTGGTTTCGCCGCAAGCGTTGAACAGCAAATCCACTACGAATTCGTCTGCCACGCGTATCGTTTCGCCTTCGCCGAACCATGCGGGATCGATTTGTTTGCTCGCTCTTTCGGGTAGCACCAGCAAGGCTTTTATTACCCGTTTGGCCTGTTCGCTGGTCGGTGGCACCAGAATGTCTATGTCGGTCGTGGCGCGGTAGTAGCCGTGTGCAAACAGGGCATATCCGCCGATCAGGAAGTAATCAACCTTGTTTTCGTTTAGCGAACGGATGACCGTTTTCAGGTCATCTATTGTTGCGGGGCGCGCATACTCTTCTTCAGCCATGCCTGCTTTTCTGGACGGCGGCCATGGAATCGACCACGCAGTCCATCATGTGGCGATCCGCTTCTTCATGGGTTTTATAGCGGAATACGCCGCGTGGGAAACGGAAAGTGGATTGCAATTTTTGCATCTCGGTATTGAACAGGGCGCCTTCGCGCAGCAAAGCCCCATCGGCATGAAAAACGATGTTTCTCTCTTTGCGTTTACCGGCAACTTTCATTGTCTTTCCCTTTGCATTCAATTTGCGTTAGCAGACTACCCAGAGCACAGGCAAAGGTCAATATCAATAAGGGATGCGATTCATGGTTTCACCCCTTAACCTTCGTCAAAAACACCGTTACTTCTTCGCGGTCGTGATAAAGCTGTTTCGCCATCATCCGGTAATTGATGCCTTCTTTATCTATACGAATTCTGCCCAAGGCAATAATGATTGACCTGACAGCGCGCTACGACTACAATCTCCCAAAACGGGAGGTTTGATATGCGGTTGGTTGCCAAGAGCACGCTGGTGAAATTTTGGAGTCAGCCGGAATACGCGGATTCGAAAGGCGCTTTGCAAAGTTGGCACGATGAGGCGATTAAAGCGGGCTGGAAAAACCCGCAGGATATAAAAGAGCAGTACAGAAACGCGAGCATCTGCGGCAATAACCGTGTGGTATTCAATGTCGCCGGGAACAAGTATCGTTTGGTCGTGGTAATGCAATACCGGGCAGGAGTTGTGTGGGTGAAGTTCGTTGGAACTCACGCACAGTATGACAAAATCAACGTGGAGACGGTCAATGAATATTAAACCAATCAGAAACGACGATGACTTGCGCGCCGCATTCAAGCGGCTGGAAAAGGTCTTCCAGGCACAAGAAGGAACAGCGGCAGCGGACGAGGCGGAGATACTCGTCACGCTTATTGAAGCCTATGAACACAAGCATTACCCCATCAGTGCGGCTGATCCGGTCGAGGCGATCAAGTTCAGGATGGAGCAGCAGGGGCTTACCCAAAAAGATTTAGAGCCTTTTATCGGCTCCAGCGGGCGTGTTTCTGAAGTGTTGAACCGCAAGCGCAGGCTTAGTTTGCAAATGGTGAAACGGTTGCATGATGGGCTACACATTCCTTACGAAAGCCTGCTGTCTGCCGCTTAGCCTCACCCCTTGGTCTTCGTCAAAAATACCGTCACTTCTTCGCGGTCGTGATAAAGCTGTTTCGCCAGCATCCGGTAATTGATGCCTTCCTCATCCAGCCGTTTGCGGATGCCGTCCAATGCGCTGTCGAGTGCGATGACGCGCTGCTTCATCGGCAGTTTCAAATTAAAGATCGCGTGTTTGCATAAGCCAGCCGCAAACCATGCGCCGATCAGCGCGGCGACTTTGGATGGCTGCTCCACCATGTCGCACACCAGCCAGTCCACCGCGCGGCGCGGCGTATATTTGAAACCGTCCTGTTTGAGATGCTGCACCAGCGGATGGTTTGTCAGCACGCCTTTCATCGGGCCATTGTCCACTGCCGTCACGCGGATGCCGCGCTTCACCAGTTGCCATGTCCAGCCGCCGGGCGCCGCGCCTAGATCCACCGCCTGCATTCCTTGCCGCAACAAACGCGTTTGCTCGCTGCGATCCATGAACACCTCAATCGCCTCGGCCAGTTTCAGCGTAGAGCGGCTCGGCGCTTCGGCGGGCATGTTCTGGCGCACGATGCCCATGATGGCTGCCGCGCTGTTGTGCGGGTCGCTGGTGCCGATCAGTGCGGATGATTTGTCGGGGAAGAAGATGTGCAGGCGCGGTAGATGGTTGGTTTTGTATGGCAGAGTTTTTTCCGTTCGCCCTGAGCTTGTCGAAGGGTGAACTAATGCAGCAGATTCCGCTTTGGCTTCGACAGGCTCAGCCCGAACGGAATCCTTGATGTCGTCCTGCAACTTGTCTTGTTCGCGCAATGCGGCCTCCAGCAGCGGCTGGAAGCGGCGCGTAAAGGCGGACAGCGTCTTGCCTTCGTTGGTGTCCGGCACTTCCAGCCACAGCGTGCCGAACGTGCCGGGCAGGGTGGCGATGGCGGCGAGGATGGGTGTCAGGCGGTCGCGCTCCGGCAATGCTTTGATGGTTTGATGCAGGCGGATCAACTGGCGCGCGAATATGAGTTCACGATAGGACAACGCTTGCTCGTTCAGCGCGACCACGGCATAGCCGCTGTTGGGGAGAAGGGGCGGCTGCGCGACGATGACGGGGCATTGTTGCCGTGCTTGGCGCAGCGCTTCCTGCGCGCAATCCTGCTCGAAACCGGGGCGGCAATACAGCAGCCAGTAAGTTGATTTGCGGGTTTGCATGGCGCGCATTGTGGCACAGGTAATGGTAATATCCGCGCCTCATTTTTCCGGTGGATTTCATGGCAAAACATTATGATTTGATCGTGTTCGACTGGGACGGCACGGTGATGGATTCCACGGCGGTGATCGCGGGTTCGATACAGGCGGCTTGCCGCGATCTCGACTTGCCCGTGCCGGACGATGCTGCCGCGCGCCATGTGATCGGGATGGGGCTGGCGCAGGCGTTGCGCCATGCCGTGCCGGATGCGCCGGAGTCCATGTACGGACCGCTGGTGGAACTCTACCGCCACCACTTCCTGGCGCAGGACGAGGCCATTCCGCTGTTTGCCGGCGCGCGGGATACGATAGCCGAATTGCATGATGCGGGTTATTGGCTGGCGGTGGCGACCGGGAAGAGCCGCATCGGGCTGAACCGCGCCCTGCAATCGAGCGGGATGCAGCCTTATTTTCATGTCACGCGCACGGCGGACGAGTCGTTTTCCAAGCCGCACCCGGCGATGTTGCTGGAGATCATGGATGAGTTGGGCATGACGCCCGAGCGCGTGCTGATGGTGGGCGACACCACGCATGATTTGCAGATGGCGCGCAATGCCGGGGTGGAAGCAGTCGGGATGACTCATGGCGCGCATCCGGCGGAGCAGTTGCGCGAGTTGCAGCCACTGGCGTTGCTGGAAGATTTTGCGCGGCTGCGGGAATGGTTCAGGGAGCACGCCTGATATACTGCGCGTGCCTTGGTTTTGTCATTCCCGCGAAGGCGGGAATATAGCCGATTTTGATTAGACTGGATTCCGGCCTTCGCCGGAATGACGGCGGAATTTGAGGGAGGTTTCATGTCCGAACAAAATAACAACTGGGAACGCGGCGTGCTGGAGAAGCTCGCCATGTCGGCTATTCAGGAGCAGCGCCGGGTGCGCCACTGGGGCATCTTTTTCAAGACGCTGATGTTTGCCTACCTGTTCATCGTGCTGTTCCTGGCCGTGGGTTGGATAGGCGGCAAGGCGGAAACGCCGCTGGGGGGCAAGCACACTGCACTGGTGGAAATGGATGGCGTGATCGCGTCGAATAGCCCCGCCAGCGCCGACAACATTATTTCCAGTTTGCAGGATGCGTTCAAGGACAAGAAAACGCAGGGGGTCATCCTGCGCATCAACAGCCCCGGCGGCAGCCCGGTGCAGGCCGGGTATATCAACGATGAAATCCGCCGCTTGCGCACCAAGTATCCGAAGGTTCCTTTGTATGTGGTAGTCGAGGATATGTGTGCTTCCGGCGGTTATTACGTGGCGGCGGCGGCGGACAAGATTTTTGTGAACAAGGCCAGCATGGTGGGTTCCATAGGCGTGCTGATGGACGGTTTCGGGTTTACCGGCGCGATGGAAAAACTTGGCGTGGAGCGCCGCCTGCTGACTGCGGGTGAGAATAAAGGTTTCATGGATCCGTTCTCGCCGGTCAATCCGCGCCATCGTGAATTTGTCAAACAGATGCTTGACGAAATTCACCAGCAGTTCATAGATGTGGTCAAGCAGGGTCAAGGCAAGCGCCTGAAAGAAACGGCGGATATGTTCAGCGGGTTGATCTGGACCGGGCAGAAGAGCATCGAGCTGGGCCTGGCGGATGAGATGGGCAGCGTGGAAAGCGTGGCGCGCGACGTGATCAAGGCCGAGGATATTGTTGACTTCACCACCCATGAGGGCATTGCCGACCGGCTGGCCAGGCGCTTTGGTGCGGGGGTGGCGAGCGCACTGCCGGGATTCAATTCGCAGGCGAATGGAGTGAGTTTGCGCTGATGAGTGTACGTCTTACCGAACTTTCGCACGGCGGCGGCTGCGGCTGCAAGATTGATCCCGCCGCGCTGCGCGATTTGCTGGCCGCCTTGCCGCAAGCTGGAGTTCCGCTGGCGCAGGCCTTTCCCGACCTGCTGGTGGGCATCGAGAGCGGCGACGATGCGGCGGTGTACAAGCTGAACGATGAGCAGGCCATCGTGGCCACCACCGATTTCTTCATGCCCATCGTGGACGATGCGTTTGATTTCGGGCGCATCGCCGCCACCAATGCGCTGTCCGATGTGTATGCCATGGGCGGCAAACCTATCCTGGCGTTGGCTATCGTCGGTATGCCCATCAACATCCTGCCGCTGGAAACCATTCAGCAAATTTTGGCGGGCGGTGCGGCGGCGTGCGCACAAGCGGGCATACCCATAGCGGGCGGACATTCCATTGATGCGCCGGAGCCGATCTACGGGTTGGCCGCGCTGGGTGTGGTGCATCCGGCACAGATCAAGCGCAACAACCAGGCGCGTGACGGCGACATGCTGATTCTCGCCAAAGGCCTGGGTGTGGGCATCCTGAGTGCAGCGTTGAAAAAACAGAAACTGGATGCGGACGGTTATGCCGAAATGCTGCACAGCACCACGCAATTGAATACCCCCGGAGGTTGGCTGGCGGGAATGGGCTCAGTCCATGCCATGACCGATGTGACCGGCTTCGGTTTGCTCGGCCATCTGCTGGGGATATGCCGTGGCTCGCAACTGGCTGCGGAAATCGGGTTTGCGCGCCTGCCATTGTTGACCAGCGCACGGCAACTGGCGCAACAGGGCTTTGTCACCGGTGCATCCAGACTCAACTGGCAAAGCTATAGTGATGCAGTGGAACTCGCGCCGGGCATGGATGATTGGCAGCGCGACCTGCTGACCGATCCGCAAACCAGCGGCGGCTTGCTGATCGCCTGTGGCAGTGATGCGGCGCAGGGCATTGTGCAGCGCCTGCACAGCGAGGGATTTTCCCATGCCGCGATAATCGGCCAGTTGCGCGCGGGTGCGGCGCGGGTGCTTGTCCGTTGATGCAGGAGGCCGGAATAATGCGGACATTTCCAGAAATTCAGCAGTTGGGATGAAATCTGGATTTATAAAGGTGCCCTTGAGCCCGAAGGTCGCATTCAAATTTGCATTGCTGGCGACGCTTGCTATCAAGCTTGTCCTCGCTTATGTTCTTCCGATGTCGGGCGACGAAGCCTATTTTATCGTCTGGGCAAAGCATCCGGATTTCGGCTATTACGACCATCCGCCGATGGCCGGTTGGCTTCTTCACTTGATGCTGCAACTGGGCAGTTCTGAAGTCATCCTGCGCCTTCCCGCCATCCTGCTTGCCACGCTGATCGGCATCGGCATTTATCATCTGCTTAAGCCGCATGACGAAACCAAAGCTGCGCTGGTCGCGATCCTGTTCCTGATTTCACCGCTCAATATTCTGAATGTGCTGGTCACGACGGACACCATGCTCATCCTGTTCGTGTTTTTATCTGCGGCCTGCCTGTTCAAGGCGCTGCAAAAAAATAGCCTGGCCTGGCATGGCTTATCTGGCGCCTTTCTGGGCATGGCTTTCCTGTCGAAATATTTTGCCGTGCTGCTGGGATTGGGTTATCTGGCGTATTTGATTTTTTCCGCCAGGAGCAGGCAAAAAACGCAGGGTTTCATCGTGCTTTTTTTGGCTGTCGTGCCGTTCGCGTTGCTCAATCTCTACTGGAATTACACCCATTGCTGGGACAACATTCTGTTCAATATTTACACCCGCAACGAGGGTGAGCAGTGGTCCCTGGGCAAGGTCGCCATTTTTCTCGGCACCCAGGTTTATTTGATGACGCCGCCGGTCATCTACTATCTGTACAGGCGCCACGCGGAGTTCAGGCAAAAAATCAAACGCGACAACTTCCGGTTGTTTGCATACCTGTTTTTGCTGCCGATGGCTGTCTTTGCGCTGCTGTCGCTGAAAAAAGTCATAGGCCTGCACTGGGTGCTGGCGTTCTATCCATTCCTTTATTTGTTGCTGCACCTGTTCCTGTCACGCGAGGAGTTGCTCAAGGCACTCAAGTTCATGGTGTGGTTCAGCATTGCGCATCTTGCGGCAATCGCTGTCATCGCGGTTTTGCCGATGGAAACATGGAAACATCACAAGCTGTACGACGGCATCGTGTTCATGTTCAAGAACGATGAGATTGTCGAAAAAATCCGCCCCTATGAGCAGCAGCAATTCCTGCTCGCCGCAGATGGCTATACGCCTGCCGCCATCATTTCCTACCATTACGGCAAAGATTTCTTCGTGTTCGGTGAAGGCTCACATTATGCGCGGCAGGATGACATCATTACCGACTTCCGCCCGTTCGGTGGGCGCAATATCTTGATACTGAAAAAATCAGCCCCTGACTTGACGCAATACGCTCCCTATTTCCGGAGAGTGGAAAGCAGGCAGTTCGACTTACGCGGCGTTACTTTTTATTTCGTGCTAGGTTATGGCTTCGATTACGCCAGTTACAAAGAATACGTGCTCAAACCGATCAAGGAAAAATACTACAAAATCCCGGACTATCTCCCGCATGCGCCCTGTTATTTTTGCGAAAAATATTTTCCCCAAATATCTTCTTCCGGGGAAGCGCGTTAAATGGCTACGCTAGTTACCCCGCTCTCCGGCTGGGGACGGTACCCGGTGCAATCCTGCGAGCTGGAGCGTCCGGAGCGCTACGCCGATCTTCGTTCCGATCCGGCCCGCGTGATTGCGCGTGGGCAGGGGCGCAGTTATGGCGATGCGGCGCTGAATGAGAATGGTCGCGTGCTGCTGACCGAGCGCGTCAACCGCTTGCTGGAATTCGATGCGGTGCACGGCGTTCTGCGCGTAGAGTCCGGGGTGACGCTGGCGGAAATCCTGGAGGTGATAGTTCCGCAGGGCTGGTTCCTGCCGGTTACGCCCGGCACGAAATTCGTTTCATTGGGCGGCTGCGTGGCGGCGGATGTGCATGGTAAGAATCACCATCATGATGGCTCCTTCGGTGACCATGTTCTCGGCGTCGAACTGATACTGGCAGATGACAGCCACGTGGCGTGTTCTCCGGCTGAAAATTCGGAACTGTTCTGGGCCACGGTGGGCGGCATGGGGCTGACCGGCATCATCGGCGAAGTGACGCTCAAGCTCATTCCGATAACCAGCGCTTACATGATGGTGCGGCACCATGTCGCCGGTAACCTCGAACAATTGTTCCGCCTGATGCAGGATGCAACTATTGATGACCGCTATACCGTCGCGTGGATAGACAGCATGGCCAGCGGCGGCCAACTTGGGCGCGGCATCGCCATGTGCGGCCACCATGCAGTCGTGGAAGAATTGCCAGCCGGTTTTGACAATGCGCTTGCCGCCAAGCCGAAGCGCGGACGCCCGGTGCCGTTCAGTTTTCCAGCGTGGGCGCTGAACCCGTTGAGCATCGGCGCATTCAACGCACTCTATTACCGGCATGAAGGCAAAAAACAGCAGCCGTTCCTGGCTGGCTACGATCCGTATTTTTATCCGCTGGATGCCATCGGCCAGTGGAACCGCATGTATGGCAAGCGCGGTTTCGTGCAATACCAGTGCGTGATTCCGGAAGCGGCTGCATTCGAGGGCATCAAGGCCTTGCTGGAGGAGCTGTCCAGCAGCCGCCGGCCATCCTTTCTTGCGGTGCTGAAGCGCTTCGGCGCACAGGGCAGGGGACTGCTGTCATTTCCCATGGCGGGTTATACCCTGGCGCTGGATTTGCCGATCCGCGATGAAGGGTTGTTTGTGTTGCTGGACAAACTGGATGAAATTGTTTTACGGCACGGCGGGCGTGTGTATCTCGCCAAGGATGCGCGGCTTTCCGCAGAATCGTTTCGCGCCATGTATCCGCGCTATGGCGAATGGCTCAGGATCAAGAATGCGGTCGATCCGCAAAACAGATTCAGTTCCAGCTTGTCGCGGCGGTTGGAAATTGGGGGTAATACAAAATGAGCGTGCCTCGAAAAATTTGTCATTCCCGCGCAGGCGGGAATCCAGTCATTGAAATATTTCCTCCGCGTTGCGGAGGAGTAAGGCCCAAAAACATGTTAAATAAAACCGCTGGATTCCCGCGTGCGCGGGAATGACGGAATTGATGGACTTATGAACGAAACCGTATTAATCCTGGGGGCCACCTCCGCCATCGCACGTGCAACCGCCGCTGCCTTTGCCGCGCGCGGCGCTGCCTTGTATCTGGCCTCGCGCGACATGGACGAGTTGCGGCGCATCGCTGCGGATTTGCGGCTGCGTCATGGCGTTGCGGTGCATTATGGATTGTTCGATGCGGAAGCGACCGAAACCCATGAAGCCTTCTTGCAAGCCGTGATAAAAGCAATGCCGGATCTTTCCGGTGTGGTGCTGGCTTTCGGCTACCTCGGTGATCAGCAGGCGGCGCGCGATTTCAAGCTGGGTGCGAAAGTCATTGCAAGCAACTTCACCGGGGCAGCCTCCATCCTGAGCCACTGCGCCAATTATTTTGAGCCGCTGAAACGCGGCTTCATCATCGGCATTTCTTCGGTGGCGGGAGACCGTGGCAGGCAGAGCAACTATGTGTACGGCGCCGCGAAAGGCGCGCTCAGCCTGTATCTGCAAGGGCTGCGCAACCGCCTGTTTGCCAGCGGCGTGCGGGTCATTACCATCAAGCCGGGGTTTGTGGATACCGCCATGACGTTCGGACTGCCCGGAATGTTTCTGGTCGCCTCCCCGCAAGCTATCGGCGAGCGCATTGTGCGCACCCTGGATAAATCGGCGGATGTGGTTTATCTGCCCTGGTTCTGGCGCTACATCATGCTGATCATCCAGCATATCCCGGAACCCATATTCAAGCGGCTGAAACTGTGAGTGCAGAAGAAGCGGGCAAGCCGGTCGTCGCGGCATTCGATTTCGATGGCACGCTGACGCGGCGCGACACACTGCTGCCGTTCCTGCTGTATGTGCTTGGTGCACCGGCGGTTATGCGCCATGCACTTGTCCTGGCGCCGACGCTGGCGGGTTACGCACTGGGCTTGATCAACAATGGTATCGCGAAGGAGCGGGTATTCATCCGATGCCTGGCCGGGATGCATATTGATGAACTGCAACGGCAGGCAACGCAATTTGCGGAACATGAATTGCCAACACTGATGCGCAGCGAGGCGCTGCAACGACTGGACTGGCACAAGCAGCAGGGCCATCGCTGTGTGGTGATCAGCGCCTCGCTGGAACTCTACGTGCAACCCTGGGCGCGTAAGATGGGCTTCGATGATGCCATCGCCACACATCTGGAAACAATGAACGATGGCCGCATCACCGGCAAACTGGCGGGAGCGAATTGCTTCGGGGCCGAAAAGGTGCGGCGGCTCGAAGCCTTGCTTGGCCCAAGGAGCGGCTACACGTTGTATGCTTACGGCGACAGCCGGGGTGACAAGGAATTGCTGTCCGCTGCCGATTATGCCTATTATCGGAAAATTCCCAAGCCTGACGGGTCGGAACAAAATGTAGGGGCGTATGGCAATACGCCTTTTGATAACCGGTGACAGGGTGTATTGCCATATGCCCCTACGCGTTAAATGAATAAATTGTTTGACCTATTGCGCCTGATGCGCCCCCACCAGTGGGTGAAGAATGCTTTCGTGTTCACTGGCCTGCTGTTCGGCCATGCCTGGCGTGATCCCAATCTGACCACCCAAGCAGTTCTTGCATTTATTGCTTTCTGTTTGGTATCCAGCACCGTCTATATCATCAACGACATCGTTGATCTGGAACAGGATCGCCATCATCCCAAAAAAAGCCAGCGTCCATTGGTATCCGGTCAAGTATCCATTACTGCTGCAATCATTCTCGCGGTTGTACTCGGCGTGCTTGGCTTCGGGCTGGCATTTGGGGCATCGAAATTTGTGGCCATTATCCTTGTTGCCTATGCGCTGATGAATATCGCCTATTCTCTCAAGCTCAAGCATGTGGTGATTCTGGATGTATTCATTATCGCCACCGGCTTTATGTTGCGCATTCTCGCCGGTACGCTTGGGGTCGGCATCCCGCCATCGCAATGGCTGCTGCTATGCGGAATGATGGTGACGCTGTTTCTTGGTTTTACCAAGCGGCGTGCAGAAATCATTGCACTGACCGAAGACAAGACAGCGCACCGCAAGGTGCTGGCACATTACAGCCCGGTATTGCTGGACAAGATGATCGGGATTACCGCCGCCGGCCTGATTATGAGTTACAGCCTCTACACCATGAATCCGGACACCATACGCATCCACGGTACATCCAACCTGATTTACACCGTGCCTTTCGTGATGTACGGCGTGTTCCGCTACATTTACCTGCTGCACCACCAGAGCCGGGGAGGTGACCCGTCGCATGATCTGGTGCGCGACCCGCATTTGTTCATTGTTGTCGGTGCGTGGCTGGTTACGACCCTCTGGCTGATCATATGACGGAACACAAGCCGCATACTATCCTGAGCGGATGGCGTTTCCGTGCCCTGCTGTCGGTCGTGCTGCTGAGCGCGGCTGGATACCTGGCATTTTCACTGTGGGGCGGCTGGCAGGAAGTGGTGGCGGCGATTGCGCGTGTGGGTATTATTGGCATCGCCATTACACTCGCGCTTTCGCTGGTCAATTACGGGTTGCGTTTTGTGCGCTGGCAAAAATACCTCGCACTGCTCGGCCACCGTGTCCATAGCCCGGAAAGTCTGCGCATCTATATTGCCGGGTTCGGCCTGACCGTCCTTCCGGTCAAGGTGGGTGAAACAATCCGCAGCGTGTTCCTCAAACAGCATGGGGTTTCCTATCCGGAAAGCCTGGCGGCCTATTTTTCGGAGCATTTTTCCAACTTCATCAGCATGCTGCTGCTGGTCGCGATCGGCCTGTGGACTTATCCTCAGGCCAAGCCGCTGGTGGCGATTCTTGCCGTGCTGATTTTTGCAGTCCTGGTCGTTCTTCAGCAAAGCAAATGGCTGCAAGTGCTCGAGGCCTTTGCGCAAAACCGGTTGCCTGCACGGGCCGGCAAACTGGTTGCCCACGGCATCGAAATCATCCTGCATTCCGGACGCTGTTTCCGCCTGCCCGTGCTGCTGTATGGCATCGCGCTCGGGCTGGTTGCATGGGGAGCGGAAGGAGTGGCTTTCTACTACATCATGCATCTTCTCGGCTATGACATAACCCTGCCGACCGCGCTGTTCATTTACGCCTTTTCCATGCTGGTCGGTGCGCTCAGCTTTCTTCCAGGCGGCCTCGGTGGGGCTGAAGCCACCATGGTTGCATTGCTCATGTTGAACCATGTCGCACAACCGCAGGCCGTGGCCGCGACCGTGCTGATCCGCCTGGCGACGCTGTGGTTTGCTGTAGCGTTGGGAATACTTGCGCTAACCTTGCCCGAGCAGAAAAAATCCGGCAGTGGCTCATGTTGAAGTTTTTTCTGATAAGCCCTCACAAGCAGGTGCATGTGATACACGACAATTTTGCAACGCATATGGCGCTATACTGGCGAGCCATTTTTTTGGAGCGGAATGGGCAAATGCTCCTGATCCCCCACCCGCCAAAATAGTTTCTTGCACCGTTTCTATACAATCACAAGGAGATTCCAATGACCACTGATATCACGCTATTTTCGCCCATCCGGATTGGCCCCCACACTCTCCCCAACCGCATGGCAATGGCGCCGATGACGCGCAACCGTGCCGGTGAAGGCAATGTCCCGCAGCCAATCAATGCCGAATACTATGCGCAGCGCGCCAGTGCCGGGTTGATTATCACCGAGGGTTCGCAGATCGCTGCCGATGCGGTGGGTTATCCCGCCACGCCGGGCATCCACAGCGCGGCACAGGTTGCGGGCTGGAAGCGCGTAACCGATGCGGTGCATGCCAAGGGTGGGCACATCTTCCTGCAACTGTGGCATTGCGGGCGTGTTTCCCATTCCTCCATGCTGCCCGGTGGCAAACTGCCGATCGCACCTTCGGCGATTAAATTGGCCGGACAGGTATTCACCTATCAGGGCATGCAGGATTATGAAACGCCGCGCGCACTGACACTCTCTGAAATCCCCGGCATCATCGAGGATTACCGCGCCGCCGCGCAGAACGCGCTGGCTGCCGGTTTCGACGGGGTGGAAATCCACGGCGCGAACGGTTACCTGCTCGACCAGTTCCTGCGCGACGGTTCCAATCAGCGCACCGATGCTTATGGCGGCTCGCTGGCAAACCGCGCGCGGCTGATGCTGGAAGTGACCGAAGCGGTATGTGCGGTATGGGGCGCAAACCGCCTCGGCATCCGGCTTTCCCCGTTGCAGCCGTTCAACGACATGCGCGATTCCAATCCCGAAGCGACCTTCAGCTACGCAGTCGAACAACTCAACCGCTTCGGCCTCGCTTATCTGCATATCACTGAGATGGGCATGGACAAGCCCGGCGCGGCAGGTCCCGCATTCGACCTCGGCAAGCTGCGCAAAATCTGGCAAGGGGTGTACATGACCAACAGCGGCTATGACCTCGCCCGCGCCAGTGCCGCGCTCAGCGCAAATAAAGCGGACATGGTGTCATTCGGCGTGCCGTTCCTCGCCAATCCGGATTTGCCGGCGCGCTTTGCCAAAGGCGCGGCGCTCAACACACCCGACCAGGCGGCATTCTACGGCGGCAGCGAAAAGGGCTACACCGATTATCCGTTTCTGGGTTAAGGAAGCGGCTTGCGCGCCACCAGCTCAATCAACGCCGACATGCCGTGATGCCCCACCCCTTCGCTGATGAAATCGTCGTGCTCGCGCAGATGCAAAATTTCCATGTCGGCGAAAGCATCGTGCAGCATGGCTTCGGTATACATATTCTCAGCCGACGGCGGGCCGCCGGTGCGGTATTCAAGCTGGCGCGGCGTATAACCTTGCAGTAATAACAACCCGCCCGACTTGAGGGTGTGCTTGATATTGGCAAACAGCGGGTCGCGTTCAACAGGCGTGGCGAACTGAATGAAGATGGCCGCCACGACATCGTATGCCGCATCTGGCCATTGCCACGTCAGCGCGTCCGCCTGCACGAAATTCACCTGCACATTGCGCAAGGCAGCCAGCCGCCGCGCCTTTGCCAAGGCCACCGGGGAAATTTCCAGCGCGGTGACCTCCATCCCCTGTTGCGCCAGCCACGTGCTATTGCGGCCTTCGCCATCGGCCACGGACAACACGCACATGCCGGGGTGAAAGTAATTTGATTGTCCGGAAAGAAAGCGGTTAGATTCTGCGCCAAACAGGTAGTCTTCACCCGCCTGCCTGTAGCGTTCGTCCCAGAATGCCTGATGATCCACACCGCTCATCGCAAGAAAATCAGCCCACCGCTTGTTGCGTGATGAAATCTTTCACCGCATGAACATCGGCAACCATCACCACCACGCGCTGCGGCAGGTTCTCGATACCTTCCAGTTTGGCGGGGCGCTCCGGTTCGCGGCCCAGCGCTTCGCGGATGGTCTCCTCAAACTTGGCCGGTTGCGCGGTTTCCAGGCAGATGAGCGGCAGGCTGGGGCGGCGCTGCTCCAGCCCGACCTTGATTCCGTCGGCGGTGTGGGTGTCAATCATCACACCGTATTCCTCCCACAGCTCGCGGATGGTCTTGATGCGGTCAGCGTGGCAACTCTTGCCGGAAGCGAAGCGGAATTGCGGCAGGGCATCCCAGTACGGCGTACCCTTGATGTCGAATGCACCGCCTGCTTCCACTTTGTTCCACAGTTCACGCACCTTGGCAGCATCGCGCCCGGCCAGATCAAACATGAAGCGCTCAAAATTGGAAGCCTTGGAAATGTCCATCGACGGGCTGCTGGTGTGGTAAGTGTGATCGGTGCCGCGCGGGCGATACACGCCGGTGCGGAAGAACTCATCCAGCACATCGTTCTCGTTGGTGGCAAGAATCAATTGGCCGATGGGCAGGCCCATCATGCGCGCGATGTGTCCGGCGCAGATGTTGCCGAAGTTGCCGGACGGCACGGAAAACGCGACCTGCTCGTCGTTGGATTTTGTCGCCGCGAAATAGCCCTTGAAGTAATACACCACCTGTGCCGAGACGCGCGCCCAATTGATGGAATTGACCGTGCCGATCTTGTGTTTGGCCTTGAAGGCGTGGTCGTTGGACACCGCCTTGACGATATCCTGCGCATCGTCAAACACGCCGCGGATGGCGATATTAAAAATGTTGGGGTCTTGCAGCGAGAACATCTGCGCGGTCTGGAAGCGGCTCATCTTGCCCAGCGGCGACAGCATGAACACGCGGATGCCACGCTTGCCGCGCATGGCGTATTCGGCGGCGGAACCGGTGTCACCGGAAGTCGCGCCGAGGATATTGAGCTCGTCGTGTTGCCTGTCCAGCGCATACTCGAACAAATTGCCGAGCAACTGCATCGCCATATCCTTGAAGGCGAGTGTCGGGCCGTTGGACAGCTCCAGAATGTGCAGCCCCGGCTCCAGCGTGCGCAGCGGCGTGATGTCGTGCGCGTCGCTCCCGGCGCGGGTGTTGCAATACACGGTGGGGGTGTAGGTCTTGTCGATGATGCGCTTCAGGTCGTTCGCCGGAATATCGTCGGCAAACTTGGACAGCACGGCGAACGCCAAGTCGGCGTAAGAAAGATTCCGCCATGCATCCAGCTCGGCGCGCGTCACCTGCGGATATTTTTCCGGTAGGTACAAGCCGCCGTCTGGCGCCAAGCCGCCGAGCAGGATTTCGGTAAAAGTCTTGGTGGGCGCATTGCTGCGTGTTGAGATGTATTTCATAGGATTGCGCACCAAGTTCATTTCTCTTTCAAATGGATTTACGCCTGCAGGCGGCGCGACGTTTTACGGGATATCAATTAACAAGCCGTGGTAGGGCAGTCGGCAGCTGTTAGAACTCAACTACTCAGGGCGCATAGCGACAAACTTCAATCAATGGGTGTAATGACACTGCTATGCCATACGGTAACCTGCAGACTCGTTTTGGATATTGGCCTTCATACTTTGATGGTTGGCAGATGTGCAGGAATTCATGACAGGGAATATATTCAGCAATATATTAAAAACGGAATAATTCCGTAGGCTTGGTCTTCGCTCCTTCCTCCTCCTTGGCTTCCGGATCAACCCTATTTGCTTTGCCAGCACGCTCTTCGGCGATCAACCAGCGGCCAGCTTGATTGACCATCTTGAGGGTTTTTTCTACCTGGTCTTGATAGCCATTCGAGCGATAGTATTGTGTAAACGAAACGATCGCATGGCTGTCGTCCAAAATATTGAGCTTAATATCACTCACCGTAACTTCTACGGTCTTGAGTTTGCTGATGTGTTCAGAACGTTCTTTTTCCCACGCATCATGGCTCGCACCCTCAGGTTTAAAGTCGGGTACGTAAGCCGCCAGGTAATCGCGTACATTCTTGCCAGTCCACGCCGTAACCCAGCCCATAATACTGCTCTCAACCTGTTTTTCCTGTGAACTGGCTGGAGCATGCATCAATTCAATTCCTTCGGCCTGGGCTAGTTCAGTCGGCTTGGTCGCGTTTTCCAAGACCGGCTGTTTGGCTGCCTTGGCTTCGGCTTTCAGCCTAGCCCGTTCGGCTTTCTTCGCTTCGGCCTCCTCTTTAGCTTTGGCCTTCGCTTCCAGCTGCGCCTGTTTGGCGGCGCGCGCTTCTTCATCGGCTTTCGCCTTGGCTTCGGTTTTCAGCCGGGCTTCTTCCTCAGCCTTGGCCTTTTCTGCTGCTTTGGCTTCGGCGGCTAGTCTGGCCTGCTCGGCCTTCTTTGCTTCGGCATCCGCTTTCGCTTGAGCTTTCTTCGCGTCGGCTTCTTCTTTGGCTTTGGCCTTCGCTTCCAGCTGCGCCTGCTTGGCGGCGCGCGCTTCTTCATCGGCTTTCGCCTTGGTTTCGGCTTTCAGCCGGGCTTCTTCTTCGGCCTTGGCTTGTTTGGCTGCCTGCGCTTCGGCGGCTAACTTGGCCTGTTCGGCCTTCTTCGCTTCCGCTTCCTCTTTCGCTTGAGCTTTCTTCGCTTCGGCTTCCTCTTTAGCCTTGGCCTTCGCTTCCATCTGTGCCTGCTTGGCGGCGCGCGCTTCTTCATCGGCTTTCGCCTTGGCTTCGGCTTTCAGCCGGGCTTCTTCTTCGGCCTTGGCTTGTTTGGCTGCCTGCGCTTCGGCGGCTAACTTGGCCTGTTCGGCCTTCTTCGCTTCGGCATCCGCTTTCGCTTGAGCTTTCTTCGCGTCGGCTTCTTCTTTGGCTTTGGCCTTCGCTTCCAGCTGCGCCTGCTTGGCGGCGCGCGCTTCTTCATCGGCTTTCGCCTTGGTTTCGGCTTTCAGCCGGGCTTCTTCTTCGGCCTTGGCTTGTTTGGCTGCCTGCGCTTCGGCGGCTAGTCTGGCCTGCTCGGCTTTCTTCGCTTCGGCTTCCTCTTTAGCCTTGGCCTTCGCTTCCAGCTGCGCCTGCTTGGCGGCACGCGCTTCTTCATCGGCTTTCGCCTTGGTTTCGGCTTTCAGCCGGGCTTCTTCTTCGGCCTTGGCTTGTTTGGCTGCCTGCGCTTCGGCGGCTAGTCTGGCCTGCTCGGCTTTCTTCGCTTCGGCTTCCTCTTTAGCCTTGGCCTTCGCTTCCAGCTGCGCCTGCTTGGCGGCGCGCGCTTCTTCATCGGCTTTCGCCTTGGCTTCGGCTTTCAGCCGGGCTTCTTCTTCGGCCTTGGCTTGTTTGGCTGCCTGCGCTTCGGCGGCTAGTCTGGCCTGCTCGGCTTTCTTCGCTTCGGCTTCCTCTTTAGCCTTGGCCTTCGCTTCCAGCTGCGACTGCTTGGCGGCGCGCGCTTCTTCATCGGCTTTCGCCTTGGCTTCGGCTTTCAGCCGGGCTTCTTCTTCGGCCTTGGCTTGTTCCGCCGCATTGGCTTCGGCGGCCAGCCGGGCCTGCTCGGCCTTCTTTGCTTCCGCTTCCGCTTTCGCTTGAGCTTTCTTCGCGTCGGCTTCTTCTTTGGCTTTGGCCTTCGCTTCCAGCTGCGCCTGCTTGGCGGCGCGCGCTTCTTCATCGGCTTTCGCCTTGGCTTCGGCTTTCAGCCGGGCTTCTTCTTCGGCCTTGGCTTGTTTGGCTGCCTGCGCTTCGGCGGCTAACTTGGCCTGTTCGGCCTTCTTCGCTTCGGCTTCTGCTTTCGCTTGAGCTTTCTTCGCGTCGGCTTCTTCTTTGGCTTTGGCCTTCGCTTCCAGCTGCGCCTGCTTGGCGGCGCGCGCTTCTTCATCGGCTTTCGCCTTGGCTTCGGCTTTCAGCCGGGCTTCTTCTTCGGCCTTGGCTTGTTTGGCTGCCTGCGCTTCGGCGGCTAGTCTGGCCTGCTCGGCTTTCTTCGCTTCGGCTTCCTCTTTAGCCTTGGCCTTCGCTTCCAGCTGCGCCTGCTTGGCGGCGCGCGTCTCTTCATCGGTTTTCGCCTTGGCTTCGGATTTCAACCGGACTTCTTCTTCGGCCTTGGCTTGTTCCGCCGCATTGGCTTCGGCGGCCAGCCGGGCCTGCTCGGCCTTCTTTGCTTCGGCATCCGCTTTCGCTTGAGCTTTCTTCGCGTCGGCTTCCTCTTTAGCCTTGGCCTTCGCTTCCAGTTGTGCCTGCTTGGTGGCGCGCGCTTCTTCATCGGCTTTCGCCTTGGCTTCGGCTTTCAGCCGGGCTTCTTCTTCGGCCTTGGCTTGTGCCGCCGCTTTGGCTTCGGCGGCTAACTTGGCCTGTTCGGCCTTCTTCGCTTCGGCATCCGCTTTCGCTTGAGCTTTCTTCGCTTCGGCTTCTTCTTTGGCTTTGGCCTTCGCTTCCAGCTGCGCCTGCTTGGCGGCGCGCGCTTCTTCATCGGCTTTCGCCTTGGCTTCGGCTTTCAGCCGGGCTTCTTCTTCGGCCTTGGCTTGTTTGGCTGCCTGCGCTTCGGCGGCTAGTCTGGCCTGCTCGGCCTTCTTTGCTTCGGCATCCGCTTTCGCTTGAGCTTTCTTCGCGTCGGCTTCCTCTTTAGCCTTGGCCTTCGCTTCCAGTTGTGCCTGCTTGGTGGCGCGCGCTTCTTCATCGGCTTTCGCCTTGGCTTCGGCTTTCAGCCGGGCTTCTTCTTCGGCCTTGGCTTGTTTGGCTGCCTGCGCTTCGGCGGCTAACTTGGCCTGTTCGGCCTTCTTCGCTTCGGCATCCGCTTTCGCTTGAGCTTTCTTCGCGTCGGCTTCTTCTTTGGCTTTGGCCTTCGCTTCCAGCTGCGCCTGCTTGGCGGCGCGCGCTTCTTCATCGGCTTTCGCCTTGGCTTCGGCTTTCAGCCGGGCTTCTTCTTCGGCCTTGGCTTGTTTGGCTGCCTGCGCTTCGGCGGCTAACTTGGCCTGTTCGGCTTTCTTCGCTTCGGCTTCCGCTTTCGCTTGAGCTTTCTTCGCGTCGGCTTCCTCTTTAGCCTTGGCCTTCGCTTCCAGTTGTGCCTGCTTGGTGGCACGCGCTTCTTCATCGGCCTTGGTTTGGGCGGTTGTGTTGGACAACTCCTTTGCACTCAACTCAGATGTTAACTCTTGGATTGCTTTAACTTCGGTCTCTGACTGTGGCTGCTCAACCACCTTAGCTTCCGCCTCTGCCT
The DNA here is from genome assembly GCA_032654645.1 of Gallionellaceae bacterium. Taxonomy (GTDB): domain Bacteria; phylum Pseudomonadota; class Gammaproteobacteria; order Burkholderiales; family Gallionellaceae; genus CAITJF01. The sequence goes on along the minus strand of JAULAW010000005.1, from coordinate 497,460 downwards.
CTGCCTTGGCCTTTGCTTCCGCCTCTGCCTTGGCCTTTGCTTCCGCCTCTGCCTTGGCCTTTGCTTCCGCCTCTGCCTTGGCCTTTGCTTCCGCCTCTGCCTTGGCCTTTGCTTCTGACACTACCTTGGCCTTTGCTTCAGCTTCTGCTTTGGCTTTTGCATCCGCCTCTGTCTTAGCCTTTGCTTCCACTTCCGCCTTGGCCTTCGCTTGAATCTCTTTAAGGTTATTCTGTTCCTGCTCGTTTGCCTTGCGATACCACTCTGCAGCCACCGTATAGCTCTGCGGAACGCCTTGCCCTAGCGCATACATCGTTCCAAGACTGTGACGCGCTTCCGCATTGCCCTTTTCGGCTGCCTTGCGATACCACTCTACCGCTGACTTGTAATCCTGCGTAACGCCTTGCCCCAACTCATACATCATCCCAAGGCTATTTTGTGCCTCTGCATAGCCCTGATTGGCCGCTTTGCGATACCATTCTGCCGCAATCTTGTAGCTCTGTGGAACGCCTTTCCCAAGATCGTACATCACACCAAGATTGTGCTGTGCCTCCATATATCCCTGCTCGGCCGCTTGGCGATAACTCGTCACAGCTTTTTTATAGTTCTGCGGGACGCCTTGCCCCAATTCGTTCATTACGCCAAGACTGAACTGTGCAGCCGCATAGCCTCTAGCCGCAAGCAGCGTAAACTCTTTCAACGCAACAGCGTAATTCTCGCCGTGGTATGCATCGAACGCCTTTTGCAACTTGGCTTGATCAGCAGCCTTGACTTCATCTGTTGCCTTGGCTTCATCCGCTGTTTTGGCTTCATCTGCCGCTTTAGTCTGGCTGGCTTCTGCTCCGAGCTTGGCTGGCTCTGATGCTTTCACACCGGCTTCCGGCTTGGCTTGTTCAACGGCATATGCGCCCGCGCAAGCAGCTAGGAAAAGTGCAGCCCAAATTGGTTTGTAAAAAACTCTCATCATTGCTTTGACCCTGGGTCGCATCTTGAGAATAAAAATTTTGCACTTCATGCGCATATTCTAACCGACGATACGGACTGGTGCGAAGCCACCACCCTCTGTGCGAAAATTGGTGGTCTGCCCTTGGTACAGGCGCGCCGCGATAAGCTGCACCTGCCCATTATAAACATAGCAGCGTACATCCGACTTAAACGCCACAGGCTCTGCACCTTTCAAACACACCATGCGTTCACCAGGCAGAGCCATGTGCTGCGCGACATAGCCCCCCCGCATAATCTCGGCAAACACCCGGTGAGTCACATTGGAACCGCGATAAGTTCCCCTGCTGCCGAAACCCCAGGCAGGCTTGAAGAACCACTGTTTGCGATGCCCCCACCAGTGCTCTGCATCTTCCGCACGCACCACCTTGGTTTGCGGAATGCCTGCTTGCAAGACAGCGATGGCGCCATCCGCCACACCCATAGCACGCAAATTTTCGGTGTCGGTAAATAACGCAAGATTTCGTTTATCAGCATACAGCGCGTAAGCATGAGGATGCGGAGTCAGCACTACCTGATTGTCCTGGTATGCCTCGTTTAATATAACATGCTGTTGCAGGAAAAAATCGGTCAGGCGATTGTAAATCAGATTGACCTTATGCTCGCGGCAATACAGGCTACCCATGCGTACTTGAAACTCGGTTGGATCGGCGATCAGTGCGGTGATACCCGCGCGCTCGAATATTCGTTTCGCCAGCACAAATTCCGGGTAGAGATATTGCTGCTCCGGTTGTTCATCCACGAGGGCAATGGTTTGCAGCGGCGCATCGCCGCGCTCAAGCCGCCACTCGTTGCGGAACATGTCGAGGAAAGCCTGTTCCAGGTTATCCAAAGCCGTAATTTCACCCGGCATCACCACATCACACTGGCTTTGCAGCAGCAATGCATTGAGCAGCGCCCCGCCTGCATTAGCATTGATCTCAATGAGATGCGCACCTGCCGCATTCAAGTGAAAATCGTAACCGAAGAACACGCCCTTGGCTTGCGGGATGTGATCGGGCGTATTGCCATACGCCCCTGCGATCCGTGCATCTGTAGGGGCGTATGGCAATACGCCCTTCGCATCGCGCCACGCAGACAGACTAACCACACCCTCCACCGCCGCAATCACCGCACGCATCTGCTCCAAATGTGCAGCGGACACAAAGAATGGAACAACGGCAAACAAATGCGGGCAATGCTCGGTTACGTGCCGGAAAAAATCTTCGCCCTGCAAACGCAGCGCATCGTCGAGCGCCGCGCGGTCAATCGCGGCGGAATGGCAATCGCCGTTCAACTTTGCGGCAAGCGTGTCAGTCACAGTGCTTCGAAGATACCCGCCGCACCCATGCCGGTGCCGATGCACATGGTGACCATGCCGTATTTCTGCTTGCGCCTGCGCAGGCCATGCAGCAGAGTCGCGGTGCGGATCGCACCGGTCGCGCCGAGTGGGTGACCCAATGCAATCGCACCACCGAGCGGATTCACGATAGCCGGGTCGAGGCCGACATCGCCGATCACCGCCAGCGACTGCGCGGCGAAAGCTTCATTCAATTCGATCCAGCCCATATCGTTCAGGCTCAAGCCAACCTGCTTTAACACGCGCGGGATCGCTTCTTTCGGGCCGATGCCCATGATCTCCGGCGGCACGCCCGCGACGCTGAAACCAAGGAACTTGCCGATGGGCGTGAGGTTGTAGCGCTTCAGAGACGCCTCGCTGCACAGCAGCACAGCACCCGCCCCATCCGACATCTGCGAACTGTTGCCCGCCGTGACCGAGCCTTTCTGCGCGAACACGGGTTTGAGTTTGCCCAGCGCCTCGACTGAAGTATCGGCGCGCGGCCCTTCGTCCTGCGCCACTTCGCGCGTCTTCGTTATTACGACGCGCGCATTCAAATCCGGCACATGATCTTCGATGCGATACGGTGAAATTTCGTCCTTGAACTCGCCATTCATGATGGCCTGCATGGCTCGCCGATGGCTGCTCAGTGCGAATTCATCCTGCGCCTCGCGCGACACCTTCCATCGCTCCGCCACCTTCTCCGCTGTCAGGCCCATTCCATAAGCGATGGCGACATGCTCGTTATCCGCGAACATCGCCGGATTGAACGCGATCTTGTTGCCCATCATCGGCACCATGCTCATGCTCTCCGTGCCTGCTGCGATCATCACCTCAGCTTCGCCCAGCCGGATGCGATCCGCCGCCAGCGCCACCGCCTGCAAGCCGGAAGAACAGAAGCGGTTCACCGTCATGCCCGGCACATTATTCGGCAGTCCAGCCAGCAAGAGTGCAATGCGCGCCACATTCATCCCCTGTTCCGCCTCCGGCATCGCGCACCCCGCAATCACATCGCCCACCGCCGCAGAATCAAGTGATGGCGCCTGCGCCAGCACGCTCCTCAACACATGCGCCAATAGATCGTCAGGGCGAGTGTTGCGGAACATCCCGCGCGGCGCCTTGCCAACCGGTGTACGCGTCGCAGCGACGATATAGGCTTCCTGGATTTGTTTGCTCATGTTATGTCTCCCGCTAATCTAACGTTTCGCAGCTACGCGATAAACAGCATAGAATTCTCGCCTAAGATAGCACTCTGAACAGGACTCAGCAATGATCGCGACAAGATCGCCAATACCTGAGCGCATAGCCAAAAGATTGTCGGGGCATTAGCCTTCTACATTTTAGTTGTGAGTTATGATATTGATCGGGACGGTTCTGTGATCCATGGTAAATTTAACAATCTATGGAGGTATAGGGTAATGAACTGGACAGTGACAAGTTCTCCTCTCACTTCAGTCCTTTTCTTTGGTGAGTCGGAGATTTGATAGCTCTGTAGCCAAATCAATCCACCGATCCATGAGGAGCTTCATGCGCTCGTAGTTTTTCAATTGCTTGCGGATCGCAGGCAAATCCTTCTTCTTTACGAACTTACTGCTGCTCTTTCCCTTCCGTGTGAAGCTGACCTGATAGTAAGGCCCGTGCTTCTCCGGCGGTGATGCCTTGCAGCGGCAACCGGGCGAGCCGCAGACATTGTATTGGGTTGACAGGCTGCCAGGCCGCAAGTCCCCCAGCGCGACGAGGTCGCGCTTGATCTTCTCGATCTGACGTTCGATCCGGGCTTCCAGCTTGATGTCCATGGCGAAAGCATAGCACTGTTTGGCCGATAGCACTATAATGCTATCGGCTTACACTTGCGACAGGAGAACTTTGCTATGACACTATGGATCGAGTGGTTGCAAACGGTGCGTTCCCTCCGTCCAGCGTGTAGCCGGTCAGGAGTGGGCGGATGATCTTGCCGCTCGCGTAGTAGGCGTCGGCGATGAGCAGCACCTGGCGATCCCAGACGACGGCCACCGAAAACAGTAGCGCCACCAGCTTGTCGAGCAGGGTTCTTGCATCCCGGTTGGAAAACACCAGGCCTTCGTGAATGCGCGAAGTGAGCGGCACGGCGGCCACCTGTCCGGCAGGGCCGTGAACCAGTAGCGAGATGGCCTGGAGCGAATGCCCCATGATGTATTCGGGTTTGGAATTGCTCGCCGATTGCTGGTGCAGGTATTTCACGGCGGGCATGCGCTTCCCTTCTTTGGGCGCCTTGATCCCATCGGCGAGACAGACGAGGTGCTGTCCGATCTGAAACGGGCGGAACAAGGTAAGGCAGAGGCGAACCCAGCAGGCGGTGAGCATGTCCAGGTCGACGCCCTTGCTGTGAAAGAGATGAAGAAAGCGATGGTAGGCCTCGCCCCGGAAGTTCAGGACGCGGACAAAACTCGTGACACCGGCGTTGTCGGCGCGGCTGCATAAACCCATCAGGACAAAAACCATCCAGAAGAAAGTGCGTGGCCAAAGGGCATCAGCTCGTGACTCGCGCCAAAAGCAACGCGGTCGCCTACCTGCCCGTACCCGACGCGCCGCGTCGCGGCAAAGGGCGACCGCGAATCTACGGCGACAAGGTTCGTCTCAAGGACCTCGCCAGGGATAATGCCGCTTTTACCTCCGCCCCCAGCCCCGTCTATGGCGAGAACGACGTGACCGTGCGTTTCCGCTGCGTGGATTTACTGTGGCGCCCGGTCGCCCGCATCGTCCGTTTTGTGATCGTCCACCATCCGGTTCGTGGAACAATATTCCTGCTGTGCACGGATACCTCACTCGCGTCTCTGGAGATACTCCAGCTCTACGGCTATAGGTTCAAGATTGAGCTGGGCTTCCGGCAGGCCGTCCACGTCCTCGGCGCTTATGCCTACCATTTCTGGATGGCTGCCATGAAGCCTCTGCGCCGTGGTGATGGCGATCAGTACCTGCATCGCACCACCGACTCCTATCGTGCCGCCATCCGCCGCAAGCTGCGCGCCTACCACATCCATGTGCAGCTTGGCTGCATCGCCCAAGGCTTGCTACAGCATCTCTCACTGAACCATACAGCAGAGGTGTGGCGTTGTTTCCGCAGTTGGCTCCGCACCATGAATCCGGCGCTCCCGCCTTCCGAGCTTATCGTCGCAAACGCACTGCGCACGGCCATTCCAGCATTTTTCTCGTTTCCAAAGCTAGACCCTGGCCTCAAGAAAATAATGGAAAATTACTACCGCTATGACCTGGACTCAGTTACCGACCGAATGGCCGCATGAAGGGGAATGGTAAAGTTAGCACTGTCCAGTAATGAAGACTTCTTGGCAAAAAATATGGGTTGTGGCTATGCTGACTTTCGCGGTAAATACGTTTGCAACTGAAATTGGAGAAATCAATCCGGCAACTGGAGAAAACTGGAAACAGGGAGACAGCATTGAAGGCAAGATTGCAAAGATTGGAGATAACAAGATCACCACCATCTGCAACCAGGAACAATGCAGCGATCTGACCAACCAGAAGCAACCAGGTTTGTTGGTAGGCGACAAGGTTAATTGCCAGGCTGGCGGATACGAATGTGCGGGATTGTCGTGGAACTGTACTGTAATAAAACCCTAGCAGCCTGTCTGGCTTCCACGATAAAAAATATCGTAAACAACCAACAAATTACAGTTGCGGTGCGGTATAATTACGCTTGTTAATCAATAAGTTGAATATAATTCCATGAGCCGCTTCAAGCCGATCAAACGTGACATGAACTACCTGTTCCCGCCTTCGATGAGCGACTGGCTACCGGAGCATCACTTGTCGCGATTTGTTGTTGAGATTGTCGATCAGCTGGACCTGAAGCCCATGGAACGCGCCTACGGCACCAGCGGGAGCGATCCGTATCACCCGGCATTGCTGCTGTCCGTTCTGGTTTACGGCTACGCCACGGGCGTGTTCTCCAGCCGCAAGCTGGAAAACGCCACCTACGATTCGGTCGCCTTCCGCTTTGTGGCCGCAGACGAGCACCCCGACCACAACACGCTGAACACCTTCCGCAAACGGTTCCTGAAAGAGATCGAAGGGCTGATGGTGCAAGTCCTGTTGATCGCCCGCACCCTGGGCGTGCTCAACCTCGGCAACATCGCGCTGGACGGCAGCAAGATCAAAGCCAACGCATCCAAACACAGCGCCATGAGTTACGGGCACATCAATAAGCTGGAAGAACAACTGAAATGCGAAGTAAAGAAGCTCATGGAGCTGGCCGAAGCGGCGGACAACGAGAAGATACCGGACGGCATGAACCTGCCCGACGAGATCGCCCGCCGCGAAGATCGCCTCAAGGCTATCGCCGGGGCTAAAGCCAAGATCGAAGAGCGCGCCAAAGAACGGTTCGAGCAAGAGCAAGCCGACTACCAGGCCAAGCTTGCCAAGCGCGAAGCGAAGGCAAAGGAAAGCGGAAACAAACCTCGGGGCAAACCTCCTGCTCCCCCTGTGGAAGGCGCGCAGGACAAAGACCAGATCAACCTCACCGACGAAGAATCGCGCATCATGAAAGTATCCGACGGCGGGTTCGACCAGTGCTACAACAGCCAGATTGCGGTGGACATGGACAGCATGCTGATCGTGACGAGCAACACCGTGCAGGCGTGCAACGACAAGCAGCAAGTCGAACCGATACTCGAACAGCTCAAGGCATTGCCGGTCGAGCTGGGCAAGCCCGGCAATCTGGTCGCGGACACGGGTTATTTCTCGGAGGCCAACGTCAATGCCTGCGGCGAACAGAAAATCACCCCGTTGATCGCGGTGAAGCGCGAGGAACACCACCCCGACCCGATGGCGCGATTCACCGAGCCGCCGCCACTATCGGCGGATGCCACGGAGGTCGAGAAGATGCGCCATTTGCTGCTGACGATGGCGGGGCGGGCACTCTATGCGAAACGCAAATGCACGGTGGAACCGGTGTTCGGCATCATCAAGGCGATACTGGGATTCCGGCAATTCTCGTTGCGGGGATTGGAAAACGTCAGCGGCGAGTTTAATCTGGTCGCGATGGCGTGGAATTTGAAGCGAATGTTCGTGTTGGCGGGGTAGTTTTGAGCGGCAACGAGGCGATTTGCGATGAAAATGACCGTTATCAAGCGACCAAAAACAGTTTGATGAGAAACTGAAAATGCAATTTATGAAATCACGATCAAATCCGCTCGGCAAGTCCGAGTTGTTGTTGAGATTAACGGGAAGCCAGACAGGCTGCTAGCAGCCTGTCTGGCTTCCACGATAAAAAATATCGTAAACAACCAACAAATTACAGTTGCGGTGCGGTATAATTACGCTTGTTAATCAATAAGTTGAATATAATTCCATGAGCCGCTTCAAGCCGATCAAACGTGACATGAACTACCTGTTCCCGCCTTCGATGAGCGACTGGCTACCGGAGCATCACTTGTCGCGATTTGTTGTTGAGATTGTCGATCAGCTGGACCTGAAGCCCATGGAACGCGCCTACGGCACCAGCAATGCCGGGTGATACGGATCGCTCCCGCTGGTGTTCGTGTTGGCGGGGTAGTTTTGAGCGGCAACGAGGCGATTTGCGATGAAAATGACCGTTATCAAGCGACCAAAAACAGTTTGATGAGAAACTGAAAATGCAATTTATGAAATCACGATCAAATCCGCTCGGCAAGTCCGAGTTGTTGTTGAGATTAACGGGAAGCCAGACAGGCTGCTAGCGAAGCCTTTTCAAAAAACCAGCGTGCGGCGGCCAGGAAAAGAAGTTCGGAGTGCATGGGCCGGAGCGTGCACAATATGGCACTTCTAAAACTCAATGAGCGCCTCCTCGTGGCTGTTACATTGTTTTCGTGAGCAGCAAATCTGCGCCTTAGCGTAAGCATTTGACTGAGTTGCGGAGGTTAAGGATACTTGTGGACATGCGGTTGAACTTTATTCCTAATAGCCGGCAAGACGCGTGAAGCGCCATGATAATAGCTTGCCATGAAACCAGAAATGAACGAGCATAATTTCACCATACCTCCTGCCGAATTGAGCCAAGTCGCGGCTGTCGCCCTGGAGTTCTTTAAATCTGCGGGAAAAGTGGAGAATGTTGCGGCGGGCAATATCATTTTCGCCGAGGATGAAAAAGGAAACCGGTTGTTTATCAAGCGCAACAAGATGTACCTGCTGCTGGAAGGTGAAGTTGACCTTACGGTAAAGAAAAAGCCCGTATGCACAATCCTGAAAAACGAGATATTCGGGGAGCTGGCTCCCATCACCCAGGCGGCGAGGAGCGCCACGGCAACAGCAAAAACCGCGTGCAGGCTCATTGCGCTGGACGATAGGCAGTTCCAGTCCGCCCTGCGCAAAACTCCAGAATTCGCGCTCACATTGATGAACATCATGGCAGGGCGCCTGCGTAAAATGATAGCCAGGCTGAATGGGGACGGAATGCTGTCTGCAGGCGAAGAGCGGAAGGAATCCGTGGAGTTCGATAAGAAGTTGCAGGCATACCTGGTACGCAAACTCGGGGATGGCGCACGTAAGCATTATGGGCAGGGCAAAATAATCATGCAGGAAGGCCAGGGGGGTATCCTGATGTATGTGGTGCTGGAGGGTCGCGTGGAGGTCACCATACAGAATAGTCTCGTGGAAGTAATCAGGCCGGGCGGCATGTTCGGCGAATTGGCGCTGCTCGAGCGCACGGAGCGGCTCGCCAGCGCGGTTGCGGAAACCGATTGCTCGTTGTTGGCAATCAGCCGCAATGTATTTCTTGACCTGGTGAGAGACAATCCGCAATTTGGTGTTGCCTTGCTCGGCGCGGTTGGAGAAAGAGCCAGGTTCATGGCGTCGCGCTACGCGCTGTAGCGGGTGAGATCAGGCCAAGCTATTCGCGCGGACAAATCCCGATGGAAACTCCACGGGTCTCACTTCCCTCTTGTGCGTAGTTGTTTCAGCCGTTAGTTAGGTACAGAGGAAAGAGGCGATGAATATTCTGGAAATTAAAAATTACGGTTGAAGTTCGACTTATAAGGGGTTGCAATGCGTAAAATTATTTTGATGTTGTTGCTGGTTATTGCGAGTAATAGCAATAGTGCGATGGCGGTGTGGATAGAAGTTGGAAGAAATGAAAACACCACCATCTACGTCGATTCCGCCGCTACTCAAAGGGAGGGCAATATGGCGAAGATGTGGCATCTGACCGACTTTAAGACGGCTCATAAAGATATGGGCGATGCGTATCTATCGACGAAGGATCAAAATGAATACGACTGCATGGAAATAAAATCCAGAAGGCGCGCCTCATCTCAGCACTCTGGGAATATGGGCAGTGGTAAAGTGGTTTATAGTGACTCTTTTACCACAAAGTGGAAGCCAATCCCGCCTGACAGCGGCACCGAAATTTTGTGGAAATTCGCCTGCGTGAAGAAGTAGGTGAATGTGGATTTTTCACAAGTTTTCTTTGGCGCGAACACAAAGCGAATCGCCCCTTTTAACCTTCCACGCCGCGTGTGGAAACAAGCAGAAAACTATTTACTGATTATTTTTTAAAGGGCAGTGTATTGTGAACATATCAAGTTATGAAGATTTATTGAATGCCGCAAACATGCAGGTTGAACCGCAACGTGTGCTGTTTGTATTTACCAGCGCCGATTTGCCGGATGAGCACACCAAAGACCAGGAAAAGCAATTTAAAGCACGGAAAGGAGGAGCTCTAACGCCGGTAATGTGTGTCGATAAGCTGGCGAGTGAGCGTGTGGCGTTTGCCAGTTTGGTTGAGGAATCCCATCAGACAGGAAAGAGCTGGGATATCGTGTTTGTGGCTTGCATGCCAGGAAAATCCGGAAGCGCGCCAACCAGCAAAGATACAGAACAACCCTTGAAAGTTATGATTAAGTCTATTCAGGATGGCAACATCGGAAGCTTTCTTGCTTTTAATCAGGATGGGGAATTGGTTCAACTCAGACCGTCAACAGGACAGCAATACACTGGGACATAGAAAACAATCTACACCAACGCCACCTGTCCTGCCAGACGAATTTGATCATACCCTGTGCTAAGGAGCTGTTAATAAATAACTGTAACAAATAAATCGAAGGTGCTATGATTGTCGTCATGGCGAATGCAGACGACCTCAAACAAATACGCACCCGGTTCGAGAAGCTTGCATGGACGTTGGACGAGCGGATGAGGCGTCTGTTTGCTGCTGCGGAAGCTGCGGTGTTAGGCCATGGCGGCGTTACAAGGGTTGCACAGGCTACCGGTGTGTCCCGGCGCGCAATTCATGCCGGATTGGAAGAGCTGGCAACCGAAAAGATGGCGGTTGAAAGTCAGGGCAAGCGAATTCGCAAAGCGGGAGCTGGCAGAAAATCTGTCACCGAAACCGATTCTGGCGTGATGGCGGCGCTGGAGAAATTGGTCGAAGCGACGACACGGGGTGATCCCGAATCACCCCTGCGCTGGACTTGCAAAAGCCTGCGTACGCTGGCTGGTGAGCTGGCTGTGAACGGCCATTCGGTGAGCTATCCGAAAGTGGGCGACTTGCTGCGGGAGTTGGGTTATAGCTTGCAGGCAAACCGAAAGATGCTGGAAGGGACGGATCATCCGGACCGCAATGCCCAATTCGAGTTCATCAACGACCAGACCGGACAACGTCTAGCGGCAGGCAATCCGGTTATTTCGGTTGACACAAAGAAGAAAGAGCTTGTTGGTGCGTACAAGAACAACGGCACAACTTGGCGCCCCGAGGGGAAGCCAGAATTAGTCAAGGTGCACGACTTCATCGATAAGGAGCTTGGGCGCGCGAACCCCTATGGCGTCTACGATGTTGCCAGCAACACGGGTTGGGTCAGTGTGGGGACGGATCACGACACGGCAAGTTTCGCGGTCGAAACAATTCGCCGCTGGTGGAATACGATGGGCAGGCAGCGTTATCCTGCGGCAACGGAACTGATGATCACGGCAGATGGTGGCGGTAGCAACGGTAGCCGGGTACGGCTTTGGAAATTGGAATTGCAGCGGTTGGCTGACGAGATCAATATCCCGATCAGCATCTCTCATCTGCCTCCGGGCACTAGCAAATGGAACAAGATCGAGCATCGTCTGTTCTCGTACATCAGCATGAATTGGCGCGGCCAGCCCTTGATTAGCCACGAGGTGATCGTCAATCTCATTGCCGGAACGACCACTCGGAAGGGACTGAAAGTCCATGCCGAACTGGATGAATCTTCGTATCCGTCAGGCATTAAGGTAAGTGACGCAGAATTTGAAAAAATACGCATCACCCGGAATTCGTTTCATGGCGAATGGAACTACAGGATTGATCCGAGTGCGAGCTAAAATTGATACACTAATTGTTTAACGACTCCTAAGTTACTACTAAGAGCCTCTTCCAATATGAAATGAGCCTGAAGGGTTAACGTATTTCTAACATGAAATGAGTCTGAGATTGATTTGCCGGGTCGGTCATTATGCGAGGCATGGTGATCAACATGGAAGAAGCAAAACTACAGACCTTGGAGCAGATCAAGGCATTTCTGGACGGGACATCGGAGGTTGCATTCCGGGTTCCCAAGGAAGGGCGCAACCCGTTTATCGAGCGGGTTCTCAAGCGGTTCGGCTACGCCCCGCACGGGCGGGCAGACAAAGGCGTGCTGCTGCGCTATATCGGGCGCATGACCGGCCTGTCGCGCCAGCAAGTAACCCGCCTGGTGCGGCAATACCGCAGGGGCGGGAAGCTGTCGAAAAAGCCATGCGCGCCCAAGCGGGGTTTCGCATGCCGCTATACGGCGGCGGACGTGGCCTTGCTGGCCGAGACGGACGTGCTGCACAGCACGCTGTCCGGGCCCGCCACCAAGAAGCTCATGGAGCGCGCGCACCAGGTGTTCGGCGACCCGCGCTACGAGCGCCTGGCGGGCATCTCGGTTTCCCATCTGTACAACCCCCGCCTTCGCGGGGGCAGGCTCTGCGCGGGAGCAAGCCGTACCAGAACAAGCGGCGGCACTGGACCAAGACAAACCCGGCGGGCGCACCCATCGGCACGCGCCGCGCCCCGCAGCCGGACGGTGTGCCGGGCTATATCCCGCAGTACTGCGCCAGCCTGGTCAATGAGTTCTGTGCGGGCCACCTCAACCCTTACGCCAATTTCCACCGCCCGTGTTTCTTCCCTGAAACGATCACGGACGCCAAGGGAAAAGAGCGCAAGAAATACCGCTACGAGAACATGATGACGCCTTATGAGAAATTCAAATCAATACCTGAAGCCGACCGGTATCTCAAGGACGGCGTCACACTCGAACAACTGGATGCACAGGCAGCAGAAATGAGCGACAATGACGCCGCCTTGGCACTGAACAACGCAAAAAAGAAACTGTTTAGAGACATCGCTGCCGCGATGAAAAAACGGGCTTGAGAATGAAGTCAGCAAGGCAAAGCGAAGAAGCACCTATGAGTTAGGCCGACCCGAACAAAGTTGATTTACTCAGATTTAAAACCCTTCGTTCAGACTCATTTCTGGATTGGAAAATACTCTAAGGGAGCAGGAAATTCCAAAATACCACTTATAAATTACGTTACATAAGCCAAAACAAAACCCATCCCCACCCCAACCCTCCCCTTGAAGGGGAGGGAGTATAGTGCCTCCCCCTTCAAGGGGGAGGTTAGGAGGGGGATGGGGTGATGTTGGTGACATGATTAACGGTATTTTTAGAATTTCAATTTCCCTTAAGGCCGAACGGACCAATACTTACGGCGAAACAGGCAGAGTAACCGTCTGAAACTCGCATCCATCTGGCACGCACCGCAGGGAATTCCCTGTTTCGTGCCAATCCCCCAACACCCAGCGTTCGCAGTTATGTCCATCTACCGTGTGCAGATGGCGCTTGAGCCGGTGGGTGTGGCCGTGGATCAGGCGCGGGTAGTTATGCTCACGCAATAGATTCGATACGGCCGTATCGTTCACATCCATGAGGCCGCTGCTTTTGTGTTGTTTCTCATTTTCGCTGCGCGCGCGCAGTTGTTCGATGATGGCCTTGCGTTGTGTTAGCGGTTGGCTGAGGAATTGTTGCTGCCAGGCCGGTTCATGCACCTGGCTGCGATAGCTTTGATAGTCGGCATCACCGGTGCACAGGGTGTCGCCGTGAGTGAGCAGCGTCGGCGTGCCATACAGGTTGATCAGCGTAGGGTCGGGCAGCAGTGTGGCATGGCACGCTGTAGCCAATTTGTCAGCCATCAAAAAGTCACGGTTGCCATGCATGATGAAAAGCTGTGTGCCGCTTGCGGTAAGGGTGCGCAATGCCCGGGTGATCTGTTGATGTGCGGGGTCGGCGAGATCGTCATCCCCTGCCCAGGATTCGAACAGGTCGCCCAGCACATATAGTGCTTCAGCGTTGGGCGCCGTGTGCTGCATGAAGTGCAGGAACAGTTGCGTTATATCTGGCTGCTTGGCGCAGAGATGCAGGTCGGAGATGAGCAGGCTATGTGCCATGGCTATAATTAAAAACGGCGCATGAGGCCGCACTCCAAGGGGCAAAGCCGCATGAACCCCAATTATTATTAGCGCCGTCATTCCCGCGCAGGCGGGAATCTAGCGAAACAAATACTCCGCATAGCGGACAAAATCTCAATGTTGGCCCGCTATGCGGGGATTGTTCAATCATCTGGATTCCCGCCTGCACTCACAAGGAGTCGCTTTGCAGGCGACTTGCAACAAGCCAGAGGCTGGGCAAGATCGTCACCGCCGTGGTTGTGAGGGGCTGGAAGCCCCAGAAACAAACGCAGCGCGGGAATGACACTGTTGTCGGTCTAATGGGCAATCCGGGATGAAAAATAGCCAGCGCCGTTTTTGTTATTGCATCACTTCTGCCTTGGTGATGATGACATCCTCCTGCGGCACGTCCTGGAATCCGCTGCGGAAGCCGGTTTTGACTTTGCGGATGGCATCCACGACTTCCTTACCTTCCACGACCTTGCCGAATACGGCATAACCCCAGCTATCCTGGCCACGGTGATTGAGGGAGCTGTTGTTATTTACGTTGATAAAGAATTGCGCCGTGGCCGAATGCGGGTCGGAAGTGCGCGCCATGGCGACGGTGTAAGTATCGTTCTTCAGGCCGTTTGCCGCTTCGTTTTTGATCGGTGCATTTACTTTCTTCTGTTTCATGCCGGGTTCGAAACCGCCGCCCTGGATCATGAAGCCGTCAATCACGCGGTGAAAAATGGTGCCGTTATAAAAACCGCTGCCCGCGTAGTCGAGGAAGTTTTTGACTGTTGCCGGAGCTTTTTCGGCATCCAGTTCGATGGTGATGTCGCCGTGGTTGGTGTGCAGTTTGACCATGTTGTGTTTTCCTTTTTGAGCGGAGGGTTTGGAATCGGTTGCGGCTTGGGCGTTAAAGCACAACAGTAAGCCGAGAAATAAAGTGTAGAAGTATTTCATAAAATTCATGCTGCATTTCCTTTTGTTGAAGTTGGGAAAAGATTATAGATGGGGCTTACGCCGCGCCTTCATAAACAATCTGCCAGCTGTTGTTGCGCTTCATCCAGTACTGGCGTTTTTTCGAGCGGTTGGACAGATTACTGCTGGCGTAATCCTGTTCGAAATTGACCACCGCCAGACCGGGCTGATTCGGATAGGCAAATATGCTGAGGTTTGAAAGGTTCACCTTGATCCAGGATTTGCCGGAGTTAACCCGTTTTTTCTGCTGCGCCCAGGCGGAGAAATCTGTATCCCTGCTGGAAAAGTCAAGCGCATAGTGCTTGAGGTAGGTGTCGGTGTCGAGGCTGGCCCAGTCTGTGCGCCATTGTTCGATTTCGCTCAGCAAGGCAGTGTGGTCGGCTTTGTCCTGCTCGTCGCTCCAGCCCATCTGGTTGGTGATAATTACCGGGGTGGCGCCAACCTGAAGCAATTTGCCGAGTTTTTCCAGGTCTTCATTTGCCAGCACCACGCAGCCGTTGCTGGCGCGTGGCGGGCGGCTGTAGGTATTGCTGGGCGTGCCGTGCAGCCAGATGCCATGCCCATCCCGGCTTTGCTTGCGGTCCCATTCATTGGGATAGTTCAGCGGGTAGGCAGCGCTGCCGTAGAAATCGGTAAGTCTATTTTTGGGTAGGCTGGCGTTGATAACATATACCCCGAGCGGGGTTTTCTGGTCTCCCTCGGAAGACTTCTCGGAGCCATTCTTGCCGGTGCTGATGTAGAAATCCGCCACATAGCGCGCCTCGCCATTGACATTCTCATACAGATATAGCGTGGACTTGCTGGTGTCCACCACGATGGCGTGGCGTTGCTGAGCATCGAGTTGCCACAGGAATTTCGGCGCGAGTTCGTTGGGCGACTGTTCCTGAAAACGGCGCAGCCGCACACGGGCCTCATCGCGCAGATCTTCCATGCGCTCGCGCGATGCGTCCGGCGCATTGCCGAAATCGCTGAGCGGACGGGCGCGCGCCAGCAACAGGTCGCCCCTGACCAGTTGCGCGAGCTTGAAATTTGGATTGATCTTGAGCAGCGAATCTACTTCGTTCAACGCCACATCCAACTTGTTACTGGATACTGACAACATGCTTTCCACCAGTAGCGCTTCCATGCTGCGCGAATTTAATACGCTGCCGTGTTCCCCGGCTTGTGCCGGATTGAATGCGAGTGCGGATGCCAGAATAAGCAACAGGAGAAAAATATGCACGCTGCTATTTCCCTGATCGTTCTTCCTGAATCAGCCAGTTGCCGCCGGATTTCACCAGCACCAGCGTTTTGCTGGAAGAGGCATTCAGGTGGCTGGCGCGATAGGATTGTTTGAAGGATACGCTGGCGTGGCTGTCATCAATCAGTATGACCTTGGGGTCGTTAACGCCCACCTGGATGGACTTGGGCAGGCCGATGCGCTCGCGGCGTTGCGCCTCCCAGTTGCTGCGGCTCTCCCCTCCCGGCGTCTTGAAATCTGCGGCATAGAACGCGAGATAGTGCTGAACATTTTTGGATGACCACGCGGCAGCCCATTTATTGACTACCTTCAGCACTTCCGCATCGTTACTGGCATCCAGTTCTTTTGCGGCTGTCTGTCCGGTTGCCGCTTTGTCAGGGGCAGGTGTTGCCGCACGGGCAGGGTCAGGAGCGGCGACGGGGGTGATTGGAACAGATTCGGTTGCCGGTTGTTGTTTGTTTGCACTGATGGTGACGGTGGCTTCGGTATGCGTGGTTTTGCCGGGCTTGCCGTCCTTGGCGCCGCCAGTGGTGAACAAGTCTTTAATCATCGCCAGCTTGGTTTGTGTGCCGGTATTGCTGCGGTCCAGTTGCAGTGCACGGTCGTAAGCCTGACTCGCCATCTTGGCATAGATGTCGCCCAGGTTTTCGTGCGCGGTGGCATAGCTGGGATGGGTACGGATCGCCATTTCCAGCGCGGTTCTGGCTCTGTCGTACTGGCCCTGGCTGGCGTACAGCACGGCGAGGTTATTGTAGGGCTCCGGCAATTCCGGGTAATCCTCGGTCAGGTCGGAGAATACGCGGATGGCGTCATTGGTCTTGCCCTGCTCGGTGAGGATCAGCCCTTTCAGGAAGCGCACCTGCGCGTCTTTGGGTTTGCCCGCCAGGTAAGCGTTGCTGCGTTCCAGCGCTTGTTCGTGTTGCCCCTGTTTGAACAGCTTGTTGATGTCCTGAATTTCATCCGCGTGCGCGGCAAGGCTGAAACACAGCAACAGTGTGCTACTGCACAGTGCGGCATGTTGGAAATAACGGTTGAGCATGTGCATAGCGTTGTGATTCCCAGAAAATAAATACAACAAAGTTGGCAAGACAGGCCGAAAGGGGGTTCTCTAAAGTGGCTCGGATTCTACCAAATAAGCCCATATGTTTCACTGCTTATTGCGGGTTACGGCTTCCCCTGCTTGAATGCGGGGGTTTTCGGGTAAAATCCGCACGTTCCCCAGTTATGAAAAGAAGAATCAAACAATGAGCAGCAACCCACAAGCGCCGGTTCCGCACTTCATCCGCAATATCATCGAGGCCGATCTGGTTGGCGGCAAGCATACCGCTATCGTCACCCGCTTTCCGCCCGAACCGAACGGTTATTTGCACATCGGCCATGCCAAGTCCATCTGCCTGAATTTCGGCTTGGCGCTAGATTATAAAGGCCGGTGCAACCTGCGCTTCGACGACACCAACCCGGAAAAAGAAAGTGACGAATACGCGCGTTCCATACAGGAAGACGTGCAATGGTTGGGCTTTCAGTGGGACGGCTCGGTGCGCTGGGCATCCGATTACTTCGAGCAGCTTTATGGCTATGCGGTCGAATTGATCAGGATGGGTAAGGCTTATGTGGAAGACCTTTCCGCCGAGGAAATGCGCGAGTATCGCGGCACGTTGACCCAGCCCGGCAAGAACAGCCCGTACCGCGAACGCAGCGTGGAAGAAAACCTCGACCTGTTCGCGCGCATGCGCGCCGGGAAATTTCCGGATGGGAGCCGCGTGCTGCGCGCCAGGATAGACATGGCTTCGTCCAACATCAATATGCGCGATCCGGCGATTTACCGCATCCGCCGCGCGCATCACATCCGCACCGGAGACAAGTGGTGCATCTACCCGATGTACGACTACACACACTGCATTTCCGACGCGCTGGAAGGTATTACCCATTCGCTATGCACGCTGGAATTTGAAGACCACCGCCCGCTGTACGACTGGGTTCTGGACAACATCACTATCCCCTGCCATCCGCAGCAGATCGAGTTTTCGCGCCTGGAATTGCATTACACCCTCACCAGCAAGCGCAAACTGTTGCAACTGGTCATCGAGAAACATGTTAGCGGCTGGGATGATCCGCGCATGCCCACCATCACCGGTATGCGCAGACGCGGCTACACGCCGCAGGGCCTGCGCGAATTTGCGCGCCGCATCGGCATTTCCAAGAGCGATAACACGGTGGATATGGGCGTGCTGGAGGCGTGTATCCGTGAAGACCTGGAAGCCCGCGCACCGCGCGTGATGGCGATCATCAATCCGCTCAAGGTGACCATTACCAATGCCGATGGGGCACAGTCGCGCGAGGCGGGATTCCATCCGAATCACCCGGAGTTCGGCAGCCGTGTGGTGCCGTTCTCCGGGGAGCTGTTTATCGAAGCCGACGATTTTGCCGAAGTGCCGCCAGCAGGTTGGCAACGGCTGACGGCTGGCGGGGAGGTGCGCCTGCGTTACAGCTATGTGATGCGTTGCGATGAGGTGGTGAAGGATGCGGCGGGCAAGGTGACCGAACTGCGTTGCAGCATCGACCACAACACGTTGGGCAAGAACCCGGAAGGGCGTAAAGTGAAGGGAGTGATCCACTTCCTGTCGCGCGGCCATGCGCTGCCCGCCGAGATTCGCCTGTACGACCGCCTGTTCACCGTGCCGGAACCGGATGGCGACAAGGAAGTGGATTTCTGCACTCTCCTCAATCCGGCATCGCTCTCCGTGGTGCAGGGCTGGGTGGAAAGCAGTGTAAAAGAGGCCGCGCCGGAAGCACATTACCAGTTCGAGCGCTTGGGCTATTTTTGCACCGACCGTCGCGATCATCAGCCGGGCGGCAAGCTGGTATTCAACCGCACGGTGACGCTGAAAGATTCCTGGTCGAAAGAGCAGAACTGATCGTCATTCCCGCGCAGGCGGGAATCCGGCGATTTTATCCAACGTGCTTTTGGAGTTTGTCCTCGCGTTGCGAGGAGTTTTTCATTAACTGGATTCCCGCCTGCGCGGGAATGACAGCTTAGGTAAGGTTAGGAAATGCTAAAAATCTACAACACTCTCGCCCGCGACAAGCGGGATTTCAAACCCATTACGCCGAACACCGTACGCATGTACGTGTGCGGCATGACGGTGTACGACTATTGCCACCTCGGTCACGCGCGCGTGATGGTGGTGTTCGACATGGTGTACCGCTGGCTCAAGGCATCCGGTTTCGATGTGACCTACGTGCGCAACATCACCGACATAGACGACAAGATCATCAAGCGCGCGGCGGAACAGGGCGTATCCATCCATGCCCTGACGCAGCGTTTCATCGACTTCATGCATGAGGACGAGCGCGCCTTGGGCATCCTGCCGCCGGATCACGAGCCGCGCGCCACACAATATGTGCCGCAGATGCTGGCGATGATAGTGCAACTGGAAAAGAACGGCCTGGCCTATCGTGCCGCCGATGGCGACGTGAACTACGCCGTGCGCAAATTTGATGGTTATGGAAAGTTGTCCGGCAAGTCGCTGGAGGACTTGCGCGCCGGCGAGCGCGTGGATGTGAACAGCGGCAAGAACGATCCGCTCGATTTTGTACTGTGGAAAAGCGCCAAAGATGACGAAGCGGAAGAAGTGAAATGGGATTCGCCCTGGGGCAAGGGGCGGCCCGGTTGGCACATAGAATGCTCGGCGATGGGCTCGGAAATCCTGGGCAAGCATTTCGACATCCACGGTGGCGGCGCCGATTTGCAGTTCCCGCACCACGAAAACGAGATTGCCCAGAGCGAAGGCGCGCACCGGTGCCAGTTTGTGAATGTCTGGATGCACAACGGTTTCGTGCGCGTGGATGAGGAGAAGATGTCCAAGAGCCTCGGCAACTTTTTTACCATCCGCGAGGTGCTGAAAAAATACGATGCCGAAGTGGTGCGCTTCTTCATCCTGCGCGCGCATTACCGCAGCCCGCTGAACTATTCCGACGCGCACCTGGACGATGCGAAGGGTGCGCTGACGCGGCTATATACTGCGCTTAAAGCACCCTCTCCCCTAACCCCTCCCCCCGTGGGGGAGGGGGGTAGGCTCCCCTCTCCCTTGGGGAGAGTGGCTGGGGGAGAGGGCGCCGTTGACTGGAGCACTCCCTACGCCATCCGCTTCAAAGCCGCGATGGACGACGACTTCAACACGCCGGAAGCGATGGCAGTGCTGTTCGATCTGGCGAATGAAGTGAACCGTAGCCAGTTGGTGGGAGCGGCGATGCAACTCAAGGCGCTGGGTGGGGTGTTGGGTTTGCTGCAACGCGACCCGATGGAGTTTTTGCAGGGCGGAGAAGTGGGGGGCTTGAGCGAAACGGCGATCAACGAACAGATCGAAGCGCGCGTCGCCGCCAAGCAAGCCAAAAACTTTGCTGAAGCCGACCGCATCCGCAAGGAATTGCTGGAAGCAGGGATCGTTCTGGAAGATAGCGTGTCAGGTACAACTTGGCGCCGCGCGTAATGTAGGAGCCCGATTTATCGGGCGATTATTCTTCACAACAATCGCCCGATAAATCGGGCTCCTACGGTGCTGGCGGCCTGCGTGGCCTTGAGGAAGGCCCAGAGCTGGTCTTCGGCAATGCAATGTTCGGTGTCGGTGATGTCGGCCTGTTCGAGCTTGCCGTATTTGTGCTCGCGGACGAGGAACTCCGCGATGTGTTGCTGGAACAGAAGTTCGGGCGCAGGCATGAGCCTCGATTCAACCCTGCTCAAGCAATAAGTTACGGAAGGGATGCTGGTTTTTCCAGCGGTAGGCATGAAAGTCGCGCTCATCCGTGCTGACTATGCGACCCTCGCCGTTCTCCTCCGCCAGCAGCACCAGCGACGCATCCGCCAGATCCATCGGCAAATCGGCGTACTGGCGCATCAGGGCAGTGAGCCGGGGCAGATGATCCGCCCCCATGACAAAAACCCCCACGCCCTGCGCCCCCAGAGTTTCTACCCAGGCCAGTGTTTTCTCTATCCCGATTCGGCTGAACATCAGATGCACGCACTCCACCAGCACCGGATACGTTGTCATCAGGGGTTCGCGATTGCGCCGGGAAAAATTCGCGGCAGCGCGCGTGGTAAGCATCGCCGCGATCCGCCAATGCCAGCCATACGCCCGTATCCACCAGAATCATGGCCGGGTCCCGCACTTGGCCGAGAAATCGAGCCGGTTCTTGTACGCGGCGGCAAGCTGCTCATCGGTTTCGATACAGCCGACGAACCCCGCCGCCTCCAGCGCCTGAAACAAGGCAGAATCGCCTATGGCCGGTGCGGCAGCAACATCCGCAGGCGCGGACGGCAGGCCATGCCGCTGCTTTACGAACCGGACGAAATCCAGCATCTCGGCCCGCAGATTGGGCGGCAGCGCCGCTATTTCGGATTCAATTTTGCTCGGTGTGGTCATCGCGCACTCCTTTCATGTTGTCAGGCAAAGCGTATCGTCGCTGACCTGCCTGCGCGCGTCAATGCCCAGCAGAAACCATGCCCAGCAGAAACCAAATGATGATGGTGCATTATGTCTGCTGACGAATGATCTACCGGAGCATTAACCATGGACGACTTATGATCGCCTCGCGCCTCACTTGCGGGTTTGCGATGTTCGCGGGCGATGGCTGTTTTTATTTTCTGCTTTCAAAGCGGCTCGAAGTCTGCGGCAATGGCATTTGCGGTCGCAGTGTTCAAGCCTGCCTGTTTGGCGAATTCATGCCAGTTATCCAGTGCGGCACGCACGTCGGCAATCAAATCCAGAGGGCGGCGGACACCAAAGCGGTCAGCTTCCACCAACATATCCGCGCGCGTAATCGCGCTGAATTTTCCGTTGACGCTCAGCAGGTGTTGGTAAGTCCACTCCCCCTTGGGGTTGTACGCATGGGTCACATCGTAGGCCGGGGCAAGTTCCCATGATTCGCCCTGCTTCAAGCGGAAAGCGAAATTCTTGGTGTGGTCGTCGCAGTTTTTTGCCATGACATTAAAGGCCATGCGCCGGAAGGCCTGGCTGATCGCTTCATCTCCCAGATTGAGCCTGGCGATGGCCATGAACAGCTGCGCATAGGCGTGGGTCGCGCGCTGTTTGTAGTCGAGATGATCCATGGCGCAGAGCGTTTGCATGTGGTGCTTGATGGTGGATTTTTCATCTGCTTCCCGGTCGAAGCGGTGGGTCATGAAATGCGCGCGCCCGCCTTCTTCCATCAAGCGGCAATCTGCCATGTTGATTCCGGTGGCCTTGGCCATCAGGTGATAGGCGTATTCGATGCGCCCGTAATCGGCGCTTCCGCCCAACTCCGGGTCTTTGCCTGTGCCATCGAATTTGAGCAGCCAGTGCTCGAAGCCGGGAGCCGCGTCGAACTGGCCGCTGCGAATCTGGTTCGCCTGCGGATTCCAGGTGACAACTGCTTTTGCGCGCGCGCCGCCAGCGGATGTGCCGACGCGGATGATATTGGCGAGCGCTGCCTGCGCCTCCATATCGCCGGACAGGTCGCCATGGATCACCTTGCGCGCGGCTTCTACCAGAGCTTGCATCTCCAAGGGTTCGGCACTCTCGCGGTGGGCGCCGCGCGCGGGTTTGAACTCCAGCGCGCCCATGCCGCGTTTGCCCATGTAGGCGAGACGGTCGAGCGTGGTGATGGCGCGCTTTTCCACCCCTTTGCCGGTCATCCAGGCATCAATCAGCGCATTGCCGAAGTCGTCGGGCAGCGCGTCGGCCAGCAATCCCGGAAGGCGTTTGTAGCTGGGCTCGGACAAGTTTGGAAAAGCAAAGGTAGGCCGGGTATCGGCCAATGGCATGGTGAGTGGCGCTAGGTCTATGCCGCTTCGTCTCCAGGCCGGGTCATAGGCAAACACGTAACAGCCCAGGCGCGGGTCTGGCGCCACGGCACCGACACGCTTGCCCCAAATGCGCACCTCGATGACTGGAATATCCATCAGCCTGCCTTGGTGTGCTTGGCAGATCGCCGCACGCGCTGCTGTGTTTTGGGCTGGCGCAACAACTCCAGCGGGTTTACGCTGATTTCCGGCGCAAGCATTTCGATGCCCTGAAGATAGTCGAGCGCTTTTAATACGCGCAGCAAAGTCTCCACAGTTGACCCGCGCCCGCCTTCAAGATTGCGCAGCGCTTTTTCAGAGATGCCGGCCTTCTCTGCGGTGCTGCGCTGATCCAGATTGCGGCCAAGGCGCAAGCGCCGTAGCCGCTCTCCCAGTACGGACTGGAGTTCTTCCGGTGTATTAAAAAGCAGTGCGTTCATCTGGTCATTATGTGCCGGTTAATTGGTATTATGGCTATTAAGCGGTTATTTTGTGCCGGACTGCTTTATGCCACAAACTGAAAGCCACATCAAGCGGTATTTTTATGCCTACTAATGCTTATTACTTATATAACAGGTAAATGTATGCCTGTTAGTGCTTATGCTTATATTTCCGTCTCGTGGGTGTTATGGCTTGCGAATGCGTTGTTGTTGATGACGGTGACATGAACGCTCTACTCGATTAGGAATACAGGAAAATATCGCCATAAAACATCACCAAATTTACTTGGCGTCAATTTGGCGACAGTGATACGCTGCCCGCTCATTTGAATGGAGGAAAGTATGGGTACTGCCATTGCCAAACAAGATCGCATCGGCGCGCGTATTCCCCATGATGTCTATGAAACTTTGTGCCGTGCTGCCGAGCTTAGCGGTGCCACGGTCAATCAGTTTTTAGTGCAGTCCGCACTGAAAGAAGCGCACGCGGTAATCGAACGCGAAGAAGTGATACGTCTATACGAGCGCTGACGTGCTTCTGCTAGCCCATACCGACACCATGCACGGCACGCTATCGCCGTCCCCCATTAGTATTTTCCAATTCAGGTATGAGCCTGAAGCGGCGACGATCTGGGTGATTTGTTTGTGCGGGTTGGTCGGGTTTAAAAGTTAAGTTTAATGGATTTTTGCCAGTCGGTTTTGAGTTTATTTTCTAATGATTTTAGTCTCAAGAATTGGTGCTTTTCCGGTGTTGTTTTCCGATCGGTTATGCCCGGCGTTTTTGTTTTTGAAAACTTGCAAATAAATCACTCTTGGCGCGCTGCATTTCCTGTGCTGCTGCCAAGTCTGTTTCGGACTTCGCCTGCGCCTGCAATGCGTCCAGAGTGATGCCCTCTTTGAGCGTGACTAAACCCTTCACACTCAACAGCACCAAGCATTCCAGCGGAGTCTTCACATCCTCGTCTTTATAGCGTTTGACGATCTTGCCCTTGGGGCTAATGATCTCGGTTGCAAACATGCACGGGCGGTGAAAGTTGAGCCACGGATTGAACGTTTCCTGATAGAACTCATTGATGGGTTTGGCGTACTTCTGGGGGATATGTTCGAAGCCCATGTGCTTGCGCACCACACTGGCATTCTTGCTTTCGGCCAGCGCGTTATCGTTGCTGTGGCGCGAGCGAGATTTGGTTTGCTCGATGCGCAGCTTCTCAAGGATCGCAGCCACCGGGCCATTGATGTACTCGGAGCCGTTGTCCGAGTGAAACCCCATAATTACAAACGGGAACTGTTCGATCACCAACTCCAGCACGGGCAACAAAAATGCCTCGCTAATACCCTGCACGCACGCCTCGACCTGCCACTGGCTGACCTCGTCAACGCAGGTGATGTGATACACGCCTTTGATGCCGTCAAGATCGCCTTGGTGGACGGTGTCGATGCGCACAAACCCAACCCGCCCTTTGGGGCGTGGTACTTTGCGTACCCCGATGTGATTGCACACCGGATTAGTCTTGGTGAAAACCACCCGCAAGGCTTGATAGCCCGAGCTTTTGCGCAGGTTGTACAGGTGCGAAACCGACAGGCCGGACACCCGCTCATAGCGCGCGTCACCATAGACGCTGTAAGCGCGCTGCAAGAGGTGCGCAATGGCCGGGCCACACACGCCCTCATTGGCCTTGTCCATCTCTGCGAGAAGCGCGATATCGATAGCCGTGTATTTGCGCGCAAAAGGGGCAGCAGGCGCACGGTAGCGTTTGGACAGGGGTACGGTAGCCAAGCGGTTTGTGAACCACTGCGTGACCAGGCGCGTGACCTGCGCGCGGCTGTAGCCGCTGGTGGCTTGCAGGTACTTCAGCAGCACACCTTTCTCTCGCTTGCCCTGCTTGGGATAGTCAAAGCGTTTGAGCACGCGACTGATGTGCTCATAGCGTTCGCTGTCGTCACCAGACTTGGTGAATTCAATCTGGAGGCAGCCACCAAGAAATTGCTCAATCTGTTCTATCGTGCAAAGCCGTGTTTCGTTCATGTTGATCATCATCCTTGCAATGATCAACCCACTCCTTCAATCGACCTCAGATTCTTCGCTTCAGGCTCATTCCTCGTTGGAAATACAGCCCTCCTTCAGGCTCATACCACATTGGATAAGGCTCCATTTAGACATAGCTCCTTATCTGGAGTATCCTGTTGTTCAAGCCGTTACGCCAAGTCGGCCTTCTCTAGTGTAGTGTTGCACACTGTCTGGAACTTATGCGAACAGCCAAAGCGGCATTGTAGGTCGGGTTTCAACCCGACATGTCGGGCTAAAGCCCGACCTACAAAGGTTTGCACGTAAGTATCGCCAAGAATGCAACACTACACTAGCTGGCGCAAGCCAGATATGGTTTAGTCAAAGAACCAAAAGCGATAGACTTCGGCCCCGATACTCTTTACCTCGAAGGCAGGCCTGTGAGGCCCGAATAGCAAGCAGCATTATTGAATTGTCTCGAATCAATAACACTAGAATTCAGCTCGATCCAGACCCATTTAATTTGGCAGGAATGATTAAATCCAAATTTATAGAGCCATGCAGAATGCACACGCCTCAAATCATCGTCCAACATACCATTCACTATAAAGGTTGCCATTATGAGCCAACGTCACTTTATCCATTTTTCTGAATTAGCCCTCAGCCGCAAGGTGCTGTTTACTTCGGTGCTATGCACGCTCGGTTTCGGTTATATGTTTGCGATGGCTATGGTCTATATATCGCATGCGGGCCGGGATGGCGGGGAAATGCTGACGGTCAAGGATATTGTCATAGCCTATGCGGGAAGCGATGCGGGTACCCGCCTCGAAAGCGCGCTGAAAGGCCCCATGTCGAAAATGTTGCCCCCCGGTGAAAACCTGCAACTCATTGACTGGGTGAGAAAGGGCTCGAAGAAGGAAGAGTTCGATGCCAGGATTGCACCCATTCTTGAGAAACGATGCGTTGTTTGCCATAACGAGCGCAACCCCCATCTGCCCAGCCTGGAAGGTTATGATAAAGTCCTCAAGGTGGCGGAGAAAGACACCGGGGCCAACTACCATACCCTGATCCGGGTTTCGCATATCCATTTATTCGGGCTGACATTCATCTTCTTCATCGTCAGCTTTATTTTTTCCCACGCCTATATGCGCCGCGAATGGCTGAAGGCGCTGATTATAGCCATTCCATTCCTGAGTATCATCGCCGATATCTCGTCCTGGTATCTCACCAAACTCAGCCCCGATTTTGCCTGGATGGTGATAGGCAGCGGCAGCTTCATGGGCGCAAGTTTTGGCATCATGTTCGGCGTCTCCATGTGGCAGATGTGGATTTCCCGTTCTTTGCCGCCACGCCTGCGCGACGGGAATGAAGAGATTGATGAAGATGCGATGAGGAACAGCAGATGAAATTTATGATCTGGCTGATGCTTGCCGCCATCGCCGCGTTGGCGGGCTGTGATAAAACCGATGACAGCGCCAAAACCAAGGCCGAAATCGAGCAGGTTTACAAAAAATCAGCCGAAACGTCAAAGACCAAAGCCGCCAATGTAGGCAATATTCAAAACGGCGAGCTTCTGGCGAAACAGTGCATGAAATGCCATGGCATGGATGGGGTGGCCGCGAACGCTGGAGCGCCATTCATTGCGGGGCTGGAACAGAAATACATGGTCTCCGCCATGCTTGCCTACAAGGATGGCTCGCGCAGCAACAGCGACATGAAGCTTGCTGCCAGCAATCTCAAACCCGAAGAAATCGCAGATGTCTCGGACTACTATGCCAGCCTGAAAACTGCATGGAAAGGCGAACATGTGGGCACGGCAAAAAGATCACTCGTGCCGTTGGACAAGGGCAGCACAGAAGCCGGGAAATCAGTATCAGAACTCTGCAAGTCATGTCACGGCCCGAATGGACACAGTGAGAAGTACAACAATATTCCATCGCTGGCCGCCATGCCTCCGGAATACTTCATCTATGCGCTCAAAAGTTACTTCAATGAACAGCGTGATCACAAGGTCATGAAACTCTTCAAGGGCTCGCTGGATGAGCAGAAGATCAAACATCTGGCGGCCTTCTATGCGGTGCAAAATCCAAGAATCCCCCCCAAGTCGAAAAACGGCGACGCCAGGGCGGGTGGAATTGCCGCCGCAGAATGCGCGGGTTGTCATGGACTGGATGGCAACTCGCTGAACCCGGAGATACCCCATCTTTCTGGCCAGCCCTACGAGTATCTGGTCAATGCGATGAAGTACTACCGTGACGGCGTTCGCAAATACCCGCTGATGTCGGAAGCCATGCATGGGATGAGCGATAACAGAATCGGCAATCTCGCCGCCTACTATGCCCAGCAGAAACCGGAATCCGCCCTGAAAAACCAGCAGAGCGCGCTAAAAACTTTTGACCCCATCGCGCAGGGCGAAAAAATCGCCGCCTCCTGCAACGGCTGCCACGGCCCCAATGGCAACAGCCTCAAACCGGGCGTTCCCAGCTTGACCGGTATGGGTATCAGATACTTTGTTGCGGCAGCTTCAGCCTATCTCAACGGCACGCGCAAGCACCCCATCATGCAGAAAGTGGTCAGCCAGCTCAATGACAGTGACTTTGAAAAAGCGGGGTTCTATTACGGCCTCCAGGCCCCGGTGAATAAAAAGAAACCAACGGGCTATGACCATGCCGCCGGCGAGAACGTCAGCAAGGAATGCATCAGCTGTCATGGCAAGGGTGGCATCAGCACCGATTCCAGAACCCCCAGCCTTGCCGGGCAGGATGCCGCTTACCTGGCAATTGCGACCCGCGCTTACGCTAAAGGAGATCGATTCAGCGATGCCATGAAATCTCCCGCCGAGGCGCTCAAGGAGCAGGATATCATCAACGTCACCGGTTACTTTGCCTCACTCCAGGCCGCCAAGCCGGACAACAACATTCCGGCTCAACCCCAAGTCTCCATCGTAGTAAAGTGCAATCGTTGTCATGGCGAAAACGGCAACAGCACCGAACCCGGCACCCCTGGCATAGCCGGGCAATCCGAAGCCTATCTGGCGCTGGCCCTGAAGGAATACCAGGACGGAAGGCGCAAGAACAAATATATGAATGCCATGTCGGATGTGTTGAGCATAGTGGAAATCAAAGCCATCGCTGCTTACTACGCAAAGCAGGAACGCAAATAGATTGAGATGCGTCAACCTTTCTTGCGATTCTCGTTCGACTACGTGTCAACGAACTTTCTGTGGCGCACGTTTATTGACTAACGTCATGGATGTGCTCTTGCAAACCAGGCGGATGTGTTTAGAATGCGCGGCGGGTAATCAACCCTCGACATTTATTGATTGGTAGTACCTAAACGGAGAAAATATGAAATCTATTATCGTAAGCATGGTAGCAGCAGCAGGCTTGATGGTTGCGGGTTCCGCTCTGGCTGCAGAATTGCCGGCAGAAGGCAAAGCCAAATGTGGCGCCTGCCACGCCATCGACAAAAAAGTGGTTGGCCCCGCTTTCAATGACGTCGCCGCAAAATACAAGGGCGATAAGGATGCGGTCAGCAAAATGATCGCCAACATTACCAAGGGTGGTGAGTTTGGCTACAAGCTTGGCAAGATGCCGCCTAAAGGCTTGGGCGCAACTGACGCTGAAATTAAAATCATGGCAGAATTTATCGCTGGCCTGGCAAAATAAGCCAGCAGCAACTTTCACAAAGCCGGCGTAAGCCGGCTTTGTTTTTTGGTCATCAGGTTTACAACACCAGGATCTGTTGCAAGCTCATTCCGCTCTCAAGCTTATTTCAGCCGCCGGATATTTGCCCCAAGCTGCGAGAGCTTGGCCTCGATATGTTCATAGCCGCGATCCAGGTGGTAAATGCGGTCTATCACGGTTTCGCCCTGCGCCACCAGTCCGGCAATCACCAGGCAGGCGGACGCGCGCAGGTCGGTGGCCATCACCATTGCACCCTCCAGGTGAACCACGCCGCGCACCATGCAGGTGTTGCCTTCCACGTCTATCTGCGCACCAAGGCGGCGCAGTTCCTGCACGTGCATAAAGCGGTTTTCAAAAATAGTTTCCACCACCATCGCGCTGCCATCGGCCACTGCGTTCAACGCCACGAACTGCGCCTGCATGTCGGTGGGGAAAGCGGGATACGGCGCGGTGCGCAGGTTGACCGATTTTGGGCGTCCGCTCATTTCCAGATGAATGAGGTCGCCGTCGCTACGGGTACGCGCACCGGCCTCGGTCAATTTTTCCAGCACCGTTTCGAGAATGTCGGCGCGCGTATCGGTCAGCGTGATGCTGCCGCCGGTCGCAGCCGCCGCGACCAGAAAAGTGCCGCTCTCGATACGGTCCGGCATGATGCGGTGCGATGCGCCGCGCAGTTTTTCCACGCCGGTGATGGTGACGGTGTCTGTGCCGTCGCCGGAAATCTTTGCGCCCATCGCGCGCAGGCAGTTGGCCAGATCCACCACTTCCGGTTCATGCGCGGCATTTTCCAGCACCGTCACGCCATCGGCGAGTGTGGCGGCCATCATCAGATTTTCGGTGCCGGTGACGCTGACGATGTCGAAGAAGATACGCGCGCCCTTGAGCCGTTTTGCCTGGGCATGGATGTAGCCGTGCTCGATGTGTATCTCCGCACCCATCGCCTGCAAGCCCTTGATGTGCAGATCAACCGGACGCGATCCAATGGCGCAACCGCCGGGCAGCGACACGCGCGCCTCGCCGAATCGCGCTACCAGCGGCCCCAGCACCAGCACCGACGCGCGCATGGTTTTTACCATGTCGTAGGGCGCCTCCAGTTTATTAACCCCCGCGCCGCACAGGGTCATCGTACCGGCTTCAGCGGTAGTCGTCACACCCATCTGCAGCAGAAGCTTGCGCATGGTGGCGACATCGTGCAGATCCGGCAGGTTGGTCAGATGCAATTCATCTGAAGTCAGCAGTCCGGCGCACATGATGGGCAGTGCTGCATTCTTCGCGCCGGAAATGCGCACTTCTCCGCGCAATGGTGTACCGCCAAGTATTGCGAGTTTTTGCATAGATTCAGTCGATAGTGGGTAGTCGTTAGTCGAGTAGGGTGGGCACGTTTATGTGCCCACGCTGATTCATAACCGCGTGGGCACAAAAACGTGCCCACCCTACTTATCTTCCCACTCTTGTGGCGTATAAGTTTTAATGGACAGCGCATGGATTTCCTCGCGCATCCGGTCACCCAGTGTCTTATACACGTGCTGATGGCGCTGCACCCGACTCTTGCCTGCGAACTCCTCGCTCACCACCACTGCTTCAAAGTGCCTACCGTCACCGTCCACGCTGAGGTACGTAACCGCCATGCCTTGCTGAATATTCTGTTCGATGCTTTCAGGTGTGACCATGATTTTCCTTCTTGTCGTTAGTGGGTAGTCGTTAGTCGTAAGTTATCACTGCTTCTAACTAACGACTAGCGACTAACGTCTAACGACTGATTTAAAGACGTAATTTGTAACCCGACCTCAATAAAGCCAGCGTGAGTCCAGCCAGCGCCAATAAACATCCACTCACCACAGCCAGACTGAGCCACGGGGAAATGTCGGACACGCCGAAAAATCCATAACGGAAGCCGTCTATCATATAAAAAAACGGGTTGAAACGCGACAGCCCATTCCAGAAAGATGGCAGAGAGTGGATGGAATAGAAAACACCGGACAAGAAAGTCAGCGGCATGATAATAAAATTCTGGAAGCCTGCGAGCTGGTCGAATTTTTCCGCCCAAATGCCAGCCACCACGCCCAGCGAACCGAGCAGCGCGCTACCCAGCAAGGCGAACAGCATAATCCAAAACGGGTGCTGCATGGGCGGCTGGGCAAACCAGAGTGCGGCCAGATACACCCCCGCCCCCACCACCAGTCCGCGCACCACCGAAGCCAACACATAAGCCAGAAAGAATTCCCAATAGGCAATCGGCGCCAGCAACACGAACACAATGTTGCCGGTGATCTTGGACTGGATCAGACTGGACGAACTGTTGGCAAAGGCATTCTGCAACACCGACATCATCACCAGGCCGGGGATCAGGAACGCGGTATAGCGCACACCCGGATACACCTCGACATGCTGTTCCAGCACATGCGAAAAAATCAGCAGATAAAGCAGAGCGGTCAGTACCGGCGCGAGCAGTGTCTGGAAAGCCACCTTCTGTACGCGCAGTACTTCTTT
This sequence comes from Gallionellaceae bacterium, assembly GCA_032654645.1. Lineage (GTDB taxonomy): Bacteria > Pseudomonadota > Gammaproteobacteria > Burkholderiales > Gallionellaceae > CAITJF01. The sequence continues at coordinate 466,041 of JAULAW010000005.1, read as the reverse complement.
GTAGAACAGTGTCTGAAAACTCAACATGTCACGACCTTCCCACCAATTGCAGGAAGACTTCTTCCAGCCCCGGTTGCTGCAAGCTCATTTCCTGCACTGCTACATTAGCTTCGCGCAATTGCGCCAACACTTGCTCCAATGCCTGATAGGACGGCAATGCCAGCATGTATTCGTGCTCCGCCTGTTCGACCATCTGCGGCAACAATGCGGCTGGCAAACCATCCGAAAGTTTTAGCCTGACACGAAAACCGGCAATGCTCTCAAGCAGGTTTTGCGTGCTGTCCAGCGCCACGATCCTGCCCTGCTTGAGCATGGCTATACGGCCACACAGCGCTTCCGCTTCTTCCAGATAATGCGTGGTCAGCAGCACGGTATGCCCGTCGCGATTGAGCTGCCGGATGAAACGCCACAAGCTCTGGCGCAGTTCCACGTCTACTCCGGCGGTGGGTTCATCCAGCACGATGACCGGCGGCTTGTGCACCAGCGCCTGCGCCACCAGCACGCGGCGCTTCATGCCACCTGACAGGCGCCGCATGTTAGTGTCGGCCTTGCCGGTCAAATCCAGATGATGCATCACCTCGTCTATCCACGCATCGTTGTGGCGCAGCCCGAAATACCCGGACTGCAAACGCAATGATTCGCGCACGCTGAAGAAGGGATCGAACACCAGTTCCTGTGGCACCACACCCAACAGGCGGCGGCTGGCGCGGTATTGTTTGACCACGTCATGCCCCATGATGGATAACTGTCCGCCATCAGGCAATGCCAATCCCGCCAGCAGGTTGATCAGCGTAGTTTTGCCCGCGCCGTTGGGGCCAAGCAGGCCAAAGAATTCGCCCTGCCCAATACATAAATCCACGCCATCCAATGCATGTACGCTGCCATAGCGCTTGTGCGCCTGGCGAACATCAACAGCAGGTAACATAAAAGGGGAAGATCAGATCAAGGTTGTGCGGCAACATCGCGGCACAGGGGTATTAACTCTGCAACACCATACATACGTGCAAGGCTCATCAGGTTGTCCGGAACATTGGAAAAACATAGCGACACGCGATCGCGTTGCGCGCGGCGCAGCCAGGACAGCAGCAAACTGACTGCGGCAGAATCTACCGCTTCGACTTTGCCCAGATCAACCACCAATGCAGACTTCCCGTCCGGCGGCAAACCGCTGTTATACAAGGCTGTGACTACATCTATGGTCAGGCGGCCGGATACCTGGAAACGGTCACCGTCACGGCTGATCACTTAGCTTCCACCTTTCTGGGGTTCCGCCTTGCGGAGTTGAGAATTGGCGGCAACCTCATTTTTCTCCACCAGGGTTTTGATCAGCCCTTCGATGCCGGACTGCTGGATCTGATCGGAGAAGGTGCTGCGGTAGTTGGTCACCAGGCTTACCCCTTCCACCGATAAATCATAAACCTTCCAGCCGTTCGCGGTTTTTTCCATGTCATAGTCCACCGGGATGTTGGATTCGCCGGGTTTGATGATTACCGTCTTGATCGTCGCATCGGTGGTGCCTGGCGGTATCTTGAACGGTTTCACATCTACGATCTGGTCGCGGTACACGGTGAACGCCCTGGTGTAGGTACGAACCAGCAGGTTGCGGAACTCGGCTACCAGCGCCTGTTTCTGTTCCGGTGTGGCAGTGCGCCAATATTTGCCGACGGCAAGCTGGGTCATGCGCGTAAAGTCAAAATGCGGCAGCACCTTGGCATCCACCAACTCCAGAATTTTTTTCTGGTTGCCCGCCTGGATGTCCTTGTCCTGCTTGACGATGGCCAGCACTTCCTGCACGGTATTCTTGATCAGCACATCCGGCTCCGGCATCTCCGCGCGCGCACCCGGCGACATACACGCCAGCAGCACACCCAACCACAGCGCAACAAATTTTTTCATAATAATCTCGCTTATCATTTGGAGCCTTCGGCCTTGCTGTACAAAAACTTCCCGATCAAGTCTTCCATCACCACGGCGGATTGTGTCTTCTTGATGACCTCGCCAGCCTTCAGCATTTCGGCATCCCCTCCGGGAGCCAGGCCAATGTATTGCTCGCCCAGCAGGCCGGAAGTCAGGATATTGGCGAAGGTGTCCTTGGGAAACTGGTAGCGCTTGTCTATATTCATCACCACCTTGGCCTCATAACGCTCGGTGTCCAGATTGATCTCCGTTACCCGTCCGACCAGCACACCGGCGCTCTTGATCGAGGCCTTGGGTTTCAGGCCGCCGATATTGGAAAAGTACGCCTGCAACTGGTACGATTCCGACACGTTGTAGGTACTCAGGTTCCCCACCTTGAATGCCAGCACCATCAGCGCACCGAGCCCCGCCACGACGAACATGCCTACCCATAAATCCAGCGTGGTGCGTTCCATAACTAATCCCCCCGAAACATGAATGCGGTCAGAATAACATCCAGCAACAATATCGCCAGCGACGATTGGACCACGGTGCGCGTAGTGGCCCCCGAGACGCCTTCTGCGGTAGGCGGCGCGTCAAAGCCCTCGAACAGCGCGATGACCGTCACCGCGATGCCGAATACAAAGCTCTTGATCACGCCGTTCAGCACATCATGCTGAAAATCCACGGCGTCCTGCATCTGCGACCAGAATGAACCCTCGTCCACGCCGATCAGCACCACGCCCACCACATAACCGCCGAACACGCCCATGGCAGAAAACATCGCGGTCAGCAGCGGCATGGAAATCACCCCGGCCCAGAAGCGCGGCGCGATCACGCGCGCAATCGGGTTGACCGCCATCATCTCCATCGCGGAAATCTGCTCGGTGGCCTTCATCAAACCGATCTCCGCCGTCATCGCCGAACCGGCGCGGCTGGCAAACAGCAGTGCGGCCAGCACCGGCCCCAACTCGCGCACCAGGCTCAACGCCACCAGCGTGCCCAGCGCAGACTCGGAACCATAGCGCTTGAGCGTTTCATAGCCCTGCATTCCCAGGACGATGCCCACAAAAAGCCCCGCCACCAGAATGATGATCAGCGACATCACGCCGCTGGAAAACATTTCCTTTATGGTTAAATGGATGCGGCGGAAACTGGGGCCCGAATAGACCAGGATCATCAGGAAAAAGCGCGCGCCGAACCCGATGCGCCACACGGCATTCACCACGCGCTTCCCGATACCCCGCAGGCTGCGGACAATATCCATCAGACGCGCATTCCCAAATCCCGGTTGTAATCGCCTGCGGGATAATGGAACGGGATCGGCCCGTCCATTTCGCCGTAAACAAACTGGTGCACGAACGCCTCGCCGGAAGCGCGGATGTCGTCCGCCGTTCCCTCCGCAATGATCGCGCCGTCCGAGATAAAATAGATGTAATCCACAATCTTGAGCGACTCCTGCACGTCATGCGTCACTACGATGGAAGTCGCCCCCAGCGCATCATTCAGGCGGCGGATCAGTTGTCCCACCACCGTCAGCGAAATCGGGTCCAGCCCGGCGAACGGCTCATCGTACATGATCAGCATCGGATCCAGCGCAATGGTGCGCGCCAGCGCCACGCGGCGCGCCATGCCGCCGGAAAGTTCGGCGGGAAACAAGTCCTGGGTGCCATAAAGCCCCACCGCATGCAACTTCATCATCACCAGGTCGCGGATGATTTCCTCCGGCAGATCGGTGTGCTCGCGCATCTGGAACGCCACGTTGTCAAACACCGTCATGTCGGTGAACAGCGCGCCAAACTGGAACAGCATCCCCATCTTGCGGCGCATCCGGTACAGCCCGTCCTGATCCAGATCGTGAATAACCTGTCCATCCACTTTCACATAACCCTTGGTCGGCCTGAGTACCCCGCCGATGTGCCGCAGGATCGTAGTTTTGCCGCAACCGCTCAAACCCATGACAGCGACCAGCTTGCCCTTGGGGAAGGTCATGTTGATGCCTTTCAGGATGGGGCGGCTGTCATAGGCAAAATTGACATCGCGGATTTCGACCAGCGCTTCGGATGACACGTATTGAAACCTTGGCTTGTTTGAGAGCGGGCATTCTAAACTACCCCCCGCCCTGCCACAACTCTGGAGGAAGGCCTGACACACCAAGCAATGGCTTACTGGCAATATATTGCTAGAATGCTATCCATGAAGAGCATGATACTGCTTGCATGATTCACGTTAATTGGGAGCTAACCATGAAAAAATTTGTTATTGCTGCGCTGCTATCCGCTTTTGTTGCTGCACCTGCTGTTGCGGCAGGCATGTACGCTAGTGTTAAGCTGGGCAATGTTAGATATGGCTACTCAAACGTGACAAACGACAACCAGACGGGATTTGGCTTGTTGGGTGGTTATAGCTTTAATGAAGATTTTGCCATAGAAGCTGAACACAACAGCTTGGGCGGGTTTAATTTCACCGACAGTGCATGGAAGGGTAGCTCCATTGGCTTGAGCGGTGTAGGTTTTTTTCCCCTCAATCAGCAATTCTCATTATTCGGCAAGCTGGGCATTGCACGCAGCACTTTGAAAGGTATCGCCAAACCTGGCTATGCTATTCCTGGCAATACAACAATTAACAATATCGGTTTGACCTTTGGCCTCGGCGGCCAATACAACGTTGGCAAAGAGTTTGGCATTCGTGCTGGCGTCGATAACTTTCCGGTAGGTAACTCTGCCTTTGGCACTAGTCGAGCTGGCATGACGTATGTAGGTGGAGTGATTAAATTCTGATCCAAACTTAGCGCTGAAAAAGCCGGGACTGTTTCAGGCTTTGTTAACAACATTCACCGCACGGATGCAAACGAAGATCAATACCCGGAGATAAAATTGTGAAGAAAATAGCTGCAATGCTGATCGCCACCGCGATGCTACCTGTGGCAACAATTGCCCGCGCAGAACCATCCACCCTGAGCACCCGAACAGGCGACGATATTGGCCTGTCTATTTCTTCCTACCAATATGAGGAGCCAGGAATCATGTCGTTAAAGGGCAGCAAACTGGGCCTGGATCTGCAAACCACCAAAGTGTTGGAGGACGAACAGTTTATACGCGGCGAGCTGCGTTATGCCATTGGCTTGGTTGATTACAATAGCTATCGCACAGGCAGCGCAACAGGGGATCCGGATTGGTATATCGAAGCAAGAGGGTTAGTTGGTAAAGACTGGGCGGCCAATGATGCGGTGCTTGCAGCTTACACCGGGATCGGCTACCGCTTTTTGTTCAACGATGGGCGGGGTATTACCAGCACGGGCAATTGGGGGTATCGCCGAGAAAGCAGTTATTTCTATTTGCCCATCGGCATCACCCACCGCGTGGCACTCCCAGACCAGGCGAGATTGGTGAGCACACTGGAATACGATCACCTGCTGGCAGGCAAGCAAATTTCCAGGTTATCTGATGGAGGAGTGGGGTACAGCGATATAAAGAACTCTCAGACCAGTGGCCATGGCCTGAAATGGAGCATCATGTATGAGAAAGGTTATTGGGCGATCGGCCCCTATGCTCACTATTGGAATATCGGCCAATCAGACATTGTGCCTGAGATCAAGAATGGCCTTCCGACCGGGAGGGGACTCTTGGAACCGAAAAACAACACCACTGAATTCGGCCTGAAAGCCAGCCAGAAATTTTGATTTGGTTCAACCCAGATTGTTCTTATTCCAGTTCTATTTTAAAAACAATCATAATTATATGTAGGGTGCGTTCCACGCACCAACGATAATGGTGCGTGGAACGCACCCTACGACTAGATTCCCGCCTGCGCGCATAAGCGCTAACTTATTTTGTTCCTCCCCCTTCAAGGGGGAGGTTAGGCGGGGGGTGGGGTTGCTATCCATGAAATTCAACCCCATCCCCACCCCAGCCCTCCCCTTGAAAGGGAGGGAGAAATATTCTGGCGCAGTTAAGTTAGCGCTCATGCGCCTGCGCGGGAATGACTGGCTAATGTATTTCCTGGGTTTAAATATGGCGGTGTGCATATTGAGCTTAAGGCCATTGCAGGCTATCCTGCGCACCACACAACCAACTTATCGCCTCAATTTGAACAGCAACGTTAACCTCCCCCACCTGATCATCGTGGATGACGACCCGCTCATCCGTGATGCGTTGCGTTTATCCCTCGCCGATGAATTCGACGTCTGTTTGGCGGATAACCGCCTCCATGCCATCAACCTGGTGCGCGAAATGCCCGCCCCGCCGCAACTGGCGCTGGTGGATCTGGGGCTGCCGCCCACCCCGCACCGGCCCGAAGAAGGTTTTCACTTGATCGCCGAACTGCTGGCGCATTCTCCCCAGATAAAAATCCTGATTTTGTCCGGGCAAGACGAAGAAGCCCATGCCCGCCACGCGCGTGCGCTCGGCGCAATTGATTTCATTGCCAAGCCCTGTACGCCAAAGAAAATCAAGGCGCAGTTGCGCAACGCCCTGCTCGTACAACGCGCCGAACAAGGGCAGAAATACGGTGATGACACGCTGTTTGGCATTGTTGGGCAAAGCCCGCCCATTCAGGCCATGCGCCACCAGATCGCGCTGTATGCCGCCACCCGTTTCCCCGTGTTGATTGAAGGCGAATCGGGCAGCGGCAAGGAACTGGTCGCGGCTGCACTGCAACGCCTGGGAGCGAACAGTAAAGCCCCCTATCTGGTATTCAACTGCGCGGCGATTTCACCCAACCTGCTCGAATCCGCCCTGTTCGGCCACATCAAGGGCGCCTTCACCGGCGCCGACCATGCCCAGGCGGGATTTTTCGAAGACGCCGGGGATGGCACGCTGCTGCTCGATGAAATCGGCGAATTGCCGCCGGAACTGCAAGCCAAGTTGCTGCGCGTGCTGGAAAATGGCGAGTATCAGCGCGTTGGTGAAACCGCCACACGCAAGAGCCGTGCACGCATCATTGCGGCAACCAACCGCAACCTGCGCCGGGAAGTCCGCTCCGGAAATTTCCGCACCGACCTTTACCACCGCATCAGCGTGTTCACCATCCATGTTCCGCCGCTGCGCGAGATGGGTGCAGACAAATTGCTGTTGCTCAATCATTTTCGCGACTTCTATGCCGCGCAGTCAGGTAATCTCCCGTTCGTTCTTGATGCGGCTACCACGCAACTATTGGAACGCTACAGCTTTCCCGGCAACACGCGCGAATTGCGCAATATCGTCATCCGCCTCGCCACCAAATACCCCGGCCAGACGGTCAGCCCCACACAACTGGAAGCTGAGCTCGACCTGCAACAATTCTCCCCGGACAATTCCAGCACCGACGCTAACAACCCGCGCAAGCTTGCCCTGCAAACTTTGCAGCAACAGCCCGGCTTCAATCTCGACAATCTGCTGTTGGAACATGAAGGCCATTATATTGATGCAGCGCTGGAACTGGCGCACGGCAACGTGAGCGAAGCAGCCCGGCTGCTGGGCATGCAGCGCACCACGCTGTACAGCCGCATGGAAACCCTGCAAAAACACAAAGCCAACCAATCCGCCACTATCACTATCAAGGAGGCTTTCTAAAATGTACCTGAAACATTTTGGGCTCGACGCCCCTCCGTTCAAGATCACGCCCGTTACAGATTTTTTCTTTTCCGGCGCCAACCGGGGCGAAATTCTTGACGCAATTATTTACACCATCACCGAAAGTGAAGGCATCATCAAGGTGACAGGGGAAGTGGGGAGCGGCAAAACCATGCTGTGCCGCATGTTGCTGGATCGCCTGCCGCAGCATGTGGAATGCGTCTATCTGGCCAATCCCAGCCTGTCGCGCGAAGAAATGCTGTATGCCATCGCCGATGGCCTCGGCCTCAATCTGGAGGGACAGCGCGTCAATATCATCATGCAGGCGCTGCAAAACCTGCTCGCGCAAAAGGCAGCCGAAGGCAAGCGCGTGGTGGTGCTGGTGGACGAGGCGCACGCCATGCCGCTGGATACACTGGAAGAATTGCGCCTGCTCTACAACCTGCAGGTCGGCGACCACAAATTGCTGCAAATCGTGCTGTTTGGACAGCCCGAGCTGAACGACAAACTCAACCAGCCCAACATGCGCCAACTCAAGGATCGCATCGCGCATCATTTCATGATATTGCCACTGTCGAAGACGGTGATCGAATCTTATCTGCTGTTCCGCATGCGCACCGCCGGATACCGCGGCTCAAACGTGTTCTCCGCCGCCGCAACCAACCTCATCGGCAAGGCGTCAAACGGGCTGATGCGGCGTGTCAACATCCTCGCCGACAAGTCATTGCTCGCCGCATTTGTGGAAGACACCCAAATCATCGAGGCGCGCCACGTGCAAGCGGCCATCCGCGACACCGAACTAACCCCTCCCCATGCATGGAATAACCGCAAGACCTTGGCGATAGCGGGGGGTATCGCGCTATCCGCCGTGCTGCTGATCGCCCTGGGTTGGCTGTACGGCGGCGCAGGCAAGTCTGCTGGCCCGGATAAACCAAGACTGCCGGGGGCTTCGAGCGCCGACGCTGCGCCAACCGCCCCATCACCTCCCCCGTCAACAGCCAGCGCCGAGATCGCTACCGCTGTTGGCGTCATTACCGTCACCCCGGTTTCCGCACCGCCATCTAACGCGGGGGGCGCTTCCGCTGTTGGCGTCAATCCACTCGCCCCCGCTTCCGCGCCGACATCTGGCTCAATGATGGCTGCACCGCTACAGTCAGGTTCACCTGTGCCATATGACTCCCCGGCAACCTCGCAAAAAAATTTATCCGCCACACAAATTGCGCCCTCCGCTGCGGACAAAAACAAATTTGATACCTCATTCAAACTACTGCAACAACGCCTCACTGCAACTCAAGAATTGCTCGCCAAACATGACAAGAACAGCGCCAGTATTCAGTTGTTCTATGTCGTCGAAGACCAGCAGTTGCCACGCATGGAACGCTTCCTGGTGCGAGCCAATGGGCTGGGCAAACTTTCCGAAATCTATGTGCTGCCGATCAGGGTGAATGGAAAAGAAGGGTTCCGGGTGCTGTATGGCAATTATCCGGACATTGAGTCAGCAAGCACCGGTATGCAGCAGTTACCCGAACGTTACAAAAAAGCATTCGCACCCACGCTATACCTGCTGGGCAACACGCAAAACATACCGGACTGATAATTTTTTGCAAAATTTGCATTGTGGAAAACGAAGTGGTTTTTTATGATCCGGTTTTGCGTTTCGTGGCGGATTGCGTAATTGTGTTTCCGGGTGTTTAACTAGGCCGAATGGCATATTGAGCTTGCAACGCAATAGTGATAGCCTTCGCCTTCAAACAATATGTCGCCGATGAAGTCTTTGGAGCCTCCATCTGTCCTGCAATGGTCGCCCATCGCATTCGGCGGTTAAATCCGCTTGGGCGTGGGGTTTTGCAACAAGATCAATATTCAAAAATTACATACCATGCAAAGGCAAAAATTTTCTTGAGGGGATGCATTTGTGCAGGTATCTACTTACTCGAATAGCGTAAAACGGAAGGCTTACATGCAAGGCTTATTTGGCGGTCGGAATTATTACGGACTCTCGGTTTTGTGCCTGTTGCCGTTAGTGGCGACGGTGATGTTATCGGGCTGCGGCGCCGGGACGCCCAACTCTGCGCCCGCGAATGGCACATCTGCGGCGACTCTGTCTATCTCCACCAATAAGACCACCCTCAAATCGGATAATTCGGAAAACGCGACGATCACGGTGACAGCCTTGAATCCGGGTAATGTCGTGGCGCCCGGTATCACCATCAATTTCTCGGCTGATGGCGGCAGTCTCAGCGCCCCTTCTGCTGTGACTGACGCCAATGGTCATGCCAGTGTGTCCATCAATTCTGGAAGCGCAAGCCAGGCCAACCGCACCATAACCGTTTCTGCCACCACCAGCGGGATCGCCACCCCCGTGCTGGCTCCTATCCAGATCATAGGTTCCAGCGTCACTCTGTCAACCGGCAACTCTGTGCTGGTATCAGATGGAACAACCTCTACCACTTTGACGGTTACAGCAGTCAATGCGGGTAATGTCGGTGTATTTAATACTCCAGTGACCTTTTCGGTATCGCCTCAGGGGGCGGTTACGATCACGCCCGCCTCCGGCAATACAGATGCGGCCGGGCGGCTTACTGTTGCGGTGACGGGAGTTACATCCGGGACAGCCACGGTGACCGCCTCCGCTTTGGGCGCGACAGCCACACAAAGTTACACGGTCAGCGCTTCGGGCAGCGAATTCAAGATCACCTCTCCCAGCGCAAATCCAGCTCCCCTGACCACCTCGCTAGGCAGCTTGTTACCATTCACTGTGCAAGTGGGAGCATCAGGCGCGGTAAACGTGAGGTTTTCTTCCACGATAGGCACTTGGACCGGATGCACAATCGGAACGGGAACAGCCGTATGCACTGTCGCTGCGGCCACTCCTACAGCCACCTTGGCATCCTCTGTGGCAGGATTGGCAAATATTCAAGTGGAAGGTCTGGATGTCAGCGGTAACACACTAGTAACCGATGCCCATACAGTAGCCATCACTTCCGCAGCGGCAGCAGCGTCGAGTATCATCGTGCAGGCGAATGTCAGCGTAATTTCGCCCAGTTCGGGAGGCACAACAAACTCGGCCGCTATTACTGCTACTGTCCGAGATGCAAATAGCCAGCCCGTAGGCAATGTTCCGGTTGTATTTACCCTAATTGACTCCACTGGCGGTGGGGAAACACTTTCCCCCGTACTTGCTATGACTTCAGACGGAACCAACCCCAACCTTCCGCTGCTGGGGCAGGCGAAAACCACGTTCTCATCCGGTTCGCTGCCCTCCGGTGCGAGTGGTGTCGGCGTCACTGCAACAGTGGTGGGTGCTAGTCCTGCCATCAGTGACACAACCCGAGTGAATATCGGGGGAACAGCAGGTTCCATATTCATCGGCATGGCGTCGAAAATCACTGTGCCCAGCATCATGACCTATGCTCTCCCGATGTCTGTTCTGGTAGCCGACTCCAACGGCAATCCGGTATCCGGTGCAATTGTCAGCCTCAGCGTCTGGCCAGCCAGCTACAGGACCGGCAGCTACTACAGGATCACGCCAATTCTCCTAACAGGCCTTGGAACGCTTTACTGCGCCACGAATACTCTTGGTATTAATCCCGCTACCAATACCATCTCAGGCGGCCCGCTCTTAACCCTGCCTAATGAGGACGCAAATGAAAACCTGATACTGGATGCGGGCGAAGATGCAAATAGCGACGGCTTGCTGACTCCGCCCAATTCCAGCGCAGGGGCGCTGCCAACCACGGTCATTACCAACAGCAATGGTATCGCCAGTTTTGACCTGACTTATCTGAAGCTATCGGCAACCTGGGTCAAAGTGCGGATGCGTGCCCGTGCATTTGTACAGGGAAGCGAATCCACTTCCAGCTATTCATTCTGGCTACCCGCTGAAGTGACGGATGTGCAAAGTTGCTCGTTACCCGATTCCCCCTTTTAATAAACAGTAGATAATGTCCCAAACCAGCCCGATGGAAGCTTATATTGAGCAACATCCGCAAAGCTGTTAGTCTGTGTTCCAGTCAGGGAGATCAAGAACAATGCGCGCTTGCAACATAATGTACCTTTGCGCTATTTGCGCGATTTTGGTTGGATGTGGCACCAAGCCTATCCAACCTTCTGATAAGCACATCCAGCTACAACCCGGCCAGAGTGCCGCAGCTTCAGGCATCCCGGAAACAGTCAATCGCGGCGTCATACTTCCTCCACCCAAGCCATCCGCCAAAGTCGAGACTTACAGCGTGGTGGTCACCAATGTCCCGGTGCAGGAGATCCTGTTCGCGCTGGCGCGTGATGCAAAAATCAACCTCGACGTTCATGCCGGCATACAAGGCACCGCCACGCTCAATGCCATCAACCAGACCTTGCCGCAAATCCTCAACCGTATCTCCAAGCAGGTGGATATGCGCTATGAATTGGAAAATGGCAACCTGAGCGTGATGCCGGATAAACCATTTTTAAAAACATACAAGATTGACTTCATAAACATGGCTCGTGCTGTAGACAGCACGATGACTACAAACACTCAAATCGCAGGAACTGCGGGCGACAGCAAATCCTCAACTACAGTCACAAGCAAAACTAAAAACGATTTGATGGAAAGCTTGATAGACAATGTTACAAAGATGATCCTCGAAGAAGATAGACTCAGATGGAAGAGTGAAAGCCAATCGGCCATGTCAGCCAAATCGGCTAGTTCAACCAAGTCGGTTTATAAAGCTAAAGTAAACGCATCAGGTGACGGCGAAGCATCTTCAGGCACTGGTGGTAATACAAATATCAACACTGGAATACAAACTGGTGGCGGCAATCCAAAATCAGGGCCTAATGGTTCATTCAAAGGCAAGGGGAATGAGTCACTTGAAGGTCAAAGTACGGGAGATACTCAAAGTACGGGAGATGCTCAAGGGGCGGCTGCAGCAAGGTCTGGGGTTTATGAAGCCGCTGTGAACGTTTTTGCGAATCGGGAAACTGGCGTACTACTTGTTCGAGCGACAACCCGTCAACATGAAAAAGTTCAAGAATTTATAGATATGGTAATGAATACGGCGAAACGCCAAGTGCTGATTGAAGCAACTATCGTGGAAGTGCGCCTGAGTGATAATTACAAGCAAGGTATCAATTGGTCGCAGTTGCGGCTGGGCAGCAAAGGCCTCCAGTTAACGCAGGCCGGGACAGCAGGATTGCTCAGTGCCAATCCATTAAATATTTTCACCCTCGATTATGCCAACCCCACTTCCAATATAGGCAACCTGAGCGCACAAATTTCCCTGCTGGAATCATTCGGAACGGTGAAAGTGTTATCCAGCCCCAAGCTGAGCGTAATGAATAACCAGACTGCCACACTAAAGGTAGCAGACAATAAGATATATTTCACTGTTACAGCCCAGACTTCCACGTCAACAACAGTTAGTACTGGCGGTGCTATTGCGACAACCCCTCTTACCACATACAGCACCACCCCCAATTCTGTTTCAGTGGGTTTTGTTATGAATGTTACCCCCCAGATCAGTGACGCTGACACGGTAACGATTAATGTTCGCCCTACCATTACCCGCATCATAAGTTACATCAATGATCCAAATCCAGACTTAGCTAAAGCTGGTGTTGTTAACAGAGTACCGGAAATTCAAACGCGCGAAATGGAGTCCATTATCAAAATTAATAGCGGACAAACTGCAGTAATGGGCGGCCTGATGCAGGATGAAATCAATAATCTCACCGACGCCATCCCCGGAGTATCCAACATCCCGTTACTGGGCAACCTGTTCAAGAACCGCAACGACACCACTACCAAAACCGAGCTGGTGATTTTCCTGCGTCCGGTGGTCATCAAGGAGGCCAGCGTGAACGGGGATTACAGCGCGTTCCGCGACAACCTGCCGGATGCGAATTTTTTCAAGCCGACGCCAAACAATAGCGAATTCAGCATCAAACCATAACCTCATGAGCCTGCTACTGGATGCCCGCAAAAAAATTGAGCTCGCGCTGGCGCAAACCGGCGTCCACAGGGCTCTTGAACCCCAGTTGTCGGAATCATTGCGCCTTGAGGATGCACCAGCTGCCACGCAGCAGACAGCGCCCGCAAAGGGTGCGGGCGACCCGCGCACAGCCGGGAAAAACCTGTTCGCGGCCAAGGCATCACACACGGGTGGAATGCGGCTCGGCATCGTTCCCATCGCCCTCATCATCGGCCTGGTTCTCGCCGCTGGCGGAGGCTATTACGTCTGGCGCGAAATAACCCCGCCACCGACGATGATGGTGGCGCGGCAAAATCCGGCACCCCCGCCCGCCACTCAGATTGCCAAAACCACGCCACCCGTTGCACCGGCTACCCAAGCGGTTCCTGTCCCTGCGATGCCTGCCAGTGATACACCAGCGGGCGTAAGCAACGCCCCTCTTGCGGCAGCGCCTGCGGAGAGGAAACCCGCCCCTGCTGGCGCCAGCATGAAACAAAGCCGCCATGCGCCCAAGGTTGCCGTGCCATCCACGCCAAGCCCACCGCACGAAACAGAAACGCAACCCATCCTTATCAGTCATGCGCGTGAGGACGGCGCAGTTGACCCGGACTTGCTGGCGGCCTATCAGGCTTACCGCAATGGCGACCTCGCCACGGCCTGGCAGCGCTACGGTGAAGTGCTGAGCAAGGATGCCCGGAACCGTAATACTCCTAACCGCGATGCCTTGCTGGGCATGGCGGCTATCGCCCAGCTGCAGTCGCAGGACGCCACCGCCGCCCGTTACTACGACCAGGTGCTCGCGCTTGATCCGCGCGACCCGGTCGCCAATGCCGGCATGTTGGCGCTGTCCGGAAAGAGCGATGCTGCAAGCACGGAAAGCCGCCTGAAACTTCTGCTCGCGCAACAATCCCATGCGGACGGCACCCAGTCAACCGCCCTGTACTTCGCACTGGGTAACCTGTATGCGGAACAATCGCGCTGGGGCGATGCGCAACAAGCCTATTTCAACGCCTACAACCTGGAGCAGGGCAATGCCCAGATCGCCTTTAATTTGGCTGTCAGCCTTGACCATCTGGGACAAGGCAGGCTCGCCGCACAGCATTACCAGCGCGCGCTGCAACTGGGACTGCCGGACAACGCCGGCTTCAACCGCGCGCAAGCACAGCGGCGCGTAAACGAATTATCGGCGCCCTGATGGGCTTGGCAAAAATGCCGCTCCTGATGATGAAGCCCGCCAAGCCCGTTTCCCTCTCCCCATCCCTGATGGAACAACTAGCCATTCGACTAAGCCCGCAAGCGGGCAAGTCGCTGGTTATCTCCCAAAGGGCGAGGGGGAGAAGGTCTCGCTGCGCGAGTTTCCCGTTAAGACAAGAGGCAGCGGCATGACATCGCATATTCAACAACCTCTGGGACGCCTGCTGGTAGAAAAAGGCGTGGTCAGCGAGGATCAGTTGCGCATCGCGGTGCAGGAGCAGAACAAGACACACCAGCCACTGGGGCGCCTGATGGTGGGTCTGGGCTTCCTGTCCGAAGCCACCATCCGCGATGTGCTGTCGGAAAACCTGGGGCAGGAAAGCGTCGATCTCACTACCGTGATTATTGACTCGGCTGCCATCAAACTTATCCCAAAAGATATTGCGCGGCGTTACCAACTGCTGCCGCTGTCTGTTGACCTGCTCGAAAAACATCTCACCCTGGCAATTGCCGACCCCGATAACATCATCGCGCTGGATCAGTTGCGCGCCCTGCTCAAGGACGAATACCGCCTGACCACGCAACTGGCGAGCGAATCCGACATCCTGCGCGCCATTGACCAATATTACGGCTTCGAGCTGTCCATCGACGGCATCCTGCACGAAATCGAGCCGGGTGAAATGGAGTACCAGACGCTGCATCAGGGCGTCTCCGAATTCAGCCAGCCGGTGGTGCGCCTGATTGACGCACTGCTCACCGAAGCGGTGCAACAGGGCGCGTCCGACATCCACTTCGAGCCGGAAAGCAGTTTCCTGCGCATCCGCTACCGCATAGACGGCGTGCTGCGCCAGGTGCGCAGCCTGCACAAAAGCTTTTGGCCGGCCATGGTGGTACGCATGAAAGTGATGAGCGGCATGAACATCGCGGAAACCCGCGCGCCGCAGGATGGGCGTATCTCGCTGCGCCTGTCCGGTCGTGCGATTGATTTCCGCGTCGCCTCGCATCCCACCACGCATGGCGAAAACCTGGTGCTGCGCATCCTGGATCGGCAGAAGGGCATCGTCCTCATCGACAAGATCGGCCTGGACGATGCGGCGCTGTCCACGCTCAAACTGATCATCGCCAAACCGGAGGGCATCGTGCTGGTGACCGGCCCCACCGGCAGCGGCAAGACCACCACGCTGTACTCGGTGCTCAACCACGTGAACAACGAGTCGGTCAACATCATGACCCTGGAAGAACCGGTGGAATATCCCATCCCGCTGATCCGCCAGACCTCGGTGAACGAGGCGATCAAGCTGGATTTCGCCAACGGCATCCGCTCCATGATGCGGCAGGACCCGGACATCATCCTGGTCGGCGAGATCCGCGACCACCCCACGGCGGAAATGGCATTCCGCGCCGCCATGACCGGGCATCAGGTGTATTCGACGCTGCACACCAACTCGGCCATCGGCGCCATCCCGCGTTTGCTCGACATCGGCATCCTGCCCGACATCATGGCTGGCAACATCATCGGCATCATCGCGCAGCGCCTGGTGCGTTTGCTGTGCCCGCATTGCAAATACCCTTACCATCCCGACCCGATGGAGCGCAGGTTGCTCGGCATCCGCCACAATGAAGAAATCACGCTGTACCGCGCCGCAGGCTGCAACCTATGCCGCCACCAGGGTTACAACGGGAGGGTCGCCATCATGGAATTGCTCAAGATGGATAACGACCTCGACGATCTGGTGGCGCGCCGCGCCAGCATCCGCGATTTAAAACAAGCCGCGCTGGACAAGGGGTTCCGCCCGCTCGCTTCGGATGGCATGCAGCGCGTGCTGCAAGGCATTACTTCGCTGGCTGAAGTGGCGCGGGTGGTGGATCTGACCGACCGCATGGGTTAACTTGTTAAGCGGGTAGCTATTGAGATTTCCATAATTGAAGACAAGGCATCATCATTCAGAATTTAAATCGCAAACTAAAAAGGCTAACACGTCATTCCCGCGGTGCGTGGTTGTTGCCGCTTCAGCGGCTTTACAACCACGGCCTACCCCTTGCGGGTGAAGGCGGGAATCCAGTGGTTTTAAACAAAAGGCATTTTTCTTGCTGGATTCCCGCCTTCGCGGGAATGACGGCATGTATGGCATGAATTAAGGAAATCTCAATAGTAGCGGGTAGCCAATCCAAACACCGCGCGTAGCGCGACAAGCCAGCTGCAAGCTACCCGCTAAATGAAAAGGTTTCAACACAATGGCACTGTATTCCTACAAGGCGATCAACGATCAGGGCAAGCCCGCTAAGGGCATGCAGGATGCCGCCAATCTGATTGATCTCGAAATGCGCCTGAAGCGTGCCGGGCTGGATCTGGTCAACGCCAAGGTGGATGAAAACAAGCCCGCCTTCCGCGCCAGGAAAATCAAACGCACGGACCTGATCACATTTTTCTTCAACATGGATCAGCTTATCCGCTCCGGGGTGCCGCTGCTGGAAAGCCTGGCCGATTTACGCGACAGCATGGAAGACATGCAGTTCCGCGAGATCATCGCCAGCATGGTGGAAGCGATCCAAAGCGGCAAAAAATTGTCGCAGGCCATGGCCGAGCACCCCGAGGCATTCGACAAAATCATCATCAGCCTGACCCAGGCAGGGGAAGAAAGCGGCCGCTTGCCAGAAGTGTTCAGCCACCTCACCGAATCGCTGAAATGGCAGGACGAGATGATCTCGCAAACCAAGAACATGTTGATTTACCCGGCCTTCGTCGGCGTCGTGGTGACAGGCATCACCTTCTTCCTGATGATTTATCTGGTGCCGCAACTGGTCAGTTTCATCAAGGGTACGGGGCAGGAGATACCCTTCCAGACCCGCTTGCTGCTGGCCACCTCAGGCGTGTTCGTGGATTACTGGTATGCCATGCTGGCCCTGCCGGTAGTGCTGTTCGGCGCTTTCAAGCTGGCGCTGCTCTACGATCCCGGCCTGCAATACCATCTGGACAATCTCAAGCTGAACATCCGGCCCACCGGCCCCATCCTGCGCAAGATCATCCTGGCGCGCTTCGCCAACACCTTCGCCATGATGTACAGTTCCGGCGTCACCATACTGGATTGCATCGCCAACGCGCGCGACCTGGTAAACAACCAGGTAATCGCCAGGAGCCTAGATCAGGTTACGCGGGAAATTGAATCCGGCAAGAATCTCACGCAAAGCTTCCTGAACACCGGCGTATTCCCGCCACTGGTGATACGCATGCTCAAGGTGGGCGAAGCGACCGGCCAACTGGATCTGGCGCTACGCAATGTGAGTTATTTTTATGACCGGGACGTGAAGGATTCAGTCAAAAAAATGCAGGTCATGATTGAACCGACCATGACCATCATTCTCGGCTTGCTGCTCGGCTGGGTGATGCTATCCGTGCTGTCACCGATTTATGACCTCATCAGCAAGGTGAAGATGTAATGTCGCGCAAAACCCTGTTATTCCTCAGCGCCGACCACTTCCATGCCTACACCTGGAATAATGGCGAACTTTCCGGGGGGCAGCGCTTCGCAGACAACCAGGATGGCAAGGAACAATTTGCCGCATTCCTGCAAAATCACCGCGACCCGACCTACCTGCTCACCGACCTGATCGAAGAAGATTTCCGCCACGAAACGGTGCCGCATTTGCGCGGCGGCGACCGCACCGCAATGATCCAGCGCAAGTGCGAGCAATACTACCGCAACACCCCGTTCCGGCAGGCGGTGCTGTTGCAACGCCTGAAAGACGGGCGGCGCGACGACGACATGCTGTTTTCCGGGCTGACCAATCCGGCTCTCATCTCGCAGTGGCTGAACATTATGCTGGCGCAGCATATACCGGTGGCGGGCATTTACTCCGTACCCAATATCAGCGCCCCGCTGGTCAAGAAAATCCCCTCCAACCACCTGTTGCTGCTGTCCTGGGAAAAAAATGCGGGGTTGCGCCAGACCTATTTCAACACCGGCCTGCTGAGCTTCTCGCGCCTGACACCGATGAGCAACGGCAGCTCGCTCGGCGAGACAGTCGCCATAGAAGCCGCGCGCACACAGCAATACCTGAAGAGCTTGAGCCTGCTGCCACCCGGCCAAGTGCTGAACGTGCACATCATATGCGATGCGAATGACAGACGCGACCTGGAAGCACGCCTTAACAACAGCTCCGATTTGAATTACGCGTATCTCGACATTCAGCAGTTGGGACAGCGCATCAAATCGAAAACAGCCCATGCCGGTTCGGATGCGACCATGCTGTTCCTGCACCTGATCGCCACCCATGCGCAGCGCAGCCAGTACGCCGCTGCTGAGCACACGCACTTTTTTCAGTTGTTGCAACTCCGCCGCAGCCTGTACTGGCTAAGTGCGGCGCTGACCCTGTTTTGCCTGCTGTGGAGCGCTTCCAGTATCTGGGAGGGGCGGTTGCTGAACAATGAAATCGAATCGCTCAAGGCACAGGCAAACAAGTTGTCCCGGCAAGCGCAACAAATCACCCAGAGCTTCCCCAGCACACTCGCGCACGCCACGGACATGAAGACCGCCGTGCTCTTGTCGCGCAAACTGGACAACTACTCCCCTCCACCGCAAATGATCCTGATGGGCCTCAGCACATCCCTGAATGGTTTCCCGCACATCCGCGTGGACAAACTTTCCTGGCAGGCGAGCGCCGCCCCCGATGCCATGACGCCAAACACGGGGGTGGCAGCAAATGCCCCCGCGCAGGTCATCATGCTCAGCGGCGAGCTGGTGGAATTTTCTGGCGGTTACCGCAGCGCGCTGAATTATCTGGATAGCTTCCAGCAAGACTTGACCCAGCGCGGCTACAGCGTAACGGCGCTGACCCTACCGCTGGACATCAGCCCGAAAGGCAGCATCGCAACAACCGGGGGGGGCGGCGACAACGTCAAACACGCACACTTTTCGCTGAAAATTATCTGGAGGCCGGCAACATGACTTTCTCCAAATCCGATTTTTTACACATCAGATGGAGCTTGCTCATCTTTTTGTCAGTACTGTGCGCGGGCGGCCTGGCTATCGCGGCCAGCGAAAATTTCGCCGCCCGGGCGCACCGCAACCAGGGTGATACGATGCGCCAATTGAGCGAAGCGCGCAGCAATCTCGCCCTCGCCGAACAAGACCGTGGCAACATGCAGACTTACACGCAAGAATATGATGCCCTGTTGAAACGCAACGTCGTCGGCAACGACCAGCGCCTGGACTGGATCGAGGGCCTGGAGAAAATCCACAAGCAGAACCGCGTGCCTGGTTTCATGGAATTCAAATACGCAATTTCCCCGCAAAAGCCCTATAAACCCGCCCCACCGCTGGACAGCGGTAGCTTTAACCTCAATTTGAGCAACATGACTTTGCAGTTTGAATTGCTGCATGAAGAACAACTGACAGCCTTCTTCGACGCACTGCGCACCGACATCAATGGCTGGTTCATCCTCGACCATTGCTCAATGGAACGCACTAACGCCGTGGCAGACCATGACGACTTCAGAATAGCACACCAGCTCAAGGCCGAATGCACAGGCGGATGGTTGACGCTGAATAACAGGAACACAAAATGATTCACTATCAAATTCATCACAACAACCGTCATTCCCGCGAAGGCGGGAATCCAGTAGATGAATCCAAAACATTTTTGAATGGCTGGATTCCCGCCTTCGCGGGAATGACAAAACTTTTTATTGTCCTATACATGTTAGCCCCCTTTTTGTTCCCCATCCCGGCGCAGGCAAGCGGCCTGGGTCGCCTGTTCTTCACGCCGCAACAGCGCGCGCAACTTGAACAAGAACGCACACGCAATGCAACCACTGTAGCCGGATCACCCCCCGTATCCGTGCTGACAGTCAACGGCATCGTGCAGAAATATGGCGGGGTGCGCACCGTATGGATCAACGATGTGGCGCAAAGCGCGGGCAACAGCGACGAGCGCAGCCCGGCGGCGCTGCCGGTTTCCGTGCCAGGAAAACCCCACCCGGTCAAAATGAAAGTCGGGCAAAAACTTATCCTGGAACAACCCGCACCACAAAAACCGCCTGCACCAGAAAAACAGTCGGCGTCCGAAGATTAAGCCATGCCACACCCACGTCAATCCGGAAATTTTCACCTCTGCCTTCACGGTCAGCGCGGCGCGGTGCTGATGATCATGCTGGTGATTGTGGTGCTGGGCGCCGCCACCTACCTGGTCAGTTCGCTCAGCACAACGGCGCTGAAAAACGCGCGCCAGGAAAAGACCGCCGCCGCGCTGGCGCAGGCGAAAGATGCGCTGATTGGTTACGCCATCTCCTATGGCGACACTCACGCCGGCGAGGTGCACGGCTATCTGCCCTGCCCTGATGTTGATGCCGGCAATGGGGAAGGCAGTAGCAACCCACCCTGTGGCAGCAAAAATATCAGCAGCATCGGCAGACTGCCATGGAGGACACTCGGCCTTTCCACGCTGCGCGATGGCGACGGCGAATGCCTGTGGTACGCGGTTTCCGGCACTTACAAAAACAACCCAAAGACTGATTTGATGAACTGGGACACGAACGGAAAACTTCAGGCATTTTCTTCTGACGGCGCACTCATCACCTCTTCAGATAACCAAGCCGTGGCGGTAATTTTCGCGCCTGGCGCAACACAGTCAGGACAGAATCGCTCCGGAACAAGTGCGCCAGTGTGTGGAGGAAATTATACGGTAACCAACTATCTGGATAACGACACTGCGCACAGCATCAACAACTCGGATATTGCTACAGGAAAGTTTATTCAGCCGCATGAACATCGTGACATTAACGGCAATGTCATCCTCTCCATCAATGACAAAATGTTGTTTATTACCCGTCAGGACATTTGGAACGCGGTTCAGAAACGTACGGATTTTCAAAGCAACCTGCAACTGCTGACCAGGCGTGTTGCCGAATGCCTGGCAGACTACGGCAGACACAACAGCAATCCCAATAATCCCGATAATAAAAGCCTCCCTTGGCCCGCATCGCTGGCACTGAGCGATTATGGTGTGAATGACAACTACGATGATGTTAATAATCTGTACTCTGGACGTATCCCGTACATAGCCGGTGACTCAAACTCTACCACCCATAACACGATGACCGGCAATATCCTGATGGACAACAACGGGCTTGTTTGCCCTTACTATTCAGCCATACCAAGCACGGAACTTCAACGTCTCTACCCATGGTGGGATAACTGGAAGGATCACCTATTTTACGTACTTTCCAAGGAATACCGCCCTCAAAGCAGTGACACGATCGCATGCGGCAATTGCGTGAAAATTAACGGTAGCGGTTCGTATGCAGCCGTCGTGATGTTTTCGGGAAGCGGCCTGCCCGGACTGGCACGTGCAAGCACCACTACGAACAATTCCGAACGCGGTGTCCTTAGCAACTATCTGGAAGGGCGCAACTTTACTAACCACCCAAATAGCGGAGGTAATGGAAATTATCAGACGCAGAACTCTAGTTCCGCATTCAATGACACCCTGTATTGCATCAATGAAAACCTGTCGGTGATCCCATGCCCCACCCCCTGACTTTGCCGCCAATGAGAAAAATCCAACAACGCGGCTTTACGCTGCTCGAAATGGCGGTGGTGTTGATGATCGTCGGATTGTTGTTGGGCGGACTGATACCAACCTTTTCCGCTCAAATGGAATCCCAGCACATCAATGAGACGCGCAAACAGATGAGCGAGATCAAGGATGCGTTGATCGGCTTTGCAGTCATCAACGGCAGATTGCCTTGCCCTGCCAATGGCACAACAGCTTCCGGAGATGAGTCAACCAGTGGTGTGCCTTTGACTTGCACACTAACCAAGGGCGTATTGCCGTGGGTAACACTCGGTGTGAATGAAACTGACGCGTGGCGCAGGCGGTTTACCTACCGCGTTTCCCAAGGCGTTAACTCAAATTTTGCCGATGGCATAGATGGAACGGGTGCTCCTTGCCCCATTGCCAGCGGTGTATCTTTCCAGTTATGCTCCAATGGCAATCTCAACGTATTTAACACTTCTGGCGGCTCAAGTGTGGCCGCCAACGTACCCGCAGTGGTGGTATCACATGGCAAAAATGGTCTGGGCGCTTACCCTGCTGGCGGAGGTGTACAAATCGGTATCGCAACAGGCGACGAAGGCGAGAACACCAATGATAACAACTCCTTTGTTAGCAAGGATCAAATACAAAACGGTTTTGACGATCTGGTTGTTTGGCTATCCCCCAACATCCTGTTAAACCGCATGGTCGCGGCAGGCAAGCTGCCGTAGGAGCCCGATTTATCGGGCGATTTTTCTTCACAACAATCGCCCGATAAATCGGGCTCCTACAATATCCGCTTTGCCCTCCTACAGCCATATCGCGTCCCAATGCGAATACTCACCAATACCGCAAGGCGAGCATTCGACGCTGCCTTGAAAAGAGAGTACGCGGATATGATGGAGAGGCTCAAGGGCTTGGCTGTGAAGGCGAAACTCCCAGAGGACATATGGGCCATTCACGACTACCTCACCGAACAGCGCAAAATGATTGATGGAAAGTACGAGTACCGCTATTCACAACTCATTGCCGTCTTTGGTCGGTTGCTGAGGGAGAAATGGATTCAGGACGAAGAGCTTGAGGGGCTGAGCGAAGAAAAAATTCAAGCTATCCGTCACATTGCTTTGCTCTAATATATCATGGCAAGCGCTTGTTATTGCACATCCAGCCTGACCCTGCATGCGAGCGGGGCCACCCCTCAATTTGAACGCTGGATTCCAGAGGAGCCTTTGTCGTGCCTTATGTGAACATAAAAATTACGGATGATAATGTTACATCCGAGCAGAAAGCCAAACTCATCGAGGGTGTAACCAATCTTCTTCGCGATGTTCTCGGGAAAAATCCGGCAACGACAATAGTCGTTATTGATGAGGTCCCTACCGACAACTGGGGCATCGCCGGTGAGCAGGTCACCTCGCGCAGGAAACGTGGCGTATAGCACATGCCCCTCCCGGTGCGGGTGATACTCGAACATTGACGTTGTAGAAAATTATCCATGCAAAAAACGGAGTCCCCATGCCTCTGACTGCTTATCTCGATGACACGCCAATTCTCGGCGCACGTGTTTTTGTGCATGCATCTGCTCAAATTATCGGCAATGTGCGCATTGGCAATGACAGTTCCATCTGGTGCAACACGGTTTTGCGGGGAGATGTAAACCACATCGTGATCGGGCAGTGCAGCAACGTGCAGGATCTCACGATGGGGCATGTATCCCACAAGTCACCTGACAAGCCCGATGGCTCGCCCTTGGTGGTCGGGGATTATGTGACTGTCGGGCACTCCGTCATTCTCCATGGCTGCGCCATCGGAAATGAGTGCATGATCGGGATGGGTTCGATCATCATGGACGATGCAGTTATTCCCGACCGGGTAATGATAGGCGCAGGCAGCCTGGTTGCGCCGGGTAAAACTCTGGAAAGCGGGATGCTGTATGTGGGGCGCCCGGCAAAAGCCATCCGTGCGTTGACACCCGAAGAAATCGCCTATTTGAAATATTCAGCCGAGCATTACGTGGAAGTGAAGAACAATTATCTGAACAGCCTGCCCCCCTGCCCTACCCCTTGAACAGCAACTGTTTCCATTGTGGCCTGCCCATCGCCCCCGAGGCAGACTATCGCGCGCGGATTGATGGCGCAGAGCGGCGGTTTTGCTGTTTCGGTTGCCAGTCGGTATGCACTGCCATCTTTGAAGCCGGGCTGCAAGGTTATTACCAGCGCACACCGGAAGGCGCGTTGCTCGGCCCCCCGCCGGAGCCTCCCAAGGACATCGAAATCTACGACTTCGATGAAGTGCAGCAGGAGTTCACCACGCGCTCCGGCGATGTGCGCGACATTCATCTGCTCGTCGAAGGTATCCACTGTGCCGCCTGCGTGTGGCTGATCGAACGCGGCTTGCAGCGCGTGCCCGGCGTGCAGTCGGCCAACGTCAACCTGGCCGCCAGGCGCTTGCATTTGCGCTGGGACAACCGGCACAGCAAGCTATCCGATGTGATTCGCGCGCTTGCCAAAATCGGCTACGCTGCCGTGCCCTACGATCCGGAAAGTGCCGAAGGAGTAATTAAAAAAGCCAATCGCGCCATGCTCTACCGGCTGTTCTTCGCAGGTTTCGCCATGATGAACATGCTGTGGATTTCCATCGCGCTGTATAGCGGCGCGAACCAGGGTGAATTTCGCGGGTTTTTTCATTGGATAGGATTGGCGCTGGCCACGCCGACTTTGCTCTATGCGGGCTATCCCTTTTATCGCGGTGCATTCGGCGGCTTGCGCGGCGGCCACCTGACCATGGATATGCCGATCGCCATCGGTTTGAGCGTCACCTATGCCTATTCGTTTTATATTACGGCAATTGCCAATAATATCGGCGAGGTGTATTTCGATACGGTTACCAATTTGATTTTCGTGATTCTGGTTGGCCGTTATCTGGAAGGCATGTTTCGCCACCAGGCAATTTCCGCCACCAAACGCCTGATGGAGCTGCAACCGCGCGTAGCCATCGTGATGCGCGACGGGCAGGAACAGATGACCCCGATACGTGGCGTCAAACTTGGCGACAAGGTGTTGATCAAGCCCGGTTACAAAGTGCCGGTGGATGGTATCGTGCTGGAAGGACATAGCGCTGTGGATGAATCCATGTTGAGCGGTGAATCCGTGCCGGTAAGCAAAACCATCGGCGCGCACGTCTCTGCGGGGACGGTGAACACCAATGGCGCGTTGCTGGTCGAGGTCCGTTCGACCATGCAGAACACTATACTGGCGAAAATCATCCGTCTGGTAGAAGAGGCGCAATCTTCCAAAGCTCCGATCCAGCGCCTCGCCGATACCATCGTGCCGTGGTTCGTGCTGGTCACGCTGATTTGCGCGACGCTGACATTTTTCATCTGGAACACTGAAAGTTTTGAGCTGGCCTTGATGGCGGCGACTTCGGTGCTGATCATCACCTGCCCCTGTGCTCTGGGCATGGCGACGCCGATGTCAATTGCGGTGGCCTCCGGCCTGGGGGCGAAACATGGCATCCTGGTCAAGAATGGGCTGGTGCTGGAAACATTGTCCAAGGTGAACCACTTTGTGTTCGACAAAACCGGCACCCTGACCGAAGGCAAGATGAGCGTTGCGCAGATGCGCATCGCACCCGGCGTTGTGTTACAGGATATATTGCGCAACGCGGCAGCAGTGGAACGGTACAGCGAACATAGCGTGGCCAAGGCGATTGTTGCGGAAGCGGAGACGCAACAATTGAATTATCGCGATATAGCCGTAGCCGGATTTAATGCGACAGCCGGCTTAGGTGTAGAGGCGGCTGTGGCCGGGCAAGCCTTGTTGCTGGGAAGCGCGGAATGGCTGGCGCGGTGCGGCATTGCTCTCAATGCGGAACTACAGGCGCGGGCACATGAACTGGAAGCGCAGGCGATGAGTTGCGTACATGTCGCGTCGGGCAATGCGCATCTGGCCGTGTTCGCACTGGCGGACAAGTTGCGCGATGATGCGCAACAATTGATAAATGAGCTGCGCGGGGCGGGTATAGCGATAACCCTGCTGAGCGGGGATCGCAAGCCGGTAGCCGAGGCTATTGCGCGGCAATTGGGCGGCATGGAAGTGATTGCCGAAGTGTTGCCGCAGGACAAGGATCTGGTTATCCGGCAGTTGCAACAACGCGGTGCAGTAGTTGCCATGGTGGGCGATGGCATCAACGACGCGCCCGCCTTGATCCGTGCCGATGTGGGCATCGCACTCGGGTCGGGGACGGATGTGTCGGTGGAAAGTGCCGACATCGTGCTGATGCATAACGAACTGGACAAAGTGCGTCTGGCAACGCTGCTATCGCGCCGCACCCTGCGCACTATCAAGCAAAATATCGGGCTGTCTTTCGTGTATAACGCTATCATGGTGCCGTTGGCGATGATGGCGATGGTGACACCGCTGGTGGCCGCGATTACCATGCCGATCAGTTCATTAGTGGTGATCGGCAATGCGGCGCGCATACGAACCTTATTCAGGAAACAATAGAGTTAACCATGGATGTAATTTACAGCTTGATACCCGGCATGATGGTTTTTGGATTGATATTTCTTGCCGTGCTGATCTGGGCGGTAAGAAAAGGCCAGTACGAAGACATGGAAGGCAATGCCAACCGGATATTGCTCGATGACGATGAAGAAATGATGGATTACCCTGATGGAACTACTGATAGAACTACTAGCCATCTGACTAACCCAGCAAAAGACGCTGGGCAAGTCATTGGTTATAGCCATTCGACTAGGCTATCAAAAGACGATAGCCAAGTCGCCGGTTATGATAGCAGCAAGAGTGGCGAAGCAAGCAAGGGTAATTCTGAACTGAAGTAGTCGCAATTTGATCTGACGCTACCTGTCAGGTCATCAGTATCTTGCAGCGGCATAACCAGCCTGCGTGTGTTGTTGTGGCTTTAGGTGCCATCGTCCGAAAGCTGGATTGAATGCTTTGGGATCTGCCCGTGGTGAAGGGCTGCTATGCGGAGATCTGAATAACAGACCTGAAACAAAATTACGATGGGCTGCTTTCTGGCTGGCAATAAGGCAACACCACTTTCGGCTTGGCGCCAACCGGAAGTTAGGGCAAACACTATCGGTCAGATCAAGTCTGGATTGATACACTTTAGAGTGCCTTTATCCCATACCTGAATAATTGACATGCCCGAACTCCCTGAGGTCGAAACCACCCTGCGCGGCCTTGCACCGCATCTAGTCGGGCAATGTGTCAGCGATGTCGTGATTCGCCACCCGCAGTTGCGCTGGCCCATCCCCATGAATTTGCCCAAACTACTGCGCGGACAAACCATCCATTCAATTTCACGCCGCGCCAAATACCTGCTCATCGTATGCGACAGCGGCACACTGATTCTGCATCTTGGCATGTCCGGCAGCCTGCGCATCCTGCCTGCCAAAACCGCTCCCGGAAAACATGACCACTTCGACTTGCTGCTCGCAAGCGGTCATCTGATGCGGCTGCGTGACCCGCGCCGCTTCGGCGCGGTGCTGTGGCACGAGGGTGACCCCGCGCAGCACCCGTTGCTGGCGCATCTGGGTGTGGAACCACTGGAAAAAGAATTTGATGCGGCCTATCTGCACTGCGCCACGCGCAAACGACGCGCAGCGATCAAGCTGGTCATCATGGATAGTCACGTGGTCGTTGGCGTGGGCAACATCTACGCCAACGAAGCGTTGTTCCGCGCCGACATCCGCCCGCAACTGGCAGCAAACAGATTAAGCCTCGCACGTTGTGTGCGGCTGGCGCAGGCTATATGTGAAATATTGGGCGAAGCGATACGGCTGGGCGGCAGCAGCTTGCGCGACTACGTGGGCAGCAACGGCAGCCCCGGTTATTTCCAGCAACACTATTGGGTGTATGGGCGTGCGGGCGAACCCTGCCGCGCCTGCGGCACGCCCATCAAACAAATCCGGCAGGGACAACGGTCGAGCTTTTATTGCCCATACTGCCAGTGACCTGCACGTCGTGCAGGCCATGCCCAGTTTTACTTCGCCGCCATCAGGCGTTCGTACTTGGCCTGTAGCTGATCCTTGCTTTCCACATGGGCAGGGTCTTTGGGAATGCAATCCACCGGGCATACTTCCACGCATTGCGGGGTGTCGTAGTGGCCTACGCACTCGGTGCATTTGTCGGGGTCGATGATGTAAATTTCATCGCCTTGCGTAATTGCGTCGTTCGGGCATTCCGGCTCACACACGTCGCAATTGATACATTCGTCGGTAATTATCAGTGCCATACTTTTCTCCTGGTTAAATCAATGAATTTTTTTGCTGCAACCTTGCCGCCACCAAGGGTGAAACAAACTTGCTGACATCGCCGCCGAAGCGCGCTACCTCGCGCACCATGGTGGCAGAGATAAAGGTATATTGTTCCGCCGGGGTCAGGAACAGCGTTTCCATTTCTGGATACAGATTGCGGTTCATTCCTGCCAATTGGAACTCATATTCAAAATCCGACACTGCGCGCAAGCCGCGCAACACCACGCGTGAATTTTGCGAACGTACATAATCCATCAGCAAGCCGGAAAATCCTTCCACGCGCACATTGGAAAAATTCGCAAATATTTCGCGCGCCATGTCCACGCGCTCCTCTATGGTAAATAGCGTGCCGCTACGGCTTTTCGCCACTGCCACCACAACTTCGCCGAACAACCCCGCAGCACGGCGCACCACGTCCTCATGTCCGCGCGTGATGGGATCGAAGGTGCCGGGATAAACGACCCTAATCATTTTTTAATTCTTGTGCCCGTTGCAGCAATTGATAACACACCTTGCCCGCTCTTGCGCGCTTCACCACTTCCCACGACACATCCGGATCGAATGCTGCGCCGGTTTCAACATATACCAATCCATCATCAGCCAGCTTATCCACCAGCAACGGCAATGCCTTGGATAAATAACCGCTCTGGAACGGCGGATCGAGAAAGATTACGTCGTAGCGCCCGCCTTCCTGCCGCAACGCAAATCCTAGTCCGTCCCCGCAGCGCAGCATTATATTGGAACAGGCCAGCTTCCTGCAATTTTCCTGTAAAGCGTGAAACGCCGCACGGTTGTTTTCCACCATCACCACTTCGGATGCCCCGCGCGATGCCGCCTCGAAACCCAATGCCCCGCTGCCGGCAAATAAATCCAGGCAGCGACTGCCGGTGAGGTCTTGCCCCAGCCAGTTAAACAGAGTCTCGCGCACGCGATCCGGCGTGGGGCGCAAACCTGGTACATCGGGGAATTCTATCCAGCGGCGGCGGTACTCGCCGCCAATGATGCGCACCTTATTTATTCCTAAACTCCTCAATCAGCCACGGATGACACAGTTTTATGCTTATGGATTTATTTCGCGTTCTCCGGCTTGGCTTCCGGAGCACCGACAATCACGGTCGCCATCGCGTCAGGGTTTATGCGCCGCCTGAAGGCATCGTGAATTTGTGCAACCGTGACTTTTTCAACCTTGCCGGTAAAGTCGTCGAGATAAGTCAGAGGCAATCCATAAAACCCGATAACGCTGAGGTATTCCAGTATTTTCTTGTTGCTGTCTATGCGCAGCGGGAAACCGCCGATGATGTTTTGCTTGGCGGCTTGCAGTTCTTTTACTGTGGGCCCCTTGGCGATGAATTCGCGCAATGTGGCGCGCACCACTTTCAGAGCCTCGTCGGCTTGTTCTTTCTTGGTTTGCAGCCCGACCTGGAATTCGCCAGGCTGCAGCGTCGGTATGAAATAGCTATACACGTTATAGGCCATGCCACGTTTTTCGCGGACTTCGTTCATCAGGCGCGATACGAAACCGCCGCCGCCTAAAATATAGTTGCCCACATAGAGTGGAAAGTAATCCGGGTCGTTGCGCGCCATGCCCGGAACGCCGATCAGGATGTGGCTCTGCGTGGCCGGGTGCGCGGTGCGCTGCTCGCTGGCATTGATCCGCATGGTCACCGGAGGGATGCTTCCCACATCCCCGCCTTGCGGCAATTGCCCGGTAAGTTTTTGCGCGATAGCCTCGGCCTCTACACGCGTCACATCGCCCATGATGGCAACCACGGCGGATTTGGCGGAATAGTAGGTGCGATGGAATGCTTCAATATCGGCACGCTGAATTTTTTCAACGCTGTCCACAGTTGACGACAAGCCGTAAGGGTGCTCCCCAAATACAGCCTTGCCGAAAGCCTTTCCGGCGATGCTTTCCGGCTTGGTTTCAGCTTCCTTCAGACCCGCAATCACGCGGGCCTTTTCGCGCGCCAGCACGGTTTCAGGAAACAATGGGTGTTGCAGCACGCGCGCCAGGATGTCCAGCGCCTGGTCGCGCTCTGCCGCGCTGCTCAAGGTGCGCAGCGACACCCCGGAACGGTCTGCATCCAAACGCCCGCCCAGTTGCGCGCCGATGTCAGCCAGCTTGCGCGCAATATCGTCCTCGCTCATGCCTTCCGCGCCGAGGTCGAGCAAGCCTTGCGTCAATCCGGCAAGCCCGGATTTTTCCGCCGGGTCGAAACTGCTGCCTGCGGTAAAATCCACCGCCACGTCCAGCATCGGCAAATCATGGTTCTCCACGAAATACACGCGCGCACCGCCCGATGTCTGCCAGTGCTGGATTTGCGGCGTGGCGAAAACAGTGCTTACGCCCGACAAGAGCAGCGCAATGGCAAGAATAATTTTAGTGCGCATGTGAAACTCCCCCCGCATTGCGCTTGGGTTTTCCTGAAAGGGGTTGCGGATCAAGCGTAGCGACAGTCAAGTTGTCGTCCTTGAGAAATTCGCGCGCCACATCCTGCACCTGCTGCGCCGTGACCGCCTGCAATTTTTGCAGCATCAGCGGAATGTCTTTGTAGGACAATCCGATGCTTTCCAGTTGCCCGATCTGCATTGCCTGATAGAACACCGAGTCGCGCTTGTACACTTCACTGGCCGTCACCTGCGACTTGACGCGTTTCAATTCATCCTCGCTGATGCCATCGCGCACCAGAAGCGTGATTTGCTCGCGCAAGCCCGCTTCCAGTTCGGCCACGCTCTTGTTTTCGCTGGGTGTACCTTCCAGCACGAACATGCCAGGCCCGCGCGATTCGGAGTCATAGCCCGCGCCTGTGCTGCTGGCGAGCTGCTGCTCGCGCACCAGCGCTTTGTTCAGGCGCGCCGACTCGTTGCCATCGAGCACCCCGGCCAGCACTTCCAGCGCATAGGGCTGCCAATCCTGCGTCGGATCGCGCAACACCGGCGCGTGGTAGGCCATTACCAGAAGCGGCAATTGCGCCGGAGCCTTGACCACAATGCGCTTCACCCCTAGTTGAGGAGATTCGCTGAAATTCTTGCGCGCCGGCAACTTATGCGCCGGAATGCCGCCGTAATGGCGTTGCGCCAGCGCGAACACTTCGCTTGCCTTGACATCGCCCGCTACCACCAATGTCGCGTTATTAGGGGTGTACCAGCTTTCATACCACGCCTTCGCGTCACCCGCGCCGAGGGTCTGCAAATCATTCATCCAGCCGATCACCGGATGCTGGTAGGGGTGTTCCTGATAAGCCGCCGCCATCAGCTTTTCATACAATAATGAATGAGGCTCATCATCGGTGCGCATGCGCCGTTCTTCCATGATGACTTTAATTTCCTTGCCGAACTCTGCGTCGGACAGCAGCAGGTTATGCATGCGGTCGGATTCGAGCTGCATCGCCAGCGGCAGTTTGGATTTGTGCAACTGCTGGAAATAGGCGGTGTAATCGTGGCTGGTGAAGGCGTTTTCGCGCCCGCCCGCCGCAGCGATGCGCTTGGAAAATTCACCCATCGGCACGCTCTTCGTGCCCTTGAACATCATGTGCTCCAGTGCATGGGCGATGCCGGTGGCGCCGGTGCGTTCATCCATGCTGCCCGCGCGGTACCACACCTGCTGCACCACCACCGGGGCGCGGTGATCTTCCTTGACGATCACCTTGAGGCCGTTGCGCAGCGTCTGCTCGAACACTTCTGCATGTGATGTTACGGCAGGCAGTAAGGTCAGGTATACCAAGTACTTTAGAAATCTTGCTCGCATTTTTATAGCCCAAATCAACTCAATCAGCATAGAATAACAACGGCGGCAAAAGCCGCCGCAACTGGCGCGTATTATGCGCTATTTTGTTGTCTTCCGACTAGCCCACACCATGTTTGGTTTCCTGAGAAAATCCACTTCTGACATCACGCCGGAAAAAATCGGTTGGCTCAACCGATTGAAGAGCGGGCTGTCGCGCACCGGCAGCCAATTAACCAGCCTGTTCACCCGTGGCGGCAAGATAGACGATGATCTGTATGAAGAGCTGGAAACCATCCTGATCACCGCCGATGTCGGCATGGACGCCACCCGTTTTTTGCTGGCCGAGTTGCGCCACCAGGTCAAGGCGCAACATCTCACCGAGGCCGGCCAACTCAAGGAAGCTCTGGCGCACTGTTTACTCAAACTGCTCAAGCCGTTGGCACAAGCGCTGGAAACCGGCTCGCACCAGCCCTACGTCATCATGCTGGCCGGAGTGAACGGTGCGGGCAAGACTACTTCCATCGGCAAGCTGGCAAAATATTTTCAGGGGCAGGGCAAATCGGTGCTGCTGGCGGCAGGCGACACCTTCCGCGCCGCCGCACGTGAGCAGTTGATGGAATGGGGCGCGCGCAACAACGTCACCGTCATTGCCCAGCAGAGCGGCGACCCCGCTGCGGTGATTTACGATGCGGTGCAAGCGGCCATGGCGCGCAAGATTGACGTGGTGCTGGCGGATACCGCCGGACGATTATCCACCCAGGCGCACCTGATGGAAGAGATCAAAAAAGTTAAGCGCGTCATCGCCAAGGCATTACCGGATGCGCCGCATGAGGTATTGCTGGTGCTGGATGCCAACACCGGACAGAACGCGCTGAGCCAGGTCAAGGCATTCGACGAGGCGCTGGGCGTCACCGGGCTGGTGTTGACCAAGCTGGATGGGACGGCAAAAGGCGGGGTCATCGCCGCCATCGCCAAGGCGCATCCCATCCCGGTGCGTTTCATCGGCGTGGGCGAGGGGCTGGATGATTTGCGTCCGTTCGTGGCGGAGGATTTTGTCGTGGCGCTGCTGGGGTTGGATGAGCAGTAATTCCCTTTCTCCTTCAAATGGAAAATAATCCGTAGGTCGGGCTACGCCCGACAACAATATCCGGCGGGCAGAGCCCGCCCTACGATAATGCATTATTGATCGAGTGCGTAGGATGTGGTGATAACCAGCCACTTGGCAATCGTTTCTTGATTGCTTAGTGGAATGGCTAGTTGTTCCATCAGGCACTAACCGCATCAATCGCGACTACACCACCAACAGCCCTAACAATTCCGACATGTTCGAATAAGTGACAAATGCCTCGTGCGTCGCCCGCGTGATGGCGACATAGGTCAGGCGCACATCGTCTTCTATATCCTCAGCCTTCTTCAGCTCACCCAATCCGCCTATCGCCACGCATGGGAACTCCAGACCTTTGGCGTTGTGCATGGAGAGGAAGCGCACCGCGTCGCGTTCCGCCTGCACGCGGTTGCCATGTTCCTTGGCTACGTCCACCGGCACGCCGTGTTTCGCCAGTATTTTCCCGAATTGCATCCCGATGCGATGCCAGGGATACAGCACCGCCATCTGCCCCCACTGGTAACCGGAGGCCTTGCGTCCGAGCAACCATTCCGCAATCGCATGCGCTTCGCCGCCATAGCTCACGCACTGGCGCACCTCCGGCTCGTCCCCGCGCCTCCGATAGGCTCACGTCTGGATACACCCCAAGTGCCAGAGTCTTTTGTTTGCCAGCGAAGCGATAGGCAAGCCGCCAATACTTCGCGCCGTTGGGTTGTACCAACAAAAACAAGCCGCCGCCGTCTGATAGTTTTTGCGGGTTGTCTGTTGCTTTCGCGCTCTTTGCCTCTATCGCAGTCAGTGCCATTTTTCGCCCCTTGTTGGTATCGCCTGATACCAACAGAAATACCAACGGTTTTTGTGGATTGCAGGGGAATGGACAGGAACGCTTAGGTAAAGAAAAACCCGCCAAAGCTATATGCAGTGCGGGTTTATGGGGTGTTTCAGGAATGCTTAAAACTATTAAATGGTGGGGCGGCGGGAATTGAACCCGAGACCTTCAATGCCTTATCAGTGCTTGAGATGAGCCATAAAGTTTACGGTGCGATTTCTGCAAATACCCCCAATAATACCCCCAGCGCGATTGGATGGCTTTGGACAATAACTGGGTTTGAATGCTTCTCGAATAGTTACCAATGCGGTGGTTTTCTCGATGCCTTTTTTCTTGTCGGCACGACATCGGGCAATTGAGATTTTGCCAACTCCTCGTCGCGAATGTAGTGACGTGTCCAGTTGGCTAATTTTGCCAGCTCGGTGTTGCCGCGCCGATGAGGGTTGCCGTTTGGTTCGTGCAACGGTGCAACGATCCCGATGATACACTCCGGGAAGTCCGCCTGGATGGCTTTGACTGCCGGGACAAGGTCGGAATCGTTTGAGCAGATAACCACGACATCAGCTTTACCTTGGGCTACATCACGGTAAATCGAAAGCGCAATGTTCACATCGGTTTGCTTTTCCTCAATGCGCCATACCGAAAGGCGGTTGGTCTTATCGGGCGGCTCGCGGTATGCCATTAGCAAGGACTCTTCCGCTGTATGGTATCCAGAAATGATCTCGATCTCGCCGGGATATTTGGCGACAAGTGCACGGTGATATTCATTCTGGGCTGTAACCGAGTTTGTTCCATGCGAAGCAAACTTACCCATCGCTGGAGCAGTAAAATATTTCACGGCATTGAGTGGGACATCTGGAAGTTGCGGCTTTAAGATTTGTTCGCGGAACAGCGCAACCAAATCCAGCCACTTGTAGGCAGTTCCCCGCAGACGGCTATAGTAGAGGTTGTAGCCGTCAATGTAGGCGATGGCACGTTGCGTTGTCAAGGAACCCCAATAGGCAAAAATGACAAAGCCGCCTTTCGGCGGCTCCGTCGCCCCAGTTGTCATCGGAAAACCGACTTCAATAGGGGAGAGTTGTCTGCGTATAGTATGGATTAAAAGTAACGGCGTCAAATATTTTTTGGACGCCTGTTTTGGACGCCACGCAGCGTATTCGGATGCCGTTGGACATGAACCGCTCAGTGGTGTCTGACAGAGCGCAGAAGGCGATGAAGCCGCCCTCTGCTTTAGCTCCGCTCCAAGTGTGACCGCTCCGTTACCGCCGCCACCTCACCACTGCGCCCTTCACGAAAAAACCCTCGCCAAGGGCTTGCGGTTCGCTGTCGGCTATCGCAGTGGCATCGGACAGAGCGCCGAAGGCATAAAGCCGCCATCGGCTTCTACGCTGTAACACGCTGGTTTCCCTCCGCTGCCGCAGCCGCTTCACGACTTCGCGCTTCATGGCTATTGGAACCGTCTGGCGCGTAAGTTGATATTTTTCGACGGTGAATTCGACGTATTGGAGGCGTGAGCTAAAAACACGCGCCTTTTGCGTAAGGTCAAATGGCTCTGGTGGGTTTTCATCAATATTTTTCTTGATCGCCTCAACATCCTGCAGCGTCAAAGCTTTTTTGCCAATTTCGCTGTCAGACGGCAGGGTATTTTCGGTGGCACCGGCAGCCTCTGAAAGTTTGGTGGCTGTGTTACCTCCGAGAAACAGCGCATTGGGTTTGGTGGCTGATGTTGAGCCTGCCTCAATTAGCTGTGGAATGGGTGAGTAGATCATTGTTTTGTCATCTGCAACAAGGACGCCAATACGAATGCCAGGCTGGCAACGCAGCCCGATCTGATTAACCCCGAGTTGCTCTTTAAGTATCGTCAATCCCTCCGGTGTACCAAACCCAAGCCGATAGACCTCGGGGTCGCTATCGAGAATTACAGTGATGGATATTTTTGGGTCAGACAATCTCGCCGCCAGGGCCACGGCAACTGGCTCAGTTATTCCGGGGGCTATAAACAAAATCCGGTCTCGTGCGTTAAAAATCAACTCAGACAAGGAATCATCTGTTGCGACTGTAAACGTGCGATCTGGTGTTGCGGTATGCTTGTTCATTGTTTCATCTCGCTTTCGTAATAGCGCCAGCTTACAAGGTACAGTGCGTTCTTGTGATAATGTTGGGATTGACCAGCAGGCTAATCAGCTTGAAGCCTAATCGCAATCCTCGCATCAACAAGTGCTCTAATTTCCGCCTCGGTAATTTCCAAGTCCTCCAATTGCTTAGCTGCATTCATGATGCGACGCTCGGCCTTTTCATGTGCGCTACGGATTTTTTTGCCTAAACCTGTTCCGCCAATTTCAGAGCGGGGGACGGTTTTACTTAGAGCCAGCAGGTCAATTATGCTTGGGCCACCCGCTTTTGAAACCAAGGAGAGAATCTCTTTGCTTTCCATGTTCGTTTTTCTGAGACGTGCCGGTTTGAGCATGTCTACGATTTTGTCCGTGAGTGACGCCGCCATCACAGGTTCACCGACGCTGTAACTTGTGCGGCTCATCCTCATTACTGCCGGGCTAGATGCTCTCGAAAACATAGGCATGTCGAGCGTATCCATGACAGTTGACGTGCCGCCCCACCCCGCCGCGAGCATCTGGCGAACTTGGGCGAGCTGGGGTAAATCTTCGGCTTTGTCGTCTTCCGCCTTCACATCAAGGATGAGGAAATTGGTGTGCTTGGTCACCAGTTGGTAGTTAATCGCGAGTTCCTCCGCCAACATGGGATTCTGGGCATCGTCTATTTCGTTGATGCGCTCGGAAACAGCAATCCGGGGTAGTGCGCGCCATTTATTATCTGCTTCGTTCAAGACAACCGCCTGTACCACTTCACGCCCATCTGCCATGTGTAGAATCAACCTGGCTTCTCCCTCGCTTTTATCAGCAAGGCTGGCGAATACATGCAGCGTGTCCCCGGCGAATACCGGCCCGATTTCCGCCGGGGTCTGCCACATTGCCTCGCACGGCCATTCAATATCGACTTTGGCCGCACTGGGTTGGAACATCCGCACAAATTGACGGTAAATAACATCGCCCATATTTTCGTTGGGTGTCACCAGTTCGCACGCGCCGCCTGTCCGTTTGGCGATGTCGCGAACAAACTCTTCGGCAACCGAGCTACCAACCCCCACGGTAAAGACTCGATGACCAGACTTCACCGCGCGCCTGATGACATCGCGATGATTGCTGATTTCACCGTCAGTAATCAGCAGAATAGCAGCGGGACGCACGCCTTCTTCATCCTTGAGCGCATAAGCGTAATCAAGCGCTGCGCCCATTTCCGTTCCTCCCATGTCTGCCGCGAGTTCATCAATCGCCCTTCGCGCATTTCGCAGGTTGCGCCCCTTGGCCTCCTCGCAAGCGGGAAAGGCCGCCGTTTAAGATTGCGTCATAAATTTTTTCAGCATTGGCACGAAGACACGGCCATTGCGGAAACACACCAATTCCAGGAAATAGTTCATTGCCAGTGCCACGCAATATTTCAATCTCATGGTTAATGAGATTGCACCAGCGCAAGGCAGCTTCAATGGGTTTGTAATACGGTTTTTCCAGTGCGCTGCAACTTTTTGCGTTATATCCGTCCATTCTTC
Organism: Gallionellaceae bacterium; assembly: GCA_032654645.1. Lineage (GTDB taxonomy): Bacteria > Pseudomonadota > Gammaproteobacteria > Burkholderiales > Gallionellaceae > CAITJF01. The sequence continues at coordinate 428,349 of JAULAW010000005.1, read as the reverse complement.
ACCTCTCTTGAATATTTCTTCACCTCTCTTGAATATTGCTGCCCAATTGATCTGTAGAAAGTGGTTCAATCCATTTGGATTATGCCGGACATTGCAGTACATTAGCGAACTTCAGAATTGCAGGTTTTACCCAAGGTCAGTCACGACCTATTTTGTCTATTCGAGTTCGACAACCCATGACACTCAAAACACTTTGCACGCCCCGAGCTTCCGTTTTTGTCGCTGACCGCCGCGCCACGGTGCTCAGCCTCGACACATTCCTCAAGGGCCAGGTTCACGGCTCAGAATTCTTTGATGAGAATTACTTCACCAACGGCATGACGACACTGGTTGATCGGGCGTTTCGTCACCTCTCAGGCACTGGCGCTGGATCATCGGTGTTTCTGCTGTCCCAAGCGATGGGGGCGGTAAAACCCACAGCATGATTGGCCTCGGTTTACTGGCGCGCGACCCCGAGTTGCGCCGCCGCGTTCTGGGGAACGATGATCCGGCTCCCAAGCTGGGGCATTGTCGGGTAGTCGGATTTAACGGGCGCAGCACGGATTATCCGGGTGGTATTTGGGGTTCAATCGCCGAACAGCTTGGCAAGGCGGATCAATTTGCGCGCTATGTTTCTCCGTTGCTTAGCGCGCCGGGGCCTGAAGCGTGGAAGCAATTGCTCGGTGGTGACCCGCTGGTGTTATTTTTGGATGAGCTGCCGCCATACCTTGAATACGCGGTGACTGTCTCAGTGGGCAGCGGTGATTTGGGAGTGGTCACGACAACGGCGCTCGCCAACCTTTTTGTCGCTGTTGCCGAGATGAATAACGTCTGCCTCGTTCTGTCCGACCTCGCGGGCACCAATTTCAGCATTGGCCAAGCCAATTTGCAGGCTGCGTTTGACCGCGCCGTGCAGGGCATCACTTCAGAATCGCGCCGCATCGCCGTGCCGATCACACCCGTGAATCCGAACGGTGACGAGCTTTATCACATCTTGCGCAAGCGCCTGTTTGAGAATGTCGCCCCGCAGGCAGACATCGAGCGAGTCGCCGCCGCCTACCGCGATGCGTTGCGCGAAGCCGATCGCATGAACCTGACTACAACCACACCGGAATCGCTCTACACTCGCGTGATTGACGCTTATCCGCTGGTAGAGGACGAAGTAAAACGCCAGATTGCTTCCATGCAGGCGCTCGACGAGGACGGCGAACCGAACTTCAACGATGCCGATTATCAACTGGCCGCTTACGCTGCCGCGCTCAAGGTGCTGACCCAATACGGCAATATTGACGGGCGCGATGTGGAGCATGAAGTGTTCGCCGTGCGCGCACGCAATGAGAAGAGCGACTTCCAGGCCGTGATCGAACGCGCGCTCGGCATTGCCTGCGACACTCTCGTGCCGCGCGGGCTGGATAATTCCTGGCGTGATCTGTCGCTGGCTGAACGTTACTACTTGCGCGCCTTGGACATTGAATCGCGCGGCGAACGGCGCAAGGGCATGTATGAGGAATTGGCGCGCGGCTTTGGCGTGACCGACATCAGGCCGCTGCTGAAATCTGACAAGGCCAACGGCGCGCGCATGTATACCCCAAGCGGCCTGGAGGCGAGTCTGCTCGCGCCCATCGGCGGCGGGGTGTCGAATGACGCTGTGCTGCCGTCGCGCCGTGGCCGTGCCGGTGCGGCAGGCCCGCATCCGTTCGCCGCCTCACCCTTGCGCCACTTGATGTTCGCCGTGCGTGAAACCACCGCCGCCGACAACAGCCCGGAACCGGGCCGCCAGTATCTGCGCGACACGTTTGGTCAAGGCTACTGGACGCAGCGTGAGCGTTTTATCGGCTTGCTGGAGTGGCTGGCGCAATTGGGCAACACCGCAGGCATGGACGAATGGCGCGACGATTCAGCAGCCGCGCGCATCCTCGCAGGGCGTTTGCGCAACGATCATGCGTAGGGTGGGCAAGTTTTTTTGCCCACGCGGTCATTTGTAATATTTGGGAGAACAATATGAGCAATGAGGAGAAATCAAAACTCGCCTTATTCGACGGACGTGAGATACGAAAATCTTTCCATGAGGGCGAATGGTGGTTTTCGATCATTGACGTGATTGAGGCGTTGGTGGGCGGGGATCGGCCACGCAAGTATTGGAACGATCTCAAGAAGAAGCTATTTCTGGAGGGCTATGACCAGTTGTCCGAAAAAATCGGACAACTGAAAATGAAGTCCGGCGATGGCAAATTTTATATGACCGACTGCGCCAATAGCGAGACCCTGTTCCGCATCATCCAGTCCATCCCTTCGCCCAAGGTGGAGCCGCTCAAGCGCTGGCTTGCCAGGGTGGGCAAAGAGCGCCTCGATGAGATCGAGAACCCCGAACTGGCGATGGGGCGGATGCAGGATTTGTACGAAAAGAAGGGCTACCCGAAGGAGTGGATAGACAAGCGCTTGCGCGGTATCGCGGTACGCCAGGACTTGACCGATGAATGGAAAGAACGCGGGGTGGCATCCAGCAAGGAATTCGCGATTCTGACCAATGAAATCATGCAAGGCACTTTCGATCTGAAAGTGGACGAATACAAACAAGTGAAGTCGCTGGCGCGCGAGAATCTGCGCGACCACATGACGGATATCGAGCTGATCCTCACCATGCTGGCCGAGGCGACAACAACAAAGCTGCACCGTGACCGAGATTCGCAAGGCATGGAACCACTGACAAAAGATGCCAAGGACGGCGGTGCAGTGGCAGGCAGAACGCGCAAGGATATTGAACATCAAACGGGCAAGCCGGTGATCTCGACTGAGAACTTTAAGCAGTTGACGGGTGGTGCTGCAAAGAAGCTGAAGAAAGAAAAAGAGTGATTCAGCGTCATTCCAGCCGCCGCAATCGCCTTGACCGCACCGTCCTCAACCAACGGTTGGAGGGCGCAGTTGCCTACGACCGTATTGCGGGGTATTTTCGTTCCAGCTTGTTTGAGGTGGCGGGAGAAGCGATCAATCGGGTGCAGGGTCGGGTGCGGATTATTTGCAATTCCGATCTCGATCCGCAAGATTTAATCACGGCTGCTGCCGCGCAAGCCGCGCTCAGGCAAAGCTGGTGCGCAGGTCACCCCGAAGCCGCACCACCCGCTGCGTTGCCGCGCTATCGAGCGCTTTTCGAGGCGTTGACCTCTGGCAAAATGGAAGTGCGTGTGTTGCCGGATTTGGCCTTCGGCCTGATTCACGGTAAAGCGGGGGTGATACGCCGGGCCGACGGTTCGGCTATTTCATTCATGGGCAGTGTGAATGAAAGTTTGTCTGCATGGAAAGTGAATTACGAATTGTTGTGGGAGGATGATTCCCCCGAGAGCGTGGCATGGGTGCAGGAAGAATTTGATGCGTTGTGGAACGATCCGCGCGCGATGGATTTAAGCGTTTGTCCGTTCATCGTGCAGGATGTACAGCGTATTCTCACACGCAAAGTAATCGAACCTCCCGAATGGAAAGAAACCGTTGACCCCACCATTGCGGCGGCAGCGGCGGCGATTGAGACACCGGTCTATCGTCGCGAGCAGGGTTTGTGGCCGCATCAGAAATACTTCGCACGTCTTGCGCTGGAACGTCACCGGTTGGGTGGCGCGCGCTTGGTGCTGGCCGATCAGGTGGGGCTGGGGAAAACCATCCAACTCGCGATGGCGGCGTTATTGATGGCGCTGGATGATGTCGAGGGTTTGCCCATCTTGGTATTGGCACCCAAGCCGCTGTTGCAGCAATGGCAGGACGAGATGATGGAGTTGTTGCAGCTTCCGTCGGCACGCTGGAACGGGCACGCCTGGGTGGATGAAAACGATCTGGAGTACCCGGCGGACGGCATCAAGTCATTGGGCAAATGCCCGCGCCGGATCGGGCTGGTTTCGCAGGGTCTGGTGGTGCGCGGTCTGCCGGAGGCGGTGAATCAACTGCTGAGCCGGCGCTATGCCTGCGTGATCGTGGATGAAGCGCACCGCGCGCGCCGTCGCAATGTGCCGAAGGTGGATGCAAACGCGGACGAGATTGATGAGCGGGCTGATGCGAACAAGCTGATGGCTTTTTTGAAAGAGATCGGGCCGCGCACGAAAAGCATGTTGCTGGCGACCGCGACCCCGGTGCAATTGCATCCGGTGGAGGCGTGGGATTTGCTGGATATTCTCTCGCAAGGCAATGACGGCGTGCTGGGCGGATGGACACGCAGCAGCCCGTGGTTTCGGGCCAGCCATTGCTTGGCGATTGCCAATGGTGAAACGTCCGTGCCTACCGAGCCGGTAGCGGGTTGGCAATACGTGCGCGACCCGCTGCCATCGCGCGCCGAAGACCCTGCCTTCGATAGTATCCGTCGCAATCTGGACGCAGACGATAAAACATGGCAATTCAAACCCGAGGTGCTGAGCCAGCTTTCGCCCGCGATACGCCGGGTGCAATTACAAAATAATGTGCTGCCGAATTTCGGCGAACAGTTTAATCCGTTGCTGCGTTGCATCGTTCGCCGCACGCGCGGCTACCTCGAAGAAATGATTAACCCGGCAACCGGCGGATATTACTTGCCGCGCGTGGCGGTTAAGTTGTTTGGAGAAGATGCCAACAGTTCACTGGGTCTGGGCAGCTATCTGGGCGATGCCTACCGCGAAGCAGAAGAGTTTTGTCGCTTGCTGCAACAGCGGATCAGAGGCGCGGGATTTTTCAGGACGCTGCTGCTGCGCCGCTTGGGAAGCTCGATGGAGGCAGGGCGGAATACAGTCGTCAAGTTGCTGGGACACCATGCCGATGAGTTGAGCGACGAAGAAGATGATGACGCAGATGATGAAGATAGCAATCAGGCAGGACGCGCGGCGCAGGCAGATTCTGAGTTCAAGAACTTCACCGTTGCGGAGATTGCCTCGTTGAACCGATGCCTGGCACTGCTGCGCCAAGGGGGTAATAACGATCCCAAGCTGGAAGCGCTAGTGGGTTATCTGCTGGGCACGCGGTCAGGTATAGAAAAGCGTTGGCTCGACTTGGGTTGCATCCTGTTCTCGCAGTATTACGACACCGTGCGCTGGGTCGGCGATGAGTTGTCTAAACGCGCAGAGTTTGCGGGGATGGAAATTGGGCTTTATGCGGGAAGTAATCGGTCAGGTATTTGGATCGAAGGGAAATTTCAGCGTTGCGAACGGGAAGTGCTGAAAGCGCGGGTACGTGCTGGTGAAATCAAGTTGTTGCTGGGTACGGATGCCGCCTCGGAGGGCTTGAACTTGCAGCGCTTGGGGACACTCATCAACATTGACTTGCCGTGGAACCCAACGCGCCTGGAGCAGCGCAAGGGTCGTATTCAACGTATCGGACAGGCTCGCAGCGAAATATGGATTGCCAACTTACGCTATCGCGATTCAGTGGAAGACAGAGTTCATCAGGTGTTGGCCGACCGACTGGAATCTATCCACCAACTCTTCGGCCAGATACCGGACACGTTGGAAGACGTGTGGGTCAAGATTGCACTGGAAGGCGAACAAGAAGCCCGCCAACTTATCGACCGCACCGTCGCCACCCGCAATCCGTTTGATGCAAAATACAGCAAGGTCGAGGATGCAGACTGGGAAACTTGCTCGTTGGTGCTTGAGCCAAGAGCGGTGAAAGAGCAGTTGTCGCAGGGGTGGTGTTAAGCGTTTTTCAAGCTGACCACATTGGATGCGCTGAGAATGGCCTCCAATCTATCGCCCAACTTATTCCACGCCTCGCGCTTTTCGTCGGCGTAGTCGTCGAGCAAATACACACGGTCAACTTTGCTGCCGATGACATGGTTCTGGCAAAGGTTGACCACCTCGCGGCTGACAGGCATTAAGCCGCTTTGGTTTTTAGCGGAATAACCGTTGCCCCGCGCTGTGCGGCGGCAAGTTGTGCGCCCCACCACTCAAAAAGTTTGACCCGCTCATCGAACCGCTCGCCACGGTCATAGGCGCGCGCGACTTCGTTGTCGTGTGCATGATCCAGCGCAAGCTCCACCACGTCGCGGGTAAAGCTGTTGTCGCGCGCCAGCGTGGAAAATGAGCTGCGCCAGCCGTGGGGTGAATGTTTGCCATCCAGCCCCAGGGTTACGCGGTACACCTTTTCGATGGCTTCGCGCCCGATGTGTTTGCCGCCTTGCGGGGAGGGGAATACATAGCCTTTGTTGCCAAATACATTTTCCCATTGGTGCAGCTCGGCGGCGATTTCCGGGCACAGGGGTATGCGGTGGTCAATGGGCCGGGAGGTGACTTTCATTTTCGCGCGCGGAATGACCCATGTGGGTTGAGCGTCGTCGAGGTGAAATTCTTTCCATTCGGCTTCGACGATGTTGCCGATACGCATGGCCGTGAAGGCGCACAGACGATGCGCCATGCGCACGGATGAGGAAATTCTAGCCATATCTGCACGGCGCAATATATCGCCCAGCGCAGGCCATTCGAGCAAGGCAGGCATCCGCCCGGTGTCTTTCTTGCGCGGGAGTATCTCGCGGGCAGGCAGGGCCGGATTATCGCGGCATAACCCCTTGGCTTGGGCGTAGCGGAAAACGCCGTTCAGGTGCTGGAGAATGCGGGTGGCGGTTTCGAGCACGTCGCGCTTGTGGATGTCTTCAATGGCTTTTGCCACGATGGCGGGGGTGATGCTGGCGATGGGCAGCTTGCCGATGGCCGGGTAGATGTCGCGCTCGAAGGCCCGCGAGGACTTGGTGTAATGGCCTGCGCTCCATTCCTTTTGCTTCATGGCCAGCCATACGCCCGCGACAGCCGCAAAGGTGTCGTCGCTGGATGCGCTGGTTTCCGCCCGGTTGATGCGGCGCTGTGTTACCGGGTCTTTGTTTTCCCGGAGTAGCGCCTTGACCTCGCCCAGCTCGATACGCGCCGCCGCCAAGGAGATGGCAGGGTAGGCACCGATGGAGTAAATCTTCTCCTTGCCGTCGATCCGGTACTTGATGCGCCAGGTGGCTCCCCCGGCAGGCGTGATAAAGAGATGCAGACCGCCTCCGTCTGGAAGCTTCTTTCCACGCGCTTCTTGAGCCACAAAGGCCTTGCAAGCCTTGTCCGTCAACCTTCCGCCGATACCCCCAGACATATAAAATCCTCCGGTTCAATGTCTCTTGATACCCCCAATAATACCCCCATTGGGCTAGGATGCAATCGGATTTTGCAGGACAATAATGGACAATGAATATGCGGGAAGCCAAAGAAAAACGCCGTCTTTTGGACGGCGTTGAACCCCGTTGGGGGTATTATTGGTGGAGGCGGCGGGAATTGAACCCGCGTCCGCAAGCACTCTACAGGCAGTTCTACATACTTAGTCTGGTTATTTGATCTGATCTGGCAGACGCCAACCGACAGGCTGCTACCAGACGAGTCACCTAAGTTTAATGCCATACAAAGTAACCCTGCATGACACGATTCCGTGTAAATGACCTCACTCATCTCAACCTTGCGGTATCAAGCCCCTCCACGGACAGCAGGGTGTGAGGTCTAACCGCTTACGCGGCTAAAGCGTACTTTTCGTCGTTTGCGACTATTGGTTTTCCAGCTGATTTACGAGGTGGCGGGTCCTCGGTATGCCCTACACTGCTTTGCAACCCACGTCGAAGCCAGGTCGCCCCCGGTTTCGTTATTATCTGCTGCACAGCTTGGCAGATTGTAGCAGTATCGGAGTGGGAAATACCCATAAAGTTTCAATGGCAGAAACTTTCCTATTAAGCGGAATGGCTTGACGGTGATTGCATTGCGTTGACCAGATAGCGCCCCATGTGCCTGTCGCTCTTGGCGATATGGCCGGTAAACCAGTCAAACATAAGAAGTTGGGTGCGAAATGAGATGAAAGGTAAGTCACAATTTTCCGCATAGACTTCTTCCTTGAGAGCCATATAGTTTTCGATATAGCGCTTATGTTCCTGCAAATGGCTTTCAAGGAACGGGTAGTTGTATCTGCGCATCAAGTCTTCTTCCTTGCTTATGTTCTCCATGTGATGGACGGCAAGGAGGGAGAATATTTCCCGAATGGCCGGGCTATCCCCGGTTATGGATGCCGATATGAATTCGTTTGTTTTGTCGAATAGAAGCTTGTGTGATTCGTCAATTTGTTCAATACCGATCTGAAATTCTTTTTTCCATTCCAGTTGGTTGTTCAGCTCGCCAGTGCCGAGGTGCCGGCTGCTGGACAGGTACGACTCACAGCGTGCCAGGTAGATGCGGGCAGGCAGGTCCTTGGGTGCAATTTCTATGCATTGAGTGAGCAGCTCCATTGCACGTGGAATTTCTTTCAAGTGATAGTGGATGACTGCCTTCTCAAACTTGAGCTTAGTCGCGCGCTTGCCATCCCTCAGGATAACAGGGTCATTGTTGAACACTTCATAGATTGATAGCGGTTGTGTTTTTCCCTTCACGCGGATGCGGTCCAGAAAACGGATATCGTATTTCCCTGGGATGGACAGGTCATACAGGGTGTTCTGGCTGATCAGCAGCGGAGTATTGTAAATCTTGGTGGATTCTTCGATGCGTGAGGTCAGGTTGACTGCATCCCCGATCACGGTGCTTTCCATTCGGCCTTCCCCGCCGACCGTGCCGATCATGGCCAAGCCGGTGTTGAGTCCAAATCCGATCTTGACCGGTTCATAACCGGCTCGCGCGCGCCCGGCATTGTATTCCTCCAGTTTTTCGAGCATGTGGATCGCACCGCTTACGGCATCGTCTGCGCCTTGGGTGAATAGCGCGAGGATGGTGTCCCCCACGTACTTGTCGATAATGCCGTGGTGTGCGCTGATGACCGGCTCCATCTGTTGAAGATAAGAGTTGAGAAAATTGAAGTTTTCTTGCGGGGTCATGGTCTCGGATAGAGTGGTGAAGCTGCGGATATCCGTGAACATGATGGTTAGCTTGCGTTCTATTTGATCACCCAGCTTGACATCGAGGATGCTGTCTCTATCCAGAAGTTTGACCAGTTGTCTCGGGATCAGGCGGTTAAAGGCTTGTTCGGTTTGTTGTAGCAGGGAAAGAGCCTTCTGTTGGTCGGCCGTAGCTTTTTTTCGGAGCAAAGTTTCATGTTCGAGCTTATCCTTCAAAGATGTCAGCTGTGCGGTGCGGCGGGTAATGATCCATTCGGCGCGCGATGCACGGCTTGCCATGCCGAGAACTGATGCGATCAGGATGCCGGTCAGGAATGTGATCCATTGCATGTTAAGGTTGGTAAAGTAGATCGCGAGAACAAGGAGTGCCACGACTACAACCACAGCAACTGCGGTGAGGTAAGGCTGGACGCCGCGAAATATTTTCTTTGGGAGCATTGCGATCCTCAGTTACTTTTCAAAACTACAGATACATTCTGCTTTCTGGCTTTCTGATTGCCCGTCTCGCTTTGGCATGGAAATGATACCGCTGTTCAAGGCATCAGGTAGCGCATTAATGCGAAAGGTGTCTGGACGCTGCCTTCAGACGGCCAAGTGCTCGTGTTTGAGGCCGGGTCGATGTAGCCGTAGCTCGCGATGATGCCGATCATATTCGCGGCTTGTGCCGCCTCCATGTCGCGCAGATCGTCGCCCAAATAAAGGCAACGTGCGTGATCGACTCCCATCAGTCCGGCGGCATGCAGCAACGGTTTCGGGTGCGGTTTTGCGTGTTCGCAGGTGTCGCCGCTTACCATGCAGGCGGCGCGTTGCGCATAGCCCAGCGCCCGCATCAACGGCACGGTGTAGCGGTGCGGCTTGTTGGTGACGATGCCCCACGGCAGGCCGCGTTGTTCCAGCGTTTCGACCAGTTGCGCCATGCCCGGGAACAGCGTGGTGTGGACGCAGATATGAGTTTCGTAATAATGCAGGAAAGCTGCGCGCAGGTTCGCAAAATCCGGCATGCCCGGCTCGATGTTAAAGCCGGCCTTGAGCAGTCCGACGGAACCGTGAGACGCCTGCGGGCGTATGGCTTCCAGCGGCAAAGGGTGCAGACCGCGCAGGCTGCGCACATGATTGAGGGCTGCGGCCAAATCCGGCGCCGTATCCGCGAAGGTGCCGTCGAGGTCGAATAAAACCGCTTCAATCACGACGGCAGGAAAAGATATAGTTCACATCGGTATCCTTGCCGAGCGAGTAAGTTTTGTTGATGGGGTTGTAGCTCATGCCGGTGATGCCGCTTACGTTCAGCCCCGCGTTGCGGCAATATTGCGCGAGTTCGGAAGGCTTGATGAACTTGTCGTAATCATGCGTTCCGCGCGGCAGCAGCTTGAGCAGATACTCCGCCCCGATCACCGCGAACAAATATGACTTTGGGTTGCGGTTGAGGGTGGAGAAGAACACATGGCCGCCGGGTTTGACCAGTTGCGCACAGGCATGCACGGTGCTCTCCGGGTCGGGTACATGCTCCAGCATTTCCATGCAGGTAATCACGTCGTAGTGTTCCGGTTGTTCGGCGGCGAGGTCTTCCACGGCGATATTGCGGTAGCTTACCTGAAGCCCGCTTTCCAGCAAGTGCAACTTGGCAACCTGCAAGGGCTTGTCGCCAAGATCAATGCCGGTGACCTGCGCGCCAAGCGCGGCCATGCTTTCGGCCAGAATGCCGCCGCCGCAGCCGACATCCAGCACGGTCTTGCCGGACAGTGGCACGATGCGGTTAATGTAATCCAGGCGCAGCGGATTGATTTCATGCAGCGGCTTGAACTCGCTGTTGGGGTCCCACCAGCGGTGTGCAAGCTGGCTGAATTTTTCCAGTTCGAGCGGGTCGGCGTTGGTCATGGTGTGCTCAATGAATGATGTATGCGCGGAATGTAACAAAACTCGTGCTTGGCTGCCAGCACTATAGGGGGGTTTCACCCCAAATAATTCCTTGGCCATTCATTACATTCCCGTGCAGGTTGGAATAATGTAATGGGCGCTCGCTTCCCGGAACGGCATCAGCATGCCAAAGCATGGGTGTTGATAAACCACCAAAGGAAGGTGCGCCAAAAATTACTGCACTGAGTATAATTTACTATCGGTTAAAGCCTCTCTCCAGCACGCCCGGCTATGGGGCGAGGGTTTTTACGTGACCAAGTTTTGAATAATCCAGGATGCGCTGGTCGGCAGTCACCAGTGTGGCGTTTCTGGCACGTGCGGTGGCGACCAGAAAACGATCCGCCGGGTCAGCGTGGAATTCTTCCGGAAGGTGGCAGCTATCCAGGACAATTTCCGGGGCGTCGAGACCGATCAGTTGAATTTCCGGATTATCGAGAGCGCGTGCCATCCATTTTTGTGCCGGCATCGGCAGGGCGATCCGCCGCTTGCTTTCGAGCAAGGCGATTTCCCACACCGAGATGATAGAGATGAACAAGGCTCGGCGCTGTCCGACCCGTTCGATGGTTCGCAATGTGGGTGGGCTGATTTTCCCCTGAACGCCGCAAACCAGCCACAGCCAGATGTGTGTGTCCAGCAGCAGGGAAGATTCAGCGCGCACGGCGGGCTTTCACTCCGAGGTTAGGCTCCGTCCCGGCATCGGCTTCCCAGATTGTTTTCGGCATGTTCAACACATCGCCGAGCAGGGTTGCCTCGCCTGCCATGTAACCGAACAACGGCTTGCGTTTCGTTGTTCCGGGCCGCTCCACCGGAACCAGTTTGGCGACCGGCCTGCCGCGCTTGGTGATGACGACCGGGTCGTGGGTCCTTTCCACCTCGTCCATGATCTTCAGGCAATTTGTCTTGAATTCCGCCGCAGGTATTTGCATGGCATCTCTCCTTATGGTCATAAGCAAGTGGTCATGTTAGCAGAGGGTGTTTGTAAAGGGAATCTCTAAAAATCTACATTTCATCCCAACTGATGGAACTACTGGTAAAACTACTGGCCATCTGACTAGGCTGTCCAACAACGACAGCCAAGTCATTGGTTATAACCATTCGACTAAGGGAGTTGGTGTTTTCAAAATACCGTATAAAAATTACATCATACAAGTTAAAACACGACCCACCCCCACCCTAGGGAAAGATGATGTGGCCGCCATCATCGAAGAACACCTGCTGGGCGACAAACCGGTGGAAAGATTGAAATTGCCTGCCGAGATTTGGGGGTGAGAGCGGCGTTACGCCTAAAGCCCGATAAAGCTTTTTGCAACCGGCCAGGGTTGTTTTCCCAAGGTACTGGGGATCAATAGCCTAGGCCTTTCGACATATTGTTATTGCGGGATATTGCTGTTAGTGTGCTTGCGCATTGATTTGTAGCCTCCTTACTTGTGTGGGGAAAGATCAATTCACCAAGAATAGGGGCGCATCACCATGCAGTTCATTACAAAACTTTTTCATACAGCGCAGTATTTTCTTCCCGCAATGTTGTTGGTTGCCTGCGGCGGTGGCGGGAACTCAAACTCGCCCCCAGTGACGCAGCCCGAACTGGCCCTGCTTGCAGGGTGCTTGAGTTGCTACGGCCATACCGACGCGATTGGGGCGGCAGCGAGTTTTACTGGTACGGGCGGGGTAGCCACCGACAGCGCGGGCAATGTCTATGTGGCTGATACTGACAACCACACTATCCGCAAGATTACGCCAGCCGGGGCGGTGAGCACGCTTGCGGGCACGGCTGGCGTTTCCGGCTCCACCGATGCGACCGGCGCGGCGGCAAGCTTTTTCTATCCTACCGGCGTATCCACCGACAGCGCGGGCAATGTCTATGTGGCCGATACCTCTAATAACACCATCCGCAAGATCACGCCTGCCGGGGTGGTGAGCACGCTGGCGGGCACGGCTGGCGTTTCCGGCCCCACCGATGCGACCGGCGCGGCGGCAAGCTTTTTCTATCCTACCGGCGTAGCCACTGACAGCGCGGGCAACGTGTATGTGGCTGACACTGGCAACAACACCATCCGCAAGATCACGCCTGCCGGAGTGGTGACGCTGGCGGGCACGGCTGGGGTTAGGGGTCACGCTGACGGGATAGGGGTAGCGGCGAGCTTTTTCTACCCGAACGGAGTCGCCACCGACAGCGCGGGTAATGTCTATGTGACTGATGCTGGTAACTACACCATCCGCAAGATCACGCCTGCTGGGGTGGTGAGCACGCTGGCGGGCACGGCTCGCGTTTCCGGCTCTGCCGATGCGACCGGAGCGGCGGCGAGTTTTTCATATCCTAATGGTGTCACCACTGACAGCGCGGGCTACGTGTATGTGACTGATTACGGTAACCACACTATCCGCAAGATCACGCCAGCCGGGGCGGTGAGCACGCTGGCGGGCACGGCTGGCGTGTTCGGCTCCGCCGATGCGACCGGAGCGGCGGCGAGCTTTCGTTATCCGTACGGTGTGGCCACCGACAGCGCGGGTAATGTCTTTGTGGCTGATACCGGTAACTACACTATCCGCAAGATTACGTCTGCCGGGGCGGTGAGCACGCTGGCGGGCACGGCGGGGGTGGGACATGCTGATGGGATAGGGGCAGCGGCGAGTTTTAAAATCCCGTATGGCGTAGCCGCAGACAGCGCGGGCAACGTGTATGTGGCTGATTTTGGAAACTCCACCATTCGCAAGATCACGCCTGCCGGGGTGGTGAGCACGCTGGCGGGCACGGCTGGAGTGTTCGGCTCTACCGATGCGACCGGCGCGGCGGCGAGTTTTCAAAGCCCGTTTGGCGTAGCCGCAGACAGCGCGGGCAACGTGTATGTGGCTGATTTTGGAAATTCCACCATCCGCAAGATCACGTCTGCCGGGGTGGTGAGTACGCTGGCGGGCACGGCTGGCGCTTTCGGCTCCACCGATGCGACCGGCGCGGCGGCGAGCTTTATTGGTCCGATGGGTGTCGCCACCGACAGCGCGGGCAATGTCTATGTGGCTGATACCGGTAACTACACCATCCGCAAGATCACGCCTGCCGGTGTGGTGAGCACGCTGGCGGGCACGGCTGGCGTTTCCGGCTCCACCGATGCGACCGGAGCGGCTGCGAGCTTTTCAAACCTGACGGGTGTCACGACCGACAGCGCGGGCAATGTCTATGTGACTGATGTTGGCACCATCCGCAAGATCACGCCTGCCGGGGTGGTGAGCACACTGGCGGGCACGGCTGGCGTTTTCGGCTCCACCGATGCGACCGGAGCGGCGGCGAGTTTTTCATATTCTAATGGTGTCGCCACTGACAGCGCGGGCAACGTGTATGTGGCTGACACTGGTAACCACACCATCCGCAAGATTACGCCTGCCGGAGTGGTTACGACGGTGGTCGGCGTGGCGGGCCAAGAGGAATTCCAGCCAGGAGCATTGCCGGGTGCGCTGGCCAGGCCGTCAGGTGTAGCCATCAGAGGCACATCGCTCTACATCACCACCAAAACCGGCGTGGCGGTGGTTTATAACGTCCCATAAGCCGTTAGCACAGGCCTTAATGAACATTCACTGCCGCTTTCTGAAAACGCCAAGAACAGCTTTCAGCTTTTCCCGATAAGTTGAGCCGCCGCCAATAGCAGACCATCTTGCCCACGAGCACCCAAAAAAGATATTCCGATTGGGCACCCGTCTTTTCCTAGCAACGGCATCGAGACTTGGGGCAAACCGGCAACAGTAGCGATACAAGTATGTTTCATCGTGTTGGCACGCGATGCCCTGGCTTCTTCCATAGGCCTGCCTTTTAAAGGAGCAACATCGGGTGCTGTCGGAAAAACAATGATGGTTTCAGGGGAAAGAATATTTTCGATTTGGCTGATGAGCTGCTTTCTGGCCAGTCTTTTTTTCTCCATGTCAGCCTTGGTGACGGATGATATTTTTTCCAGCCTGCCGCGAATTTCTTCGCCAAACGTATCGAGGTTCTGAAATATCCATGTACCGTGCGCTTGATTTAATTCCCACCATTGGATGGTTCTCAGCACTTCTATCCATGTCTGGAAATCAGGTTTACCGAGTTCTGTCTCGGTAATCTCGACAGAAAATTTGGATAACCTTTGAATAAAGGTGTCGTACTTTGATGCAACAACGGGGTCCTTTATGTCAAACAAATCGCGTGCTATCACAAATTTGCAGGCTTTAAATACCGGTATTTCCATACCCAGCAGCACGCCACCCGCTTTCGCGAGAACATCCGGTGTTCTGGCAAACCAGCCGGCCACGTCGAAGCTGGGCGCCATCGGGTGAACGCCTGCCAGCGAAATGGCGCCATGCGTTGGGCGGAAGCCATATATACCGCAATACGATGCGGGGATGCGCACAGAACCGGCGGTGTCGGTGCCCAGAGCAAAATCTACTAATCCACCGGCGACCGCTGATGCGGAACCACTGGAAGAGCCACCCGGAATCCTATCCGGGCATTCAGGGTTGAGCGGGGTGCCGTAATGGATGTTTTCGCCATTAAGAGAAAAAGCCATTTCGTCTGAAATGGTTTTGCCCATCAAAGCAGCGCCTTCATTTAACAGCATTTCAACAGCGGGTGCTGTCACTTCGGCTACCGGATGTGTGTTTTTCCAATGTACATTTCCAGCGCCTGTAACGAACCCTTTGACATCGAAGAGTTCTTTAACGGCAAATTTCAGCGATGAAAGTTTCCCTGCCCTGTTTGGGACAACTGTAACCATTTCACCGGGTACAAATGCATTGCATGTATCGATCAGTTTCATGAGCTAATCTGTTTGGCAGGTATTAAAAGCGGCGCTCGTAGATGAGAATTCAATTTTTGCCTGCACTGAAACCACGGATCACGCTGCTGACGGTACTCAGGATGAACAGCACCAGCGCCGCCGCATTCAATAATCCGCCGATGCTGCGCAGTTCCGGCTGGTTCAGCCCGTCGCCGGCGAGGCGCACCAGCAGTGACGCATGCAGCGCCAGCAGCGGCAGATAGAAAGTCCAGTGATAAGGCATCCTGACCCGCACCACGGCGGGGAAAATGATAGGTGCATGGCCGAATACCATCGAGAATACAAAGCCGATCAGGATGGCATGCAGCACCGCATCGTAAGCCGCCCCGGCCAGCCCGCCAGCGGCAAGCAGCATAATGCTGCCGATGGCGAGCCAGGCATAGCCGGAGAGCAGGCACACGGCGATGAAGCGGGTCAACCCTTGTTGTTTTATGGTGCGGCGCGCGATGTCCTGGCGCAGCAGCCACAGCGCCAGCCCGAGCAGGCCGCCGCCATACATGACAATGTCGGCACTGGTTGCGCTGAGGATGCCGCCTGCCATAAGCACTGCAAGGATGAGCGCAAAAACCAGTTTCGCAATAGGTGAAGGGGGCAGGAAGCGCGACAGTTCGAGCCGCTCACCGGCAATAGTCAGCACCAGGAAGTTTATCCAAAGCGCCACCGCTCCCGTCACCGGGGCGCCGTTCAACCACAGCAAATTTCCAGCCAGCCAGCTGGTTGCGCCGAGCACCATGGTGACCATGAACAGCTCACGCTGGCGCAGCATGATCAGGGCGGTTCCGGCGAGCAGCACGGCACTGCCAAGCGCCATGGCTGATGCGCCTACAAAGGGTGGAAAGCCGAGCAGGAGCGCGACTCCGCCCAACCCGGTCAACAGCGGGCCGGCATAGGCCCAGCGGCGGCCCAGTGCAACCGCTCGTTCCAGGCCGATAACGGTGCCGAGGAAGCCGCACACCATTAGTGGCCCATGCAGCAACACTACTTGCGCCGAGGGAAGCGGTACTCCCCAGCCCAACCGTGCGAGGCCAGCCAACACGCCCGATGCCAGGGATACAAACCCCAGGATCAACAGCGGAAGGCGGAATGGAACGCCCAAATTACCGGGTCGTGCAGTCATCATAATGTTGGTTCGTAGGTTTAATCCCAGCCGAAATGATCGCGCGCGTTATCGCTCATTTTGTCCGGGCTCCACGGGGGTTCCCACACCAGGTTCAGGTCGATTTCGGCATTTGCTGGCGCCAGCCCTGCCAAGGCTCGCCGCGCATCATCGAGAATCATGTCCCCCATCGGGCAAGCCGGTGTGGTCATGGTCAGATCGACACGCAGTTTGTTGCCGGAAATTTCCACGCCATACACCAGGCCCAGATCGACGATATTCACGCCGACTTCCGGGTCGATGACGTTATGCAGAATATTCAGGACAGTTTCCTTGGTGGGCATTTCAGATTGTGACATGGCTCGTTCCATTTTCAGGTGGCAGAAGCAGGCCGCGCCGTTGTCGCGAGCTGCAGCAAGAAGGCGGCCAGTGCTGCGATTGAGAGCAGCAGCCCGCCGCGCCAGCCCAGCCCCAATGACAACCCGCCAGCAAGAAACAGCATGGCGCGGTAGCCCCCGCCCTTTCCAAGGTGTTGCCGAACCAATGTGTGCCAGGCGGTTTGCGGGCCGGGGCGCGCCCAGACGGGTAATAACTGGCTAACCGCGCCGGTCACCAGAGGAAACAGGAAGGCGAGGATAAAGGCG
Organism: Gallionellaceae bacterium; assembly: GCA_032654645.1. GTDB lineage: Bacteria > Pseudomonadota > Gammaproteobacteria > Burkholderiales > Gallionellaceae > CAITJF01. The sequence continues at coordinate 411,069 of JAULAW010000005.1, read as the reverse complement.
TGAGCAGTGTTTGTCGTATTCAGGATGCCGCCCGCGTGCAGTGCGCCGAACAGCATTGCGGCAGAAAACCCGGTCAGCGCCGCAGCAAGCGATGATGTGGCGCCGTGGAGCTGGCGAACTTCGCGTAAATAAAGGGTGAGCCAGGCATTGCCTAAATGAACCAACGGAACTATCCACAGCGCCACCCCTGCCCATGCCAAAGGCTTGAACCAAGCCGCTCCAACGGACACCAACAGTGTGCCACCCAACGCCCATTTCAGATCCTGGCGCAGTCTCGCGGCAGCCTGCGGGTCGGGCCGCCCGGTAGCGGTGGGCAGCAGCACTTGCAGGGTGGCAACTGCGGTCAGCCCGATAAAGCCCAAGGTGTTGAGGTGCAGGTGCAAGCGTTTCAGTGCCAGGCGTTGTTCCGGCCACAACGCCATGGCCAATACTGCGGCAAATGCCAGGGTCAGGCAGGCAATTGCACCGAGATACCAGTATAGGCAGGGGTGAGGTTTACCCACGGCTTTGTCGGCGCGCCGGGTGATCCATGTAGCGAAAAAAATTGCCAAGGCAAGCGCAAAAAATGCGGCGAAATAATAAATCTGGTTCGATGCGGCAAAGGAGAAAAACGCCAGCGTGCCGGTGATTAACATCAGCAGCGGAATCAAGCGCACGCCCATGTGGGGTGCGGCGCTGCGCGTCAGCACCGGCACGAAATGGGTCATGGCGCCGAAAATCAGTGGCATGATACCCGATGCCAAGGCGAGATGGATATGTGCAGAAACCGGAACAGGGTAGAGCAAAGGCAGTGCGATGGCAGCGGCGAAACTCACCGCCGCCATCAGCACCAGTAAAACCAGCATCAGCGGTTATTTACGGTTGAACTCGATGACGATCTGCCCCGGATCGCGGGCGACATAATTGATTTCGATACCGTTGCCGTAGCGTTGTGTCAGTTGGGAGAGCAACGGCAGCGGGTCGTGGTCGTTGCAGAAGAGCATGGTTTCGCCCGGGTTCAGGGAATCCAGCGCGCCAAAAATTGCCGCGTGGCGGAAGCGCTTGGCGACACCACGTGCGTCGAACGGGTAGCGCATGTCTGGAGTAGTGGAGTGGGAGCAATCGTGAGCCATTTTTGGTTCCTTAATGTTAATGGTTGAAAAAGTTAATACCTGACTATTTTAATAGGGCATAGAAAAAATGCAAGCTTTAGTGTTTCTGCCAGAACCTCATTACACGGGTTCAAGTTCGAAGTGAGCTTAAAGGCGCCAAAAGTAAATCGGCGCGAACAGCTGAACAAGCCCGGCATAACCACACTCAGAAATTCCACAAGCTAACTGAGCGCTTCTCCGCTTGCGAGCAAAGGTTGCAGCAGCTTATCGAAGTCTTTGGGCGGAACATATTGCAGCACAGACCCACTCTCGCTGCCCAGGGTAATGTCCAGCCCGTGTTGTGGATACAGCCAATGGACAACGCCGCCGATCTTTTCCTTGATGCGTTGTGCCGGTTGGCCGAAACGCTTGCTGACAATCCCTTCTTCCAGACGGGCTGATGGCATGTAGGTCAGGCTGCTGATCGGCAGCGCGCGCACCCGGGCCACGTCATCCGGTGCCAGCGTGATTTTCTTGCCGCTGCCGGTACCGCTCATGCGCAAGCCGCGTTCGTACATACCTTGCAATTCTGCATCCGGAACGGCGATGCTTATGACGATTTTGGATTTCAATCCCGCCAGAGTAACTTGCTCGAAAAACATTTCGGCAACCAACTGCCCACCCGGTGATTTGAAAAGGCTGGACTTGGCTTCCTCCCGGAAACGCTGCTCGGCTTCATTGGTGGTGGACTGACCCAATGTCAGGCCAAAGATGCGCAGGGAATCTGCCGTAGGATGTTCGATGTGCCAGGGCAAGTCCGCTTTCTCGATTGGTTTGCCCGGCATGAGAAACGAGCCCACAAGAATCAAAACCGAGAGGATGCCGATGCCCCAGTACAGTTTGCGTTCCATCGTCATTTTTGAGCAAGTAAATTCACTGGGCGGATGCGGGGTGCAGGTCGGGATTTTGCTCTATAAAGCGGCTTGGCAGTTTACCGGTGCGCGCCAGATGCACCGAGTCATTGCCGAGCACAATCAGCACCAGCAACGACACCATGAATGGCAACAGTCCCACGCCTCCGATCAGGGCGATGGTCGGAATTTTGGCCCAACCCAACATTTTGGAAAGCCAAAACCCGCCGCCGCATACCAGGCAGGTGACGGCCAGCATCAGCATGAAAATCCGATTGCGCCGGGCTCCAATCCGCCAGTGTGACTTGACGAACCACGTCTCATTACTGGCGGCGACTTGCTTGGATTTAAAGATGATATAGCCGATGATGGAAAGCGAAATAACAGGAACCAGCGCTGGTAACAGTGGAACGGTGCCGACCACCGCAACCGTGGCGACGAAAACAAATATGTGATTAAAGACCAGGTTGATCAGAAAAATCTCGTGTGGCCACTTGGCGCGCTTGCCCTCTTCGGGTGAAATGCTAAACTGCTGATGCATGATTTTCCCCTGATTTATTGTATTTTCGGTGATGACATCAATTTCGCATGGAGGTCTTGCCCAATAATGCAACGGATGCCCACTATTCGGGATGGCATCAAAGTGGCAGAGTGAAAATTTTCATGTCCATCAATAGAGGGGTATCCGGGATGCAGATTACTACAATAGGTATTAAATTGGCAAAAAACGTATTCAAGTGCATGGCGCGGAAGAATGCGGCTGTGCTGTCGCGCATCGCGTGAGCTGAACGGGGCACGCACGACTGCTATGGATGCTTACTTGTGGCTGGTTCTGGTTTCGGTGTTCAGCGCCGGACTGTTGGGCGGGGTGCACTGCGCGGGAATGTGCGGCGGTATTGTCGGAGCGGTATCCATGCAGCTTCCCGGCAACCGCATGCCAGTGCTTTACCATTTGGCATACAACGGCGGCAGGCTATTGAGCTATACCACCGCAGGCGTGATCGTAGGCGCAATCGGCAACAGCGGCCTGATGCTGAAAGGCATTCTGCCGGTGCAGCAGACGCTGTTCGCGCTTGCCAGCATCATGTTGATCATGATGGGAAGCTATTTGGCAGGAATCTGGCAAGGCGTGCGCCATATCGAGAACGTCGGCGGCATGCTGTGGAAAAAAATCCAGCCGTACAGCCGCAGTCTGCTCCCGGTCAATACATTGCCCAAAGCTTTTGGGTTGGGCGTGTTATGGGGCTGGCTGCCTTGCGGATTGGTGTACACCGTTTTGTTGAGCGCTCTGGCAATGGGCGATGCGTTGCGCGGAGGGTTGGTCATGCTGGCTTTTGGCTTGGGCACCCTGCCAAATCTACTCGCAGTGGGATTGTTTTATAGCAGCGTTAAAAAATTCATGCAGCTCAAGCCGGTGCGGCTGAGCGCCGGTTTGCTGGTGGCCGGGTTGGGTGTTTATGGATTATACAAACTGTGGGCTACAGGGCTGGCGGGTTGGGAATTGTTTTGCCACACGTCTTAGGGAGTGGGAAATTACAAACGTACCATTAGTCTGACACACACCGTCATATCATCAAGTTCTGCTCCACACGAAGCTGCCTGTGACAACCACCTAGCTTTTCACAAACACTTCAAATTGATCCGCTGGCAGCGGCTTGCTGAAGTAATATCCCTGCACTTCATCACATCCCTGCAAACGTAGGAACGCCAACTGCCCGGCGGTCTCCACACCTTCCGCGATGGTCTGTATGCCGAGGCTGCTTGCCATGTTGATAATGGCGGAAACGATGGCTTTGTCGTCAGGGTCGTCGGTAATGTCACGCACAAATGACTGGTCTATTTTCAGCTTGTACACTTTGAAACGCTTCAGGTAACTCAACGAAGAATAGCCTGTGCCAAAATCGTCAATGGTCATTCGTATGCCGAATGCATGGAGTTTATCCATCATTTCAATTGCACCTTGTGGATCATCCATGGCAACCGCTTCGGTGAGCTCCAACTCCAAATATTCGTGCGGCAATTCCAACTCATCAAGGATACCTGTAACCAACTCCGGCAGGTTGGGTTGGCGGAACTGTACAGCGGATATGTTCACGGCCATAACCATGGGTGGTAGCCCGCTTTCTATCCAACCCTTCAATTGGCTGGCAGCGGTGCGCAACACCCATTCGCCGATTGGGAGAATCTGACCGTTACCTTCGGCGATAGGGATGAACTCGGCAGGTGAGATATCACCCAACTCCGGATGATGCCAACGCAGCAAGGCTTCTGCCCCGACAACATGCCCGTCCTGTATCGAGACCTGCGGTTGATAGTGCAACTGCAATTGATTGCGTGCCAACGCATGGCGCATTGCATTACTCAGTTGCAAGGTACGGGCCGAGAATTCTTGCATCGCGGCGGTGTAAAAGCGAAACACATTTCGGCCCTCTTGCTTGGCACGATACATAGCGGCGTCAGCATTTTTTAACAAACTTTCTAGCTCATCACCGTCATGTGGATAGATCGAGATTCCAATTGAAACCGTGGTGATTAACTCATGCTGCCCGGCTTGAATCGGTTGGGAAACTTCATTGATGAGCTTGGTTGCTACCCGCGCCGCGCCTTCAGCATTGGTGCCTGGCATGATCAGAATGAATTCATCCCCCCCCTGGCGCGACACGGTATCTTCCTCGCGCAAAGCTGCCTTGAGTCTTTTTGCCACTTCCATTAGCAGATGATCGCCGATGGAATGTCCGAGCGTGTCATTGACGTCTTTGAAGTGATCGAGATCGAGAAACATCACTGTCAGTTGTTCGTGTCTGCGTTGAGTCAGGCTCAATGCAAATCTAAAGTGATCGATCAGAAGTGTGCGGTTGGGTAGGCCGGTCAGTTGATCGAAGTGAGCAAGCTTTTCAATGCGCTCTTCAGCTTTCTTTTGCTCGGTAATATTTTCCTTGATTGCCAAATAATGGGTTATCCGGCCATCTGTTTGCCGCACCGGAGATATCTGTACTGACTCGATGTATTCGCTGCCATCCTTGCGTTTATTAATCAGCTCGCCGCGCCATATTTCGCCACGAGTCAGATGTGCCCATATATCTTCGTGGATTGCTTTGGGCGTTTTGCCGGACTGCAAAATACGCGGATTTTTACCGATCACCTCATCACGGCTGTAGCCGGTCAACTTAACGAAGGAATCGTTAACATATTCGATGTTGGCATCCAAATCGGTGATGAGGATCGTATTGGGGCTTTGCTCAACGGCGAGCGAGAGCTTGCGTAATTGGCTCTCGGCAATCTTGCGCTCGGTGATGTTGGTATGTGCGACCACCACGCCCCTGCCCTCCGTGCCTAGAGGAGTGGCACTCATGCTGAACCAGCGCTGCTGCTCCGGTGAATGGCAGGGGTATTCCAAGCTGAAGCTGGGTAATCTTCCATCCAGCACTGACTGGATGCCGTCGCGGGCATTCAATGTTTGATCCGGGGTGAAACCAGCGCCTAACTGACAGGCCGCCAGGTAATTGGTGCCGATTTCGGTATGCGGGGCAGGCTGCCCAGACTCGATGCCGTTTTCCAAAGCAAAACGCCGCCAAGGTTGGTTGACCGCCATGATGACCCCACTCCGGTCCAGCACGGTGATTTCGGCGCTTATGGAGTCCAAGATCGCGAGATTAAATGCCTCGCTGGCGCGCAACGCTGCATCCGCCAACTTGCGTTCGGTGACATCGCTCAGCACGATGCGAATGACGGGCGTGCCGTTGTCCTGCGCAGCGGTTGACACCAGATGCGCCCAGAATTGCGTGCCGTCATGCTTCACCATGCGCAACTCGCAAGTCTGCGGTTCGCCGTTCTCAAAGAGATATTTGCGGTACAGGTAGAAGATGTCCTGGTCTTCTTTGCAGACAAATGGAGTCAAAGGCTTCTGGATCAGCGCGCTTCGAACCACGCCCAACAGAGCGGCAGCGGTGAGGTTGGCTTGTATGAACAACCCCTGCTTGCTGAGCGTGCAATAGCCCACCGGGGCTAGATCATAGAGGTCGAAATAGCGCGCTTGTGCGGCCCCCAACTCTACCTGTGCCTGTCGCAATTCATCGTTCTGCATTTCCAGTTCGATCTGATGCACGCGCAACTCGTGGAGCATTAGCCGCGTTGCTTCGGGCGACAGCGCGTCGAGGTGCTCCGGCGATTGGGCCTCTTTTACACGAGCAATCTTTTCAGCCTGCCGACGCAGAGCCGGCTCTGAGCTTATTACAGGGGCGTTGTTATCGGCGCGCATATCCGTGTCGTCCATCAATGCGCCTCCGTAGTTGGGTCAGTCTTTGATTCTCTCGTCCGTTCAGTTGTCGCAATCGCATACATCTGCCCGTCCTCATTCACCAACGCGGTGGAGGTCAACGAGACCTCCACGACAGAGCCATTTTTAGTGATCCGATGTGTTAGGTACGGCTCCAGAATCTCAGCCAGGCTAAGCTGATGCACCCTGGCCAACGCTTCTTCACGCAGTCTCTGCGGTATCCGGTCGCGCACGTTCATCAGCAGCGCCTCGGCTTCACTCCAACCATACATCCGCACCGCGCCCGGGTTCCAAGCCAGAATGCGGCCATTCAAGTCCTGCACGGTGATGGCATAGTGGGCATCGCGCACAACCACCGCCAGACGGAGCACCTCATTGGCTTTTTGCAGCGCCTCCCGCGTCAGCACCATCTCAGTGATGTCAACAAAGGTGATCACGGCGCCTTCGATCACGTTGTCCAGCGTGCGGTAGGGCAGGATGCGCATGGTGTACCACTTACCCGTCGTTGTTTGCACGTTCACCTCTTTGGGAACTAGCGTGTCCAGCACCGCCTGCACGTCCGCCACCAAGCGGTCATAGCCAAGCAGGTTGGAAGCAATATGAGCCACGGGCCTTCCTTCGTCGCCCAGGATCAAGTTGATGATCAGTCGGGCTTCCGGGGTGAAACGCAGGATGCGCAGTTGATGATCTACAAAAACGGTGCCGACGCCGGTGCCACCCAACAGATTGTTCATATCGTTGTTGGCTCGCGATAAATCCGTTACCTTGGTTTGCAATTCGGCGTTGACCGTAATGAGTTCCTCGTTGAGTGATTGCAATTCCTCCTTGGATGTTTCCAACTCTTCGTTGGTTGATTGCAATTCTTCGTTCGCGGACAGCATTCCCTCGTTCGAGGACTCGAGCATTTCGTTGGAGCTCTCCAGTTCCTCATTAACAGTCTGGAGGTAATCTTCCTTGGCCCGCAATTCCTGCTTGAGCGCCACGATGCGAAGATCGGCTTGGGTCGCGGGGTCGTCCGCTAATGCAATGGTATGCAGGGCAGCCTGCTGAAACTGTTCAGAGTTGATGGTTGGCGCTTCCTCCAGGATGACCAGATATAGCGGGGTTCCGGGTGTCGCGGCAGGGTTGGCCCCTTCGAGAAGTTCATGGCGGAGCACCACCGGGCGGATGGTCAGATTAGCCTTGGTGAAGTGCCCGTTGGTTTTGACGCTCAGGCTTGGGACTCGCACGATCTCTTTTGTCACCGAGGCTTTGTGCAGGGCGGTAGTCAGCTCGCGCTGCAGCCCTTCGCGTGCCATTTTAATGATGTTGTTAATGCCAACTTCGCCCGGTGTCAGCTCTAGGTACATCCCAGTGCGGCCATGCAAGTAGAAGATATCTCCTTGGTCGTTGACCAGCGCGCCGGACGGGGCAATCTGCTGCAACAGCGCCTGTTCGGTCAGTTCGCGCAGCGGCAGTTTCACAGGGAATGTAGTCTTTGCGGCGACTCGCGGCAGCGCCGTATCCCTTGACGTCATGGGTGAGAGAAGTAAACTCAGGGACGTGCGCCGCTTGCTGTGAATGTCCTGCTTGCGCTGATACAGCTTGGCTTTGCGGTCCAGCACGCCAAACAGATTGCCAATCTCGCCCACGCTTTCGGAAGCGCCTAAGAAGAGCATGCCACCCGGGTTTAGCGCGTAGTGAAACAGGGAAATGAGCTTTTGCTGCAACTCTCCGCCCAGATAGATCAGCAGGTTGCGGCAACTAATGAGGTCGAGTTTGGAAAAGGGCGAGTCTTTAATTACGTCCTGCTCGGAAAAGATCAGCATGTTGCGGATGCCTTTGTGGATGCGGTACGCGCTGCCGCCGGGCTCTGCCGTGAAAAAACGCGCCAACCGTTCCGGCGTGAGGTCGGCGGCGATGCTGGCCGGGTAGAGGCCGGCTCGGGCCGTGGTAATCGCATGGCTGTCAATGTCGGTGGCGAATATCTGAAAAGTGTAGTTTTGCTTCAGCGCTTCCATGTGTTCCAGCAAGAGGATGGCGATGGAATAGGCTTCCTCGCCGGTGGAGCATCCCGGTGACCACACGCGGATCATGCCGCCTGCGGGTTTGTTGGCAAAGAGCTTAGGGATGACCTGTTCCTCAAGCGCTTGGAAGGCGTTGGGATCGCGGAAGAAATTTGTCACGCCGATCAACAGGTCGCGAAACAGCGCCTCTACCTCGACCGAAGTCTGTTGCAGATACTTGACGTAGCCATCTATTGATTCGATCTGGTGGACGGCCATGCGCCGTTCGATGCGCCGGTGGATAGTGCTTGGCTTGTACTGGGAAAAGTCGTGGCCGGTCTGGGCGCGCACCAGAATTATTATCTTCTTCAGTGCGCTCTCGGTCTTGGGCGCCAAGGCGGTGGCGGGCCGAGCGTGCTTGCCAAAGGCGTAAGCGGCGTAGGCGATGAGCCGGGCGGGCATCTCGGCCGGTGCCAGTTCGTAATCCACCAGTCCGGTGGCGATGGCGCTGCGTGGCATGCTGTCGTACTCGGCAGAATCGGGGCTTTGTGCCATGACCATGCCGCCCTCTCCCTTGATGGCACGCACGCCCAGTGTGCCGTCGCTGCCGGTGCCGGTGAGCACGATGGAGATGGCACGCTCGTGTAGATCCTGAGCCAGAGATCGAAAAAAGAAGTCAATCGGCAGTCTGTGGCCCTGCGGTGCTGAGGGCTCCAGCAATTGCAAAGTTCCGTTCAGAAACGCCATGTCGCGGTTGGGTGGGATGATGTAGACGCAGTTGGGCTGCACCGCCATCCCATCCTCAACTTCGAATACATGCATGCGGGTATAGCGCCGGATGAGTTCGGCGAGCATGCTCTCGTGGTTCGGCGCCAAATGCTGCACCAGCACAAAGGCCATGCCGGGATTGATGTCGGTGGGCATACCGGAGAAAAATGCCTCAAAGGCCGCCAGCCCGCCGGCGGAAGCACCAATGCCGACGATGGGGAAGGATGCGGGGATCGGAATATTTTCTGTCGGATCGACAGGGTTAATCTGAGGCGCCAAAGGATGAGGCTTGATTTTCTCCGTTACTTTTTTGGGAGTCATGCTTATTCCTCCAGCGCCGATGAAGAGCACTTTTATCAATGATACCCCTACTGAAAAATTCTCAGGCTTATTTGTTTCAACGACAGCTTGTCACTAAGCGAATATTGAGTCAGCGCAGGATGGATGGGGCGTAGCGATACACATCTTAAAGCAAAATCGCCGCAACCACTTTGCGGTCTTCCGCCATCAAGATGTTGTAGGTGCGGCAGGCGGCGGCAGTGTGCATGCATTCCACGCCGATGCGTGCTTCAATCAGTAGCCGGTACAGGTGCGGGTGCGAAAAGCGCTGTTGCGCGCCGGTGCCGAGCAGCAGTATTTCCGGTTTTAGGGTAAGGAAATAGGCAAAGTGGTTTTCATCCAGCGCATCAAAATCCTGCGGTTGCCAGTCGGTGAATACCTGTTCCGGCGTAACCACGATGGGGTGCTCGAAGCGCTGGCCGCTGACCGCTACATAGCCCGCGCCGTGGGCGGTGAAAATGTTCTGGGTGGTGGTTGTGTTGAGATGCAGTTTCAAGCGGTGTCTCCATTTGCTGGCTTGATTGCTGGCCACTTTATTTGCTGACCGGGACTTGCTCGGATAGAATTGCGGCCTTTGCAGCCCGTGGTTTCAAGCGAATTCTACCGGATTGCGGATGGCTGGAATAATAGAATTTTTGGTTTGATTTGAAAGAACATTGTGAAACGACCTGACATCACCGATACGGCTACCGTGCGCCCTGTGCTGAAATCCACCAAGCTCGCCAATGTGTGCTACGACATTCGCGGCCCGGTGATGGAGCGCGCCAGGCAGATGGAGGAAGAGGGCCACCGCATCATCAAGCTGAACATCGGCAACCTTGCGCCGTTCGGCTTCGAAGTGCCGGAAGAAATCCAGCAGGATGTCATCCGCAACCTGGCCGATGCTTCCGGATATTCCGATTCCAAAGGTTTGTTCCCCGCACGCAAAGCCATCATGCACTATACCCAGCAGAAAAAAATTGCCGGGGTGGAGCTGGAAGATATATTCATCGGCAACGGCGCCTCCGAACTCATCGTGATGTCCATGCAAGGGCTGCTGAATACCGGCGATGAAGTGCTGGTGCCCACGCCGGATTATCCGCTGTGGACAGCCGCAGTGACGCTGGGGGGAGGCACGCCGCGCCACTACCTGTGCGACGAGCAGAGCGGCTGGCTGCCCGATCTGGCTGACATCCGCAGCAAGATCACGCCCAACACCCGCGCCATCGTCATCATCAATCCGAACAACCCAACCGGCGCGCTGTATCCGGACGACTTGTTGCGCGAGATTATCCAGATTGCGCGCCAGCACCAGCTCATCGTGTTCGCCGATGAGATTTACGACAAGATGCTGTACGACGGCGTGACCCACACTTCGATTGCCTCGTTGGCGGACGACATACTGTTCGTCACCTTCAACGGGCTGTCCAAGAATTACCGCGCCTGCGGCTATCGCGCCGGGTGGATGATCGTATCGGGCGAAAAGAAACACGCTCAGGATTACATTGACGGCCTCGGCATTCTGGCCTCGATGCGGCTGTGTTCCAACGTGCCGGGGCAATTCGCCATCCAGACCGCGCTGGGCGGCTACCAGAGCATCAACGACCTGGTTGCGCCCGGCGGGCGTCTGGCGAAACAGCGCGATCTCGCCCATCAATTGCTGACCGCCATCCCCGGCGTGACCTGCGTCAAACCGAGGGCTGCGCTGTACTTGTTCCCGCGCCTCGACCCGCAGATGTACCCGATAGCGGATGACCAGAAATTTATCCTGGAATTGCTGGAGACCGAAAAGGTGCTGGTGGTGCAGGGCAGCGGTTTTAACTGGCCGCACCCGGATCATTTCCGCGTGGTGTTCCTGCCCAATGCGGATGACCTCACCGACGCGATAGGGCGCATCGCGCATTTTCTGGAGTATTACCGCAAGCGTTACGGGAAATAACCGCAGGGGCGTATGGCATACGCCCTTGATGGCGGAAATGGGCAGGAAGGGCGTTATATACAGGGCGTATGCCATACGCCCCTACGAAGGAACACACAAATGAAACCAATCAACGTAGGCCTGCTAGGCATCGGCACTGTCGGCGGCGGTACATTCACCGTGCTGCAACGCAATGCGGAGGAGATCACCCGCCGCGCCGGGCGTCCCATCCGCATCACCGTGGTGGCGGATAAAAACATAGAACTGGCAAAAAAAGTCACCGGCGGCGCCTGCCGCGTGACCGATGACGCATTCTCCGTGGTGAGCGATCCGGAAGTGGACATCGTCATCGAGTTGATCGGCGGCTATGGTGTGGCGAAAAAGCTGGTGCTGGAAGCGATTGCGAATGGCAAGCATGTGGTCACCGCGAACAAGGCGCTGCTCGCGACGCACGGCAACGAGATATTCAAGGCCGCGCAGGACAAGGGCGTGATAGTCGCGTTCGAGGCGGCAGTGGCGGGCGGCATTCCCATCATCAAAGCTCTGCGCGAAGGCTTGACCGCGAACCGCATCGAATGGATCGCGGGCATCATCAACGGCACCACCAACTTCATCCTGTCCGAGATGCGCGACAAGGGTCTGAGTTTCGACACCGTGCTGAAAGAGGCGCAGCGCCTGGGTTACGCCGAGGCCGACCCGACCTTCGATATCGAAGGCGTGGATGCGGCGCACAAGATTACCATCCTGTCCGCAATCGCGTTCGGAACTTCGATGCAGTTCGATAAAGCCTACATCGAGGGCATTTCAAAACTGGATGCGGCGGACATCAAATACGCCGAACAACTCGGCTACCGCATCAAACTGCTCGGCATTACCCGGCGCACACCGGAAGGTATAGAACTGCGCGTGCATCCGACGCTGATTCCCGCCAAACGCCTGATCGCCAACGTGGAAGGCGCGATGAACGCAGTGCTGGTGCAGGGCGACGCGGTCGGCGCGACGCTGTATTACGGCAAGGGCGCGGGCGCGGAGCCGACCGCCAGCGCGGTGATCGCCGACCTGGTGGACGTGACGCGCATGCACACCGCCGACCCGGAGAACCGCGTGCCGCATCTCGCGTTTCAGCCGGATGCGATGGCCGACCTGAAGATATTGCCGATGGACGAGGTGGTCACCAGTTATTACCTGCGCCTGCGCGTGCAGGACAAACCCGGCGTGCTGGCCGACATCACGCGCATCCTGGCCGACGAACAGATTTCGATAGACGCGGTGATCCAGAAGGAACCGGACGAAGGCGAAGACCAGACCGACCTGATTATGCTGACCCATCAGACACGCGAGAAACGCATCAACGCGGCGATTGCAAAGATCGAGAAGCTGACGGTAGTGGCGGGCAAGGTGACGCGGTTGCGGTTGGAAGAGTTGGGAAAATAAAGTGTGGGTTAGCGTAGCGTAACCCACCAGACAAAATTATCCAGAGATCGGGCGCAATAACCAACGGGCATTGCGCCGTAGTTACGTTCAAACATTCGGCACAATGCGCTACATCCTTCGACTGTGCTCAGGACAGGCTTATCGCGCCCTACTGATGAGATAACACTTCTAGCCCGTAGGGTGCAATAAGCGTAGCGCATTGCACCGAATGTTTTGACGCACATACGGCGCAATGCCCGTTGGTTATTGCGCCCTACTGATTGAGGTAGCACTCGAATGAAATATATCTCCACATGCGGCAATGCGCCCGCCAAGGCGTTCACCGAGATACTGCTCGGCGGCTTGGTAGCCCTGTGTCCCCATACTATTGCAGTAGATACACGGGCACTCCCGAGCAGGGGTGAATGACCGGCGAATAGTATTAGGGTTGAATGGGAGTAAAGCAATATGACAAAGCAACAATGGCGGCCTGTCGGCCCAAAACAACTAAAACCAAAGCTGCCGGATACGTTAAAGACAGAAGTTCAAACACGGGCTAACCAGCTTGTCGAGTCCGCCCTGAAGCCCGCACACATCAAACCTCCAGCAGAGAATGAACGGTTCAACTACGTCGTGGATATTTTTACGAAATGGCATCACAGTTACTTTTACTTCTGCGCAAGATATTGTTCCCCAGGCCCCAATGCCATCTCCCCATTTTTTGAAACAAGATTCGCCCGCCTGGCCTATATCGGCAACAAGCGTTTTGGCCTGTCGTACATGAGGCATACGGGGCAGTGGTGGGAAATTTATCCTGACTTATCGCTGGACGAGTGTTTGTCATCCGTCAGGGATGAGCCGCATTTTCAGCCATAAATCTGCCCGGTACATTGCTAAAGCTGGCCCCTTACTTCTCAGGCACGTGCGCCGGGCATGACACGTTACAATGCTGGTGTAGGTTTGCCATCCTTGGCAGGATGCCAGGAATTTATTCATTGAACGACCGTGTGCGGCCACGCAAGTATGTTGGTGTGAGAGGCGGAATTTGCGAGGCCTGCTCATATTTTGGTTGTACCGAATCACCCTCTGAAAGAAAGAACTATGTCTTCTTCGCATACATGGAAATTTTTTCGCGCGGGCGGTTTTGATCAGGTGCAGCTTGATAGCGGCGCCGATCTGCTGGCCCTGAAGGAGCTGGATCAAAAGCTGTGGGTGGCCCTGAGTTGCCCGACGCGCGGCATCGAGTTCGACACCGGGACGCTCGATTTGATCGATGGTGATGCGGATGGCCATGTGCGCGCCAACGAGGTGCTGGCGGCCATCGCATGGGCGGGCAGGCTGCTGAAGGACGCAGATCTGCTGGTCAAGGGTTCGGATAGTCTGGCTTTGTCCGACATAGACGACAGCAGCGAAGAGGGTAAACAGGTGCTGGCTTCCGCGCGGCATATCCTGAAAAGCCTGGGCAGGGCTGATGCGGCAGAGATTTCCCTGGCGGATATGGCTGACATCGGGAAGTTTGTGGCGGGACTGGAATTCAATGGCGACGGGGTGATTTGCGCCGGGCAGATTCGAGACGCAGGATTGCGTGCAACGGTTGAGGACATCATCAAGTGTGCCGGTTCGGTGGCGGATTTGAGCGGTGAGATGGGCATCAATCAGGACATCGCCGACAAATTTTTTTCCGAGGCCTCCGTGTATTCAGACTGGCATACCAGGGGCGAGGGCGATGCGGCCATCCAGTTTTTGGGCGGGCAAACCCAAGCGGCGGCGGATGCTTTTCACGCCGTCAAGGACAAGATCAGCGACTACTTTACACGTTGCCAATTGGCGGCGTACGACGCGCGCGCAGCCGTGCCGCTGAGCCGCTCCGCCGAAGATTACCAGCTTCTCGCCGCACAAAGTTTGTCGGCACAGAGCAACGATGTGGCGAATTTTCCGCTGGCGACAGTGGAAGCAAACAAGCCATTGCCCTTAGTCTCCGGGATAAATCCTGCCTGGCAGGCCAAAGTGGAAGCCTTGCGCGAGCAAGTTGCCATGCCTCTGTTCGGCAAAAAAGAAAGCCTGAGCGCACCGGAGTGGGCTGCGCTGTGCGCCAGATTTGCGGCGTTTGAAGCGTGGCAGGCGGACAAGCCTGCAAACAGTGTCGAGCAGCTCGGCATCGCGCGCGTGCGCGAGATTCTCGGCAGCGGGCACCGGGCGGCAATCGGTGGCTTGATCGCGCAGGACAAGGCGGTCGAGGCCGATGTGAAGGCGACCCGCTCGGTGGAAAAACTGCTGCGCTACAACCGCGACTTGTTCAAACTGGTGAACAATTTCGTATCGTTCCGCAATTTCTACACCGGCAAGGACAAGGCGATATTCCAAGTCGGTACACTATATCTGGACGGGCGCAGTTGCGAATTGTGCGTCAAGGTTGAGGATGCCAGCAAACACGCAGCGTTTGCCGGCATGAGCGGTTTGTATCTGGTGTATTGCGATTGCACACGCAACGGTGGCAAGGAAAAAATGAGCATTGCCGCCGCATTTACTGCGGGTGACTCGGATTTCCTGATGGTTGGCCGCAACGGTATTTTTTATGATCGAAAAGGCAATGACTGGGATGCCAGCATCGTGCGCATCATCGATCACCCGATCAGCATCCGCCAGGCGTTCTGGTCGCCGTACAAAAAGCTGACCAAGATGATCAGCGAGCAGACGCAAAAACTGGCCGCCTCAAAGGCCAGCTCGGTGGAAGACAAAATGCTCAAGGCGGTGGTGGATAGCAGCAAATCCGTGGCCGAGACGCCCGCCGCGCCGCCCAAGCCGCCTTTTGATGTGGGCAAGTTCGCCGGTATTTTTGCGGCCATAGGTTTGGCCGTCGGCGCCATCGGCGGCATTCTCGCTTCGATAGTCAGCGGCTTATTGGGATTGAAACTCTGGCAAATGCCGCTCGCGGTGATTGGCCTGATGCTGCTGGTTTCCGGTCCGGCCATGGTGATGGCCTGGTTCAAGTTGAAGAAGCGCAACCTTGGGCCGATACTGGACGCCAGCGGATGGGCGATCAACGCCAGGGTGCGTATCAATATTCCATTTGGCACTTCCTTGACCCGATTGGCCGAGTTGCCTGAAGGCACACACCGCTCGCTGGCCGACCCGTTTGCCGATAAAAAACTGGTGTGGCCGTATTATGTGCTGGCTGTTGCGATCATCAGTGCGCTGGCTGGCTTGTGGTATATGGGAGTCTTCGGGCACAGATGAGTGTTGGGGGGTAAGTTCGCGGGTGCAATGGAATCGCACCGGATGTGTTGACGAAAGCAGTGGTGCAATTCGCAAGTTCATACTAGTAGTGCGTTCCGGTAAAATATTTACACATTAAGCCACCCCAAGGTCAAACTTGTTCCAGCGGAACACGACGGGTGAGGCGTTGATCTCGTCAATGCCCTTCATGATTCGTGCCTTCAACTCATCAATGGAGTTTACCCGGATGTGGCGCAGGAAGGTTCTGGACATCTTCGAGAAGGCACACTCTATCAGATTAAGCCAAGAGCCATGTTTGGGCGTATGAACATACTCGAAGCGCCCTGGTCGAGTTGCAAGATAGGCTAACGTTTCTTTCGAGATGTGTGCCGAATGATTATCCAGCACCACGCGGATGATTGCCTCGGGCGGGTAGTGCTCGTCAAGCCGTTTGAGTAACGCGATGAACTCAACGCTACGGTGGCGATCTTCCACGTTGGCGAAAATATGGCCCGAGTGCAGATCAATTCCGGCCAGGATCGATACGGTTCCATGGCGGATATATTCGTAATCTCGCCCAATGGCTGAGTGTTTTCCGGGAACGGGCGGCAGGTCGGGAGCGGTTAGCCCGATAGCCTGAACCCCGGGTTTTTCATCGACGCTGACAGTATAGATGGGCTCGGGTCGCCCATCATGAACAGCACCTTCGCGGTAGATCGAAACATCCCGGTAAACCAGCAAGACTTCCTGCATCTTGCGGTCAAACTCTGGATCACGTTTTTCTAAATAGTAACGGATCTTGTGGGGCTTGATTTCGTTCTCGTCGAGAATGCGCCATACGGTGCTCTTGCCCGCGTGCGCCAGCCGGGGAAAGCCCGCAGACCCGGCGTGTTCGGATACAAAGCTGGCCAAGCCGGATATTGTCCACAGCTCCGCAGCTAAACCGTTATCCTTGGGCTTGGTGCAGGCGATGCTCGCTACCCAAGCGCGGGCTTCATTGCTGATTTCCGGTTCGTGCGGGCGGTGGTAAGCGTCCTTCAACCCCATCTGCACGCCCGCCGCCAGTGCCTTGTCGATGCATTTGTAGATAGTCGGGCGACTGCCCCCGGTCTGCCGTTGCAGGCCAACAATCGAGATACCATCGGCGTAGCCGATCAGCACCTTGGCGCGTTCAATCTCGCGCGCCGACGCTGTTCTCGATCTGGACAGTTCCTTCAACATCGTCCTCTGATCCTCCGTCAATACCAGTGCAGCACGTTTCGTCTTGCCCGCCATGATCACCCCCGCTAAGAGTTGTATAAGAGCCATGGCAATTATATATCAATCTGTAAGTATTTTACCGGAACGAACTACTAGGCCTCGTACACATTAGGTGCGCCTGTCTCACACCTGATAAAATGGCGCACCATGGAATTTGATAACGACCCGGCAAAGGCCGCGCGCAATCTGAAAAAGCACAATGTTGGCTTTGAGGAAGCTGCGTCAGTTTTTGGCGATCAGATGTCCTATACCTTTGCTGACCCTGATCACTCTATCGGCGAAGAACGCTGGCTTATGTTTGGCCTGTCGCAGATGAGTCGAGTTCTTGCAGTGATCTATACCCACCGTCGCGGAAAGTACCGGATAATCAGTGCGCGACTTGCCACAAAGCATGAAAGGAAAATATATGAAGAAGGTTGATGAAATACGTGCCGAATATCGGCGTGAGGATATTGGAAAAGGCGTGCGCGGAAAGCATTACGCCGAGTTCAAAAAAGGCAGCAACTTGGTGTTGCTTACACCCGAATTGTCAAAAATTTTCCCCAGCAACGAAGCGGTAAATGCCGCGCTAAATTCTCTTGTTGAAGTCGCCCGTTCTGCCTCCGGCCTAACCCGGCGCTCAACACGGACGCGCGCAAAAGCAGCGCGCGCCGGCTAGCTCCACGATAAATTTGAGCACGGCCCCGTTAACCCCAAAGGCAATATGCATCTGAACCATTCACAGGCAAGGTGGCGCGGGCGCTCCTCCTCCTTCAAGGGCTCTCCCCAACTCTCTGATGAAACTACTAGCCATTCGACCAGGCTGCCCAACTACGCCAGCCAAGTCGCTGGTTATCCCAAAGTGAGAGAGAGCAGTCGCCCCTTCCCCTTCCAACCCTCTCCTCAATCCTCCCCCCGAGGGGGAGGAGGCGTTCGTCCCTTCCCCCTCGGGGGGAAGGTTAGGATGAGGGCGTTTCACGGGAAGGTTAGGATGGGGGCGAACGCCCCGTGCAACGGCGACATAAACCGCGTGCGCTTTGTGCCACCGCGCCCAATCAATTGTTCAGTTGGGACATCACCTACCTGCCGACACCGGTGAAGGGCCTCTATTTTTACCCGTATTTATTCATGGACATTTTTAGCCGAAAAATCGTCGGCTGGCAGGTTTACGATGCGGAAAGCAGTGAGCTGGCGGGCGAAGTCATGCGCGATATTTGTGCGCGGGAAGCCATTGCGCCCAACCAGGTGGTGTTGCATTCCGACAACGGCAGCCCGATGAAAGGTGCCACCATGCTGGCCACCTTGCAAGCGCTGGGTGTTGCGCCCTCGTTTAGTCGCCCGGCGGTCAGCAACGATAACCCGTACTCGGAATCACTGTTCAAAACCTTGAAATATAGACCGGCGTACCCGCGTCAGGCGTTTGAAAATCTGCTCGCTGCAAGGCAATGGGTTGGCGTGTTTGTGCAATGGTACAACGAGGAACACCGGCACAGTGCCATCAACTTTGTGACCCCGGCAGAGCGCCATGCCGGCCTCGACACGGCATTATTGGAGAAGCGCACCATCGTCTACGAAGCGGCAAAGAACAGGCGGCCTGAGCGCTGGAGCGGTGCCATCCGAAACTGGCAGCCCGTTCTCGTTGTGCATCTGAATCCGGCTCAGCACATCGCCGAAAAAGATGGGAAAGTGGAAGGTGAAATAGCGCTCAAAATGGCAGCATAAAAGCAATCAGTCAGGCGACAACTAGGTTGACAATTTCCGACTGCCATAGCATGGGATTAAAGGGGCCGGAATTAAAGGATTTAAAGAAAGAATTAAAGGGGCCGATTAAAGGGGTTCGAATTATTTTCCAACGACAGCGCAATGGAATTGCACCGGTTGTGTTGACGAAATCAATGGTGCAATTCGCATGCTCATTGCACCCTATGTTTTGTGGTAAATGGGCTTCTCCGGACACAGATGAGTGATGGGTTGTAAGAGCCAAAGTTAATGGCTGCATGGGATGCACCAATGAGCGCACCATGCAGCCATGGATTTGCTGAAGCACTCGTTACTTTAGTTATCACGCCTTTGCTGCGAGTGCTGTGACTTGTTTTTTTCCTTATTTTTGTCGCGATTTTTATCGCGGTACACGCGGTTGGCGGGCTTGCCAGGCAGGTTTGCACGTTCGTGTTCCACTTGCCCACGCTGATGGGCTTCTTCGGGAGTAGTGCGTGGCTCGGCTGGTGCCGCTTCGCCCCTGCGGGGCTCCGGTGTTATGTGATTCATTCTCCGTTCCTGGGCGCGCGGCTGGTTTGCCGATTCAGGGGGGGGTGAATGGGGCACCCTGGGTTCAACCCGCCCGGCTTCGGCGTTATCCCGTATCGTGCTGCCGGGTATGGCTGGATCAACTTCGCGCCGCCTTTCCTCGAAACGCGGCGGCAGGGGAGGACGTGGACGTTCTGCCCCGGTTTGATCCCCGAATTCCGGGCGCCGCATATCCTTGGATGGGTGCTTGATGATTGGTACGAAGCGTTGCCCGGCGGGAGCCCTTGTATCTTTCCTTGCCTCATCAGCTCGCCATGGCAACCTTGGCTCACGGTGCGGGCGCGTTGTCAGCACTTGCCGCGACAGCATGCTTTCGGGTGGGCGCATGCCTCTGCGGTCACCCGCCACCAGGCTCGCCGCATCAGGCCTCACCGGAAGGGCACCCTGGAAATGTCTGAGATCCCGTGGTTGTGATATTTGCACATGCTTGTCGCGCACGTGGCCTCTGCCGAAGTGTTCCCGTGGGGTGGCGACAACGGCATGGTTTACGCGGCTGTTGTGATAATGGATGTTTCTCGGATTGATGTGTGTGTCGTTTCTGATGACTATGTTATTAACCACTCGCGGGCCGCCCCAACCGTCCCACGTGTGTCTGCCGATATAACCGGGCCGCCCCCACCATGGAGTCAGGGGCTCGCCCCAACTGAGCGCAACCCATCCCACCCCTGCTCCGCCGATGCCGATACCGACCGAGAGATGCGGCTCGACATCAAAAAACGCCACCATGGCCGGCGCATACACCGGGTGCCTTACCATTGGGCCTGGCGCCCATGCCCAGTAACCGCTCAGGTAAACCCAGCGCCCATAATGGAATGGCGCCCACCCCCACGGCGCGTCGTCGACCCAAGTCCACTGGTAGTAGGGATCCCACACCCACCTCCCGGTGCTATAGGGCACCCAATCAGGCGGGGTATTGTCGGGCACCCAGACCGGGCCGTAATCTTCCATGACACGCCAGTTACCATAGTGATCCAGTTCGGAGGCGCCCGAGATTCCGGGGGGGAGATACCTCTCGCTGGCCGTGTCCAGCAAACTGTCCGAGCGGTCGAAGTTCCACCAGTCCCACTTGTCAGGCTCCGGCGCAATGTAGGTTTTTGCCTGGGCCATGCTGCTACCCTCCACCACTATTTCTTCCGAAGGGTGAATGCTCATGGTCTGTCCGCCCGCAAGAACCATCCTGGCGCGGCCTCCGCGTCGGGTGATAAAGTTCACATCGCCATTTGTGTCCACACGGTAATAGCCGACGCTGTCGATGGTGAACACCGCATTCGGGGTGTCCACTTCAACTGTATATCCTGAAGGAAGAGAACGCAGGTCGAAGGACACGCTGCCAGAAGTGATTTTGAACTGGATAAAATCAGATGCCTGATTGACGAGGGTAAGATGCGTATCATCGTCTGCCCGGACAAAAGCGCTGCTGCCCATCTGGAGTTCAAGGTCGCTGTCCCTTTCAATAAAGAGTTCATCGCCTGCGGCAAGCGGGGTGTTTAATCGCGCTTCCACCCAGTCCTCGGCGCCTTGGCGCCAGAATGAGACATCCCCTTCGATATAACTCAGACGCAGCGGGGGAACCGCCGCCTTCAAGTCGTCTTCCTGGGCGAAGGCGGTCAAGCCATGCATGGACATGAGCAACAAGACGGATAGCGTAGCGGCAATTCTGTGCAATGAAAGCATGGTCATCTCCTGGTTCAGGTAGCCAGGAGAATTCTCCTGGAGTGGTGTAGCTTAGACTTGGCGGGCTCAGACAGTAGAAACAACGCTGCAATTCTGATCGGGTTGACAATGCGACAACAAAACGGGCATTGCGTTTCAATTGCCTGAGCGTATGAAGTGTCAATGAACCAAAATTCCTCAGTTGAGAACATGCAATTTACAGGGGAAGCAATATGGGCGCAGCTTCTCCCTCTCCCCAACCCCTACCCATGAACCTCAAGCAGGCAATGGGTTTGGTGTGAGCACCAGATTATGCTTCGATGCCAGCTTTCGCAGTAAACGTTGTTCGGTTTGGGCAAATTTTTGCTCATAATAAGTGAGGCCCTTTTCAACAAATTGAATACCTTTGACCATTACATTCCAGTACAACGTAGCGATTTTTCGCGCCAGCGCCTGGTTGGCGAGCAGCCCGCCCCGGCGTGCGCGGATGCGCCGGTAGAAGCCGCCGAGCGCCTTGTCGGTGCTGTTGGCCAAAGAGCGTGCCACCGTGCAAAATACCCGGCCAGCACGGTTGCGTTGGCGCGCCTGGCGTCCGCGCCGCTTGCCGCTTTGATGTGCTCCTGGAGCCAGCCCCAGCCACGCGGTGAAGTGTTTGGCCGATGGCCAGCGTGCCAAATCAGTGCCGACTTCGCTGGCCAATTGCAGAATCGAGTAGTCCGTCAAACCCGGCAATACGCTCGCATCACGGCCACCATTGAGCGCTACAACCAGCGGATGCATATCCGCAATACGCGGCGCATTCTGGCTGGCTGCTTTCACGGATTTTTTCTTGATGCCAACCTTCTGTATCGGGGCAACCCTGTTGTCGGAGCAGGTGTCGAACCCTGCCGGGCTATGTTTGCTGCCACTGCCGTCGTCGCTGGCGCCGTTATCCTGCGCGCTACGTGCGCGCAACGCCTGCTCGACACGCGCATCGCACTGGGCGATCTGCGCCTGATAAAAATCCCAGCCCGACAGTGCCTGCGACAGCGCAAACAGATGTTCTTCGCGCCACGAGCCTTGCAACGCGGCGCGCATACGTCCGGCTTTAGCCTTGCGAATCTGCACATCACACAAGGCCAACAACGTTTCGGTATCGCGCTCGCCGCCCACAATGGCGCGCACTATGGCCAGGCCGCTCACGCCGGCCAGCGAGCTGATGACCTCGTGAACTTTGATATTCATCCGGTCCAGCGCCTTTTGCATGTGCTGCACATGCTGGGTCGCCATGCCGATGTGGTCGGCGCGCAGCCGCATGTAATCCTGCAAGCGCCGGATGTCGGCTTCCGGGACGAACCCCGCACGCAGCAGGCCATGCGCGTGCAAGGTGGCCAGCCACTGGCAGTCGGCCATGTCGGTCTTGCGGCCAGGCACATTCTGCACGTGGCGGCCATTGACCATGACCGCTTCGAGCACCTCGTACACGCACAGCCAGTAAATGCCTGTCGCTTCCATCGCGACCGTTTTAACGCCGCTGGCGACAAGATGATCGCGCAAAGCGTACAGGTCTGCGGTCATGGTGCCAAAGACCTTGGGCGCATCACCGGCAATCGAGGTGTGCAAGCTCTCGCTGCCCACATCGATACCGGCCGCCCTATCGTTGAATACCTGCAATCCTTTCATGTCAGCTCCTTGTTTGAGAGAGAGTCGCCCGCAAAACCCGCCTGGTTGGACGAAATGGATGCAAACCTACCCAACGGGAAGCAACCTCGCTCACCAAACAATCCTCGTACCGCCAACCAGCGCCAGTCTCTCCCACGGGCTTCGCAGCACCAAAGGGAATGCGGCAATTCTGCGGCTATCGCGAACACCGCTACTGTACTCCGCCCCGGTTCATGGGACTCAATTCGGGCGAAAAAAATTGGCGACTGCGGTCTCTCCCCGAGGGAGAGGGGCTTTGCTCCCTTCCCCCTCGGGGGGAAGGGCTGGGGATGAGGGTTTGCCCCTGTCGGTTATTTTCAACCGAGGTTTTCAGGATGAAGCATCAGCCACTGTGTGCTGCGGAGTATCATACGCACGTTCTATCCGCGCACCGGCAACATTCAAAATTTTCTGGGACTCGTATTGACTTCCATCCAAAGCGTCATATCTGCGTTTGCCATCATCCTGATTGATCTACTGGCGCGGGCGGGGCTGGACAAGGTGCTGGCATGGGCCGGTGGCCCTGCCATGGTCGCGCTGTGGGCACAGATGCAATCTGTGGTGGAGCTGGTCAACTCCGTGGCGCTGGCGGGAGTGTTGCAGGGGCTGACGGTGTTGGTTGCCCAGGCGCGCGATCCGCATGACGAGCGCAGCCTGCTGCAATCCGCACTCAAGCTGGGGATGGGTGCTTCACTGGGAGTGGCGCTGATTGTGGTGCTGGCTGCACCTGCGCTGACGGTTTGGCTTACCCAGGGAAAAATCGAAGCGACGATGTTTTTGCTGGCTGCATGGGCCGGATGCGTTGCGGTTATTCCCGCCACCCTTAACGCCTATTGGCTGGGCAAACATCAGCAGCAACGCATGCTGTGGCTGGCTCTAATGGTCGGCACGGTGTGGTTGCTGGTGGCGGCTGGAGCGTGGCTGGGGCTGCACCTGCGCGGGCTGATGCTGGTGCAGTGCGGCGCGCTGTTGCTTATCGGCGGCGTGATCTGGCGTTATTTGCGCAGGCTGGCGCGGGCAGGCGACGGCCAAGCGGAAAGAGCGGAACATATCCGCAGACTGGCGAAGTTCGTGCCGGTCGGTCTGGCCATCGGCATCATGAGCCCGGTTTCGATGCTGCTGATACGCGGCATGCTGTCCGGCATGCTTTCCTGGAACGATGTTGGATTTATGCAGGCGCTGTGGCGCTCGACAGAATGGGTGACGGCCACGGCAGCCGGAGTGCTGTCGCTGGTATTCCTGCCGCGTTTCAGCAGCACTTACGGCTCGGCGCGATTCAGAAATGAAATGATGCGTGCGGGCGTGGTGGTGCTGATTCCGGCAGCGTGTTTGCTGCTGTTGACCTTCATCAATCAGCGCACCATGCTGGCAGCGCTTTACGACGCACGCTTTGCGGTGAGCGATGAAACCGCTGCATTGTTCATGCTGGGATGCTGGATACGCATCGCCTCGTGGTTGTTTCTGTTCGGCCTGTTCGCCGCACACCGCACGTGGCTGATCGTGGCAGGAGAAGTGTTGTCGCTCCCGCTTTTTGCGCTGCTGCTGTGGCTGTTTGCAGACGGGATGACGCTGGAACGGACGGCGCTGCTATATCTGGCCAGTTATCTCGTTTATCTCGGCTTCAATGCCGTCGGCTTGAAGTATTCGTTGCGCACTACAACCATTGCACGGTATGAGGAAAGCCAAGAACAGCCCGCGCCGTAATTATTCATCCTATTTTCCTCTGTTGAAATTAGCCGACTTGCTTCAAACTGAGTGCTGACGTGGTGTTCAATCAAATTGGGAGGGTCACCCGATGGGTGAGGTGCGATTTGAGCAAAAACCGCTGGCAAAAGCTGTCGGCAACGCGCTGTCTGAACAAGCGCGCGAGGTTCATCGAGTAACGACGCCGGGAGGCCAATTTCAGGTTCGCTGGGACGAAGGGGGCAGCGCCACGGCGCTGGGACAGCTGGCATTTTTTGCCGAGTTTTTGGAAGTGTCCGGATTGTTCGAGCACTGGGTCGACGGTTGCCCGATGAATTACAGCAGCCCCAACGCACCGGAAGTGCGAGATGTTCTGGGCACGTGGCTGCTCTCGATCCTGGATGGGCAAAAGCGCTATGCGCATGTGGCATGCCTGCGCGGCGACGCGGTGGCTGTGGAAATACTGGGCATGAGCAAGATCATCAGCGACGAGAGCTTGCGCCGGGCATTGGCGCATCTGGCGCCGAGTTCGGGCAAGCGCTGCGCCGAAGAAGAACGGGCAAAGCGTGAAGCCCAGCTGGCAAGGAGTTCGGCGTGGATGGATGCCGCGCTTGAGGAGAGCACGAGCGAGGCGCTAAATACGCCGTGGATACTCGACACCGACACGACGATCAAGCCGCTCTACGGGCATCAGGACGGAGCCGAAATCAGTTACAACCCGAGAAAGCCGGGGCGACCGAGCCACGCCATCCACACCTACTGGATAGGCAACGTGCGCATGGTGCTCGATGCCGAAGTGCAAAGCGGCAAGGCACATGCGGCGAAACACAGCCTGCCCCGTTTGCGCACATTGCTGGAGGGGTTGCCACCCGAGAAGCGCCCACGGCTGGTGCGGGGAGACTGCGCGTTCGGCAACGAGACGGTGATGGGGGAAATGGAAAACCTGGACCAAGCCTACCTGTTCAAGCTGCGCCAAAGCGCGGGCGTCAAACGCCTGATCGAGCGCCAATGGTCGCGCGACGACTGGAGCGATGCGGGGCAAGGTTTCTACGCCGTCGAAGCGGAACTGAAGCTGGCGGGCTGGAGCCGCGCCCGTCGCGTGATCGTGATGCGGCGGGCGGTCAAAGGCAGTCTCGTGGCGGATGAAAAAACCTCGGGCAAGAGCAAGAAGCAACAGAGCCTGCAATTTGCCGATGTCAGCCAACCCGCCAACATCTGGGAGTACGCCGTTCTGATCACCAACACGGGTTACGCTCTGGAGGCCATCGGCCAGCTGTATCGTGACCGTGCCGACTGCGAAAACGGGTTTGATGAAATGAAAAACCAGTGGGGCTGGGGCGGCTACACCACGCAGGACATGGAACGATGCAATCTCTCGGCCAGAGCGGTCGCGCTGATCTACAACTGGTGGAGCTGGTACGTCCGCCTCGCGCACCCGAAGGCTCGCCTGGAAGCCATCACCAGCCGACCGTTGCTGCTTGGCGGGATCGCGCGCTTGACCCGCCACGCCGGACAGTCGCGTCTTCTGGTCACGATCACCCACGTCGCGGGCGAACAGGTCAAAAGCATGATCGCCAATATCCGCAAGGGGCTCGACCATATTCTTCATGCTGCGCCACAGTTGACAAAACTGGAGCGCTGGAAGGCGCTGGTTCGCTATATCGTCGCAAAAATCATCGCGGCCAAGTCGAAAGATCAGCCGCCGCGACACCCGTTGCCACCGGATATGGCGCAGTTCGCAACGGGGTAACAGAGGAATTTAGGTTCATAATTGTACTTTTGTTATCCTCTGGACAGTGCTAACTTTACCATTCCCATTCATGCGGCCATTCGGTCGGTAACTGAGTCCAGGTCATAGCGGTAGTAATTTTCCATTATTTTCTTGAGGCCAGGGTCTAGATTTGGAAACGAGAAAAATGCTGGGATGGCCGTGCGCAGTGCGTTTGCGACGATAAGCTCGGAAGGCGGGAGCGCCGGGTTCATGGTGCGGAGCCAACTGCGGAAACAACGCCACACCTCTGCCGTATGGTTCAGCGAGAGATGCTGTAGCAGGCCTTGGGCGATGCAGCCGAGCTGCACATGAATGTGGTAGGCGCGCAGCTTGCGGCGGATGGCGGCGCGATAGGCATCGGTGGTGCGATGCAGATACTGATCGCCATCACCACGGCGCAGAGGCTTCATGGCAGCCATCCAGAAGTGGTAGGCATAAGCGCCGAGGACGTGGACGGCCTGCCGGAAACCCAGCTCAATCTTGAACCGATAGCCGTAGAGCTGGAGTATCTCCAGAGGTGCAAGTGAAAGATCCGTGCACAGCAGGAATATTGTTCCGCGAACCGGGTGGTGGACGATCACAAAACGGACGATACGGGCGACCGGGCGCCATAGTAAATCCACGCAGCGGAAACGCACGGTCACGTCGTTCTCGCCATAGACGGGGCTGGGAGCGGAGGTGAAAGCGGCATTATCCTTGGCGAGGTCCTTGAGACGAACCTTGTCGCCGTAGATTCGCGGACGCCCTTTGCCGCGATGCGGCACGTCGGGCACGGGGAGGTAGGCGACCGCGTTGCTTTTGGCGCGGGTCACGAGATGGTGCCCTTTGGCCAGGAGTGGGCGGATGATCTTGCCGCTTGCATAGTAGGCGTCGGCGATGAGCAGCACCTGGCGATCCCAGACGATGGCCACCGAAAACAGTAGCGCCACCAGCTTGTCGAGCAGGGTTCTTGCATCCCGGTTGGAAAACACCAGGCCTTCGTGAATGCGCGAAGTGAGCGGCACGGCGGTCACCTGCCCGGCAGGGCCGTGAACCAGCAGCGAGATAGCCTGGAGCGAATGGCCCATGATGTATTCTGGCTTGGAATTGCCAGCCGATTGCTGGTGCAGATACTTCACGGCGGGCATACGCTTTCCTTCTTTGGGTGCCTTGATCCCATCGGCGAGGCAGACGATGCGCTGGCCGACCTGAAATGGGCGGAACAAGGTAAGGCAGAGACGAACCCAGCAGGCGGTGAGCATATCCAGGTCGATGCCCTTGCTGTGAAAGAGATGAAGAAAGCGATGGTAGGCCTCGCCCCGGAAGTTCAGGACGCGGACAAAACTCGTGACACCGGCGTTGTCGGCGCGGCTGCATAAACCCATCAGGACAAAAACCATCCAGAAGAAAGTGCGTGACCGGCCACATGCTGGCCGGAGGGAACGCACCGTTTGCAACCACTCGATCCATAGTGTCATAGCAAAGTTCTCCTGTCGCAAGTGTAAGCCGATAGCATTATAGTGCTATCGGCCAAACAGTGCTATGCTTTCGCCATGGACATCAAGCTGGAAGCCCGGATCGAACGTCAGATCGAGAAGATCAAGCGCGACCTCGTCGCGCTGGGGGACTTGCGGCCTGGCAGCCTGTCAACCCAATACAATGTCTGCGGCTCGCCCGGTTGCCGCTGCAAGGCATCACCGCCGGAGAAGCACGGGCCTTACTATCAGGTCAGCTTCACACGGAAGGGAAAGAGCAGCAGCAAGTTCGTAAAGAAGAAGGATTTGCCTGCGATCCGCAAGCAATTGAAAAACTACGAGCGCATGAAGCTCCTCATGGATCGGTGGATTGATTTGGCTACAGAGCTATCAAATCTCCGACTCACCAAAGAAAAGGACTGAAGTGAGAGGAGAACTTGTCACTGTCCAGTTATCCTCTTGCAAAATTATTCTCGACCCAGAAAATCCATTAGAACCGTCATTCCCGCGCAGGCGGGAATCCAGCGGATTATTATTCTGCGAAGCAGACAAAACCTCGATATTGACCCGCTACGCGGGGATTCATCAATCAACTGGATTCCCGCCTGCACGGGAATGACGAAATTTCGGTCTAATGGGTCAATATGGGTTCAAAGCGGCGCAGCGTTCCAACACTGTTTGCTTGCAGCTAATTAGACCAGGCGTTTTTGGGAAGAGGGAAACAGACCGTTACACTCAAGCCGCCCAGCGTAGTTGCGCGACTAAAATTAACCTTCGCATGATGAATTTCCGCAACACGCTGCACGATGGATAAGCCCAATCCGACGCCATCCGTCATGGTCGGATTGATGCGGTTGAAACGCTGGCCTAGTGAGGCAAGCTGTTTATCCGTGACGCCAATTCCGCTGTCGGCAATTTCGAGTTCAACCTGCTGCCCATCCTCTGTAAGATGTAATGCCACCTCCACATGCCCGCCCTCCGGGGTATAGCGGATAGCATTGTCTAGCAGATTCCTGAGCATGATGCGCAGCATGTCGGGCGATCCGTGAAATACCGGGTGGGCTTCAGGCGAGAAGCCGATTTCGATGTTTTTGGAAAGCGCATTTTCTCCCAGTTCCGCGCAACATTCTTGGGTGATTTCGGCAAGGTTTACCGGCTCGAGATTGATTGGAGACAAAGTCTCGTCGAGCCGGGAGAGGGTGAGCAATTGCCCGATCAGATGCGCCATGCGATCGGCGCCCTGCAAAGCCTTGGCCAAACATTCAATGCGCTCCGCCTTGTTGTCCGACAGTTGCGCCGCCTGAATCTGCGCGTGCAGTGCGGCAATCGGGGTGCGCAGTTCGTGGGAGGCATCGGCAGTGAAACGGCGTTCATTTTCGATTGTTCTGGCGATGCGGCCAAGCAGGCTGTTCAAAGCGTCAACCACCGGCGCAATTTCTTTCGGCGCGTCATGAACAGTTATCGGGTTAAGCTGTTCCGGCGAAAGCTGGCGTAATGATTCAGTGAGCCTGCGCAAAGGGCGCAAGCCAAAATAAATCGCCAGCATGGTGAAAAATGCCAGCAGCGGCAGGCCGAACAGGAATGGGGCAATGTTATGCCACGCCACCTCCTGAGCCAGCTCGTTGCGGGCCTTATCGTTTTGCCCGACCAGCACATCAAAACCGTGCCGCAAATCGCGCAGCCGAAAATACCGCCAGCGCTCACCCTGCCATTCACCGCTGCTGAAACCCTCGGCGGGTATTTGCGCAGGCAGCATTCTGGAAATGTTGTTTGAGCGGAGCAGGATGCGCGGGGATTCCTTGTCCGTGATCTTCACCTGAAAGGCCAGCGTTTGCTGATATTTATGGATGGGAGGAGGCATCGGCTCTGCCTGTTCATCGTCGAAAGTTGCCGACAGTACCACCAAACTTTGCGCAAACTGGGCCAGTTGCGCATCAAAGATTTCATCCGCCTCAAGCAGGGCATTTTTATAAGTTTCATAACTGGCCAGTAAGCCAAACAACAGTACAGTACAGAGAACCAGCAAGGTGAGCCGGGCCTGCAAGGAAATTTTCTGCATGGTCATGAGCGGCATTCTGTCATGGCTTGCGGCCCACGGTGTAACCGATCCCGCGCAAGGTCTGGATAAAATCGCTGCCCAGCTTCTTGCGCAAGTGATGGATAAAGACTTCTATCGTATTGCTGTCAGCACCATCTCCCCAGCCATAGAGGCTTTGCTCCAGTTGGGTGCGGGTCAGCACCCGGCCTGCGTTTTGCACCAGTAATTCGAGCAAGGCAAATTCCTTGACCGAAAGATCGACAGGCTTGCCCTCGAACCATGCCTGGCGCGCATCCGGATCGATTTCCACTTTACCCAGAATTACCCGAGGCGAAGCCCGCCCGGCAGAACGGCGGATCAATGCGCGCAGCCTGGCCGCAAGCTCCTCCATGTCGAGCGGCTTGACCACATAGTCATCCGCGCCCAGGCCGAATCCCTTGAGCTTGTCCAGCTTGCCATCGCGCGCGGTCAGGATCAGGATGGGAGTGCGCAGCCCCTTATTTCTCACGGATTGCAGCAGCGTCAGTCCATCCTGTTGCGGCAGGCCGAGATCCAGCACTACAGCCGCGTATTCTTCGCTGGTCAACGCGTTTTCTCCTTGCCTCCCGTCTTTCATCCAGTCAACCGTAAAACCCAGGTGGTTAAGGCTTTTCTGGATGCCATCCCCGAGCAGGAAGTCATCCTCCACCAGAAGTATCCGCATAAGTTCCTCCAATTAACATTTGTTGGGGGTCAGCACATAAAGCATCAGATTACCGGGCGCTATCCAACTGGAAAACAGTATACAAAGAAGATTCCATTATGGCTGCAAAAAAACCTGCATCACACGGAATATTTTTCATGTACAAACACTGAACTTGGAGCGTTGTAGGTTTGTGTTTAACCCAAATAATCCATTAGCACTAAACTGCGTCATTCCCGCGCAGGCGGGAATCCAGATGATTAAAATATCTCCCGCAAAGAGGGGCAAAACCGCGATTTTGTCCGCTTCGCGGGGTGTTTTCTATTGCTGGATTCCCGCCTGCGCGGGAATGACGGGCTGATGGATTATCTGGGTTTAAGCCAACCAGTATATGCAAAGGCTGTATGGGAAAGAGGTAACTTCGGGTAGTTTGTGTAGGGTGCAAAACCCTGTCCTGAGCGCAGCCGATGGACGACGGGTATTGCACCGGATGTACGACCAATAGCGCAATGCGCTACGTTTATTTGTGCGCCTTGCGCGGGTTAAGTAACGTGATAACAGCGGGCGCCAGACCAGAAATTCTGGGCGGAGTACACAATGCTTGGGTTGACCTTTTTGTGATCAGTCCGGTGAAATACGCATTGTTGTTTCAGCTCACATCATCCGTTCAATTGTGTAATCTTGGTTTAAACTCCCTTCGGCTGATTTTGCAACTCGCTTGAGATATGCGAAGGTTTCTGTCGGCAATCCAACACTCTCCACACCTGGATCGCATCGCCATTCATCCGGTAGTAAATTGCGTAGGGGAATCGCTTGGAAAGCGCACGGTAATATCCAAAGAACTTTTGATGGATACCCGCGTAAAGCAAGAGAGCATCAATATCCGAGAACAGCGAATCAAGGAAATACACGCCCAATCCATCCTGTTGCCGCTCATAGAACTGTTGGCCGATTTGAATGTCCCCCCATCGCGACACTCGAATATTTCGATTTTCATGCAGCGCCGTCACGTAAAATTTTCTTGGCGGCTTCCCAGGAAACCAACTCGGCACGCTTTTCATCATAAGCGCGTTCGGCTTTCTTGAGTTCATCTGCGTGCCATTCGGGCGAGGGCATCATCACTGTGTCGTGTGCCAAATCATCCCAGATAGCTTCAATCATGCGCAGTTTTTCAGCACGAGAAAGATTTTCAATATTCATCATAACGCACCTCTCGGCTTGGATTGAAAAGGATTGTAGCAAAAGCAGATATAGCCACCAATATAAAACTGGCCCATAGCAAACGGCGGCTTTGCGGCGTTGCCCGTAACTGCCTGCCACAATATTTCTTGCAGTTCAAGCTGTACAGTACAGCCCGCGTCGGGTGCAAAACCCCGCCCTGAGTGCAGCCTAATGGCGACGGGCATTGCACCGGATGTACGACCAATGGTGCAATGCGCTATGCTTATTGGCACCCTACGGTGTGCGCCTTACGCGGGTTTCGCTTATTGGCACGGTGTGCGCCTTACGTAGGTTGGATATCTAACGTTGGGGTGCGGAGAGACGGGGGGCTTTTGTAGCCAGGATGCATCGTAGCGTAATCCGGGGAAAAATTGAGATGTTGAATCGAGGATTGCAGCTTGGCTATGCTGGCTAACTTATGGAAAATGTGGCCTCTCTATTACCGTGCCTCATTCACCCGCATTAGCTGAAAGAAATAATGATTTCTCAAGCGAAGAAAAGAAGTCCTGATACTGCTTTGGGTCTTCGACCGGTGTTATGTTGAATTGAGCGTTCGCTCTCACTAACATGCGGTCGTTTCCTTTTGCTCTAACAGAAACGGTTATCTTAATTTGACTCCCCTGTAGTTTTGTCCCGCTTACACTACCTAGCATCAAATCGGCGCGATCAATAACAAACCCAAGGTCTTGGAGAGTTGAAATCGTTGCCCGAAGAACTCTTTCCTTGTCTGCTGTATCGAAAATGCGAGATTGGTAACTCCGCTTTTGCAGTTGTGTTTCGTCGCCTGTGTCAAGTACGTGCTGATTGGTTGTGTTGGCACATCCGCACAGCAGCGAAGTGCATATCAAAATAGCTGGAAGTGAATATTTCATAATTTTTGAGCCTCAAGAAAGACAGATTTTGAAACACGCTCATAGAAATCCTGGAAGAGCTTATCATCACGGAGTGTTTCGGCATAAGTGCTGTTGTCAGTTTTTCGCACGACACGTTGGAAAGTGACCCGAACAAAATGGCTATTGGCCATTGCTTTGCCGTTGCTGTCATTAACCGGGCGGACAACTAGAGACACACGAATAGTTTGGTCTTTACTGATGGCACCTGGCTGCCCGCCTAACATAGCGAGAAGAATTACTGCTACCACTTCACCACTGTTGATGGCATCCCGTTGTTTGCTGGCCGTTAGCACACCGAGCTTGGTTTCTGAGTTATCAAGATTAAATCCTAGGTCCTGAAGCGCGTTTGAACATGCGATAAGTAAATCTTCTTCCTTGATGCCGTCATAACGCCGCGTTTCGATCTGCCTCTGCTTCAGGAGTTCTGGCGTAACGACAAAGGAGTCTTTTGGCATCTGCACACAACCAGCAACAAGCAGCGCCATGATACATAGTGATAATGCTTTCATCTTAGAATCTCGAAGTGTGGTAAGCGAAATCTCGCACTTTTCCTTCTTTATCGAACTTGATTATCACGGTAAGGGTGCGCTGGCTTGTAGAAGAGGCTCCCGCCGAAGCATTGCCTCCACCTCCGACAGCACCAACAACACCGGGACCAAATCCAAGGATCAGGGCACTGATCCCGCCACTACTTGATGAATATGCTTGGTCGGTTGCAATCTTGTCATATATCCACACTTCCCTGCGCTCTTCGTCAGTCGAGACAATGTTGGGAGAACCCAATGTCTGGGCGACATCAGCACCACTCATTCCCACACGAATTTCCTTTTGCACCTTGCCGACTGTCATGCGGTCTGATGAATCGTCCTGAACTTCAGCCTTGTGTTGTGCCGCAGTTTTGCATCCACCGAGCAGGAACGCCGCCAGAAATGCCAAGGCGAAACAGCTTTTCAATTTTGTGAACATGATATACACCTCCTTGCAAAAAAACATTTAATTATGGAAACAGGGCAGGACAGCAATCCCATCCAGCCCAATACTGGCAGACAGTTTCCTCGCACAGATACTGAAGTGTCAATATGCTAAAAGTCCTATGTCGAGAGTTTTTGATCTGTCCTGTTTTGTAGCAAAGGTTCAATGGGGACAGGCTCGATTGATTTGTAATGTTCAGATCAATCAAGTAACGCATCCATCATTTCCTCTGATCATTCAAAACACTGTTTGTTGATTCGTTACACTATGCGTTGCTTCGTTACGGTTCAGTATTCTTTGAATTTGGCTCAAATCAAACGCGCGGATAATTCCACACAAATCCACTTCCGTATATATGTCTTTCGGCCTATATATTCTATGTATTTGCCTATGTCTTCAGGCATATTGACAGCATGATGTTTTTCTGAATGACGCGCTGCTAGTTTTAAGGGGCCGAGTTCGGATCAAATTTGCGCCCCGCTCCTGCTAAATTCTTTTCGGTCCGCGTGCAATCGTTATTACGCCGACTACGCCTAAAGGATCAGAAATTTTCCGGCCACAATCTGGCTGTATGCACTACCGCCAAAACCTGTATCTCTTCCGATTCGATGCGATAAGCAAGCATGAACGGGAAGCGCCCAACGGTTAACTCGCGGGTTCCAGCGATTCGACCCACCCTGCCGATTTGAGGATTTTGCGGTAGCGATTCAGCCGCTTTGCTGATGAGCAAGATGACGCGTCTTGCTGCCTGTGGATTTTCTTGTGCGATGTAATCGTGAATCTCCGCAAGGTCCAGTTTGGCTCGCGGGGTGTAGCGCAGTTTCATGTGCGTGTATCAGTATGCTTGGGGTTCAGTGTAGCGCGCGAAGAACGCCTCCATCTCCTCGTCCGTCACAAACTCGCCGCGTTGCGCCTGCGCCAGCCCTTCCTGAATGCGTCCGATGATGCGGTGCTGTTGCGCCAGGTACAGCGTCACCGCCTCGTTTGCCAGCTCGCTTTCGCTGCGGTTGATTTCTTCCGCAAGATGGTCGAGCTGCATTTTCAATTCTGGCCGGATTTCCAGGGTGGTGGCACTCATGGGATGCTCCAAATGGTTTTTACGAAAAGTAATGTTACACCAGCAAGTAATTAAAGGGGGCACGGTTTAAATTCACACAGAGACGCGGGGGTCTTGCAATCACACATGCGCCAGCAAATGTACATTGTTGAGCAGCTTGCCCAGGCTGGCTTCTGCCGATTTATTTCCCGGCTAACGGGCATGGCAAGTTTGCCACACCTGACAATGAAACTCGCCATGCCCGTTTCCCCCTATCCAACTTTTCCCCGCAAGCGGGAGAAAGGGGAATCGAATCGCTGCGCGAGTTTCACGTTAAAACGGCATGTGCAGGTGTGGCGCAGCCTGCTGCAATATCCTGCGGAAATCATTCTGGATGCGTTGCAGCGCTTCCCTGCTATCCGCTTCAAAACGCAACACGATCACCGGTGTGGTATTGCTGGGGCGCATCAGGCCGAAGCCGTCGGCATATTCCACGCGCAGGCCATCTATAGTGATGATGTCTTGCGCGCCGGTAAATGTTGCATCGTTTCTGAGTTGCGCGATCAGCGCATAATTTTCGCCTTCCTTTACATGAATGTGTAGCTCCGGTGTGCTGACCGAGTTGGGCAGGCTGTTCAGCGTGGCGCTCGGGTCGGCATGGCGGCTCAGGATTTCGAGCAGGCGCGCGCCGGCGTACAGGCCGTCATCGAAGCCGTACCAGCGTTCCTTGAAGAATACGTGGCCGCTCATTTCGCCCGCCAGCAGCGCGCCGGTTTCTTTCATTTTGGCCTTGACCAGCGAGTGCCCGGTTTTCCATAGCGTGGGTTTGCCGCCGTGCCCGCGTATCCAGCCGAACAGGTTGCGCGTGGATTTTACGTCGAAGATGATTTCCGCGCCGGGGTTGCGGCTCAATACGTCGGCGGCGAACAGCATCAATTGGCGATCCGGATAAATGATGTTGCCATCCCTGGTGACCACGCCCAGGCGGTCGCCGTCGCCGTCGAACGCGAGGCCGAGTTCGCTGTCGCTGCGGGCGAGTGCGCCGATCAGGTCTTCCAGGTTTTCCGGTTGCGAAGGGTCGGGGTGGTGGTTGGGGAAATTGCCATCCACTTCGCAAAACATTTCAGTTACTTCACAACCCAGCTTGCGGTACAGCGTCGCCGCGAAATCGCCCGCCACGCCGTTGCCGCAGTCCACCGTGATTTTCAGCGGGCGCGCGAGCTTGATGCCGGAGACGATGCGGGCTATGTATTCCGCTGCGATGTCGTATTGCGCATAGCTGCCGGAGCCGTGCGCCAGATTGCCGGTTACGATGCGCGCACGCAAAGACTGGATGGTATCGCCAGATAGAGTTTCGCCCGCCAGCACCATTTTCAGGCCGTTGTAGTCCGGCGGGTTATGGCTGCCGGTAATCATCACGGCGCAATGTGTGTCCAGGTGGTAGGCGGCGAAATACACCATGGGCGTGGCGACGCGGCCCACGTCAATCACATTGATGCCGCTTTGCTGAATGCCGCGCGCCAGTGCGGTAGCGAATTCCACGCCGGACAGTCGCCCGTCGCGTCCGATGGCGATGGTGTGCTGGCCGCGCGCCACGGCTTCCGAGCCGATGGCGTGGCCGATGGCTGCCACGATTTCAGCCGTCAGCGTCTTGCCGACGATGCCGCGAATGTCGTAAGCCTTGAAAATTTCTTTGGGCAGGTTTTGCATGGGTTTACTCGCTGGTGTTTATGGGAATATGTTGCATGACTTGATCCGGCGTCAAATGCATCATGCAGTTGAAGTGGCCGAGCGGGCACACACGTTTGAAACAGGGGCTGCATGGCAGGTCGATCTTGATGACGCGCGCCCGGTTCGACAGCGGCGGAGTGAACTGCGGGGAACTGGAGCCGTATAGCGCGAGCATGGGGCGATCCAGCGCGGCAGCGAGGTGCATCAGGCCAGAGTCGTTGCTCACCACCAAGTCGGCGCAAGAGAGCAATACGATGGCCTCGGCAAGATCGGTTGCGCCACACAGGTTGCGGCATGATTCATTGCCCAAGGCGATAATTTTTTCACCGATTTCCTTATCCTTGGATGAACCGGCCAGCCACACGGCATAGCCCTGCTCACGCAAGCGTTGCGCAAGTTCGGCGAAATAGGGGACCGGCCAGCGTTTGGCCGGCCCATATTCTGCACCGGGGCAAAATACGGCAATGGGCTGGGTAATGGGCAAGCCAAGTTTGTCGAGTACGCGCTGGCGCTGTTCCTCGCCGACTTGCAAGCGCGGCTGCGGGAGAGGGCGCTGAATGGCATCTCCCGGTGCTTCGGCAAGTTGCGCAAAGCGTTCCACCATCAGCGGCAGTTTATGCTTATCCAGCTTGCGAATGTCGTTCAGCAGGCCATAACGCATCTCGCCAATGAAGCCGCTACGCAACGGGGTGCCGGCAAAGAAGGGCGGCAGTGCGGATTTGAACGAATTGGGCAGCACGATAGCCTGGTCGTATTGCCCTGTGCGCAACTGTTTGCCGAGCTGGTAGCGTGCCGCCAATTTCAATGCGCCATGCGGGAAGGGGTTGATGATGACCTCATGCACCTCCGGCATCTGGCGCAGCAGCCCTGCGGTCCAGGGCGGGGCGAGCAGGTCGATATGTGCGTCAGGATGGCGCTGTTTGAGGCGCGCCAGCATGGGCTGCACCAACATGGTGTCGCCCACCCAGCTTGGTGCGATGACAAGGATCTTTTGCATTCAGCCTTCCGGTCTCAGCACGTGAGAGGAAGTTGTCAGGTTAGGTGAAAAACGTAACGAGCGATGGCAGAACAAGGAGCGAGATGGCGAAAGAGCGGAATTTACTATAAGTAAATGAGCATCTTGAGCCATTGAGCGACCCAGTTATGGCAAGCGCATAACCAACGACTTGGCTGACGCCTTTTGGCAGCTTTAACGTGAAACTCGCGTAGCGATTCGTTCGCCCCCTCTCCCTCTGGGGGAGGGTTGGGGAGGGGGAAACGGGCATGGCGGGTTTCATCATCGCGGGTGGCATTCCTGGCATGCCCGTTAGTCGGATGGCTAGTAGTTTCATCAGTAGTTTGTCTAGTGATGGCCCTTGGGCAACTCGCCCTTGAGCTTGTACAGAGTGCTGCAATAGGGGCAGCGTG
Source organism: Gallionellaceae bacterium (assembly GCA_032654645.1). GTDB lineage: Bacteria > Pseudomonadota > Gammaproteobacteria > Burkholderiales > Gallionellaceae > CAITJF01. Next base: position 373,427 of record JAULAW010000005.1, on the reverse strand, counting down.
CCTCGCCCAGCCTGTCCACCGCAATGTACACCTTCGGGTGCGAATTCCACAGGCTCATGCCGGGGGTGGGGCAATGCAGTGGCAGGTCTGCGGCGGTGACTTCGATGTAACGTTGTTTGGCATGTTCAGTTTGCATATGTGTTTCCTTAAATCAAAATTGGCCATGTAGACCGTGCTCCGCCCGGCATGGTGGGCAGAGTCCACCCTACTTCTTTTTAAACGTGCGCCAGCCAGTCGGTATGCTGCGGGTTCTTCCCGCCGACGCAATCGAAAAACAGAGATTGCAGCCTGGCAGTGATCGGCCCGCGCGAACCGCACCCTATGGTGCGATTGTCCAGTTCGCGGATCGGGGTGACTTCCGCCGCAGTGCCGGTAAAAAAGGCTTCGTCGGCACAATACACCTCGTCGCGCGTGATGCGTTTTTCGATCAGCGGAATGCCCAGGTCGGCGGCCAGTGCGAGGATGGAGTCGCGTGTGATGCCTTCCAGGCAGGACGTCAGGTCGGGTGTGTATAGCTTGCCTTTCTTCACGATAAAAATATTCTCGCCTGCGCCTTCCGCCACATAGCCATCCACGTCCAGCAGCAACGCTTCGTCGTAGCCATCATGCGCCACTTCCTGATGCGCCAAGATAGAGTTGGTGTAGGTGCCGACCGATTTGGAGCGGCACATGTTGATGTTCACATGGTGGCGGGTGAAGCTGGAAGTTTTTACACGGATGCCTTTAGCCATGCCTTCTTCGCCCAGGTATGCGCCCCAGGGCCAGGCCGCAACGGCAACATGCGTGCTAAGGGCCGTGGCGGCGATGCCCATGGCTTCGGAACCGTAGAATACGATGGGACGGATGTAGCAGGATTCCAACTTGTTGGCGCGCACCACTTCGCGTTGTGCCTCCATCAGTGTTTCCTTGTCGTACGGCATTTTCATCTTGAAAATGTAAGCCGAGTTGAACAGGCGGTCGGTGTGTTCCTTGAGGCGGAAAATCGCCGTGCCACTGGTGGTCTTATATGCGCGCACGCCTTCAAACACGCCCATGCCATAGTGCAGGGTGTGGGTCAGTACGTGTGTGGTGGCATCGCGCCACGGCACGAGTTTACCGTCATACCAGATAAAACCGTCACGGTCAGACATAGACATGGTTGGATTCCCTTAATAGTGTCGCTAGGAACGAGATTCTAGCTTTTTCTGTGCGGTTTATGAAGGCATGGCGGAGAAATTCCACGGTTCCGTCAAAGTCGCCCCGTTGGGGGCGGCCTGAATTACTGGAGGTCGGGCGGTTGAGCGACGGCAGTTTTTTCTGTAGATCACGCACTCAAAGGTGCAGTGCGGACGAGCGCCGCCCTTGGTGTGGCGCTGCATCCACATTTTCCATGGGGTGGTGAAACCTACAGGTGCAGCATCTCCAGCACCTTGTTCGCCTGCGCCGCCATGGCGCGCAATTCCGCCTTGATATTGGGAACATGGTACAGCCGCAGCAGGCTGATTGCGAAGTTGCGCAAGCACGCCAATGCGTGCGGGGTGTTGCCTTTGCGCGCGCGGCAACGGTCTTCGTCGTAGGCCATGTCGCGCACATGGTGCAGGCGATTCTCGATACCCCAATGGCCGCGGTTGGCTGCCAGTAGTTGTTCCGGGCCGGCCTGCGCGCGGCTTTGGCTGCTGATCAGATAGACCCGTTCGACGGTGGTCTTGTTTTGGCTGATGTGGAAGATTTCACGCTCCACGCAGGCAACCTGGGCCGCGTGAGGGAATGTCAGATAACCATCGAGCTTGTCACTGGTCCAGATACGTCGTGTTTCCACCCGGCCATGCGCCTTGTCCAGCGTCTCGTGCTCAGGGGGGAAGTGCCTCCATCTGGAGGCGGGCGATGTCTGATTTGAGCGTGGGTTGGTTGTCTTTGACGGTGAACAGATAATGCGCGCTTTTGTCCTCGACCAGATAGCGCGCGGTCTCGGCTTGCGTATGCAATGCGTCGGCGGTGACCACGCGCCCGGCCAGCGGCAAAGGATCCAGCAGCGGTTTCACCGCCTTGAGTTCACTCGCCTTGTCGTCCACCTCGACCTGGTTCAAGACCACGCTGCTGTGGTGCCCGAAGGCGGCCACCAATTGCCGGGCGCGGCCTTGATCACGCGAGCCGCGCAAACACTTCCCGTCCAGCGCCACCGGCTCATCGGCGGCGGTATGTGTTTGCAGCCAACCCCCCAACTGGCGCTCGAGTTGCTCGATATTGACCGCGGCGAGGATGCGCCGGATAGTGGGCTCCGATGGCGGCTCGTAGTTGCCCTCTGCCGTGCGGCGGCAGCGCAACCGGCGCAGCATCGGCGGCGTGAGCCGCTGCGCCCATTCGCCGATCGCGGTGCTACCCTGCGCGCCGCTGATCACGGCGCAAAGAACAATCGCCAGCACCGAGCGTTGATTGTGCCGTCGCCCACGTTTCGCGCGCGGGTCTTCAATGTTGTCCAGGCGCTGGAACAGTGCTGCGGCATCGGCATCGGCCAGTGTCATCATCTTGATCTCCAGACGGGGCAATTCGGGATGGGGCAGGGCTTGGGACAGAATCAACCGGGCTTGCCGGTGCAAGGGGAACACCCAGATTCGCTTCGTCGCACCGTGCTCGACGTAGGTCTCGTTGGACTTGGCAAAGCCGCGCGTGCCGCCCAATTCGATCCAGTTGGCCGCGCGGTAGCAGGTGCCCGCGAAACGGCCAGGATCAATGAAGGTTTCCGCCAACAGCAGGTGATGCCCGTGCGCGGACCGCCAGTCCGCGCCCAGACGCGCGAGATTAAGTCCCAGAACGCGCGAGGCAAGGTTCTTCACCCGGACACAGGGCAGAATCAAAAAACGGCTGTTGTTGGCAATCAACCCCAGACGCTGCCATTGCAGCGCAGGCGACCAGCCTATCCAGGTATCCCGGCTGGCGCACTTGAGCGCAGGGGAGGCCCAACCCAGCAGGGCGAGCCAATGCCCATCAATCTCGGCAACGTAGCGAAGACTGCGCCCCACCATGGCGGTCAGTCCGAGATAGTGGTGCGCGCGCATCAAGCCGTCCCACTTGTCGCGCTCGTGGGCACAAATCAGGCGCACTCGCACCCGAGATAATTCAACCTGCTGCTCCGGTCTGGCTTCATTCATGCCAGACGTTATAGCAAAGTCAAATCAAAAAAGCCAGTGGAATTTATCCTCTACGATACTTCAATGAGTTGAGGTCGTGAATGACGGAGCCCTGGAGAAATTCACCCTGGGTGGGTAATTGTGAAGTCAGTTCGAATCTGTTGTATAGTGCCGCGCTGGGGGGAAGGATGGCTGAACTAAATGGTTTACCGGGAGAAACGATAACCGGGGAAACGATGGATGAGCAAGAAGACAAGCTGCGCAGGAGCTTGTTGATTTTTGCCAGTGCCTTCATGTCGTTTGCTGTCGTATTTTGGCTGGCGATCTACTGGGTTATGGGATCGAACTTTCCCAGTAACGTGCCATTGGCCTACCAGGCAATTTCCGTCGCATCCTTGGTGTATTACCACAAGACACGCAATTTCGTTGTATTCCGTTTCATCCAACTGTGCCTGTTCCTGTTTGCGCCCTTTATCATGCAGTGGAGTATTGGCAGCTCGGTGACTTCGAGCGGCGTAATGCTATGGGCGCTGCTCGCCCCGGTGGGAGCGGTGGTAGTGGCCGGCTGGCGCGAATCCATTCCCTGGTTCTTTGCCTACATCGTACTGACTGCGGTATCGGGTTATTTTGATTACGAACTGACTGGAGGAATGCAAAACGGTATTCCGCTGAAGACTATAGGGGTGTTTTTCGCGCTCAATTTTGTAGCGATATCTTCCATGATCTATTTCCTGATACGTTATTTCGTGCTGGAAACCGAAAAAATGAGAAGCAGGGTCAAGCTGAAACACCAGCAATTGGTCGAGGAGCAGGAGAAATCGGAACAATTGCTATGCAATGTGTTGCCGACCCATATCGCGCAGCGGTTGAAGAACAAGCCGGGTTTGATTGCCGATGGTTATGCCGACGTGACGGTGATGTTTGCCGATCTGGTCAATTTCACGCAACTCACCGAGGAGATGTCGCCGGAACAGATGGTGGGTTTGCTTAACACGGTTTTTTCCTGGCTCGATTCTTTTTCGGAGAAATACGGGCTGGATAAGATCAAGACCATAGGTGATGCTTACATGGTGGCCGGCGGACTCACGCGTGAAAATCAGGATTATGTAGCCAATATTGCCGATATGGCTTTGGAGATACGTGAATTTGTCAGCACTCATCCAGACCTGGTCAAGCGCGATCTAGCCATTCATATCGGCATTGCCACCGGGCCGGTTGTGGCGGGAGTAATCGGCACCAAGCGCATCATTTACGACTTGTGGGGAGATACGGTCAATATTGCCAGCCGCCTGACCGATGAAGCGACAGGAGGAAACATTCGGGTTGACAAGGCCACTTACAATCGTCTGCGTAAAGAGTACCAATTCGACCTGCCAGGCATTACACACCTCAAGGGAAAGGGTGATATGGCTACTTATGCCTTGATTGGAAAAATACACCACCCCCAGCACGGATAGGCTGCGCGTTCAGATACGTTTTTAGGGTAAAGGGCACCTCTAAAAATCCAGATTCCATCCCAACTGCTGTGTTGCATAAAAAATTTCTTGCTTACATATCACGCATATGCGGCGCGGCGAAATTTTTTCTGCGCCTTGCATTTGGGCGAACTCTGAATTTTTAGAGGCGCCCTAAAAGGAAATATTCTGTTCATCGTCTGGCGAAAGTTTAGGGAGCCTCTAAAAATTCGTCATTCCCGCGAAGGCGGGAATCCAGCTTGTTGATTTGACTGGGCTCCCGCCTTCGCGGGAGCGACGAAATATGAATTTTTAGAGGTGCCCTTTAATTATTAGCTGGCTTTTGGCCGGAGCCAACCGCATCCTCCCCTACCCCCATCCCTTTAATGTCTTCTCCAGCCAGAACAGGCCGACGATGGTTTTGCTGTCGTTGATTTTGCCTTGCCTGATCCACTCCATCGCTTCGGTAAGTGATAGCTCGAACACTTCGAGGAATTCGCCGTCATCGAGTTGACGGCCCTGATGGGTGAGGCCGCGCGCCAGGAAATATTCGATGCGCTCATCGGCATAGCCAATAGATGGCCACGCTGTGGTCAGATGTATCCACTCTGCGGCCACGTAGCCGGTTTCTTCCAGCAGTTCACGCTGTGCGGTGAGCAGAATATCCTCGCCGTGGTCTATCTTGCCTGCCGGGAGTTCGACGAACTCGCGTTGCGGCGCATAGCGAAACTGGCGCTCCATCACCAGTTTGCCGTTGTCCAGCAGCGCAAGCACGGCGACCGCTCCGGGATGGGCGATGTATTCGCGGGTGTGCACCTGGCCGTCCGGCATGCGCGCATGATCCTTGCGCACCTTGATAAAGTTGCCGTCATAGACCAGTGCCGAATCGAGGCGTGTTTCTTTTAAATCCATCGCCGCTCCTTGTTATGGTTCCTGCTTGCCGGGCCGGTCGCAGGAAGGCAGGCAATCATTTCGCCTCCTCGCGTTGCCGCAACGCCCGCCACAACCACCAGCCGAATGCCGCCAGCGCGAATCCGACCAGCCACAGCGGCCACACCCTCGGCTGGTTCCATTGCTTGCGCAGTTCGTCGCGCTGCGCTGCATCTATGCGCAGATATTTGAGATTGTTGTTCGCCATTTTATTGGGCTTGCTGTTGTGCAACCAAGAGTGGTGCAGCACGTAGTCCTTGGGATGCTCGCCCCACATCCAGGGCGAATCGCGGCGCAGGATTTCCAGCATGTCGTCGATGATTTTCTGGCGCGCCGCACTATTCGGCATGTTTTTCATCTGCTCGAACAAGCGGTCATATTCCGGGTTGCTGTAGTTGGCGGCGTTCTCTCCGCCCTTGCCCACCTTGGCCTGCGCGCCGTGAAGCAGGAACAGAAAATTTTCCGGGTCGGGGTAGTCCGCGTTCCAGCCGAAGTAGAATAGCTGCGTATCACCCTTGCGTATTTTGTCCTGGAAGCGGTTGTAATCGGTGTTGCGCGCCACCAGTTGCAAGTTGATCTTGTCGAACTGCTTGCGCAACCAGTCCATGCGCGACTTGCTGCCCACGCCGGTGGCGGTGGTGTCGAGATGGATCACCAGCGGCTGTTTGGTTTTTTCATCCAGGCCATTTGGATAGCCCGCTTCGGCGAGCAGCTTTTTCGCTTCTTCGATAGGTTTGCGTTTAGGTGCGCCATTCACCCAATCATAAACATAATGATTGATGCCCGCCTCGCCCTCGCGGTAGCCGAAGATGCCGGGCGGGATGGGCGACTGGGCTGCGATGCCGCGCCCGTTTGCGAATATGGAGATGAATTCTTCCCAGTCCACCGCAATGGCAATCGCGCTTCGCAGCTTGCTCGCTCGCTCGCTCGCCCCTCCCACCACAGGATCGAGCCAGTTGAAACCCATGTACATAGTGGAAGTAGCAACGGAAGTGGACAGCGTAATGCCCTGCGCCTTCATCTCATCCGTGACGTTGGCCTCGCCGCCCACGCTCACCTGCACCGCCTGGTCGAAGCTGTCCGAGCTGATGCCTGAAGCGTCGTAATAGCCTTGCAGAAATTTGTTCCAATAGGGAATGGTTTCCTTCTCCAGGCTGAACACCACTTGCTCGATCAGCGGCAGCGGCTTGCCCGCGTCAAGCAACAACCCTGCTTCCATATCGCCCGGCTCACCTTCTGCCGGATAAAACTCGCCGGAGAAATTCGGGTTGCGCGCCAGCACCATGCGCTGGTTGGGATTGTTCTCGGATAAGTAATAAGGCCCGCTGCCGACTGGCCACCAATCCAGCGTGAGGTTGCGTTCGCGCATGCCGCCCTGCGCGTAAAAGCGTTCCGCTTCGTGCGGCATCGGCGCGAAAAACGGCATTGCCAGCCAGTAGGCGAACTGCGGATATTTACCGTACACCTTGATGCGATAAGTATGTTCATCCACCGCCTGCGCGCCTTCCAGCGGATAGCTGCCCAAGTTCAGGAAGTCGTCCGGATGCGCTTTCTGCGCCTGCTGCAAGGTGGCGGCATAATCCTTGAGGCCGACGATATATTCCGCCATCAACCCGGCAATCGGCGAATGGATGTTGGGGTGCGCCAGCCGCTTGATCTGGTAAACGTAGTCCGCCGCCTGCACCTCGCGCGTGCCGCTGTGCGGGAAATCGTTCAAGGCATGGATGCCGCGCATATCCTGCGGCGTCAATGCAAAGTATTCCGGCTTGCCCTGCGCATCGCGCGCGAAGGCCGGATGCGGCTGGTAGCGCTGGCCGGGGCGCAGGTGGATTTCGTATATGCTGTACGCTACCTGGTCGGCTGGTGCATCGTCGGGCAGCGTCAGATTGTTCTTGTCCAGATAGCGCACTGTGGGCATTGCACCCGCCGCCTGCGGCACCAGCGTGTACGGGCGCTTCAGGTAATGGTATTGCAGCGGCGGCTGGTATATTTGCGCGAGGAACACGTACTCGTTCTCGCTGTAAGCTTGCGCCGGGTCAAGATGCTTGGGCCGCTCGGTAAAGACCGTGTAGAAAATGGACTTGCCCTGATCCGACGCCGGATAGGGATTGTTCCACAGGCCGCCATCGCAGGCAGCGAGCAATGGCAACAGCGCTAAATAGGAAAACCACTTCATGGCGCAAGAGTTTATCCGAAACACCGTGCTTCGCGGTAAAATCGCACACATGGAGCAGCCAACCTGAAAACCTCAGTTGAAAATAACCGACAGGGGGCAAACCCTCATCCCCAGCCCTTCCCCCCGAGGGGGAAGGGAGCAAAGCCCCTCTCCCTCGGGGAGAGGGGTTGGGGTGAGGGAGAAGCGTGCCCATGTTGCTTCCCCTGTAAATTGTTCGTTCTCAACTGAGGAATTTAGGGTCAAATAAGTTCTCATCCTGAAACCGGGTGTTTGCCCGTTTCACCCTATCGTGAACCACATTGAAAGCATTGCATGAACACAACTTGGCAAGAATTTTTACGGCAACAAGGCGCAGAAATACGGGATGGCGTGGTGCAGCATTTCGGCGACGCACCGGCGGAACTGGCCTCAGCCGGCGGCAGCACGGTGCTGTGCGACCTGAGCCAGTTCGGCATCCTCAGGGTGTCGGGTGATGACGCGCAAAGCTTTCTGCAAAACATGCTGAGCAGCGACGTGCGCGAAGTCAGCGAGAAGCACGCGCAAGGCAGCAGCCTCAACAGCCCGAAGGGGCGGATGCAGGCAACCTTCCTGATATGGCGCACCGGCACGGATTATTTCCTGCACCTGCCGCGCAGCCTGTGCGCCGCTATCCAGAAACGCATGTCTATGTTCGTGCTGCGCGCCAAAGTAAAAATTTCCGATGCCAGTGACGAAATAATTTGCCTGGGCCTATCCGGCACATGCGCTGCGGATCGGCTGCTGGAATGCTTCGGTTCGGTTCCGCAAGACCTGCTTGCTGTTGAACAGTACGAAAATGCCAGCATCATCCGCGCAGGGATGCAACGTTTCCAAATCAACACCACCCCGCAGCATGCACCTGCCCTGTGGCAACAACTCATCGCACTCCCCTCTCCCTCGGGGAGAGGGGCTGGGGGAGAGGGTAATACGCGCCCCGCCGGTTCGCCTTGCTGGGACTGGCTGAATATCCGCGCGGGCATTCCTGTTGTCCTGCCCGCCACCCAAGAACAGTTCGTGCCGCAAATGGCCAACCTCGACTTGATAGGCGGGGTCAGCTTCAAGAAGGGTTGCTATCCCGGTCAGGAAATCGTGGCGCGCACGCAATATCTGGGCAAGCTCAAACGCCGCATGTATCTGGCGCACATCGAAGGCAACACTATCCCGCAAGCGGGTGACGAACTCTACAGCGCGGAGATGGAAGGGCAGCCCAGCGGCATGGTGGTCAATGCGGCCGCCGCGCCGGGGGGCGGCTGCGATCTGCTTGCTGTAATGCAAATCAGCAGCCGCGAAACGCAAACGTTGCATCTGCAGTCACTGCAAGGCGCGGCGCTCAATTTTTTGCCGTTGCCTTACGCGATCCCGTGAGTTTCTGTCTGTTATAAAGCGATCAGAAGGAGTTGCCTGATTTCTTTTGGATTGGCCACATAATCCATTTCAATCGTTGTTGAATTTTTAGGGGTGCACGCACGTGCTCGCCACACTCAAACAACAATTCCGTAACTGGCTGTTCCGCCCAAAAATTGAAAGCGGCACGGTCACGCTCAACCAGCGCCACATCTTTATCCTGCCCTCACGGAGGGGTTTGGGATTCGCCTTCGTGCTACTGTTGATGCTGCTCGGCGACATCAATTACAACCTGAGCCTGGGTTACGTTCTCACTTTTCTGCTCGGTGCCACGGGCATGATGACCATGCTGCATGCCTTCCGCAACATGGCGCAACTGGAAATACGCGCGGGCCGCACCGAGGCGGTATTCGCCGGAGAAATGGCGCAATTTGTGTTTCATTTCCACAATTCCGGCAAGTTACCGCGCTACCACCTCTACCTGCACGACGGCAACGGACACAGCGTGACGTTTGATATTCCCGCACAACAAAACATTGAGTTAATGCTCCCTCTCCCTGCCCCACAACGCGGCTGGCTGGGCACTGGGCGGTTAACCCTGTTTACCGAATTCCCGCTCGGCCTGTTCCATGCCTGGTCGTATCTCGAATTCGACACGCGCTGCCTGGTGTACCCCAAGCCCGCCGCACCCATGCCACTGCCTGCCAGCTCGGCGCAATGCGGCGCGGGCACGCTCAACGCGGCAGGTGATGAGGATTTCGCCGGGTTGCGCAACTACGTAACGGGCGATGCACTGCCGCGCATCGCATGGAAAGTTCTGGCGCGCGAGCAGGGTTTGCAGGTGAAACAATTCAGCGCGCAACAGGGGCAGGAGCTGTGGCTGGATTGGTTCCTGCTGCCTGCACTGGCCACCGAACGCAAGCTGGAGATACTGGCGCGCTGGGTGCTGGATGCCGACAAGCAAGGGCTGCATTACGGCTTGCGTTTACCCAATATCGAAATGCCGCCTGGGCACGGCGCAACGCACCGTGCCGAATGTTTGCGCGCACTGGCATTGTTCGGATTAAGCGGAGAGCCCTCATGAATCCAAATAGTTCATTAGCGCAAAACTGCGTCATTCCCGCGCAGGCGGGAATCCAGCAAGGGGAAACATCCCGCGAATATCCAGCGACTTGGCTGGCGTTGTTTGCCAGCTTAGTCGAATGGCTAGTAGTTCCTTCAGCGGACAAAACCACGATGTTGCCCCGCTTCGCGGGAGATTTTTTAATCATCTGGATTCCCGCCTGCGCGGGAATGACGGGCTAATGGATTGTTTGGGATGAACCTCACCGCCCCCCTCATCTATGGCCTGCTCGCCTGCACCCTGCTGGTCGGCGCGCCACACACCGATCATCTTCCCATCTGGGTAAGCGCGCTTTGCGCCGTGCTGTTGGGTTGGCGCGTCTATCTCGCTTACAGCGGCAACCCATTGCCGCCATACTGGTTGTTGCTCAGCATCACTCTGGGCAGCGTGGGTGGAATTCTCATCAGCTTCCACACCCTGTTCGGGCGCGAAGCCGGCGTCACCCTGCTGATTCTGCTCGCCGCACTCAAGCTGCTGGAATTGCGCGCCGCACGCGATGCGACGGTGGTGATTTACCTCGCCTGTTTCATCATCATCACCCATTTTTTTTATTCGCAGAGCATCCCCACCGCACTGTACATGTTCGCCACCCTGCTGGTAATCATGATGACCTGGGTGCATCTGCAAACCGGCACGCTGACCCTGTGGCCACGGTTGCGTATCGCTGCCCTATTGCTGCTGCAAGCAATCCCGCTCATGCTCGTTTTGTTTGTGCTATTCCCGCGCGTGCAGGGGCCGCTGTGGGGCTTGCCACAGGATGCCTACGCCAGCAGCGGGCTGGATGACAGGATGTCGCCCGGCTCCTTAAGCAAACTTTCGCTGTCCGACGCGGTGGCGTTCCGCGTGATGTTCAGCGGCAAACCGCCGTTACGCGAGCAAATGTATTGGCGCGGGCCGGTGCTGTGGGAATTCGACGGGCTTACCTGGACACCGGGCCTGGCCGGGCGCACCAGACCGGCGCAACTGGACAATCTGGACGGCTCTATAAACAACACCAGCGTGATTGATTACACGGTGACGCTGGAGCCGCATAACAAGACCTGGCTATTCGCGCTGGAAATGCCCACACGGCTTTCGATTCCGTCAGGGTTGACTTACGATTTTCAGATGCAGCAGAAATCCGCTGTCAACTCGCGCCTGCGCTATGCCGCGCACTCGCAACTGAGTTACCGCGCGAATGCCGAGGAAGAGCCGCACCAATTGCGGCGCGCGTTGAGTATCCCTCCCGATCTCAATCCGCGCGCCCGGCAACTCGCCGCAGAGTGGCGCGCCAGCTCGCGCAGCGACGAGGCCGTGATGCGCGCAGCGCTTAACCACTTCACCCGCGAAAGCTTCCAGTACACGCTGGAACCGCCGCCGCTCGGCCTGAATACGGTGGACGACTTCCTGTTCGAAACACGCCAGGGTTTCTGCGAACATTATGCTTCCAGTTTCGTGTTCCTGATGCGCGCGGCAGGCGTGCCAGCGCGCGTGGTCACCGGTTATCAAGGCGGGGAATACAATGATCTCGGCAACTACTACATCGTGCGCCAGTCCGATGCCCACGCATGGGCCGAGGTGTGGCTGGGCGGACGCGGCTGGGTGCGTGTTGACCCGACCGCAGCCATTGCCCCGGCGCGGGTGCAAAGCGGCATGGCCGCTGCCTTGCCGGGCAACGCCGCGCTGCCATTCATGGTTCGTGTGCAATCGCCCTGGCTGCGCAGCCTGCGCTTCAACCTGGACGCCCTGACCAACCAGTGGAACCAGTGGGTGCTGGGCTACAACCCGGAACGGCAGTTCGCCTTTCTTACCCGCATGGGTATGGAGGCGGTCACCTGGCAGAAAATGGCGCTCAACATGCTGGCTTATGTGGCGCTATTGGTTGGGCTGCTCGCCTTGTTCATGCTGCGCCGCCTGGCCGTGCGCCACACCGACGCGGCGCAGGCGCTCTATCTCAAGTTCTGCCGCAAGCTGGAAAAAGGCGGCATCGTGCGCGCCGCACATGAAGGGCCGCAAGATTTTTCCGCGCGCGCAATGCTGCTCCAACCGCAACATGCGAACGCCATCCGCGACATCACCGCGCGTTATCTGGCGCTGCGCTACTGCGGGCAAACCGACAGGGGCGCAGTGCCCGCATTGCGGCGTGCCGTCGCCGTATTCAAGCTATAATCCGCGCTTGTTCAAGGCAAGCTATCAGCAATGCAAATTACCCGCAGACTCGAATTCGATGCAGGCCACCGCATCCCCAGCCACTCCAGCCAATGCCGCCATTTGCACGGCCACCGCTACGCCATCGAGATCACCCTGTCCGGCAATATCATCACCACCGAGGGGCTGTCCGAGCAGGGCATGGTGATGGACTACTCCGAAGTCAAGCGCATCGCCAAGGAGCATTTGGTGGATGCGTGGGATCACGCCTTTCTGGTGTATCGCGGCGACAAGGCGGTGCTGGATTTTCTGAACGCCCTGCCGGAACACAAGACCGTGGTGCTGGATGTACCACCCACAGCAGAAAATCTCGCCACGGTGGCATTCAGCATTCTGGACAGCGCCTACCGCGACACCTACGATAACCGCTTGCGCCTGGAGCGAGTGCGCATCTATGAAACACCGAACAATTGGGCGGATTGTTTGCGCGGTGCATAAACCTGAAAACCTCGGTTGAAAATGAACCGACAGAGGGTAAACCCTCATCCCCGGCCCTTCCCCCCGAGGGGGAAGGGAGCAAAGCGGGTGCGACTTGATCTGAGCCACAAGGATTTGCGACATGTACAGATACATTGTGATTGCGGCGATTTTTTTCTGGCCTACGCTGGTTTTTGCGGCAGACTGGCAGGTAGTCGCCAATACCAAGTTAGGCCAGTTACGGCTGGACAAGGCCGGTGTGTCCAAGGAAGGCAAGTTCACCAAGGCGGTGCTCGTTTACGAATTTACCGATACACAGAAAGTGGCGACCCCGCCCTATGATGTGTTCAACCGCCGCCAGGACGACGTTCTGGTGGATTGCTCCAGCCCTTCGCTGGGTGTGCAGGCGCGGCGTTTTTTCGAAGGCGAAAAACTTGTCAGCACCTTTGAACTGAAAGCGACCGACATCAAATTCAATCCGCCCGCACCCGATACCATGGCCGAGACAGTCTTCATTGCGGTCTGTGCGGCGGCGCAAACCATCAAGCCATAATAAACAAAACACACTTTCATGGTCCATCTCGGCAAAGCGTTGAGCGCCTGGGGAACCCCCGCTTTCGAGTCCGCCCTCAAACAGGAAATCGCGCAACTGAACGCCGATGTGCTGCCGCTGCAACAGGGGCTCTCTACCGGCACCCATGTGGCCGATGCGGCGGTTTCCGTTACGGTCAACAGCGCAACCGAAATGGGACAGGTAATCCGCGTCAGAGTCGGCGTCTTCTACAAGGGAATCATCGCCGGTTGCAGTTGCGCGGACGATCCGACCACTGGCAGCGAGAGCAACGAGTATTGCGAAGTACAATTGGACATCAACAAGTTGACGGCAGAAGCAAAGATAGCGCTGGCAAATTGAGCTTCCGATAATGAAACGGCGCTACGCACAAAACAGATGCCCGTCTTCACGGGCATGACCACTCAAGGAACCCATCATGCAGCCCGGCCCGCGCGAAATTGTCACCCCTTTCCGGTCTATCCCTCTGGATGTGCCGGAGGGGATGAAACACAACGAGTTCTTCAACAGCACGGAGAACCTGAACGATCTGGTGAACAACAACGGGCTGATGATGAACCAGGAAAACCTGTTGCTGTACCGCAAGGCGTTGGGCCACAGCACCGAGTTCGATTGCTCGATCATCTACAACACTTCCAAGACCATCCTCAACCCGCTGGGCCGCCCGGTGCGGCGCACGCAGGTCGCGGATAATGTGAAGCATGTGTGGAACCGGATGAATCAGATCATCATCGCCTACATGCTGGAGCACTATCCCGATCCGGATGAGGCGCTGATTCTGGCGGGCGAGGCGAGCCTGGATGCGACCTGGCCGCTGACCTCTCCCGGCGTGCCCAGCATCCGCATGCTGCACAACCACTTTGTCGCCTTCCCCAAGGAAGAGCTGCGCAACGCCAAGCTGGCCGACGCCAGCAACCCCAACCTGACCGATGGCGGCCAGCACAGCCTGTTTCAGGCCTACATGCGCGATGTGTATCGCGGGTTTTTCGACAGGGCGCTGAATCTGCAGATACTCAAACCCGCGAGCGAGGCCGACGCGCGCATCGAATTAACCGGATACCCGCAAGGATTGCCGAGCTGGGAAATACCAGGCGGGGCAACCGCACTCCAGGACGTGAATTTCTGGAAAGAGTACGACGAAGTGCTGAAAGGCTTCATCGACTTCTACCGCACCTTCTTCTCGCAAGTCTCCACGCGCAACGCGCCCATGCTGCCGGATGTCTATTTCCCGGAACAGGTGGAAAGCGTGCTGCTGTTCAACAACGATTTCATGAAGACGGCGAAGAAGGTGCGCGACCACTGTATCGTGGATGCAAAATATGCCAATGCCATACGCTGGCAGCCCGCATTCAAGCAGCTTATCTACCGCAATGATGCGGGCAAGCTGATCGTGACTATCAGCCAGAATTCCATCGGCAATGCGATCACCGAGTTGCTCGGCGTCGTGGTGAATCGCATCCCGGATGCAGAGGCCTATGCCCTGCATGAACCTAAACTGATCGCGCGCCTGCTCGAAGTGCGCCGCCGGTTGATCGAAGCCGATCTGGGCGAAGGGATCAAAACCGACTATTGGCCGAAATAATAATGAAGTTTGGGCGTCTTAAAAAATCATCCTAAAAACCTCAGTTGAGGGGTTCATATTTCGTCGCTTCCGCCTTCGCGGGAATAACAAATTTTGGAGGTACCCTTTAGACCCTGAGCCTGCATGTTACATGCTTCGTTTTTGGTGCTTGGCTAACCTGGCCAGGCAGGTGTAAACTACCTGCACTGTTTAAACTTCGCCAGGAGTGACCATGCAATGCAATATGCTTGAAGCCAAAAACCAGCTCTCCAAACTCGTGCAAGCCGCACTGGCGGGGGAGGATGTCATAATCGCCAACAAGGGCGTTCCCGTCGTCAGGCTGGTCAAAATCGGTGCGCAAGACATCACCCGCAAGCCCGGCGCATGGTCGGCGCTGCCTAAAGCCAAAGCCGATTGGGATACACCCGCTACCAATGCATCCATCGCCGATGCGCTCACTGGCGGCAAATTGCCGTGAAGCGCTATCTGCTCGACACCCACCTGGTTTACTGGTGGATGACAGCGGATACCCGCTTGAGCAGAGCCACGCAACGCATCATCGCAAAATCTGAAATCGTCGTAAGCGCAGCCAGCATATGGGAAATGGTTCTGAAAAACGCAAAGGGCAAATTACCATTGCCCCAAGGCGCGATCGCCGAACAACTCGAAGCGCAAGGCTTCATCCTGTTGCCGATATTGCCGCGCCACATCGAAGCCGTGCGCGGCCTGACCTGCACGCATGCCGATCCCTTTGACAGGTTGCTCATCGCGCAGGCCCATGATGAAAGATTGACGCTGCTGACACGCGATACGGCGATTCTGGAACTGGGGTTGGATGGGGTAGTGAAGGGATGACGAAAAACCGGCCCCGTTTGGCTCCCCATCAAACCCACCCCCACCCTAACCCTCACCCTGAAGGGGAGGGGGCGATTGCTCTCTCCCCCTTTGGGAGAGAGTTGGAGAGAGGGTATTCCCTCCCCTTCAGGGTGAGGGTTAGGGTGGGGGTGGGTCGTGTTTTAACTTGTATGATGTGATTTTTTACGGAGTTTTAGAAAACACCAACTCCCTAAGAATTACGGTGTTGCCGCAACGATTTATTCCTGTAAACTAAGCGCCATTAGTTCACAATGAGGCCGCCATGATTACCGTCAACATTCACGAAGCAAAGACGCAACTCTCCCGCCTGGTCGAACAGGCAGCGCAGGGAGAAGCGTTCATTATCGCCAAGGCAGGCAAGCCGATGGTCAAAGTGATTCCGCTGGGCCGCACAGAAACGGGCACAGCCTGCCGCCTCGGTTTTATGGCGGGCGAAATTACCGTGCCGGAAGATTTCGACCAGATGGGCAGCGAAGAAATTGCAGGCATGTTTGCGGGGCATGCGGCTTGAACCTGCTGCTCGACACCCACTTGCTGCTGTGGGCGGCCAGTGCGCCGGAACGGCTGTCGGCCAAGGCGCGCGGCCTGTTGCTGGCGGCGGAAAATCAACTCCTGTTCAGCTCCGCCAGCCTGTTGGAAATCAGCATCAAACGCGGCATCGGGCGAACTGATTTCAATGTTGACCCGCGCCGACTGTGGCGCATGCTGCTGGTCAACGGCTATCGGGAATTACCCATCACCTGCGAACACACCATCGCGGTGAACGATTTGCCGCCATTGCACAAAGACCCGTTCGACCGCATCCTCGTGGCGCAAGCGCGCGTGGAAAGCTTGCTGCTGCTGACGGTGGATAAAGCGGTGGCCAAATATGGCGAAGGGGTGAAGAAGGTATGAGCTCAAATCCTGTGAAGAGCAGTGTGCACAAAAACAATTCGATTCCGGTATCTTTGGGGTTGGAATTGATGATGCCCCACTTGATTCAGTTTTTTTCGATTTGACAATGAGGTAACGATAATGGGCATTCGATTCCGTAAATCAATCAAGCTGGCTCCCGGTATCAGATTGAACCTTAGTGGTAGTGGTGCAAGTTGGACACTGGGCCCGCGTGGAGCATCAGTTGGTATTGGTAAGCGCGGAACTTTTCTTAATGCAGGCATTCCTGGAACAGGTTTATATAGTCGGCAGCAGTTGGTATCAAATTCATCGACTAGTAACAATTATTCGAACCAACCAGATATTCAAACCGTATCAATCACGATTTCGATTGACGATGAAGGAGTTTTATCATTCAAAGATAGCCAAGGAAATCCTATCTCAGAGGCATATATCGACGCTGCCAAGAAGCAGCAGGGCGACAAAATAAAAACACTGATACAACAAAAGTGCGATGAGCTAAATTCTCAAATCGAATCGCTTGGAGAAATTCATCTTTACACCTCTGCCCCACATCACTCTCGTTTCGAACCTACAAAATTTGATGTGCCAAAACCATTAGAGCCTATTCTGAAATCACCGGGCTTCTTTTGCAGGCTGTTCAAGAGTTGTATTGCCAAGATTGAAGCTGAAAATAAAATTGCATTAGAGAAATTTGCCTCTCAGGTTGCACAGTGGGAAATGCAGAAAACCGATTTTGAGTCTGCCCAATTTGCACGCCGTCAATTTATTGATCGCGTACTTGAGGGCGATGTGAATGCAATAGAGCAATACGTTGAGGAGTTATTACAGAACATAGTTTGGCCACGTGAAACGCTTGTCGATTTTGATGTTCGAGAAGACGGAATAATTGCGCTTGATGTTGATTTACCAGAAATCGAAGAAATGCCTACGCAAACGGCGACGGTTCCGCAACGTGGTTATCGTTTAACCATTAAAGAAATGGGAGCGACAAATGTGCATAAGCTCTATATGCGACATGTACATGCTGTTGGATTTCGAATCATCGGTGAAGTTTTTGCTGCATCTCCTGCCGTGCGAAGCGTGGTTCTTTCCGCGTACTCACAACGCCCAAATAAGGTAACCGGACAGATAGAAAATGAGTATCTCTACTCTGTGCGTGTAAATCGAGATGAATGGGCGAAAATTAATTTCAGTAATCTAACTCAAATCGATGTTGTTGATGCCCTTGGTAGTTTTGAGTTGAGGCGAAATATGACCAAAACAGGTGTCTTCAAAGCTATTGAACCATTCTAAATAATCACCCCCACCCATGGAACTCCAACTCAAAAATCGCCAGGACTTGAAAGCGCGCGCGTTGCTGCTGGGTGACCGGCTGGACTTGAAGCTGTTCAAGATCGCCGATTGCCTGGCTACCACGCCGCTGACGCTGCAAGTGGATGCCGAGGGCGGCATCGCCGTGTTGTTTCGCTACGGCGTGGTGGTGTTTTTCGGCGTGCGCGGCATGGATGAAGTCCGTTTCGTCGAATCGCTCAAGCCGCTGCTCACCAACCCCTATGCGTCGCCCGAGATCGAAGAGGTGGAAATCCATAGCCGCAGAAGCGGCATCGGTGTGCAAAGCGGGGTGGTGACGCTGGACGAAACGACGCTGGAAAAATTGCAGGTCATCGCGGATGCTTTGAGCAAGAATCTGGTGCTGTCGCTGTACGAAAATAAAGTTGCCGGGGAATTCGACAAGATCGAGCCGCTCGCGCAGGAGCTTGCCGCCCTCGGCAAGGTCAGCGCCAATTCAAAAACGCTGTTATCCAAGATCGGGCACATGCTGCTGATCGAGCACCGCATGGTGGGGCGCGCCGAAATCGGCGACAAACCGGAAACGCTGTGGGACTTCCCGCAACTGGAGGGCCTCTACGCCAGCCTGGAGGACGAGTACGAATTGAAGGAGCGCCAGTCGGTGCTGGAACGCAAGCTCGGCCTGATTTCGGACACCGCGCAGACGCTGGCCGACGTGTGGGACAACAAGCAGTTGCACAAGCTGGAATGGTATGTGATCGGGTTGATCCTGTTTGAAATCGTCATCAGCCTGTACGAACTGGCGGACAAATTTTTGCACTGACCTCACCGCCAGCCTGTATATTAATCGCACTATTGATCCGGCACGGTGAAGTATCAACTCCGTTCGTGCTGAGCGTAGCTGGCATAGCCAGCGAAGCCGAAGCATCAGTTGTTACCTTTCGACTTCGCTATCACAACGGGCGTTTCCCCTCTCCCTAACCCTCTCCCCGAGGGAGAGGGGATTTTCTCCCCTCCCCCTGGGGGGGAGGGGCTGGGAGAGAGGGTTTGCACCATTTGACAGCAAATTTAACTGCTTTTTTTAGGATCCATAGCTCCATATCTCCAGATAAAACGAAACACTACCCTGCCCGCTTGCAGTATGCGCATTTACAAAAAATTTCTCGACGGTGTGCCGGAGTATCTGGCGCACCATTACTGGTGGGCCTATCTGTGGCGGTGGAGCATCTGGTTCTTCGACCATCAACCCATCATCAACGCCATTCTGTTCGGCCAGTATGACAAGCTGCTGAACCGGACACTGGCGCATATCGAGTGCAAACCTGCCTCGAAAATACTGCAACTGACTTGCGTGTACGGCAAGCTCACGCCCTCGCTATTGTCCAGCACGGGCAATGAAGTTCACCTGTGCGATGCCGCGACCGGGCAGTTGCAACTGGCGCGCCGCAAAACCCTTCATGCCGCTGAGCGCTGCCATCTGGCGCGCATGAACGCGGAATGTCTCGGCTACCGCAACGGGGCGTTCGACCAGGTGATCGTGTTTTTTCTGTTCCACGAAATGCCCGCCGAGGCACGCCATAACACCTATGCTGAAATCGCTCGCGTGGTACGCCCCGGCGGCTCGGTGCTAATCACCGAATATGCCGCTACGCCACGACGGCACTGGCTGTACCGGTTTGTGCCGTTCCGTTTTGTGCTCGGCCATCTGGAGCCTTTCTTGCCGGGTTTCTGGCAAGAAGATGTGGCCGCCAAGTTGAGCGGTGCGCTCAAGCAAAATGGCAAGGCGATGAATGACGAGGTGGCCGTCGAATATTTCTTTGCGGGGTTCTATCGCATCATGCGCTTCAACGTGATGCCAGAGGGCTTGTAGCAAGCCGTTCATACTTCTGTCACTTCGTGGCGGCTGGATGTTTTACCACCAGATCATTTTCTATCCATACCTTATCGCCTGCGGCAAAGCCTGGATCGGTGTTATGGCGCAACACGCGTTCCTCGCCATTTTCCAGCTTCACTGCGACATCGTAAACCGTGGATTTTTTCATTTTCTGCTCGATTTTATTGCCTGCTATCGCTCCACCCACGACGCCTGCAATGGTCGCCAGGTCACGGCCCGTGCCTTGGCCGACCTGGTTGCCGACCAAACCACCTGCCACGCCACCAGCGATCACGCCCAGAGCCGATCCTTTGCCTTCCACTTCAACCGCTTTCACGGATACCACTACGCCACAGTTGGAACAGATGGCCTTCTTGGCTGGAGCAACTTGGATGGGTTCAGGCATAGCCACTGGTTCCGGTTTGGCCGCATGATCCGGTTTCGTTACATGTTCCGGTTTCGCCACAGGTTTGGCTACGTGCTTCGGCGGCGGCGCAACTGGAGCAGGAGCGGGTGCCGCTGCAACAGGAGCAGCCGGTGCGGGTTTTGCTTCCCTGGCAGCGGCTTCTTGCTTTTCCTTCTCCGCCTTTTCCATGGCGATTTTAACTTGCGCGGCGATCTCTTCGCTGGAAGGCTTTTGAGAACAGCCGCTGAATGCAACCATTCCAACCAAAGCCATCATGCTGATGGAAATTACGGAAGTTTTTCGTGTATTGGGAGTGCTCAAGATGTTCTCCTAAGAAAGTTTATCGGGGTGCTGGAGTGATACGTAACGCAAGTTTTGTTGCTCCGCTCACAAGAGCATTTTCTGTTTACGGGGGAGGAGCTATTTCTGAATTTTCCAGCCGCTATCATAACACCTCGCTGCCTGCCCGGCGGTGGCTACCCTATTGCGCAAAGCACCACTTTGGCTAGAATTCATTTTTCTTGAATCCGTTTTCCCGGTTGACACACCCTCTCCCGCGCCCTGATAATTCGCCCATGATTTCGCTACCCACATTCCATCACGTCCGAGCCCATACCAGCGCACACCTGCGCATGGTGTGGCGCTTCGCGTATCGTGGCTTGGAGAGTTAGCGTTTAAGCAATAATCGCTTCAGTTGTTTCCAAAAGGCCACGGAATGTTTCTGTGGCCTTTTTGTTTTTGCGCGCAGTATTTGATAAGTATTGGAGAAAACATGTCATTACCCGCCGCATTTATTTCGGTGATCCTGATCTGGTCCACCACGCCGCTTGCCATCAAATGGAGCGCGCTGGGCATCGGTTCCAGTTTTGCGGTGCTCTCGCGCATGGCGGTCGGCACACTGTTGTGCGTGGCGCTGTTGGTGCTGCTGCGCGTGCGCTTTCCGCTGCACCGCAAGGCGTGGCTGAGCTATGCGGCGAGCGGGTTGAGCATGTTCGGCGCGATGGCGCTGACTTACTGGTCAGCGCAATATGTCAGCTCCGGCATGATCTCGGTGCTGTTCGGCCTGTCGCCATTGATTACCAGCCTGGGAGCAGCGCTATGGTTGAAGGAGGAAGCGATTGCGCCAAACAAGCTGGCGGGCATGTTGCTAGGTGTGCTCGGCCTAGTTCTGGTATTTCGCGGCGGGCTGGGATTGGGGCAAGGCGCAGCTCTCGGAGTGGCGGCGCTGCTCATCGCGGTGGTGGTGCAATCGCTGGGGCTGGTATGGATCAAGCGCATCGGCGACAACAGCCCGCCTCTGGCGACGACGCTGGGCAGCCTGATCGTGGCCTTGCCGCTGTTTTTCGCGGCATGGTGGGCGGGCGATGGCCGCCTCCCCGCGGCGTGGCCGGAGCGCGCGCTGGCGGCAACGGTATATCTGGGCGTGTTCGGCTCGGTGCTCGGTTTCGCGCTGTATTACTACATGATCAAGCATATGGAGACCGGGCATATCGCGCTGATTACACTGGTCACGCCGGTGCTGGCCTTGCTGCTGGGGCACGGGCTGAACGATGAGGCGGTGCTGCCGCATGTGTGGCTGGGGACGGCGAGTATTATTCTGGGTTTGTGCCTGCACCGCTGGGGCGGACAATGGCTGGAGTATTTTTTCGCGCGGCGGCAGAAATCGTAGCGAGCGAACCGGCGCCTGTTCGTGCAGCAGATTTATGCCGCTATGTACAATAGATCTTCATGCAATCAGGAGTGTGAATCATGACCAACCGCCTTGCCCACGAGACCAGCCCTTATTTGCAGCAGCATGCCATGAACCCGGTGGACTGGTTTCCGTGGGGCGAGGAAGCGTTGCGGCGCGCGCGCGAACAGGATAAGCCTATCCTGCTTTCCATCGGCTATTCCGCCTGCCACTGGTGCCATGTCATGGCGCACGAGTCGTTCGAGGATACCGAAGTTGCGGCGGTGATGAATCAACTGTTCATCAACATCAAGGTGGATCGCGAAGAGCGCCCCGATCTCGATCACATTTACCAGGCCGCCCATGCCATGCTGACGCAGCGCAGCGGCGGTTGGCCGCTCACTCTGTTTCTGACGCCGGATCAGACGCCGTTTTTCGGTGGCACTTATTTTCCCAAAGAGCCGCGCTACAACCTGCCCGGCTTTGTGCAGTTGCTGGAGCATGTGGCCGGGGTGTATCACACACGACGCGATGATATTGCCAATCAAAATGCGTCGCTATTGCATTCCTTTGGCGCAATGCTGCCGAGCGCTGAAGATCATGTCAGCTTCAGTAAAACGCCGCTGGCTGAGGCATGCAGTGAATTGCGTCAGGCTTTCGATCCTGTTTATGGCGGCTTTGGCGGTGCGCCCAAGTTTCCGCAACCGTCCGGATTGGAGTTTCTGTTAAGGCACACCGCGCGTGGCGGTGACCCGGAGGCGCGCAGCATGGCACTCCACACGCTGCGCAAAATGGCGGATGGCGGCATCCACGACCAATTGGGCGGCGGCTTCTGCCGCTACAGCGTGGATGAGCGCTGGGCCATCCCTCACTTCGAAAAAATGCTGTACGACAACGGCCCGCTGCTAGCGCTTTACACCGATGCCTGTGTGCTGAGCGGCGAGGCTGCGTTCAGGCGCGTGGCGCAAGGCATCGCGGGTTGGGCCATGCGCGAGATGCAGTCGCCGCAGGGCGGTTTTTATTCCAGCCTGGATGCGGATTCAGAACACGAGGAAGGCAAGTTTTACGTGTGGACACCGGAGCAGGCCGCCAGCCTGTTGAGCGCGGAGGAGCATGCCATCGCAGCCGCCCGCTACGGCCTGGATCAGCGGCCCAACTTTGAAAACAGGCATTGGAATTTGCTCGTCGCACAACCGTTGGACGCCATTGCGCAAGCGCGCCATCTGCCGCTGGAACAGGCCGCGCAACTGCTCGCCAGCGCGCAGCAAAAACTGTTCGCCGCGCGTGAGAACAGGGTGCGTCCGGGGCGCGACGAAAAAATTCTGGTCAGTTGGAATGCGCTGATGATTAAAGGCATGGCGCACGCGGGAAGGATGCTGGGCGAACCAATATGGATAGCCTCGGCGCAACGCGCGGCGGATTTCATCCGTGCCACGATGTGGCGGAACGGCCGCCTGCTGGCGACCTGCAAGGACGGCAAGACGCACCTGAATGCCTATCTTGACGACTATGCCTTCATGCTGGATGCGCTGCTGGAATTGCTGCAAGCGGAGTTCCGCCTGGCTGATCTGGAGTTTGCCCGCGCGCTCGCCGACGTGTTGCTGGAACAGTTTGCGGATACGCGGGAGGGTGGTTTTTTCTTCACCAGCCACGACCATGAGAAGCTCATCCATCGCCCCAAGCAAGGCCATGATAACGCGATGCCATCCGGCAACGGCATCGCGGCGTTCGCCTTGCAGCGCCTCGGCCATCTGCTGGGAGAGGCGCGCTACCTCGAAGCCGCCGCGCGCACGCTGGCGCTTTATTATCCAACGCTTGCGCGGCAACCGGCGGGTTTCATGAGTATGTTGATGGCGTTGCAGGAATATCTCACGCCGCCGCAAATCGTTATCCTGCGCGGTGCGGCGGGGACAAGCGCAGCATGGCGCCGGCAATTGTTGCAGCACTATTGGTCGGGCACCCTGATCCTGGCGTTGGAAGGCGAGTTTGCCGGCTTGCCGCAGACGCTGGCAAAACCCTGCGCGCAAGGTGTCAGCGCCTGGGTCTGCCAAGGCATAAAATGTTTGCCAGCCATCGAGGATTGTTCGGAATTGATCGCCGTTTGCCAATCCGGCGAAACAGCAGTTTGTTCAGAATGATCGAGACCAAGGATCAGGGCCATTATTTTAGAAGCGCCCTTTAGTCGGCCAAATGATCTCGTATTATCCTAAATTCCTCTGTTACCCCGTTGCGAACTGCGCCATATCCGGTGGCAACGGGTGTCGCGGCGGCTGATCTTTCGACTTGGCCGCGATGATTTTTGCGACGATATAGCGAACCAGCGCCTTCCAGCGCTCCAGTTTTGTCAACTGTGGCGCAGCATGAAGAATATGGTCGAGCCCCTTGCGGATATTGGCGATCATGCTTTTGACCTGTTCGCCCGCGACGTGGGTGATCGTGACCAGAAGACGCGACTGTCCGGCGTGGCGGGTCAAGCGCGCGATCCCGCCAAGCAGCAACGGTCGGCTGGTGATGGCTTCCAGGCGAGCCTTCGGGTGCGCGAGGCGGACGTACCAGCTCCACCAGTTGTAGATCAGCGCGACCGCTCTGGCCGAGAGATTGCATCGTTCCATGTCCTGCGTGGTGTAGCCGCCCCAGCCCCACTGGTTTTTCATTTCATCAAACCCGTTCTCGCAGTCGGCGCGATCACGGTACAACTGGCCGATGGCATCCAGTGCGTAATCCGTGTTGGTGATCAGCACGGCATATTCCCAGATGTTGACGGGTTGGTTGGCGTCGGCAAATTGCAGGCTCTGCTGTTTCTTGCTCTTGCCCGAGGTTTTTTCATCCGCCACGAGACTGCCTTTGACCGCCCGCCGCATCACGATCACGCGACGGGCGCGGCTCCAGCCCGCCAGCTTCAGTTCCGCTTCGACGGCGTAGAAACCTTGCCCCGCATCGCTCCAGTCGTCGCGCGACCATTGGCGCTCGATCAGGCGTTTGACGCCCGCGCTTTGGCGCAGCTTGAACAGGTAGGCTTGGTCCAGGTTTTCCATTTCCCCCATCACCGTCTCGTTGCCGAACGCGCAGTCTCCCCGCACCAGCCGTAGGCGCTTCTCGGGTGGCAACCCCTCCAGCAATGTGCGCAAACGGGGCAGGCTGTGTTTCGCCGCATGTGCCTTGCCGCTTTGCACTTCGGCATCGAGCACCATGCGCACGTTGCCTATCCAGTAG
Source organism: Gallionellaceae bacterium (assembly GCA_032654645.1). Classification (GTDB taxonomy): domain Bacteria; phylum Pseudomonadota; class Gammaproteobacteria; order Burkholderiales; family Gallionellaceae; genus CAITJF01. Next base: position 348,315 of record JAULAW010000005.1, on the reverse strand, counting down.
GTGTGGATGGCGTGGCTCGGTCGCCCCGGCTTTCTCGGGTTGTAACTGATTTCGGCTCCGTCCTGATGCCCGTAGAGCGGCTTGATCGTCGTGTCGGTGTCGAGTATCCACGGCGTATTTAGCGCCTCGCTCGTGCTCTCCTCAAGCGCGGCATCCATCCACGCCGAACTCCTTGCCAGCTGGGCTTCACGCTTTGCCCGTTCTTCTTCGGCGCAGCGCTTGCCCGAACTCGGCGCCAGATGCGCCAATGCCCGGCGCAAGCTCTCGTCGCTGATGATCTTGCTCATGCCCAGTATTTCCACAGCCACCGCGTCGCCGCGCAGGCATGCCACATGCGCATAGCGCTTTTGCCCATCCAGGATCGAGAGCAGCCACGTGCCCAGAACATCTCGCACTTCCGGTGCGTTGGGGCTGCTGTAATTCATCGGGCAACCGTCGACCCAGTGCTCGAACAATCCGGACACTTCCAAAAACTCGGCAAAAAATGCCAGCTGTCCCAGCGCCGTGGCGCTGCCCCCTTCGTCCCAGCGAACCTGAAATTGGCCTCCCGGCGTCGTTACTCGATGAACCTCGCGCGCTTGTTCAGACAGCGCGTTGCCGACAGCTTTTGCCAGCGGTTTTTGCTCAAATCGCACCTCACCCATCGGGTGACCCTCCCAATTTGATTGAACACCACGTCAGCACTCAGTTTGAAGCAAGTCGGCTAATTTCAACAGAGGAAAATAGGATTATTTTATTACGTTTTCTATGTTGAGCTTCACTCCGCTGCTGCCGGGCTTGATAGCTGCGCTCGTGCCCTGAAAATCGCCGGGTTGCGCCAAGGCATCGCCGGATCTGGACACGCGGGCAATCACTACCACTTCGTCGAAAGACGACAGCTTCATTTGCGGCGACATCGCCATGCTGTCGTCCAATGTAAACTGCAAGGGCAGATCCTTCACTTGCACACGTACAACCGCAAGCGGCACCTTGGGGCCTTTCACCGCACGTGCCAGCACGAACAGCGTGTCATTCGGCCTGGCTTTCCCCGCCAGTGCGGCACTCAATGTAACTGTGCCGGTGATGCGCTCGCTGCCTGCGGCTAAAGGTTTTTTCTCTTCGGCCATGGGTGTGCGCTGCGCGACCATGGGTTTGCCGCCCTTGCCTTGTGCAATTAAATTGCGCGCCTGCTGGATGCCGCCCGAAATCATTTTCGCGTCTTCGGAATCCTTGGGCACCATCTTGAGCACGCTTTCCCAGTAACGGATAGCGGCGGGAAAATCACCGCGCCCCATTGCTGCCGAGCCGGACAAGGCGAGAGCCTTGGGGTTTTTCGGGTCGAGCTTAAGCGCCTTATCCAGCAATAAAGTGGGATGTCCGGCCAGGCTCTGCCCGCTCGCCATCGCCAGTGCATCTGCGAATTCCGCCCACAGCTCCGCTTCGTTGGGTTCCAACTGGGTCAGCTTGTCATATGCCTTGGCGGAGTCAGCATAGCGTTCCAGTTCGGCATAGGAGCGTGCCAGCAGCAGCAGGCTGTCTGCGTCTTGCGGATTTTTCGCCAGCTTATCCTTCAACTGCTTGAGCGCAGCTTCTGAGTTTACCGTTCCATAACCTTCCGCTCTATAGCCTCCAACCTGGGGCAACACCGCTTCCGGGTTGCCTGTCTTCCAATACAAACCAACAGCCGCGAGCGACAGCAGCATAGCCAGCCCAATTGCCATCACTTTATCTGGGTTGTGCAGCGAGAGACCGCCCTTCCCATCAGGGGTGTTTACCTCTTGCAGCAAACGTGATTGCAATTCGCGCTTACCCTGCTCATGCATCTCCGGCGTGAGTAGGCCGTTGCGCAAATCGGCATCCATCTCGGCAATTTGATCGCGAAAGATTTCCAGGTTGACGGCATCGCGCTGCACCTGGTTGCCCTTCCCCGTGCTGCGCCACAGCGGCAACACAACAAACAGCAAGGCAACTGCCAGCAGCAGCGCGCAAATTATCCAGAATAGGGTCATGTCTGATTATTTTTCTGTAATTCGGCGACCGGGGGCAAGACTTGTTACTTCAGCCCCTGCGCGGTCATGAAATCTTGAACTGCATGGCCAGCACAGTCTTCTGCCCTGTGCTGCCCACAGTCATGTTGCCCGCCTCAATAAGCTTTCTTGTCGGATGCGGGTGCGGCAACAGATGAAGCGGCGGCGCCTGCCGCAGATTTGGCCTTGGCAGCCTGATCCAGCGCATCCTTGGCCTCGGGCGGCATGTAGTTTTCGTCGTGCTTGGCCAGCACTTCCTCGGCGTGGAACACATTGTCTGTTTCAATCTTGCCTTGCGCCACAACGCCTTTGCCTTCCTTGAACAGATCCGGCAGGATGCCCTTGTATATCACCGGCATGCTGCGCGCGTTGTCGGTTATGCTGAAACGCACGGTCACCTCTTTGTCCTCGCGCTTGACGCTGCCAGGTTCCACCAATCCGCCAATGCGGAAGTTGCGGCCTTGCGGAGCTTCCTTGTTGTAAACCTGGGTCGGGGTGAAATACAGGCTGACATTGTTTTTCAACGCGTACAACACCAACCCCACAGCTGCGCCCAATGCACCAAGAGCGATGATGATGTAAGTAAATTTTTTCTGACGTGGTTTCATATTTTTCCTATTCCTCTTTTCCTGCATCGCGCAACAGGCGCAGTTGCCGCAAGGTGATAATCCTTCTATGGCGCACCAGCGCAGTTTCAACAATGAATACCAGCAACACCACGCCATACGAACCCCATACGTAGAAGCCATAACCCTTCATAGCAAAGAATTCACCCCAGTTCATAGTTTCACCTCCGGCAGTTCGTCCACCCACTCGGTGTTGCGTTCACGTTCCAGAATAATGCTGCGCACGCGCGCCAGCGTCATCGCGATGGCATACAGCCAACAGGCAACCAGAACGGTGAACATGGCCTGCTGCATGGCAGCGTGCATGCTGGTGCCGGTGAATTTGACGGTGGCCCCCTGATGCAGCGTATTCCACCACTTCACCGAAAAATAAATGATCGGCACGTTGACCGAACCGATGATGGCAAGCAGCGCGCTGGCACGGTCTGCGCGTCGCGGATCGTCAATTGAGGCATGCAGTGCGATGAAGCCCAGGTAAAGAAACAGCAGGATGAGCTCGGATGTCAGTCGCGCATCCCACACCCACCAGGCGCCCCACATCGGCTTGCCCCACAACGCGCCGGTCCACAACGAGATGAATGCAAACAGCGCTCCGGTGGGCGCCAGCGCGGAAGCCATCATGGAGGAGAGTCGGGTATTGAAAATCAGTCCCAGTGCGGCGTAACCCGCCATGATCAGGTAGATGAACATGGATATCATCGAAGCCGGCACGTGAATGTAGATGATGCGGTAGGCTTCGCTTTGCTGCGCATCGGTAGGCGCCACGAAGAAGCCGATATACAGGCCGATTGCAAACAAGATTGCGGATAACCACGCAAACCACGGCACCAGCTTGCCGGCCAATCCATAGAAGGTGGAAGGTGCGGAATACTTGAACCAGTTTATAGCCAACGTGTCACTCCATTAAAAGATGCATGAAATTCGCAGTGTTAATTATTCCATCGAAATACGCAACGCCAGGGCCGTAACCCACGGCGTGAACGCCGATGCCAGAACCAGCAATGCCCCCAGCAATAATAAATGAGGGGACACGCTCATACCGCTGGAAACGGCTTCCACCGCGCCTGTCCCGAAAATCAGCACCGGGATGCACAACGGCAGCACCAGCAGCGACACCAGCACTCCACCGCCGCGCAGCCCCAACGTCAGCGCCGCACCCACCGCCCCTATCATGCTGAGTATCGGCGTGCCGAGCAGCAGGCTCGCAATCAATACCCACAACGCCTGCGGCGACATGTCAAACTGCAAGCCCAGCACCGGCGCCATCAGCGCCAGCGGCAAGCCGGACAACATCCAGTGCGCCAGAATTTTGCCCAATACCAGCACCGGCAGGGGCTGTGGGGCCAGCAGCATTTGCTCCAGCGTGCCATCGAGATAATCCGCCGAAAACATCCGCCCCAAAGCCAGCATGGAAGCCAGCAGTGCGGCCACCCAAACTACTCCGGCCGCCATCTTGCGCAGCATGTCCATTTCTGGCCCGACCCCAAGAGGGAATAGGCTTACCACCATGACAAAAAATATCAGCGTGGTCAGCACGTCGGCGCGACGGCGCATTGCCAGCATCAAATCGCGGCTGATCACCAGGCCCAATAAGCCGAACAGCGACAGTTTCTTCATGCCAGCGTCAATCGCCGTGTTTCCACCCCCGCGACTTCCAGCGGTTGGTGTGTGGTGAAGATCACCATGCCGTTTTTTGCCAGGTGCTCGCCGATCAATTCCTGCATCAACCCCACCGCACCCACATCCAGCGCGGTGAGCGGCTCATCCAGTATCCACAGAGGGGCATTGCCGACCAGCAGTCGCGCCAGCGCCACGCGCCGACGTTGACCTTGGGACAATACCTTGACCGGTAAAGTTTCACGACCGCGCAATCCCATGTGGCGCAACGCCGCGATGGCCTGCTTTTCATCCACTTCACAGCCCGCCAGGCCGGCGCTGATGTGCAGGTTCTCCAGCGCATTCAATTCATCCTTGATGGCATTTAGATGGCCGAGATAAACCATCTCGGCATAGTATTCCTCGTCCAGGTCGCTGATGTTTTGCCCGCGCCAGCGGATTTCACCCGCCGCAGGCGCAAGAAAACCGCATAGCATGCGCAACAAGCTGGTTTTCCCTTTTCCATTTTCGCCCTGCACCTGCATCAACTCGCCTTCAGACAGGGAAAAATTCAAGCCGGAAAACAGTTGGTGATCTCCGCGAGTGCAGGCGAGGTTACATATTTCCAGCATTAGTGTTGTCAGTCCTGATAAATCCTCAGCGCAGAATTATATACGATTGCATTAGCGCGGTGCGTGGTAATGATACGCGGTTATGCCGCAACGTATTGTGCGGTTATAATTCATCCGATCTAATAATTTTAACCAAGGGACAACATGGGATTCCTGGCGGGCAAACGCATTTTGATCACCGGTATGCTCAGCAACCGTTCTATTGCATACGGCACCGCCAAAGCCATGCGGCGTGAAGGCGCGGAGCTGGCATTTACCTATCAGGGTGAACGCATACGCGACCGGGTGAGCGAACTGGCACAGGAATTTGACAGCGATTTGTTGTTCCCCTGCGATGTAACCAGCGATGCGGAAATCAATCAATTATTTGCCGACCTAGGCAAACACTGGGACAAGTTTGATGGCTTCGTGCATTCCATCGCTTTTGCTCCACGCGAAGCGCTGGCAGGCGAGTTTCTTGAGGGGTTCAACCGCGAAGCTTTCCGCATCGCACATGACATCAGTTCCTATAGTTTTCCGGCGCTGGCCAAAGCAGCCTTGCCGATGCTGGAAGGGCGCAACTCCGCGCTTCTGGCCATGACCTATCTTGGCGCAATACGCACCGTCCCGCACTACAACGTGATGGGCCTGGCCAAAGCAAGCCTGGAAGCCAGTGTGCGTTATCTGGCCATGAATCTTGGAAACCGCAGTATCCGTGTGAATGGCATTTCAGCCGGTCCAATCAAGACGTTGGCCGCCGCAGGTATAGGTGACTTTAACAAGCTGCTTAGCTACAACGAAAAACACGCCCCATTGAGACGCAATGTGACCATTGATGAAGTGGGGAATGCTGCCGCATTCCTGTGCAGCAACCTGGCCAGCGGCATCACTGGCGAAATTACCTACGTAGATGGCGGCACCAACACCACAGCGCTGGGCTCCACCGACACTTAACCACCGCACACATGAACGAAAACGCCGCCTTCTTGCAGGCGGCGTTTTCGTTTCCACTTTAATCTGTCTAATCTGTGGATCTATTCCAGCTCCCAACAGAAATGCCGCCAATTCGCATTTCCTACACCAGCATCATAGTAATTACTTCTCAGTCTCTGTACCCCTTGCCCCTGTGTCCTTCATCTCTGCGATCTTCGTGCCTGCGACCCTCGTCTCCACGACCTTCGCCCCCATGTTGCTTGCCTTTGTGGCTACGGTAGCCTGGCTCATACTCCGCAGATTTTACGAAGTAAACAGGGCGGCCACAGGCATTATACTCGTGGCAATGCCTGGCCCATTTTCTCGCGTGGCCCGGAGGTACATGCAAATAGAGCGGGGCGACAACCACAGCCGACGGATGTCGCTCAATGATCATCGGCTGAGGATAGAAAACCGGTGGCGGTGGCGCGTTGCCAAATTGCACCTGGCCATAGACGCCCGGGCTGATTTCACCGCCGACACTGAGGTTTATGATGGGCGTTCCCGCATGGGCAACCACGCTGGTGAGAATCATGGCTGCAAATGCGGTTGCTTTGATAATTTTCATGATGTTCCTTTCGGTGTTAGAGTCCATTTAACGAGTGAGCCCACTTCGCCGTTGACACTCATGCGCCGCGCCCGCACGATCTATGAAACGGTAAATCCTTCACGGTAACGAACCATTCGCGGCCACAGCTTGAGCCGGTGCATTAAGTGTTATGCGAGCCAAGCCTGATTGTCAATCAGCGACATCAGGAGCGGGGTCTGTTGCGGTGAATAAGCATCCGGAATTACAACATGCCCTACTCCCTGCCACCTGCTCCCCGCTCTATATCCGGCGACACTATCGTGATAGTCACACGACGGTTTCTGGCGCGATTCTCCGGGCTGTCGTTCGATACCAGCGGTTGGTTCGAGGCCAAGCCCACTACAGCCAGACGTTTTGCCGCTACCCCGTTATCAATCAACATCCTAACCACGCTGCTGGCGCGCGCGGAAGACAATTCCCAATTTGAAGGGAACTGCGCGGTCATGATAGGTATGTCGTCTGTATGCCCTTCCACCTCGATAGGCTGATCTTCCTTGCTCAACACGGCTGCTACCTGGCGTAAAACATCCAACGTGCCCGGTTGCAGCGCCGCCTCACCAGTCCTGAACAATGTGCTCGCGCTGATATCGATGACCACCCCCCGCCTGGTCTGATTGATGCTGACCATGCGTTGATTTATCAGGGAAGCCATCACCTGGCTCAACCCATGAGTCAGATTTTTCATGCGCTCCTGGTTCTTGCGCTGCTGTTCGACCAAGCGTGCGGTGCGCCTGTCCACCAATGCCTTGAGCATCTGCTCTTGCTGATTCGGCAAATCGGTGGTAATGGCGGAAACCGGTTTATTGTTAAATGCATTGCTCAACGAATCGCTGAAGGTTTTGTACTTTCCCTCATTCACTGAGGAGATGGAATACATGACCACGAAAAAGGCGAACAGCAGGGTGACGAAATCGGCATATGAAATGAGCCACCGATCGTGATTGTCATGCTCGATGCGTTTGCTTCGGCGAGCCATAATTAAAACCTTTGGGCAAGCCCTAATCGATATAGCTTTGCAGCTTGATTTCGACCAGCCGCGGGTTATCTCCGCTGGCAATCCCTGCCAAGCCGTCCACAATCATTTCGCGTATATGGCTTTGTTGCATGATGATGGATTTCAGCTTGTTCGCAACTGGCAGAAACAGCAAGTTGGCAAATGCCACACCGTAGATTGTCGCAACGAATGCCACGGCGATGCCGCCACCCAATTTGCCCGGATCACTGAGATTCTGCATGACGTGCATCAAACCCAATACTGCACCGATAATGCCGATGGTCGGGGAATACCCGGCAGCCGCTTCCCATACGCGCGCCGATTGCCAGCGCAACTGTTCCCATGAATGCGTATCCACATCCAAAATTTCCCGGATCTTTTCGGCGCTGTTACCGTCCACTAATAGCTGCAGCCCCTTTTTCAGAAAAGGGTCGCTAATGGTGTTCAAGCGCCCTTCCAATGACAGAATGCCATCTTTGCGAGCCAGCACACTCCAACCGGTCAACTGCTTGACCAACTCCCTGCTGGACAACCTCGGTGTCACGAACGCCCAGCGCCCCATCCTGATCGCTGTGACGAAAACCTTGGTCGGGCATTGCACCATTACCGCACCGAGCGTGCCCCCAAACACGATCAGAAAAGCCGCGCCCTGAAACAAAATGGAAAGATCGCCTCCCTCCAATATCTGTCCGGCCATGATTCCGGTCAGACCTACCACTAAACCCAATAACGTGAGCTTATCCATCACCCTAAAACCTCAATCCCCAACCATAGGCAACATGGAATACGCTGGGGGAAAAGGAGGTATTGAGCCTTTTGCTCTCACCCAATGGATGAATGCTGAATAATGTGCAATTCATTTTATGCTACGTATTGTCCGTGTGCTTCGTAGTGTTTGCCGTTTCCGGGATCAATAGCCTTTCATCCAACTGCGCAGCCTCGCAACCGCCTGGCTATGCAGTTGTGAAATGCGCGACTCGCTCACACCCAGCACCTCGCCGACTTCGCGCAGATTCATCTCTTGCTCGTAAATCATACCCATCAGCATCCGCTCTCTCTCCGGCAGGCTCTCGATGGCGCGCACCAGCTCGGCCTTGAAACGCACATCTTCCAGCAAATCCAGCGGGTTGGCATCGCTGCTGAACTCAAACCGCTCAAAAAAATCGTCGTGGTCCTCACCATTAAAATCTTCGAAATATACCAACTGTGCGCCGCGCGACTCCTGCAGCATCTGTTGGTATTCGGCAAGGGGTATCCCCAACTCCTTGGCAATCTCTGTTTCATTTGGCGTTCTGCCCAGCTTCTGTTGCAAGCGGCTGATAGCCCCCTCGATTTGCCGCATATTGCGGCGCAGGCTGCGCGGCAGCCAATCGGCTTCACGCAATTCATCCAGCATCGCACCGCGAATACGCTGTGTTGCGTAGGTCTCGAACTGTGCCCCGTGAAATTCGTCGTAGCGGGTTACCGCATCCAGCAACCCCATCATGCCAGCCTGAATAATGTCGTCGATCTGCACGCTGTAGGGCAGCTTGGTCATCATCTGGTGCGCGAGCCGCTTTACCAGCGGAGCGTATTCGCGCAGGCATTGTTCCTTGTCGTTTAATCCGGATGCGTTGTACATCCTGCTAGTTTACAACGAGTGGCATTTCTCCGCAGTGCTGACGCGTTATATGCTTGATAATAATTTGCATCGTGCTTGGAATTTCAACCGCTGGCTCGTCTTTCCGGATCGGCAAACGCAACAAGCATCGCGCCAATTCCAGGTAGGACTTTGCCGAATCGGCTGTGGGAAAAGCCTCCACCACTGACCTGCCCAATTGCGCCGCCCGCTTCAGCCTGTCGTCTGGCGGAACATGGCCCAAATACTCCAGACGCCCGGCGAGGTTGCGCCGCGCCACTTGATCCATGTTGCAGAAAACCTTCATTGCAGCCCGTTCGTCAGCCACCTTGTTCACCAAAATTTCAAACTGCAAACGTGCATTCTCCAGCACCAGCCGTTTAATCAAAGCATAGCTTCCGGTAATGCCGGATGCTGTCGCATCCATTACCACCAGCAAACTGCCCCCCGCTACCAAACTCGATGACACGGCAGCCCGCCCAGCAGGCATCGCGGCATCCACCAGCATCACATCTACGTTGCTGCTGACCTCGGACAGCGCGTTTTCCAGCCGCAGTTGCTCGACCTGGTTCAACATCGTCAGCGCGCACATCGCTCTTGCGGTCGGCAGCACTGAAAATCCGCCGGTGGACAGGAGTGCCTCGCGCGGTTTGCATTTGCCTTGCAGGACATCAAGCAAATCATGTCTGGCGAACAAGCCCAGGCGGCACGCCAAATTATCCGGGGCGTGGTTTTCGTCCAGCACCATCACACCCTTGCCGGAACGAGCCAATGCTGCCGCAAGATTGATCGCCGCGCTGGTGCGCCCCACGCCGGGCTTGCCTGCCACAACCGTTATGACACGGGTATGATTGCGCAACAGCAAACGGCGCAACCCTTCAGCCTGATCGACTCCGCTGTTAGTACGCATTTGACGCCGCCATGCTTGAATTGCCCACACCCGCAAGAAGTGCGCCAGTGGGTGCCCCGCTGCTGCGCAGCGACCCTTCCGCAGCCATCACTAGCGGAAATTCCATTTCATTCAAAGTGAACGGGGTTTTTTCTTCCGCTGATTTGAATGCGCGGTGCAACAGATAATCGAGATTGATGGGGTGCAAATCTTCCGGCACACGCTGACCATTTGCCACGTAGTGCATCACCAGGCGATGGCGCACCACCACATCCAGCACCGCGCCAATATGAACCGCCTCATCCAGCTTGGTGACAATGCAACCGATAATTTTGTCACTATGATACTTCCGCACCACATCTTCCAAAATGTCACCGCCACTGGTGGCATTCAATAACAGCAAGCGCCTCACGCCAGCCGCATCGAACATCTCGTTCTGATCACCCACGCGCTCATCGCGCTGGCCCATGCCCACAGTGTCAATCAACACCAGATGCTTGTGTTTCAATGCCGAAAGCGTCAGGCGCAAGTCACTGGTGTCCTTCACCGCATGAACTGCCACACCAAGAATCTTGCCGTAAATTTTCAGTTGCTCATATGCCCCTATCCGGTAGCTGTCGGTGGTCATCAAAGCAACTTTATCCGCACCGTAGCGCACCACTGCACGGGCCGCGAGCTTTGCCGTGGTGGTGGTTTTGCCCACTCCTGTCGGCCCTATCAACGCGTACACCCCTCCTTTTGCAACGATGCCATCCGCTTCACTCACTGTGTGCAAATTGTGCTTCAATATTTGCCTGATCCACGACTTGCCTTGCGCGTTCCCGGCTGGCATCTTGTCCAGTAACTGCCGTGCAAGCAGCGCACTGAAACCGGAGTTCAGCATCTTGCGCAACAAGCCCGCACGCTGCGGATCACATTGCTGCACATTATTCCAGGACAGTGCGGCAAGTTGTTGTTGCAACATTCCGTGCATCGATTTGATTTCAACCAGGATATTGTCATGCCCTGACATGGGCTGTGGTGGCTCCACCTTGACTGGCTGCGCATGATTAACGTGAACGCCGCGATGCGACACCTCATCCCTCTCCCCCGCTGGGAGAAAGCCAGGAGAAAGGGGACGGACACTGCGGTGCTCATTTTCTGTGGCGACGCTGCCGCCATGCCCGCTGGGTTTGGATAATTGTTTGGATTGCGCAACTGGCCTGCTGGAGGATTTTGCTGATTTCAGCAAGGCGCCCGCAAATGGCGGCTCGCGCTTTGGCGCTTCGGCAGTCACACTTTCGGTCAACTGCTGCATCGCTTCGCCGGCCATGGCGATGATTTCCACCTTCCCATCCACTTCGCGATTAGACAGAATCACTGCCTCCTCGCCAAGCTCGTTGCGAATCTCTCTCAACGCCTGGCGCGCTGTCGGGGCGATAAATTTCCTGATTTTCATGTTCTACCTCCCACCATCACGGTCACCCGGATAGTTTTGAAATCCGGCACCTCATCATGTGAAATCACTCTGACACCCGGTATTGCGCGTTTCAGAAAACGCGACAGCAGATCGCGCAACTGCGCCGGCACCAGCATTACCGCCGGCAAGCCCATTTGTTCCTGCATCTCGGCAGCGGCGCGGGTTTCACGCAGCACGACATCCGCCAATCCCGGCTCGATGCCGATCCCGTTCTGGCTCGATTGCATCGCCTGGATCAAGATGTATTCCAGTTCCTTGTCCATGCCGATCACCTGCAATTCCTGCGCGGCCTGGTAGAACTGCTGCACGATGGCAGGCCCCAACGCCACCCGCACCAGCGCGGTAAGCTGATAAGCGTCCTGAATGCGTGGCGCGTTTTCCGCCAGCGTTTCCACTATGGTGCGCATGTCGCGGATATGCATGCCTTCTTCCAGCAGGTTTTGCAACACTTTTTGCACTGTTCCCAGCGGCAACGTCTTGGGCACCAGATCCTCTACCAGTTTGGGCGCAACCTTGCCGAGGTGATCCAGCAGTTGCTGCACCTCTTGCCGCCCGAGCAGCTCCGCAGCCCGGGTGCTGATCAGATGGCTCAGATGGGTTGCCACCACCGTACCCGGATCAACCACCGTGTAACCCATCACTTGCGCCTGGTCACGCTGCGCCGCTTCAATCCAGATTGCGGGCAAACCGAAGGCCGGATCGCGTGTCTGCGTGCCCGGCAACTCGCCCGTCACGCTGCCGGGGTTTATGGCGAGCAGCAGATTGGGGAAAGCCTCGCTGCTGCCGACCTCCACGCCTTTGAGGGTGATGCGATAACCGTTCGGGCGCAGGTCCAGGTTGTCGCGGATGTGCACGGGTGGCGGCAGGAAACCGATATCCTGGGTAAATTTTTTGCGGATGCCCTTGATGCGCCGCAATAAATCGCCGTCTTGCGCTTTATCCACCAACGAGATCAGCCGGTAGCCAACCTCCAGACCCAGCACATCCACTTGCGCAACGTCCTCCCAGCTTGCCTCGGGCGATTCGGCCTGGGCCGGGGCCGCTACGGCAGCGGCAGACTGCTCCTGAGCTGCCGCTTTTTCGTCTTTCTGCGTCAAGTAATAGGCCAAACCGCCCATCGCGGCTGCCAACGACAAGAAAGCAAAATGCGGCATACCGGGAATCAGTCCCATCGCGCCGATAATCACAGCGGTCAGCACAATAACTTGCGGTTGTTTGAACAACTGCCCGACCAGTTGCTGGCCGATGTTCTCATCACTGGCTACACGGCTCACCACCAAACCGGCGGCAGTGGAAATCACCAGCGCCGGGATCTGTGCCACCAATCCGTCACCGATGGTCAGCAGGGTATAGTTTTTCGCTGCCACGGCGATATCGAGATTGTGCTGCAACACACCCACAATCAGGCCGCCAATGATGTTGATGAACAGGATGATGATTCCCGCCACCGCGTCGCCGCGCACGAACTTGCTGGCGCCATCCATCGCGCCGTAGAAGTCCGCTTCCTGCGAAATCTCGGCACGGCGCTTGCGCGCCACGTCTTCACCGATCAGCCCTGCGTTCAAGTCAGCATCAATCGCCATCTGCTTGCCGGGCATCGCATCCAGAGTGAAGCGCGCGCCCACCTCGGCGATACGCCCGGCGCCTTTGGTGATCACCACAAAATTGATGACCACCAGAATCGCAAATACCACGATGCCGACGGCGTAGTTGCCACCCACCAGAAAATGGCCGAACGATTCGATCACCTTGCCGGCCGCATCCGGCCCGGTGTGCCCTTCCAGCAACACGATCCGCGTGGAAGCCACATTCAGCGACAAGCGCAACAACGTGGTAATCAGCAACACGGTAGGGAATATCGCAAAATCCAGAGCCCGGTTGGTATTCATGCTGACCAGCAGCACCATGATGGAAACCGCGATGTTGAAAGTGAACAAAATATCCAGCAGTAGCGGCGGCAGTGGCAGCACCATCATCGCCAGAATCATCACGATCAGCACCGGGCCGGCCATACCGGTCAACCCGGCGCGTTTAATGAAATTTTGTATGGATAGCAGATTCATGGCTCATTTCCTCATGCAGAAACCGGTGCAGCATCCGGATCAAGCTCCGCCGGAACCGGCAAATCATCCGGCTCCTGCGGGCGCGCCCCGCCTTGTTTTTCGTAGCGGCGCAGTTGATAAACATAAGCCAGCACTTCGGCGACGGCGATATAAAGGGCTTCGGGGATAGACTCGCCCAGATCGGTATGTTTGTGCAGCGCGCGTGCCAGCGGCGGAGCCTCCAGAATCGGCACATGATGCTCCTGTGCGATCTCGCGGATGCGCTGTGCCAGCAGATGCGCGCCCTTCGCCACCACGACCGGTGCGCGCATGCCCTTGTTGCTGTACTTCAACGCCACCGCATAGTGTGTCGGGTTGGTGACCACTACATCGGCAGTCGGTATTGCAGCCATCATGCGGCGGCGGGCTGCTTCACGCTGCAAGCTGCGGATGCGGCCCTTAACCATCGGATCGCCCTCGGTTTCCTTGGATTCCTGACGCAACTCTTCCTTGCTCATCATCAGCTTCTTGTTGTGATCCCATAACTGGAACGGAACATCTATCGCCACGATCAGCAACATCGCTCCGGCAATCATCATGAAACTCGATGCAATCAAATTCCCCATTTGTGGAATGGATGTGGCGGCAGACTGCGTACCGAGAGCCATCACCGCATCCTTGTTGTGCCAGATCACCCATGCTGCGACACCTCCAACCAGAATGGATTTACCGATAGCCTTGCCCAGCTCCACCAACGCGTGCGTAGAGAACATGCGGGCAATGCCGGAAACAGGATTCATTCTGGAGAATTGCGGTTGCAGGGATTCCACACTGAATAACCAGCCATTCAGCAGCAACGGCGAAAATGCCGCAGCAAGCATGACTATGAGCAACAAAGGCAAGAAAGCAATCAACACTTCCAGCGAAAGATCATACAAACGCGGGATCATCAGGCTGGTGTTGAATGCCATCTCCTGATTGAGCGTCAGGCCATCGCGCAGCAACTTCACCATGTGCTGGGTGAACGCTGAGCCCATGAGCCACAGCGTACCGCCTCCCGCCATCAACACGGCGAACGTGGACAGTTCGCGCGAACGGGCGACCTGGCCTTTTTCTCGTGCCTGATCAAGCCGCCGTTGCGAGGGCTGTTCGGTCTTTTCTAAATCGCTGTCTTCTGCCATGATGGATTTCGCTGGTCGGCTTTGCACCCTCTCCGGGTGCGGGAACCTGCAAGCTGTTAGCCGTCCGGCTAACAGCCAAGCGGGCAAAATCGCCAGCCGGGCTGCGGGTTGTGCCAATTATCGGAGCATCGGGCAAATTCGATAGCATGAATAACGCGGTTTTACTGCGGCTTTTCATTCACCGCACAGCAGGAATCGCCCTGCCAGCGGAGCTATTGGCCGTATGAGGAAGCTCTGCAAAAGCCTGACAATACGGTTGAGCAACAACAAAACGAACCCGCGCAATATCCTGCTTGGATTTCGGCGGCAATCAAGAACGGCGAATGCCAGGATTACATCGTCAGTGACACAGTAATACACGCCAAATTGGAATCGTTTGGAGCAAATATAAGGGGGCGTGTTCGAATTGTTTTTCTAACCCAATAGAGTTTCCGCCAGCATCGCTGGCGATAAAACAGAAACACCCTGGATTGTTTTCCCGTAGATTTGGCCGAAATGAGTGCGGTCGCCGGTGACCAATATGTCGCAGCGGTGGTGGATGGCGGCAGCAAGTACCGGCCTGTCCTTCCCTGGCAGATTCACCGTATCCGGCAGCAGCGAATTGCTGGCACTCATGCCGCCGATTTTGATCCGGTCAGCCATCGCATTCAGCACGGGAAGGCCGCCCGGTGTTTTTGCGGCCAGATTGCGCCGCGCCTCTTCGAATACATAAGCATCTGCCCATAGCTCATGTCCGGCGGCTTCTGTGAGAGCGAGCAGTTTTCTTACTGCGCCATCAGCACGGGCTGCCGAAAAAAGGATGCTTGCGTCCAGGAAAATACGCACTGCGTTAGCGCGACTTGGTTTGATTATTCAGCATGGTGGCCAACTCGGCCTCAGCCTCTTCAAATTCACGCAAGCGCTCATCGCTATATAACTCGATGGGCAGGGTAACGGCAGGTCGCAACAAGATGCCTTCGGGTGTCGTTTCCGCGATCAGTTGATCTGCCGCAGAGATGCCGAGTGCTTTGCGAAATTGTGTTGGGAGTGTGATGACGCCACGCCCGGTGATGGTCAGAGTAGTTTTCATGTTGGGCAGTTTTGCAGAAAATCAGTAAAACTGCAATAGCAAGCTAACATATTTAGTCAATCTTCGTAGCCCAAATTAAAGGTTCGGATTAAATTCGTAACAACTGGGGGCACGGATACCCCTTGAGTTAAATGACCTCCGGCAAAGCCGGAGGCTTATTGGGTGAGCCCCTCAAATGGGCTATTAAACCGTGAGCCGCCCAAGGCGGCTATCCAGCGAATCCGCCACCAACGAGACAGAGCTTCCCATCAGCCCTGCTGTAATTTCCACCAGGAACATAACGGCATTGATACCCAGCACTATTTTTAGCGTCGAGCTTTGGCGGACGCGAAGCGCTTCGATCTCGCAAGATTTGTCGTTGCAGCAATCCGCCATCAACTATCCTTGAATGCTACTCAAAATGTATCGGAAATACTGCCCCTGCCTGATCCGTGCAAACGCCCGCAGGCTTTGTGAGGGACGCCCATATCAAACGGCACGAGAGTTCGGGCCCATCTGCGGATACGGCAATCGTCTCGACGGAAAAAACCTCATGGCCGGCGTCGAGCCCGGCAAATATCCGATCCCAATGCTTCCGGTCAGCAATAAAATAGCGCTTGCGCAGGGCTGCCAGGTCAGTCTGGTGTTCGACGGCGAATCCATGAGCTTCAAACGGCGGTTTGATGCCTGCAACACGGGGCGGTTACTCTTTCCCCGATCATGGATCAGCTCCCCGCCAATGAACGGGGCGTTGCCTTCCTTGACCATCTGATGAACGGGGCCGGCGCAGCCGGTTAGCAACAAAACGGCCAGCATGCCCAAATAAAGTTTTTCATCGCATTTCTTTTCATTATTGGAAATCTGTAGTGTGGCGACGCGAGGTTTGAACGGTATCGAGCGCGCGCCGGGTAGCGCCGAACCGCAGGTAAAAAGTACGGTGACCATGTTGGGTATGGCCAAATGAAATAATGTGCATTCATTTCCACGAAGTTAAATGCACGGATAGATCGTGCGTTTTAATAATGGTTAGCATGGTGTTCGTCATCGCCCGTATCCAATGGCCACAGTTGGTGAGCATCAAGCAGCAAGCGGTAGCGCGCTTCGTTGGCGTCGAGTTGCGCGAGGTTTTCCGCCAACGAGGATTCCAAAGCAAAGCGGCGTGCGGTGAGGCTGTCCGACAGGCTGCTTTCGCCCAGGCTATAGGCCTTGCCGACCAGTTCGGCATTGCTGCGGATCGCCTGTGCCGCCTCGTGCGCTTGTTGCCAAGTGGCGAAGCTGCTTACTGCTTGAGTATGTGAGGCATAGATGTCGCCTTCCAGACGGCGTTTGATAAAAGCTTCCTGATCGGCGGCGATGGCGGCTTGTTGTGCGGCTCCTTCCGCCGTCGCGTTGCGTTGCCCGAAAGAGAACGGCACACTGAGATATACGCCAGTAACTTTTTCGTTGCCGCCCGATTCATTGGAATAACGCACCCCGACGGTGGGGTCGGGCAGTTGATCGGCGCGGCTGCGCTGCGCCAGCAGTTGCTGCACCCGGCTCTGCTCCTGCGCCATGCCGAGTTCGTGGTTGTGTTCGAGTATGCGCGACTTCCAGAATGCGAAGTTGTGCTCGATTACTTGCGGAAAAACTGGAAGCGCTTTTTCCGGCAATTGGATAGCAGGAAATTGGCGCTTCAGATCATTGCCGGCGAGTTGCGCGCGCAACCGGGCTTGATGCCATGACACGCTGGCTTGTGCGGCGGCGGCCTGTGCCTGGTTCAACTCCAGTTTTGGCGCATCGCCAGCCTTGACGCGCTTCTCGGCCATTTGCGCCTGTTGCCTGAGAATGTCCACCTGCTGCTGCCACAGCACAACTTGAGCTTGCTCGCGTTGCCATGCGAACCATAGCTGTATCAGCGCGCGCGCGGCTTCGTGGCGTGCATCGCCGAGCGCGTATCCGGCGCGCGCGACACCGGCTGCGCCGATGTCTTCATCAATGCCCACTTTGTTGTGCATGCGCAGCGGGCGCTCCAGCGCGACATCCCATTCCTTCAGGTTTTGCCCGGTGCTGGCGATATTGCGTTGCCCCGTGCCTGCGCGCAGGTTGAACTCGTAACTGCCGCTGTTCCACTTGCGCTGATTGGCACGTTCCATTTTTAGCTCACTGGTGGCGTTCAGCACCGTGAGGTGTAGGTTCAACGCGCTTTCCACCTGTACAGAGGGCGGCAGGTCGGGGCGGTTAATTTCTTCGGCACAGGCAATACCGCTCAATAGAGCGAGCAACAAAGCAGATCGACCACTCAGCAGTAAGTGTTTCATAAAAATCTCCCAGACTCGATGGCAGGCGTTATCCAATAGCGCAGACCTACACCGGCAAATTGTTGTTGAATAATTTTGAGCAGCGCTTCTTTGTCAGCCTCAGAAAGCACTACCTGTATCTGTGTTGCCAGCATCCGGCCGAGCACTTGTTCGGACTGGCTCAATTGCCCGAAGGCCAATCCGTGCGCGGCTGTCGGCGTGCTGGTAAACACCTCAGCATTGGGTGACATGAGCAGCAAGTCGAGCAATTTTTCTTCGAGCACCAGTGGGCACAGTATGTTTAAGCAAAGCTCAGACATGGGAAACCTCCTTTTTCGGGAAAGCGAAGCGCAAATACAAGACCGGTATCAGTATCAGTGTCAGTGCCGTGGCGGTAATGAGGCCGCCAATCACGACGATGGCGAGCGGACGCTGGATTTCCGAGCCTGGCCCAGTCGCAAACAGCAGCGGGATCAAGCCAAATGCGGTGATAGAGGCTGTCATCATCACCGGTCGCAAGCGGCGCTTTGCTCCCTGCACGACGACTTCGCTCAATTTCATTCCCTCGCTTTTCAGTTGGTTGAAATAGCTGACCAGCACGACGCCGTTCAGAACCGTAATGCCGAGGAGGGCGATAAAACCCACCGACGCAGGCACTGACAGGTATTCTCCCGTCACCCATAAAGCGACGATGCCGCCGACCAGTGCGAACGGAATGTTGCTCAGGATAAGCAGAGCCTGCCGGACTGAGCGGAAGGTCGAAAAGAGCAGCACGAATATCAGCCCGAGCGCGACTGGAACCACAACGGCCAACCGTGCTGCCGCGCGTTGCTGGTTCTCGAACTGCCCGCCCCAACTGATGCGGTAGCCCGTCGGCAGGGGTAGCTTCTGTGTGACGAGTGCTTTTGCCTCTTCGACAAAGCCCACCAGGTCACGGCCGCCGACGTTGGCGATGACCACGCTGTAGCGGCTACCCATTTCACGATCAATCTTGACCGGCCCTTCGGCGCGCTCCAGCTTGGCAACGCTGCTCAATGGGACGGTGTTACCGTCCCTGGTGGTAATGCGCATCGCCCCGAAATCGGCCGGCGACACGCGTATGCCCTCTGCGCCACGCAGCACAATCGGCGTGCGGCGATTGCCCTCTATGGCAATCCCGGCTTGCTGCCCCTCGATTTGGATGCGCATCGCATCCTGGATCTCTTCCACGCTCAAACCGAGCCTGCCAGCTTGCAAGCGATCCACCGCCACGCGCAAATACTGCACACCGTCGTTCTGGACCGTGTACACATCCTGGTTGCCGTGAACCGTTTTGAGGAGCGCTTCTACCTGGCTCGCATACTCGTTCAGTTTGTCGAGGTCGGGGCCGAAAATCTTGACCGCCAGGTCGCCGCGCACGCCGATGATCATTTCCGATACCCGCATTTCGATCGGTTGCGTAAAGCTGTATTTGATGCCGGGCATGGGGTCGAGCACTTTGCGCACTTCGTCCATCAGGGCTTCCTTGCTTTTCATGCGCCACTCACCTTGCGGCTTCAACAGCAAATACGTGTCGGACAGGTTGAGCCCCATCGGGTCGAGCCCGATTTCGTCGGAGCCGGCGCGCGCGACCACCCCATGCACTTCGGGGATGGCCTGCATGATGGCACGGTGGATTTTAAGATCGAGTGCGGCGGTCTGTTCGAGGCTTACCGAGGGCAGTTTTTCGATTCCGACAATGAGGTCACCCTCGTCCATCGTCGGCATGAACGTTTTGCCGACCTGGGTATAAATCACGCCAGCCGCCACCAGCATCGCCACGGCAGCAACTGCGACGAAACGCTGCTGGCGCATACCCCAAGCGAGGGCTGGTTCATAAAGGGCAAGCAGTTTGCGCGGCAGCCACGGGTCTTCGTGCTTCACTTCACGCAACATGTAAGACGCCAGCACCGGGATGGCGGTCAGCGACAGCAGCAGCGAACCGGCAAGGGCAAAGACGATGGTCAGCGCCACCGGCACGAAGAACTTGCCTTCGAGATCCTGCAGGGTGAGCAGCGGCAGAAACACCGTAATGATGATCAGAATCCCGGCTGTGACCGGAACAGCTACCTCGCGCACCGCCCGGTAAATTGTATGCAACCGTGGCAGCTTACCGGCCGTGGGATCGGTCGCCAGACGCTGTACAATGTTTTCGACCACCACTACGGCGGCATCGACCAGCATACCGATTGCAATCGCCAACCCACCGAGGCTCATCAAGTTCGCCGACATGCCGAAGGCGCGCATGAGAATGAACGTGATCAGTGCCGCCAGCGGAAGCACCAAGGCGACAGTCAAAGCCGCACGGATGTTACCCAGAAACAGCCCAAGCAACACGATGACCAGAATAGTCGCCTCGATCAGTGCTGCGGAAATCGCGCCGACCGCCTTCGAAACAAGCGAGGCGCGGTCGTAGAACGTATTGATCTGAACGCCCGGCGGCAAAGTCGGTTTCAGTTCGTCCAGCTTCTTGCGGACGCCCTCGACCACTTTTTGTGCGTTAGCACCAGCCAGTCCAAGCGCCAAGCCTTGAACCGCTTCTGCGCGACCACTCTGCGTGACCACCCCGTAGCGGGTGACGGTGCCGATCTTGACCTCGGCCAAATCGCCTACGCGAACGGGTGTCCCGTCTTTCATGGCCACCACCACCGCGCGCAGATCATCCAGGCTGGTAATGCTGCCTTCACTGCGAACGAGGAGCACTTCGTCGCCTTCGCCGAGCCTTCCCGCACCGTCGTTGCGGTTGTTCGCTTCGATTGCCTCCTTGAACTGCGCCATCGTTACACCGCCCGCCGCCATCCTGACCGGATCGGGAACGACTTCGAAGGCTCGCACGATACCCCCAAAAGCATTGACATCGGCGACACCCGGCACGGTGCGCAGTGCCGGGCGAATGACCCAATCGAGCAGGCTGCGGCGCTCCGCCAGAGACATGCCGTCGGCTTCGACGGTGAACATATACATTTCCCCGAGCGGGGTGGTGATGGGCGCCATACCGCCCGAGATGCCGGGCGGCAGGCTCCCGGCAAGCCCGCCCAAACGTTCACTGACCTGCTGGCGCGCCCAATAAATATCGGTGCCATCCTCGAAGTCAATCGTGACATCAACCAGGCCGTACTTGGTGACCGAGCGCAGAATTTTGGTTTTGGGGATGCCGAGCATTTCGACTTCGATTGGCACCGCAATGCGGTTTTCGATTTCCTCCGGCGTCATGCCGGGGGCTTTCATGATGATCTTGACCTGGGTGCTCGCCACGTCCGGGAATGCATCGATCGGCAACCCCTGATAGGCGTACCCGCCCACGCCCGCGACAAGCAGCGTCAACAGCAGGACAAACAGACGTTGCGATAAGGAAAATTGAACCAGGCGGGCAAGCATTATTTGCTCTCCTTTCCGTCAAGCCATGCGCCCTTGAGCGCCACCACGCCACTGATGGCAACTTGTTCGCCCGCCTTGATCGGACCTTGCACCCGCACCCGCTGACCGGCGCTGGCCGCAACCGTTACCGGCCTGGCTTCAAAGCCATCCGCCGTGCGGACGAATACATAAGCCTGGTTGCCGTCGTGGGATACGGCGGACAACGGCAAGCCCCAACCGCCCGCCATAGCCGCGACGGGCAACTCGACGGTCAAAAATTCGCCGGGGCGCACCTGCCCGGTCTTGCCCTCGATTACAGCACGCAGCACCACCGTCTGACTGCCGGACGAGACGGTCGGACTGGCGCTCAAAATGCGCGCCACAATGTCGCGGCCTTGCACCTTGAGTTTGGTTCCGGGTTGCCAACTGGTGCTATCAGCGACCGGGATTTGGATGTCGAGCCAAAGGGTAGCGGCCTGCACCACATGCAATAACGGGCTGGCCGAATCCACACGCTGGCCGATTTTGACCGCTATCCCGGTAACAACCCCTGCTTGCGCCGATACCAGCGTCAAGCTTTCCTGCGGATTGCCGGAAGCGGCAATCTCGTCTATCGTCTCGGGCGGCATGCCCGTTAAACGCAGTGCCGCCTTGGACTGTTTGAGCGCGGCCTCGGCTTCCTTCAAGCCAGCCTGCGCTTCCTGCACGCGGCGCTGCGGGATGATGCCCTCGTCGAACAACTGTTGCTCGCGTTGCGCGGCTTGCCGCGCCAGCGTGGCGCGCGAGCTCACCTGGAGCAATAGCAATTGCAATTGGCCGAATTCCGGACTGGCGATACGAACCAGCGGCGCACCGCTACGCACCACTTGGTTCTGCTGTACTAACAGTTGGGATACCATGCCGGCCACCGGTGAACTGATGACCTGTTCGGCGTTTGGCGGAGCCACCACCTGAGCGGGGAAACTCGCGCGCACCGAGTCGTCGGGTTGACTCTGTAACGGCACAGTCGTGATGCCCAATGCTTGTATCTGGCTGTTGGGAACGACAAACTTGGCGGGACGATCAGCAGCCTGAGCTGGTGATGTGAAAGCGCACAGCACGGCTACGGCGCATGCGCATATCTGAAAGCGTGGATTCTTTTTGTTCATAATTAACCTCAAGTAGTGCCTGACAGCGCGGCAAACGTGACCACACCGCTCAATGAGCCGTGGAAGATAAAAGCACGTTGAACTCCGCCATTCAGGCGAATCTAGTGATTTTTGCAGATGCAGAATCATCGAAATCCTCAACGAAAACGAAGTTTCAGAGAAGGCTAATGTCCACGTAAGCGGGCGTTATGCCGAAACTGAAAAGTCGAATTTCGATGGGACGCGACCGAACCATTTTACAAGGCCAGGCGCAGGGTGCTACAGGGAAATAGGAGCGCCCCGCCGGATTAGGCGAGAGTTGCCCTGGGCGGATGATAGGGGAGAGATTGTGATGCCGCGACGAAGGTGCTGGCTGGGGCTGCAATTAGAGGGCTGCTTCCTATCAGCGGTATTACACCAATGATGCCCGGCAGGATGAAGGAGAAACAAGGGTGAATATGGGTATGGTGGTGGTCGTCCATAGTCGCGTTACCTGCCCCACCAGCATCGGATGCAGGTTCATCGTGGACATGGTGGTCACTGTGTTCGTGGCTGTGATGCCCGAAATGTGCGGCAGCGTGACTCGGCGAGTGTTCCAACGCATCGCAGACACCCACTACCGCCGCGTAAGCGGCGTTCAGCGAGAGCATGATGGCAAGAAGAAAAGCGAGTCCGGTGCGCATGGCGGAGTAATTTTATTCTATAAAGGTATGTTAAAAATTGCTTTTATTGTCCAATTGTTGGAGTCCGCTGTCCAACCATGGCCAACGCCGATATTAATGTCATGTCCAAAAATTTCTGTATCTGATGTCAGATAAGTCTCTTGGCTTAGGCTTTTCATCTGATTAGTATTTCCAAAGTCGGAATAGTGTTCAAGGTTAAGCCACGTTTTTTCTGTTGCCCTGCGGCTGACTTTGAATGCTGGAGAAAAGCCAGGCGTATGAGAGTTGCCGGACAATACGAAACCTAAAATTGGGTTTGCCGTGAGATTCCAATCATCAGATTTGTATCCAAGAATAGGGCGAACCTCAAAGTTCCAACGTTGCTCATTAATACGTTTTGTACTGGGACCTAACTCACCATTGATGCCCCAATAGAACCCATGTTCCCGGTTGTCGCCGATATATTTTAGGCGCACTCTCGGCAATTCAGCATGCCAATTATTGTTGGCATCCCGAATGGCAGGAAGATAAAGCCCACCTTCCAGGTTATTACTGAACCCATAGGCAAATTCTGGCGTCACTCTAAAATTATGGTGTGCCGGAATCTCTCCATCGTAGGCGGGAGTTTTGATACCGGAAGGAACATAGTTCACGTGAATATCCACATTAAGCTCCCCCTTCTTGTTGATGGCTTCATCGTAGACTTGGATTTCATCGGCGGATGCAGCCATTGCTTCAGAACTAGCAACCATTGCCAGCGCTAACAAACTTAATTTAAGTTTATACATTTTATTTTTCTACCCAGAAATATTTATTGATGAGTATCTATTGAACTAACCTCTGCTGTCAATGCTTGCTTCAGGATAAGCCAGGGCTCCGTCATTCACGACCTCAACTCATTGAAGTATCGTAGAGGATAAATTCCACTGGCTTTTTTGATTTGACTTTGCTATAACGTCTGGCATGAATGAAGCCAGACCGGAGCAGCAGGTTGAATTATCTCGGGTGCGAGTGCGCCTGATTTGTGCCCACGAGCGCGACAAGTGGGACGGCTTGATGCGCGCGCACCACTATCTCGGACTGACCGCCATGGTGGGGCGCAGTCTTCGCTACGTTGCCGAGATTGATGGGCATTGGCTCGCCCTGCTGGGTTGGGCCTCCCCTGCGCTCAAGTGCGCCAGCCGGGATACCTGGATAGGCTGGTCGCCTGCGCTGCAATGGCAGCGTCTGGGGTTGATTGCCAACAACAGCCGTTTTTTGATTCTGCCCTGTGTCCGGGTGAAGAACCTTGCCTCGCGCGTTCTGGGACTTAATCTCGCGCGTCTGGGCGCGGACTGGCGGTCCGCGCACGGGCATCACCTGCTGTTGGCGGAAACCTTCATTGATCCTGGCCGTTTCGCGGGCACCTGCTACCGCGCGGCCAACTGGATCGAATTGGGCGGCACGCGCGGCTTTGCCAAGTCCAACGAGACCTACGTCGAGCACGGTGCGACGAAGCGAATCTGGGTGTTCCCCTTGCACCGGCAAGCCCGGTTGATTCTGTCCCAAGCCCTGCCCCATCCCGAATTGCCCCGTCTGGAGATCAAGATGATGACACTGGCCGATGCCGATGCCGCAGCACTGTTCCAGCGCCTGGACAACATTGAAGACCCGCGCGCGAAACGTGGGCGACGGCACAATCAACGCTCGGTGCTGGCGATTGTTCTTTGCGCCGTGATCAGCGGCGCGCAGGGTAGCACCGCGATCGGCGAATGGGCGCAGCGGCTCACGCCGCCGATGCTGCGCCGGTTGCGCTGCCGCCGCACGGCAGAGGGCAACTACGAGCCGCCATCGGAGCCCACTATCCGGCGCATCCTCGCCGCGGTCAATATCGAGCAACTCGAGCGCCAGTTGGGGGGTTGGCTGCAAACACATACCGCCGCCGATGAGCCGGTGGCGCTGGACGGGAAGTGTTTGCGCGGCTCGCGTGATCAAGGCCGCGCCCGGCAATTGGTGGCCGCCTTCGGGCACCACAGCAGCGTGGTCTTGAACCAGGTCGAGGTGGACGACAAGGCGAGTGAACTCAAGGCGGTGAAACCGCTGCTGGATCCTTTGCCGCTGGCCGGGCGCGTGGTCACCGCCGACGCATTGCATACGCAAGCCGAGACCGCGCGCTATCTGGTCGAGGACAAAAGCGCGCATTATCTGTTCACCGTCAAAGACAACCAACCCACGCTCAAATCAGACATCGCCCGCCTCCAGATGGAGGCACTTCCCCCCTGAGCACGAGACGCTGGACAAGGCGCATGGCCGGGTGGAAACACGACGTATCTGGACCAGTGACAAGCTCGATGGTTATCTGACATTCCCTCACGCGGCCCAGGTTGCCTGCGTGGAGCGTGAAATCTTCCACATCAGCCAAAACAAGACCACCGTCGAACGGGTCTATCTGATCAGCAGCCAAAGCCGCGCGCAGGCCGGCCCGGAACAACTACTGGCAGCCAACCGCGGCCATTGGGGTATCGAGAATCGCCTGCACCATGTGCGCGACATGGCCTACGACGAAGACCGTTGCCGCGCGCGCAAAGGCAACACCCCGCACGCATTGGCGTGCTTGCGCAACTTCGCAATCAGCCTGCTGCGGCTGTACCATGTTCCCAATATCAAGGCGGAATTGCGCGCCATGGCGGCGCAGGCGAACAAGGTGCTGGAGATGCTGCACCTGTAGGTTTCACCACCCCATGGAAAATGTGGATGCAGCGCCACACCAAGGGCGGCGCTCGTCCGCACTGCACCTTTGAGTGCGTGATCTACAGAAAAAACTGCCGTCGCTCAACCGCCCGACCTCCAGTAATTCAGGCCGCCCCCAACGGGGCGACTTTGACGGAACCGTGCAGGATAAGCGGGTGCGGGGTAACTGTGGTCACAGTGCCTGTGGATTTTGCACCTTCATTCTCTCGTTTTCGCCAATGGGCGAGGTATATTTCACGCGCAATCCCAGTGCGCCCACCGGATAAATCGGTGGGCCGGACTGCCCCAAGTCGTTCGCCATGCCATAAGGAGTCTGGGTAAATACACTGGAGGTATCGGTGACGTAAAATTCGGAATCGACCGCATACAGGCCGGCCAGCACCGACAGCCTGTCATCGGAGAAGTTTTTTTGCAGCCAGGCATGCAGGAACTGGGCAGTGTTTGTGCCCACCTCGATATTGTTCACGCTGACGAAGCTGCCGACATAATCGCGGTTAAATTTGCTGCCCAGCTCGCTGTGGTATTGGATGAAAGCGGTGGTGGCATCCCAGTCCAGCAGCTTTTCCATATCCATCCTGATTCTGGCATCGGTGTATCCCATCCATGCCGCACCGCGCTTGATGCCGCCGGATATGTTCGACAGCACGTCGCTCTTGTGGGTGAATTCCATGCTCACCCCTTTGTTGTAGAGGCTGGAGCGCGTTCCGCCCCAATCGCCTGTCAGCGTCGCCGCGTTCCAGTCCGGGCTTCCTTCTTCGGCTGCGTTGCTGGCGCTGGCAAGCAAAGTGGCCGCCATCAAGGCCAGAATATAGCGTGTAAACATTGTTAAAACCTCCTCGATCATTCAATCCCCGGATAATCCATCAAGCCGTCCTTCCCGCACATAAACGGCACGTTGGCTGGGGTTGATTTCCAGCCTAGTCGAACGCACGTCAGTTCCGTCAGCAGACAACACCCCGGTGTTGCGCCGCTTCCCGGGATAGCGCTCATCAACCGTCTCCTGGCCGACTGCCATCCAGGCTGCTGGATACGCCAATTATCGGCGCATCAGGCAAATTCGATAGGATGAATAACACGGTTATATTGCGGCATTTCGCACTTGATGAAACATGCTCTGCATGGCATCAACCTGAAAACCTCGGTTGAAAATGAACCGACAGAGGGCAAACCCTCATCCCCAGCCCTTCCCCCCGAGGGGGAAGGGAGCAAAGCCCCTCTCCCTCGGGGAGAGGGGTTGGGGTGAGGGAGAAGCTGCACCGATATTGATTCCCCTGTAAATTGCATGTCCTCAACTGAGGAATTTAGGGTCAATTATTGCCATGCTTGCAATCAGGCTGTCTTGCGGGGCCGGCTTTGCGTAGCCCTATTCGAACATGGCGCAAAACCCGCATGCGCGCCTGAGCGGGAACTTGCCCGCTGGCGGGTTTGAATGAATGGCTGGTAGTTATGTCGTCAGCGCAGCTTCGAGCCAATGGATTATTCAGGATAATAATTCCAGAAAGCAGGCGTTATTTTGCAACACTCAAATAGGCAAGTACGCGTTCCGCCATCTTTGCCATCGTCACAACCTCATCCACCGCGCCCACCGCAATCGCCTCGCGCGGCATCCCGAACACCACGCAGCTCGCTTCATCCTGTGCCAGGTTATAAGCACCCGCCTGGCGCATTTCCAACATCCCGATTGCCCCGTCCTTGCCCATGCCGGTCAACATCACACCGATGGCATTCTTGCCCGCATGCTGCGCTGCGGAGCGGAACAGCACCTCCACCGAAGGGCGGTGGTGATTAACCGGCGAGGCCTGGCTGAGCTCGGTCATGTAATTCACCCCGCTACGCTTGAGCAACAGGTGCGAATGCCCTGGCGCAATGTAGGCATGGCCGGGCAACACGCGCTCCTTATCCACGGCTTCCGTCACCCTGATCTTGCACAAGCCATCCAGGCGGTTAGCGAAGGATTTGGTGAACGCCTCCGGCATGTGCTGCGCGATCAAGATGCCCGGCGCATCCGGCGGCATGCGTATAAGAAGTTCCTTGACCGCCTCGGTGCCGCCGGTGGACGAACCTACCACGATAACTTTCCCGGTCAGCGCGATGCGGTTGCCCAATGCGGGCAGCGCCTCGCGCGCCTGTTGCGCCGCCACGCTGCGTGGCGCTATGCGCGCCTTGAACGCCACCCTGATTTTTTCCGCGATTTCGTCGGCATATGCCTTTATGCCTTCAACGGCCCCCAGCCTGGGCTTGGCCACAAAATCAACGGCCCCCAGCTCCAATGCGCGCAATGCGGCATCCGAGCCACGCTCGGTCAGGCTGGAAATCATCAGCACCGGCATGGGGCGCAAGCGCATCAATTTTTCCAGGAAGGTCAGCCCGTCCATCTCCGGCATTTCCACATCCAGTGTCAACACATCCGGATTGAGCGCCTTGATCATCTCGCGCGCCTGCAACGGGTTCATGGCGGCGCCCGCCACTTCCATGTCCGGAAAACTATTGATGACTTCCTTGAGAACGCTGCGTATCAGCGCGGAATCGTCAATGATTAGCACCTTGATTTTGCGTTGTGGCACGATGTATTGGGTCATGTGTGAATTTTGTTATCTGTTGTAGAGAGAGAATCTGTCAGGTACAAAATGTCTGATTACCACCGATGGTTTTTGTCAATTCATCCAGGAAAATCGGCCAGTGATTCACATCGCACGCTGCGTCGTAGATCAATTCAACCAACCCCAATGCCTCTTGCTGAAGCCCTTTGTCCACCCCAACCCCCCTGAGAATCCTGGCATAAAATGATGTGCCCGATTTTTCGATGCACCTGGGCAGGATACATCTCCTTGAACAGGGAGTACATATGCCGAAAGGCCTAGATATATATAGGCTATTTCCATAAAGGTGCGATGCGCTTCAGAAGCGGGTCTGAAAACTTCTTGCTTGAGAGCACAAAAAAATCGGCTGTAAAATTTCAGCGAAAATCTTGGATACGGAAGAACTGGCCCGATTAAAATTAATTTTGAGAGGTGCACAAAATAGTTCCCTGCATTTGCACCCCCCTTCTTTGAGGACTATTGCTTTTAGTCCAATATGAACTCAATGCCACTGCAAATAATTTGCGTATTATTTACTGGACAGTGCTAACTTTACCATTCCCCTTCATGCGGCCATTCGGTCGGTAACTGAGTCCAGGTCATAGCGGTAGTAATTTTCCATTATTTTCTTGAGGCCAGGGTCTAGCTTTGGAAACGAGAAAAATGCTGGAATGGCCGTGCGCAGTGCGTTTGCGACGATAAGCTCGGAAGGCGGGAGCGCCGGATTCATGGTGCGGAGCCAACTGCGGAAACAACGCCACACCTCTGCCGTATGGTTCAGCGAGAGATGCTGTAGCAGGCCTTGGGCGATGCAGCCGAGCTGCACATGAATGTGGTAGGCGCGCAGCTTGCGGCGGATGGCGGCGCGATAGGCATCGGTGGTGCGATGCAGATACTGATCGCCATCACCACGGCGCAGAGGCTTCATGGCAGCCATCCAGAAGTGGTAGGCATAAGCGCCGAGGACGTGGACGGCCTGCCGGAAACCCAGCTCAATCTTGAACCGATAGCCGTAGAGCTGGAGTATCTCCAGAGGTGCAAGTGAAAGATCCGTGCACAGCAGGAATATTGTTCCACGAACCGGATGGTGGACGATCACAAAACGGACGATGCGGGCGACCGGGCGCCACAGTAAATCCACGCAGCGGAAACGCACGGTCACGTCGTTCTCGCCATAGACGGGGCTGGGGGCGGAGGTAAAAGCGGCATTATCCCTGGCGAGGTCCTTGAGACGAACCTTGTCGCCGTAGATTCGCGGTCGCCCTTTGCCGCGACGCGGCGCGTCGGGTACGGGCAGGTAGGCGACCGCGTTGCTTTTGGCGCGAGTCACGAGCTGATGCCCTTTGGCCAGGAGTGGGCGGATGATCTTGCCGCTCGCGTAGTAGGCGTCGGCGATGAGCAGCACCTGGCGATCCCAGACGACGGCCACCGAAAACAGTAGCGCCACCAGCTTGTCGAGCAGGGTTCTTGCATCCCGGTTGGAAAACACCAGGCCTTCGTGAATGCGCGAAGTGAGCGGCACGGCGGCCACCTGTCCGGCAGGGCCGTGAACCAGTAGCGAGATGGCCTGGAGCGAATGCCCCATGATGTATTCGGGTTTGGAATTGCTCGCCGATTGCTGGTGCAGGTATTTCACGGCGGGCATGCGCTTCCCTTCTTTGGGTGCCTTGATCCCATCGGCGAGACAGACGAGGTGCTGTCCGATCTGAAACGGGCGGAACAAGGTAAGGCAGAGGCGAACCCAGCAGGCGGTGAGCATGTCCAGGTCGACGCCCTTGCTGTGGAAGAGATGAAGAAAGCGATGGTAGGCCTCGCCCCGGAAGTTCAGGACGCGGACAAAACTCGTGACACCCGCGTTGTCGGCGCGGCTGCATAAACCCATCAGGACAAAAACCATCCAGAAGAAAGTGCGTGACCGGCTACACGCTGGACGGAGGGAACGCACCGTTTGCAACCACTCGATCCATAGTGTCATAGCAAAGTTCTCCTGTCGCAAGTGTAAGCCGATAGCATTATAGTGCTATCGGCCAAACAGTGCTATGCTTTCGCCATGGACATCAAGCTGGAAGCCCGGATCGAACGTCAGATCGAGAAGATCAAGCGCGACCTCGTCGCGCTGGGGGACTTGCGGCCTGGCAGCCTGTCAACCCAATACAATGTCTGCGGCTCGCCCGGTTGCCGCTGCAAGGCATCACCGCCGGAGAAGCACGGGCCTTACTATCAGGTCAGCTTCACACGGAAGGGAAAGAGCAGCAGTAAGTTCGTAAAGAAGAAGGATTTGCCTGCGATCCGCAAGCAATTGAAAAACTACGAGCGCATGAAGCTCCTCATGGATCGGTGGATTGATTTGGCTACAGAGCTATCAAATCTCCGACTCACCAAAGAAAAGGACTGAAGTGAGAGGAGAACTTGTCACTGTCCAGTTATTTAATTCAATAGGTGAATGGCGATGAGAACAACAAAATTATTGGCTAGGCCAGCGGCAGCTCTGCGGTGCCTGCGCCGATGGCGGCGACTTCGTGCACCGCCTTCACAAACTCCACTTTCTCGTGCAGTTGCACCAGTGTATCGGGGTGGGAGCGCCCGCGCATCTGCGCCAGTCGCGCCTTGCTGGTCGCAGGCATTTCCCACTTCAACCCGGCCAGCAGTTCGTCCACCGAAGCCGGTTTGTTGCACACCAGCACCACATCGCAACCGGCTTGCAGCGCCGCTTCGGCACGTTGCACGATGCCGCCCGCCACCGTGGCGCCCTCCATGCTGAGATCATCGCTGAAAATGCAACCCTCAAAACCCAGTTCTCCGCGCAGGATTCTCTTCAGCCAGACGCTGGAAAACCCCGCCGGTAGCTTGTCCACCCTGGGATAAATCACATGCGCGGGCATCACTGCGGTCAGGCCGAAATTCACCATCTGGCGGAAAGGAATCAGGTCGCACAGTTCGATGTCGGTGTAGCTACGTTCGTCCACCGGAATTTCCAGGTGCGAATCGGCACGCACAAAACCGTGCCCTGGAAAATGCTTGCCCACCGCGTGCATCCCGCCCTGTTTGAGGCCCTGCAACAGGCTGTGCGCCAGTTCGGAAATGGCCTGCGGCTCGGAATGAAAAGCGCGGTCGCCGATCACGGAACTTGAACCGAAGTCCACATCGAGCACCGGAGTGAAACTGAAATCCACGCCGCAGGCGCGCAACTCGGCGGCCAGCACATAGCCCGCCTGCAGCGCCAGATGCCTGGCGCGCTTGGGATGCTCATCCCAGATTTTGCCCAGTTCGCGCATCGCCGGAACGCGCGTGAAGCCTTCGCGGAAACGTTGCACGCGGCCGCCTTCATGATCCACCGCAATCAGCAGTGCCGGGCTGCGCAGCGCACGGATGCTGGCTGTCAGATCGGCAAGCTGGCGCGGTGACGCGTAATTGCGCGCGAACAAAATCACTCCGCCGACCAGCGGGTGGCGTAATCGCGCTTCGTCCTCCGCCGTGAGAACGGTGCCGGCAACATCCAGCATGACCGGGCCGATGCCCATTATCTTTCCCCTTCCAAAACCACAAATGCCACCGCGTAGTCGCGCTCGTCGCTGATGCTGAGATGGTGGCGCGATACGCCCAATCGTCCGAAATGCGCGCTCAATTCCGCATCGAACACCAGCGAGGGTTTGCCCAGCGCATCATGCGCCACGCTGATGCTTTGCAGGGTGACGGGGTAACGCATGCCGCTACCCGCCGCCTTGGCCAGCGCCTCCTTGGCGGCAAAGCGCTTCATCAACAGACGCACCGGGTCGGCATGGGCGCCGTACTCCAGAAATTCCACGGGGCTCAATATGCGCCGCGCAAAACGGCTGCCATAGCGGGCGTGCAGCGCTTCGATGCGCGCATGGGCGACAAAGTCGGTGCCGATGCCGAAGATCATATACTGTCAAATCCCCGTTCGTCCTGAGCTTGTCGAAGGATCGAACGATCTCATGTTTAAGCCGAATCGCATCACTAAATTCATGGAACCAGCAGCGCTTTCATCTTTTTCACCGCCTGCTCCAGCCCGATGAACACGGCCTCGGCGATGATGGCGTGGCCGATGTTGAGTTCGGCAATATGCGGGATGGCGACGATCGGCTGAACGTTATGGTAGTTGAGGCCGTGCCCGGCATTCACCTGCAAGCCCAAACCATGCCCATGTTCCACCGCCCGCCGGATACGCTCCAGTTCATGCTGCTGTTCCGGCACGCTGTCGGCATCGGCATATTTGCCGGTGTGGATTTCCACCACCGGTGCGCCCATTTTTTTCGCCGCGTCCAGTTGCCTCTCGTCCGCATCAATAAACAACGACACGCGGATGCCAGCCTCGCCGCAACGTGCAGTGGCGCGCTTCACCGCATCGAAGTGCCGCACCACATCCAACCCGCCCTCGGTGGTCAGCTCCTCGCGCCGCTCCGGCACCAGGCACAAGTCGTGCGGCTTGACGCGCAACGCGATGCCGATCATCTCATCGGTCACCGCGCTTTCCAGGTTCATGCGCGTCTGTAACATGCCGCGCAAAATTTCCACGTCCGCATCCTGGATGTGGCGGCGATCTTCGCGCAGGTGCAAAGTAATCGCATCCGCCCCCGCCTCCTCGCAAATCAATGCGGCGCGGATCACGTTGGGGTAGCGTGTCCCTCGCACCTGGCGCAAAGTGGCGACATGGTCTATGTTCAACCCGAGTTTTATCATTGCTTAAATCCGGTATCTGCAAAACAAAGGGCGCAACGTAGCAGAGGCGCACGCAGGATGCAACCTGCACAGGCCATCATCTGTCCAGCGGACTGATCACGCCCTTGCCGCCCTTGTTCAGCACAAGGGTGTAAATCATCGTGGTGGAAACATCGGAATGCCCGAACAGCTCCTGCACTGTGCGAATATCGTAGCCACCCTCCAGTAAATGCGTGGCAAAAGCGTAGCGAGAACGAGCGCTGCTGTAGGAGCCCAATTTATTGGGCGATATGATATTGATGGTCGCGCAATAAATTGCGCTCCTACATACGGCCGTATTCACAGAGCACCAAGGTTCATGGGTAGGGCTTGCGCCATTTAACAACAATTTAACTGCCGATCTTCAACGTGATGATAGCAAACCTGCGCCGACCGTCACCTGTCCAGCGGGCTGACCACGCCCCTGCCGCCCTTGTTTAAAACATGGGTGTAGATCATCGTGGTGGAAACATCCGAATGGCCGAGCAGCTCCTGCACCGTGCGGATGTCATAGCCGGCTTGCAACAGATGCGTGGCGAACGAATGGCGCAAGACATGCGGGGTCACAGGCTTGTTGATTTCCGCGATCTTCGCCGCCTCACGAACCGCACGTTGCACACTGGCCTCATAGAGGGGGCCTCTAAAAATCAATTTTTATTGCACCAACTCTTCAGTTTTAAGATTTATCGCCGGAATTTTTCAGCCGATTTCTTCCAGCGCGCGGGCGGCGAATTCGTAGCGGCGCAGGTCGAGGTAATGCAAATCCTTGGCCAGCCGGAACAGAAAACGCAACTTCTCCAAACCCAGGTTGACGCGCGCCAGGATCGGCCCGCGCGCCTTGGTGTAGGCGGCCTCCACCAATCCCTCCAGCACATCCAGCGCGGAACTTTGGATGCGGTCCCCCAACAGGAATTTTTGCGCGCGCGGAAACTTATCCACCGTGGGGACCAGCCACAGCACGAACTGATAGGTTTTTTCCAGCACCGGCGCGGTTTGCCGCGAGACAGAATCCATTCTTTCCTCGTTCAACCCAGATTATCCATTAGACCGTCATTCCCGCGCAGGCAGGAATCCAGATGATTAAAAAATCTCCAGCGAAGCGGACAATATTGAGGTTTGTCCGCTTCGCGGGATGTTTGCCCTTGCTGGATTCCCGCCTGCGCGGGAATGACGCAGTTCTATGCTAATGGATTATCTGGGTTCAAACTATCCGCATATCCCTGTACACCACATGGTTGCATGAAATGCTACGCCCGCTTCATTTCACTCAGCCCAAGCGCTCTACCCAGTAATCCGGGGAACGATGCTGGTGTGAAACCGTCATGATCCAAACCTCCTCACCTCGCAACACATAGCGCAAGGTATAAGGAAACCGGTTCATGACGTAACGCCGCACTTCATCCAATTCAACCGGGAACAATAACGGCGACCCCGCAATCCGAAGTGCAGCTTCGCGCACATCATTCCTGAAACGTACCCCCAGCCCGGACTGTTGCCGCTCGTACCAATCGCGGGCATCGTTTAATTCGCCTTTAGCCGCTTCGGCAAATCTGATCCGCATCACTTGCCTTCAAAGACCTCTTCGAACGGAATTGTTTTCATGCGCCCCGCATCACATGCCCGCGCCCTGTGCAACGCTTCTTCCGCCCATATCCGGTCAATTTCAGCATCGGGCTTGTCCAGGCTTTGCATGATTTTTTCCGCGACCTCATAGCGCTCCGCCGCTTTCAACTGCAACGCCAAATCAATTATTTCATGCTTGCCCATGCCAGTCTCCCGCGAAAAAATAACGGCCTATCATACAGCGCATCTACCCAAAAAAATCGCGCGCGGGGGCTGCGCCCCCAACCCAAAAACCATTCCACGCCCCGCGCACTTCTCAACTCACCGCACAAACTTTGCAAAGGGTAAGAATGTAAAAGTGCAAACCCTAAGCTTCCTGCGCTACGCTACGGCAGCATCCTGGCGAGACGAAACCCGAAGCTGAAGCTCCGGCCCGCGGGCTCGCCCCTGTCGCGGTCCGCCGCGCGCGCGTCCTGCGGTCCGCCGTACCACGAACCGCCGCGAAGCACGCGCTTCGCGCCATCCCCTCCCCACGCAGTGCCATCCGTTGGCGCACCGCTGTAGCTGTCGTGATAGCTGTCTTCCACCCATTCCCACACGTTGCCGCTCATGTCGTACAGCCCATAGCCATTCGCCTGTTTCTGCCCCACCGGGTGGGTTTGTTCGCCGCTGTTACCGCCAAAGAATCCACCATGCCACGCGACACTGTCCACATCGTCGCCGCCGCAGTATTCGGTCTGGCTGCCTCCATAGCAGGCGTATTCCCATTCGGCTTCGGTCGGCAAGCGGTATTGTTTACCGGTTCCGGCGTTGAGCTTCTGAATATAGGCTTGGGCATCGTTCCAGCTCACATTCTCCACCGGGCAGGTATCACCGCAACTGCCGAAGTGGCTGGGGTTATTGCCCATCACCGCACGCCATTCGCCTTGGGTCACTTCGTATTTGCCAATTTCGAAGTTCTTACCGGGGATACGTACCATCGCGGATACTTCCAGCTCAGGCCCAGCTACACCTTCCCACTGGTAAATCTTATCCTGCGCGGCACGCGCGTTGGATGCGTCCGGCACAAGGAGCAGATAGCGCTTCATCTCGCGCATCGCTTCCCGGTATCTCTTTGTTTCTCCCAGAATCAGCGCCCGGTTGAAGTGCCCTTCCGGCCACCAGGGCGCGATATCCAGCGCCTTGCCATACAGCTCCGCCGCCCGGGCGAATTGCTTTTCCTGCAACGCAAATTCGGCCTGCACCTTGAACTTGCGCGCCTCTTCGTGCAATCCCGGCTTGGGGTTGGCGGCACGATACTCTTCCACAACCGCCTGAAATGGATCGTTCGCGTTATCGGTGTTATCGGCAAATGCCGGTGCGCAGCTCAAGAAAATAATCACCGCCAGCCATATCTGAATGTATTTCATGTCTATTCCCCAATATTCAAGATGAAACTTTATTTGTCACTCGGTTTGGCAGAACCCCCTGCCCGACATGCATGTAGTGCGTCGACGCTTTTCTGATATTGCAACTGGAGCGCTCTGGCAGCTTTGGCTGCTTCTCCTGCCAGATCGTTTTGCTGCAGCACTCGTTGGGTACTCAAGGTGGAAAGCAGTGCACTATATGCCGCATCCCGAACGAATACAGCCGCGCGTATGGTTGGGCCGGTAAATTTTTCATACCTTTGCAAGCCTAGCTCGAACTTGCCTAATTCTTCTACAGCATGATCCGTAAGCGTGGTAAGGACATCCATGCCGGGGGTATCGATGTCGTCTCCGGTGAAAGCTTCCTTGAATCCGGGGTCTTTGAGAGCTTCCCGCATTGCTTCATTGTGTTTGCTTGCAACGCGAAACTCATGGTGCATGGTATCGCGCGAGATGCTCCACGCTTCTTCAATGTCGAGGCCGTGCTGCAATCCTGTCCTTCCCATCACGTCCACCCACTTCAATCCAACTTTTCCGAGTGTGCTATCGAGCCTGGCGAGATATTTCGTTCGGGCCTGGAGTTTTCGGGACTGTTTCGCCATTTTGGCCAGATAGTCAGCATGGCGCTCCAACTTCGACAGCGACTTGCGAACATTATCAACATTGGCGGCGTACACGTTCAGTGTGAACATCAGCGCCGCTTCCACGGCTTTCTTTTGGGCTTCTTCATTGAGCTTGCTCCACTCGGCGAGCTCTTCCTGGCTGGCTTCGTTCGTGCGTCTCTGGCGTTCAATCTGTGCACGGTCTTGCTCGGCCTGGCGCGCAACTGCCTCGCAATTTGTGTCCCTGGCGCGGGCCAGTTTCTCAGTCAACAAGTGATTAAACTGCTCCAAAGCCACACGATAGTTTTTGACGATGATCCCCACTTCGCTTGCCTTCGCCCTGCATTCGCCCACCTTGGGCGAGTCTTCTGCAACTTCATGGCAGTCCCGCGCTTGGCTATCTATCTTTGCTTGAGCTTCTCCGAATTGTGTCAGCAAGTCGTTTCTCTTGGCCGTCAATTCCTTGAACTCGTGCGCGCCCAAGCTGACCGGCACATCGGGAGGCGGGTCGAGGGTGATTTTGGCGGCATGGGCAGCGATCGCCCAAGTGCAACAGGTTGCTGCCAGCAATCGGAGGATAAAGTTTTTCATTGCGGCGCTCCCTTGGCAGATGTATTTCCAGAAGTCGAACCCGTGTTGCCTGATGCCTGATCCGCCCCAGAGGCATCGGGATCCTCAGCCGTCAAATCCAGCATGATCTTTTTCTTTTCCGTTTCTTTGGCGACAATTTTTTCCTGCACCTGGCTTATCGCTAACGGATCGGGCTTGGGAGCATGCTGAAGTTTCGTGAGCTGGTCCTTGAGCGTTTGCTCTTCGGCTTCGTTCTTTTTGAGTTTGATTTTGAGGATGTTCAAGTTTAGTTGTTTGTAGACTGGCGACATTTTAGGCGTCGGTGGCGGAGGGGGCACTTTGCCACCTTTTATTTTTCCCTTGGTATCGAAACCTTGTCTGGCTTGCATGCCGCTTCTTTCCGCATCGTCGCCCAGCATGAGCTGCAGCCCTTGCTCGGCGGAAGGCGAACCCGTTCCGGTCGGAATCACTTCGGTGCTGCCTAACGCCCCCGGTGCTACTCTGACCTGAAGGTCGTCGGTCATCAGGCTGAGCCTTGGCCCGGAATCAACGCCCATCAGGCCAAGCTGCGATGGCTCGCCAGCATCCATCATATTGCCGAGAAGCCGGTTTTTCATGTCCTCGTGCTTTTTGATTTCCTGTTGCTCGGCGCGTTTTCTTTCCGCTTCGAGAGCCACCTCACGGGCTGCAGTTTCTGCTTTCAGTTTGGCCTCAGCTTTGGGATCGCCTTGCGCCATCCCAAGAAAGCTTGCAACACCTAAACCAAGCACCGACATGCTGGTCAAGTTTGCATCGCCGCTCATTATGCCCTGCACTAAACCCTCGGTTGACTTCGCTATGAGAGCTTCGTTGCCGCTGGCGGATGTGGAATTACCGGAGCCATGCTCATAACAGGTATAGACGGCGGCAGCGATACTCTGTTCACGTTTGACCCTGGCAATCTCACTGTTGCATGCGGCCTGGCTGTCAAACCTGCATTCTTCGCGCTTGCTCCAACCGTGGCTGCCGCATCTGCTGCACTCCGATGTCGCGCACCAAACGGCCCAGGCAGGCCCGCTGGATAAAGTCATAACAAAAACGCCGCACGCGAACGCATACGTCAATAATCCCGATTTTCCAAAAACATGATTTTTCATGACTGTCTCCGTATCGGTACACATGAGTAGAGTAGGGCGGGTCACACCCGCCATTCATTGATACCCGACCT
Source organism: Gallionellaceae bacterium (assembly GCA_032654645.1). Classification (GTDB taxonomy): domain Bacteria; phylum Pseudomonadota; class Gammaproteobacteria; order Burkholderiales; family Gallionellaceae; genus CAITJF01. The sequence goes on along the minus strand of JAULAW010000005.1, from coordinate 309,868 downwards.
TCGTCATACCCGCCATTTGGCTTCGGCGGGTACGAAAAACTCTTGTCCCGGCACCGGTGTGTGCCGCCCCGCCCAATCCGGCGGATAAATCCCCGCTTTCACGTAGCGGTGAAAGCTGGAATACGGCCAATCCGCCACGCATTTCACATGGCCGTGCTTGACCGGGTTCCGATGGATGTAATCCGCATGCCGGGCAAAATCGCGCTCGTCTCGAATCAAATGTTCCCAATAACGGTGTTGCCACAGCGACCCTTGCCGTTTTTCTTTGCGGCGGGCGGTCATGTATTCGTCGCGCATCAGCCTGTCCCCGCAACGTTGCGTCACCTTCGTTTTAATCAACCGCCAGCGCGCGGCAAAATCCGCATCCCCCGGCGGCAACGTCCACAGGCAATGCAGATGGTCGGGCAACAATACCCATGCGTCTATGGCGAACGGCAATGTCGCTCTCACCGTTTCAATCGCATCGCGCAGGGCGGCGCGAACATCCGCGTCAACCAGAAACGGTTGTCGGCGCAATGTGTTCACCGTGAAAAAATAACATCCTCCCTCCCTGTTGGCGCGACGATAGTCGGGCATGTTGTCGCGGTTTGTTTTGTTGTGCGGCAGGGTATCGGCGGGTACGAAAAGTTTTTGCCCCGGCACCGGTGCGGCCCGCCCTATGCTCGCTGTCGCAGTTGCCCGCGCGGGGATCCGGCACAGGCGTGAGCCGCCAGCGCCAAAAATGCGAGGATCAAAATGATGAGCTTGCCGGTCGTTTTCATAGTTTGTTCTCCCTTATTATTTAGTATCGCAGGGTGCATTTTATGCGCCCTGTATGTTTACCGTGTATTGGTGCATCAAAGGCAGGCAATCCGCAGCCAAGCAAAGGTGGGCGGAATTGACACCATGGAATGCGCCCTACCGATTCAACTGGTTATTGTTGAGCCTGGCAGGGTGCGCTCCGCGCACCAATGGCTTGATAGCGTGCTGGCGCATAATATGCACACGCTTCAAACCGCTCTCTTGTCCTTGCTAGGCCGGCTTGCGCTCCACCAGCAGGGAGTACAGGCGTCGGCTGTCGGCGCGCAGCACGGTGAAGGTGCAGTCGCCGATGGCGATGCGGTCGCCGCGCTTGGGCAATTGGCCTGCCGCTTTGAGCACCAACCCGCCGATAGTATCGAATTCTTCGTCGCCGAACGACGTGCCGAGCGCCGCGTTGAAATCGGCGATTTCGGTCACGGCCTTGACGCGCCAGTTGCCCTTGCCATCCGGGATGAGGTTGTCTTCGTCTTCGTCGAAATCGTATTCGTCCTCGATATCGCCGACGATCTGCTCCAGCACATCCTCGATGGTGACCATGCCGCACACGCCGCCGTATTCGTCCACCACAAGCGCGATGTGGTTGCGGTTGCCGCGAAAATCGCGCAGCAGCACGTTAAGGCGTTTGGATTCCGGCACGAACACGGCGGGGCGCAGCATGTCGCGCACCTCGAATTCCTCGCCCGCGTAATAGCGCAGCAAGTCCTTGGCGAGCAGGATGCCGATGATGTTGTCCTTGTTGCCGTCTATAACCGGGAAGCGCGAGTGCGCGGTCTCGATGACGAAGGGGATGAATTTTTCCGGTGGCTGGCTGATGTCGATGACATCCATCTGCGCGCGCGGAATCATGATCTCGCGCACTTGCTGCTCGGACACCTGGATCACCCCTTCCATCATGGACAGGGCATCGGCATCCAGAAGGTTGCGCTCGTAGGCGGAGTGCAGCAACCCGATCAGTTGCTCGCGGTCTTCCGGCTCGCGCAACAGCATCGTGGAAAGCCGCTCCAGCAAGCTTGGTTTATTACTTCCTGACTCGTCCATCTTATAGTTATGAAACTGCTCCCTGATAGGGATCAGCATACCCTAATTTCAGCATGATTGCAGTCTCGCTGGCTTCCATCGCAGCGGCCTCGTCGTCTTCCTCATGCTCGTAGCCCTGCAAGTGCAGCACCGCGTGGACGGTAAGATGCGCGTAATATTCGTCGAGATGCTTGTGCTGCTTGCGCGCCTCCTTGGCTGCCACCGGCGCGCAGATCACCAAGTCGCCATAGATTGGCAGCTCGTTGTCATACACGAAAGTCAGCACGTTGGTGGCGTAGTCCTTGCCGCGGAAACTCTTGTTCAAGTAGCGCGCCTCGTTCTCGTCCACGATGCGCAGCGTGATCTGCACATCGTGCTGCAACGCGGCCTGCACCCAGCGGCGGAACTGGTGGCGCGCGGGCATGTGCTTGGCGCTGCTGGCATACTGCACGGTGAGGGAAAGCTTGCTCATAGCCTACTTCCGGTTCTTCTGCTCATGCTGCTCATAAGCCGATACGATCTTCTGCACCAGCGGGTGGCGCACTACATCCTCTGCCAAAAATTCGCAAAACGCGATGCCGCGCACCTCCTTGAGCACGCCGCGCGCCTCGATCAGCCCGCTCTTTTGCCCGCGCGCCAGGTCTATCTGCGTCACGTCGCCGGTGATGACCGCCTTGCTGCCGAAGCCGATGCGGGTGAGGAACATTTTCATCTGCTCCGGCGTGGTGTTCTGCGCTTCGTCCAGGATGATGAAGGAATGGTTGATGGTGCGCCCGCGCATGTAGGCCAGCGGGGCGATCTCGATGACGCCGCGCTCGAATGCCTTGACCACCTTGTCCAGCCCCATCAGGTCGTAGAGCGCGTCGTACAGCGGACGCAGGTAAGGATCCACTTTCTGCGCCATGTCGCCAGGCAGAAAACCGAGGCGTTCTCCTGCCTCCACCGCCGGGCGCACCAGCACCAGGCGCTTCACCATCTCGCGTTGCAGCGCATCCACCGCACAGGCCACGGCAAGGTAAGTCTTGCCGGTTCCGGCGGGGCCGATACCGAACGTGATGTCGTGCTGCTGGATGGCTTGCAGGTAGTCGTTCTGGCGCGGCGTGCGGCCGCGCACTTCGGCCTTGCGTGTCATCAGCAGCGGTATGAAATCCTCGGTTCGCGCTGCCGCCTGGCTGTCTGTTTTCATCACTTCGATCAGGCCGAGTTGCAGGCGCTCAAGGCTGATGTCGTGCCCGGCTTCGAGGTAGAAATTTTGCAACACCTGGCGCGCAAGTTCCGCCTGATGCGTTTCACCCTGCACACTGAACAGGTCGCCACGCCGCGCAATAATCACTTCCAGCGCGGTCTCGATCTGGCGCAGGTTTTCGTCGAACGCGCCGCACAGGTTGGATAGGCGCACGTTGTCCACCGGCTCCATGGAGAACTGTAGTGTTGCGTCAGACATAACGTAGGTCGGGCCGTACCCGATAAAATGGCTCGGCGGGCAGCACCCGCAAGGGGTACGCCGTGGTTGTAAGGGGCTGAAGCCCCAACAACACACGCAGAGCCCGCCCTACGAAGCCTGTTTTCATAATTCCGTCACCAGTTCGCCGCGCAACGTGTGCCTCACCACCCGGGTTACTTCCACGTCCACCAAGCGACCTATCATGGCCTGCAAGCTCATAATATCGGGCGCGCCACGAAAATTCACCACGCGATTATTGTCCGTGCGTCCGGCTAATTCCTGTACATTCTTTTTTGATAAGCCTTCCACCAGCACGCGCTGTGTCGTGCCGAGCATCCCCTGCGCTACAGCATCCTCTTGTTCGGCGATACGGTCTTGCAAACGTTTCAGGCGCGCGGCCTTCACCTTATGCGGCGTATCGTCGCGCATTTCGGCAGCCGGTGTGCCGGGGCGCGGGCTATACAGGTAACTGAAGCTGTTATCAAAACCCACATCGTCGATCAGCTGCATGGTCGCCTCAAAATCTTGCTCAGTTTCACCGGGGAAGCCGACGATAAAATCCGAGGTGACACAAATATCCGGACGCACCGCGCGCACCCGGCGAATGATGGATTTGTATTCAAGCACAGTGTGCCCGCGTTTCATTGCCGCGAGGATGCGGTCCGAACCGGACTGCACCGGCAGGTGCAAATGGCTTACCAGCTTGGGCGTAGCCGCATATACATCAATCAGGCGCTGCGTCATTTCCATGGGATGCGAGGTGCTGTAGCGCAACCTTGCTATGCCTTCCAGTGCAGCGAGCGCTTGCAGAAGAAACGCAAAATCCACCGTATCGCCATCATCGCTTGCGCCGCAATAGGCGTTCACGTTCTGGCCGAGCAAAGTAATCTCTTTCACACCTTGCGCAACCAGTTCTTGCACGTCACTCAGCACATGCGCAAACGGACGCGACACTTCTTCACCGCGTGTATAGGGCACGACGCAATAAGTGCAGTATTTGCTGCAACCTTCCATGATGGAAACGTAAGCCGTGCCGGAAGTGGTTTTCGGGGCTGGAAGATGATCGAACTTTTCGATTTCAGGAAAACTGATGTCCACTTGCGGGCGACCGGTATCCCGACGCGCCTGCAACAACTGCGGCAAGCGATGCAAAGTCTGCGGGCCGAACACCACGTCCACGTAAGGCGCGCGCTTCACAATCGCCGCCCCTTCCTGGCTGGCTACACATCCGCCCACCCCAATCAGCAAATCCGGCCTGGCCTGCTTAAGCTCGCGCGCACGCCCCAAGTCAGAAAACACCTTCTCCTTGGCCTTTTCGCGTATCGAACAGGTATTGAACAGGATGATGTCGGCATCTTCCGGCGTATCGGTCTGTTCCATGCCTTCACCGCAGGCACGCAACACATCCGCCATTTTGTCCGAGTCATACTCGTTCATCTGGCAGCCGAAAGTTTTAATATGGAATTTTTTTGGCACGCTGCGATTGCAAATAAACAACAAGGAGCCAGGAAATCAAAATCACATCATGCCCGGAAAGCCACGCTTTATACATTTTTTGGATTTTCGATATACATGTTGGAATACCAACAACCAATCGCCACCAGGGCTGTATCTGATGGCATTCTATCAAATATCCGACTTTCACCTGGCAGCGAGTTGAGAAAGCGAGCGGCCTGCCTTGAAATTACCTCGGCTCATGAGCGCATTTCGCGATGGCTTCATAGTTTTGCAGGTTCAAACATTCCCTTAGATCGGGGTACTTAATCCTATGTCGCGTGGTGGTGGCCTTGACAAGCCTGGAAGGTGTTGCAGGCGGTTGAGAAGCCTGAGCAGGTGCTGCTGCAGGCGCTTGCTTCTTCTGCGGTGTGGCTGTGGCCTTGGCAGACTCGGAGGGTTTTGCAGGCGGTTGAGAAGCTTGAGCAGGTGCTGCTGCAGGCGCTTGTTCCCTCTGCGGTGTGGTTGTGGCCTTGGCAGACTCGGAGGGTTTTGCAGGCGGTTGAGAAGCTTGAGCAGGTGCTGCTGCGGGCGCTTGTTCCCTCTGCGGTGTGGTTGTGGCCTTGGCAGACTCGGAGGGTTTTGCAGACGGTTGAGAAGTCTGAGCAGGTGCTGCCGAAGGCGCTTGCTTCTTCTGCAGTGTGGTTGTGGCCTTGGCAGATTCGGAATGTTTTGCAGGCGGTTGAGAAGTTTTTTGAACAGGCGCTGAATTTATACCTGATTCACAGTTCATGAAATTGCGTTTTCTGCATTCATTTGTCAATTTTTGCGCTTCAGCGATTTGGGCTGGCGTCATTTTTTTAGTCAATGCAAGAATATCTTTTCTTGCATTATCTTCGCCGCCAGCCTCAGCGAGTTTGAGCCACATGTACGCCATACTATGGTTTTGCGCTACGCCCTTACCGTTGGCATACGCAAGGCCAAGGTTGAATTGTCCGCGCACGTCCCCTTGCACGGAAGCCAGGCGAAACCATTTCACGGCTTCCTGGTAGTCTAACGTTACGCCTTGGCCATTGGCATACAATGCGCCAATGCTGGATTGCGCGCGTGCATCCCCATCAATGGCCAGCGGGCGTATCAATTCGAAAGCCTGCGCATAATCTCCCTTGTTATACGCTGCTTTCGCATCATCGCGTGCATCCGCCCAGGCCAGGCCACAACACAACAGCGAAGCGATTAAACAGCCAGTCCATTTTTTCATTGCTTTCCCCTTCTGCCCTTTAGAAATTCATAGATATTCCGCTACCTGTTTCACTCCGATGAAAGTGTGCCGCTCTGCTTATACAATCTTGTATCCAGTCGCAGGTTGCGTCGCACAAGTAGCGTCAATCGGTTTTGCGACTGGATAATATTCGCCTAGCCAAAACGCTGCAAGAGCTATCTAATCCCATTTTCCTTAACAAGCTGTTAGACAGGATTATCAGGAGTCCAGCAAAACGTCGAGCCACCCCTTCCAGAGCCGGTATTTTACTGGTAACGCCTGGGTGCCATGTGCAACCGATATTTTTTCAGCTTCCCGGTGAAATGCCGGAGCCATTCCGGCCGCAAGGAGCGCGACGCCCTGCAGGCTTGATTCGGCCTGCGACAGGCGGTAAACATCAAATGGTACGCACCGGGCGATGCCTTGTTGCAAACAGGTTAATCCGGATAATCCGCCCGAAATGTAAACACGTTCAATAGCGGATGCGCGGTGAAAGTCTTCCAATATCCGCGCCACCCGGAAAATTATGGCTTCCAGCAACAGGGCGGCAATTCGGGATTGCGTCAGATGCTCGACCGACTGGGAAAACCGGATGCCGATGTCACTGCGGAAATAAGGTGCGCCGAGGCCGCTAGGCTCAGCAAGGCAAAAAATGCCATCAAGCGCAAGATCTTCAACCCGGCAATCCTCCACCGGATAAGGCGCAAGCGCAGAGGCAATGGAGTTGAGCGTGCCCTCGGTGGCGAAATGGGTGTGATGTGCGCAGTCCTGATACACCAAAGTTTTCAAATAACCATCTGGCCAGGCATTTTCCGGTATCAGGTTTTGTGCGGGCAGATAGCGCACGACAAAGCAGCCCGTGCCGAGATTGACCAAAACCTCAGCCTGGCTCTCCCCTATGCTGGCGATCAGCGCGGCGGATTGGTCCCCGACACTGGCTTGCAGGATCAATCCATTATCCAAGAACAGTTTCAATCCTGCAGAAGGTTTGATTTCTGGCAGGATATGTGCGGGTATGCCGAACAAGCCACAGAGTATGGGCGACCATTGTTGCTGCCGGATGGCCATGAGCAGGGTGCGCGCGGCCATGGATGCGTCGGCAATAAAATGTTTGCCGCCGGTCCAGCGCCAGATCAAAAAAGTGTCCAGCGTGCCTGCCAGCAGTTCGCCCCGCTCCAGCCGTACCAGCCACTCGGGATTGTCCTGCAACATGCTGCGCAGCTTGGGTGCGAAATAATAGGGTGTCAGCGGCAAGCCGGTGAGATCGCGGATTAAATTCTCATGCGCACGCAGCGCCTCGCAGCTCGCCGCGCCGCGATTATCCTGCCATGAAATAAACGGGGTGAGCGGCTGGCCTGTGGCTTGCTCCCAAATCAGGAACGATGAGCGTTGGCTGCAAAGGCCGAGAGCCCGGCAATCGCCTGCCTGCGTGATGCACTCATTAAGCACCTGCTCGGCAATCGCCGCATAGGCTAGCGCATCGCTTTCGTAATGTCCGCCAGCAACGGTGATTTTCGGGGTGGGTCTTGTGACGATGTTACCGAACACACCATCCTGACTGAGCAAGCCAGCCTTGATGGATGTGGTGCCGAGATCGAGCGCGATGGCGGAGAACATGCCTGATTATCTCAGCGTAGGTCGGGTTTCAACCCGACGTGTCGGGCAAAGCCCGACCTACCTCTCGGTTGAGCGCTGCCTCATCCCAACCCATCGTAGCGGCAACCGCTGAGGCAAGGCGGCGCAATACACTTTCATCCAGCTTCGTCAGTATCAGCAATGGTATGCGGCGGCGCAGCAGGTCGTCCAGGTGTATGGTCATTTCGTCGTGCGCGCAAAACAGCAGATCGGCATGAATGAAGGGCAGTGCAGGCACAATCCGTTCCGCCAAAAGATGATCATTTTCAATGATGCAAAACACTTCGCCCACACGTTTGCCGTGGCGGCGTATCAGCCACTTTGCACTTTCCTGATCGATGCCAAGCTGACTTGCCCGTGAACTTGCGGCAACAGACCACGCGGCATAACTACCTTCTGGCGCCCACGGGAATCGGCGGTGACTGGTTGCGCAGGGTGTACCAACACCCAGTTGCGCGCATACCGTGTTGACGATGCATGCAGCATCTTCCCGCGCCGAAGTGAGCTTGCCGCCGATGGAATAATGCACCCCGTTGCTTGCTGTTTTTAATTCCCAGTCGCGGCTGGCGGCGGATGGCGATGCTTCATCGCTGCGCTTCATCACGCGCAAACCGGCATAACTCCCGACCACATCTTTTTCCGTCCACGCAGTCTTGAGGTAGTGATTGGCTTCGGCCAGCAGATAGGCAATCTCTTTCGGCTCTACGACGACATGGTCAATATTCCCGCTGTAGTCCGCATCGGTGGTGCCAAGCAGTGTCATGCCATACCAGGGAATCATGAAAAACACCCGGCCGTCAGACTTGGCGGTCAGCAGCAAGGCCTCGTCGGTCGGCAGCGCAGGCATGACCAGATGCGTGCCCTTGTCCAGACGGCACCAGACGCGTCCTTGCTCCGATGCGGCCGTCCACTGGCCTATAGTATTGACGATTTGCCGCGCGGAAATTTCTGTGCTGGTGTGGTTGGGTTGATCCTGAACCGTTGCGCCGCTCACTCGCCCATTTGCCTCAACCAATCCAGTCAGCTTGCAATAATTCACGCATACCGCTCCGGCATCCATCGCGCCGGAGATCAATTCCAGCACCAGCCGCGCATCATCGGTCTGCGCATCGCCATAAGTAAAGCCGCCTTTCAGGCCAGTGCCAGCGAGAAAGGAGAAGCGTGCGGCAAAAGATTTCTGGTCAAAGTGATGGTGGGCCATGTCCGGGCCTGGATTGCCTGCAAGAAAATCGTACATGGATAAACCTGTCTTCAACTGGAATGTGCCGACGCGGCTGTCCGCATAGACCGGCACGCCGAAGCGCAGCGGCCAGACGCGATGCGGCGCCATTGCCAACAGCAACTGCCGTTCCGCCAGCGCTTTCTTGACCAGCTTGAAATCGAGCGACTCCAGATAGCGCAGGCCGCCGTGGATCAGCTTGCTGGAGGCGGATGAGGTCGCACCGGCCCAATCACCCTGCTCGACAATGGCGACCTTCAGTCCGCGCAAGACCGCGTCGTAAGCGGTCCATGCGCCGTAAATACCGCCGCCGCAGACCAGCAGGTCAAATTGGCGGCCTTGCAGCAATGAAAAATCGCGCTTCAATTGCCCCTCATTCGCCTATCATGATTTTAGCCTCTGGCTGCCGTGTCATGTGACGCAGCAGGCCAAACATCACCACGCACCACACGGCAAGAGCCACCCATAGCATGACATGAGAAACCCAATGCAACGGCTCGAATTCAGCCGCTAGCGCAAGCCGGAAACTGGTTACGGTGTACATGCCAAGAGGAAATACGATGCTCCATTGCCTGGGCTCATAGTGCACCGGGATATGGCGAACAAAATGCTTCCAAACCCCGATAACAACCAGCAGAGGTATCCACCAGGTAGCCCACGCCCAGGAAACAAGAGCCACCATATCCACAATGGGATGCAAAGGAACAAGAACCGACATGATGGGGGTTGATAGCGCCAATGCGCTGCTGGCATTGGCGCTGATGGCAGCGGCTCCCATAATGACCCACATCAACGGTGTGTAATCATCATCAGTCATCTCCAAAAAGAAGATGCGATAACAAAACAGTGTTACGAAAATTCCATAAAGAATTAAGCCGATTCCCCATAACATATAGAGCCACACCATCATATAGGCGGCATAATTTCCCAGTTGCGGGATAACATTCAGGCCATGCAATACAAGTGATTGCGTGCCCACAATGCTCATCAGCCAGCCACCGTGAACGACATTCAATTTCCGCTCGGCATGACGGAGTGTCAGGACACTGAAACTACACTGAAGCAGCACTGCCCAAGACAAGAAAGCGCATATCCAGCATGCAAGCGACAGGTCTTTCAGGCCGTGGAGAAAAAACAATATCCCGCAAATATCGGTTGCAGCAACAAATGAAAAGAAGAAGAAAGTTGTTTGCGGATTCATCAGCTCATCCCATACGACTTTCGGGAAACGCATGAGGCGCCAAGTATATAGAGCCAATAGCGTACACCAGGAAATCAGCGTGATCGCATACAGCGCCTCCGATAGTATTCGCCTCTCGAGCATACCCAGAGCGATAGCGATGATCCCCGTCGCCATGGTCAAGGAGAAATAGCCTGGGTACAGGGTCTTTAACCAAGCCAATTTGGCGGTATTGGAATCCATGCTAATTCATTCACTGGAAAAATTCATCACACCACCTGATCCGGGCGGCCCGGAATCAGAACAATAAACCGTTTTCTTGCAGATCGGGCAAAGTTTGTCCTGAGCGTAGTCAAGGGTGTAGCGTACCCACCGAGCGAAGGCAACATTATCAGGTTCACCTGCCCCTCATCTGCAAGGCCTTTTGCGGCACATCGCTGATGAGAATATCCACTCCCAATTCCAGCGCCTTGCCGATTTCCTCATCGCTGTTGCAGGTGTAAACCGCGATGCATTTGCCGTGGTCGCGCAGCAGCTTGACCATCGCATCATCAAGGGGCGCTATGGGCAGGCATAGCCCGTACAGGAAAGGTTGCTCGATCAGGACACGCTGCGCATCTTCCAACGTCTGCTCGGGTTCACAGTTGTACACCAGCGGAAACTTAGGCGCGCACTGATGGGCATAGACCAGGCTGGCGAGATTGAATGAGGAAACCATGATGGCATCACCCTGCGCCGCGCCATCAACCACTCTGGCCAACTCAAGTGTTTGCCGCACTTTTATTTCATGGCGGGAGGATGGCTCCCATGCGCGGTTCTTGATTTCTATCAGCAAGCGGCAACGTTTGCGGTAAGCATCCAGGAATTCTTTCAGGCTCATGATGCCTTCCGGAGCAGCGCCAGAAGAAAAATGCCCGGCGAAATTCATCGCCCGCAACTGGGAAAAATCGAAATCGTCAACATGTTTGTCAGGCAAACCCACCTTACCGAGAAACCGGTCATGCCACAGCACGGCAACTTCATCGCGGCTGAGTTGAACGTCCGTTTCCATGCCATCAACAGCATATTCCAGCGCTTTATCGAAAGCCAAGCGGGTGTTTTCCGCAGCTTCCCTATTGGCGCCGCGATGCGCAAAGATCAGGGATGGAGTCATGGGAATTTATTTGTATTACGCTGCCTTGCGCATATCTTCCCGGATCATCTTGCGCACCACGGTCTCCAGATTTTCCGCCCGCATCGCTTGCTTGAGCGTTCCGTTTCAGGGTTTGGTAGTTTCGTTGGGTGCATTCCATGCACCAACACTCGGTGGATCAACGTGGTGTGTGGAATGCGCTCTACGATGCTTGATTGCAAGGTAACAAAAAGCCCGCCGAGGCGGGCTTTGCAGTCGGGTAGTGCTTTAGAAGCCCATGCACACCAGGTAAGTGGTGTCATCATTGATACTATTTAATGTTGACGCACCTGTCGCACCGGAAGCAGCTACCATCACCGAGCCGCTGTCGGTCTGACCATCATCCAGCGTAACATCGAGTTGCTTGGCAAATTTCCCTGGAATGGAGGTGGAACAAACGACATACGTCCCTTTCATATTGGTGATCGGAGTATCAGTCAAGGAATTGGTGACGCCTATCTTTCCACCCACCGCGTTTTTGGGTATGTAGTCGCCAGCGCCAGTGTCTGTTGCCCCCGGGCCAAAACCAGCCAAACGCACGTGTTGCCAGAATTGGAACGACTCACCTGTTGTTGCGTTCCAGACGCCATCAATTACACCAGAGCCATTACCTGATGTTATGGTCACACCAGATTGCGCCAAGTGAGTGGTCGCCGCAGAGTCATCCCCCGGCAATGCCTTGAATTTGTCCTGATAGCCGTAGATGAACACCGGGACGTTTTTGAAATCGGAAGCGAGGTTTTTCACTTTGGCGCTGTTGATCAGTTCCTGACCCTTCAGCACGCCGCCGAGCAGCAGGCCGATAATCACCAGCACAATGGCGATTTCGATTAAAGTAAAGCCGGATTGGTTGCGTTTCATGATTTCTATCTCCTGTTAAGCATATAATTTTTAACTGCAACCAAATTATCAGCAAGGGTCATGCCAGCCACTTGAGTATGCCTGAAACCCGCGCCGATAGGCGCATGTGGTGCTTTCGACTGGTTATGCGCTCTTTATGAGTGACGGAATTCTGACGGAAAGATGACTGTATGGCGACAGCCATGTATAAAAAAATATACCCTTCCAGCCGCTGGCTATTGTTTGCCATGCTTGCCACGCTGCACTTTGCGCTCTGGCTGGAGGTGGATAGCATCTGGTTGCGCCCGTTATTGCTCACGCATTTTGGCCTGTTCCTGATGTGGCAGCCATTATGGCGCGGCGAGCAGGAATTAAGCCTCGGCGGGGTGGTGTTCATCGTCTGCGCCGGCAGCGTGGTGTATCTATGGCTCAACTGGTGGCTGCTGGCATTCTGGGTGGGCGGGCTGTTTGCTTTGGTGGGCGGTCGTGTGTTCGCCTTCCGTGTCCGCTGGCTGCGCTTCCTGTATCTGAGCGTGATGGCGTATCTGCTCGGAGTGCTGTTGTTGTGGGTGGCGCCGCATCTGTTTGCGGTGCATATGAGCGAAGTTGAAAGCAGCTTGATGGGCGTGGTTTTTCCGCTGCTGCTGCTGGGTATGTTATTCGTGCCGGTGGAAAAAGAGCAATTGGAGACCGTGCATGCGGTGGATTTTTTCTACAGCCTGCTGTTGTTTTTGCTGCTCACGCAACTGGTGCTCGGCAGCTTGGCCTTCATGACGCTGGCGCATATGGATTATATGGAAGCGCTGCTGCGCACCTTGTTCATCATGGCGCTGGTGCTGCTCGCGCTGGGCTGGTTGTGGAACCCGCGCTTCGGCTTTACCGGCTTGCAGCCGCTGTTCTCGCGCTATCTGCTGAATATCGGCACCCCGTTCGAAAGCTGGCTCAGGCAACTGGCCGAAACCGCCCATTACGAGCAGAGCCCGGCATCTTTCCTGGAGCAGGCCGCCGCCGATCTCGCCGCGCTGCCGTGGCTGTCCGGCGTGGTTTGGCAGGCCGAGGAAAGTTCTGGCCGCCTCGGCGAATTCAGCCCCCACTATATCGAAATCGAAGAGCAGGGCTTGCGTTTAACGCTGTTCAGCAAGCAGTCCATCGCATCTTCGGTGGTGCTGCATATCCATCTGCTGGCCCAAATGCTGGGCTATTTCCTCCAGGCCAAGCGGCGCGAACAGCGCCTGCGCGAAGTGACCCGCTTGCAGGCCATCTATGAAGCCGGCGCGCGCCTGACGCATGATCTCAAGAACATGTTGCAATCGCTGCTTGCGCTGGCGTCCATCGCACAACACCGCGAAGAAGAAGCCTTTCCGCTGTTGCGGCGACAATTGCCGGTGCTGGTGCAGCGCATCGAGATGACCCTGTCCAAGCTCAAGGTTCCACAACTGGAAAACGAATCTTCCCTGCTGTCCGTTGCGGCCTGGTGGGAGAGCCTGCGCCAGCGCCACCAGTATGCAGCCATCGAATGGGCGTGCGAAGGGGCGCTGACAGATGAAAAAATTCCCGCCGCCCTGTTCGATTGCGTGGCCGACAATCTGATCGACAACGCTGGAAACAAGCGCCTGCAACAGCCCGGCATTTTCATCCGCGTCACCCTGTGCGCGCAGCCATTTTCCTTGCTTGTCTGTGATAGCGGCGACGCCATTCCCGCACCGCTGGCGCGCCAGTTGCTGCAAACTGTAGTGCCGTCCGAGAACGGTCTGGGCGTTGGGCTATACCAGGCCGCGCGTTGGGCAGGGCAACACGGCTACCGGTTGGCGCTGCGGGAGAATGAGGCGGGCGCGGTGTGTTTTGAGTTCTTGGATAACAACCAATAAACCTGCAAAAGCAATTGGCCGGAATTTTCAATGCCGATACCGCGAAGAACCGGCATAGCCTCTATACCGTGCGCGCCGCTTAATGCAGCAACAGCGACTGCTGCACCGACGCGGCGCACACCGACAACAGGGTGCTGGGCATGATGCCCAAGGCCAGCACCGCCAATCCATTGGCCGAGATCAGCAGGCCGCTGTCCGGCTGAATGCCGATCGGGACATGGCTTTCCGGGGCATCGAAATACATCAGCTTGACGATGCGCAGGTAGTAGAACGCGCCGATCAGCGAGAACAGCACGGCGATCACGACCAACGGTATGTGCCCGGCGTTCACCGCCGCGCTGAGTACCGCGAATTTGGCGTAAAAACCCACAGTGGGCGGTACGCCGGCCATCGAGAACATCAGCAACAGCATGATGAAGGCGAGCCACGGACTGCGCTGGTTAAGCCCCTTGAAGTCGTCGAGCTTGTCTGCCTCAAAACCCTCGTGTGACAGCAGCATGATCATGCCGAAACCACCCAGGCTCATCAGCACGTAAATCACGGCATAGAACATGGCGGAGCCGTAGCCATCGATGCCGCCGCTCAGCACGCCCAGCAGCAGGAAGCCCATGTGCGCAATGGTGGAGTAAGCCAGCATACGCTTCAAGTTGGCCTGTGCGATGGCGGTGATGTTGCCGACCGCCATGGACAGCACGGCGAGGATCGCCAGCATGCCGGACCAGTGCACCATCAACGGCTGCAAACCTTCCACCAGGATGCGCATGACGAAGGCGAAGGCGGCGAGCTTGGGCGCGGTGCCGATCAGCATGGTCATGGCGGTGGGGGCGCCGTGATATACGTCCGGTACCCACATGTGGAACGGCACGGCACCCAGCTTGAACGCCAAGCCAGACACTATGAACACGAGGCCGAATACCAGCAATTCTTTATTCTGCACACCGTGCTTGATGGCATCCGATACTGCGGCCACTTCCAGTGTGCCGGTGGCGCCGTACAGCATGGACATGCCGTATAGCAGCAGGCCGGAAGCCAGCGCGCCGAGAATAAAATATTTCATCGCGGCTTCGGTGGCCGTGGCGGAATCGCGTTGCAGCGCAACCATCGCATACAGGCTGAGCGACAGTAATTCCAGCCCGAGGTACAGGGTGAGGAAGTGGCTGGCGGAAATCATCACCATCATGCCGAGCAGGGCAAACAGCGTCAGCACCATGAACTCGCCGGTGAACAGGCCGCGCACCATCAGGTAGCTGCGCGAATACACCAGCATCATGGACACGGCCAGATAGCTCAGCAGCTTGAGCACATCGGACATCAGGTCATCCACAAACATATTGTTGAACAGGTGGGTAACACCTTGCTGATGGGTCGCCACGGTAATCAGCGAGCAGCCCAGCAGAGCGGCCTGCACCAGAGCATAGGTCAGCGTTTTGTTTGTGCTGGCAATGAACAAATCCAGGATCAGGATCGCGCACGCCATCAGCAGCAAAAATATCTCTGCATAAGCGGGTAACAAGGTGTGCAAGAAACTCATGGCTTCCTCAATTGGTGGGCTATAGCTTGGAACGGGCAACATGCACCAGCAAGTCATTCACCGACGCGTGCATGATCTCGCTGAAAGGCAACGGATACAGACCCATGCCCAATACGGTCAACGCCAGGATGGCGAACACCAACTTTTCTCGCAGCGTGATGTCTTTCAGCTCGGCGACATGGTGGTTGGCCACCGCGCCAAAGATCACCCGCTTGTACATCCAAAGTGTGTAGGCCGCGCCGAAAACCAGCGTGCTGGCGGCAAGGAAGGCATACCAGAAGTTGGCCTTGACCGCCCCCATGATCACCATGAACTCGCCGACAAAACCGCTGGTGCCGGGCAGCCCGACGTTGGCCATGGCGAACAGCATGAAGAAAGCGGCGAACACCGGCATGGTGTTGGCCACGCCGCCGTAATCGGCAATCTGCCGCGAATGCATGCGGTCATACATTACTCCGATGCACAGGAACAGCGCGCCGGACACAAAACCGTGCGAGATCATCTGCAACAGCGCGCCTTCCATGCCGTAAGCATTGAAAACAAACAAACCCAGCGTGACGAAGCCCATGTGCGAAATCGAGGAGTATGCCACCAGCTTCTTCATGTCGGACTGGGCCAGCGCAACCAGGCCGATATACACCACCGCGATCAGCGACAGGGTGATCATCACACCGGCCAGTTTGTGGCTGGCGTCGGGCGTAATCGGCAAGGAAAAGCGGATGAAGCCGTATGCACCCACCTTCAGCATAATCGCGGCCAGTATCACCGAACCGCCGGTAGGCGCTTCCACGTGTGCGTCCGGCAACCAGGTATGCACCGGGAACATCGGCACCTTTACCGAAAAAGCCGTGAAGAAAGCGATGAACACCAGCATCTGCGCGGTCATCGGAATTGCCATCTGGTGATAGTCGAGGATATCAAAACTGCCGCCTGACTGGTTGTACAGGTACAGCAGAGCGACCAGCATCAACAGCGAACCGAGCAAGGTGTAGAGGAAGAACTTGACCGCCGCATACACGCGGTTGGGGCCGCCCCACACACCGATGATGATGAACATCGGGATCAGCATGGCCTCCCAGAACACGTAGAACAGCACGGCATCCAGCGACGCGAACACGCCGTTGACCAGGCCGGACATAATCAGGAAGGCGGCCATGTATTGCGCCACGTGCTTTTCGATCACCTTCCAACCAGCAATCACCACCAGAGGTGTGAAGAAGCTGTTGAGCAGGACAAACAGCACCGAGATACCATCCACGCCAAGGTGGTAATGGATGTTGTAGCGGATAATCCAGTCGGTCTTCTCGACGAACTGCATGGCGCTGGTCATCCTGTCGAAGCCGGTGTACAGCGGGATTGCCACCAGAAAGCCAAGTATGGCGCCAATCAGGGCGATGGTGCGCGCCAACGGCGCATTGCGGTCGCTACCGGTGGCCAGGACAAGGATGCCAAAAATAATCGGCAACCAGATGACCACGCTTAACACAGAAAACCCAAAAATCATGCTAATTCCTTATTCAAACTGCTGCCTCATTCGAACCAGGTTCGCATCGTAAGTAAAGCGAACACACCAATGATCATGGAGAAAGCATAGTGGTAAATGTAGCCGGTTTGTATGTGGCGCAGCACTCCAGAGAACATGCCGACCAGTTTCGCCGAACCATTCACCATTAACCCGTCAATCAGCTTCACGTCACCGAATTTCCACAGAATGCGGCTTGCCCCGCGTGCGCCGCCAGCAAAGAACCAGTCATTGAAATCATCAAAGCCGTACTTGCGCTCCAGTATCCTGTAAATGAAACTGAAGTTCCGTTTGATCGCTGCCGGAATCGACGGTTGCTTGAGATAAAAGTACCAAGCGGTCACTACGCCGGATAGCGCCAGCCAGAACGGCAGGGTGGTCAGCGCATGAAGCGCCATGGCGAACGGATATTCCAGTTCCTCGTGCATTATCTTCAATGCGTCATGGTGCTCCTCGATGAAAATCGAATCGCCGAAATAGCCCGCATGCATCAGGGGTTCGAAGGCAATGTAGCCTATCACCACAGAGGGAATAGCCAGCAATATCAGCGGCAGCGTCACCACCCACGACGTTTCGTGCGGCTTCTGGCCGGGAGCGAGGCCGTGATGGTGATCGGCGGAAACCTCCTCGTCCTCATGGTCGCCCTGATGGTCATGATGATTCTTACCGAAACGCTCCTCGCCGTGGAACACCAGAAAATACATGCGGAATGAATAAAAAGCCGTCACGAAAACCCCTGCCACGACGGCAAAGTAGGCGAAACCGGAACCTGCCAGATGCGACAGATGCACCGCTTCGATGATGCTTTCCTTGGAGTAGAAGCCGGAAAAAAGCGGTGTGCCGATCAAAGCCAGCGAGCCTATCAAGGAAGTGATCCAGGTAATGGGCATGTATTTCCTCAGCCCGCCCATGTTGCGGATGTCCTGATCGTGGTGCAAGGCGATGATCACCGAACCGGCAGCCAGGAACAGCAGCGCCTTGAAGAATGCGTGGGTCATCAGGTGGAAGATCGCCACCGAATAAGCCGATGCACCGAGCGCCACGGTCATGTAGCCGAGTTGCGACAGCGTCGAATAAGCCACCACGCGCTTGATGTCGTTCTGGATGATGCCGAGAAAACCCATGAACAGCGCAGTGATCGCGCCGATAACCATGACGAAGGACAGCGCGGTGTCGGACAGTTCGAACAGCGGTGACATGCGCGCCACCATGAAGATGCCGGCGGTCACCATGGTTGCGGCGTGGATCAGTGCGGAGATCGGAGTCGGGCCTTCCATCGAATCGGGCAGCCATACATGCAGCGGGAATTGTGCAGACTTGCCCATTGCGCCGATGAACAGCAGGATGCAGATTGCGGACATCATGTTCCACGATACGCCGGGAATCGGCGCGATATCCTTGGCGTGGCTCTGCGCATTGGCAAACACCGTCGCGTAATCCAGGCTGCCAAACACCATCAGCACCAGGCCGATGCCCAGTAAAAACCCGAAGTCGCCCACGCGGTTGACCAGGAACGCCTTGAGGTTGGCGTAAATCGCCGTGTCGCGCGTGTACCAGAAACCGATCAACAAATATGAAACCAGCCCCACCGCTTCCCAGCCGAAAAACAATTGCATGAAGTTGTTGGACATCACCAGCATCAGCATTGAGAAGGTGAACAATGAGATGTAGCTGAAGAAACGCTGATAACCCGCGTCTTCCGCCATGTAGCCGATGGTGTAGATGTGCACCATCAGCGACACGAAAGTGACGACCAGCATCATCAGCACGGTCAGGCGGTCAATCAGGAAACCGACTTCGAAGCTGGTGTTGCCCGATGTCATCCATTGGTAAACTGTGCCGTTGAAAATGTGCCCGCCCAGTACATCCTGGAATATCCGCAGCGAAGCAAAGAAAGATACTGCCACCAGCAGGATAGTGATGCGATGCGACCAGGTGCGCCCAAGCGCCTTGCCGAAAAGGCCGACGAGAACCGCTCCGGCCAACGGGGCCAGGGGAACCAGCAGGTACAAACCTAACATATCCATAGTGTGCGTCACCCTTTCAAGCTATCGAGATCGTCCACGTTGATGGTATTCAGGTTGCGGAATAGCACCACCAATATCGCCAAACCGATGGCTGCTTCGGCAGCGGCCACGGTTAGAATGAAGAATACAAAAACTTGTCCTGCGGTATCGTTCAAATAATGCGAAAACGCCACAAAATTGGTGTTTACCGCCAGAAGCATCATTTCAATCGCCATCAACAGCACGATCAGGTTTTTGCGGTTCAAAAAGATGCCGACCACGCTGATGGCAAACAGCACGGCGCTCAGTACCAGATAATGTGACAGTGTTAGCACTCTTCTCGCTCCCTTGATTGACTCACTCTTTGCTTTCGCTCTGCATGGTCACAATGCGCAAACGATCTGCTTTTTTGACCGCTACCTGTTCGGATACCACCTGCGATTTGGCGTCCTTGCGGCGGCGCAGTGCCAAGGCTATCGCGGCCACCATCGCCACCAGCAGCAACACTGCGGCAATCTCGAACGGGTAAACGTAATCGGTATAAATTAAACGCCCCAATTCCTTGGTATTGCTGTAATCGGCCGCATGCTTGATGGCTGCCTTGCCACCGGAGGTTTCGGTGGAACCCAGCACCCAGATCATCTCGAACGCCATCAAACCGGCCAATACCGCCCCGAATGGTAGCCAGCGCCATAAGTCTTTACGCAACTGAACCAGATTAATATCCAGCATCATCACCACGAACAGGAATAGCACCATAACCGCGCCGACGTACACCAGCACCAGCGTGATGGCAAGAAATTCTGCCTCCAGCAACAACCAGATGCCGGCAGAACCAATGAACGCCAGCACCAAAAATAGCACCGCATGCACCGGATTGCGTGCGGTAATCACGCGCAATGCCGCGAACACGATCAACGCCGCAAACCCATAAAACACGATAGTTTCAAAATTCATTAGCAATATCCCCAAACTTTTAACCGCAATCAGCCACGGATGAGCACGGATGAAACACGGATTAAGACAATTGGTTGTCTTGATTCCGGGCACGTCATTCGGGCGATCCAGAAACGCTGCACTGCAAATTTCTTATCCGTGCACATCCGTGTTAATCCGTGGCTAAAATATTTTTCAAGTTAGCGATACTTCGCATCTGCCGCGCGATCTTTGGCAATCTGCTCTTCATGTTTGTCGCCCATCGCCAGCAACATAGTCTTGGTGTAATACAAGTCGCCGCGTTTTTCGCCGTGGTACTCAAACACACGGGTTTCCACAATGGCATCCACCGGGCAGGATTCCTCGCAAAAACCGCAGAAAATACACTTGGTCAGGTCAATGTCATACAGCGTGGTACGCCGCGTGCCGTCCTCACGTTCGGCCAGTTCGATTTTAATGGCCAGCGCCGGGCACACCGCTTCACACAGCTTGCAGCCTATGCAGCGCTCTTCGCCATTGGCATAGCGGCGTTGCGCGTGCAGGCCACGGAAACGAAACCCCTGCGGGGTTTTCTCTTCCGGGTACTGCACGGTGATCTTGCGCGCGAAGAAATACCGCCCGGTCAGCGCCATGCCCTTGACCAACTCATAGAGCAGGAAGGTCTTGAAGAAATTT
The DNA here is from genome assembly GCA_032654645.1 of Gallionellaceae bacterium. Classification (GTDB taxonomy): domain Bacteria; phylum Pseudomonadota; class Gammaproteobacteria; order Burkholderiales; family Gallionellaceae; genus CAITJF01. The sequence continues at coordinate 289,328 of JAULAW010000005.1, read as the reverse complement.
ATTACTTTTTCCATGTCTTATATCTTTAAGTATGGGTATCCTTGTACGGGCGCGATTAATCGCGCCCCTACCACAGCCAATACGGGGTTTGCATCCACACGGCAACCACCACCACCCAGATGATGGTGAGCGGAATGAATACTTTCCAGCCCAGCCGCATCAGTTGGTCATAGCGGTAGCGCGGAAAAGTCGCGCGCAGCCACAGAAACACGAACAGCAGGAAGGAAGCCTTGCCCAGCAGCCAGATGAAACTGTCCGGCAGAAACGGCAGCGGCGACAGCCATCCGCCCAGAAACATGATCGAAGTAAGGAAGGAGATCAGGATCATGTTGGCATATTCTGCCAGGAAGAACATCGCGAACGCCATGCCTGAATATTCGACATGGAAGCCCGCGACGATTTCCGACTCACCCTCGGCCATGTCGAACGGCGCGCGGTTGGTTTCCGCCACACCAGAAATCAGGTACACCAGAAACATCGGGAACAGAGGGATGAAGTACCAGCCAAACAGGCCGGCGCTGCTTTGCTGTCCGCGCACGATGTCGCCCAGATTCATGCTTTGCGAAGCCATCAGCACACACACCAGCGCGAAACCCATGGCGATTTCATACGATACGATCTGCGCGGCAGAACGCACCGCGCCGAGGAAGGCATACTTGGAGTTGGAAGCCCAGCCGGCGATAATGATGCCGTACACCGCCAGCGAGGTCATCGCCAGAATATACAACAGCCCGGCATTGATATTGGTCAGCGCCATCCCGTCGTTGAACGGCATCACCGCCCATGCCGCCAGAGAGGGCGCCAGGCCCAGAATAGGCGCCGCAATGAACAGGAATTTGTTCGAGCCAGTTGGAGTGATGATTTCCTTGAACAGCAATTTCGCGCCGTCGGCGAGCGGTTGCAGCAAGCCGTAAGGGCCGACGCGATTCGGGCCGATACGGACTTGCATGTAACCGATGACCTTGCGTTCAGCCAGCGTCAGATAGGCAACCGTAAGCATGATCGGCACCGTGATGACCATGATTTTCACCGCCGTCCAGATCGGATACCATGCCGGGCCGAGCAATTCAAGCCCGGCCTGTTGCAAAGATTGCAGCAATTCCATCATGCCCGTTCCCCAGTTATCGGTTCCACAGTTATCGTTCCGAACATCGCGCCCAGCCCGACCGTGACCGCATGGCCGGCTGCCACCCGAGCCACGCCGCCTGGCAAACTGTCATCCGCCACCACAGCCAGGCACACACTTTTCTCACCCTGGCTGACTTTTACCTGACCGCCCTGCGACACGCCAAGTTTCTTCAGTTCATCGCCGCGCATCGCTACACGCGGGGTGTCGGCATCACGGGTTTTTTGCAGCGAAACGGCGCGACGCACGATGGCGTCAGCAGAGTAGATCGGCACCTCGGCTACGCGCTGCAAGCCGACCGTAGCATTGCTGCCCACAGCTTGCATTACCATGCCTTGCAAGGTGTTGTTCAATTTGGCGGGAATATCAACACCAGCCAGCACCTCGTCGCGCACCGCTTCGCTGCTGTCGTAATCGAAGCCGGCAACATCGAGCAGGTTGCCCAGCACACGCAATACTTTCCATGCCGGGCGCGCCTCACCCAAGGGTTTGACCGCACCATTGAAACTTTGCACGCGGCCTTCGGCGCTGACAAAAGTACCGGAAGTTTCGGTGAACGGCGCAATCGGCAATAGCACATTGGCATAATCCAGCGCATGGTGCTTGTAAGCGCTCAGCGCCACCACCAGGTCGGCGGCATGCATGGCAGACAGCGCTTGTTGTGAGTCGGCGCAATCCAGTTCCGGCTCGGCGTTGAGCAGGATGTAGGCCTTGCGCGGCGCAGCCAGCATCGCTGCGGCATTCATTCCGGCAATCCCCGGCACCGCCTGCGCCAGATACCCGCCCACGCTATTGGCAGCCTCACCCAGGAAACCGAATTGCCCACCGCACAGTGCGGCGATTTGCTGCGCCAGCAGTTGCAGTTGCGCCGCTTGCGGGTGCTGCTGGGCGAAATTGCCAAGCAGCACGGCAACCCGTTCGCCGCTCGCCAAGCTGGTGGCGATGGCAGCAGCGGCGCTGCCCACTTTTATATTTTGCACCGTGGCATCCACGGCAGCCTGTTTGTCGGCAGCCAGTGCCTTCAGTATTTGCGCCAGCACATTCGTCATGGCATCCGGCGCGACGATGGCCTTGTTCGCCACTTTCATCAGCAGATCGTCATCCGCAGAATGGACAATATTGACCTGCGCGCCCTTTTTCACCGCCTGGCGGATGCGCTGCGCCAACAGAGGTTGATCCTTGCGCAGGAAGCTGCCCACGATCAGCAAGCGGTCGCGGGTGTTGATTTCAGCAACCGGCATGCCCAGCCAGGGCACGCCGGCCTGCTTGCCGTCGGCGCTGAAATCCGACTGGCGCAGGCGAAAATCAATGTTGTGGCTGCCCAGGCCGCGCATCAACTTCTGCAGCAGGTAGAGCTCTTCCAGGGTGGAATGCGGCGTGGCCAGCGCGCCAACCTCCCCTGCCCCGGCACAGTTCGCTACCTGGCTCAGTGCATTCGCCACATACTCCAGCGCGACCGGCCATTCCACTTCATTCCATTTGCCTTCCTGCTTGATCATCGGCTTGGTCAGGCGCTCGCCGGAATTCAGCCCCTCATAGCTGAAGCGGTCCTTGTCCGACAGCCAGCACTCGTTGATGGCTTCATTTTCGACCGGCAACACGCGCATCACGCGGTTGTTCTTGACCTGCACCGCCAGGTTGGAACCGAGGCCGTCGTGCGGGCTGACGGACTTGCGGCGCGACAGTTCCCAGTTGCGCACGCTATAGCGGAATGGCTTGCTGGTCAGCGCACCGACCGGGCACAGGTCTATCATATTGCCGGAAAGTTCGGAATCCACCGTCTTGCCCACGAACGCCATGATCTCGGCGTGTTCGCTGCGAAACGCCTGCCCCAGTTCCATCATTCCGGTGATTTCCTGGCTGAAGCGCACGCAGCGGGTGCAGTTGATGCAGCGGCTCATTTCCATGGTGGAAATCAGCGGGCCGATATCCTTGTGCATCACCACGCGTTTTTCTTCGTTGTAGCGCGATGCCGTCCCGCCGTAGCCTACGGACAGATCCTGCAGTTGGCATTCGCCCCCTTGATCGCAAACCGGGCAATCCAGCGGATGGTTGATCAGCAAAAATTCCATCACCCCCTTCTGTGCCTTAACAGCCATTTCCGAGGAAGTGAACACTTTCATGCCTTCGGCCACCGGTGTGGCGCAGGCGGGTACAGGCTTGGGCGCCTTCTCGACCTGCACCAGGCACATGCGGCAGTTGGCGGCAATGGACAATTTCTTGTGATAGCAGAAATGCGGGATATAGATGCCAGCCAGATGCGCCGCTTCGATAACGGTGCGACCGTTTTCAATTTCCACACGTTTGCCGTCAATTTCAACGTTGATCATGAGCTATGCCCCCACCAAGCAACGCTTGTGCTCGATGTGATACTCGAACTCACTGCGATAATGTTTGAGCATGCCTTGCACCGGCCAGGCAGCCGCATCACCCAGCGCGCAGATGGTGCGCCCGGCAATGTTGCCGCACAGGTCGAGCAATAAATCCAGATCCTCCGGCCGCCCTTTGCCGCCCTCGATTCGATGCACGATGCGGTATAGCCAGCCGGTACCTTCGCGGCACGGCGTGCACTGCCCGCACGATTCTTCATGGTAAAAATAGGACAGCCGCTCCAGGGCGCGCACCATGCACACGGTTTCGTCCATCACGATCACCGCGCCGCTGCCCAGATAGGAACCGGCTTTGGCGATGGAGTCATAATCCATGTCCAATTCCATCATGATCTCGCCCGGCAGCACCGGCATGGATGAACCGCCGGGAATCACCGCTTTCAGCTTGTGCCCGTCGCGCACACCTCCGGCCAGTTCCAGCAGTTTCCTGAACGGCGTGCCCAAGGGTAATTCGAAGTTGCCGGGGTTGTTGACATGACCCGACACGGAAAAAAGTTTGGTGCCACCGTTGTTCGGCCTGCCCAGTTCGAGGAATTTCTGCCCGCCCTCGCGGATGATGTAGGGGATGCTGGCGAAAGTCTCGGTGTTGTTGATCGTGGTCGGCTTGCCGTATAGCCCGTAGCTGGCAGGGAACGGGGGCTTGTAGCGCGGCTGGCCCTTCTTGCCTTCGATGGATTCGAGCAGCGCGGTTTCCTCGCCGCAGACGTAAGCGCCGTAGCCCAGGTGGTTGTGCAGGTCGAACTCGAAATCGCTGCCGAGTATGCCCTTGCCCAGATAACCTGCCTTGCGCGCCTCCTCGCAGGCGGCTTCCATGCGCTCATAGGCCTCAAAAATTTCACCGTGTATGTAGTTGTAACCCACCTTCACGCCCCCCATGGCGTAAGCGCCAATGGCCATGCCTTCAATCAGCGCATGCGGGTTGTAACGCAGGATATCCCAGTCCTTGCAGGTGCCCGGCTCTCCCTCGTCGGAGTTACAGACGATATACTTGTCGCCAGTGTAGTTCTTCGGCATGAAGCTCCACTTCAGGCCGGTCGGGAAACCCGCTCCCCCTCGCCCGCGCAATGCCGACAGTTTGACTTCGGCGATGATCGCGTCGGGCGGCGTTTTTTCCGCGAGTATTTTACGCAGCGCCTGATAACCGCCCACCTTGAGGTAATTCTCCAGCGTCCAGGGCTGGTCGAACTCTAATGTCGTATAAATAACCGGTCCGTTCATGACTTATCCAGTTCCGCCAATAATTGATCGATTTTTTCCGCGGTCATGCGGCCGCATAATTTATTGTTGCTGACAGTCAACAGCGGCGCGTCTTTACATGCCCCCATGCACTCGCCCTCGCGCAGGCCGAATTTGCCATCCGCCGTCACTTCGCCCATGCCGATGCCCAATTTTGTTTCTATGTACTTGACGGTATCCAATGCGCCGCACAAGGTGCAGGACAAATTGGTGCACACAGTCAAGGTATGCTTGCCCATGTGCTTGAGGTTGTACATGTGGTAGAAGGTCGCCACCTCGTACACCGCCATCTGCGGCATGCCGAGATAGGCCGCCACATCCGCCATGTCATCGGCGGCTATCCAGCCCTTTTCATCCTGCACGAAACGCAGGGCGGACATCACCGCGGACTGTTTTTGATCCGCCGGGTACTTCTTCAACTCGCGGTTGATTTTGGCTTGTATTTGTTCGGATAACATCAGCGATCCACCTCACCGAAAACTATATCCTGCGTGCCGACTATGGTCACCACGTCGGCAATCATGTGGCCGCGCACCATTTCGTCCAGCCCTGCCATATGTGCAAAACCGGGCGCGCGTATCTTCATGCGATAGGGCTTGTTCGCACCGTCGGAAATCAGGTAAATGCCGAACTCGCCCTTGGGGTGCTCCACCGCGGCATAGGCCTCGCCGGCCGGCACATGCATCCCTTCGGTGAACAGCTTGAAGTGATGGATCAGTTCTTCCATATTCTGTTTCATCGCCTCGCGCCTGGGCGGCGCAAATTTGAAATTGTCCGTCATCACCGGGCCGGGGTTGTCGCGCAGCCAGGCGATGCATTGCTTGACGATGCGGTTGGACTGGCGCAACTCTTCGACGCGAACCAGGTAACGGTCATAGGAATCGCCTTTGGTTCCGACCGGGATATCGAACTCGATCCGGTCATAGACTTCGTACGGTTGTTTCTTGCGCAAATCCCACTCCACTCCTGAACCGCGCAACATCGGGCCGGTAAAACCCAGCGCCAATGCGCGCTCCGGTGTGACCACGCCAATGCCGACCGTGCGCTGTTTCCAGATGCGGTTGTCGGTCAGCAGCGTTTCATATTCATCCACGTAGGCGGGGAAGCGATTGGTGAAATCTTCCAGAAAATCGAGCAGCGAGCCCTGGCGGTTTTCGTTGAGTTTACTTACCGCTGCGGCATTGTGGATTTTCGATGCCTGATATTGCGGCATGGAGTCCGGCAGATCGCGATACACGCCGCCCGGGCGATAGTAGGCCGCGTGCATGCGCGCGCCGGATACCGCCTCGTAAGCGTCGAACAAATCCTCGCGTTCACGGAAGGCGTACAGGAACACCGTCATCGCACCGATGTCCAGTGCGTGCGCGCCCAACCATAACAGGTGATTCAGGATGCGGGTAATTTCGTCATACATCACGCGGATATACTGTGCGCGCAACGGCACCTCGATGCCCGCCAATTTTTCGACCGCCAACACATAGGCATGTTCATTGGTCAGCATGGAAACATAGTCCAGCCGATCCATGTAGGGCAGGGATTGCAGGTAGGTTTTGTGCTCGGCCAGCTTCTCGGTAGCGCGGTGCAGCAGTCCGATATGCGGATCGGCGCGCTGGATAACCTCGCCATCCAGTTCCAGCACCAGGCGCAACACACCGTGCGCCGACGGGTGCTGTGGCCCAAAGTTCATTGTGTAATTTTTTATTTCCGCCATCGCTGAATCTCTCTTAGTTACGGCCGTAATGCTCGTCACGTATGATGCGCGGCGTCACTTCGCGCGGTTCGATCGACACCGGCTGATACACGACACGCCGCTGTTCAGGGTCGTAGCGCATTTCCACATGGCCGGACAACGGGAAATCCTTGCGGAAAGGATTTCCGACAAACCCATAGTCGGTCAAGAGGCGGCGCAAGTCAGGATGCCCGGTGAACACGATGCCATACAAATCGAATGCTTCACGCTCATACCAGTTTGCGCAAGGCCAGATATCCGTGACAGATTCCAGCACCGGCAAGTTGCCATTCTCGGCGAACACTCGCACGCGCAACCGCATGTTGCGGGCAACAGAAAGCAGGTGATAGACAACGGCAAAACGTGCTTTGAGGGTTTGCGAGCCTGCATCATTCGGCACAACACCTGCTTGCCCCGCTTCGGTGGAGGCTAACACGGCCTCCTGAGTAACGTCGTAACTAAAACGCTTGCCGTTCCATTCTGCGTCGCCATAAGCGGAGTAATCCACGCCGCACAGGTCTATCATCTGCTCGAAACCTGCCGCATCGCGCAATTGCATCAACGTATCCAGCATTCCGGCAGCCTTGACTTCCACGGTCAACTCGCCCAGCCTTTCTTCCATGCCGGTCAGCGTGTCGCCAAGCAAACCCGGCAGACTGGTACGCAATGTACTCAAATCAGCAGCCATAGTAACCCTAACGTGCAATGGTATTAGTTCGTTTGATTTTGTTTTGCAACTGGATGAAGCCGTACAACAACGCCTCGGCTGTCGGCGGGCAACCCGGCACATAAACATCCACCGGCACGATGCGGTCGCATCCGCGCACCACCGAATAGGAGTAGTGGTAATAACCGCCGCCATTGGCGCATGAACCCATGGAAATCACCCAGCGCGGCTCGGCCATCTGGTCGTACACCTTGCGCAAGGCCGGGGCCATCTTGTTGCACAACGTGCCTGCCACCACCATCACGTCAGATTGGCGCGGGCTGGGACGAAACACCACGCCGAAACGATCCAGATCATAGCGCGCCGCACCGGCATGCATCATCTCCACGGCGCAACAGGCCAGCCCGAAGGTCATCGGCCAAAGCGACCCGGTACGGGTGTAATTGATAATGGTATCGAGCGTCATGGTGACAACGCCCTTCTCCAGAATGCCTTCTATTCCCATTCCAATGCTCCTTTCATCCATTCGTAGACAAAGCCAACCACGAGGATAGCCAGAAAGATCATCATGGAAACAAAACCGAACGTGCCGATTTCCTTGAGCACGACCGCCCAGGGAAACATGAACGCGATTTCAAGATCGAACAGGATGAACAGTATGGCAACGAGGTAATAGCGCACATCAAATTTCATGCGCGCGTCTTCAAACGCCTCAAAACCGCATTCATAGGGAGAGTTTTTTCTGCTATCCGGGCGATATGGGGATACCAGCTTGCCCAGCACCACAGGGGCAACACCCATCACGATGCCAATAAAGATGAACAACAGCACCGGAAAATAATTTTCCAACATTGAGTTTTTCTCCCTTTAGTTCTGCGCCTTACTTAACGAGCCGCACGTTAGCCCATTCTTATTTTTATTATAATGGTGGAGCTATGGAAATATTGGCTTGATACCTGGTGCCGATGAGCAGACTCGAACTGCTACGGCTTTCGCCACTAGCCCCTCAAGCTAGCGTGTCTACCAATTTCACCACATCGGCATAAATTTTTTACTTCGGTATTTCTTGCGACTTCGAGCCGCTTGCATCACTGCCTGTTGGAGCCTGAGCGGGTGCGGGCTGCTGCACGGGCTTGGACAATTCATGTTTATCCATCACACCCTGAGGCTGTAATGGGTGTGCATATAGATAGGTCAGCGCCATGCTGGTAATGAAAAACACCGTCGCTGCCACCGCCGTGCTACGGCTCAAAAAGTTGGCGGAACCGCTCGAGCCGAACAGGCTACCGGCGGAACCGGAACCAAACGAAACCCCCATATCCGCTCCCTTGCCATGCTGCATCAGCACCAGGCCGACCAGCACCACCGCAGTTATTACATGCACAACCCAGACCAAAGTTTCCACACACTACTCCAAATTACAAAATTAATTTTGCCCGGCGTTACAAATAGCCAGAAATTCCCCGGCAACCAGCGATGCGCCGCCGATCAGCCCGCCGTCAATGTCCGGCATGGCAAACAGTTCGACCGCATTGGATGCCTTGACACTGCCGCCGTAGAGTATACCCAATCCTTGGGCAACCTGCCCGTCATGTCCAGCCACGCGCTGACGGATAAATGCATGTACCGCCTGCGCCTGTTCCGGCGTGGCAGTTTTGCCGGTGCCTATCGCCCACACCGGTTCGTATGCCAGCACCGCGTTACGCAAGGATTGCACACCCAGCGTCTTGACCACCTCATCCAGCTGCTCCGCCACTACCGCTTCGGTAGTACCGCTCTCGCGCTGTGTCAGTGTTTCGCCTACGCACAAAATGGGCAACAGCCCCGCTTTCTGCGCCGCAGCGAACTTTTCCGCCACTAACTGGCTGCTTTCACCATACAGGCTGCGCCGTTCTGAATGTCCGACAATCACATAGCGGCAACCGAAATCACACAGCATGGAAGCCGCCACCTCACCGGTGAAAGCCCCTTTGTCCAATTGGTGCACATTCTGCGCACCCCATTTCACCGGGCTGCCGCGCAACATCTGTTGCGCCTGCGCCAGATAGGGGAACGGCACGCACACCACACAATCCACCCCCGGCATTCGCGCCATGCCAGCCACCACCGCGTTCAGCAAGGCCTCGTTCTGGGCCGACGACCCACACATCTTCCAGTTTCCGGCAACCAGCTTGCGGCGCATTTGACCTGACTTCCGAAACAACGAAGGCGGCCATGCTACCTGCGAAAATCCAAACGGTCAATCTTGATTTCTTGCTTCCTGGGCATACTCCAGACGCAGCTTCAAACATCCGTTGCATCCCAAATATTTTCCGCTCCGGAAGCAACCCATACTCATGGAAAAATGGCGATGCGATGCGTTCACTCACTTGCCTGAGCATTGCTCAACCATGCTATATTGAAACCACAAACAGAGCATGTGCTGAATCAATTTGTAGAGACTCAAGCGAAATTCCTTGAACGAAAGATCAAATGGGCCATGTCCGAGATGTGTAAGTCTGGTCAAGCCATATCGATAAACAGGCTCCGCAGGGTTGCAGGGGTTCCGGCATCAGTACTGCGCGAATGCAGGCAATATGTGAATAGCACCGCTAAGGTATTGGGGGCAGTTATCAATGGGCGGTCATTCTTTATCGATACATAGGCGTAGTTTGTCCTGATGGCTAACTCCTGCTTGGATATCGCTTAATCTGGCGACTTCCTTTTTGATTACGTAACAAACTCGCAGCACTGGTGTCCGGTTAAATTGGGTATCGACAGCGTGAAGCCCAGTATTTATGCGGGTTACAGAGAAAATATTTTGGTGCCGATTTGAAATCAGTTTTCTCACATTCAGGTTCGAGTAACTTCCAGAGATCAATTTCTCTGGAGGTGAGCTATGAACTTGGGCAAGACGTTGTTCGCGCAACTCATGGAGTTTGTGCCGTGGACCAGCTTTCGCGCGAATTGTCGAGCGCCGTGGCGGCGATTCCGGCGTGCGCGTCTTGAATTGCACCGAGCAATTCCGCGCCATGGCCTTCGCGCAACTGACTTATCGCGAGAGTCTGCGCGACATCGAAATCTGTTTGCTGTCCAACCAGAAGAAGCTTTACGGCATGGGCTTTCGCACGCCAGTCAAACGTTCGACGCTGGCCGATGCCAACGAAGGGCGCGACTGGCATATATGGGAAGACTTGGCGATGGTGCTTATCCGCCGTGCGCGCAAGCTTTATTGCAAGGACAGCTTTGGCATCGATCTCGACAACACGGTCTACGCCTTGGATGCGACGACCATCGACCTGTGCCTGTCGCTTTTTCCATGGGCGCCGTTTCGTTCTACCAAAGCGGCGGTCAAGATGCATACGCTGCTGGACTTGCGCGGCAACATCCCGGCATTCATCCACATTTCCGACGGCAAGATGGGCGATGTCAACGTTCTGGATACTTTGCCCATCGAAGCGGGGGCGTTTTATGTGATGGATCGTGGCTACCTCGACTTCGCCAGGCTGTTCGCGCTCCACCAGGCGGGCGCGTTCTTCGTGACCCGCGCGAAACGGGGCATGAACGCTCACAGGGTGCGCTCGATGAAGGCGGATCGAAGCACGGGAATAATCTGCGACCAACTCATCGCGCTGGATGGTTTTTACACCCAGAAAGGCTACCCGGAACAGTTGCGGCGCGTCCGTTTCAAAGACCCGGAAACCGGCAAGACGTTGGTGTTCCTGACCAACAATACGACGTTGCCCGCGTTGACCATCGCCGCGCTGTACAAGCAGCGATGGCAAGTCGAATTGTTTTTCAAATGGATCAAGCAGCATCTGCGTATCAAACGTTTTATTGGCAACAGCGAGAATGCGGTGAAGACGCAAATCTGGTGCGCCATCGCCACCTACGTGCTGATTGCCGTTGTTAAAAAGGAGTTACAAATTGATGCCTCGCTTTACACTTTGCTACAGATATTGTCGGTCTCCGTTTTCGAGAAAACCCCGCTATCTCAAGCTTTCGCGGGGGGCAGTTACATTTCCGAACCTGACCCCATGCATAACCAATTAAATTTGTTCGGTTTTTAACCGGACAGCAGTGAACTCGCAGAAACGAAAATTTGTGCTCTCTCGATGGAAATTGCTACAAATGAGATTTGCAAATGGGTATGAAACAGTGATTAATCGAAAGTATAATCGTGCCATGAGGCCTTTGATTCGAAGGTTTGAATCAGGGCGGTGGAAAAAAACAAGTCCTTAATCTTTTTGCCAGATAAAAATTAATTTTATCCAATGAGCCTCTTGCAAAAGTCGCGACAATTTTTATATGAGCCCCTATAGCGTCGAAACAGCACAGCTACTGCCCGGAGGTCAAAATGATCGGAAACGCCGCAAAAGCCCGTATAACGCGATTGGGGACATCTGCGATTTTTATAAGATTTTACGGCAACAGAAAAAATGCGTGTTCTGTGCCAAGATCAAGTAAAAGCGCCGCTTTTTTGAGCAGTTTTTATCAAAAATAGTTTTGCAAGAAGCTCCAATTTGATGGTAAAAAAGTGAAGGTATTTTTTAACTAGTTGAAATATATAAGTGCAGAGTGACAGGTTCAATTGTCCATTCGCAATTTTAAGGGGAGCGTGAAATGTCGGTAAACAAGGTGATACTGGTGGGGCGTCTGGGCAAGGATCCGGAAACGCGTTACATGACCAACGGCGATGCGGTGACCACTGTCACCCTGGCCACTTCGGAAAACTGGAGAGACAAGAGTGGCGAAAAACAGGAAAAGACCGAATGGCATAACTTGGTGTTTTACAATCGTGGTGCATACAAGCTGGCAGAGATCGCCGGGGAGTACCTGAAGAAAGGCTCGCAGATTTATGTCGATGGCAAGATTACCACTGACAAGTGGCAGGACAAGGAAGGCAAGGATCGCTACACCACCAAGATCGTGGTCAACGAAATGACCATGCTGGGCGGGAAATCATCTGGTGGCGGCAGCTTTGAAGTGGTGGACAAGCCCGCCGCATCGGCTCCGGCTGGCGCGCCAGAAACCAGCAAGCCTGCTCCGGCTAAGGCTGGCTTTGATAATTTTGATGACGACATCCCGTTTTAGCGGGTACCCAAACAATCCATTAGACATCAATCCCGCGCAGGCGGGAATCCAGCAAGGACAAGCACCCCGCAAAGCGGACTAAACCGCGATATTGCCCCGCTTCGCGGGCGATATTTATTACCGCCTGCGTGGGATTACCAGCGACTTGCCCGCTTGTCTCGCCATGGTCGCTGCGTAGCAGCGGGAACCTGGCTGGGATGCCCCTTGCGGGTGCGGGCTCAGCCGAATGGCTAGTAGTTCTATCAATGACGCAGTTTTGTGCTAATGGGCTATTTGGATTTAATGAGCAAAGCATTTACCAGAGAAATTGACGACGATGAAGATCTGGAACCGGCGCAGCAGCTTCCCGTCGGGCTGAAGAATTACATCACGCCATCCGGTTACCAGCGCCTGAAGAACGAGCTCGATCAGCTATGGAAAGTGGAGCGCCCGGCATTGGTGAAAACCATCACCTGGGCCGCCTCCAACGGCGACCGTTCTGAAAACGGCGACTACATTTACGGCAAGAAGCGGCTGCGCGAGATTGATCGGCGCATCCGCTTTCTTTCCAAACGGCTGGACAACGCCGAAGTGATAGATCCGTTGCAACGTACAAAATGCGATCAGGTATTTTTTGGCGCGACTGTAACGGTGTGCGGAGAAGATGGCGATGGGCGCACCTATAGCATTGTCGGCGTGGATGAAGCCGATCCCGGGCGCGGATTGGTCAGTTGGGTATCGCCGCTGGCGCGGGCGCTGCTCAAGGCACGTGAAGGCGACGTTGTAATATTGCGCATCCCCGGCGGGGATGAAAGGCTGGAGGTGGCGGAAGTCGTTTATCGCACCATAAATTTTTCCGGTTAAGGCGCTTGCACGATCTTGAAAAAACTTGTCAGGCTGCCAACCACTTGAAGCTAAACTGTTCGTAGTCCTTACCTTCCGCCAGCAGTCCCGTGAGCTCAAAATGGCGGCTCTTTTCTCCCAGCAACGCTTCATATATACGTCCCACCGCATACCCCCCGGATTCCAACAGCATAGTGGCGTTCTCGTAGGAGCTCTGGGCATCGGGCAACAAGATAGCCGACTGGTAGTCATATGTGAATGCACCGGTGCTGTTTTCCCAGTGTGGTATCCGTTCGGCATCTTTGCCCAGGATGCGCAACCGCACTAGCATTGGCTTTTTAGAGAGTATTTTAATACCCGCATACACCTTGCCATGTGGATCCGTGTGCAAGCGCTGGATCATGCCGACCCACCAGAATTTGCTGTTTTTGGCCTTAAGCCCGCACAGGGCTCCAATTTTGACCCAGGCGCCAGTAGTCTTCGGCACTATCCCTCCGATCCCGCCGATACTCATATTCAGAATATCCCAGGATTCCCGGACATAATCTATTTCTTCATCAATGAGGCTGATTTTGGATCGCTCTTTTGGTTTGCTCGTATCTTTTTCGGAAAGGCCATCCTTCTGTTCCGGTTCGAAGCGTGTAGCCAGTAGGCTGATGGCCTTAAAGCCATGAGCCACTTCGATACTGACACTGATGCCTTTACGCTCCTGTTGACGGCGCGGACGCTCCCTTCCCCAATATATGCGCAGATGATTGAGCACGGCAAGTTTTGGAGTAAATTCGTAGCCGGAATGATGGTTCTGCTCTATGACTTCCCGCTCATCCTGATGGGCCATGCCTTCCATTTTTGGAAGCGCCCTGGCCGCCCCGATGAAGCGCATAGCCTGAGTGGGCTGGATATTGTCACCCACTTGAACCGGAGCGGCAGGCTTTGAGAGGTCAATGAGATAAGGGCAATCGGGATCAGGCGCTTGCTTGAAACAGAAATGATTTACCATGCGCGCGGAGATGTGATAACTCGCTTCGATCTGCTCCGGTGCCTGAGTGGCAGGCGATGAAATAAACAGGATGATCGCTCGCAGCAATTCATTCTTGGGGCTGGTGTTGATAGCCTGCGAGGGATAGACACGAACCATGATGTCGGCAAACTGGTTGGCTTCGGCAATGTTGTAGTGTGCATACAACTGATCCCAAACACCCTGCGCCACATCCAGATAGCGCATCAGTTCCAGTTTCATCTGTTCGGCGACAGCTCGCAGCAACCTGGCGCAGATCACCGGCATCTGCTCCTTATGGGACAACGATCTTTTTTCTGCCATCTGGTATTCATTGGTGCACACGGCATAAGCTTCAGCCAACGCCCGCATAAAACCATGTGCGCCTTGCCACATATGCATGCCTGGTGAATCATGTAAAGGGGATGGGGCCAAATACTGGCGCAGCAATTCCGCATAGAACGGCTGTCCGGTTTCATCCAGCAACATGATGACGCCCATGCGACGCTCGGGGCGGAAGCCGGGCGTATCCTTGACTGAAGCCAGCCAGCAAGTGATTTCATCCAGGGCCTTGAGGGGGTCGTTCTGCGGCAGATTGGCGAGAAGCTTCCTAGCCTCCGCCACGTCTGACATGGGGTGATCCGGTTTGTCGCCAAGTATTTTTAGCCAGGAAGTCATCGAATCAATCTGTCAGCACCAAGAAATCCGGATTAAATGAACAATCTGGGTTAATAGGGTACATCTTCGCAAGCAGGGAGTATATATACCGAAAGGCCTAGATATATATAGGCAAGTTTTCGAGGTACCTCGTTGCTCACACAGCAGCGCCGGCAACTTGTGAACGTCCGGTTATGGCGTACGCTGAGCAAAGCTGCGCTTCTCCAGCGGGTATAAGCCACATCCGGCAAACGCTCAAGGCGAAAGTAACCGGAGCAATTGGGTGACGAAATACAGTGACTGCACGACTGTGCAGACTGGTCGAGCAATACTCGAAAAGGGCGATGCACAGGCGCTACCGAGGCAGCCCAATACCTGCGGCAAATTATTTTTGAGGTTTCTTCAGTTTGTCGGTTTTTGCCTGCTCTGCAAACTGGTCGTAGCATTCGATGCCGCAGAAATGTCCGACATAATCCGCGCCTTGCGGTGTCAAGGCCGCACTCAGTGGGATTTCTTTGCGGCACATGCTGCAAGGAACCTGCTGTGACTGAATTTCTGGATGGATTGGAGTAATCATGGTACTACCTCCTTACGGGTTCTTGTGTTTCGCAAAAGGAATGCTACGCTTGATACAGAATGGCTCCTCCCCACTTTATTTCTTATCACTGTACTTGCACTTGCAGATATTGTTCCTGAGATATTGAACAATTTGTTTTATCTCTTCGTCGGTAAAGGTATCCTTCCAATCCGGCATTGATTCGGAGAAACCCACCGAAACTCCACCAGATTTAACCACTTTTAAAAGAAACTCGTCTGTTCGGGTTGACAGGAGTTTGGCATCGTTCAATTTGCGAGGCACTACTCCTTCTCCGAGAGTATCCGCAAGAGGGCCATCCCCTTTCCCGGTCATTCCGTGACAAGGAGAACAATTCCCAATGTAGTTATCCTTACCTGCTTCTCCAGTGTACGTTCCATTATTTTCAGGGTCGAGTTCTATGTGAGAACGGCTTATTTCTTTCATTGGCGGTTCTTTTGCGAATCCCGCTTCGACAAAGAGCATCATGCTCAAACATAGAACAATAGTGATTGCCCTCGCTCGGTATCTTTTCATTTTATGTTCCATATTTCTGGTCGATATCCAATGAAATATAACTCGCCAAAATAATGAAAATTAGTTTTTATCAGAAATGAAGTCCATCGGGCATTACGAGAAATCGAATGCCCGCGAGTATAAGTAGCTATCCATGATCTGCACCATCCTTTCATGCATCGCACAAATGCCGACGAGTGCAACAGCAGAAACCGCTGGGTATGGCATGCCTCAGCAAGTCTTGGCCTTGCGGCATGCTGCCATTGTTGATGCCGCTGATGCGATGGGGCGGCCTTCATTGACCCAGGCGCGTATACCGTGTTTAACATTGTAAACCTTTACGTAACCTGCTTGCTGCGAGAGAAATTGGCTTACCGCTTTGGTGCGGTTGCCGCTACGGCAAATGACGGCCACAGGGTCACCAGGTTTGGCGATGGCCTTTACCTTCTCCAGCCACTTGGTCGGATCAGCATTGCCGCGCTCGTCGAAGTAGGTCAGCAGATGGCTGCCCGGTACGATACCGGTTTCTTCCCATTCCGGGGCAGTGCGAACATCTATTACAGGCACTCCTGATGCTGATAGCGATGCCAGTTCTGCGTTTTCGATGTCAACTATGTCGGCGCGGACGTTGAAGGCTGATATCAGGATACAGCAAGCAAAAAAGAAGCGGAACATAAAGTACAATCCATAACATAAGGGAGGAGCCAATCATACAGCGAACCTCTAAGAATTCAAATTCGATAGGAAGTCGAGAAAAGTTCCCCAGTCAGCAGTTTCTCATCGGGATTGACTCGCTAACATCAGAGTTCCGAAAATTCGATTAAATCCCGACCGTTTCCAGCCGACAGCTACACGCTGCAAGTTTTCTCAACCACCTTCACTGTTTCATCGCACCTCTTCCGCTCAACAGATGGCCATTGCCGCGCCCCCAGGATTTGGTTCGCCACAGCATAGCCACTGGCAAGGCGGTCACGCACGGACACTCCTCCCTTGTAGTTGGCCTCCAGATGAAGTCCGGGGATATGTTGCAAACGGGCCGCGATTGCCTGCATTCGCGCCTGGTAAGCACCATGATAAACGGGCAGCGCCTCCCGATGCCTATCTATACGCACCATCTCCGGATCAGTTTTTATATCTATCAGCGGGCGTAACGTTCTGAGTGTCTCGTGGACGAGGTGCTCGTCGTTCCAGCCCGCCACTTGGGGTGCGCGTGTGCCGCCCAGATAGGAAGTCAGCAGGATTTTCCCCGGAGGCGCCCGATCCGGAAACAGGGTGCTCATCCACAGATTGCCCGTCAGGGTTGCACTTTCCCCCTTGGGTGCCAGAAATCCGGTGCCATCCAGTGGATGCCCCACAGCGTTACGAGACATCCCCACATGCACAACCGTCACGCCGGCATAGCCGATTCCACGCAGCAATTCCGCCAGTTCGTTGTCCAATGATTTGACCAGTGCAGCAGCCGCAGGTGCGGGTGTTGCCACGATCACATGATGCGCATACACAGTACGCTGTCCAAGTGGCGCTGTCGCCGTGACCTGCCAGCCGTCCTGCTCTCGAACCAATTCTTCCGCAGTGTGCCCGATGCGCAGATTGATACCTGGAGTTTTGGCCAGGGTCTCCACCAGCGTGCCCATGCCGCCGCTGAAGGAAAATGTATCGGTAGTGCAGGCCGTACGCCTGCGCAATAAGCGGTTAACCAGGATCCCGGCGCCGATGCTGCCATAGCGCTGCTCTAATGCGGTAAGGCGTGGCAGGACGGCTGCGGCGCTGGCCTGATTTGCATCTGCCGCCAGCGTCCCGGCAATAAATGGCTCCATGGCTTTTTCCAATACTTCCGGGCCAAGCCGTCGGGTAATAAATTCGCTGACCGACTCGTCTGCCCGCCCGCTGGAGAAGATGAAGGGTTCGGCCAGCAGGCGTAATTTGCCGCGCAAGCTCCATAAGGGCGAAGCCACCATGGCACCCATGCGCATGGGCAGCGCCTTCAGGCGGCCCCGGTGCAACAGGTAACGGCGTGTCTCGGCGGAAGGCAAGCGGGATGTCTTGGTCGATTCCAGACCAGCCTCGCGTACCAGTTCTGCAACTTCGGGACGGAAATTTAATACCATGGATGCAGCACGTTCGGTGAGATAGCCGTCCTGCCGGGTACTCATGATCTTGCCACCCGGCCGGTTGTTTGCCTCCCATACTTCGACGGACAGGCCACTGCGCGCCAGCCACCAGGCAGAGGCAAGCCCTGAGATGCCACCGCCGATAATCAGAACATCAACCTTATCCATCGCTATTCTGCTGGCTATTATTTTGTTCGATCAATTAAATCCTGCTTGTTTGCCTTGAGTTGCGCCTTCATTTTCTCGAGCAAATCCTGCCCCAGCAAATCGCCAGGATTTTCTCTAGCCGCAACAAAATTCCGGATGGTGTCAAAGCGCTTATCGGCTTCGGGATTATCCTTGAGACGCGGCACGCGATCACGCGCGATTTCATAGGCATCGAAGCTCAATTCCTGCATCCCAAAACCCTTCATGCGCTGCACCGCTCGCATCATGGCGCCATTGCGAAAGCGCGTCAGGTCGCTGGAAGTAATACGCGCAAGGCCTTCTTTGCGGGCATTGAATTCAGCGGCCTTCTTGATGCCAGCCCGGTTGAAGTCGGGCGCGGACAACACGCGCGCCAGTGCATCTTCATCCCATTCCACGCCGCCAGTCAGCTGGGCGATAGCTTCCTCGACATCAGCCCGCACCACTGTTGTGGCGCGCCGTTTCTTGGTAAAGTGTTCAGTGGCGCCTTCCAGCGCAGGTGCAACGAACATGCGCACCTGAGGCGCTTTGCCAGCGAGAAACTCCGTGAGCAATTGATCTGATTCATCAGTCCATGGAAAGCTGCGACCGGGTTGTTGTTCTGATTCCAGTCTGTCCAGAAGTTTGATATTTACTTCCAGCCTGCCTTCAGAACGGGCGACATCCTCGGCAATTGCGCGCACACCTTCCTGCAAGAAGGCGGGCATGGATGCCAGGTGCTCCCGAGCCTGTTCACTCCAAGGCAGCATGTTAGGAGAAATCTGTCCTGCCACCTGTTGGGTTGCTTCCTTCGCTCCGTTGGGCTGCGTATTTGGCCGGGGCGGCCCACCGCTTCCGAAACGTTTTGCGGACAAGGTAGCCAGGTGTTCTTCCGTCACCACATGCAAACCCAATTCGTGCACATGGCTTTCAGCACGGTTCTTGACCATTTTGCGCAGGAAAGAGGGAACGCGCGACAGGCGTTTTTCAGCTTCCTCGCTCCAGACAAGTTTTTTGGGCCGCTCAAGCAATGGTTCTATGGCGGCAGATCCATCAGGTATATGGATGCACCAGGGATCGGTATCCATCAAGCTGCCACTCATGGCGAGAGGGCGCGCCCGGCAACCACCGCACAATTTTTGGAATTCACAACTACCGCACTTTCCTTGCAACTTAGGATTGCGCAAGGATTGAAAGGTGGGGGATTGATTCCAGATATCCCAGAATTTCGTGTCGCGGATGCTGCCTTCTTCCTCGGGAATATAAGGGCAGGCCGTCACACCGCCTTCCGGGGTGATGCGGCAATAATGGATACCCGCCAGGCAACCGCCGCCCTCGTAGCCAGCGGCCCGCGTGAGCGTTGACCCAGGATTGCGTTGATAGGCGATGCGCTTGTAATGGGGCGCACAGCGGGCGCGGATCAGCAGGTCCTGGCTTTGCTCCTGGGCTGCCACCAATTGGTTAAGCACCCGCTCATAGGTGATGGGGCTGATGTCCGACATGGATTCGCCGCGACCGGTACAAACCAGAAAAAACACGTTTAACACTCGCGCCCCTGAGGCACGGGCAAAGGCTATCATGGACGGGACTTCGCCGGCATTGGATTCGGTGACGGAGAAATGTATCTGGAAGGACAAATCATGGCGCTTGCAGGCCTCAATGCCATGCATGGTTTTTTCCCATGCACAGGGGAGTCCTCGAAAGTCATCGTGCTTTTCAGGATCGAGGGAATCAACACTGATGCCGGCGCCCATTGCACCGGCGGCCTTGAGTGATTGCACGCGTTTATCGGTGAGTGCCACACCGTTTGTCCCCACCACCATGGCAAGGCCACGTTGGGTGCCATGGGCCACCAACTCTTCCAGATCACCGCGCATCAGCGGCTCACCACCGGTGAGTACGATCATGGTTTCAGTGCTGCGGCCCGCAATATCATCCAGCAAACCACGCACCTCTTCCGTGGTGAGCTCATTTTCCCCGCCATACTTCATGGTTTCTGCGTCCATGTAGCAATGGGCGCAGGCGAGGTTGCAACGTTTTGTCAGGTTAATGGCGAGCAAAAATAAATCGTTTGCGTCAGCATTGCCTGTGTATGGCACATCCATCATCGTTCTATTACAGACTTGGGTTGTTGCGTGGATCCTGAGGATTCATGTGGAAATAACCCTTGGATTGCCATTCTTGCTTAACCGTGTTCACTGTGGCGAGATCGATACGGGAGCGATTATTGTGATGCGCCCAGTTCTCCACTTCCATTATCAGCATGCCACGTACCATGTCCGGTGCACGGCTGAGGCTATCACTGGCATCTTGATCCCAAGGCATGGTTTCACTGACATTGACTGATCCGGATTTGAATGTATCCAGCACCTGCCTTACAAAATCCGCAGTGATTTCATTCAAGCCATTTTTGGCGGCGATTGATACTATTGCGCTGCGTGTCATATCACGGCTCATGCCTGAAGGCAGGCCTTGCATGATTTGCTCTGCTTCGCTGGTCCATGACAAGACGCTATTAGCAGCGCTTGATTTGTTACCGAAGCCAAAAGGGCAAACACCTCGCGATGACTTGGGAGTCGGCGCACTTTGTTCCTTCATGGTTTTTTCCATTTCACCGCGAGCCAGTTTGAGACCGCTTTCTGCCACTTCCAAGGTAATTTCAGCGTGACCATTTTGACGGGCAAAATTCTCAATGCTCTGCTTGCAATTGTCACGCATGAAACCTTCTGGTACGCGCATCAGGCGTGCCAGTGCAGCGGCCTGCCAATGAAGCTCAGCCGGACTGGATGCTGAAAATTGATTATTTGGCTCTGGCGTTTCAGCGTCAAGAAACGGCTTAATGTGTTTGGCTTCCACTTCATTGCACTTTTCCTGACGGGCTTTTTTCTCAGCTCGCATGCTGAGATTACCGCGCACTGAGAGGTCTTTGATGGTGAGCAAAAGAGCGACTGCCTCATTGGACCAGCGCATGGCATCTTCAGCCTCGGGTTTACGTTTCAGTTCTCCGGCTTCGTAGGCAGCAACGATTTCTCCCATGGCCTGTTCCGCATGGCTCGGCATGAGTTGGGCGGTAGCTTCGTCCACTATCCTCTGGGTGATGACGGTATGGCCATGTTCCTGGGCATAGCGCATGATGGCCATGCGCGCCATGTTTCGGACAAATGAAGGCACCCGCTCCATCCTGCTTTCAGCTTCATGGGTCCATGATGTGGTGACCCCGGAGACGACATCTATTTCCGGTTGGTGCTCGCTCATGCTGAGCAAAATGGAGCAATCCACATTTTCCAGCAAATGCTCGCTATTGCCGCCGATATCAAGTTCAGCATCGGCATGGATGCCCAATTTGCCAATGACCAGAAGGGATGGCCAGACTTTCCTGACATACTTTTCGATGGCATCGTGGGGTTTTCCATCCAGCAGCTCGGTTTCTATCTCGACGCCAAAATCCTTGGCAATAGAGCGGGCGACAGTCAAATGACCGTCGTATATCTTGGCCAATCCTGAATCAATGATCTCTTCGTGTAATTTTTCCTGATCCTTGAATTTGAATACCTTGCCGGCTTCTTCGGACAGCACCCCGGCAATGCGGTTAAAAGCAACATAATGATAATAGGGATCAAAGGCGGCAATAACCTTGACCGGCACCTGCCAGTGCCTGGCCCATATCAAGGCAGTGAGCAAACCTCCATATGCCTTGGGCGACCCGTCCACTGCTACAACAATCGGGCCTTCCTTGATCGGGCGTCCTGGTTCCTTGACAACAAGCGTATCTATGGCTGAACGCCGCGCTACACGCTTGCATACGGTGCCCAAGCGACTTCCCTGTATGGCGCCGAGGCCCAATGCTCCCATAACGAGCAGATCATAAGCGCCCGAATTTGCTTCCCGTGTGAGCGCCCGGTAATTTTTCCCTTCCAGTGAGCAACGCTTAAAGTTGATACCGAGTTGATCACATTCGTTTGCCGCCTGATCCAGATATGAATCGGTAATGATCGATAAACCACGGGTAATCAGGTCATCATGCACATCCCGTTGGCGTTCCAACTCCTGTTCTTGCCTGAACTGCTCAGGCAAACCGCCTTCCATCTGGCGGAAGCGCATATCATGCAGTTTGGCGGCATAGACATGGGAACCCGTGATCACAGGGTCATCGACCAATCCCGCTAATTCCGCCGCACTCCGCATGGCGGCATTAGCATGGTCGGAGGAATCCAACGCGACCAAAATACGCTGATGCAAACGTGTGTCAAGTGATAGGCGGAACTCTTCGACAACGGCCAGAGAATCATGTGGCGTCATGTGATGTACCTCTTTTACTTTAAGCTTTGAAAACATTGATGCGCATATATGCGAACCACGCGGCAAATTCAGTCGACTATGGTTTTAATAAAGGAAAAAATTTTTCGGTACCCTCAAAATGAGAGAGGTATGTCTCTGGACTTTCATCCGTTGGACATACCTCGCTCAAGCCACCCATTACTGCAGCTTCAATATATCAGCCCTACTCGCGCACCTCAACATTCAGGTGAACTTTCGTCATGGCAAACCCTTATTATTTAGCAACCTTCACTGCGACTTCGGAAGGCTTATGCCTGTTGCCGCCTTCAACAAACCCTCCGCCTTCCAGCTCAGAACCAGGAGCACGCCCGGACATGTCCGATTCAACCAACTCCTGCGCCTCTTTGAAATCCTTATTCGTCGCCGCATTGATTGCATCTACATCACCCTTGATCGGCTTGAAGGTCGATTTAGGGTTAAGATACTCCGCCACGCTTGCCGGTGGTTTGACATCCTGCATCGCCCGGATAAAAGCGACAATATTCCAGATGTCCTGATCCTGCAGCACGTTCCCCCAACTGGGCATGGACGAAGAGAGTGATACTGCCTCTCCACCGCCCTTGATTACCGTAAACAATTCAAGATTGGTCTTCTTTTGCATGTAGTCGCCACGGGTCAACGTTCTTGGCCGCGGGTTCAGTTCGGCGGCGCTGGGTCCATCACCGTGCATCAACCAGCCATGGCAGGCAATGCAGTAGGAATAATAATAATTCTTTCCTTGAGTCGGATCGGCGCCAGCAACCAGCGTTGAACCAAATGTAGGAGACCAGTTACCCGACCATTGGTCGTACACACTCTTATCAGACACACCATCCGACTTGGGCGCTTTCACCCGATCCCACAACTCCGTCTTGTTTGAAGCATGGGTAGCCTTTTCATTAAGCTCATAACCACTATCCGTTTTGTAGGTCTTGGTATCGGAGTTGGATCGCTTGCCCACACCCGTCAGATAATCAAACGGCGCGATGCCATAAGTGCTGCCGCCTTTGCCTGCCGACATGTCATCGGCTTCTTTCCCAAAGGCATCCGATGCTGCTTTCGCTTCCGCATCCGTTACGGTAGGGCACTCAACCTTCACCCCGCCGGCTTTGCATCGCTTCTCCGCTGCAAAAGCTGACGAACTTCCCCACATCACGCCTAAACTTGTCATTACGATTAGGCCTATTCTCAACTTGGCATTCTTCATTTTCGATCTCCCTAAATTCATCTGTGCGCAAAGAATAAATTACAGCCCCTTTACACGTTCCGCTATTGTGAGCTGACCTTCTTCCAACAAGCCAGGCAGTTTTTGCGCCTCAGCATAGTCACCCGTAGCAAGGTTGGAAGGCCCCTTCTTGGGGTCGTCAACAAAGAACGCTGCCCTCATCTCCAAGTGCAACGGTCCGCAGAAGTGCGTACAGAAGATTTCATATTCCCCTGCAATATCCGCGACGAACTCGTGAACCGCAGTTACTCCGCGCGGAAGATCCATATTTGACCTCTGACCATATGGGCCATAGATGGTCAAACCCATTGTGACATCAGGATTTTTGGTGATACCTGCCGCCTTGTCGATATTAGTGGCAAATAACCGGACCTTATCGCCCTTGTTCACTCTCACTTGCCGAGGAATGTAGCCGTAGCTGAAGGCCTTCATGTGAATTTCCTTGACGCCATCAACAACTTTGATACCAGGCGGGGTGCTTTCCTTGGGAATAAAGTACCTCTTTGAAAACGCCCTATGAGGAGGATCGAGCACATCGGTCCTGCCTGCTTTTAACAACCCGCCCTGCTCTGCCTCGCCCTTGGTCCAATCCTTGACCAAATAAGCCATCAGGCTCTTGGCGTTATGCGGTTCGCCGTCCACCGGCATGATCTTCAAGGTCTTACCGTAGGTTGGGCTCTTTTCCCGCGCATCCCACATCTCAAAGTTAACCGGGAATATGATACCTGTTGGGCTGAACAGGCCAGTTGAGAACTTGTTCAAAGCCATCACGTAGGAGTTATCCGCGCTGATGGAAATATGACCCGTTCTATAGTGGGTTGGAATTTCGTCAACCACCTCAAGCTTGGACAGGGATATTTTCACGTTGGCATCTGCCACGAAGCAACTCTCATAGGCGTATTTGGAAGTCAGCCCATCAGGGCTGTCTATGCCAGCACGGTAGGCACCACCATCTTTGTTGTACACGTCCATTACCGAATGCAGAGGGCCAGCACAAGTCGGCAATACCTTCTTTACCGCCAATTTTTCGGTATCGATGATAGTCATGGTCGCCGAGAGTTTATCACTCACCAGCACCATCGTGCTTTCCGGAATGACGTCCGTGCCATGCGGGTTCTTGCCTACCGGTATTTCCTTGATCAACTTGAAAGGGCTGGTGGAAAACACACCCACGGTGGAATGGTAATAGTTACCCGCGAAAACATACTTGCCATCTCTACTAGCGTCGATATAGTCCGGGGCGCTCGGGGCAGGACCCCAGTCAATCACTTCGGTTTTGCCTGATTTGATGTCAACCTTGGCCATCTTGCCGCTATATTCACCCGTTGCAAACAGGTTCTTGCCATCGGTACTCATTGCAATATGGTGAACCCCGAACGGGAAAGGCAGCGCGATTATTCTTGCCAAATAGCCTGTTTGAATATCGAACTCGCAAATAGTATTGGCGCCCTTGTCGTTAAGATAGACGTATTTGCCATCCGGCGTCCCATTCTTGTTACCTTTATTGCTTCCGCCGAATGAAATTTCGTGCGTGTCAACACCGCAATCAACGTGCCGATAGGTCTTGAAACTGGGAAGACCTATTATCGCCATCTTGCCATCCACCCCACCGGACGAGTACAGAATCATCGGATCATGGAGTGGCGAATCCTTACCATCCGGAACCGCATTCTGCCATCCCGGAATAGCTTCCGGTTTATCTGCGGCATTAGCCGCCCCTAACATCAAGCAACTCATCGAAAGAGCGCTCACCATAAAAAACTTATATTTGCTTTGCATTATTACCCCCTTGTACGCAACTGCTTAATAATTAGGATAGCGTAATGTTGACGCCGACCTTCAACCAAAATACTCACTCTGCCACTGCAATTACTCATTAGTTATATCTATTACACTAACGCGGGTATACGTTTTTTGCTTACGAACGCACCAACCTGGCTCCCGATCAACACTGCTTTTACTATTTTTCACCTGATTACTTAGTGCCGTAGGCACCCTATAGAAACTTACTAGACTTGACACTCCGCCACTGCTGCGACATTTTGACGCACTTTCAACTGGGCATAATATTCACATCACTCGATCCATGTATGCTTGACCTAGATCAAAAAGAGCCGGAAAATAATTTCACTTAAATTTTTTAACTCATGAGTTCACCCTACATCTCCGAAGCACCCAGCGTATCCGCGATCATGCTCAGAGTGTTGCTCGCGCTGCTGCCCGGCATTGCGCTGTATGTCTGGTGTTACGGCCCGGCCATCCTGGTCTCGATCACGCTGGCAAGCATCACCGCGCTGGCGACCGAGGCCGCCATGCTCAAGCTGCGCGACCGCCCGATCAAACCGTTCCTCAGCGACAACAGCGCATTGCTCACCGCCTGGCTGCTGGCGTTATCCATTCCGCCGCTGGCGCCGTGGTGGCTGGTGGTGGTCGGCACCGCGTTCGCCATCAGTATCGCCAAGCACCTGTACGGCGGGCTGGGCAACAACCCGTTCAACCCGGCAATGATCGGCTATGCGGTGCTGATTATTTCCTTCCCGTCACACATGACCCACTGGCTGGCTCCGCACGGTTTGGGCCAGATCGAGTTGAGCTTCACCGACCAGTTGGCTTTTATTTTTGGCGGGCACCTGCCGCCCGGCATCAAGCTGGATGCCGTCACCATGGCCACGCCGCTGGATACGCTGAAGACCCAGTTGCAGCTCGACCGCCCGGCAAAAGAAATTCTGCTGATGCCGATCTACGGCGCGCTGGCAGGCAAGGGCAGCGAAATGGTGGCGCTCGGTTACATCCTGGGTGGCGCATATTTGCTGTTCAAGCGCATCATCACCTGGCACATTCCGGCGGCCTTCCTCGGCACGCTGTTTTTCACGGCGGAAATTTTTTATCTGGTTGACCCGGGCCATTACGTCGCACCGATGTTTCACTGGCTGTCCGGCGCGGCCATGCTCGGGGCATTCTTCATTCTGACCGATCCGATATCCGGGTCGACCACCCCCAGGGGCAAGTTGATCTTCGCCGCAGGTGCGGGTTTCCTTACCTACGTCATCCGCGTGTTCGGCGGTTTCCCTGACGGTGTGGCCTTCGCCACACTGTTGATGAATATCTGCGTGCCACTGATTGATGCCTATACTCAGCCCCCGGTATTTGGGAAAAGAGATGGTGCATTCGGGAAAAAAGACGGGGGCAAAAAATGAGTGCGGCACCCGTCAAAGCCTCGCTGAAAACCGCGCTCAACCTGCTGGTTTTCGCCGTGCTCGGCACTGCCGTGCTGGCATTCACTTTCAACCTGACGCGCGACCGGATCATCAAAAGCATGGAAGCAGAAAAGCTCAAGCTGATAATGCAAGTCGTGCCGCCTGCGCTGTTCGATAATGACATCATCAAGGATACGCTGATCATTCCTGCCAGCAAACAACTCGGCACCGACCGCCCCACCACGGCCTACCGCGCACGGCTGCAAGGCAAGCCATCGGTGGTGGTGCTGGAAGCCATCGCGCCGGACGGATACAGCGGCAAAATCGAGATGATCGTCGCCATCCGCGCAGATGCCACGCTGAGCGGCGTGCGCGTGGTGCGGCACAAGGAAACGCCGGGACTGGGCGACTATATCGAGTTCGCCAAGAACCCATGGATCAGCCAGTTTGACGGGGCATCGCATGCACGCTATAAAGAAGGCGGCTGGAAAGTGAAAAAGGACGGCGGCCAATTCGACTACATGGCAGGCGCGACCATCACGCCGCGCGCGGTGGTCAAGGCAGTGCACAAGACACTGCACTATTACGAAGAGAACCGCGACCAGCTTTTCGCGGCAACCCTACCCACTCCGGTTGATGAACACAAGGAGCTAAGGCAATGAACACCCAGCAGATCAAGGAAATCCTGCACAACGGCGTCTGGAAGCAAAACGCCGGCGTGGTGCAATTGCTCGGCCTGTGCCCGCTGCTGGCGGTGAGCAATTCGGTGGTGAACGGCGTCAGCCTGGGGCTGGCAACCGCTTTCGTGATGGCGATGAGCGGCGCGGCCATCTCGCCCATCCGCAGTTATGTGCCGAACGAAATCCGCATCCCGGTGTTCATCCTCATCATCGCGGTGCTGGTCACCGTGGTGCAATACGCCATGAACGCTTACATGTACGGCCTTTACGTGGTTCTCGGCATTTTCATCCCGCTGATCGTCACCAACTGCATCGTGCTGGCGCGCGTCGAAGCGTTTGCTTCCAAGAACCCCGCGCTGCCTTCTACATTGGATGGCCTTGCCATGGGCTTGGGCCTCACCGCCGTGCTCGGCGTGCTGGGAGGAATGCGCGAAATTATCGGCAAAGGCACCCTGCTCTCCGGCCTCGACCTGGCGCTGGGCGATGTAGCCAAAGGCTGGGTCATCCACGTCATACCCGATTACCACGGCTTCCTGCTCGCCATCC
The DNA here is from genome assembly GCA_032654645.1 of Gallionellaceae bacterium. GTDB lineage: Bacteria > Pseudomonadota > Gammaproteobacteria > Burkholderiales > Gallionellaceae > CAITJF01. The sequence goes on along the minus strand of JAULAW010000005.1, from coordinate 261,300 downwards.
TGCCGCCCGGCGCATTCATCGGACTGGCGCTGCTCATCGCGGGCAAGAACTGGCTCAAGCTGCGAGAGGAACGTAAGGCGCGTGGTGACGGCGCCACTGTTGCGCCGGTGGAGGGTGGGTGTGGGGTTACGCATGGCAATTGAACTACGGCAAACTCTGCCAGCATATATGGCGTTTTTGCCATCTACTTTACGTTGAAACTTATGCCCACGAAACCACTTGACCGCTTGATGTTTGTCCAAGGAGGGCTGTGTTTCTTCTGCAAGCAACCGTTACCGAAAGCTGAGGCAAGCGTTGAACATTTGTTCGCCAGCGCCAATGGTGGAAGCAACAACGACGAAAACTGCGTCGCGTGCTGCAAGTCAGTAAACGCACTGCTAGGCAGCATGTCTCTCAAAGAGAAATTTCAGGTCGTTCTCAATCAAAAAGGGCAATTCAAGTGCCCGAACGGTGCCGGTTCTGCCAAAGCAGCCACTCCGCCGAAAGCGCCACCCACAGCTACACCGAAAGCCACACCCAAAGCCACACCCAAAGCACCAGCCATCGCCAAAACCAAAGCTATAGCTAAAGACGACAAACTTGCTTTCGTTATCGACAATCTGAAGCAGCGTGGCAATTCCAGGCCGCGCACCCTCAAGACGCTTACGAGCACTGTCACATCGCTTTACCCAAAAGGTTTGCCCAAAGCAGAATTGGCTTCATTGCTTCAGCAATTGCAATCTACAGGCAAGGTCATCGTCAAAGAAAACAAAGTAACTTATCACTGCTGTCCGGTTAAACGAGAGGGCGAATCGCTGAAAGCCATGATTGACGCAGGATTCCAAGCAATGAAGGGTGTCTCCGATTTGAACGGCGAAGGGCGGTTCTGGCAGTCTTCCGGTTTTTCTTCCGGAGGCTGCCATGAACATCGGCAAAACGCTGTTCGCTCAACTCATGGACTTCCTCCCCTGGAAGACCTTCCATCGCATCGTCGAGCGCTACGACGGCGACCGCTACGTGAAGTCCATGACATGCGCCGACCAATTCCGCGTGATGGCCTTCGCTCAACTGACGTACCGAGAGAGCCTGCGCGACATCGAAGTCTGTCTTTCGGCGCAGTCGGCCAAGCTCTACCACATGGGTTTGCGGCAGGAGACCAAACGCTCGACGCTGGCCGATACCAACGAGGCACGCGACTGGCGTATCCACGCCGAATTCGCCCAGCGCCTGATCGAGCAAGCGCGCAAGCTCTATGCGGGCGACAGCTTTGGCATCGAGTTGGAGAACACTGTCTACGCGCTGGACTCGACGACTATCGATCTGTGCCTGTCGCTTTTTCCGTGGGCGTTGTTTCGCACCACCAAGTCGGCGGTGAAGATGCATACGCTGCTCGACTTGCGCGGCAACATTCCCAGCTTCATCCACATCTCCGACGGCAAGCTGGGCGACGTCAAAGCGCTCGACATCCTGGTGCTGGAGGCCGGCGCGATCTACGTCATGGATCGGGGTTATCTGGACTTCGCGCGGCTTTACACGATGCATCGGGCACAAGCCTTCTTCGTCACCCGCGCCAAGTCGAACACCCGGCTCAAGCGCGTCTATTCGGCTGTGGCGGATCGCAGCGCAGGTATCATCTGCGATCAGACCGTCGCACTCACCGGAACCACCAGCCGCAAGGACTATCCGGAGCATCTGCGCCGCATCCGGTTCAAGGATCCCGAGACCGGGAAAACGCTGGTATTCCTCACCAACAACTTCGCGTTGCCGGCAGCCACCATCTGCGCGCTCTACAAGGCGCGCTGGCAGGTGGAGCTGTTTTTCAAATGGATCAAGCAGCATCTGCGTATCAAGAAGTTCTACGGCAACTCGGAGAATGCGGTGAAGTCGCAAATCTGGATCGCCGTATCGGTCTATGTCCTCGTCGCCATCGTCAAGAAGCGCCTCAATCTGGACGCTTCGCTCTACACTTTGTTACAGATATTTTCGCTCACCCTTTTCGAGAAAATGCCCATCCAGCAAGCGTTTGCGGGCAGCGACTACAAATCAGAACATGGGGAAGATTGCAACCAGCTGAATCTATTCGCGTTTTAACCGGACAGCAGTGGTAACTTATGTGCTTTGAATCGCCAGAGCTTGTGTAGGGTGCAATAAACGTAGTGCATTGCACCGGATGATTACGGTAAATGGTGCAATGCCCGTTGGTTATTGCACCCTACGCAGGCTCCCATAGGAACCGCAGGTAATTTTATTTTTCGTTAACGGTTAGAGGAAAAGCGCGGTGAAACTGCTAACCCAACCTACGAATATTCGCAACCCGCGTAAGGCGCAGGTATTTCGATTTTTAATTTTCAGAGGAAAAATAATGGACGTAAGAGATAGCAATGGCGCCGTGCTCAGTGAAGGAGATTCGGTGCAGATCATTAAGGATTTGAAGGTGAAAGGCTCATCCGTTACGTTGAAAAGAGGAATGGTGATCAAGAACATCCGTCTCGGCGAGGGCGATGAAGCGGTCGAGGGCAATTCCGACAAAGTCAAAGGCCTGCGGCTAAACCCCGCCTTTTTGAAAAAGGTTTAATCCAGTTGATAGGTTGGTAGGTGCGAATGAATTCGCACCTACAAATGTTTACCCCGACAAACACTCCATGAACCCCGCCAAACGCCGCGAAATATTCACGCGCTTCCGCGCCGCCAAGCCGCATCCAAAAACCGAGCTGGAATACCGCACGCCGTTTGAATTATTGGTGGCGGTCATCCTCTCGGCACAGGCCACCGATGTCAGCGTGAACGCCGCCACAAGACTGCTGTTCAAGGTTGCCAACACGCCGCAGGCCATGCTCGATCTGGGCGAAGAAAGACTGCGCGAGTATGTGCAGCGCATCGGTTTGTATCAGGCTAAATCAAAACACATCATGCTGGCCTGCCGGATGCTGCTGGACAAGCATGGCGGCGCCGTGCCGCAGACGCGCGAGGAACTCGAAGCCCTGCCTGGGGTGGGACGCAAGACGGCCAACGTGATTCTCAACACCGCCTTCGGCCAGCCCACCATCGCGGTGGACACGCATGTCTTCCGCGTCGCCAACCGCACCGGCATCGCCCCCGGCAAGGATGTGCTGGAAGTGGAGCGCCAGTTGCTCAAGTTCGTGCCGGACGAATTCAAGCACGACGCGCACCACTGGCTGATCCTGCACGGGCGCTATGTGTGTCAGGCGCGCAAGCCAAAGTGCCCGCAGTGTTTGATAATGGATTTGTGCGAGTACAAGGAAAAAACGACTTGATGAGCATCTATAAAAACTCAAATCCTGCCAATTCGGTAGCCCCTCTCTCCAACTCTCCTCCAAAGGGGGAGAGGGCAATCGTCCCCTCTCCCTTGGGGAGAGGGTTAGGGAGAGGGGCTGCCGGAATGACAAATTCTCAGTGGTATTCTGATGTTTAATCCCAGCCGCGACGAAGCCCGTCAATTCCTGTTCGATACCTGGCGCAAACGCCGCGAAGGATCGCTGCTCACGCCGATGGAAGACCTCGCCGCGCAGCTCATCGAGAAACACCCGGAATTTCACGACCTGCTGTCCGACCCTGAACGATTTCAGGACAAAGACTACGCACCGGAGCACGGCGCGACCAATCCCTTTCTGCACCTGATGATGCACCTCAGCATCGAAGAGCAGCTTTCCATCGGCCAGCCGCACGGTATCCGCGCGCATTTCGAGCGGCTCACCGCGCGCCATGATTCCGAACATGACGCGCAGCACCGCATGATGGAATGCCTGGGCGAGATGATCTGGCAGGCGCAACGCATTGGTGCTCCGCCGGACGCGGCGATATACTTGGACTGCCTGGAGCGGCAATAAGCCGCACGGCAAACAGGACGGAGCAGATGGCCAACCGCTTGAGTAAAATCACCACCCGCACTGGCGACAACGGCAGCACCGGCCTTGCCGACGGCACGCGCGTGGCAAAGGACAGCGCGCGCATCCACGCCATCGGCAGCGTGGACGAGCTCAACAGCCATCTTGGCGTGCTGCTTGCCGAGGCGCTGCCGCAGGATGTGCGCGAGTTGCTGTTGCGCGTACAGAACAGCCTGTTCGATCTCGGCGGTTCCTTGGCTTACCCCGCCGCGTCGTTTGCGGAAAACAAGCTGGCGCATCTGGATGCCGCCATCACCCACTACAACTCCGGCCTGCCGCCGCTCAAGGAATTCATTCTGCCCGGCGGTTCGCGCGCGGCGGCGCTATGCCATGTCGCGCGCACCGTGGCGCGCCGCGCCGAACGCGACCTCGCCGCACTCGCGCGCATTGAGGCAGTGCCAAAATCTGGCTTGCCCTACCTGAACCGGCTGTCGGATTTGTTGTTCATACTGTGCCGCGTGCTGAACCGTACGGCGGGGCAGGCTGAAACCTTATGGGCCAGGGAATGATCGTCGCAGCTTCCAATCACCCTAAATCCGGCAGTTGAATGAAAAAAACTGTGCCACATCCCAATCTCAACGGGCGTTTTCCCTACCCATGAACCTCAAGCAGGCAATGGGTTTGGTGTGAGCACCAGATTATGCTTCGATGCCAGCTTTCGCAGTAAACGTTGTTCGGTTTGGGCAAATTTTTGCTCATAATAAGTGAGGCCCTTTTCAACAAATTGAATACCTTTGACCATTACATTCCAGTACAACGTAGCGATTTTTCGCGCCAGCGCCTGGTTGGCGAGCAATCCGCCCCGGCGTGCGCGGATGCGCCGGTAGAAGCCGCCGAGCGCTTTGTCGGTGCTGTTGGCCAAAGAGCGTGCCACCGTGCAAAATACCCGGCCAGCACGGTTGCGTTGGCGCGCCTGGCGTCCGCGCCGCTTGCCGCTTTGATGCGCTCCTGGAGCCAGCCCCAGCCACGCGGTGAAGTGTTTGGCCGATGGCCAGCGTGCCAAATCAGTGCCGACTTCGCTGGCCAATTGCAGAATCGAGTAGTCCGTCAAACCCGGCAATACGCTCGCATCACGGCCACCATTGAGCGCTACGACCAGCGGATGCATATCCGCAATACGCGGCGCATTCTGGCTGGTTGCTTTCACGGGTTTTTTCTTGATGCCAACCTTCTGTATCGGGGCAACCCTGTTGTCGGAGCAGGTGTCGAACCCTGCCGGGCTATGTTTGCTGCCACTGCCGTCGTCGCTGGCGCCGTTATCCTGCGCGCTACGTGCGCGCAACGCCTGCTCGACACGCGCATCGCACTGGGCGATCTGCGCCTGATAAAAATCCCAGCCCGACAGTGCCTGCGACAGCGCAAACAGATGTTCTTCGCGCCACGAGCCTTGCAACGCGGCGCGCATACGTTCGGCTTTAGCCTTGCGAATCTGCACATCACACAAGGCCAACAACGTTTCGGTATCGCGCTCACCGCCCACAATGGCGCGCACTATGGCCAGGCCGCTCACGCCGGCCAGCGAGCTGATGACCTCGTGAATCTTGATATTCATCCGGTCCAGCGCCTTTTGCATGTGCTGCACATGCGAGGCCGCCATGCTGATGTGGTCGGTGCGCAGCCGCATGTAATCCTGCAAGCACCGGATATCGGCTTCCGGGACAAATCCCGCACGCAGCAGGCCATGCGCGTGCAAGGTGGCCAGCCACTGGCAGTCGGCCATGTCGGTCTTGCGGCCAGGCACATTCTGCACGTGGCGGCCATTGACCATGACCACTTCGAGCCCTGCTGCTTCGAGCACTTCGAATACGCACAGCCAGTAAATGCCTGTCGCTTCCATCGCGACCGTTTTAACGCCGTTGGCGACAAGATGATCGCGCAAAGCGTACAAGTCTGCGGTCATGGTGCCAAAGACCCTGGGCGTATCACCGGCAATCGAGGTGTGCAAGCTTTCGCTGCCCACATCGATACCGGCCGCCCTATCGTTGAATACCTGCAATCCTTTCATGTCAGCTCCTTGTTTGAGAGAGAGTCGCCCGCAAAATCCGCCTGGTTGGACGAAATGGATGCAAACCTACCCAACGGGAAGCAACCTCGCTCACCAAACAATCCTCGTACCGCCAACCAGCGCCAGTCTCTCCCACGGGCTTCGCAGCACCAAAGGGAATGCGGCAATTCTGCGGCTATCGCGAACACTGCTACTGTACTCCGCTCAGGTTCATGGGACTCAATTCGGGCGAAAAAAATTGGCGACTGCGGTCTCTCCCTAAACCTCTGATGAAACTACTAGCCATTCGACTAAGCCCGCAAGCGGGCAAGTCGCTGGTTATCCCCAAGGGAGAGGGGATTTTCTCCCCTCCCCTTCCAACCCTCTCCTCAATCCTCCCCCAAGGGGGAGGATGCGATCGCCCCTTCCCCCTTGGGGGGAAGGTTGGGATGAGGGCGTTTTTCGGGAGGGGCTGGGGGGAGAGGGTTTGCACCATTTGACAGCAAATTTAACTGCTGTTTTTAGGATCACTGCGCATAACGTTGCGCCAGCGCCACCCGATTCATATACGCCGCGCGCGCAATCTGCACATCTTCAAGGAAGTACGGCAGCTCATTCAGCAGCAGCGCCTGCGGGCCGTCCACCAGCGCCTTGGCGGGGGCGGGATGGAAATCCACCAGCACCATATTGGCGCCGGCCATCACGCCCTGCGCGGTGGCATGCATCACGTCGAGAATGCCATCCGGCGCGGCGCTGCGTGTGCCGACCGAGTGCGATGGGTCGATGCACACCGGCATGCGGGTCAGGCGCTTGACCACCGGCACATGCGCGAAATCCACCAGGTTGCGGTGCGGGTCGCCCATGTGGGTCTTCATGCCGCGCAGGCCGAACACCACGTTGCGGTTGCCTTCGCTCGCCAGGTACTCGGCGGCGTTGAGCGATTCATCCAGCGTGATGCCGAAGCCGCGCTTGAGCAGCACCGGGAATTCCTGCTGGCGCCCGACGATTTTCAGCAACTCGAAATTCTGCGTGTTGCGCGTGCCGATCTGCAACATCACCCCAGTAGAATTGCCAGTCTGTTTCAGTGCGGCGCGGATTTCGTCGAGGTGTGATTCATGGGTGATCTCCATCGCGATCACCTTCATGCCATACCTGCCCGCCAGCTCGAACACATATGGCAGGCAATTTCTGCCGTGCCCCTGGAACGCATACGGGCTGGTGCGCGGCTTGTACGCGCCCATGCGCGTGCATACCTGGCCGTTGTCGCGCAATGCTTTCAGCATGAGTTCGACATGCTCGGCATTGTCCACCGCACACAGTCCGGCAAACACGTTGAGCGTGTCCTGCCCGAAGCGCACGCCGTTGTATTCGAAATACGCCGGGCGCGAGTCATCCTTGTGCCGCCCGAGAATGCGGTATTCCTCCGACACGCGCACCACACGCTCGACACAGGGCAGATTCTGCATGTCGTCGATTTCCAGCGCTTTGGTGTTGCCGATGAGGTAGATTTCAGTCAGCGTCTGCTCGGCGCCGTGTTCGGTGTGGATGCGGGTTTTTATGCCTTGTAAGGTGGCTAGATGGGTCATCAGTTGCTGGTATTCTGCACCCTGATGGTCGGTGTTGGAGGAGAGGATGAGAATCATTTTAGTTTCCAATTATGAACAATTGCGTCACACCTTAACATTTGCTGGTTGGATAGTGTTCAACCAGTTTGTCCATCACTTGGGCAAAGGCCATATCCGCCCCAAAGTCGGTGACTGCGCGCTGCAACGGGCACGAACAGCCCCGGTGGCTGACTTTGGCGCTTTGTGCAAAGGCGCGAACCCGCTTGGTTCCAAGGCGATATTGCGGCTCCTCTACGCTAGGTGGTATGCCAGCAGAGTTTTTTTACCCTCGCGCCGTGCGCGCCCACCCCGGCGAACCTCTTGTTCCGTCACCTCGATTTGCTTGTTCGCCCACGCTTGCATTGCCTCTTGCCCCAAGCGCCGAGCCTCTTCGATCAGGCGCATCTCGGCAGCATCGGCTTCCTTCAGATCGCCTGCCGCGTCTTCTACGGCAGCAAGCATTGCGGCTATTCGGTTTTTGATTTGCGGGTTTGCATTAAATCCTCTCAGAATCGCTTCGTCACTCAGCATCGTTGATTCCATCATGGCTCCCTTTTCGTTTTGATCCGGTATGATAGTCTACGTCACATCAGTTTGAATCGCACCCCAATCTCAATGTACAAATGACTTTTTAAGTTCAATGGCACTTGCGGATGAATTAAATGCACCTCTAAAAATTCGCCATGCCGGACTTGATCCGGCATCCAGCTGTTTGATTTAAGGGAACCTCTAATAATTGATTCGCTTGTCTATATTTCCCCTCCTGCTAGAATGATCGTATTCAATCTTTATTCGGTGACCTGTCATGCAAGAGCAAATCATTAGCCTGACCGATTTCAAAACTTCCGCGAGCCGTTTGTTGCAGGAGACTCGCGGGGGGGCAAATATCATTCTGACGCAGAACGGTTCGGCGAGTGCGGTGGTGCAGGACTACGCGACCTACCGCGCCCAGCAGGATGCTTTTTTGATGTTGAAGCTGATGGTTCAGGGCGAGGCCGATGCGCAAAAAAACCGACTCACTGCGCAAGGCAAAGTGTTCGATACCCTGCGCGCGTCCTTGTTGAAACAGAAAAATCAACGTGGGCTGAAGCAGCAAAAACAACGTGGCTGAAACCAAGCCCTATCAGGTGTTGTGGACACACACAGCACAGCAGGATTTGACCGAGATCATCAATTACATCGCACAGGACAGTGTTGATGATGCGCTGAATATCTTGCACAAGCTGGAAACCAAAGCCGCGCTGTTGGTTACTTTACCCAATCGCGGCCGTATCGTGCCTGAGCTGTTGCATACCGGCATCTCGCAATATAGAGAGGTCATCAGCGCGCCTTGGCGCATCATTTACCGGGTTGAGAGCCAGCGTGTCCTGGTCATGGCGGTACTCGATAGTCGGCGCGATTTGCAGACTGTGTTGCTCAATCGGCTCGCTCACTAAGCAGGGGCTAATTGGGTCGCAATAGTTTTTATCGGGCTAAAGCCGCAGCAAAACAATCGTGGCCTGAGCCCGGTTTGTTAATTTGTTCTTCCAAGGAGATAAACATGGGCACTGATCCTTTTGCGGAATTCAAATCCAAACAACGTGAAACCTGGGCCATGGGAAATTTCGGCGACATTGCCGTCTTCACGACACCCGTGGCCGGGCATCTGGTTAACTTTGCCAGGGTGACCGGCGGCCAGACGGTGCTGGATGTCGGAACGGGGACCGGGGTGGTTGCGATCACGGCGCGGCGTATGGGCGCCAAAGTGACCGGACTTGACCTTACCCCTGCACTTCTCGCACAGGCTAAGGAAAGCGCCGCAGTGGCCGGTTATGACGATATTATCTGGAGCGAAGGTGATGCCGAGGCACTTCCCTTTCCTGATGCTTCCTTCGATGTTGTCATTAGCCAGTTCGGGCATATGTTCGCGCCACGGCCCGAAGTCGCAATGTCCGAGATGCTTCGCGCCCTGAAACCCGGTGGAATCGTTGCCTTCGCCACATGGCCCGGCGAGCAGTTGATCGGCCGTCTGTTCAGCTTGAACGCCCAGTATGTCCCGCCACCGCTGGGCATCGCATCTCCGGTGCAGTGGGGGGATGTCGCTATCGTGCGTCAACGGCTGGGGAACAGTGTGAAACATCTGCACTCCGAACGGGGAATCATGGGAATTCCGGCTCTTAGCCCTCAGCATGTGCGCTTGTTTCAGGAAGCCAAGACGGGCCCTTTCATCCGGACTGTCCTGGCCCTCCAGCAAGATCCCGCAAGGCTCGCTTCGTGGCGGAAAGAAGTGGATGAATTGATCAGCGAATATCTGCGCGACAATGTCGTCCGGCACGAGTATCTGCTTACACGGGCGATCAAAGTCTGACAGCATCATCTGGCAAGATGAAGAAGTGATATAGGGACGGAGCACAAATCATTTTGGAAATAAACAAAACATATCTCAGGATTGGTCGGTCACACTCTGATTGCGCTTCCGCTGGGCATTACGAAAACGGGCACGGTACATGCCGATCAGCCGGTGAGAAGAGTGGCATATCCGGGACATACCACGCCTCCTATACTCGAGTACACCGCCCGCTTGGTGCGTTACAATTTTGACCCACCAAGCTGGCATAATTTTCCAACTATTGGGTTTTACTTCAAGTGAACGACACTAGAGAAATAATCGAATCATTACTTAAATTTCGTGATGAGCGGGATTGGGCGCAATTCCACAATCCCAAAGACCTTGCGCTGGCGCTAAATATTGAAGCAAGCGAGCTTCTTGAATCTTTCCTCTGGAAATCTTCTGAGCAAGCGGATATGAATAAAGTCAAGGAGGAGCTTGCAGATGTTTTTGCATTCGCTTTCCTGCTTGCTGAAGAATACGGTTTTGATGTTAAACAAATCGTACTGGAAAAGATTGAAACTAACGCCCTGAAGTATCCTGTTTCAAAATCAAAAGGTGTTGCGAAAAAATACACCGAGCTATAACGGGTCGCAGGTATCAGAGACATGAGGGTGATGTGGCTTTACATCAACCAAATGGATAGGTTCGAATTATTTCGCGGCACCCAAACAAAATGGGGCAAACTTTTTATTTTTTGAAAATTGACAGTTTTGTTGTCCGGAGATTAGCATCATTTTTTAGGAGGTTACCTTGTTCAGTAGTCAAAATAGGGAGGTTGTGATGAACATATCCAAATATTTTCTAAAGTTGCAGCGCAATATCCTGCTGTGTGTAGCGAGTCTTGGTTTGTGCGCAGGGTTAGTCACCAGTGCCGTTGCAAAGGATGAGCCTCCCAAGCAGTCTGGTAGTTTTTTGGTCAAATTCAAGGCCAATGCCAGTGATGCCAAAATTCAAGAAGTGGCCGATTATTATGGGGCGCGCCATGTTACGCCCTTGAGCAGTGCTGAATCGTCATCGCATAAGCTTCCTGAGCAATGGCGAAAGCTCAAGTTTGAATCAGTGGATGATTTGAAAGACATCGCGCGGCGCATTGTTCAGGATAACCGGGTGGACGAAGTCGAATAATGTTGCGCTAAGAAGGCAACATCAAATCCACCATGAAAACCGGCCTGATCATTCCCTGACGGATCTTTGAAGCGCACGCTCAACAGACCAAGTGCGTGGCGTGAGAACCTCCGCACACAATAAGCGCATCGTCATCATCGGCGGGCCGAACGGCGCGGGTACGGCTTTGTGCGGTTGCTACATAATTGCAGGATTGTAAATCTCCGGGGTGAGAGCGGGAAAGCTGCCGCAACCCAGCGTCACTTGTGTCTATCCAGCCACTCCCTTGCCATCGCAAGCGCTTTCTCAATTTCCTCGCGTTTCATACTGGCTTCCAGCGGTTTTATTGCTTTCTGGGCATTTTCGTCCCCTGCCAACTCAGCCAGGTTGAACCACTTACATGCTTGCACCAAGTCAACCGGCACACCGTCTCCGGCCTTGTACATCAGGCCAAGATTGTACTGCGCTGCCGCATATCCCTGCTCGGCCGCTTTGAGGTACCACGATACAGCAGCCCTATCGTCCCGCAGTACACCCAAGCCTTTGCGGTATATCATTCCAAGATAATATTGGGCCTCTGCCTTCCCATGCATGGCCGCCATGCGGTAAAAAGTTGCTGCCAACGTGAAGTTCTGCGGCACTACCTGCCCCAGATCGTATAACCGAGCAAGATTGTACTGCGCCTCTAAACTTCCATGCCGGGCCGCACTGGAATACCACGATACTGCCTCCTTGTAGCCCTGCGGAACACCCCGGCCTTCCAGGTACATCGCCCCAAGATTGTTCTCCGCATCGGCATGCTCCTGCTCAGCCGCCTTGCGAAACCAATCAGCCGCAATCTTATCGTTCTGTGGAACACCTTTGCCTTGATGATACATCACACCAATTTCATACTGCGCACTGGCTCTCCCCTGCTCGGCTGCCTTGCGGTACCACTCCACCGCCAATTTATCGTTCTGAGGAACACCTTGACCCTGGTGGTACATCAACCCAAGGTTGTACTGCGCATTGGCATTACCCTGCTCGGCTGCCTTGCGGTACCACTCTGCCGCCAATTTGTAGTCCTGCGTAACGCCATGTCCCAAATGATAATACACACCGAGACTGTTCTGCGCATCCGCATCCCCTTGCTCAGCCGCCTTGTGGAACCACTCCATCGCGAGATGGTGCTCGTTCGTATCGATATTCGCCATGTCATATAGCATCGCAAGGTTATGCTGCGCATCCGCATTTCCTTGATCGGCAGCCTTGCGGTACCACTCTGCCGCTATCTTGTAGTCCTGTATAACCCCTCGGCCTTGGCGATACATTACCCCAAGGTTGTTCTGAGCGTCTGCGTTCCCCTGCTCGGCTGCCTTGAGATACCACTCTGCCGCCAACTTGTCATTCTGTGGAACGCCTAGCCCCAGATCATACGATATCCCAATGCTGTTCTGCGCATCTTCATTCCCCTGCTCTGCTGCCTTGCGGTACCACTCTGCCGCTATCTTGTAGTCCTGGGTAACCCCTCGACCCTGGCGATACATCAGTCCAAGGTTGTGTTGCGCCTCCGCATCCCCCTGCTCTGCTGCCTTGTGGTACCACTCTACAGCCAACTTATCGTTCTGTGGAACGCCTTGACCCAGGTCGTACATCCGCCCAAGATTGTACTGTGCCTCTACATCCCCCTGCTCAGCCGACTTGCGGTACCACCCAGCCGCCATCTTGTCGTCGCGAGGAACACCCAGCCCTTGCTCGTACATCACACCAATAAGGAACTGTGCACGCTTGTCGCCACTAAGCAGTTTTAATTCCTTTAATGCGGCCCGATAATCCCCCATGTCATAAGCGTCGATCCCTTCCTGAAGCCCAGCCCACGCTCCCGCGCTGACCACAAGAAAAAACACCGCCAGAACTTGTCTGAACAAGGCCATCATCATTTGTTTCGTTAATTTATATATCACTTGTGTTGCGCCAACCACTTATCTGCCAACGCCTCCGCCTCTTTGATTTCATTTGGTGTCATCTTGGCTTCAGCAATTTTTTTGCGCTGTGGAGCAAATGCATTCCCGCTCACCGCAGCCAAGCTATACCATTTGTACGCTTGCACCATGTCAACGGGCATACCCTGCCCATTGTCGTACAAAAACCCAAGATAGAGTTGCGCCAACGCTCCCCCTTGCTCAGCCGACTTGCGATACCACGCCGCAGCTTCCTGATAGTCCTGTGGAACACCTTTTCCAATATCGTACATCTGCCCAAGGTAAAACTGCGCTGATGCATTCCCCTGATCCGCCGACTTGCGAAACCACGATGCAGATTCCTGGTAATCTTGCGGAACGCCTTTGCCTCGTTCATACATAAACCCAAGCTCGAACTGCGCACGGGCATCGCCCTTGGCCGCAAGCGGCCTGAATTCTTTTAACGCGGCTGCGGCGTCAGCACTCGGGTCTTCGCAGTGCGCTGGGGCGTTAGCTTTTTTATGCTCATGAGAATGAATATTTTCCTGCTCTTCAGCCCGCGCTCCCGCGCTACTCACAAGAAAAATTGCGGCCAAAATTAACCTGAAAAAAACCATTGTCACTGCGTTGCTCATTGCTTGCCTCCTGAACAAAATCAAAATCATGAACCTCCAAGGTTGGAAGTTACTGGATTATGCAATTATTTTCAATCTGAAACGGGTTTTCCAGTTTACATTATGCGCAAAAAATTCTAATGCTGCGTCTCAACCGCTCGTATTTCAGCGCCTGCACCCCTTGATTACCTGAAGGGCATTGACCGGCAAGCAAGTGTAGCTCCACCAGTATTTGGAATAGGCGCCTGCCTTCAGGAACGGCAGGGCGGATCGCGTTACATGGCTGTTGGGCGGACACTATTTGATTGCAATTGCGAATTGAAATCCATTGCCAGGACTGAATCATTGAGCACGGGCGGCTTGCCCCTATCGTTCACCGGGGTGTCTGCCCAAGCTCGCAGGTTTTTAAGGTTTTTCATCACGGTTTGATGGGGATAGCAGTGAATGGCGTGTTCTAACAGGACGAGTGCGCCGCCGACATCGCCGCGTGCCAAGGCAATACAGGCACGCTGATTGTGGATGATGCCGCCAATCGGGAAGCCCAACTCCTCGGCGCGATTCAGTGCTGAAGCTGCCTCGTCAAAGCGCCCGTCACGGAAATAGGCATTCGCCAGCTCGACATGGGCGCTGTGCAGATGTGGCAGGTTGGCAACTACCGCTTCGCGTTCCTCCACTGTATAGTCGAAACCATAAATAGCGCCGATGTCGCATACCACGTGGAGCATGACGTCTTTCAACTCCTTGTGCCGGTTTGTGGCGACAGTCAGTTCCTTGAAATCGTTGGTAAAGAAAATATCCGGCGTCAGGCCCTGCTTCTCGCGCAGAATGGCCCAGTCCTCTGTGCCCGGAAAAAACGACAAGGCACCGAAAAAATACCGGTTGGGCCGCCCGGCCTTGATCAGGTTGTTGCTCTGCTCGATGGTTTCGGAGGTTTCTCCCCGGTTGCAAAGTATCATGTAGAAGCGCACGTGCATTCCGTACTTCTGGGCCCAGCGGGTCGCTTCCAGCACCATCTCCGGGGTGGTTTCCTTGCGGATGTTTTTCAGTATCTCCAGTGAACCGGACTCGACCCCGAGGCTGATCATCTGACAACCCGCCAGCCGCATTTTGCGCAGCAGTTCATCGTCCAGGCTGTCAACGCGGGTGTCGCAACTCCAAATGAAGTTCATCTTGTTCTCGATGATCGCGTCGCAAATCGCAATCGTCCGTCGCCGATGGGCTGTAAATGTGTCGTCCTTGATCATCATGAAGGGTATGGGCAGCCGGGCAAGCGCCTTCTTGAAAATATCGAGGCAAGACTCTGCCGAATGAAAACGCAACATCTTGCCCCACGTGGTGAAGCTGCCGCAAAAAGTGCACTTGCTCGGGCAACCACGCGATGTCATGACTATGGGGCTGGTGAAGTAGTCGAACGGTGACGCCAGAATATTGAGATCCTTGATGCGCGTGCGCAATGGGCCGCAGACTGCCTCCTCGCCATCACGCCATGCGGTGCCGGGGATGCCTGCAGCCGGACGGCCAGACCCCAGACACTCAAGCAGCTCCATGAAAGTGTCCTCGCCCTCCCCGATTACCGCCGTGTCAATGTCCCGATAATAGCGCAAGGTGTCCAATGGCAGCGCAGTGACGAATGGGCCTCCGACCGTGATGTGCGCCTGCGGATGCTGCTGCCGGATCAACGCGGCGACCGCACCCATACCGCGCCGGTTGGAGGTAAAAGCGGAGATTCCATAGACGTCGGCTGCGGCTTCGGAAATCAGCTCCACCACATCCCGCCACGGTGTGGTGGAAAGGTTGTAGACACTGACATCATGTCCGGCACGCATGGCTTGGGCGGCAATCGTCAACAAGCCATAAGTAATAGTCTGAAAATCTCCATCCAGATGGTGATCGCTCCTGTCTCTGGGTGGGCCGAAAGGCATTCCCGGCACCGGATCACCAGGAGACGGTATCTGCCATGGTGGCGGGTAAATCAGGATGATGCGCAGCTTTTTCGCAATCCCCGGCTCTGGTTGCCCCACCTCCGGCAAGGGCAATCCTTGCCTTGCTGCCAAGGGGGGGGCAGGTGCAGCGGGGTAGTGGGAACCTAGCACCATGCCTGTGGGCAATACCAGAGGTGTGGTCAAACGGCGTAGCGCTTCTTTCCAGTCTCCTTTAAGCTTGAGCGCCAGCCTGTAGTTCTCCACCGCCTCGTCCAGCCGGCCTATATCCTTGAGCGTGTCGCCCAAGCTGATATACGCCTCGATTAAATCCGGTTTGATCCTCAGCACCTGCCGGTAGCTGGCCACAGCCTCATCTAACCTTCCCTGCTTCTTGAACAGGATGCCGAGGTTGTAATGCGCCTCAATTAAATCCGGTTTGATTTGCAGCGCCCGCCGGTAGCTCGCTTCAGCCTCTTTAAGCCGCCCCAGATCATTAAGGAGGATGCCAAGGTTGATATGCGCCCCGATTAAATCAGGTTCGATCTGCAGCACGCGCCGATAGCACGCCTCAGCCTCGTCCAGACGCCCCTGCTTTTTGCAGGTGTCACCCAGGTTGTAATGCGCCTCCGCATCATCGGGCATGAGCACCGTTGCTTTTTGTAAAGCATGCAGGCTATCTTTGCCCAGCCGCTGAAGGGTTGCACCCAGTATCTTCCAGGCGACCCCAAAATCCGGGTGCCGCTCGAGCAGCGAACGCACCTGAATTTCCACTTCTGCGTAGCTTCCGGCATTAAACAAAGCGCCCAGATGGTTGAGTTCGGCCTGTGGAGGCGGCGCCCCCTTCACCGAATATTTGGGCGCGATGGCTTCCGCCTTTTGCTGCGGGGATTGAACCTCCGGGCGCACCTCTAATTTTGTCTGGCAACAGTTCTTGTATTTTTTTCCACTGCCACAGATGCACGGGTCGTTTCTTCCTGGCTTCATGCTCACCTTCTAAAAGGGCATCTCTAAAATTGTCCTTATTGGCCATTTTAACTGAATCTGAAGCCAATACACTTATACAGTTGACTATCAAAGCAGAGATTGCTATTTGGCGTTGACAGTCCGCCATCAAATGTCAGGAGCGGATTTTACCAATTTTGGACTGCCCGATAAATAAACGCCGTAACCTTGGACAAGGTAATCTTTCCACAAACATTTCTTACAAAACTTGTACTTCAAAGTCGAATTCGCATAACTTATCCCGCAAGCCAGGTCAAATTATTTTGGCCGAAATATTACTTGCAAAAAATAATTTATGCACTAGAATTAGTTCAATTCAGGGGACAAACCACTACATATAGTGGTTTTAAGTTTTTTTGGGCTGACTCAGCCCGCACAATTATAGGGGGTTGTATTGTGCTTGCTACAGAAAGTGTTCTATCTTCAGCATCCGTCCGTAACTTTTCAAAACAACCCGCCGCCTCCAGCATACTTTTTGACCAACACAAGATGACCCGCCGAAAAAACCCTGTGGTTCAATTTGAACCGGCGAGCGCTGACAACATTCCGTTAGCCGAGCAAGAGATTACTCCGGAAGTCTTGCTGGAAAAGTACTGCAAGGAAGGTGAAACCACTGCGCATGACGTACGCAAGCGCGTGGCACGCGGGTTGGCTGCGGTTGAGAAAGACCCTGCCGCATGGGAACCACAATTCCTGTGGGCGCTTGAAAACGGATTTATCCCCGGCGGGCGTATCAATTCCGCCGCAGGAACAACTTTACAGGCAACCCTCATCAATTGTTTTGTGCAGCCTGTGGGTGATGCGATCAGCGGCTATAGCGACGGCAAACCGGGCATTTACGATGCCCTGCAACAGGCCGCCGAGACCATGCGCCGCGGCGGGGGCGTCGGCTACAATTTTTCCGCTATCCGCCCGAAGGATGCGCTGGTGAAGGGCACCAACAGCCGCGCGAGCGGCCCGGTATCCTACATGCGGGTGTTCGACCGCAGTTGTGAAACGGTGGAGTCCGCCGGTGCGCGCCGTGGCGCGCAAATGGGCGTACTGCGTTGCGATCACCCCGATATTGAATCTTTCATCCACGCCAAGGATAGTGGCGACCTGCGCAACTTTAACCTCTCCATCGGGATCAGCGATGCTTTCATGCAGGCGGTACAAGCCGATGCGGAGTGGGATCTGGCGCACAAGGCCATGCCGTCCCAGGCCGCATTGAGCGCGGGGGCATACCAGCGCGCCGATGGGGTCTGGGTGTACCGCAAGGTCAAGGCAACCGACCTGTGGAAGCAGATCATGCAAGCAACCTATGACCACGCGGAACCGGGCGTGTTATTCATTGACAAGATCAATAGCGACAACAACCTTTCCTACATCGAGGAAATAGAAGCCACTAACCCGTGCGGCGAGCAGCCACTGCCCAGCTACGGATGCTGCGATCTGGGCAGCATCAATCTGGCCAAGTTTGCACTCAACCCATTTACCGGGGAAGCAAAGTTCGACTTTGCCACATTTGAGCGCGTGGTGGGTCTGGCAGCGCGGATGCTGGACAACGTGCTGGACGTAACGGTCTGGCCGCTGCAGGAACAACGTGCTGAGGCGCAGGCCAAGCGCCGCATCGGAATTGGTTTCACCGGCCTGGGCGATGCGCTGGTCATGCTCTGCCTGAAATACAACAGCGATGAGGGACGCGCGATGGCGTCCCGCATTGCAGAAGTTATGCGGGATTCGGCCTACGAGGCATCCATCAACCTGGCTATGGAAAAAGGTTCTTTCCCGCTGCTTGACATTGATCAGTATCTGGACGCGCCACGCTTTGCTTCACGCCTGCCGGAGAAGATCAAGGAGCGCATCAGGCAGCACGGCCTGCGCAACAGCCATCTGCTGTCGATTGCCCCGACCGGTACGATCAGCCTGGCCTTTGCGGATAACGCGAGCAATGGCATCGAGCCGCCGTTCTCCTGGTTTTACAACCGCAACAAACGCATGCAGGACGGCAGCAAGAAAGCCATTCAGGTGGAAGATTACGCCTGGCGCCTGTATCGCCATCTCGGCGGAGATGTGGACAACCTGCCCGATTACTTTGTAACTGCATTGGAAATGTCGGCCACCGATCACATGGCGATGTCCGGCGCAGTGCAGCCCTTCATCGACACGGCGATCAGCAAGACCGTAAACGTGCCGGCGGATTACCCGTTCGAGTCCTTCGAGGACTTGTACATGGAAGCATGGAAACACGGCCTGAAAGGCATTACGACCTACCGTCCCAACAGCGTGCTGGGTGCGGTGCTGGAAGTCAAGCCGGTTGCGCCGACGAACAAAGAAACGCCGCAAGATAACGACCAGGGTGACATGGACCGGCGCGTGGTGCTCGACATCATGCCCACTCCGGCCTTGGCCAGCCTGCGCTGGCCCGGACGACCGCAGCAGGCTTTAGGCAGCGAAGGCTGGGTGTACATGATAGAGCACCAGAATGGCAGCTTCGCCGTCTTCATCAGCCACATCCAGAACGGTCATGCAAAACCATTTGAGGTATGGGTGAACGGGGCAGAGCAACCGCGCGGCCTGGGGGCGCTCGCCAAGACGCTGTCCATGGACATGCGCGCCGAAGACCGTGGCTGGCTGAACATGAAGCTGTCCGTGCTCGAAAAAACTGCCGGCGATGATGCCTTCTCTATGCCCTTCCCACCCAGCGGCGAAAAAGTGCGGATGCCCAGCCTGGTATCCGGGTTCGCCAAGATCGTGCGCTTCCGCTGCGAGCAGTTGGGGGCGCTGACCATGCAGGAAGGCGAACCCACGCCCGTGCTGGATGCGATGTTCTCGCGCAAGGAGCCCAAAGCCAGCCCGGATGGCACGATGAGCTGGACGGTGGACGTGTTGAATAATGCCGGCGGCGATGATTTCGTGTTGGGCCTGAAGGAATTGGTGCTGCCCGACGGTCAACGCCGCCCCTACTCAGTGTGGCTGTCCGGCGAATACCCGCGCGCACTCGACGGCCTGTGCAAGCTGCTCAGCCTGGATATGCGCGTGATTGATCCCGCCTGGATCGGCATGAAACTGCGCAAGCTGCTGAATTATTCGGAGCCGCTGGGCGACTTCATGGCCAAGGTGCCCGGCAGCGAGAAATCACAAACTTGGCCCTCCACCGTGGCTTACGTGGCAAGGCTGATGATCCACCGTTACGCCATGCTGGGGTTGCTCAACGAGGAAGGCTATCCGGTAACCGAGACCGGCATCATGTCTGCCCCGCAGTCAAACAAACGGGCATTTGTCGAGAGGCGGCGGCAGGCTGAAACCCACCTCATGGCAGGCAAGAAATGCGCCGAGTGCGGCAACCGCAGCGTCATCAAAAAAGACGGCTGCGAGTTTTGCACGGCATGTGGGGCGATTGGGGCCTGCGGCTAATGATCTTGTGAAACCTGAAGGAGTGTGAAGGTTTCGATCCGCAGTTACGAAAACATCGAATTGTCCTGCTGCAAGAGCCAGAAGCCTGCCGTTTTTTACGCCTGACCACCCAGTCTCCACGACCGTTGAACCGTGTGTTCGGTAAGTGCGCGGGACAGGCGACACGGAAGCGACTCGTCAAGCAGGATGCGCATCGGGTGCTACAGCTTCGCGGGCTTGCTCAAGTGCGGCAACACAAAGTTTCTGCGGTACGGATGGAAAATCATCGCAAAACGTAGCGAGCGAGTCCCCGGCTTCCAAGTAGTCGAATAATGTTTTTACCGGGACACGTGTGCCAACAAACACAGGGGTTCCACCCTGAATTTCTGGATCGATTTGAATAGCGATTTGGGCCATGGCAAAAGACTCCAAGTAATTGTCAGTTCATACACTGACTATACTCTCGCGGCGGGATTCTTTGTGGCTAACAGTTATTCACCAGACCCACCGGTCTGTACTATTAAAAATAGCGAGGAATGCATATTTTTGATACGTAATTGATTCATTGAAGCCCACCCGAATTTATCAGTCCGCATATGCATAATAGTGCAGGCCGAAGGGGTTTGTAGCAATCAAGCCTTCCACAGCGTCCACAGGCCGATAATGACGAAGCCCGCTCCGGCAATATAGTGCAGGTGTTTTTCGCTGATGTAATTCGACAGTGTGCTGCCAACCATTACGCCGATGCCCGATGCGGCTACCAGCGCCAGCGAAGCGCCCAGAAAGATTGTCCACTTGCTGACTTCTTTGTCCGAGGCGAACAACATAGTGGCGAGTTGCGTTTTGTCGCCCATCTCGGCGACGAAAACGGAGGCAAAAACAGTGGCGAGTATTTTCCAGTCCATCAATAGATCCTAGTTTAATGCTGTGTTATAGGCGTCTCAAAACTTACCGTCATTCCCCCGTCCCTCTCTCCAACTCTCCCCCAGAGAGGGAGAGGGTTAGGGAGAGGGCGCGCACGAATGACGGCATTGATGCGGCCAGATAGTGCCAGATCAATAATGAGCCGTTTGGGTTTATTGCTTTTTCCTGAACAGCGCAGACTGCGCATGCGCCTGCAAGCCTTCGCCGAACGCCAGTTCCGCAGCAATCGCGCCCAGCGTTTGCGCGCCTTGTGCGGAAACCTGAATCAGGCTGCTGCGTTTCTGGAAGTCGTACACACCCAGCGGTGAAGAGAAACGCGCTGTGCTGGAGGTGGGCAGGACATGGTTCGGCCCTGCGCAATAGTCGCCCAGCGATTCGGAGGTGTAGCGCCCCATGAAAATCGCCCCGGCGTGTTTGATTTTGGGCAGCCATTGCTGCGGGTTTTCCACCGACAGCTCCAGATGCTCGGGCGCGATGCGATTGCTGATGGCACACGCTTCTTCCATATCGGCGACGTGAATCAATGCGCCGCGATTTTCCAATGCGGTACGGATGATTTCCTTGCGCGGCATCTGTTCGAGCAACTTGTTTGCGCTGGCGGCTACCGCCTCGATGAATTTCGCATCCGGGGACAGCAAAATGGCTTGCGCCAGTTCGTCATGCTCGGCCTGCGAAAACAAATCCATCGCAATCCAATCCGGGTCGGTTTGCCCGTCGCAGATCACCAGAATCTCCGACGGCCCGGCGATCATGTCTATGCCGCACACGCCGAATACGCGGCGTTTGGCCGATGCCACATAGGCATTGCCGGGGCCGACGATCTTGTCCACTTGCGGGATGGTCGCTGTGCCGTAAGCCAGCGCCGCAACGGCCTGCGCGCCGCCAACGGTGAACACGCGGTCCACGCCGGACAAGAAAGCTGCCGCCAGCACCAGTTGATTCTTCACGCCGTCCGGGGTCGGCACCACCATGATGAGCTCGGCCACGCCCGCCACTTTCGCGGGCAGCGCGTTCATCAGCACAGAAGAAGGATAAGCCGCCTTGCCGCCCGGCACGTAGAGGCCGACACGATCCAGCGGTGTGACTTGCTGCCCGAGCAGCGTGCCGTCCGCCTCGGTGTAGCTCCAAGAGCTTTGCAATTGCTTCTGGTGGTAAGCCGTCACGCGCTGCGCGGCCTGTTCCAATGCCGTGCGCTGCGCGGCAGGTATGCTGTCGAACGCGGCCCGCAGTTCGGCTTGCGGCAATTCCAGTGCAGCCGCGCCGCTCACATTGAGGCGGTCGAAACGCTTGGTGTATTCGAGCAATGCCGCATCGCCGCGCTGCTTCACATCGGCAAGGATGGCCGCCACGACCGCTTCCAGCTTTTCGTCGGCGGTTGCCTCAAAAGCAAGCAACGTATTTAGTTGCTTATCGAAATCTGCCTGCTTGGTGGAAAGACGTTTGATATTCATTTCGCAATAGCCCGGCTAAACGCATCCAGCATCGGCTGGATCGCGTCGCGCTTTAATTTAAGCGCGGCCTGGTTCACCACCAGCCGCGAGGAAATCTGCGCAATCTCTTCCACTGCCTTGAGGTTGTTGGCTTTCAATGTGCTGCCGCTGCTGACCAGGTCAACAATCGCGTCGGACAAGCCGACCAGCGGAGCCAGTTCCATCGAACCATACAGCTTGATGAGATCAACATGCACGCCTTTCGCGGCGAAGTGCTCGCGCGCGGTTTGCAGGTATTTGGTCGCCACGCGCAAGCGCGCGCCTTGGCGCACCGCCAAGTCGTAATCGAAATCATCACGCACCGCCACCATCATGCGGCAGCGCGCGATGTTCAAATCCAGCGGCTGGTACAGTCCGGTGCCGCCATGCTCGTTCAGCACATCCTTGCCCGCCACGCCGAGATCTGCCGCCCCGTATTGCACATAGGTCGGCACGTCGGAAGCGCGCACGATGATGAGCCGCACGTCGGCACGGTTGGTCGGCAGGATCAGCTTGCGCGAAGTCTCCGGGTCTTCCATCGGCGTGATTCCCGCCGCCGCCAGCAGAGGAACGGTTTCTTCGAAAATGCGGCCTTTGGATAAGGCGATGGTGATGCCAGTCATGATGATTTTGCGCGTCACTAAAGGTGCGCATTCTACCGTCAAAAGCAAATGCGGAGTAAGTTGAAATTCGGATATGATTTGTTTCAGAAGATCGGCTGGTCGCCGGTTTTTTTCGAGGATGTGAGGGGGGTGGCACGATGAACACAATAACGTTTGATGTTCGCCCGCTGGCAAAAACGTATGGCGGTTTTACTCAGGCATGGAAGCGCGCTGAGCCTTCTTCGCCGCGCATCAGCTTCGACTCCCTTACCATGTTGTTCAAGGCGCTTTCCGGCAAGCGCTTGGATTGGTTTATACTGACCTCCGCATTTCTTATGGAGGATGACATGAAGAAACTTCTTTTGTTCACCGGACTCATGCTGGCTGCCGCTTCCGCGTCCCATGCCGCAATACAGGAAAGGGAAGTCACCTATAGCGCCAATGGCACGACACTGAAAGGTTATGTCGCTTACGACGATGCTGCCAAGGGCAAGCGCCCCGGCATATTGGTGGTGCATGAATGGTGGGGGCACAACGATTACGCGCGCAAGCGTGCCCGTATGCTGGCAGAGCACGGCTACACCGCGCTGGCGCTGGATATGTACGGAGACGGCAAGCAGGCGCATCATCCGGACGATGCGCAAAAATTCGCCAGCGAGGTGAGCCAGAACGCTGCGTTAGCCCGCGCGCGATTTGAGGCCGCGCTCAATCTGCTCAAGCAGGAGAAGTCGGTTGATGCCGCCAACATTGGAGCCATCGGCTATTGCTTCGGTGGCTCGGTGGTGCTGAACATGGCGCGTGCAGGCGAGCCGCTCAAAGCGGTGGCCAGCTTCCACGGCGGCCTCAACACCCAGCAACCGGCGGAGCGGGGCATGGTAAAGGCGCGCATTGCTTCTTTCACCGGCGAGGACGATCCGATGATCCCCGCCACGCAAGTTGCGGCATTCCGCCAGGAGATGGACAAGGCGGTTGTAAACTACAAGGCAGTTACCTATCCCGGCGCCACACATGCTTTCACCAATCCGGCGGCTGATGAATACGGCAAAAAATTCAACCTGCCGCTCGCCTATAACGCCGCAGCAGACAAGGCTTCATGGGAAGAAGGTTTGGCGTTTCTGGCTGATGCGTTCAAGGCGAAGTAGGTCGGAGAGAGTTTGATCTTGCGTGGTTCGCCGGATTTTTTTGCGCCGCGATACCCCCGCAGTCTTGCTGCGGGGATAGCCGCAGGGTGAGCGAAGCAAATTTACTTAAGCGACAGCACCCAATGCACAATACTCTTGATGTCTCCGTCGCTGACTGACATAGCAGTGGCAGGCATTGGCATAACGCCCCATGCGCCTGAACCGCCGGTGCGCACTTTCTTTTCCATCACGGCTTGCGCGCCTTTATCATTTTTGTATTTTTCGGCGATCTCCTTGAAAGACGGGCCAAGCACCTTCCTGTCAATTGCATGGCAGGTCATGCAATTGTTATTCTTCGCCAGCACCTCACCGCTCTCGGCGAGAGCGTTTCCTGTAATAGCCAGACCTGATGCCAATATAAACCAATAATGAATGCTCATGAATGTTCCCTTGAATATTGAATAACGTTTACCACTCTAAGGCAGGCGTCCATTTCAAGTCAATAAATGGCTGTGAAATTTCTTTGTGGACAAGCGCCGCGTTTATTTGACATGAAATATTGCATTCGTTCCAAACAGGCGAAGTTTGCTACATTAAAGCAATACGGCCAGATTATGTTTGAAGTCCGTTTGCTTTGAGCTTGCCGAAAGGAGAATGGGCTTCGACAAGCTCTGATGGAACTACTAAGGGGGCAGGAAATTCTTAAAGTACCGTTAATCATGTCACCAACATCACCCCATCCCCCTCCTAACCTCCCCCTTGAAGGGGGAGGAACTATACTCCCTCCCCTTCAAGGGGAGGGTTGGGGTGGTGATGGGTTTTGTTTTGGCTTATGTGACGTAATTTATAGGTGGTATTTTGGTAATTTCCTGCTCCCTAAGGGATTTGGCAATTACTAAAGTGCCGTTCCTAATGTTTTCATACTGCAAAAGCGGAGGTGCTGCTTATGAAGACAGCGACCTTGGCACGGACAGGTAGCGCCCGCACCGAGGCGCGGGCGAGGATTGCTGCGCTATGCGGTATTTGACATGCTAGCAGCCTGTCTGGCTTCCCGTTAATCTCAACAACAACTCGGACTTGCCGAGCGGATTTGATCGTGATTTCATAAATTGCATTTTCAGTTTCTCATCAAACTGTTTTTGGTCGCTTGATAACGGTCATTTTCATCGCAAATCGCCTCGTTGCCGCTCAAAACTACCCCGCCAACACGAACATTCGCTTCAAATTCCACGCCATCGCGACCAGATTAAACTCGCCGCTGACGTTTTCCAATCCCCGCAACGAGAATTGCCGGAATCCCAGTATCGCCTTGATGATGCCGAACACCGGTTCCACCGTGCATTTGCGTTTCGCATAGAGTGCCCGCCCCGCCATCGTCAGCAGCAAATGGCGCATCTTCTCGACCTCCGTGGCATCCGCCGATAGTGGCGGCGGCTCGGTGAATCGCGCCATCGGGTCGGGGTGGTGTTCCTCGCGCTTCACCGCGATCAACGGGGTGATTTTCTGTTCGCCGCAGGCATTGACGTTGGCCTCCGAGAAATAACCCGTGTCCGCGACCAGATTGCCGGGCTTGCCCAGCTCGACCGGCAATGCCTTGAGCTGTTCGAGTATCGGTTCGACTTGCTGCTTGTCGTTGCACGCCTGCACGGTGTTGCTCGTCACGATCAGCATGCTGTCCATGTCCACCGCAATCTGGCTGTTGTAGCACTGGTCGAACCCGCCGTCGGATACTTTCATGATGCGCGATTCTTCGTCGGTGAGGTTGATCTGGTCTTTGTCCTGCGCGCCTTCCACAGGGGGAGCAGGAGGTTTGCCCCGAGGTTTGTTTCCGCTTTCCTTTGCCTTCGCTTCGCGCTTGGCAAGCTTGGCCTGGTAGTCGGCTTGCTCTTGCTCGAACCGTTCTTTGGCGCGCTCTTCGATCTTGGCTTTAGCCCCGGCGATAGCCTTGAGGCAATCTTCGCGGCGGGCGATCTCGTCGGGCAGGTTCATGCCGTCCGGTATCTTCTCGTTGTCCGCTGCTTCGGCCAGCTCCATGAGCTTCTTTACTTCGCATTTCAGTTGTTCTTCCAGCTTATTGATGTGCCCGTAACTCATGGCGCTGTGTTTGGATGCGTTGGCTTTGATCTTGCTGCCGTCCAGCGCGATGTTGCCGAGGTTGAGCACGCCCAGGGTGCGGGCGATCAACAGGACTTGCACCATCAGCCCTTCGATCTCTTTCAGGAACCGTTTGCGGAAGGTGTTCAGCGTGTTGTGGTCGGGGTGCTCGTCTGCGGCCACAAAGCGGAAGGCGACCGAATCGTAGGTGGCGTTTTCCAGCTTGCGGCTGGAGAACACGCCCGTGGCGTAGCCGTAAACCAGAACGGACAGCAGCAATGCCGGGTGATACGGATCGCTCCCGCTGGTGCCGTAGGCGCGTTCCATGGGCTTCAGGTCCAGCTGATCGACAATCTCAACAACAAATCGCGACAAGTGATGCTCCGGTAGCCAGTCGCTCATCGAAGGCGGGAACAGGTAGTTCATGTCACGTTTGATCGGCTTGAAGCGGCTCATGGAATTATATTCAACTTATTGATTAACAAGCGTAATTATACCGCACCGCAACTGTAATTTGTTGGTTGTTTACGATATTTTTTATCGTGGAAGCCAGACAGGCTGCTAGCGGCCAACACCTAAGACTGCTCTCAGCCCCAAATCTCGGCAGGCAATTTCAATCTTTCCACCGGTTTGTCGCCCAGCAGATGTTCTTCGATGATGGCGGTCACATCTTCTTTTTTGACACCGCCGTACATTACGGCTTCCGGATAAACCAGCACGCTGGGGCCGGTGCCGCAAGTGCCGAGACAACCGCTGCCGGTCACCGCAAAGCGCCCCCACAACTGCCGTTGCTCAAATTGCTGCATGAATTCCTGCAACACGGACGCGCTGCCTTTTTCTCCGCATGAGCCGCGTGGATGATCCGGCGGTCGGGATTGCGTGCAGACGAAAACGTGTTTTACTGGCTTACCCATTCAAATCTCCTGTTTAAAAAATATTTTTGGTTCTGGCTTCATCCACATTGGATGCACCGCAATTGTAAGGGAGGAACCCCCGTTTCCGGCAGGAACTCCACAAATTTTCGCGCCCCTACAAATCTATCCTGCGCTCTGTCTTGCGCGGGGCGGGTTCGTTGGGCACGCGCTTGTCGCGCAGGTTTTCGATATTCACTTCCTCGACTTTCGTGCAGCGCGAAGCATTGCGCGCCTGGCCGAACAGCACCAGCTTGCGCAGTTCTTCGATATGTTCGCGGTGCGATCTGGCGAGCGGCACCATGGCGCTGGCGGCATTGAGCAGATCGGCGGTTTCGATTTCGCGCCCGCCGTCGATGAAGGCCGGGAACTGGGCATCGTTGACCACCGCTTCCAGTTCGGCGCCGACAAAGCCCTCGGTCGCCCGCGCAACCTGAGCCAGATCGAACTTGTTGCGGATATCGGTGATGCGATTTTGCCTGAGCAGCACTTCCAGAATCTGTTCCCGCTCGCCGAGGGTGGGGAGGTCGAGGAAGAACACTTCGTCAAACCGGCCTTTGCGCAGCAACTCCGGCGGCAGGTGTTTGATGTTGTTGGCCGTGGCGAACACCGACACCGGCGCCTGTTTTTCCTGCATCCAGGTCAGGAAGGTGGCTAGCACGCGGGCGGCGGTGCCGCTGTCGCCGGACGATCCGGCGAAGGCCTTTTCGATTTCATCCACCCACAGCACGCAAGGCGCGATCACTTCGGCGATCTGCATCGCCTCGCGGATATTTTTTTCCGATGCGCCCAGCACGCCGCCAAACACCGCGCCCATGTCCAGGCGCAACAACGGTTGCGACCACATCCCCGCCGCCACCTTGGCGCACAAGCTCTTGCCCGTGCCGGGGATGCCGATCAGCGCGACGCCGCGCGGCTTCGACAGGCCATAGTTGCGTGCCTCTTCCGAGAAGGCCATGCGGCGCAATCCCAGCCAATCCTTGAGTTCATCCAGGCCGCCGATGCGGTCGGCGTTTTCCACATAGGGATAGAGTTCCAGCGCGCCGCTTTCGCGGATGATGGCGCACTTTTCCTCGGTGATCAGGTCGGCGCAACGCTCGTCGAGGCGGGCGCTGGCGCGTCCCCGGCTCGCCGTCACCACGGCCTTGCGGAACACCCGCTCGGCCTGGGTGCTGGTCAGCCCGAGCGCCGCTTCCACCAGCTTGATGCGCAGCGACGGCTCGACTTGCGCGAGCGCGCCGCTCGCTCCGGCGGTGCGCTCCAGCAGCGCATCCATTTCTTCGGCATTGGGCTTGGACAGCTCCAGCACCGGCACATCGTGCTTGAGCTCCAGCGGCAGGCAATATTCGGGCGTAGTGATGACGATGTTCTTGCGCGGCTGCGTTTCCGGCAGTTGCGCCGCGAGGTTGCGCAAGCTGCGCAGCGCGCCGCGCTTGGCTTCCCAAATCTGGTGGAAATCCTTGAGCACGAAGGTCGCGCTGCCCTTGTAATCGCGGATCATGCGCAGGATCGTGTCCGGGGTG
The DNA here is from genome assembly GCA_032654645.1 of Gallionellaceae bacterium. Taxonomy (GTDB): domain Bacteria; phylum Pseudomonadota; class Gammaproteobacteria; order Burkholderiales; family Gallionellaceae; genus CAITJF01. The sequence goes on along the minus strand of JAULAW010000005.1, from coordinate 232,856 downwards.
GCTTCGCGCTTGTCGTCGAAAGGCTCGCGCGCCTTCCTGAGACAGACGAACTGGTCGCCGATGTCCCAGGTGTAGAGCCCCTCGCCTTCCGGCCATCCGGGGCGGTTGGCCAGCGCCATGAGTTCCCGCAGCACTCGCGCCTCCTCGGTGCTGACCACGTTGACCACCGCGATGCGCGCATCGAAATGCAGTTTCAGTTCATCTTGCAGGGACATGTGCGCCTCGTTATCGTGTCAGTTGCATAGTAGCCGGGAACCCCGTTGCTGTTACGCCACCATCCGCGCCGATGCGAAACTCGCTGCGGCGCGGCCCCAACTCCGCTCCCCGGTAGCGCCCGGTCAAATACACCAGTTCCTGGTTGGCGCTGGCAAGCAGCGGGTGGCGTTGCGGCAGACCGCGCCGGTAAGGGCCAGCCGCCAGCATATCGGCAGCGGCGAGAAGCCGCTGCACGCCGGGGTTGCGGTTCGCGCGCAGCGCCTCGGTTTCATAGCCGGTAAAAATCAGCACCCCTTTCCCGGCAACACGCACTGCCTCCGCCACCTCGGCCAGCGCAGCAGCCTGGGTGAAAGGCTCGCCGCCCGAAAAGCTCACGCCTTCGGTATCCGGCTTCGCCAGCAACAGCGCGACCATCTCGGTTACGGTTGTTTCATACCCGCCCTCGAAGGGCTGGAAATCCGGATTGAAGCAGCCCTCGCAATGCAGCGCGCAGCCCTGCACCCACAGCACCGAGCGCAGCCCCGGCCCGTTGGCGCGCGAGTGCGGCAGAAATGCTGCGAGCTTGAGTGTGTGTGTCTTGCTCATGGGCGTCAATATCCGGCAAACATTTCAGGGCATCTCAAAAATAGCACTTCGATAAGGCTGTACTGAGTTTATCGCAGGGTTCAGTGCGAACGGCCATTATTACAAACCAGCAAATTACCCGTTCGTGCTGAGCATGATCGGGCAATTTTTTTAGCTGAGGCTTCCTTAATTGCGAGTAAGTCAGCCATTGTCACAACAGGTACGCGCCGTCCATCTAGCATCAGCCGCTGGGCTCGGGCATAGGCGCGCGGGGTCACGCGCGGGGTCAGGTCTTGCATTAACACATTGGCATAAGCCCTTTTTTCTGGATCAACGCCAGCAGGCGTAAGGCTGGGCCACCCGGTTTTTTTACGCCGCGCTCCCAATCGGAAACCAAGTTTTGGGAGGCGTTCAGGTAACGCGCAAAAAAAGGCTGGGAGATGTGCTCGCGCAGGCGCAGGGCTTTGATCTCCTCGGGGCTGAGTGTATGCACGGGCGTCAGGCAGGTTTCGTCAAACTGGAACTAACGGGGGTCGGAACTAACGGGGTCAGCATCACATTACTTGTCCCACAGCCCCGCCATCCCTCAAGCAACAGCCAACATCAAATGCCCGACAGGTTCTGAGGTCGGCTTCACCTTGATTTCGATGTCGTAGCCGAGCCGGTTCAGGCAGTCCATCAGCTTGCGCTCGGACAGGTTGGAGAAGTCGCCGCGCATCATGTCGGACACTTTCGGCTGGGTGATTCCCATGCGTTTTGCCGCCTCCTGTTGAGTCAGTCCAAGGCGGCGCATGGCCTTTCTGATCTCGATTACCAGGCCTGTTTTGATCTTGAGTTTTTCCGCATCGGGCAGGCCAAGGTCGGCATACACGTTGCCGGAACTGCGCTGCACTTCGATACCGTCAATGGCCCGTTTTTTCATTTCGTAGCTCCTTTGCAAACGCCTCGGCTACTTTCAGCCTGGTGCGGATGATGTCCATGTCTTTTTTCGGCGTGGCGATCCCGCGCTTGCTCTTCTTCTGGAAGCAGTGCAGGAAGAACACGGCTTCCTCGAACTTCACGGTGTAGACGGCGCGACATGTGCCACCGTCATAGTCCTCGACAACCTCAAGCACTCCGGCACTCCCGAATCCCTTAAGCACCTTGGCCGCATCGTGTTGATCCCCGGCTTGAGCAAGGGAAAGCGCATAACCGAAGAGCCGCCGCACGTCGGTCGGTAATGCCATCAAATCCTTATGGCTACTTCCAATCCATTCGAGCGGTTTTTCTGTGTCGGGCATGTCTTGATTATACATGTACTGGTATATTCGGCAAGCGCCTCATCAGCTTTGCTAAACAGCTACTCTGAAAGGAGCAAAGTCTTCATCAACACATTCAACGACACTGCCGCCAAACGTCCATCAAGCCATTGCCATAAGCCTTTTTTTCTGGATCAATGCCAGCAGGCGCAAAGCTGTGCCACCCGGCTTTTTGCTGCCATGCTCCCAACCGGAAACCAGGTTTTTGTAGGCATTCAAAGCTAACCGGGCCAGCATTACTTTCCCCAAACACGCGCCAGCAACCCCTGGATGATATTTACGGAGTTCAACTTGTTTGCATCAGCCAATCAGGTGCAATCCCTTTGTGCCGCCGCGCACTGCAGCCACCACCAGGCGGCGGTCAAAGGTCGCCAGTTTGCCGCCGTGGGCGCAGGCTAACGCCAGCAGGTAGCTGTCTGTCACCTGGGCGGAACTCAGTATGCGTGCTGCGTCCAGCTTTTTTGTATCCAGCAGGCTGATGTCGTCTGGCCAGAACACATGGCCCGGCAGCGCGCACAAACCAGTCATCAATTGCGCCACTGCCGCCGGTGTGCCCGGTGAATTGGGATAGCGGACATGCCCCACGATACGCATCACGCCATTCTCGGTCAACGGGCAGGGGCCCACACACCTTTTTCCCATGCTTCGCGAACTACTCGTGCCCACGTATCGTGCTGGACATGCGCGGGATCAATCAGCGCGACCAGCACATTTACATCGAGTAGAAAAATCATCCCGGCAACTCGTCGCGCATCTGGTTCACCAGTTCCGGTGTCACTGCCGCTGCTCCGGCGCGCACCGGCTGCAAGGGCACTCCGTTACGCGCCTTGCCTCTCTGTACATTGGGCCGCAGCGCCTGCCGCGTGAGTTCTGAAATTACTTCGCCGACGCTCTTGTGCTGCAATGCCGCCAAGCCTCTTGCCGCCGTGAGCACGTCGTCATCAATGGACATGGTTGTTCTCATATTCACCTCTCGATAATAGCGCATCAAGCATCACGCACCTTACATCAGCCAGGTTAGCCTGCCAATGGCAAGCGTTGACATGGCAAGCGTTGTCCGATGGGGTTTTAGTCTGAGCGTGGGAGCAGATTCACTCTCTCCCCAGCGAGAGTATAATTTGCCCTCACATTCAAATTGTATTTGACCATGTTTGGTTTTCACGCAATGATGGACGGCCATGATCGAGCCGAGAATGAACCAATACGGATAAAGTTTTCGTAGCACCTTTGCCTGACTAATTTCGAAACGCACCGACGCACAAACATCAAGGAGATAAAATGGCTAGTCTGCTGGAACAACTGAAGTCCATGACCACTATCGTGGCGGATACGGGTGACATTGAGGCGATTCATCATCATCAGCCGCAGGATGCAACGACCAATCCATCCTTGCTGCTCAAGGCTGCGACGTTGCCGGAATATATTCCGATCATTGCTGATTCTATTGCCTGGGCCAAATCACAAAGCAGTGACCGCGAACAGCAGGCGCACGATGCCATGGACAAGTTGGCGGTGGATGTCGGGCTGGAAGTGCTCAAGTTCATTCCTGGGCGTATTTCAACTGAAGTGGATGCGCGGCTCTCTTTCGATACCGGGGCCACACTGCACAAGGCACGTAAACTGATCGGGCTCTACAACGAAGCTGGCGTGGATAACAGCCGCGTATTTATCAAGATCGCTTCCACCTGGGAAGGCATCAAGGCCGCAGAAATCCTTGAACGTGAAGGGATCAACTGCAACCTCACGTTGATGTTTGGTTTTGCCCAGGCATGTGCCTGCGCCGAGGCAAACGTGACGCTGATTTCCCCATTTGTTGGCCGCATCCTGGATTGGCATAAGGCGCGCAGCGGGCGCGACTTTCTGGCAGAAGAAGATCCAGGCGTGGTATCGGTGCGCCAGATTTATGCGCACTACAAAGCGCACGGCTACGAGACCATCGTCATGGGCGCCTCATTCCGTAATATGGGTGAAATCCTCGCGTTGGCAGGATGTGACAGGTTGACTATTGCCCCGGCCTTACTGAAAGAACTGGATGCCGCCCAGGGCCAGTTGGAGCGCCGCCTGACCGACCCCGGTGCGTCCAAACCACGTCCGGCGCGAATGACCGAATCCGAATATCGCTGGCTGATGAATGAGGATGCCATGGCCACAGAAAAACTGGCTGAAGGCATTCGCGGTTTTACCGTGGATCAGATCAAACTGGAAAAAGTGCTGGCGGAGAAACTTTAGTATGGAGAGGCGTGCCTGCACGTTGCTTTACGTAAAAACCTGAGTGAGACTTTAGAGTTTTCTTTAGAAAGCCCTCAGGAGCAAACCCGATCAACTTCCCGAACGTCATCGCATGAAGCAGCTTGCTCATCACGCCGCCTCTTTGGCAATCACCGCCTGGGTCGGCGGACTATGGGCCACAGGCTATCTTGCTGTGCCTATCCTGTTCCGTGCCCAGCCGGACAAGCAACTCGCCGGGTTGCTCGCCGGCCAGATGTTCGTGGTGATTGGATACATCGGGATCGTTTGCGGAGCGTATCTGTTGCTCTACCGGCTGTTTATATCCGGCAAAGCCGCCGTGCGTGAGTGGGTGTTCTGGCTGGTTGCGGCGATGTTCGTCATCACGCTGCTGTTCCAGTTCGGTATCCAACCCCTGATGGCGGAACTCAAACTGCAAGCCCAATCACCGGATGTGATGCAAAGCGCGTTGGCTGGGCGCTTCAAGTTGTGGCATGGGATATCGAGCATTCTGTATCTGGTGGAGAGCCTGCTCGGCGCAACCCTGATCATCAAGTCGTCGCGAAAATAGTCACCGTGGCACGGATGCAATCCGGCATTTAACATTTCAATCTTCTCCGGATTCCGCTCGCGCCGCCGCACACCCTAATATGCGACCAAACGACGATCAATTGGCACCAGAAGATGAAACATCCGGCGCGACTCGGCCAAACTGCTGCACATGAAACCAATACCCGAATGGAATAAGGCGGCGCTGTTGCAATCGCCGCTGTTCGCTCCCCTGCATTCGGTGCTTGCCAACCTTGAAGTAGCCGATTTTCCAATGCTGCAAGATTGCAATGCACTACTTGCCGCACACCGCCCAACCATCGCTGTGCAGAGCGGCCTCCCGTTAAGCTTCGTGCCGCAGGAATTCGGCAAGCTGCCGTTCGAAAGGCAATATGAGCCGCGCTGTTTTCTCAAGGGAGAGGTGCCGACACGCACCAACAACTGGCACGATTTGTTCAATGCACTGGTGTGGCTGATCTTTCCCAAGGCCAAGGCGGCGATCAATGCGCGTCATTATGATGCGCTGATAAAACAGGAGGCCGCAGTTGATGGTGTGTCGAGCAGCCAGCGAGGCGCAGTGCGTGATGTGAATACACTGCTGGATGAATCCGGCGTGATCGTGGCATATTCGGATGAAGAATTGGCCAGGCTGCTGCGCAACTTCAAATGGAAAGATTTGTTCTGGCAGCGGCGCGAACAGTTGAGCGCAGGGGTGGGCTTCTATCTGTTCGGCCACGGCCTGTACGAAAAAGCGCTACAGCCATATGTAGGCATGACCGGGCAAGGACTGTTGCTGAAAGTGGATCAGGCATTTTTTGGCTGGCCAGTGGCGCAGCGCCTTGCTCATCTGGACACCCTGCTGGCGAACTATTTGGCCGCGCCTGAGCATTGTCTCGGCACCCGCGACTTGTCACCGGTGCCGCTGCTGGGCGTGCCGGGCTGGGTGCCGGACAACGACAATGCGGCGTATTACGACAACACCGCATATTTCCGGCCTGGCAGACGTGGATAGTCAGCAGGGTGGGCGGAGTTCGCACTGCTTGTGCCGGGAGTATGGGCACCTCTAAAAATCCAGATTCCATCCCAACTGCTGTGTTGCATAAAATATTTCTTGCTTACATATCACGCATATGCGGCGCGGCGAAATTTTTTCTGCGCCTTGCATTTGGGCGAACTCTGAATTTTTAGAGGCGCCCTATTGTATTTGATGCCCCCCTCGCATTCGGGTACAATTCGGTTTCAATTCAAAGCGGGATGAACGAACGGTTCGTCCCGCTTCTTTATGTCATCTGTGCTGTTATCTGCCTTGGGGAGTATCTGGTGTCGCAAACGAGCCCTGCCATTCTAGTTTTAGCCGATGGCACGGTATTTCGCGGCATTGCCATCGGCGCTTCCGGCATGAGCACGGGCGAGGTGGTGTTCAACACCGCGATGACCGGCTACCAGGAAATTCTCACCGACCCTTCCTACTGCAAGCAGATCGTTACGCTGACTTACCCGCACATCGGCAATGTGGGCGTGAACCCCGAGGACGTGGAATCGCGCCAGGTGTTCGCCAGCGGGCTGGTGATCCGCGATTTGTCGCTGACGGTCAGCAACTTCCGCAGCACGCAATCCCTGCCGGATTACCTTAAGTCCAACAAGGTGGTGGCGATTGCCGATATTGACACGCGCAAGCTGACGCGCATCTTGCGCGAGAAGGGTGCGCAGAACGGTTGCATCGCGACCGGCACGGATGAGGCGGCGGCGCTCGCGGCGGCGCGCAAGTTTGCCGGACTGGCCGGGATGGACTTGGCGCAGGTGGTGAGCTGCGATAAGCAATACGACTGGACACAACGCGAGTGGGCGCTGGGCCACGGCTACCGCGACGTGGCTGACACGAAATTCCATGTGGTGGCCTACGATTTCGGCGTGAAGCACAATATCCTGCGCAAACTGGCGGAGCGCGGCTGCAAAATCACCGTGGTGCCCGCCAGGACCAAGGCGGGCGAGGCGCTGGCACTGAAGCCGGACGGTGTGTTCCTGTCCAACGGCCCCGGCGATCCCGAGCCGTGCGATTACGCGATTGCGGCAACGCAGAAATTGTTGCACGCGGGCGTGCCGCTGTTCGGCATTTGTCTCGGTCACCAGATTCTCGGTTTGGCATTGGGTGGTAAGACCGTGAAGATGAAGTTCGGCCATCGCGGCGCGAACCATCCGGTGCAGGATGTGCAGAGCAAGCGCGTGATGATTACCAGCCAGAACCACGGCTTCGCGGTGGACGCGGCGACGCTGCCGGCGAATGCGCGCGTGACCCACGTGTCACTGTTCGACGGCACACTGCAAGGTTTCGAGCTGACCGACAAACCCGCGTTCTGCTTCCAAGGCCATCCTGAAGCCAGCCCTGGGCCGCATGATGTGGATGGGTTGTTTGATAAATTTATTGATTTAATGAAATAGAGTCACTAGTCGTTAGTTGGTGTGGTCGCTGCGCGGCTTTAACTAACGACTAACGTCTAGCGACTAACGACTAATTTAAAATGGCTAAACGTACTGACATAAAAAGCATCCTGATCATCGGCGCCGGCCCCATCATCATCGGACAGGCGTGCGAGTTCGATTATTCCGGCGCGCAGGCGTGCAAGGCGCTGCGCGAGGAAGGCTATCGCGTCATTCTGGTGAACTCGAATCCGGCAACCATCATGACCGACCCGGATATGGCGGATGCGACTTACATCGAACCGATCACCTGGCGCATAGTGGAAAAGATCATCGCCACGGAAAGACCGGATGCGCTTCTGCCGACCATGGGCGGGCAGACCGCACTGAATTGCGCGCTGGATTTGGCCAAACACGGGGTGCTGGAAAAATATGGCGTGGAGATGATCGGTGCCAGCAGGGAAGCAATCGACAAGGCCGAAGACCGCGAAAAATTCAAGCAAGCGATGACGCGCATCGGCCTGGCATCGGCGCGTTCCGCGATTGCGCACAGCATGGAAGAGGCGTTGCAGGTGCAACAGGTGATGGGTTTCCCCACCGTTATCCGCCCGTCCTTCACCATGGGCGGCTCCGGCGGCGGCATCGCCTATAACCGCGAAGAATTTGTGGAGATTTGCGAGCGCGGTCTGGAGGCTTCGCCGACGCGCGAACTGCTGATCGAGGAATCGCTGCTCGGCTGGAAAGAATTCGAGATGGAGGTGGTGCGCGACCGTAACGACAACTGCATCATCGTTTGTTCGATTGAGAACCTTGATCCGATGGGCGTGCATACCGGCGATTCGATCACCGTGGCTCCGGCGCAGACGCTGACCGACAAGGAATACCAGATCATGCGCGACGCGAGCATCGCGGTGCTGCGCGAGATCGGCGTGGATACCGGCGGCTCCAACGTGCAGTTCGCTACCAACCCGGACGATGGGCGCATGGTGGTGATCGAGATGAACCCGCGCGTGTCGCGCTCTTCGGCGCTGGCTTCCAAGGCCACAGGCTTTCCGATTGCCAAGGTGGCGGCCAAACTGGCGGTGGGCTACACGCTGGATGAATTGAAGAACGACATCACCGGCGGCGCGACCCCAGCTTCGTTCGAGCCGACGATAGATTATGTAGTGACCAAGATTCCGCGTTTTGCTTTCGAAAAATTTCCGCAGGCCAACGACCGCCTGACCACGCAGATGAAATCGGTGGGCGAAGTGATGGCGATTGGACGCACCTTTCAGGAATCGTTCCAGAAGGCGTTGCGCGGACTGGAAGTGGGCGTGAACGGACTGGACGAAAAAACCACCGATCGCGAGAAGATTACCGCCGAGCTGGGCGCACCGGGGCCGGATCGTATCTGGTATGTGGGCGATGCCTTCCGTGTCGGCATGAGCGTGGAAGAGGTGTTCAGCCACAGCAAGATAGACCCGTGGTTTCTGGTGCAGATTGCAGACATCGTAAAGCGCGAACAAGAGATCAAAGGACACACGCTGGAAAGCATCGGCGCGGGCGAGTTACGCTTGTTGAAGCGCAGCGGTTTTGCCGATGCGCGGCTGGCGGCCTTGCTGGAAACCGATGTGCCGGCAGTACGCGCTTATCGCCACGCGCTCGGGGTGCGTCCGGTGTTCAAGCGCGTGGACACCTGCGCTGCCGAGTTCGCCACCAATACGGCCTATATGTATTCCACATATGAAGAGGAATGCGAGGCTGCGCCTTCCAGCAAGAAAAAAATCATGGTGCTGGGCGGCGGGCCAAACCGCATCGGGCAAGGTATCGAGTTCGATTACTGCTGCGTGCACGCCGCGCTGGCGTTGCGCGAAGACGGTTATGAGACCATCATGGTCAACTGTAATCCTGAAACCGTCTCTACCGATTATGACACTTCTGATCGGCTCTACTTTGAGCCGCTGACGCTGGAAGATGTGCTCGAAATCGTGGCCGTGGAAAAACCCATCGGCGTGATCGTGCAATTTGGTGGTCAGACACCGCTCAAATTGGCGCATGGCCTGGCAAAGAACGGCGTACCTATCATCGGCACCTCGCCGGACATGATCGACTGCGCGGAAGACCGCGCACGATTCCAGCAGATGCTGCATCAACTGAATCTGAAGCAGCCCCCCAACCGCACGGTGAGCACACCGGAGCAGGCAGGGGTTGCGGCGCAGGAAATCGGCTATCCGCTCGTGGTGCGCCCCTCCAATGTGCTGGGCGGACGCGCGATGGAGATCATCCACGCGCAGACCGACCTGGAGCGCTACATGCGCGCTGCCGTGGAGATGTCGAGAATATATCCGGAGCGTATGCCGATTCTGCTGGATCGTTTTCTGAACGATGCGATTGAAGTGGATGTGGATGCGGTGTCCGATGGAAAGCAAGTAATTATCGGCGGCATCATGGAGCACGTAGAGGAGGCAGGCGTGCATTCCGGCGATTCGGCCTGCTCCTTGCCGCCATTCAGTTTATCGGGTGCGCTGCAAGATGAATTGCGCCGCCAGACCGTGGCAATGGCCAAGTCGCTGGATGTGGTCGGACTGATGAACGTGCAATTCGCCATCCAGGGCGACACCGTGTATGTGCTGGAAGTGAACCCGCGCGCTTCGCGCACCGTGCCGTTTGTTTCCAAGGCGACCGGTGTGCCGCTGGCGAAAATCGCGGCGCGCTGCATGGCCGGGCAAAGCTTGGCGCAGCAGGGTGTCACCGGGGAAGTGATCCCGCCTTATTACTCGGTGAAAGAAGCGGTATTTCCGTTTATCAAGTTCCCCGGTGTTGATATCATCCTCGGGCCGGAAATGAAATCCACCGGCGAAGTGATGGGAGTGGGAGAAAATTTTGCCGAAGCCTTCGTCAAGTCGCAATTGGCAGCGGGTGTAAAATTACCGGCATCAGGGAAAGTATTCATCAGCGTGCGCGAGGCAGACAAGCCGGGCGCGGCGGAAGTTGCCAGGGCATTGCACGCCTTGGGCTTCACCATCCTGGCCACGCGTGGCACAGGATCGGTGATGAGCGCAGCGGGTGTGACAGTTACGGTGGTGAACAAGGTGACTGAGGGCCGCCCGCATATCGTTGACATGATCAAGAACGGCGAAGTCAGCCTGATCGTCAACACCGTGGACAGCACGCGAAGTGCGATGCAGGACTCCTATTCCATCCGTCACGCCGCGCTACAGGGGCGGATTACTTACTACACCACGCTGGCTGGCGCACGCGCAGCCTGCATGGGCATGCAGCTTCTGGTGGAGTTGCAGGTTTACGATGTGCAGGCGCAGCACAAAAGACTAGAAGCAGTTATTAGTCGTTAGTTTTTAGTTAAAGCAAATAATGCCCTTCGACTACGCTCAGGACAGGCTCCGCGACAATACCAACTAACGTCTAACGACTATCGTCTAACGACTATCGACTAACGACTAACGACTAATAAGAGAGTTTCAGCATGAGCAAGATACCGTTGACTTTGATAGGCGCCGAGTTATTGCGCAACGAACTGCACCACCTGAAAACCGTGGAGCGGCCTTCGGTGATTAACGCTATCTCCGAGGCGCGCGCGCAGGGCGATTTGTCCGAGAACGCGGAATACGACGCGGCCAAGGAGCGGCAGGCATTTGTCGAGGGGCGTATCATTGAACTGGAAAGCAAACTGGGCAGCGCGCAGGTCGTTGACCCGAAAAACATCAACGCCGATGGCCGTTGCGTATTCGGCTCGACCGTGGTGCTGGAAGACGTCCGGAATGGCGATGTGGTGACTTATCAGATTGTCGGTGACGACGAGGCGGACATCAGGCAGCGTAAAATTTCCATCAGCTCGCCTGTCGCACGCGCGCTCATCGGCAAGTACAGCGGGGATGTAGCCGAGGTGATGGCGCCGGGCGGGGTGCGCGAATATGAAGTGGTGGACGTGCAGTACATATGAAAGTTGTTAGCCGGTAGTCGTTAGTTAAACCAGAACCCGCGAAGCGGACAAAGCCAACTAGCGACTAATGACTAACGTCTAGCGGTTGCCTAGTTGTTTTTTGCTTAGCGGCTTGCCTTTGCGTTGAACCGGTTTTTTCTCGGGGATATCCTCTTGAGGTAGGTACACCACCAGGATTTTGCCGATGTGCTGCACCGCAGCGGCGTTTAATTGTGCGCAAATTTCTTCCAGCATGGCTTCGCGCGCTTTCCGGTCGCCCCCCATCACACGGATCTTGATCAGTTCGTGGCTTTTCAGGCTGCGCCCGATTTCTTCCAGCACGGATGGTGTCAGCCCGGCGTTGCCGATGATGACGGTGGGGTTGAGCGGATGAGCCCGCGCCTTGAGGTTTTGGCGCTGCAATACGGTGAGCGTTAACATTGGAACTCCAGAGATAAACTTGTAGCGGGTAGCTCGTGGCTTGTAGCAAAACCGGGGTTGGCTACCCGCTACGAGCTACAGGCTACGGGCTGAACAGTACGGCATTCTAAGCGATGAAGAGAACCAAAACCAGCAAACAATGGATGCATGAACATGTCAACGATCCTTTCGTGCAGCGCGCGCAAAAGGATGGTTACCGGTCGCGTGCGGCATACAAGCTGCTGGAAATTGACGAACGCGACCATCTGCTCAAGCCCGGCATGGTGGTGGTGGATCTGGGCGCAACGCCGGGCGGCTGGTCGCAGGTGGCCGTTGCGAGGGGTTGCAAGGTGATTGCGCTCGACCTTCTGCCATTGCACCCGCTACACGGTGTGGAGTTCATCCAGGGCGATTTCCGCGAAGACAGCGTGCTGGCGCAACTGGAAGAACGGCTGGGCGGCAAGCAGATCGGGCTTGTAATTTCCGACATGTCGCCCAATATCAGCGGCATTGGCATGGCCGATCAAGCGCGCGCCATGCATTTGGCGGAGTTGGCGCTGGATTTTTCCGTGCGGCATTTGCAACCGGGTGGCGCTTTTCTGGTCAAAGTGTTTCAAGGTGCGGGGTTCGAGGACTATGTCAAACTGATGCGCAGCCACTTTGCGCGCATGGTGACACGCAAGCCCAAAGCCTCGCGCGACCGTAGCAGCGAGTTGTATCTTTTGGGCCTGGAAAGACTTGAGTAATCAATCAGGACGGTGTCTAATGCGCATGTACTGTGGTTTGGCCTACGCTAAATTAGGGAGTGATTTTGAATAATCTGTTTAAGAGTGTCGGGATTTGGTTGGTCGTAGCCTTGGTGCTGATGACCGTGTTCAACCAGTTTAACTCACGCCAGCAATCGACTGCGCATGCGCAGTTGGATTACTCGCAGTTTCTGGACGAGGTCAGGCAAGGACATATCTCCAAGGTGGTCATTGAGGGGCGCACACTAAAGGCGACGACTGCCGATGGCAAGCGTATTACCAGCTATGCACCAAGCGATTTGTGGATGGTTTCCGACCTGCTGAAAAACGGGGTCAAGATCGAGGCCAAGCCGGAAGAAGAACCTTCTTTCATGATGAACCTTTTCGTATCATGGTTCCCGATGCTGCTGCTGATCGGGGTGTGGGTTTTCTTCATGCGCCAGATGCAGGGTGGCGGCAAGGGCGGCGCATTTTCGTTCGGCAAGTCGCGTGCGCGCATGCTGGATGAGAGCAAGGAGCGCTATACGTTTGCCGACGTTGCGGGTTGCGATGAAGCCAAAGAAGAAGTGTCCGAACTGGTGGATTTTTTGCGCGAGCCCACCAAATTCCAGAACCTGGGCGGGCGCATCCCGCGCGGCGTGCTGCTGGTAGGCAGCCCCGGCACCGGCAAGACCTTGCTGGCGAAAGCGATAGCCGGAGAGGCCAAGGTGCCGTTCTTCTCGATCTCCGGTTCCGATTTCGTGGAAATGTTCGTCGGCGTTGGCGCGGCGCGCGTGCGCGACATGTTCGAGCAGGCCAAAAAACAGTCGCCGTGCATCGTGTTCATCGACGAAATTGATGCGGTTGGCCGCCAGCGCGGCGCCGGTCTGGGCGGCGGCAATGACGAGCGCGAGCAGACCCTGAATGCGTTGCTGGTGGAAATGGACGGCTTTGAAGGCGCCAGCGGGGTAATCGTGATCGCCGCGACCAACCGCCCCGATGTGCTCGACCCGGCGCTGTTGCGTCCGGGGCGTTTCGACCGCCAGGTAGTGGTGCCGCTGCCCGACATCCGTGGCCGCGAGCAGATTTTGATGGTGCATATGCGCAAGGTGCCGGTGGCTCCCGATGTGAAGGCCGATATTCTGGCGCGCGGCACGCCGGGGTTTTCCGGCGCCGATCTGGCCAATCTGGTGAATGAGGCGGCATTGTTTGCCGCACGAAGCAGCAAGCGCTTTGTCGAAATGGAAGATTTCGAAGCGGCAAAGGACAAGATCATGATGGGCGCGGAACGCCGTTCCATGATCATGCCGGAGGAGGAGCGCCGCAATACTGCCTACCACGAGTCAGGCCACACAGTGGTAGCCAGATTGCTGCCCAAGACCGACCCGGTGCACAAAGTGACCATTATCCCGCGCGGGCGTGCGCTGGGATTGACCATGCAACTGCCTGCGGAAGACCGCTATAGCATGGACAAGAACCGCATTCTCGATACCATCGCCGTGCTGTTCGGCGGACGTATCGCGGAAGAGATTTTCATGCACCAGATGACTACCGGCGCATCCAACGACTTTGAACGCGCCACCGATATGGCGCGGCGCATGGTGACTCAGTGGGGCATGTCGGACGCGCTTGGGACTATGGTGTATGGCGAGAATGAGGGCGAGGTATTTCTCGGGCGCTCTGTGACCACGCACAAGAATATTTCCGAGGCGACCATGCAGCAGGTAGATGCGGAAATCCGCCGCATCATAGACCAGCAGTACGCCTTGGCGCGCAAGCTGATCGAAGAAAACCGCGACAAAATTGAAGCGATGGCGCATGCCCTGCTGGAGTGGGAAACCCTTGATGCCGAGCAGATCGAAGATATCATGACCGGCAAGCCGCCGCGCCCGCCCAAACCCAGCCCCAGCCAGACACCCAAACCTCCGCAGGGCACCGCACCGACAGCACCGGCTACTACGCCTACGCAACCTGCGCAGGAAACCTGAAAGCAGTCGTTAGTAGTTAGTCGTTAGCTGTTAGTTGCTAACGACTAGCGACTAGCGACTAGCGGCCAGCGACTGTCTCATGCTTTTTCACTGCGGCAAATCCCAGTTCGACCTGTCCCGCCCGTTGGTTATGGGCATCGTCAATGTCACACCCGATTCCTTCTCTGATGGCGGCCATCACTTGCAGCGGGATACCGCGCTGGCACATGCGCATCAACTGATTCGGGAAGGCGCGAATATCCTCGACATCGGCGGAGAATCCACACGCCCCGGCGCGTTGCCTGTCGGTGTGCAGGAAGAACTGGATCGCATCATGCCGGTGATTGAAGGCCTGCGCGGCGCGCCGGTTCCCGTTTCGGTTGATACCTGCAAGCCCGAAGTGATGCGCGCGGCGTTGGCGGCGGGGGCAAGCATGGTCAACGACATCAACGCGCTGCAACATCCGGAAGCACTAAAAGCGGTTGCAGAAAGCAGCGCGGCGTTGTGCCTGATGCATATGAAAGGCAGCCCGCAGACCATGCAGGAGCAACCGCAGTATCGGGATGTGGTGGCGGAAGTGTTGCAGTTCCTGCACGGGCGCATGGCCGCCGCGCAGGCCGCAGGCATCGCGCGGGAGCGCATCGTGATTGATCCGGGTTTCGGTTTTGGCAAGACACTGGCGCATAATCTTGCCCTGTTGCGTGAACTCGGCGCATTCGGCGAACTGGGTGTGCCAGTGCTGGCGGGTTTGTCGCGCAAATCCATGTTGGGTGCGATTACCGGAAATGATGTGGATCACCGCGTATCCGCCAGCGTGGCGGCGGCGTTGCTGGCAGTGCAGCGTGGCGCTCAAATAGTACGGGTGCATGACGTAGGTGCGACGGTGGATGCGCTGAAAGTTTGGGAAGCGGTGAATAACGGAAATACTTAACCTCGGATGAATACGGGCAAGCACGGGTTAAACCAAGCCCTTCTCATATTGTGTTGAGATTTTAGATGTGAGAGGTGAAAACATGAAATTCCGCTTCGCACCAATGCAATCAAGACTCAGAACTGGCAATCGCACACCAGAGTGACATAAAATCTCAATTGAGATACAATAACGCCAGTTCACTTAGGAGGCGGCGATGTCTACAACAACAATGGTTCATGTGCGTGTTGACAACGAAGTTAAAGAGCAGGCGACAGAAGCGCTTGCGGCGATGGGGTTGTCTGTTTCGGATGCGGTGAGACTTTTTCTTAAACGAGTGGTAGCGGAGCAGGCGATGCCAATCGAACTCAAGGTGCCGAACGCTGAAACGCAGGCCGCCATGAAAGAATCGCGTGCAATCATTCGTGCCCACCGCGCCCGCTTTGCTACCGCAAAGGAACTTTTTGATGACCTCGAAAAAGGCAGCAAGCGCTAAGCGAGCTTCGCTGCCCCGCGCATCCGACCATACAAAAAAATTCGTTAAGGACTGGGCGCGTTTATCAGAGTCTGGGCGCCACGATATGAAGTGCCTCAAAGAGGTCATGCTGATGCTCATCGCCAACGAGAGCCCATTGGGGTCGGAGTGGCTTGATCACCCGCTAAAAGGTGAATGGGCCGACCATCGCGAGTGCCACATTGGCGGTGATTTTCTCCTGATTTACCAACTCCAAAGAAGCGGCACGAACGAAATATTGAGTTTCGTGCGCGCTGGCGCACATGCCGATCTTTTCGAATGATGACAATTTCTGAGAATTGTCGGGTTCGAATGCCACCCTCTCCCAAATGGCTGTGGCTACTGCATGTCACAACTTCCGCTGTCGGACAGCGTAATCGGAAGGTTGTCTGGCAGTTGTGTGCCAGGAGCACAGGCCATCTCTGCTCCACGATGACCGTGATTTTGAAGTGATAGCGGAAGTGGAGCCGCGCCTCAAACTATTTTCGCTCGCCTGATCTTTGCGCCAGTGTGGCGGCGGCATTGCTGGCGGTGCAGCGCGGCAAGCGCTTAGTGCGGGTGCATGACGTGCGCGCGACTTGCGATGCCTTGAAGGTTTGGAGTGTGGTGAACACTTAGACATGGATAGGCACGAATTAAACCAAGCCCTTCTCAAACCTGATTTTTCCAATTGCCTTTATTTAACGTCCTTACTATAATTGATCGCGTAAGGATTAAAGGAGTTTGAGATGACAACCGATGCCACACTTACCAGCAAGGGCCAGACGACCATTCCAAAGGAAATTCGGGATAGCCTTCGCATGAAGGCCGGAGACCGGATGACTTTCACGTTGATGCCCGATGCCACCGTCGTCATGCGCGTGAAAAACAAGAACCTTGCAGAACTGGCTGGCAAGCTGCACAAGAAGGGGCGGAAGCCTGTTCCTGTTGGGCAACTGTCACGCTGATGCTTGGAATTGACACCAACGTTCTCGTTCGTTTTCTGGTTCGGGACGACGAAACCCAATTTGAGAAGGCACGCAAGCTCATCAAGCGTGAAGTTGCAGCAGGCCGCTGCGTTTTCGTAAATCAGTTGGTTCTCATGGAAACCGAATGGGTGCTACGCAGCCGATATGCCGTGCCCAAGAATCAGATCATCGAAGCCATTTCTGGTTTACTGGATGCGACCGATGTCCAGTTTGAGGATGAGCCATCCATTGAGGAAGCCCTTTTCATGTGGAAGGATACTACTGCCGATTTCGCCGATTGCCTGATCGGCGCAAAGAACCGACGAGCGGGATGCCGGGCGACAGCGTCCTTCGATGTGAAAGCTTCCAAGTTGCCTGGATTTATAGCTGCCTAACGGTAATCAACTACCAAAAGTACCGGAGTCGCACTTTTGCTATTGGCGAACGCTTGCTTTCAGGTAGGCAATTAGAATGTCTGAATAACCGCTGAGTGCCATTACCAGCTATTCGTAAATGTTCGTTATGTGCTTATGAGCCAACGGTCGTTTGACCGGATGTTGTTGATAAAATGCTGCAATAATTTTGCTGCACGTATAATCCCCAGCTCAGGGCATAACAACAAAAACCAAATATGGATCAAGCAACACACAACAAAATTGTCTCTTTCATCTGGGGTATCGCCGACGATGTGCTTCGCGACCTGTTCAGGCGGGGTAAGTACCCCGATGTAATCCTGCCCATGTTCGTTATCCGGCGCATGGACGCGGTGCTCGAACCGACCAAGCAGACAGTGCTCGACACCAGGAAGATGCTAGATGAGGCGCGCATCATGGAGCAGCGCGCTGCGCTTGCCGCCGCTGCGGGGCAATCTTTCTACAACACCTCGCGCTTCACCCTGCGCGATCTGAAGTCGCGCGGTAGCCAGCAGCAGTTGCTCGCAGATTTTGAGGACTATCTCAACGGCTTCTCGCCCAACGTCCAGGACATTCTGGAGAACTTCAAGTTTCGCAACCAGCTCACCACGCTCTCCAAAGCCGATTCTCTTGGCACGCTGATCAATAAATTCCTTGATCCAGAAATTGACCTGTCGCCTGCGGGCATCGACAACCACTCGATGGGCACTGTTTTCGAGGAGCTGGTTCGCAAGTTCAACGAGGAGAACAACGAGGAGGCGGGCGAGCACTGGACGCCGCGCGATGCCGTTCGGCTGATGGCGAACCTCGTGTTCCTGCCGATTCAGTCAGAGCTTAAATCCGGCACCTATCTGCTCTATGACTGCGCCTGCGGAACCGGCGGCATGCTCACCGTGGCGGAAGAAACGCTCATGGCGATTGCCGCGAAGCGTAACCAGCAGATCACGACGCTACTCTACGGTCAGGAAATCAACCCCGAGACCTACGCCGTCTGCAAGGCGGACATGCTGATCAAAGGCGAGGGCGAGAGTGCCGACCACATCGTCGGCGGCGCAGAATGGTCCACCCTGTCGCATGACGCATTCCCTGCGCAAGAATTCGACTTCATGATCGCCAACCCGCCCTACGGCAAGGGCTGGAAAAAAGACCTCGAAGCGATGGGCGGCAAAGACGGTATGCGCGACCCGCGTTTCAAGGTGATGCTTCAGGGCGAGGATCTCTCGCTCGTCACCCGCTCCAGCGATGGACAGATGTTGTTCCTCGCCAACATGGCGTCGAAGATGAACCACCGCTCTGCGCTGGGCAGCCGCATCGCCGAGGTACATAACGGCAGCTCGTTGTTCACTGGTGATGCGGGCCAGGGCGAGAGCAACATCCGCCGCTGGCTCATCGAGAACGACTGGCTCGAAGCCATCGTCGCGCTGCCGCTCAACCTCTTCTACAACACCGGCATCGCCACTTACGTCTGGGTGCTGACGAACAGAAAGCCCGCACACAGCAAAGGCCGTGTGCAGCTCATCGACGCGAGCCAGTGGTTCAAACCGCTGCGCAAGAACCTCGGCAAGAAAAACTGTGAGTTATCGCCCGGCGACATCGAGCGCATCGGTCGCACCTTCCTCGAATTCAAGGAAACCACAGAGTCGAAAATATTTCCCAACGCCGCCTTTGGCTACTGGAAAGTCACGGTCGAGCGCCCGCTGCGCCTGCACAGCCAGCTCTCACTCAAGGCCATCGAGACGCTGCGTTTCGCTTCCGGCGACGAAGACATGCGCATGGCGCTCTTTGATGAGTTCGGCGATGACCTGTTCACACAATTCGCCAACATCTCCGCCGCTTTGGAGAAGCGCCTCGCCGACTGGGGCGGTGATGAAGATGAAAGCGACGACGACGAAGACAGCAGCGCAAAGAAGGGCCTGCCCGAAAAGAAGAAAAAGAAGCTGCTCGATGCAAAGACCTGGGAACGCGATGCACGCCTTATTGAAATAGCCACAAAGCTACGTGATGAACTGGGTGGAGAAATCTTCGAGGATCACAACATCTTCCGCGACCGCGTGGATGCCGCGCTCAAGCAGGCAGGCATCAAGCTCCCCGCCGCCGACCTGAAGCAGATACTGAAGGCCGTGAGCTGGCGTGTCGAGACCGCGCCGCCGGTCATCGCCAAGCTGCACAAGCATGGCAAAGCCAAGGCTGACCCGCTGCGCGGCCTGTTCCAACTCCCCTCTCCCGCAGGCGGGAGAGGGGCTGGGGGTGAGGGTGCTATCGTCGAATACGAGCCCGACTCCGACCTGCGCGACACCGAGCAAGTGCCGCTGCTGGAAGAAGGCGGCCCCGAGAATGATCCGATAGGGGCCTTCATCCGTCGCGAAGTGCTGCCCTACACGCCTGATGCGTGGATCAAGCAGGACGCCACCAAGATCGGCTACGAAATCAGCTTCACCCGCCACTTCTACAAACCGCAACCGCTGCGCACGCTGGACGAAATTCGCGCCGACATTCTGGCCGTGGAAAAAGAGGCTGACGGACTGCTGGATGAATTGCTGGGTCTGGGGGCTGCGGCGTGATCGAGCAGCTTAAGCCCTATCCAGAATATAAAGATTCCGGCATAGCCTGGGCGCCTTCACTTCCCGCAACATGGCAGACCGAACGCGCAAAGTGGCTGTTTACGAAGATGGCTCGGCCCGTGCGCCCTGAAGACGAAGTCGTAACCTGTTTTCGTGACGGCATGGTGACCCTCCGCAAGAATCGTCGACTGCGTGGTTTTACCGAAGCAACGGTTGAACACGGATATCAGGGTATTCGCAACGGTGACTTGGTGATCCATGGAATGGATGCCTTTGCCGGGGCAATAGGAGTATCTGACAGTGACGGCAAAGGCACGCCCGTATACAACGTCTGCCAACCACGGTCGGGAGTAAACGCCCGGTACTACGCGCACGCCGTTCGGCAAATGTCGCAGTCCCAGTGGATTCTTGCGTTGGCAAAAGGGATTCGAGAACGTTCAACCGACTTCCGTTATGAAATGTTTGGGAATCAGAAGGTGCCGCTCCCGCCCGCAGACGAACAAGCCGCCATCGTCCGCTTTCTCGACCACGCCACGCACCGGCTGGATAAGGCGATACGGGCCAAGCGCAAGACCATCGCGCTATTGAACGAACAGAAGCAGGCCATCATCCACCGCGCCGTCACGCGCGGCATTGATCCCGATGTGCCGCTCAAGGATTCCGGCATTCCCTGGCTGGGGCAGATTCCGGTGCATTGGGAAGTTCGTCCCTTGAAAGCGGTCAGCCAGATTCAGTCTGGCACCACGCTCGGCAAGGACTACAGCGGACAACAGACCCGCGAGTTCCCATACTTACGGGTTGCCAATGTGCAGGCTGGTTATGTCAAGCTTGCGGTGGTCAAGACGATTCGCGTACCGGTGGCAGAGGCTAATCGGTGCCTTCTTGAAAGTGGCGACGTGCTCATGACCGAGGGTGGCGATCCAGATAAGCTTGGACGAGGTTGCGTGTGGGAGGCACAAGTGGAACCTTGCCTACACCAGAACCACATTTTTGCTGTACGCCCAAACCAGTCACGGCTTGATCCGCAGTTTCTTGCGGCATTGCTGGGCGTAGGCTACGCCCGAGCCTATTTTCAATCGACGGCCAAGCAGACAACGAACCTCGCAGCTACCAACAAGACAAAGATTGGTCAACTGAAAGTCCTCCTGCCGCCCGTGGAGCAGCAGAGAAAAATTCTTGTCGCACTTAACGAAGAAACAAAACCGGTGAACACCACCATCAGCCGCATCGAACGCGAAATCGAACTCCTGCGCGAATACCGCACCCGCCTGATCGCCGACGTAGTCACCGGCAAGCTCGACGTGCGCGAGGCCGCCGCGCGTCTGCCGGAGGTGGAGAGCGCACCTGCCGATGAGCCTGTGCTTGAGGAGATGGAAGAGGCGAGCGATGAATTGGTGGAGGACAGTGCCTGATGACCTCAAATATTCCACCAGACAGTCATTCCCGCGCAGGCGGGAATCCAGCTATTTGAACGGCTACCGCGTAGCGGGTCAACAATGGTTTTGTCCGCTACGCGGAGTATTTGTTTTGCTGGATTCCCGCCTGCGCGGGAATGACGGAATAATTTGAGATGAATACGATGCCCTTGCCTGTCGTTCCCGATTTGGGTAGGATTATTCCCATTATGGGAAAGAAGAACACTACTTCCACGCCGCCGCTGGCCGCCACGTCGCTGGCTGACGTGCTGTTCACGCCGGTGCAGCAGCGCGTGCTGGGGCTGCTGTTCGGGCAACCGGCGCGGCGTTTCCAGAGCGGCGAGGTGATCCGGCTGGCCGGCTCCGGCACCGGGGCGGTGCACCGGCTGCTCACGCGGCTGGCCGAGACCGGGCTGATAACGGCAGAGCGGATGGGCAACCAGAAGTATTACCAGGCGAATTCGGCGTCGCCGGTATTTGCCGAGCTCGCAGGGCTGGTGCGCAAGAGCGTCGGCCTCGCGCTGCCCTTGCAGGAGGCACTGGCGCCGCTGGCGGGGCAGATTGAGGCGGCCTTCGTGTACGGTTCGGTAGCGCGCGGCGAGGAGCGCGCCGCGAGCGACATCGACCTGATGGTAATCGCCAAGGGGCTGGATTATCCGGTGCTGTATGAAGCATTGCAGGGAGCGGAGACGCAATTGGCGCGCACCATCAACCCGACTTTGATGACACCCGCCGAGTGGAAGAAGAAGCGCGCGCAGGCGGACAGTTTCGCCGCGCGCATCGCGGGACTGCCGCGGCTGTTCCTGATCGGAAGCGAGGATGAGCTCCCCTGAGCTGGAAAATCTGGCGCGCATCGGGCAACTCAAGCGCGAGGCGCCGAGTGCGCGCGAGTTGTCCGGCCTGCTGGCCTCTGGCGAACTCCGCCTGGCGGATGCGCGGCGCACCGATCTCGCCTTCGACAGCCGCTTCGATCTCGGCTACAACGCGGCCCATGCCCTGGCGCTGTATGCGTTGCGCCGCTTGGGATTCCGTTCGGACAACCGTTATCTGGTGTTTCAGGTGCTGCCGCACACGCTGGGCATGCCTGCGGCGCAGTGGCGCGTGCTGGCCAAGGCGCACGAGCGGCGCAACCTGGCAGAATATGAAGGGCATCTGGAACACGACGAGCGCCTGCTGGCGGACATGCTGGCCGCCGCCGAGTTGCTGCTGAGCGCGATACACAATTTGCCGAGGGATGGTCACAGAGCGGTTACGTGAGCAAGGATGGTTGGAACAGCGTGATTTTGATTGACGGGTAATTGATAGGGAATACTTGGATGACCACGGACACCAGCGAAAAAGGACTTGAAACGCTCATCATGCGTCACATGACCGGCGTGGATGGCCTCGTCGTCATGCCGAATAGTGTCACCGAGCCGCCCGCGCCTTATGGCGGCACCGGCTATTTCGCTGGGTGCCCAAAAGACTACGACCGCGCCCATGCGCTCGACGTGCCGCAACTCTTCGCCTTCCTGCGCGTCACCCAGCCCGATGCGTTCAAGAAGCTGGCGATGGCCGATGCCAACGGGCATGGAAAATATGTCGCTCCCGTTGATAAAACCAGCCATGCCCATTTCCCTCACCCAAACCCTCTCCCAGAGGGAGAGGGAACAAACGAATCGCTACGCGAGTTTCAAGTTAACGACATCAACCGCCTCAAGTTCCTCTCACGGCTCTCGTCCGAGATTCACAATCGCGGCGTCATTGACGTGTTGCGCAAGGGTATCGAGCATCATCCCGCCGGTCACTTCGACCTCTTCTACGGTACGCCCTCGGAGGGCAACGCCAAGGCACAAGCACTGCACGCCCAGAACCGATTCTCGATCACGCGCCAGCTCGCCTACAGTAACGACGAGACGCGCCGCGCTCTCGATCTGGGCCTGTTCATCAATGGCCTGCCGATCTCCACCTTCGAGCTGAAAAACAGCCTCACCAAGCAGACTGTCGAGGACGCGGTGGAGCAGTACCGGCGCGACCGCGATCCGCGCGAAAAACTCTTTGAGTTTGGTCGCTGCGTGGTGCACTTCGCGGTGGACGACAGCGAAGTAAAAATGTGTACCGAGCTTAAGGGCAAAGGCTCGTGGTTCCTGCCTTTCAACAAGGGCTACAACGACGGCGCGGGTAACCCGCCCAACCCGCAGGGCCTCAAGACCGACTACCTGTGGAAAGTGGTGCTCACCCCGGCGGGACTGACCGACATCCTCGAAAATTACGCCCAGATCGTCGAGACAAAAAATGCGAAGACGGGCAAGAAAAAACGCAGCCAGGTGTTTCCGCGCTACCACCAGCTCGGCGTGGTGCGGCAGGCGCTGTCCGATGTGCGCGACCACGGCGCGGGCAAACGCTATCTGGTGCAGAATTCGGCGGGCAGCGGCAAATCAAACTCCATCGCCTGGCTTGCGCACCAGCTCATCGGCGTGAAGTGTTGCGGCAAGGAGGTGTTCGACTCGGTGATCGTCGCCACCGACCGGCGCATCCTCGATGATCAGATACAGAAGACCATCAAGCAGTTCATGCAGGTGGGCGCAACGGTGGGTCACGCCGAACACTCGGGCGATCTCCGCAAGTTTATTCAGGAGGGGAAGAAGATCATCGTCTCGACGGTGCAGAAGTTTCCCTTCATCCTCGACGAGATTGCCACCGAGGGCGGCAAGACCTTTGCCATCATCATCGACGAGGCGCATTCGAGCCAGGGCGGGAAGACTTCGGCGGCGATGAGCAAGGCGCTGGGCGATACGGCGGGCGACGAGGATAAGGAGAGCGACCCCGAGGATACGGTGAACGAAGCGCTCGAACAGCGCATGGCAGCGCGCAAGATGCTGACCAATGCCAGCTACTTCGCATTCACCGCCACGCCAAAGAATAAGACATTGGAGATGTTCGGCGAGGCGCTGCCACCCGATGCCGAAGGCAAGGTCAAGCACAAGCCCTTCCACAGCTACACCATGAAACAGGCAGTCGAAGAGCGTTTCATTCTCGATGTGCTCAAGTCCTACACGCCGGTGGACAGCTATTACAAGCTGGTCAAGAAGATCGAGGGCGACCCATTATTCGACACCAAAAAGGCAAAAAAGAAACTGCGCAAATATGTGGAGAGCCACGACCATGCAATCCGGCTCAAGGCCGAGATTATGGTGGACCACTTCCACGAGCAAGTGCTTGCGGCGGGTAAGATCGGCGGACAGGCTCGTGCGATGGTGGTGTCCAGTGGCATCGAGCGCGCGATCCAGTATTACCACGCCTTCAAGGATTATCTCGTCGAGCGCAAGAGCCCGTATCAGGCCATCGTCGCCTTCTCTGGCGAGTATGAGTACGGCGGTGCCAAGGTGAGCGAGAAATCAATCAACGGATTCTCGAGCGGCGAAATCGCCGACAAGATTCAGGAGGACCCGTACCGCTTCCTGATCTGCGCGGATAAGTTCCAGACCGGCTACGACGAACCGCTCTTGCACACGATGTACGTGGACAAGCCACTCTCAGGCATCAAGGCGGTGCAGACGCTGTCAAGGATCAACCGGGCGCATCCGCAGAAGCATGACTGCTTTGTATTGGATTTCCAGAACAATAGCGAGGCGATTACCTTCGCCTTCCAGGACTACTACCGCACGACGCTGCTTGCGGAAGAAACTGACCCCAACAAGCTGCATGACCTGAAGGCCGCACTCGATGGCTCGCAAGTGTACTCACCGGCGCAGGTGCAGCAGTTGGTCAAGTTATTCCTTGATGGCGCCGACCGCGACAAGCTCGATCCGATCCTTGATGCGTGCGTGGCGGTCTATAAAGACACACTGGACGAGGATCAGCAGGTGGACTTCAAGGGCAAGGCCAAGGTGTTCTGCCGCAACTACGACTTCCTCGCATCGGTAATGCCCTACACCAACCCAGATTGGGAGAAACTCTCGATCCTGCTCAACCTGCTCACGCCCAAGCTGCCCGCGCCGAAGGAAGCGGATCTTGCCAAGGGCATCCTCGAAGCAATCGACATGGATAGCTACCGCGTCGAAAAAAAGGCGGTCAT
The DNA here is from genome assembly GCA_032654645.1 of Gallionellaceae bacterium. GTDB lineage: Bacteria > Pseudomonadota > Gammaproteobacteria > Burkholderiales > Gallionellaceae > CAITJF01. Next base: position 207,734 of record JAULAW010000005.1, on the reverse strand, counting down.
GAAGATTGCGCTGGCGGATGCAGATGCCGAGATTGAACCCGTCCCGATGGATACTGGAGGCGGCAAAGGCCAGCCCGAGCTCGACCGTCTGAGCAACATCCTCAAGACTTTCAACGAACACTTCGGCACGCTGTTCACCGATGCCGACCACGTTGCAAAGCGTATCCGCGACGACATCGCGCCCAGGGTCGCTGCCGACAAGGCCTACCAGAACGCCAAGGAGAATACGCCACACACCGCGCGCATGGCCCACGACCAGGCGCTGGGCAAGGTGATGCAACTACTCCTCAAGGACGACACGCAGGTCTACAAGCAGTTCGTTGAGAACGAGTCTTTCAGGCGCTTCGTTGGAGATATGGTGTATGAGCTCACGACTTAGTGAAGGTGTAAGCGGGATGGAGCCGCAGCCCGTGCTTTTACCTCTACAATAACAACACGATTTGAGAGAAGTTTGGGTTAATCTGTGGGTGGTCTTGAGTTTAAGTTGAATGGAGTAACAGAGTGAGCAGGAAATATTTTGGTACAGACGGCATACGCGGACGTGTGGGTGACTACCCCATCACGCCGGAATTCGTGATGCGCCTCGGGTATTCGGCGGGTAAGGTGTTGGCCTCCGCCGATTGGCGCATGGCTGAGGACGAGCATCCGGTGGTGCTGATCGGCAAGGACACGCGCATTTCCGGCTATATGCTGGAATCGGCGTTGCAGGCCGGGTTGATCGCTGCCGGAGTGGATGTGTATCTGGCCGGGCCGGTGCCGACCCCGGCGGTGGCTTATCTCACCCGCACGCTGCGTTTGCAGGCGGGCATTGTCATTTCCGCCTCGCATAATCCGTTCGAGGATAACGGTATAAAGTTCTTCTCCGGCAATGGCAGCAAGCTGCCGGATGAGACCGAGTCCGCCATCGAGGCGGGGCTGGATAATCCCATCGTGACCATGCCCTCAGCCAGGTTGGGCAAGGCCAAGCGGATAGACGATGCGGCGGGGCGTTACATCGAGTTCTGCAAGAGCAATTTCCCCAACGACCTCGATTTGCGCGGCCTGAAAATAATCGTTGATTGCGCGCATGGCGCGGCCTATCACATCGCGCGCAATGTGTTTCACGAACTGGGTGCGGACGTTGTGGCCATCGGCGCGCAACCGGACGGCAAGAACATCAACGACGGTTACGGCGCGACCGCGCCGGGCAATCTGCGCCAGGCGGTTAAAGATCATGGTGCCGACATCGGCATCGCGCTGGATGGCGACGGCGACCGGCTGGTGATGCTGGATGCGGACGGGTGTTTATACGACGGCGACCAGTTGATGTACATCATCGCCAAACACCGGCACGCGCAGGGTATGCTCAAAGGCGGCGTGGCAGGCACGCTGATGACCAATCTGGCTTTCGAGCACGCCATTCAGCGCATGGGCGTGCCATTTGCGCGCGCCAAGGTGGGAGACCGCTATGTCATGGAATTGCTGCAGCAGCAGGGCTGGCAGTTGGGCGGGGAAAATTCCGGCCACATCATCTGCCTCGACCGGCACACCACGGGTGATGGCATTATCTCTGCACTGCAAGTGTTGCATGCCTTGATCGCCGGCAAACACACACTGGCACAAGCTGCGGCGGGATTGACTTTATATCCGCAGGTATTGGTGAATGTGCGCGTTGCCAGGGGCAAGGACTACACTGCACACACCGACGTGCGCAACGCGGTGTCCGCCGCCGAAACGGCACTGGATGGCAAGGGGCGGGTATTGTTGCGGCCTTCCGGCACCGAGCCGCTGTTGCGCGTGATGGTCGAAGGCGAAGATGGCATTGTGGTACGGTATTGGGCGGAAGCCATCGCACAGGCGGTGCGCGAGGCGGTACAGGCAGCGTAATGGGAAATTAAGCCCAGGTTAAGGATCGAGTGGATAATACGTGTCTGACTACCCGCATGGAACATTTTGTGGGTGAGCGGGTCACATTGTCGTCTTGCTGTTTTTGACAATTCTGGAGGGATGGACAAATGAAAAAACTTTTTTTGATTATGCTGGCGCCGGTTTGTTCGGGCGTTGCGTGGGCGGCGGATTATGTTGATACGGCCAAGGTAATTTCGAGCACACCGATTTATGAACGGGTTTCCGAACCCAAGCAGGAATGCTGGTATGAAACCATCAGTTCGGCTGGAACCATAACCAAATCCGCGCCGGTAGAAGAACGCTCCATCGGCGGCGCCCTGGTTGGTGGAATTATTGGCGGGGTGGTAGGCAGCCAGATCGGGGCCGGAGAAGGAAGAACCGCCGCGACTGCGGCGGGGGCGATTGCGGGCGCCATCATAGGGGACCGCGCGGGTAATCAACCCAGCCAGCAGGAGCAGCAAACTTCACAAGCGCCACAGGTGCGGGAAGAGCGGCATTGCCGCCAGGTGGAAAGTTTTCGCGATGTCATCCGCGGTTACGACGTGATCTACCGTTACAAAGGGCAGGACGTCACCACGAAACTGCCTTATCAGCCGGGAGATACGGTGCGGGTCGGCATCAGCGTGATGAGCGATAATAACGGCAGCGATGTCCGCGACTATCGCATTAACGATAGCAAAAGCGATGCCCGCAGCAATCGTAATTACGACAGAAGGGATCGTCGCCACAGCAACGACAGCAATGAATGGTGAATCACCTAGCCTGACGGAAAAAGCGGCAGTTTCAACTCGAGAAATGAACGCCGCCGTGTCCGTTGATTACCGTAATATTTGATCCAGAAATCTCTCAGCCACTGAGTTACACGGATAGAACATTTGTTCATCCGTGTAACTCCGTGTTCATCTGTGGCTCAACTACGTTAGTGGCCAGTCATACAGGGCAGGTTAACCAAACCTGCCTGTTATGTAGTCTTCCGTTTCCTTGCGCTTGGGGTTGGTGAACACGGTGCTGGTGTCGCCGAACTCGATCAGGTTGCCCAGGTACATGTAGGCGGTGTAGTCGGATACGCGTGCGGCTTGCTGCATGTTGTGGGTGACGATGACGATGGTGAAGTCTTCTTTCAGCTCATCTATCAACTTTTCGATGTGCGCAGTAGAAATCGGGTCCAGCGCGGAGGTGGGTTCGTCAAGCAACAACACTTGCGGCTTGACGGCGATAGCGCGGGCGATGCACAGGCGCTGTTGCTGCCCGCCGGAAAGCCCGGTGCCGCTATGCTTGAGCTTGTCCTTTACTTCCGTCCATAGCGCGGCTTTTTTCAACGCCCATTCCACACGTTCATCCATGTCATGGCGGCTGAGTTTTTCATACAGTTTCGCGCCGAACGCGATGTTGTCGTGAATGGACATCGGGAACGGGGTGGGTTTCTGGAACACCATGCCGATTTTGGCGCGCAGCGTGTTGAGATCCTGTCTCTTGTCGAGGATGTTCTCCCCATCCAGCAAGACTTCGCCAGTGGCCTTTTGTTTTGGATAGAGCTGGTACATGCGGTTGAAGGTGCGCAGCAAGGTGGACTTGCCGCAACCGGACGGGCCGATGAAAGCGGTTACCATCTTTTCCGGGATGGTGAGGTTGATGTCCTTGAGGGCGCGGTCTTTACCGTAATAAAAATTCAGGTTGCGTACGACCAGTTTCGGGGTAATGATTTTTTCAGCAATCATCTGCCTGCATCCTTAAACGTGAAACTCGCAGAGCGAGACATTATCACTCTCCCCCACTGGGGGATAGCCAGCGACTTGGCTGGCGTTTTTTGCCAGCTTAGTCGAATGGCAAGTAGTTCCATCAGAGCTGGAGAGAGGGTAGCGGTCATATCAATTCGCTGTTTCATCATTGTTGAATGACCGCTAATGGGTTGTTGCGCTCTGGCGGAATACTACCCGCGCAACAATATTGAGTGTAAGCACGCTGAAAGTGATAAGCAGCGCTCCTACCCAGGCAAGGCGCTGCCAGTCTTCATAGGGGCTCATGGCGAACTGGAAAATCACCATCGGCAAATTGGCCATCGGCTGATCCATATTGCTGTTCCAGAACTGGTTATTTAGCGCGGTGAAAAGCAATGGCGCGGTTTCTCCGCTGATGCGGGCCACGGCCAGCAATACGCCGGTGATAATGCCGGCGCGCGCGGCCCGCAGCGTGACGAAGCTGATGATTTTCCATTGCGGTGCGCCCAGCGCCGCAGCCGCTTCGCGCAGCGTGCTGGGAACCAGGCGCAGCATGTTTTCGGTGGTGCGAATGACAATCGGAATCACCAGGATGGATAATGCAAACGCGCCTGCCCAGCCGGAAAAGTGTTTCACCTTGACGACATAAACTTCGTACACGAACAGGCCAATCACAATCGAAGGGGCGGACAGCAGCACGTCGTTGATAAACCGGGTGACGGGCGCCAGCCAGCCGCGCTGGCCGAATTCAGCCAGATAGGTGCCGGCCAGAATCCCGATGGGCGTGCCGATCAAAGTGCCGACCAGCGTCATCGCCAGGCTGCCGGCGATGGCGTTGAGCAGGCCGCCCGCGCTGCCCGGTGGCGGGGTCATTTGTGTAAATACCACGGAGGTGAGAGCGGGCAGCCCGTGGTCTAACAATGTCACCAATATCCAGCAAAGCCAGAACAACCCGAACAGCATGGCCAGCACCGAGACGGACAGGCTGATTGCGTTGATGACGCGGCGGCGCGTATATAGTTTCAGCATGATGTTTACGAAGCCTGTCCTTCGCGCTGCCCCAACTTGTAAAGCATGTAGCGGGCGAGCGACAGAACTACGAAGGTAATGAAAAACAGGATCAGGCCGAGCTCGATCAGAGAAGAGGTGTATAGATCGCCGACCGCTTCGGTAAATTCATTGGCGAGCGCGGAAGAAATGCTGTTGCCCGGCATCAGGAGCGATTTGCTCAGTTCGTGCGCATTGCCTATGACAAAGGTGACCGCCATGGTTTCGCCGAGCGCGCGCCCGAGGCCGAGCATGATGCCGCCAACCACGCCGATCTTGGTATAGGGCAGAACTACGTTCCACATGACTTCCCAGGTGGTCGCGCCGAGCCCGTATGCGGACTCCTTGAGCAGGGTGGGCACCACATCAAACACGTCGCGCATGACCGAGGCGATGAAAGGGATGACCATGATGGCGAGGATGATGCCGGCGGACAGCATGCCGATCCCCATCGGCGGGCCGGAGAAGAACGGGCCGATGGCGGGTATGCCGCCCATGTGCTTGTTGATCCACGGTTCGAAATAGTCCGCGAACAGCGGCGCGAAAATAAACAGCCCCCACATGCCATAGATGATGCTGGGTATCCCCGCCAGCAATTCGATTGCGACACCGAGCGGGCGGCGCAAAATGCGCGGTGAAAGTTCGGTCAGGAATACGGCGATGCCGAAACTGACCGGAATGGCTATAAGCAGGGCGATGCTGGAGGTGACCAGCGTGCCGATAATGGGGATCAACGCGCCGAATTTATCATTGACCGGATCCCAATCTGAACTGGACAGGAAGCCCAGGCCAAACGCATGAATGGCGGGCATACTGCCCACCACCAGCGAAACGATGATTGCAGCCAGCAATACCAGCACACCAAATGCGGTGACACGCGTGAGATTGCGGAACAGCAAGTCAAACACCGCTTGTCGTTTAAGGCGCGCTTCGTGCGAAAACATCGGCATGAATTGGGTATTTCATTGATAAATATGCCTATGAACAATTTTCAGTTGCTGCAAATCCCCCCCCCCTTCAAGGGGAAGGGACGATTGCTCTCTCTCCCTTTGGTAGAGAGTTGGAGAGAGGGTATTACCTCCCCCTTGAAGGGGGAGGAGCGCCCGCGCCACCTTGCCTGAGAATGGTTCAGAGGCATATTGATATAAAGACAACGGGAGCCCGCCAGCCCCCGCAATTATAACTTAGTAATGCCTGTTTATTTCACCAGAGGCTTGCCTGCCGCATCCTTGAGTTGCGCTTTCCATGCGGCGCGAATCAGTTTCACGACGTTTTCCGGCAGCGGCACGTAATCCAGATCGGCAGCCATCTTGCCACCCTTGTCGTAAGCCCAGTCGAAAAACTTCAGCACTTCAGCGCCAGTTTCGGGTTTTTCCTGCACCTTGTGCATCAGGATGAAAGTCGCGCCGCTGATCGGCCAGCTATCCTTGCCCGCTTCATCGGTCAGGATTTCGTAAAAGCCGGGAGCCTTGTCCCAATGTGCGCCCGCAGCAGCAGCCTTGAAGCTGTTTTCATCCGGCTTGACGAATTGGCCGTCGCGGTTTTTCATTTGCACATAGTTCATCTTGTTCTGTAGCGCGTAGGCATATTCGACATAACCGATGGAATTCTTGATGCGCTGCACATAAGAAGCCACGCCCTCGTTGCCCTTGCCGCCGGTGCCAGTCTTCCAGGAAACCGCCGTGCCTTCGCCGACGCTGGACTTCCATTCGTCACTGGCCTTGGAAAGGTAGTTGGTAAAGATGAAACTGGTGCCGGACCCGTCGGAACGATGCACCACGGTGATATTTTCGTCGGGCAGTTTAAGGTCGGCGTTCAGCCCGGTTAGCGCGGGGTCATTCCACTTGGTGATCTTGCCCAGATAGATGGCGGCCAGGAGTGAGCCAGTCAGCTTCAGCTTGCCAGTTTCGATTCCGTTGACGTTAATGACAGGAACCACGCCGCCGACCACGGTGGGGAATTGCATCAGGCCGTTCTTTTCCAGCTCTTCGGGCTTGAGCGGCATGTCGGATGCGCCAAAATCTACGGTCTTGGCGGTGATCTGCTTGATGCCGCCGCCGGAGCCGATGGACTGATAATTCATGCCGATACCGGTTTGTGTCTTGTAAGCATCAGCCCACTTGGCATAAATCGGGTAAGGGAAGGTGGCGCCCGCGCCGGTGATGTCCGTGGCCCGGCTTGCGTCGGCAAATGCCACTGCGGCGGCGGCGGTGATTCCTATAATGAGTTGCTTGAGCTTGCTGTTCATAGAGTCTCCATTGTGTTGAATATATTGCTTGTTGCCGGGATGCCATTTAAACCAATAATACTTTGAGGCGACGCACATCATAGGGTGCGTGTATTACGGGATTATTACAATGGTGAAAAGCGCCAGAGTTTTAAAGATACAGTGTTGTATCCACCGGAAAACCTGGCTTTAATCGCATCTGACATTTTAATAATTGTTTAACAATGGCAACGTAGAATGATGAAATCGGCTCAAGTGGTAATGAAAATTGATGCTGAAAATTCAGGTTTCGCCATTCCCGGCTGCGCGGAAATGAATAGCTACTTCAAGGATTTTATCTTGCAAAAAAAACCATATAACGTGCTGGTGTTATGTACCGGCAATTCCGCACGCAGCATCCTGGGCGAAGTTCTGTTCAATGTACTGGGCAAAGGAAAATTTATCGCGCACAGCGCGGGCAGCCATCCGGTCGGGCGCGTCAACCCGTTCGCGCTGGGATTGCTGCAACGGCAAGGCCACAGCATCGAAGGGCTACGCAGCAAAAGCTGGGGTGAATTCGCGGCACCCGATGCGCCGGAGATTGATTTCATTTTTACCGTGTGCGACAACGCGGCGGGTGAGGCATGCCCGATCTGGCCGGGCAAACCGGCCACCGCGCATTGGGGTATTCCTGACCCGGCGGGTGTCGAGGGCGGTGATGAGGCCAAGCGCGCAGCTTTCAAGACTGCCTACAACCAGCTGGCGCGGCGTATCCAGTTGTTCATGAACCTGCCAATTGAAGCCATGGATAAGCTCACGCTGAATCAGAAACTCGCCGAAATCGGCCGAGTACAGGATTGATGAAATGAATCTTTTTGAGCGCTATCTGACCGTTTGGGTAGGGCTGTGCATCATCGCAGGCGTAGTGCTCGGACAATTTCTCCCGGACGTGTTTCAGACCATCGCCAGCCTTGAAATCGCCAAGGTAAATATTCCGGTTGGTGTGCTGGTGTGGGTGATGATTATTCCGATGCTGCTACGTATCGACTTCGGCGCATTGCATCAGGTGAAGGCGCACTGGCGCGGCATCGGTGTCACACTGTTCGTCAACTGGGGCGTGAAGCCATTCTCGATGGCCTTCCTCGGTTGGCTGTTCGTCCGCCATGTGTTTGCCGATTATCTGCCACCGGAACAGCACGACAGCTATATCGCCGGACTGATATTGCTGGCCGCCGCACCGTGCACCGCGATGGTGTTTGTGTGGAGCCAACTGGTGAAAGGCGATCCCTATTTCACGCTGTCGCAGGTGGCGCTCAACGATACCATCATGATCTTTGCCTTTGCGCCGCTGGTGGCGTTGCTGCTGGGCATCGCCAGCATCGCCGTGCCGTGGGATACGCTGTTCGTCTCGGTAATCTTTTACATCGTGATCCCGGTCATCCTCTCGCAACTGCTGCGCCGCCGGTTATTGGCTAAAGGCGAGAGCGTGTTCAAGCGGGCAATGGAACACCTCACCCCGTATTCTATGGGCGCGCTGCTGGTGACGCTGGTGCTGCTGTTCGCGTTGCAGGGCAACGCCATCGTCGCGCAGCCGCTGGTGATCGCCATGCTGGCGGCGCCGATCCTGATCCAGGTGCTGTTCAACTCCGGTATTGCCTACTGGTTGAATCGCCGCCTGGGCGTGGCGCACTGCGTGGCCGCGCCTTCGGCGCTGATAGGCGCGAGCAACTTCTTCGAGCTGGCGGTAGCCACCGCCATCAGCCTGTTCGGCTTCCAGTCCGGCGCAGCGCTGGCCACTGTGGTCGGCGTGCTGATCGAGGTTCCGGTGATGTTGCTGGTAGTGAAAATCGCCAATGCCACGCGGGGCTGGTACGGGCAGACAGTGGGCGAGTAAATATTACACTTCCATTTCAGGAAGGGCGTTGTGTACACTGTTTGCATCATTTAAATATTATTGAAAGGAAATGAGATGACGACCGAAAAGGCTGAAGAAACCGCGAAAAAAACCGCAACCACTAAAACACCCTCTGTAAGAAAAAGGGCAACGAAACCGGCTGCAAAGCTGGCAGCCAGGAAGCCGGTTACAGCAAAACCAGAATCAGTCGCAAAGAAACCCAAAAAACTCAAAGTAAAAGTGGTGCGCGATTTCTCCATGCCGCAAGTAGAGTACCAGCAGATCGCTGAAATAAAAGAAACATGCCTTAAGGCTGGACTGCGGGTTAAGAAAAGCGAAGTCCTTCGTGCCGGCCTGAAATCTTTGGGTGGAATGAATGGAGCGCAATTAAAGCGTGCAATAGCGGGGCTGGGAAAAATTAAAGCTGATCGTCCAAAGAAACCCTGATATTACCTTGACCGGCGAGATTGGCTGGTTGCACGTGCGGCTCCCATTCCGTCCATTCTTGAACGGGCAGGTCACGGCTGTGATGATGGGCTGTTGTCATGCTGTCGTTGAACCTCGTGTTCGATTTCATCCACCGTTACATGACGTACATTGCTTCCTTTAACCATATAGACGACATACTCAGCCATGTTCTGAGCATGGTCGCCGATACGCTCAATCGCCTTGGCCGCAAACAGCACTTCCAGTGCAGTGGAAATGGTGCGTGGATCCTGTATCATGAAGGTGATGAGGTTACGCAAGATGGCACGGAACTTCTCATCCACCTGCTCATCTTCCCGCACCACTTGCGCAGCCAAAATTACATCCAGGCGCGCAAAAGCATCCAGCGATTTACACAGCATACCCAGAGCAATTTCCGAAGCGCTTTTAACTTCGTTATAGCGCGGGATTGAAAGGCTTTTATTTAGGGAAGCGCAGATTTATTCGGTTTTGTCGTTCCCGCGAAGGCGGGAACCCAGTCAAATAAAGGCACTGGATCTCCGCCTACGCGGGGATGACGAATTAATCCATGTTTCCTTAGCGACAGCATTTGGGCCATACGCGCAATTATTTTGGCTTCATCACCGATGCGCTCCAAATCGGTGATGGTTTTAATCACAGCCATCACAAAACGCAAATCGTTCGCCGTCGGCTGGCGACGCGCAATTACCTGAGTGCATACCCCATCAATCTTGACCTCCATGGCCTTGACGCGATAGTCGTTATCAATCACGCGCGCCATCAAAGCCACACCACCACTGACAAGCGAGTTGATGGCATCACTGACCTGATTTTAACCAATTCCCCCATCTCCAACACGCTCTTGCGAATCGCTTCAAGCTCGGTATCGAATTGTTTGGAGGTGTGTTCATTGCTTTGCATGGCGATTCCAAAATATTTAGGGACTGGTTAGCTTAAATGATGAATGTGAAAAATTTATGACGCACGGAGAGTGTTGAGCCTGATTTACGGGGCTAATTGAAAAGCTGCTCATTTAAGATAAAATTCCGTTTGTGTTGAGCTTCTCATTTCAAAGGCGGGAAGCAGAAACAGACAGTAATTACACAGAGGTGTCTAAAGAAACGATGATGGGAATCGCGACGATGAATGACAGGATACCTACAACAACCCAACGCACAAATTTTGCAAGAAGTTCAACAGAGTAAGGTTTCTTCATTTTTTCCTCAAAGTTTGCCGGGTCACATTTTTAGAAAGTGTTTCGCATAGCGGCTGCTTATACGAGATAGCGGCAGCAAAACCAACAGGTCTGCGGTATTGAAATCCGGATCCCACGCCGGTTCGCCGCAAATATACGCACCCAATCGCAGGTAGCCCTTGAGCAAGGGCGGAATCGGGGCATCAAGGTTTTGATTCAAGGCATGCAGCGGCAGCGGGTAGCGGGGGAATACGCTGTATTCGGCAGGTGCGGCATATGCCTGGTGCAATTTGCGATAGATGCTGGCCGCGACATGGCCGCCATCCGCCATGCTGATGCTGGCGCAGCCAATCAGATACTCATGGCGATGATGTTGCATGTATTGGGCCAAGCCGCTCCATAGTTTGGTAATAGTTGCGCCGTCGCGGTGATCCCAATGCACACAGGCACGCCCGACTTCGACCATGCGGGCGCTGAGATGCTGCAAGCGGGTTAAATCGAACTCGGCCTGCGCATAGTAGCTGCCGATTTTTTTCGCTTGATCGGGTGAGAGTATCCGGTAAGTGCCCACGACTTTGTTCCCGTCGCTTTCGCGCACCAGTAGATGCTCGCAAAATCTGTCGAAAAAATCACGGTCAATCCCTTCTTTTGCGCCGGGCAGATTTGCCCCCATTTCTTCGGCGAACACCTTATAGCGCAGGCGTTGCGCCTCCAATACTTCCGCCTCGCTGTGCGCCAGGGAAATGGTTAAACGGCGTTGAGCAACAGATCGGGTTTGTCGGTTGAGTTCCAGCATAGCGTTCCCTGATTGGTTGAAGATGCACGCAGGTTATGCAATCCCGGTTGCAGGGTGATGACGGGAATATGAAGAGTTTGTGAAGCCGCTACTTAGCCAAGCACTAAGCGCGGTTAATGGAAATGGGGGCTTCGGTTTTGTGGATGGAATCCAGTGGCGGCTGGCGCAAACCTTTCATGCGCTTCTTCGCCATCAGCCACTTTTCGCGCTGATAGACCAGCACCGATGCGGTGCGCAGGCAGCCCAACACGAACAGCAGCGCACTCAAAGCGTAAACATCATCCGGTGAAATTTTTTGCTCAAACAATTTAATCATGATTTCGCGCAGAACGAACACAATACCGGCGTCCACGATAAAGGTCAGGCGCAGGCGGTGCTCGCTGAAATGAGAGATAAGTGAGCGTGAGAGCTCGGCCAGTACGAACAGGGTCAATACTCCGGAAACAATGCGGGCATACTGGCGTGTGATGTCGGCGGTCGTCACCAGATCGCCAAGTTGCATGAATAAATGGGCGACGCCAATAACAATTCCGAGGGTAAGGAATAGCAGCAATATGCCAAATATCAGGCTGGCTGTGCGATCAAATATTTTTGTGGCGGAAAGGATCATGATGCCTTAACCATACACGGGATTTATGACAGCGATATGATGCGCGCGGCGAAACTTTATCGGTTTTAATCACCCGCGAGATTTTGATTCAAGGAGTAGCGCATAAGCCGACTGTGATGAGAATGTGGCTTGTGGAAAGGCAAACGCTGCCGACTTTGCGGTTTCTTGCCTGGCGATGCCAATATTTTGCAGCCCCTGAGCTATTGCCTCTTGCGCAGCGCGCGCCAGCACACGGCGATTTCCATTGGTTGTGATCAGTGCAGGAGTAAATACAGCAAGTGCGCTGTGATGCTTGCATCGCAGAATTCGCCAAATGGACTGTACGAGTGTTGTGTCACCGGTGAAGGCGGCGACGAAGCTTGGCTCTCCACGATCGTCCAAGTAGCGCAGGGCAATTGGGCAAAGCCTCGCACCAGTATCAATCGCGGGTTGGATGAGCGCCGAGTGAAAATGCCCGACCTGTTTGCCGTCTGTGGTGGTGCCTTCGGGAAACAGCCCTACGCAAGATCCCTGTTTAAGCAGGATGCCGACGCGCCGGTTAATCAATGTGGCATCCCGGCGCATGGCGCGTTCGATGAAGATGGCGCCACTGCGTTTGCATAGCCAGCCGACGAGCGGCCAATTGCGCACTTCCGATTTGGCAATAAAGCGCGATGGGTAAATTGCGTTCAGCACAAAAATATCCAGCCATGAAACGTGGTTGGAGACGATCAAATAACCACCCTCGCTGCACGAGGGTGGTTGCCCCTCGGTCTGGATGCCGATATTTAGGATGGTTAATAGTTGCCTGCTCCATGCTTTCAGGATGCGGTGTTGTCTCGCTTGATTCAGGTGCAGATAGAATACCGCCAGCAGTATCCCGTACAAGAGGTGCAGTGTGAGGCGACAGCCTCGAAATATACTTATCAGAATATTCTGTGGGTGCTTATCCATATTGTGCATAGTCCATTTCAGGTTGTTGTAAATCGCGCCGCTCAATAAACAGGCTGTTGCCGGGAGTTTTCTTGGCCATTTTTTTGGCGACCGTGACGGACTCCGATATTTCATGATGCGAATGGAACATTCCCGCAACAGCCCAGATGGCACCGATCGAGAGCGTGGGCAACGGGTGGTGAACGATGCGGCCTTGACGGTCTTCGCTCAAATAGCCACCGATGCAACGATGCCCTTCCTCATACAACACCATTGATGTATTTGCAAAGGAGCTCAAGGCCTGATTGCAGCGTTTTCCCCAATCCGGGCTTTGCATGACCATAATGAAATCATCCCCGCCAATATGGCCGATAAAGTCGCGATTAGGATCACATGCCCTGCCAAGTATTCGACTAGTGAATTGAATCACCTCATCACCTTTGCGATAGCCATACACGTCGTTGAAGGGTTTGAAGTGGTCGAGATCGGCATAACAAACCGCAAATGATTTGTCGGATTGAAGCAAATATTCGATGTGCTCGTTGATTGGGACATTACCGGGCAGCAAGGTCAACGGATTGGCGTAGCGTGCAGTTTCGATCTGTGCGTTGGTAATTTCGCGCAACAGGTCTTGTACGGTGCCGACCCCCACATAGCGTCCTTGCTCGGTAATGATGAAGCCGTCGGTAAAATGCTCGATTCCGGAGGCACTCAGGAATTTGCTCAATTCATGTATTGGAGTGGATTTTTCCACCAGCAACGGCTCCGCATTCATCATGTCCATGCAGAGTTTATTGCCGAGCAGTTCACCGCGGAACGGTTGGGCAAAGCTGTCCACAAATTCATACCGGTTAATCAATCCAACAGGGCGCCCATGCTTGACGACAGGAATGGCCCGCATTTTTGGGTTTTCAGAAAAATGGGCGATAATTTTCTCAATCGCTGTTTCTGGCTGGAACGGCGCTACATAACGCATCAATGTTGATACTGTGATACTACGTTTGCTGCTATAGGGTTGCTCAATGGCACGGTGTGTGTTGACCAGGCAACCGACTTCTGCGGGCGCATTCAACGGCGGGGTGTGATTAGGGCGGGCGATAAAGTAACCCTGTCCGCAGGCAACCCCCATATCTCGTATGACCCTGAATTCAGCTTCCGACTCGATTCCTTCTGCAATCACTTGCGTGCCGGAGCTTTGTGCGATGCTTTGGATCGATCTTAAAAACTGTTGTTTGAGTGGGTCGGCATTAACGCCCTGAACGAAGTGCATATCTATCTTTACAAACTCAGGGCGCAACTCAGACCACAGCCGCAAACTAGAAAAACCCTCTCCCAAATCATCCATCGCAATCTGGAATCCCATGCTGCGGTAGTGCAGCAGCGCGTTGCGCATCGCTTCAAAATCGAAGGTAGGCTGATTCTCAGTGATTTCGATGATTACCCGTTGCGGGTCAATGCCGAGGTTCTCAAGGTAAGCCAGCGTTTGGCCATTCTTGAAGCTGGGGTGCGTCAAGGTTTCCGGGCTGATATTCAAGAATATTTTACCAGGCAGTTTTTGGGCGATAAAGGATTCCAGCACAACCTGACGGCACAGCATCTCGACTTCCAGGGTAAGCCCCTGTTGCCTGGCTGCGCCGAACAAATTTGCAGGAGAATGCAGCGGGCCATCGGCAGGGCCGCGTATCAACCCCTCAAAGCCGAGAAACATGCCGTTTGAAAGATCCATGACCGGCTGAAAAAGTGCGGAGAGGTTGCGTTTGATGAGTATGTCATGGAGAGCTTGCATAGGTATTCCATTGAGTTGGCATTGTGAAGAAGTGTCTACAGCCGGTTGATGCAATTTCCAAATTCTGGAAGCGTGTAAGCCCGTCATACTGGTATGGTGAAAAGGCGCGTGCGACCGGCAGGTTGCATGTGGTGATTGTGCGTCAGTAAGAGTTATCATCAGGCGTCTCCGGACAGGCATCAAAAACAAACATGAGTGTTTTAGCGATAATGTATGCTAATCCGCCAATGTTTAGCGCCAATGAATTTTTTGTGACGGTTTTATTGCACGGCAGCCGCCAAATGTGCTCACGCGCAACGCGCCATGCCTGGCACACCAATAAAAAACGGGTGCCTGACGGCACCCGCGAAATGGCCCGGAGGAGGCCGCAGGAGACTTGCTGCTTAGAAGCTATGCTTCACGCCCAACGACCATGCGCTCGGATCGGCATCTGCACCCTTGGCATTGACGTAGCCGGAGTTGATGCCAGCATCGCCAGCAGCGATGCCGTAGGAAGCATTGACGTTGTTGGACAGTTTTGTGTAAATCGCATATAGCACGGTGCTCTTGTTCAAGTTATGGTCGTAGCCTGCCACCCATTGGCTCGCCCCGCTTGACACCTTGTTGCCCAAGTTACCCGCCTTGGCATACGCCAGTTTGACTGCACCGCTGGCCAGTTTGTACTTGCCGGACAAGTACCATGCATTGTGGCCATAGCAGTCGGTGGCGGTCGAGCCACTCGTACATGTATATACAGTGCCGGCGGTGTTGAAATTGTCATTGGTTTTTTCGTAAGCCAGACCAGCTTCGAATGCTTCGAGCTTGTAACCGGCGCCCGCCTTCCATGCGCTTTCTTTTACCCCTGCCGTACCTGCTGTGGCGGTGCCCGCGTTATTGCCGGTAGCGGAGCTGCCGACATCGTTTTCTTGATAAGCAAGGCTCGCAAACAACGGGCCGATGTCATACATACCGACCAGCGACCAGGTTTGCCCCTTGATATTGGTTGAAGTGGTGGCAAGCTCCGCTCCGGCAACATAGGACGCCGCTACGGTGAAGCCGTTCATGGCCGGGCTGGTGTACATCACGACATCGTTGGGGCGCCCATCGAACTGGAGAGCTGAATTCTTGCCTTTAATACCGCCACCCATCAGCGCGCGGTTGTCGCCCATCGAATCGCCGAAAATATCCAGCCGGCGCGTAGCAATCTTGTACGGCGTATCGTGGCGGCCCAACACCAGTTGCCCCCAAGACTCACCTTTCAAACCGGCAAACGTGTTGCGCGAACCGAATGTGCCGCCTGCATTGTCCATGTCCACCCGGCTTTCCACTTGCCAAACCGCGCTCAAATTGTCGCCCAGGTCTATCGCCCCCTTTAATCCGATGCGCGAAGCGCTGCTTGATACTTTATTGGTGCTGGTGCCTTGCGTGCCGTTGTTACCGTTGTTGGTCATGTCGAAGGAAAGATTCGCCACACCGTAGATATTTACATTAGCGTTATCGGCCAGAGCCGGCACCGGTAAAGCGATAGCCGCAGCCAGCGCGACAACAATTAGTTTCTTTTGCATCATCAATTCTCCCAGTCATTTTGAAAGCCGCCATAGTGCGACCGTGACAGGTTAAACATCGAATGTTAAAAATTGATGATGGAAAAATGAAAGAATTGTGACAGCAACGAACCTTAAAGGTATCGATTGTGAAACTCAAAAAAGAGAAGGTTAGTCGCATGAAAAACGGTAGCCGCTGCCGCGCACAGTCTGGATCAGGCCATCGAGGCCGGATGGCTCCAGTGCCTGGCGCAGGCGGCGGATATGCACATCTACGGTGCGCTCTTCCACGAACACATGATCGCCCCATACATGGTTGAGCAATTGCGAACGGCTATAGACGCGATCGGCATGGGTCATGAAGAAATGCAGCAAGCGGAACTCGGTGGGCCCCAGGTCAACCACCGCGCCATTTGCGCTGATGCGGTGCGTGGCCGGCGACAGCTCCAGCCCGCCGGCAGATACCGTCTCGTCGCTTGCCTGTGGCACCCGGCGGCGCAGCACGGCGCGGATGCGCGCCTTCAGTTCGCGCGGCGAAAACGGTTTGGTGATGTAGTCGTCCGCGCCGGATTCCAGCCCCAGCACCTTGTCGCGCTCATCGGCGCGCGCGGTCAGCATGATGATGGGAATGTCGCGCGTGCGCGGCTCGGCGCGCAGGCGGCGCGCCAGCTCCACCCCGCTGACGTCGGGCAACATCCAGTCGAGCAGGATCAGGTCGGGCAAGGCACGGCTGATGTGGGCCATGGCTTCGGCGGCGTCATGCGCCCGGACCGCGCGGTAGCCGCATTGCATCACATTGATTGCCAGCAACTCCAGTATCGCCGGCTCGTCTTCCACCAGCAGGATAGTTGCATCCATGGTTTTCTCCAGTGTTCCGCGTTACTAACAAGAGATGATGATATGAAAAAATTATGACAGTGATATGACAACGGTTCGTGCCACTCGCAGTTGAACTTGGGAGTCTCTGAGCAGCGCTTAGGTAAATAACTGTTGCGGTGGGATTCAGAATACCTGCAAGGTGCCAAGCAAAAAATGTTGATGGCGTAACTGGAGGGACGAAAGAATGAAAAGCAGTGCACCGTGCTGGTGTTATGTACCGGCAATTCCGAACGCAGCATCTTGGGTGAAGTGCTGTTCAACGTGTTGGCTAAAGAAAAATCACGCTCAGAGCGCTATCCGCTTCGCTACCCCCGCAGAGTGTCATGCGGGCTTGAACGCCGCGTTGCTACACAAGCACGTCAACGTGTATGAAGCGGCAAAGAAAAGGCACCCAAAGCGTCGGAGCGGCGCCACTCAAAACTGGCAACCTGTCCGCGTGTTTATTTGAACCCTGGTCAACTCGCCGCCGAAAAAAGCGACCGAAAGGGGGAATATGAAATGTCGGCATAAATGATAAATGTAAGATTCAGGTGACAACTGGCTTGACAATTTCCGCTACCCGTCCCGGGTCAATATTCAATCGGCGCTAACACTATAAGCTACTGCCTCTGTATCTCTTTATGCGCGCCTGGTGCATTCTTATCCTTCAGCGCCATCTCTATTGGCCTTCCCTTCAATGGGGTCTCGGCCAAACGAATCAGTGCATGATCGCCTTGCAAGAGCTTATTGATGTCCTTCGTTGCCCAATCAGGCTCCCAATTTCCGACCAAGCCGTTCCAAACCTGTGTAATCGCAACCACCTCTGCATCTGAGTACGGCTTGAATTCCCCCCCTTTCTGGTTCAACAATTCCACATACTTTCTCATGGAATGGGAAACGACAATAAAAGGCGGACCGCACCGGGCGCAGTATTTGAGCATCTTTTCAGCAGGATGACAGGTGGTGCATCGGCTATAGGCAAGGGTAACGGCCTCGTCAGGGGTATAGGAGAGATAGCCCCGGTACTTGGCTTCTGCCAGTATCTGCGCACCCAACGGGTTAGGTATAGCCAGTACACCAATTGCCGCAACAATTACAAAAAGAAGCATGCCTATTACCCATTTGTATTTTTTCATATTTTGCACACCTTCGATGCCGGAGTCTTGGGCAACCCCAAGTGCCTTAAATGCCTTATTTTACCCACAGTTTTTCCACCATATTTTTATCCAACTTGATCAAGGCATTCTTTGCCGTATCAGCAAACCAGATATCCCCTCTTGAATCAGCGTCAATGCCATTAGGTTGACTCTTGCCAATGCCTACATCTAATTCCAAAAACGCACTGGTTAAGGGGTCGAACACTGCTATCTTGCTGCTCGTCAGGAGCGTGCAAAATATTTTTCCGTCAATTCCTACGGTCAAGCCTTCGATTGCACCACTACTTGGCATTAGAAAGGGCTTGAATTTTTTCGTCACTGGGTTAAATTTCATCAAATTGCGCCCTATGTGGCCACCAAACCAGAGCGCTCCCGACTCGTCTATAGTAAGGTCCCTTGGGGTCTCGTAGGATTTCGGCAGTTCGAACTCATGAATCGCGCCATCTTGGGGGTTTAACCTGGCCAGTTTATTACCCTCGGTTTCCAGGAACCACACTACACCCTTTTTATCTACGACAATACCCGACGGACGACTGGCGGGTGTAGGAACCGGATATTCCCGGAATACCTCTTTGCGAGGGTCGAACATGCCAACTTTATTGCCATAAAATTCAGTAAACCAGATATTCCCCCGGAGGTCAGACGCAATCCTTCCAGGGTTGCTTGCTATTGTGGGAATATCGTATTCCTTAAATGACAGCGAGACAGGATCGAGAACGCCGAGCTGGTTTGAATTTGATTCGGTAAACCATAGCTTGCCAGTACTGCTGATCGTTACATCCGATGGTGCGCTTGAGGGGGTGGGGATATTGTGTTCGGAAAAAACACCCTTGGCAGATTGAAACCTGCCAATTTTATTAAGGTTCGACTCAATAAACCAAACGGTGTCTGTTTTGTCGATAACAATTCTTGTGGGTAAAGTAAATGCAGTGGGCATTTTGAAGGAATTGAAGGCGTCAGCCCCCCAAGAAGAGGAACATAGGAAACTACCGAGAATTATCCAAAATACAGCTACTATTTTCACTACGTTATCCTTATCTGAAATGGGGTGAAGGGCACGACTACATGGTTGCGGTAAGCAAGGTAGAATCGGCAGAAAATGACTATTTGATGCGTCATAGCCCGAACGTTGCATAAACCCAGGAAAAGCTGTTGGCGGTTTTGTAGCACAATCGCATGAAGCTGTCGTGGTGGAGTGCATGCCAAAAAATCCGGCCTATGAATGCCCGCCTTTGCGAGTTTTTCTGGTTAACCACCCGACTAGCGCTGCGATACCTATAATCACTGCAAGTAACACAAGCCATTTGGATATGCCCCCATTGGACACTTTCTCAACAGATGTGCTTTGTGAAGCATTGTCTTGCTTAGTTTTTTCTGCCAGCGCTTCGTTAATGGAAAGCATCCCCAACCGCTTTGCTTCTGTGGCGCTTTGAGTGAACCAGATTAAAGATCGCTTGCGATCTATCAACATGTCTGCCGGCAAACTGCCGAAGTTTGGAATGTCGTATTCATGAAAAGTCGCCGTCTCCGAATTAAAGACACCCACTTTATTTCCTTTGTATTCTAAAAACCAAATATTTCCGTTATCGTCATTCACAAGCGCAACAGGCGAACTGCCGGGGGTGGGGATAATGGCCTCGTCAAAACGGTTCTGCTCGGGAGAAAACATCCCCAGCCTGTTTGCCGTCACTTCCACAAACCATATTTTCCCGTGCTTATCAATGGAGATTTTTCCCAGGTTTGCAAATTGAGTGAGCACTTCATGTTCTTGAAACACCTCCTGCTCTGGAATAAATTCTCCTAGTTTATTGGCGTTGGATTCGACAAACCAGATATGGCCTTTTTGATCGGCGGCCAAGGCCTTTGGGTTCCCGTTGGCGGTAGGAATGGGATACCCTTTAAGCGCAAAAGTCTTGGGATCGACGCGATAGAGATTGTTTTTATTGGAGGCAAAAAACCATATCGTGCCCTTGGCATCTACGATCAATTCTTCCGGAATCGAGTTATGAGGAATAGCATACTTCGTAAAATACCCGTCCGCAGGTGTAAATCGCCCCAGTATATGCGGCTCTTCCGCACCCTCAACCCATCGGGTCACGGTAAACCAGACTTCCCCATCGGGACTCAAGGTGATATTTGAAAATCCCATTTTCCCCCATGAGGAAGGAAGAGGATAGGTTGCAAACTCTTTTTTCTCCGGGTCATACACGGCCAGTTTTTTACCCACCTTCTCCGTAAACCAGATGCGCCCAGTCGAGTCTATGGCAATCGACTGCGCCGAGCTGAGCCCTTCGGGTAGCGCCACTTCCTTGACAGGGGTTGCCGACTTAATCTGGTCGTGGGCATTACCATGGTCATGGGCATTAATTTGGTCTTTGGCATTAGCCTGGTTGTGATCATGCTGTGCGAAAGCTGTTCCTCCGCCCATGAGTGCCACACACAAAAAAAACACCAGCTCATAACTGGTTTTATGCAGAGAAAATTTAAAGGTTGTTCGCATAGAAAATACCTTTAGCATTGCCAATCATGGGATCACCATGTCATCGTAGGTTCATAAAAATGTCGCAGTTGCCAATTCGCATCTTTGTAAGACCCGCCTGCGTGATCGGTACTGCCTGCATTATAGCCACCCAGGTTGACCTGCCGCTGGCGTTCCTTCTTGTAATATTCCCCCATGTTGGCTGGAGGTAGTGCTTGCCTTTCGCCCATCATGGGATTGTGGCAAGAGGGACAGCCCAAGGTCTTGGCGGGAGATCCACTGCCTACCACTGCTCCCATGGGAACAACCCATACCAGCCCGATAAAAACAACAAGCGTCACTGTTGTAGAAATCTTGACCCCAATGCGAGAGTCTTTACGTTTCCGAAAAATAACGGGCACCAGAAACAGGAAAGCCACTGCCAGGAGCGGAAGCCAAAATGTGCCAACCGGTAACCATTTGGCATTATCCCCTGTCAGATACCAGAAGGGCTGAAATAGAAAGAACAGATACCACTCCGGGGCGGGTACGTAGGCGCCCTCATCAGGCATAGGCGGCATGGAGGGATCCATTGGCACCCTGATGAAATAGGATAGCAATAACAATCCCAAAAATATAATTGATATCAGCGTGCCGGCCTTTACCGCATGTTTCGGCCAAAAAGGATAAAACGACTGCGGATAGGGGGGAGCGTACTTGGGCTCCATGATAATTTCTATTTTTTTCTTTGCCATGTCTGAGTCACCCCCATGAAGATTTATAGAGGCTTAGATATTCCATATCTCCTCACCATTTTGAAGTGAAAAGACAATAGGACTGCGAGAATTAAAGGGATTACCAATATATGGGTGAAATATGCTGCATTAATGGTAAAGGTATCAAGCAACACTTCCTTGAAGGACTCTCCCCCAATTGCCCATGTTCCAACGTAATCCATCCATATCGCAAAAGACCAATAGGATCTCCAATCCCATGGGAGAATCAGCCCGGTTACAACCATGAAGAACACCATGAGCAACTGGGAAACTCCGGACAGCCAGGTAAGCTTCCTGGGGCTCTGGTAGGCTTTCAAATAGAACACGATGACCATATGGGAAAATACGGTTGCGAGAAGAAGTGTGGAGGCCCACCGGTGCATGTTCCTGAATAGCCACCCCAAGGTTACTTCATTGCTTAAGTACGTAATGCTTTGCAATGCCTTGGCGGGTTCGGGGGTATAGAAAAAAAGCATGAACACACCGGAGGCCAACTGGAGCAGGATGAGAAACAGTGAGATGCCGCCAAAGCAATAAAAGAAATTTACATGCGAGGGTATCGGTTTCCCTTTTTTTAACCTGACCTGTTCCTTGATCCACTCAGCAGCCTTGGCAGCACTCATCATTATTCTTTCTGCGGAGGGGTTTCAGACTTGCTCGCCGCTATGGCCTCATCCTTTTGCATACCATAGCTATCGCCGGTAAAGTCAATTTTCCATGTGTTGGTGGCGGGATCAATATTAAGAGGCAACACCTCTTGCACCGTATACTCGCCACCAAAACTGGAGGGCAACTTATAGCTTATTGCGACCAGGGCTTGAGCCCCTTTGATCTCGGCTTTACCCACGTCTACCGCAAATTTTTCCGGATAACGCTTGATAACCTCCAGGAACTGGTTCACGTTCAAATTGGAAACCTTAGTATCGACCATCTTATACGCTTCACTGGCGGTCGTAGTGCCCCCTTCGATCTTCGCGGCTGAGATTAATTCATAGAACCGTTTTGTGACAGCTTCAGGTGCATCCTCAGGCAGCGCACTGGTGCCCACACGACCACAGCCCGTTATCGCAATGGCGAGAACCAGCAATATACGGCTATAAAGCTCTTTCTTACGCTTCAGGATCAAAGCAATCTCCTCCTTTATTTGCAATCGCCATATGGCAGCATCATCAGGGGTTTTCTGTTAACCCATCGAAGCTTGCTTCTACGGATCGAATGATTTCTTCCCTACCAGACCACCTGCGGATAAAACCAGTGTTCTACCATAAACGTATTATTTTTAAGATTGGGGTTCATTACCCTATCCTTGAAGGTTGGCGGAGGCAGCCCCAACCGGTCTCCCATAGTAATATTGTGACATGAGTTGCAGCCCATGGTTGGAGATGCATGGGAAACAACATAAAGTGGGACGAACAAAACCATCGCCACCATAAAAACAGTTAGGAAGGCCAACGTTTTTGCGTAAGTTCTTGCCCCCAACGCTCTCCGGAAAGGCGCGATAATTTTTGCAAATGCGCCATTCCTCTCGACGGCATGGGGTTCTAGCTGGGTAATCTTGTCTCCCTTGCTCTTCTTTGCCCTAAGATAATAAGGAAATATCGCCAAAACCAGAAAAAGGATAAATGGAATATAGAAGCCGAACAATGTCGCCATGAACCCTTTGAAATATAAATAAGGCACATAGAAGATGAGAATAAACCACTCCGCAGTTGGAATGTTTTCGCCATCCAATGGCATTGGTATCATCGCGGGATCCTGGGAGGGCATCGGCAGGGCATATGCCAAAACTGCTATCGCCAGTAAAAACGGAATGGTGAGCGGGGTATGTTCAATAAGATACAGAGAAAGCCCCCCCGCTCTTTTTTTGATTTTGGTAATGGAGTGAATATCAATTAGCACCAGAGTGATGACAGGAAGAATAACAACATGCGTCACAAACGCCCGGTTAAGGGTAAAAACGCTGATGAGGAAATCACTTAATGAGGATCCGATCAAGGGGATTTCATTCACGTAATTAGGCACCATCTCCATGAACCAATATCCTCTCCATTCCCATGGCAGGATGACTCCGGTAAACAAAAAACCCAACATGGGAAGGTAGAGGAGAACACCGGTCAGCCACAATGTTTTGCTTTCCCGGTTAAGGTAGTCCTTTCTTAAGAAGCTTCTTATAAAATGCATTATTACAGCAACAAGCAAGAACAATGCTGCCCAGCGGTGTGTGTCCCTTACCCATGCAACTGCGCTAAACTCATTGTAGATATTTTGCACACTGGCATAGGCCTCGTTCAGATGAGGCGAATAAAACATCGTCAAAACCGAGCCGGAAAGAAGTTGAATAATAAGGAGGAGAAGAGCAATCCCACCAAAAAAGTGGTGCCAATGCGAAGGTTTAATTTTCATAGCATAAATGACTTGAAGGAACGCTCGATGACTCCATACCTGAAGTTCGAGTGAATTGGTGCTCGGGTGTATGAATCACCGCTCCTAGACTCCACGAGGAGCGCGGCAGATTGTGTGGCCTGGTAGTAACACGCGATTTATGAAACGTTCTGGAAAATGTTTTGGTTAATTCTGTTTAAGAATACATCTATTAATTCGCTGTTGCCCCTGAAACGCCCATTCTCGACTGACAATCATCCCCTGCTACTTAAGGTCTTTGACGCAACGGAATCCGACATAGTCTTTGGCGTCATCGGGAATGCTGAGAAGGAAGCTGAAAGTTGTGGAAGATTCTTTGCCTTCAAAAAACGACCCTCCCCTGAGAACGCTATAACGCTCGTTATAGCTGGATGTCCACTCCCACACGTTACCGGCCATATCCATGACACCGTAGGGACTCTTCCCTTTTTCGCATGATCCTACTGGCGCAATTAGCGCATGCTGCCCCTCGGCGACGCCTTCACTGGTTATGCAAAGTATTTTTTCGAACTCGTTTCCCCAAGGGTAAATCCTGCCGTCGGTGCCCCGCGCAGCCTTTTCCCATTCCTGTTCCGTGGGG
This sequence comes from Gallionellaceae bacterium, assembly GCA_032654645.1. Classification (GTDB taxonomy): domain Bacteria; phylum Pseudomonadota; class Gammaproteobacteria; order Burkholderiales; family Gallionellaceae; genus CAITJF01. The sequence goes on along the minus strand of JAULAW010000005.1, from coordinate 183,463 downwards.
AGTCTCTTGTCAAGTGCCTCGCAATGGGCGATGGCATCATTAAGAGAAACCATTGTTACGGGGTAATTGTCTCCCCCCCTCCCATATTTGTGATCTAAATTGAACTTGGCATACTGCCTATTGGTAACTTCGTACTTGTCGATCGAATAGGCAGGCAAGCTGACTTCTTTGGTAGCGCCGGGTTTCCCGAAGATGAATTTCCCGGCAGGTATGACCACCATTTCGCCATAATTCCTGGCTTCAACCTTCTTTGCTGATTCTTCACCTGCCTTGGCGCTCGACATCCCCATGATCAGAATAGTCAAAAGCCCAAGAATAGTCTTACTCCCCATGAATCGATTCTTCATAATAAAATAAATCCTTTTTTAAATGAGCATTCCCAGATTACAAAACAAGTTCTATGGCGCCTTCACGGCCTGCGATAATAACACACACCCAATACGTGTTCAAAAGCATCTTTTCAAAGCATCTTTTCAAGCTCGGTTTAGTGTGCCCGTGAAGGTGCGCAAGCACCACTTCGTATGCTCATACCGGAATAAACCAAAACTCTCGATAGCCAAAGTTAACTGTGTCACCGAGATGCCAGGGAGCAACCGAAGGCAGGTTGGCGATCAGCAGGAACACACATTCAACGGCGGGACGTGATAGTAAGTTTGTTGGTCAAGACGAAGCCTGTAACTCATTAAACTATGCTGTAACTGGCAAGCAAAGCGACAGGCTAAACACAAGGTTGCGGTGATCAACAGCGGTTGCGGCATAAAGACTATTACTGTTATCATAAAAAGATATTACTCAGTAAAGTAACTCAATGATCGAAGTCGAAAATTTAACCAAGGAGTACGGCGAGTTCCGCGCCGTTGACAATATCAGCTTCACTGTTGAAAAGGGTGAAATCCTGGGTTTTCTCGGGCCTAATGGGGCGGGAAAGACCACGGTAATGCGCATTTTGACCTGTTTTTTCCCTCCCACAAAAGGGAAGGTCATGGTGGCTGGTTATAATTGTTTCGAGGACTCTTTAAACGTACGCAAAAGAATTGGCTATCTCCCACAGAGAGTCCCGCTTTATGAGGACATGAAGGTGAATGACTATCTTCGCTTTGTCGCGGCCATCAAGGGAACGCCTGCCAAAGAGGTCAATCGAAAAGCCGCCAAGGTCATGGATGACTGTGGCCTCGGTGACGTTTCCAACAAGCTGATCAGCACGATCTCCGGGGGATACAGGCAAAGAGTCGGCATTGCCCAGGCATTGGTCAATGACCCCGAGGTTTTGATTCTTGATGAGCCTACGGTAGGGCTTGATCCCAAGCAGATCAAGGAGATCAGAAATCTGATCAAGGAATTGGCAGGCAAGCACACCGTTATTCTCAGCACCCATATTCTCCCGGAAGTCAGCATCCTCTGCGGCAGGGTGATCATTATCAACAAGGGAAAAGTGGTGGCAGAGGACAGGCCGGAGAATCTTGCAACTGAAAGCGCAAAGCGAATGCTGTTACGCATCGGTGGTAATGCGCAGTTGATCGAGAATGAACTCTCCCGTGTAGGTGGCATTAATGTAGTGGAAAGAGAGCAGGCCTCAGGCGATACCAACGGATTCATCGTCGTGTTTGAAGATGAAAAAAAGGGAAGGCAAGGCATTCAGGCGATGATTGAAAGAAACAAATTTGAGCTTGTGGAAATGCGCCTCATGGAGGTTAGCCTGGAAGATATTTTTATCAAACTGGTCACGAAGGAAGAGGCATGAACATCAGGAATGTCAGCCTTATCCTCAATCGGGAACTGAAATCCTATTTCAGCTCGCTTACGGTTTATATAGTGATCATCATGTTTTTGCTGATGACGGGTTATTTTTTCTATAACCTCGTCGCTACCTTCTCGGTTGTCAGTTTTCAGGCTCAGTCCGATCCCATGCTGGCAAAGCAATACCAGTTGTTGAATATCAATGAGACGGTGATAAGGCCGCTGTTTGGAACTATCGGTATTATTTTGCTGCTGATGACACCGCTATTGACGATGAGGCTTCTGGCTGAAGAAAAAAAGACCGGCACGATCGAGTTGCTTCTGACCTTCCCGGTCAATGATGTTGACGTAGTGCTGGGAAAATATCTGGCCTGCCTCGTTGTATTGCTGACCATGATATTGCTGACGGCGACCTACCCTATTCTTCTTGTCGTGTTAGGCGAGCCGGAAGTGGTGCCAATCGGTACGGGTTATTTGGGTCTGGTTCTGCTGGGGGCGTCGGCTATCTCCTTGGGGATTTTTACTTCGTCGTTGACGGAAAACCAGATTGTCTCCGCTTCAATATCCTTTGGCATGCTGTTCTTTTTCTGGTTTTTAGGCTATTCCGTCCAGTTGGTATCTGCGGGGCTTGGGCGATTCCTCGGTTATCTTTCGATTAACGAGCATATAGAAAGCATGTCGAAAGGGGTCGTGGATTCGGCGGACATTATTTACTACCTTTGTTTCATCGTGCTGTTCCTGTTCCTTACTCTTAGAAGTCTGGAAACGAAGAGGTGGAGATAATGAAATCCAAAGGGTTGTTAATGCCATTGGGTCTGCTGTCCATTTTCTTGATGGTGGCAGGGGGAATCACTTATGCAATAACCGGCGAGATGGGCACCCTGCCATTGGCGCTGATCTGGATAGGTCTGTTGCTGCTGCTGTTGTTTTTCTATATCTATTTCCCGGAAATCAGGGAATTCCTCACCAAGCGTTCCACCAAGTACGCCTTTAATACGGCGATCATGACCATGGTGTTTACATTGATAATCGGACTTATCGCGGGCATGTCGGTCAAATACAAGGTGAGGGTCGATCTGACACAGGATAACAGGTATACCCTCTCTGCCCATACGGTCAAGATATTAAAATCCCTGAAAGATGATGTTGAGGTCATTGCCTTTTATCGCAGTGATGAGAGGACGAGACAGGCGATGTCCGACCTGTTGGGTGAGTATGCCTACAATTCACCTAATTTCAAATTTCGCTTTGTAGACCCGGACAGAGATCCGATAGAAACAGCAAAGTTTGGGATTACTTCCTACAGGACTACGGTATTAAAGTATGGCGACAAGCAGGAGATTGTCGGCACTGAATCTGAAAACAAGCTCACCAATTCCCTGCTCAAGTTGATCAGTAAAGACATCAAGGTGTTTTACTTTGTCAGCGGGCACGGCGAGAAGCGCATCGACAGCAAGGAAGAAAATGGCTATTCGTATGTCAAGGAGGCGATCGAGAGAGAAAACCACCAGGTACGCGACCTGCTGTTAATCAATGCGGAAAAAGTGCCGGAGGATGCCGCCGTGCTGGTGGTAAGCGGCCCCGAAACGGACTATTTGCCAGCCGAGCTGGACAAGATAACGGCATTCGTCAAGAAAGGCGGGCGGGCACTTTTTATGGTTGATCCCAGCGGCGGGTTATCAAAGCTCACAAGCTACCTGGGCGGGTTCGGCTTCGAGCTCACGAATGACCTCATTTTCGACAAAATGAGCCAGGCCTCCGGCAGCAGTATCGCCATACCCGTGGTGGTGCAATATGACAAGAATCACCCTGTAACCCGTGAATTCGAGCAGTTTACTTTTTTCCCTTTTGCCCGATCTGTCCACATAAAAGAAGAACCTGCCAAGGGAAGCTTCGATATCGCCAAAACCAGCGATAAGAGTTGGACCGTGACTAGCGATCTTAAGAAGCTTACCAAGGAAGATGAAGAGTTTAACGCTGACAAGCACAAACGCGGACCCATCAGCGTGGTGGCAGTCACCGCAGTGGAGGTAAACCTCGGGGACAATAAGATCAAGGACAATAAAGCCGGGGAAGAGCAGGACAGCCTTAAAACTTGGGGAAAAATTCTGGTGGTAGGGGATTCTGACTTTGCAAGCAATAAATTCATGAAGGCAGGGAATAAAGATTTTCTCCTGAACATGCTTAACTGGTTGGCCGAGGAGCATGTGTTGATATCGGTAAGGAGAAAAGAACCCGGCATGACGCCTCTTCTTCTGACTGCCGTCCAGGGGAAAATTGTTTTTTGGCTTTCCGTAGTGATTGTGCCATCACTGCTTTTAGTGACGGGACTTGGTGTAACCGCCAGAAGAAGGCGGGGCGTGTGAATTTTACTAAAAAGACTCTTTTTTGGTTTATCGTGCTGATCACATTGAGCGGTATATTCTTTTTCTTCGATAAGAAGGAGGATGCGGTTAAGCAGTTAAAAGAAGAAAAGCTAAAACTTCTACCCACTGCCGTGAAGGATATCTCGGAATTTTGGATAAGCAATATTAAAGAAAACCGTCAGGTCAAGGTGGTTCGGGAAAAAGACGGATGGCAATTAGTGCAGCCCTTAAGCGCAAAAGGGGATGTCAAGGCGATAGAAAAGTTATTAACGAACGTTGTCACATCCAGAAAGGATGCTGTTCTGTTTGAAAAGGTTGAGCATGCCAAATTAGTCGAACTGGGCTTGGGCGCCCCCGAGATTGAAATGGGTTTGAAGTCTGCAACTGGGGAAACCGTTATCATTTTCGGAGAAAGAGGACCTACCAATAATGTGGCGTATGCCATGTTCAAGGGGAGGCCGGAGGTGTACCGCGTACATTCGGATCTCAAGAAAGAAGTGAGCAAAGATGCCTATGACTTGCGGGATAAGACTATTCTGGATTTCGACCCGGTAAAGATGAGGCGACTCGAAATAGTAAAAAAGGGTATGAGCAGAGTGATCGTCGAACAGAATCAGCAAAAATGGAATTTGCTTGAACCTGCACAAGGGAGAGCTTCCCAGGCAAAGGTGCTGGAATACCTTTATGCCATAAAAAATGGGGAAATAAAGGCATTTGCCGATGAAAATCCAACTGATCTTGCCCCTTATGGCCTCTCTTCACCGATGCTGCAATTGACCATATATCAAGAACAGAAAGAGATGCCGTATATTCTCACCATCGGAGACAAGGACAGGGCAAAGAGGGCCTATTTTGCCAGGGTTAACCAAGTGAAAAAAGTGTTTGATGTCGAGGAGGATATGGTCAACACCCTCATCTTGAATATGGATAAATTGCTGGAGGCAGGTGACGGTACGTGAGTTGTGCCTTTTCCAATAATACGACTGAAGACGAGCCGTATTCCACACGAGGAATAAGCCTGATCGGCTGAGATACTGAATCGGGCATGATGCATGGCATGGGGGCCGTCATGAAAAAATCGCGGCTTGCAACCTCCTGCCAGCATCCGGCCAGAATATTCTTTTTCTGACCTGAGTGAGTTACCGCAGATATTCTAATTTTTAAGAGGATTTAATGATGTCCTTTCAGATGATCAGTATGGCCACCATAAACCGACAGGCCATTAAAAACGTGATTGCCACTCTAGTCGGAGTTTGCTTCATCACAGGCATTGCCATTGGGGCGGAACATAAGCTCTCTGATGAACATGCCATGGAAATCGATCCCGCCGCAAAGCAACAGTTGGGAGAGAAGACCTTTAGTGAAGTGATGGCGTTTTTTCATGAGGCGGAAAAAGCCATTGAAGAAAAAAATATTGAATCACTCATGAGTCTCTACTCCGAGAACTATACCGACGGCGAACATAACAAAAAATCCGCAAAAGAGATATGGGAGAGAATATTTTCCACATTCGAAATGACGGCAACGCGCCATAACATGCAGTTGGTCAAAATGGCGGAAGATAAAAACATGGTTATTTTCCGGTGCAGTGGCTTGCTGCTGGGGGTGCCGAATCCGAACACCAAGATGAAACAAAAGGGGCTTATTACGATTGACAATTGGGCTCTGCAAGATCATGTGCTCGTCAAGGAAGCAGGAAAATGGAAATTGATCGGCACCTATGGGGCTGAGCGCAAGAGATTATGGTTTGATAAGCCGATGCATCCTCTTTTTTAATGAAACCCCATCAATACTCCCATGAATACATCTCTTAAAAAAATATGCATGATGGTTTTTGTGGTGATGGTGATGTCGCTGCTTCCTGGCTGCTCAGATAAAAAAGGGGCAAAGGCGCCTGAAACATCTGCAAAAGTCGAAAGGCCCTTGATCATAGGCATTGTCGGGCCCGAAACGGGCGAGGAAGCAAGCTACGGCACGAGTGTAGTGGAAGGCGCTTTGGCGGCGGCCAAACGCTTCAATGCCCAAGGTGGAATATCGGGCAAGGAAATCAAAGTGCTGCACTTTGATGATAAAAGCGATATAGCGTTGACCGCTAAGATTGTTCAAGAGCTTATCAGCCAGGGAGCTATCGCAATATTAGCGGCCCCTACAGGCTCGTCCACCTTTGCGCCTGTTCATTTGGTTAACGAGTCCAAGACAATATTTATCTCCGTTGGATCGAGGAGGCACCTCAAAGGAAGCGGCCCGTATGTGTTTCGCACAGCCGTTCCGGATGAACTGGCAACGGAGGATTTAATAAAACACGCAACCACAGAATTGGGATATGTTAACTACGTATTGGTTACAGCTTCTGATAATGATTTTTCTCTGGATTTAAGTTCGAAGTTCAAAAAGGCGATTGATAAATATCACGGAGTGATAAAAGTAGAGGCTGACACCTATGATGCTTATACAGGTGGCCGCAACATGAAGGCGGTTATTGGTGCGATAAAGAAAAGCCCTGATACCTTGCATGGTGTGATCTTTACGGGAGGCGCCGGTGAAGCTGTTCTACTTGCTCAAGAACTGCGAAAAGCGGGATTAACCCTCCCCGTCATCGGTGGCGAAGATCTTTTTTCAGAAGAGTATCTGAAGGGCGGAGATGCGGTAAACGAAACCCTTATGTACACAACATTTTCCACTGATAACAAGTCTTCCAAAATGGGCGAGTTTATGCAAGATTATGGGAAACCCAAACCCGACCGGTTTGCCGCCTTGGCCTATGATACCTTCATGCTGGTTGCCGAAGCTATCAAGGGTGCAGGCTCCACTGATACCTCCCAGGTAAGGGAAGCATTAATCAATCGAAAAGATTGCATAGGCGTAACTGGGACAACAAGTTTCACCCCAGATAACATGCCGATAAAACACCCCATTATCTGCAAGATAAAAAAAGGTGAAGCTGGGGAAAGGGCTTTTGTATTAAAGCAGTGATCACCCGAAACCGGCGCCTTTAAAGGTGATCGTGATCATGAGAAAGATATCCCATAGCTTGATTTTGGCAGGGCTGACATTGTATTTTTGCAATGGTCTGGTTTCTTGCGCCTATGGGCAGTCGGTTGTCTTTGGACCGGAATTTTTTCCCAGCGAGCGCGGCAAATTCCATCAAGCAGTTAAGAGCTTTACCGTTCAGGACGCCGGTCAGAAGTTTATCGTTTCGTTGCAAAACGGAAATGGCGGTGAAAAAGGGATAGCCAGAGGCACAATTGGAATAAACGGGGAGATCATCGTTTCTTCAAGTGAACTTGGCAAACAGTTTAAGATGCTTACAAAGCCTGTAAAACTCCAAAATAAAAATGACATTTCGGTCAATGTAACAGGTGAAGCTGATGCACAGATTATCGTAACCATAATGAGCCTTGAAGAACACACTGTGACCGCCAAAATACCTCCTATTGGGGATGCGGTGGATCTTGTGGGGTTTGCATCAGTCGTATTTCCTGCCGGATCTTTTGACGGGACTCAGGATGTCACGATATCCGCTACTGTTTCTCCTTCAACTCAGGATATTTTTGAGGACTATGCTACAGGGCCTCGTTTGCCATATGAGATCAGAATAAACACGGGGAACAAAGCGCCAAAAAAAGATATCGAGGTCAGTGTACATTACCCTGATTCCTTTTATTCTTCAGAATATCAAATCCATATATTTGCCCAGATGTATGACAATCCAGATGCCCCGGATGTGCATGACAGGTTCTTTATGATCCGTTCCGGATTGGACGATATAGTCAAGACAGCCATGACTACGCTGCCGAAGCATGCTTTTTCAAGCCGCCATGGCAATAACGGGACACATGAGGCGATAATCACCATTGGGTTGACTCATTAAATCTGGATTCTGCAGATTGTTCTGTTAGCCACAACCATCATTGGATCAGCGTTGCCCTGTAATGGCTTCTCTCCCTGATCGAGTTTTTCAGTTTCACTGAATTTGTCCACAATCTTGATCCACCTCCGCAGCAGTATGGCAGGCCTCATCCAGCGTGTCGTAGGCGAGGTAACGGGCTTGCAGCTAAGCATTTTCATTGCGTCCACGCGCGTAACCGAACACACCCGCCAGAAGGAGCACAGCGGCATAACTCACACGTGCCAGCAGATGCCTCCACACGCCCTGTTTACGCCAGGTGGCATGGGCAACCGGATACGCACCTTGCGCCATCTCATGCAGCAAACTGGCGCGCAAAGATTCTGCAAACCCTGCATCACGCACTGCCAGGTTAGCTTCCCGCGCCAGCCACAGGCTGAATGGGTCAATATTAGATGAACCTACTGTCGCCCAATATCCATCCACTACCGCCACTTTGGCGTGCAAGAAACTGGCATGGTATTCATGAATCTCTACACCTGCGCCCAGCAATTCGTCATAAAGCGCGAGCATGGCATAGTGCTGCAAACGGTATTCCACTTGCCCCTGCAACAGCAGCGCCACGCGCACCCCGCGCCGTGAAGCATTTAACAAAGCGCGACGCAAGCGCAAACCTGGCAGGAAGTAGGCATTGGCGATGATGATTTCACGCTGGGCACCGTCAATAGCGTCAAGATAGGCCAGCTCGATGTCACGCCGATGGCGCAAATTGTCGCACAGCAGGAAAACTATTTTTTGCTTTGCCGCATTGGCGTGCGCCATCTGAAATTTGGCGTGCTCGCGTTGCCGGCGAAAATTCGTCCATGACACCAGCAGCCACAAACGCCGCATTGCTGCATGGATGCGCACTACCGCACCACCTTGCACCTCCACCGCATAATCCAGGCGTGGCGCAGAAAGCTGCCCCCCCGGCACATCGTTGATGATATTTATACCGCCCACAAAAGCGATACGCCCATCCACCACCGCCAGCTTGCGGTGCAGGCGGCGCAGGCGATAGCGGCGCAACCTGAAGCGCGCGATTTCCGGGCGGAACCACAACACCTCCACACCCGCCATGCGCAACTCATCCACCCACTCACGCGGCAATTTGGCGCTACCGAAACCATCCAGTAACAAATGCGCCTTCACTCCTCGCATGGCCGCACGCTGCAACGCTTCAGAAATCAAACGCCCGATGGAATCGGCAGCATAAATATAGGTTTCCAGATAAACCGAACGGGCTGCACTGTCTATCGCGGAAACAAGGCGCGGAAAATACTCTTCACCGTTGCGCAACAGGGCTAGCTGATGACCATCAACCAGATGTGTATCGCTCATGGCAGGGTAAGCGCTGCAGACAAGGCCGCGTGGTCGGAAATTTTTCTCCACGCATGCACGTCGCTGTGCCGGATTTCCATGCCACGCACGTAAATGCGATCCATCCTCAGCAGCGGCATACCGGCTGGAAAACTGCGCGCCGGCCCGCCATGGCTCTTGTCAAAAACCTCATGCAGTTGCAACTCATGAACCAGCAAGCGTCCGGCATGGTTGTTCCAGTCGTTGAAATCCCCGGCAATGATCAGTGGCGCACGCTCCGGCACCAGCCGGTTGACGCGGTCCACCAACGCGCCGAACTGTCGCCCGCGCCCGCGCTTGAACAGACCGAGATGCACGCACAGGCAATGCAGGACATCTTCACGCTGCGGCAAGGCCAACTCGCAATGCAGCACACCGCGCTGTTCGAAGCCATGAGCGGAAATGTCCTGGTTATCCCAGCGCAAGATGGGATAGCGGCTGAGTATGGCATTGCCGTGATGCCCGGATCCGTACACCGCGTTCATGCCGTAAGCGCAGTGTGGCCAGATTTCGTGTGCCAGAAACTCATGCTGTGGTTGTTCCGGGTAACCGGCATGGCGTGGCGCAATGTGGCTGCGCTCACCCTGCACTTCCTGCAGGAATACGATGTCGGCGTTAAGTTCACGCAAGCGCTCGCGCAACTCATGCAGCACAACGCGCCGGTTGAAATGGGAAAACCCTTTATGAATATTGTAGGTGGCAATATGCAAAACTGTCATAACGTGTCAATTCAGTAAAACAAAGTTTGCCACATCCCACCTTCTCGATTTCCCATTTTCAGTTCTTATTTTTTAGACTAAGAAAAATTATTGCCATTTTTATAACCCAACAGCCTTGCCAAAGTTGCCTCTCAACACCATTTATATAAGCGTCAGAGCCACTCTCTGTAATATAGCTTAGCCTTGGTACGTAATATGCGTGTTGATTATACAAGGGTAGCAAATTCAAGTTCGGAAGTAAGAAACCCTACAGTGTGTGAAGTAAAAATTAACAGTTGGAGGTTATCATGCTTAAGCTACGTGTCTACTATCACGATGTCCTGCGCTATACCATTGTTGCCACTTGGGAAAAAGCCCAGGAATTGCGGAGCCAGGGGTTTTATGTCGAGGCTAAACCTGTTTCTGAAGGGCATTAGGATCGCTTGCCCGTGAATCTCCGGGCAAGTACCGCATTTCTGATTTCTGTTGCTGAATAGCTGTGCTTAAGCATTGCCAATGCCGCGCGTGGGAAGATTAATCTGCCGTGCGAAATCCAGCATACGCTCGATAGATACCTTGGCTCTACGCCCGATTGCCGGATCGACATAAATTTCGTTTTTACCAGTTTCCAGCACTTCAGCAAGGTTAACCAAACCGTTCATCGCCATCCACGGACAATGATTGCAACTGGTGCAATTCGCACCGGCACCGGATGTCGGCGCTTCCAGAAATACTTTATCCGGCGACAGGGTGCGCATCTTATGCAAGATACCGCTATCGGTGGCCACAATGAATTCGCGCGCGGAGAGGGTTTGCGTGGCCTTGATAAGCTGCGTGGTGGAACCCACGACATCGGCCAGCTGTATCACCGCGCGCGGTGATTCCGGGTGCACCAGCACCTTCGCCAGCGGATGTTGCGCCTTGAGTTCAAGCAACTCTTTCGCCTTGAATTCGTCATGCACCACGCACGCACCCTGCCACAACAGCATGTCCGCACCGGTCTGCTGCTGGACGTAAGCACCCAGATGCCGATCCGGCGCCCACAGGATTTTTTGCCCCTGCTCTTTCAGATACCTGACGATGGGCAATGCGATGGAACTGGTCACCATCCAGTCGGCACGCGCCTTTACTGCCGCGCTGGTGTTGGCGTACACCACCACGGTGCGGTCGGGATGCGCATCGCAAAATGCGGCGAACTCGTCCGCCGGACAACCCAGATCGAGCGAGCATTCCGCCTCCATATCCGGCATCAGCACACGTTTTTCCGGGTTGAGTATTTTCGCCGTCTCGCCCATGAAACGCACCCCCGCCGCCACCAGCGTTTTGGCCGAATGCTGCTGGCCGAAATTCGCCATATCCAGCGAATCCGACACCAAGCCGCCGGTCGCCTCGGCCATATCCTGCAAATCGGGATGCACATAGTAATGCGCTACAAGCACAGCATCCTGTTGCTGGAGCAAATGCTTGATGCGCTCGATCAATGCCATTTTCTCCTGCGGCAGCGGCTCACGCGGTTTTTTCGCCCATGCCAGCGTAGTGCAACTGCCCTGGTTGTCAGCAAGTGGATGGTCATACGCGATAGAAATATCGTTGTCAGACATGACACACTCTCTCGGGTAATTGCAGAATTGCCGCGCGGTTGCTCGGCGAAAAAACCTTTTCCGCAGCTTCCCGCCATGGCAACCAGATGTAACTCAAATGTTCGCGCGGCGACAATTGGACAGGCAACATGCCGGGTAATTCCAACCCGAACACATGCTCGGTGTTGTGCGTGGTGCCGGGCGGGTAGCGATGCTGCCACTTGGCATAAATCTCGTACACATTCTGTACCTGCCAATCCGTCAGCGCATAGCGAGTGGCATCCAGTCCGGTCTCCTCGCCCACCTCACGCATGGCCGTTTCGTGCTGCAATTCCTCCCCGTCGCGACTGCCGGTCACCGATTGCCAGTAGCCGGGATAATCGGCGCGCTCCAGCAGCAATAAATCAAGCGCGGAAGTAAAGATAACGATAAGCGCTGAGATCGGTTGCTTGTATGGCATCAGCAGAAAAACACCCAGAACGGCTTGCCCTGCAACTTCCAAAAATTCACCGTGCCGACAAAAATTTCCGTGGCGATTGCCCGTTCTTCTACGCTCAAGCCCAGCGTCTCGCCACCGCCATGCAGCACCAGCACATAACCCGGCGCAGGATGCCAGGATAAATCGCCCAGCGCATCGGCCAGCGCGTCCCAGTTGTGGCCGAACCACTCTGGCGCCTTGACCGCCTGCGCCACGGCTGCTAGAAACTCCCCTTTGCCCTGCACTGCCGTCAGGTTTACCTCAAACATCGCAAAGCCCGCCTGCGCGATAGCCATGTGCAATTCATCCGGTTGGCAATTCATGTGATACGTGCCCGCCTCGTTCACATCCATCAGGCGCCGTGCAAGATCGTCCATAACTTACTCCCGAATATGCTTGAAAGTCCGGTAGTGGTCGCCGCTGTAATAGCACTCCGGCAGCGGCCCGCACACTATACGCCGCGCGCCGCGATTGCGCGCACCCGGCGTCTTCACCGTGTATTCGTGATAATAGCCTCGAGGTTGTTGCGGCAGGCGATGCTCGTAGTTGCCGAACACCACGCCATCGCGCGGAAAGGAAAACGGCCCGCCCCGCTTGATGAGGCGCAAGGTGTCGCGCGCTTCGGGCGGAAGAGCGGATACTGCGATGGTCTGCGCAGTGCTGGCCTGATCAAAGGTAAAACTGAAAGCGGAAAAAGAGGTGAAAAGCAGCGCAAACAGTACGCCAAACACCGTTGCCTGCCTTCTCATGGAAGCGCGACTCATGAAACCGTCATTCCCGCGCAGGCGGGAATCCAGCAGGGATGAGAATCTCCGCGCGGCGGATCAACATCAGGGTTTTGTCTGCTACGCGGCGTGTTCATGGCGCTGTATTCCCGCCTTCGCGGGAATGACGAACGCTTGGTTTTTGAAGTTAAACCCAGATGGGACATGACGTGCTATTCCTCAAGGAAATAGTCTGAGTCGATTTTCTTGATTTCGTAGGTCGCAGCAAGAGATACGCCCACGTTGTGGTCTATCATCAGGTTTGCCAACAGCGCACCGTTAATCAGCACCACCTTGTTGTCAATGTTGCGCACGTATTCGACGGCTTCCTTGGTGAAGTCCGATGTGGTGATGAACACTCCCTTCTTTGCACGTTGTCCTTGCAAGGCACCGACAAACTTCTGAATCTCCGGACGCCCCACCACGGCTTCCCAGCGTTTCGCCTGGAGATAAATTACATCCAGCCCCAAACGGTCTTCGTGAATGACACCGTCAATTCCTTCGTCGCCACTGCGTCCGATTGCACGCCCAGCGTCTTGCCGTGTGCCGCCATAGCCCATTTTAACTAGCAACTCGACCACTAGGCGCTCGAAGAAAGCCGGTGAACAGCTTTTAATTCGCTGCAAAACTTCTTCAGCCAATTCTTTGCGAATTGTTTTCGCACCACTTTCAATTAATTCCTCTGGGGTCGCGCTCTGGTCATTTGAACATGGAGAAACCTGCTGTAAACCTATCTGCTGCTGGCTATCCCTGAAAGCAACAAAGTTCTGAAATTGCTCAAGAAACTTTATATTGACTTGTGTTGGATGTGACTTGATAACCTTCTCGCCACTTGTCGTCAACTGCACATAACCTCGTTTTGGTTGATCAACTAGCCCTGCCTTTTTCAAGTAAGTTTTCGCCCATGCGACGCGATTCGAAATGATTGATTGGCCACCACTTGGCAGTAACTGCCCACGCTCTTCCTCGTTCAGATCAAACTCATCGGCAAGCAACGCAACCACCTCGCGCAATGAGCGCTCCTGCTTATCAGCTAATACCTTCAGCAACGGCAGCATCAACGTCTGATAATCAGGAATCGCCATTCCTTATTCCTTGGTCACTTCCACCGTAGTCTGCGTCTGCTGGCGCAGGCGGATGTGCAACTCTCGCAACTGTTTTTCTTCCACCAGGCTGGGTGCCTGGGTCAGCAAACATTGTGCGCGCTGGGTCTTGGGAAAGGCGATCACGTCGCGGATGGATTCGGAGCCGGTCATCATGGCTACGATGCGGTCCAGGCCGAAGGCCAGCCCGCCGTGCGGCGGTGCGCCGTATTGCAGCGCATCGAGCAGGAAACCGAACTTGAGCTGCGCTTCTTCCGCGCCGATGTTGAGCGCGCGGAATACTTGCGATTGCACCGCTTCCTGATGGATACGCACCGAGCCGCCGCCGATTTCAGAACCGTTCAAGGCCAGGTCGTAAGCCTTGGCCAGGCAACGACCGGGGTCAGTTTCCAATAACGCAAAATGCTCATCCTTGGGCGAGGTGAACGGGTGGTGGCATGCATTCCAGCGCTTGGCTTCTTCGTCGTATTCAAACATGGGAAAATCCACCACCCACAGCGGCGCCCACGCCGCACCGGTGACGCATTTTTTCTCGTGGCCGATTTTGTCGCGCAATGCGCCCAGCGCATCGTTCACCACCTTGGCCTTGTCCGCGCCGAAGAAAATGATGTCGCCGTTTTGCGCGCCGGTGCGGGCTATGATGGACTTCAGCGCAGCTTCATTCAGGTTCTTGACGATGGGCGATTGCAGCCCGGTTTCATTAAGCTGGCTGACATCGTTGACCTTGATATAGGCCAAACCCTTCGCACCGTAGATACCGACAAATTTGGTATAGTCGTCAATTTCTCCTCGCGTGAACAACGCACCGCCCGGCACACGCAACGCTGCTACGCGCCCGTTGGCCTGATTGGCGACACTGGCGAATACCTTGAACGCCACATCCTTCACCGCGTCTGTGACTTCAGTGAGTTCCAGCGTCACGCGCAGGTCGGGTTTGTCCGAACCGAAACGCGCCATCGCCTCGGCATGGGTCATACGCGGAAACGGGTTGGGCAGTTTGACCTCCAGCACTTCCCTGAACACGGTGCGGATCATGTCTTCCATCAGCGCCATGATTTCCTCTTCGCCGAGGAAGGAAGTCTCGATATCCACCTGGGTGAATTCCGGCTGGCGGTCGGCGCGCAGGTCTTCGTCGCGAAAGCATTTGGTGATCTGATAGTAGCGATCAAACCCCGCCACCATCAGTAACTGCTTGAACAATTGCGGTGACTGCGGCAGCGCGAAGAATTCTCCGGCATGGACGCGCGACGGCACCAGGTAGTCGCGTGCGCCTTCCGGCGTGGATTTGGTCAGCATCGGCGTTTCGATATCTATGAAACCCTTGTCGTCGAGAAAGCGGCGGAAAGCGCGCGCGGTCTTGTAGCGCAGCATCATGTTCTTCTGCATCTGCGGGCGGCGCAGGTCTATCACGCGGTGCGTCAGGCGAACGTTCTCGGATAGATTCTCGTCATCCAACTGGAACGGTGGGGTGACGGCAGTATTCAGCACCTCGATCTCGTGGCACAGGATTTCGATCTCGCCGCTGGGAATGTTGGGATTATCCGTGCCTTCCGGACGGCGGCGCACACGGCCTGTCACTTTCAGCACAAACTCGTTGCGCACCGATTCGGCAATACCGAACATCTCGGCGCGATCCGGATCGCACACCACTTGCGCCAGGCCCTCGCGGTCGCGCAAATCAATAAAAATCACCCCGCCGTGGTCGCGGCGACGATGCGACCAGCCGCACAGGGTGACGGTCTGGCCAAGGTTGGAAACGTTAAGTTGTCCGCAATAGTGAGTTCGCATGTCAGTTCAGTCTGGAAAAATCAGGGAGTTAATTCGGGTTGCTGGCGGGATTCGGAATACCGGCAGGCAAGGCATTGGAGACAGGAGCAACTACACCCATCGAAATAATGGATTTCAGCGCCACATCCACGCTGATATTGAGTTCGATGGTATCGGCCTTGCGCACATAAAAATAAAAACCGTTTACCGGGCTGGGTGTGGTGGGAATGAACACTCCCAAATATTCGCCATCCATGTGCGATGCAATTTCTCCTTCAGCCACGCTGGTCTGGAACGCCAGCGACCATGCTTCGGGATGGGGGTAGCGCACCAGCAGCACCTTGCGGAAGGCCTGCCCGTCGCTGGACAACAAGGTATCGCTCACCTGCTTCACACTGTTGTAAATCGCACTCACGAACGGGATGCGGCGCAACAGACCGTCCCAGTATACCAACAGGTGCTGCCCGAAAACATTGCGCGCCAGCAAGCCGGTGCCGACCACAATCGCCACAGTGAGAATTACACCCAAACCGGGAATGTGGATACCGAGCAGTTTGTCCGGATGCAACTTATCCGGCAGCAACAGCAAGCTCTGATCCATCGTGCTGATCGTAATTTTCAACACCCAGATGGTGATGCCGAGCGGCACCCAGATCAACAAGCCGGTTAGCAGATATTTTTTCACGCGTTGCCACTCGCCATCGGGCAAGAACCGGCACTGGCACAAGGCGCGCAAGCGGGTTCAGGTTCCGCCTTGGGCTTGGGCTGGTTGCTATTCTTGAAGTCAGTAGCATAGTAGCCGCTACCCTTCAATTGAAAACCGGCAGCGGTTAATTGTTTGACGAAAGTCTTCTTGCCGCATTCGGGGCAGGTGGTAAGCGGCGAATCACTCATTTTCTGCATCACATCTTTTTGCAGGCCGCAACTGGAACAACCGTAAGCGTAAATAGGCATGGCATTCTCCTATCGGGTAATTTACAAAGGCGCGCATTATACCTCAGCAGACTTTCGCCACGCACTTGGCTCGACCATATCAATCGTTTGTTCGCCCGGCAGGACGCGATCCATTCCGTTGCCTCACTGGAATTGCTAAGCTTGGCATCTTGAGTGCGGACGCTCGGAATACCAAAGCAAAAAGCCCGGCACTTTGATGTGCCGGGCTTTTTTTACCAACTCAAGAAACGATTAAGGAGCCTGGATGTTGGAAGCTTGCTTGCCTTTAGGACCTTGCACTATATCAAAGGTAACTTTCTGGCCTTCTTTGAGAGTCTTGAAACCGCTCATGTTGATCGCGGAGAAGTGCGCGAATAGATCTTCGCTACCATCATCCGGAGTAATGAAACCAAAACCTTTTGCATCGTTGAACCACTTAACTGTACCGTTTGCCATGTAACTTCCTTAACTAAAAAACCGGGTGGATTCCCGTCAAACTGTTTGAATTCCAAGACCGCGCATGGCAAAACCAGTACTGCAGATAACTTGATTCAAACACCCACGCGCTTTTTACTCCTGTAATACCCGTACCGTCAAGTGGATATGCAACTTTTTTTTCAGAATACGCTTGAAAAAGCTGTTCTAATCGTCAAATATACGTTCCAGTATGATGCAAGAATTATCAACATTAAATGAAGACGAAACTCGGAAACGCTGACTTGCTGGAAGTGGAGCGGGGCAAGAGCAAGCCGCCCAGCCTGTACAAGGTATTGTTGATCAACGATGATTACACGACAATGGACTTTGTCATCGAAGTTTTACAGACATTTTTTGCAATGAACCGTGAACGCGCCACGCAGGTGATGCTCCAAGTGCATAAGGAGGGTTCCGCAGTCTGCGGTATCTACCCGAGGGACATTGCGGAAGCCAAAGTGGCGCAAGTAACTACATTTGCCAAACAGCGCGAGCATCCGCTACGATGCGAACTGAAGGGGACATAAATCATGATCGCGCAAGAACTTGAAGTCAGCCTGCACTTGGCATTTGTCGAAGCGCGCCAGAAGCGGCACGAATTCATCACGGTGGAACACCTGCTGCTCTCCATGCTGGACAACCCGTCGGCGGCGCATGTGCTGCGCGCCTGCGGGGCGGATATTGATGAACTGCGCGCAGTGCTGACCGACTTCATTGCTACCCATACGCCCATTCTGCCAGGTAGCGGCGAGGTGGACACGCAGCCCACGGTCGGCTTTCAGCGCGTTATTCAGCGCGCCATCCTGCATGTGCAATCGACTAACAAAAAGGAAGTGACCGGCGCCAACATCCTGGTCGCCCTGTTCAGCGAAAAAGATTCCCACGCGGTATTTTTTCTCAACCAGCGCGCCATCACGCGGCTGGACGTGGTGAACTACATCTCCCACGGTATTAACAAAACTGTTCAGCCCGGTGTGCAGAAATCCCAGGACACTGAAACAGACCAGGAAACGGGCAACGAAGGTGCGTTGCACAACTACACGCTCGACCTCAATGCCCAATCTCTGGCCGGCAAAATTGATCCGCTGATTGGCCGTGAAATCGAACTGGAGCGCGTCATCCAGACATTGTGCAGGCGTCGCAAAAACAATCCGCTGCTGGTCGGCGAGGCCGGTGTGGGCAAAACCGCCATCGCCGAAGGCTTGGCACGCCGCATCACGGAAAATAACGTACCGGAAATCCTCAAAGATGCGCATGTGTATGCGCTCGATATGGGTACGTTGCTGGCCGGCACCAAATATCGCGGCGACTTTGAGCAGCGCCTGAAGGCGGTACTCAAGGAACTGTCCGATGCAAAACACGCCATCTTATTCATCGACGAAATCCATACGCTGATCGGCGCGGGTGCAGCTTCGGGCGGCACCATGGACGCTTCAAATTTACTCAAGCCCGCGCTGTCCAGTGGCGCGCTCAAGTGTATCGGTGCGACTACCTATCAGGAATACCGCGGCGTCTTTGAGAAGGATCACGCGCTGTCGCGGCGTTTTCAGAAAGTGGATGTGCCTGAGCCAAGCGTGGAACAGACCATCGAAATACTGAAAGGACTCAAACCGCGCTTCGAAGCCCACCACGGCATCAAATACAGCGCCGCCGCGCTGGCCAGCGCCGTCGAGCTTTCCGCGCGCTTCATCAATGACCGGCACCTGCCGGACAAGGCCATAGACGTAATAGATGAAGCAGGCGCCGCGCAACGCATCCTGCCTAAATCCAAGCAAAAGAAGATCGTGGGCAAACACGAGATCGAGGAGATCATCGCCAAGATCGCGCGTATCCCGCCGCGCACCGTTTCTTCGGACGACCGCAACGCGCTCAAGACGCTGGATCGGGATTTGAAGGCCACGGTGTTCGGCCAGGACAAAGCCATAGACGTGCTGGCGCGCGCCATCAAGATGTCGCGCAGCGGTTTGGGCAATCCGCAGAAACCCATCGGCAGCTTCTTGTTCTCCGGCCCTACCGGCGTAGGCAAAACCGAAGTTGCGCGCCAACTCGCCTATTCCATGGGTATGCCGCTGCACCGCTTCGACATGTCCGAATACATGGAACGCCACGCCGTGTCGCGGCTGATCGGCGCGCCACCGGGCTATGTCGGCTTCGACCAGGGCGGCCTGCTCACCGAAGCCATCAGCAAGCAGCCGCATTGCGTGCTGCTGCTGGACGAAATCGAAAAGGCGCACCCGGACATCTTCAACATCCTGTTGCAGGTGATGGATCACGGCACGCTCACCGACAACAACGGGCGCAAAGCCGATTTCCGCAACGTGGTCATCATCATGACCACCAACGCGGGCGCCGAGGCATTGAGCAAGACGCAGATCGGCTTCACCAAGAACTCCGCTGCCGGTGACGAGATGGCCGACATCAAGCGCCTGTTCACGCCGGAATTCCGCAACCGGCTGGATGCCATCGTATCCTTCGCGTCCTTGAGCCGCGAAGTCATCCTGCGCGTGGTGGACAAGTTCCTGATGCAGCTTGAGGAACAACTGCACGAGAAGAAGGTGGAAGCTATTTTCACCGACGAGCTCAAGGATCACCTTGCCGAACAAGGCTTCGACCCGCTGATGGGCGCGCGCCCAATGGCGCGGCTGATCCAGGATACCATCCGCAGCGCCCTCGCCGATGAACTGCTGTTCGGTCGGTTGGCGAGTGGTGGCAAGGTAACGGTTACGTTGGATGCGGATAAGAAGGTGCGGCTGGAGTTTACGGAAGAGGCGGTTCCTGCCTGACACAGTTTACAGGGGGCGCTTCGCCCCCTCCCCCACCGGCCCGCTACATTTTGGCTCATTGGTTGCGGCTCTCGGCAGTTATCTCGACGCGAAATACCATAACGGGATCTGGCTGGTGCGCATCGAAGACCTCGACACCCCACGCACCGTCAAAGGGGCTGCCGACGACATTCTCAGGGCGCTGGAAGCTTGCGGCCTGCACTGGAATGAAACCGTTATCAACCAAAGCCAGCGCACTGCCGCCTACCAGTCAGCCTTCGAGCGGCTGCGCGCAGAAAATCTGCTCTACCCCTGCGCGTGCAGCCGCAAGGAAATTGCCGATTCGGCACTGCACGGCATAGACGGGTTGATCTATCCGGGAACGTGTCGCGATAGGATTCGCCCCCTCTCCGGCTCTTCCAAAAATGGAGAAGGGAATTACTCAGCGCGAATGATGGCATGGCGGGTGCGGGCAGGTCGCCTCGCCCGTCATTCCCGCCTGCGCGGGAATGACGTATCTCAAAATGAGAATGGAACAATTGGCTTCGACGATGCGCTGCAAGGGCGCATCACCCAACATCTGGAGAACGAGATCGGCGATTTCGTGGTGCTGCGCGCCGACGGATTGTTCGCTTACCAGCTTGCGGTGGTGGTGGATGACGCCTTTCAGGGCATCACACATGTGGTGCGCGGCGCTGACCTGCTCCATTCCACTACACGCCAGATATATCTGCAACAGTTGCGGGGATTAACCACCCCAGCCTACATGCACCTGCCCATCGCGGTGAATGCGCGGGGCGAGAAACTCAGCAAACAGACGCTCGCCGCCCCGGTAGATACAAATAATGCGGTTCGCACACTGCTGCGCGCACTAACTTTTCTGCGCCAGGAGCCTCCGGCTGAATTATCCGGCTATGATTTAAATTCGGTGCTGAACTGGGCCATCGCCCACTGGGATAAGAACCGGCTGAACGGGATAACGCAGATCACAACCTAACGGGCATAGCGGCATCGCCACCACAGAAAATGAACGCCGCCGTGTCCTTTCCCTCTCTCCTACTTACCCATGAACCTTGGTGCTCTGTGAATACCGTCGTATGTAGGAGCGCTCGTTCTCGCTACGCTTTTGGTTCATGGGTTCAATTCGGGCGAAAAATTGGCGGCTGCGGTCTCTCCCCCAGCGGGGGAGAGAGACAAGGAATCGCTATGTGATGTTCGCGTTAATTTGCAACCGTGCGGTTGCGTCCGGCGTTTTTCGCGGCATATAGCCGTTTATCGGCAAGTTGCAGCAACATTTCGGTGCCCAGCAATACGGGTTCTTTGCTTGCCAGCCCGATACTGATAGAGAGTTTAAAATCCCGGCCACGCGCACCATGGATAACAATTCCATTGACACCATGGCGCAGTCTCTCCGCATATTGATATGCCTGCTCCGCCGGTATTTCCGGGCATATCACCAGAAACTCCTCGCCGCCAAAACGGCACACCACATCCTGTTTGCGCACCGACTGATTCAAGGTATCGGCCACCCGTTTCAGCACATCGTCTCCCGCTTTGTGGCCGTAAGTGTCGTTGACCTGCTTGAAATGATCTATATCCACCATCATGCAAGATAGCGGGCGACCGCTGCGCTCCGCTATTGCCCATTGCCGTTCCAGATGCTCGTTCGCGGAACGGCGGTTGGGCAACCCGGTGAGTTCATCGGTAAGCGCCAATTGCTGCAGCCGCTGGTTGGAAGCCGCCAATTCTTCAGAAAATTTATGCAGCTGCTGGCGGTCAAACTCCAGTTCCTCCTGCAACTGCACCACGCGTTGTCCGGCACCCAACCTTGCCCCCAGCACCTTGGTGTTTACCGGTTTGGTCAGATAATCGTTCGCCCCGGCCTCAAATGCCTCCACCAGCCTGTCCGTGCTTTCCTGCGCCGTCATGATGAACACATAGATATTGCGCCATGCAGGGTTACGCCTGAGTGTTTTGCAAAATTCGATGCCATCCATTTTCGGCATGATCCAGTCGGTGATAACCATTTGCGGCGCGAATTTCTCGACCAAGCTTAACGCTTCTATCCCATCGCGGGCCGTGAGCACGGTATGCCCGGATTTTTCCAGCAGCACTTTCAACAACATCAGCACAGCACGGTCATCGTCCACCAGCAAGATGCGCAATTTATAGAATGCACCTTCACCATCCGGCAGCTCCCCCGCCTCAATCATTTCCGGTTTAAGCGGCACCGCTTTAAACAAATCCGCAAATGGGGGAACCTGCGCCGGACGGATGCCGCATAGGTTGCTCCACTCATGGCTTTCGCGCACCACCTTGTCGCCAATCTCGGTGAGCATGCCCGATTCCACGCCCAGCCGGGCGGCCATCAGGATCAAATTGGACGCCAATTTGCGCCGGTGCGGCTCCTGGGCCAAACACATCTTGGAAAAATAGTTCGCAACATGCAGCGCATTCAACAGACGCCAGTCACGGCTATCCTCATCAAAATTGGACTGGGCCGGATCCTCATGGTGCAAGGCGACTTCCTGAAATACTCTCGGCATACCCCAGTCCGCCAGCATCGCCTGCGTCATCTGGTTGTGGTCAATCCCGAACTCGGCGCTCTCAAGATGGGCAAATTCGGGGCCCGCGCATGATGCGTCCTTCCCGATAATGAGCGCATATTCCTGCGGATAGACTGTCGCCAGCGCCAAGGAACCAATTTGTCCGAGCAAGCCGAGGGTGAAGATTTCTTCCTGCGACCCGATGCCACTGCGAGAAACCAGATTTTGCGCGGCAATCGCCGTCAGTAACGAGCGCAACCAGAAGGCCTGGTAATCGAACGCCTTGCATGCACCGCTACGGCTGTTATCCACCAATGAAAAAGCCAACACCAATTGCCGCACCGTGTTCAAACCCAATATCGCAACCGCATCCACTACGGACGCGACAGGCCGCGTCTGGTACCCCAGGAACGCATTGGTCACCTTGATAATACGTCCGGACAAAGCGGGGTCAGACTTGATTGCCTGGGCAATCTCCTGGTTTGTTACGTCATCTTTGCGGGTCAACTGGATCACCCGCAAGGCTGAACCTTTGGGAGAGGGCAAACGGTCGCCTGCCTTGAGTTCCTCAAACTTGGAGTTGGCCATATTCAAATTCTCTTGATTATGCGAGAGTCACAAACGCAATGCACCGGATGGGTATGGTACACGGTTCAAATCCGGACAACCACTAACTAACACAGCGCTGTGGCTTAACTCCCCGCCCTGCGATGGCGGATAAACTCCCGGATCGCAGGCAGGAGGGAAATTATGACGATACCCAAAACCATCAAGGTAAGGTTGTTTTTAATGATGGGGATATTGCCAAAGAAGTAACCCCCGGCGGTAAAAAAACCTATCCATACCACACTGCCTAGCGCACTGAACAACACGAACAGGCGGTAGCGCATCAAACCGATGCCCGCCACAAAAGGCGCAAAAGTGCGGATGATGGGTAGAAAGCGCGCAAACAGGATGGTCTTGCCGCCGTGCTTATCGTAAAAGGTGCGGGTCTTTTCCAAGTGCTCGTGTTTGATGAATCGTGAATTGGTGCGCTGGATCAGGCGCGTACCGATGAGCCGTCCGATCCAGTAGTTGGTGTTGTCGCCGGAGAATGCTGCCAGCATGAGCAGCGGCGCAAGCAGGCCAGGCTCCAGTGTACCCATGCCGCATAGCGCACCCGCCACGAACAGCAGCGAGTCACCCGGCAGGAAGGGCGCGATCACCAGTCCGGTTTCACAGAAGATAATCAGGAACAGAATGGCATACACCCACTCACCGTATTGCTGGGTAAGCGCCAACAGATGCGTGTCCAGATGCAGGACGATGTCAATAAACGCGGCTAATAAATCCACAGCATGCAAGCCTCAGAAATCGCCATTCCCGCCTGATGAAACTACTAGACATTCGGCTTAGCTGGCTTAGAACGCCAGCAAAGTCGCTGGCTATTCGCTGGAATGACGGAATTTGAATTTTTAGAGACATCCCTACGGAAGAACTTCTTCCGCTTCGGTTTTTTCCGGTTTGATGAAATCTTCGCGCGACACGCCGAACATCATCAGCAACGGGCTGGCGACCAACACGGAAGAGTAGATGCTGAACAGGATGCCGATGGTCAGCGCCAGCGCAAAATAGTGCAGTGTCTCGCCGCCGAGGAACAGCATGGCGGTTACCATCATCTGCGTGCAGCCGTGGGTGATGATGGTGCGCGACATGGTGCGGGTGATGGCGTTGTCTATGATCCCGGCCACTTCGGTCTTGCGCATTTTGCGGAAGTTTTCGCGTATCCGGTCAAATACCACCACCGATTCATTCACCGAATAACCCAGCACCGCCAGCACCGCCGCCAGCACGGACAACGAAAATTCCCACTGGAAGAAAGCGAAGAAGCCGAGGATGATGACCACGTCATGCAGGTTGGCGATGATCGCGGCCAAGCCGAACTTCCATTCGAAACGCAGCCACAGGTAGCAGACAATGCCGAGCGATACCAGCAGCAGCGCCATCGCTCCATTCTCCACCAATTCCTTGCCCACCTGCGGGCCGACAAATTCGACGCGGCGCATTTCCACGCCCGCATCCTGCTGGCGCAGCGCGCCGAACACCTGCTCGCTCAGTTTTGCGCCCGAAGTATTTTGCTTGAGCGGCACCTGTATCAGCACGTCCTTGCTGGAACCGAAATTTTGCACCAGCGCATCGTGCAGCCCCATGCCGCCAAGCTGCTCGCGCACCTTGTTCAGGTCGGCGGGCTGTGCGTAATGGATTTCTATCACCGTACCGCCGGTAAAATCCACGCCGAAATTTAATCCGCGCGTGGCGAGGAAAAATACCGCGAACAGGAAAGTCACCAGTGAAATGGCGGTGGTGTACCGCCCATAACTCATGAACGGGATATCGTGTTTGATCCTGAAAAATTCCATTTATCGCCTCTTCCTTAACCGATGGAGACCTTAGCCAGCCTGACCCTGCGGCCGTAAACCAGGTTAACCAGCGCGCGCGATACCAGCACCGCGCTGAACATCGAGGTCATAATGCCCAGGCACAGCACTACCGCGAAGCCGCGCACCGGGCCGGAGCCGAACATGAACAGCGCGATGCCCGCGATCAGGGTGGTGATGTTGGAATCGAGTATGGTGCCGAACGCCTGCTCGTAGCCCGCGTGTATGGATGCCTGTGGCGTATTTCCCATGCGCAACTCCTCGCGGATGCGCTCGTTGATCAGCACGTTGGAGTCGATCGCCATGCCCAGCGTCAGCGCGATACCCGCCATGCCGGGCAACGTCAGCGTGGCTTGCAGCATGGACAGCAGCGCCACCAGCAGCAGCAGGTTGGCGCCCAGCGCCAGCACGGAAACCGTGCCGAACATCAGGTAGTAGGCGATCATGAAAACCGCGATGGCGGCAAAGCCGATCTGGGTGGAGCGGAAGCCGCGCGCGATGTTGTCCGCACCGAGGCTGGGGCCGACGGTGCGCTCCTCGACGATCTCCATCGGGGCCGCCAATGCGCCGGCGCGCAACAGCAGAGCGGTATCCTGCGCTTCTGTGGTGTCCATCTTTCCGGTGATCTGCACACGTCCGCCGCCGATTTCTTCGCGGATGACCGGGGCCGTAACGATCTCACCCCTGCCCTTTTCGAACAGGATAATCGCCATGCGCTTGCCGACGTTTTCTCGCGTCGCCTCCTTGAATTTGCGCGCGCCCACGCCATCCAGGTTGATATGCACGGCAGGCTCATTGTTGCGGCTATCGAAGCCGGGTTGCGCATCGTTAATACGCTCGCCGGTAAGAACCACGTTTTTCTTCACCAGCAGCGGGGTGCCATCCCTCTCCTTGAACATCTCGGCGCCGAACGGCACGGGGGAGCCCTCGACAAAGGTATGCTCCTCATCCACCATGCGCACTTCCAGCGTCGCGGTACGGCCCAGAATGTCTTTCGCGCGCGCCGTGTCCTGCACGCCGGGCAACTGCACCACAATGCGATCCACCCCCTGCTGCTGGATTACCGGCTCGGCAACGCCCAGTTCGTTGACGCGGTTGCGTAGCGTAATCAGGTTCTGTTGCACGGCGGAGTCCTGTATGCGCTTTTCCTCCACCGGATTAAGTGTGACGAGTAGCAGGTATTCGCCGCCTTCATCCTTTTCGCTGAATGCCAGACCGCCGAAGCGCTGCTTGAGTTCGGCTTCCCCTTTGCCGCGCGCTTCAGCGTCGCGGAATTTGACCGTTGCCGCTTTACCGTCGCGGCTCACCCCGGCGTAAGCGATATTCTGTTCGCGCAAGGTGCTGCGTATATCGCCGGAAGCGGATTCCATCGCCTTGTCCAGCGCGCCCTTCATGTCTATCTGCAACAGGAAATGCACGCCGCCGCGCAAATCCAGCCCGAGATACATGGGCAGCGCATTGATGCCGGTCAGCCACTGCGGTGAGCGTGACACCAGGTTCAGCGCCACCACATAATCCTCACCCAGTTGTGTTTGCAATACGTCCTTGGCCTTGATCTGGCTATCGGTGTTGCTGAACCGCGCCTTGACACCGACGGAATCCAGCGCAATCGCTTCAGGATCGAGTTTGGCAGCCCTGAGGGCATCTTCCACCCGCTTAAACAATACGCTGTCGGCCTTGATGCTGGAGCGCAACGGCTGTACCTGCACTGCGGGAGACTCACCGTAGAAATTGGGCAGGGTAAAGACCAGCCCCAGAATGAGCGCCAGAAAGATCAGCAGGTACTTCCACAACGGGTATTGGTTCATTGAAACACCTTAAATTGAATCCTAAATCGACTTGATGGTTCCCTTGGGCAGCACGGTCTGGATCGCGCTTTTCTGGACGTTGATGGTTACACCATCAGTCACTTCCACGCTGACGTAGCTTTCACCCACTTTGACGACACGTCCCAGCGCACCACCGAGTGCTACCACCTCATCGCCTTTTTGCAGCGCATCGAGCATGATTTTCTGTTCCTTGGCCCGCACTTGCTGCGGGCGCAGAACCAGAAAATAAAATACCGCGACCAGCCCGACCAAAAACAAAAGTTGCCCACCCCCAAATGGGTCAGGGGCTGTTTCAGCGGCGTAGGCATTACTAATTAAGCTCAAGGACATGGATTCAATACTCCGGTAGAAAATCAAAGGCGCGCATTCTATCATGAAGCAGTTTTGCATGAAGTAGTTGAGTAGGATGGGCGGGGTTTATCTGCCCACACGGCTTTTTATTCGCGTGGGCACAAAGGCGTGCCCACCCTACTGGACTAATTTTCAAAGTAAAGTACCAGCTGGAAGCCAGTTGTGCTTGAACGCACTGTTGGACGAAGCCGCTATCGCGGAGAAACACCCCTCAGCAACCTGATTAAATAACATAATTCATCCTCACCCCGAAAGGGATTTTTTGTACTTTACCATGAGCTGGACAGTGCCAACTTTTCCATTCCCATTCATGCGGCCATTCGGTCGGTAACTGAGTCCAGGTCATATCGGTAGTAATTTTCCATTATTTTCTTGAGGCCAGGGTCTAGCTTTGGAAACGAGAAAAATGCTGGAATGGCCGTGCGCAGTGCGTTTGCGACGATAAGCTCGGAAGGCGGGAGCGCCGGGTTCATGGTGCGGAGCCAACTGCGGAAACAACGCCACACCTCTGCCGTATGGTTCAGCGAGAGATGCTGTAGCAGGCCTTGGGCGATGCAGCCGAGCTGCACATGAATGTGGTAGGCGCGCAGCTTGCGGCGGATGGCGGCGCGATAGGCATCGGTGGTGCGATGCAGATACTGATCGCCCTCACCACGGCGCAGAGGCTTCATGGCAGCCATCCAGAAGTGGTAGGCATAAGCGCCGAGGACGTGGACGGCCTGCCGGAAACCCAGCTCAATCTTGAACCGATAGCCGTAGAGCTGGAGTATCTCCAGAGGTGCAAGTGAAAGATCCGTGCACAGCAGGAATATTGTTCCGCGAACCGGGTGGTGGACGATCACAAAACGGACGATACGGGCGACCGGGCGCCATAGTAAATCCACGCAGCGGAAACGCACGGTCACGTCGTTCTCGCCATAGACGGGGCTGGGAGCGGAGGTGAAAGCGGCATTATCCTTGGCGAGGTCCTTGAGACGAACCTTGTCGCCGTAGATTCGCGGACGCCCTTTGCCGCGATGCGGCACGTCGGGCACGGGGAGGTAGGCGACCGCGTTGCTTTTGGCGCGGGTCACGAGATGGTGCCCTTTGGCCAGGAGTGGGCGGATGATCTTGCCGCTTGCATAGTAGGCGTCGGCGATGAGCAGCACCTGGCGATCCCAGACGATGGCCACCGAAAACAGTAGCGCCACCAGCTTGTCGAGCAGGGTTCTTGCATCCCGGTTGGAAAACACCAGGCCTTCGTGAATGCGCGAAGTGAGCGGCACGGCGGTCACCTGCCCGGCAGGGCCGTGAACCAGCAGCGAGATAGCCTGGAGCGAATGGCCCATGATGTATTCTGGCTTGGAATTGCCAGCCGATTGCTGGTGCAGATACTTCACGGCGGGCATACGCTTTCCTTCTTTGGGTGCCTTGATCCCATCGGCGAGGCAGACGATGCGCTGGCCGACCTGAAATGGGCGGAACAAGGTAAGGCAGAGACGGACCCAGCAGGCGGTGAGCATATCCAGGTCGATGCCCTTGCTGTGAAAGAGATGAAGAAAGCGATGGTAGGCCTCGCCCCGGAAGTTCAGGACGCGGACAAAACTCGTGACACCGGCGTTGTCGGCGCGGCTGCATAAACCCATCAGGACAAAAACCATCCAGAAGAAAGTGCGTGACCGGCCACATGCTGGCCGGAGGGAACGCACCGTTTGCAACCACTCGATCCATAGTGTCATAGCAAAGTTCTCCTGTCGCAAGTGTAAGCCGATAGCATTATAGTGCTATCGGCCAAACAGTGCTATGCTTTCGCCATGGACATCAAGCTGGAAGCCCGGATCGAACGTCAGATCGAGAAGATCAAGCGCGACCTCGTCGCGCTGGGGGACTTGCGGCCTGGCAGCCTGTCAACCCAATACAATGTCTGCGGCTCGCCCGGTTGCCGCTGCAAGGCATCACCGCCGGAGAAGCACGGGCCTTACTATCAGGTCAGCTTCACACGGAAGGGAAAGAGCAGCAGTAAGTTTGTAAAGAAGAAGGATTTGCCTGCGATCCGCAAGCAATTGAAAAACTACGAGCGCATGAAGCTCCTCATGGATCGGTGGATTGATTTGGCTACAGAGCTATCAAATCTCCGGCTCACCAAAGAAAAGGACTGAAGTGAGAGGAGAACTTGTCACTGTCCAGCATGAGGATGAATCGTGATGACATCAGAATTTCCAGCGCATTTTGCGCGCAATTATCAATGCCTGCTCAATCGTTTGAAGTTGCACGGGATGCAGCCAAAAACCATTGCACTGTATTCACACGGCGTACGTCGGGCCGGGGCGTATTTTGATTACCGGATCGATGATTTGACCAGGCTTCAGTTGACCGATTATTTCGTGCATATCGTCAATTCGCTATCCTGGAGCGCGCTCAAACACGATCTGTACGGGTTGAAGTTTTATTACGCCAAGGTGTTGGATAAACCTTGGCCGGGCGCGGATTTGGTCAAACCGCCCAAGTCGCACACCCTGCCGGATATTGTTACCGTGCCACAGGCACAACAGATATTCATGGCGACGCGGGTGCTCAGTTATCGCGTGTTTTTCTTCACGCTGTACAGCCTGGGTTTGCGGCTGGGCGAAGGGTTGCGCTTGCAAATCGGGGATATTGATGCGGACCGGATGCGGGTGCAGGTGCGCAACGCCAAAGGTAACCGAGACCGTTTTGTCCCGTTGCCGGAGAACACCTTGGGGGTGTTGCGCCGTTTCTGGCAGACCCACCGCAATCCCGCATTACTCTTCCCCAACCGGAAGTGCGGGCTCAAAAAAGCGCACCTGGCCAGCACCCCGCTGGATCGCGGCGGCATCCAGGCCACCTTGCGCCAGGTCACCCGGGAGTGCGGTTTAAAAAAAGAATCACGCCACACAGCTTGCGCCATTCCTATGCAACCCACCTGATCGAAGCGGGCGTCGACCCCCGCTTTCGCGAGGGCAGGCTCTGCTGGAAGTACAAAAAATCCTCGGGCACCAATCGGTCCTCACCACCCTCCGCTACACCCACCTCACCGAACAACAGCAGCGCACTTCACAAGCGCGTATCAACGGGTTGATGGGGCAAATCCAGATCAGTTGGGGCAAGGTCAAATGATCCGGCTGGCGCACATCGTGGCAGCCCATGCGACCGAGCTGATCGCGCAACAGGGCCATCGCCTGCTGCCGGGCCAATTGGCGGCGTTAAACGCCTTCCAGCTATGCCGCAGCAGCATGAGCCCCAAGATGGAACTCGCCTGCGACGGCTGCACCGAGCAGAGTTATTTGCCCCATTCCTGCGGGCACCGCAACTGCCCGCATTGCCAGGCGCACGAGTCGCAACACTGGATAGACCAGCAGCTGCAAAAGCGGGTGCCCGGCAAGTACTTCATGGTGACCTTCACCTTGCCCGCGCAATTCCGCGCGCTGGCCTGGGGGCATCAGCGCGTGATGTACGACCTGATCACCCGCAGCGCGTGGGAGACCGCAAACACCTTCAGCCAGAACGACAGGAAACTGCGCGGCAGCACCGGCGCGGTGACCGTGCTGCACACCCACAACCGCCGGCTCGACTATCACCCGCACGTGCATCTGGTCATGCCCGCCGCCGCGTTCGACAATAAGCAGCGGCGTTGGCGCAACAAGGACGGCGGTTACCTGTTCGACCACAAGGCGCTGGCGAAAGTATTCCGCGCCAAGATGCTGGCGGGCATCAAACAAGCGGGATTGAAACTGCCGGATGCCTATCCCGCCGAGTGGGTGGCCGATTGCAAGGAGGTCGGCACAGGCCAACAGGCACTGGTTTACCTCGGGCGTTACCTGTACCGGGGCGTGATCCGGGAGAAAGATATCCTGTCCCACAACAATGGCCGGGTGACGTTCCGCTACCAGAACAGCGAGACCAAACGGATCGAAAAACGCACCCTCAGCGGCGTGGAATTTCTACGCCTGATCCTGCAACACATCCTGCCCAAGGGCTACCGCCGCGCCCGCAACTTCGGCTTCTTGCATCCCAACAGCAAACTGATCCCGCTGGTGCAACTGCTCAAACGTGTCGCGCTTCCCCCGCCGCAACCACGCCCGACGATACGCTGTAAATGTTGTGGCGGAACAATGAAAATTATCCGTACCCGCATCAAAACATTCACCAAGCGGCTGCGCACATCCGCGTCAAACAGGGAGACGGCCATGTAGCGCAACACACACCGTCAGCCCGCCATACTCGGCAGGCACGGGCGCGCTTGCCCTGCAAAAGGGTGAAATCGGGCAACAATGCATAGAAAATGGCAGGTTGAGCGGAACAGGTTGCTGCAATGGCAACATTGTGGCGGTGTGATTCGGGGCGCGGTGAGGGACATGCCCCGGTGCCACCGCTAGGCTCAGAGAGATATTTCCATAACAAGCAGGTTCATGGCTGCCCCACCGGGCTTGTCCAACAAACGGTTCAGATTGTGGCTCGCTTCGCGATCACAATCTAACCTTACTCGTTAGGTATTGACGCTGTTCCCAACAGCAACTAAGCCGAGGAATACAAGGAAGAATGCGACTGCCGCCAGCACTCTCGGTACACCAATTATTTCGTGCGTAACCGAAAAGCCACCGTCTTTATCCCAAGAGGTTATGCCGTTACGGGTCAGCCGCCCGTGAGCGATGATCATCGTAATCATCGTTGCAATTGGGAATCCTGCACCAAACCCACGCCACCAGACTTTTAAGCTCCTCGTAAGTGCCTGCGAAAAGCTAATGGGAAAACCAGAAGTTGATGCAACATTCGTCTTAAAAAGCCACTTGCCTGGCGTGGTTTGAAAAGACGACAACAGTAAAGCCTCAACGAATACCCATGCAAAAAACAGCAACATTCCCAGAGCGTAATCATTCTGCTTTGCAAGAAACTGGGGGGCAATAAACGCAAGAATCACGCCGACTACAAGGCAAAAGGAATATACGTCAAACATCCGCGCCCAGTACCGAACCCAAGGCCGAGCTTGACTTGAATTGAAAGAAGGCTCGGTGAAGGGTGGAACTTTTGACTGTACTGCCTCTGGCACAGATGGTAACAAGACAGCGCCACACTTTGCACAGAATTTTGCATCTGGAACTGTCGGATCACCGCACTTGTGACAGAACATTCTCGTATCTCCTTCCGTATAAATGTGATGCAGGCTGAATCATAACGTACCGGCTCGCATCTGTTTAAACTTTGCCACGAACGCAGCGAAAGCACCCGCTTCGATGGCGGCGCGAATTTCACCCATCAGCTCCTGGTAATAGTGCAGGTTATGGATAGTATTGAGGCGCGCACCGAGTATCTCGTTGAGACGGTTCAGGTGATGCAGGTAGGCGCGGGTAAAGTTGCGGCAGGCGTAACAGGCGCACTGCTCGTCCAGCGGACGCATATCCATCCGGTATTGCGCGTTCCTGATCTTGATGTCGCCGTGGCGGGTAAACATCATCCCGTTGCGCGCATTGCGCGTCGGCATCACGCAGTCGAACATATCAATACCCTGCATCACCGCATTCACGATGTCTTCCGGCGTGCCGACTCCCATCAGGTAGCGCGGCTGAAGCTGCGGCAATTGCGGCGCGGTGTGCTTGAGAATGCGCAGCATGTCCTCCTTCGGTTCGCCCACCGACAGCCCGCCGATGGCATAGCCGTCGAAGCCGATACCGGTTAACCCGGCCAGCGACTCATCGCGCAGGGGTTCATGCATCCCGCCCTGCACGATGCCGAACAGCGCATTGGCATTGCCCTCATGCGCGCGCTTGCTGCGCTCCGCCCAGCGTAGCGACAGACGCATGGACTCTCCCGCCGTCTTCTCATCCGCCGGATACGGCGTGCACTCGTCGAAGATCATCACGATATCGGAGTTCAATACTTTCTGGATATGCATGGATTCTTCCGGCGTGAGGAAACATTTATCGCCATTCACCGGCGACTGAAATTTCACCCCCTCCTCGCTGATCTTGCGCAACGCCCCCAGGCTGAACACCTGAAAGCCGCCTGAATCGGTGAGGATCGGCCCGTCCCAGCCCATGAAGCGGTGCAGCCCGCCGTGTGCTTCGATCACCTCCAGACCGGGGCGCAGCCACAGATGAAATGTATTGCCCAGCACAATCTGCGCACCGATTTCTCTCAGCTCAAGCGGCGACATCGCCTTGACCGTGCCATACGTGCCGACCGGCATGAAAGCCGGGGTTTCGACGGAGCCGTGGGCAAGTTGCAAGATGCCGCGACGGGCGAGGCCGTCCGTTTTATGCAAAGTAAATTTCATGGTTTTCTTTCGATCAGCGTCGCATCGCCATAGCTGAAAAAACGATATTCTTGCTCCACCGCATGGCGGTAGGCGGCGAGCATTTCGGCCATGCCGCCGAACGCACACGCCAGCATCAGCAACGTCGAGCGCGGCAGGTGGAAATTGGTGAGCAGCACATCCACCATTTTGAAGCGATAGCCCGGAGTAATGAAGATGCTGGTTTCCCTTTTTCCCGCCATCAGTTCATCCTGCTGTACCGCGCTTTCCAGCGCACGCAGACTGGTTGTGCCCACGGCAATGACGCGCCCGCCCTGCGCCCGCGCCTGGTGTATGGCTTCCACCGTGGCCTGCGGAATGGTATAGCGTTCGCTGTGCATGACGTGTTCATGAATGTTTTCCGCACGCACCGGCTGAAAAGTGCCTGCGCCGACATGCAGCGTCACATAGGCAATCTGCGCACCCTTGGCCTTCAAGGCGGCGAGCATGGCATCGTCGAAATGCAGCCCTGCCGTGGGTGCGGCCACCGCGCCTGGCTGGCGTGCAAATACCGTCTGATAGCGCTCTTCGTCCTCCGTATCAGCAGCATGGGTAATATAGGGCGGCAACGGCAACTGGCCGTATCGTTCCAGCAGAACAGTCACATTTTGCGAGTTGGGCGAAAAACCGCCCATCCCTGCTAACCCCACTTCCTCGCTGCCGAAGCGCAGGCGATAAAACTCACCCTCGCGCCCCAAGACGGTAACCGGCAGATGTGCGTCCGCCAACAACAATCGACTATCCGGCTGCGGGGCATGGCTGGCGCGGATATGTGCCAATACATGATGCTCGTCGAGCAGGCGTTCGATCAAGACCTCGACCTTGCCGCCGGTAACTTTTACCCCGAACAGGCGCGCTTTCAGCACGCGCGTGTCATTGAATACCAGCACGTCATGTTCCCGCACCATGGCTGACAGATCGGCAAACTGGCGGTCTTCCCTTACCTCCTTGCGCACATGCAACAAACGGCCAGAACCACGCCGCTCGGGTGGGTGCTGTGCAATCAAGTGACCGGGAAGGGCGAAATCAAATTCATCGGTGCGCATGGTATTCATGAAGCTTGTTTGCATCAAATGGCCGCATTGTAGCTTGATGGAGCGGGTCGTTTCATGGATAATCCGCGTCTTTCCAGGCCGGGATGGCGGAATTGGTAGACGCGCTGGACTCAAAATCCAGTGTCTGTGAGGATGTGAGGGTTCGAGTCCCTCTCCCGGCACCAGAAATTTCGCTTGGCGGCTGTCAACCAAAGGGATGGCGGTGCGTTATTGCGATTGACACAAGTAGTGTCATAAACGTTTATCAATCTACTTTAAGAATTGGAGTTCACATGAAACTGTTGTCCACACTGATCGCTGCCGTTTTTGCTGCCGCTTCCTTCTCCGCTGTTGCCATGGACGTACCTGCCGCCGCTCCTGCCAAGACTGAAGCTGCCGCCCCTGCCAAGGCTGCTGCTCCTGCTCCAGCCAAAGAAGAGGCTGCAAAGCCAGCCAAAAAAGAAAAGAAAGCCAAGAAAGAAAAGAAAGCCAAGAAAGCCAAAGCAGCTGAAGCAGCTAAGTAATTTGGTGCACGACCAAAAAAGCAGGGGCAACCCTGCTTTTTTTATTTTATGGAACTAACGGGCATGGCAGCAATGCCGCCCATAATTAATGAAACTTGCCATGCCCGTTTCCCTCACCCCAACCCTCTCCCTGAGGGCGAGGGGGCAAACGTAGCGCTGCGCGAGTTTCACGTTAAAGATGATCTGGAAACCCAACGTCACGGTTGCTGCCGTAATTGAGCGCGACGGAAAATTTTTACTGGTGGAAGAAGAAACCTCCCAAGGGTTGCGCTTCAATCAGCCTGCCGGGCACTTGGAAGCCAATGAATCGTTGCTGGCTGCAGTGGCGCGCGAGGCGCTCGAAGAATCGGCTTATCATTTTGCCCCCCAACATTTGATCGGCATCTACCGCTGGCATTCCGACGAATCGGATACCACTTATCTGCGCTTTGCCTTTACCGGTGTAATCACCGGGCATGAGGCCGGCCAACCACTGGACACAGGAATCCTGCAAGCTGTATGGATGACGCCGGAAGAAATCCACGCATGCCAGGCACGTCACCGCAGCCCCTTGGTGTTGCGCTGCGTGGAAGATTATCTTTCCGACAGGCGCTATCCGCTCGATCTTCTCGTGCACTATGGCTAACGAGCATGTCGTGGTTGGCATGTCCGGCGGAGTAGATTCTTCCGTTACTGCCCTGTTGCTCAAACAACAAGGCTATCAAGTCACCGGCCTGTTCATGAAGAACTGGGAAGACGATGACGATGATGAGTATTGTTCCTCGCGCGAGGATTTGATTGATGCGGTTTCCGCTGCCGATGTCATCGGCATTCCCATCGAGGCGGTCAACTTTGCCAGCGAATACAAGGATCGAGTGTTCAGCTATTTCCTGCGCGAATACGAGTCCGGACGCACGCCCAACCCGGACATCCTGTGCAACACGGAAATCAAGTTCAAGGCATTTCTGGAACATGCCATGCGCCTGGGCGCTGATGCGATTGCCATGGGGCATTACGCAAAAGTGCGCGAACGGGACGGGCTGTTCCAACTGCTCAAGGCGGATGACGCGAGCAAGGATCAAAGCTACTTCCTGCATCGCCTGAACCAGGCGCAATTATCCAAGGCAATGTTCCCGCTGGGCGAACTGCTGAAGACCGAAGTGCGCGAAATCGCCCGCAAGCACGGCCTAGCCAACCATGCCAAGCACGACAGCACCGGCATCTGCTTCATCGGCGAACGCCCGTTCCGCGAATTCCTCAACCGCTACCTCCCAACCCAGCCGGGCGATATGGTCACGCCAGAGGGCAAGGTGGTTGGGCAGCATCAGGGCTTGTCGTTCTATACCTTGGGGCAACGTCAGGGGTTGGGTATAGGCGGCGGAAAAGATTCCACTGGCGAGCCATGGTTTGTGGCGGATAAGGACATGTCCAGCAACCGCCTGATCGTGGTGCAGGGCCACGACCACCCCGCACTGCTGAATAAAAATCTGGATGCGCTAGAGATGCACTGGATCAGCGGACACGCGCCCGACTTGGCACGCGACTATGCCGCCAAGACCCGCTATCGCCAGACCGACGCGGCCTGCCGCATCACAACATTATCCGGCGGCAATGCCAGCTTCAGCTTCACCGCAGCGCAATGGGCAATCACTCCGGGACAATCAGTCGTCGTTTATGATGGGGATGTTTGCCTGGGCGGCGGGATTATTGAGAATCGCTGATAGATTCCACTTGTCACCTCAATGGCCACTTCTGATTGCATAGCAGTCACTGAACTCGAAGCAAATTATTTATCGACACTATCCGGTTAGTCGATGTTCTCGGAAGCAGAAATTTAACCGCTTGCGTTAACCGGTCGTGGCGCGCGCAGCGACCCAAAGATCCGTGTTGAAAGCGTGGTAGCCCCCAACGCTGCTTTTGCTATGTGCACTGATTTATCTCGACAGTTGCATGCACGATTTCTTCATGTATCTGCAAGGCGGCTTTGACTCGCTCAGGCGTCAGCGCTTGGTCATGTGTTACTACAACGAGCGCGACGGAATATGCCATCTTTCCGACCCGCCACACGTGCAGATCAGCCAACCTAGAACCTCCATTGGAAAAATCTGTGTCTATTACCTCGCGTATTTCTTCAACTACGCCATGATCCATTTCCCGATCCAGAAGGACTTTTCCCGTTTCAATGGTCAGGCCGCGCGCCCAAATGATGATTAGCCCAGCGCCTACGATACCCATAACTGGATCAAGCCACGCCCAACCATACAGCCAGCCGCCTGCAAGGGCGACAATTGCCAATACGGAAGTGGCTGCGTCAGCAATTACGTGAAGATACGCAGACTTCAAATTTAAGTCGTGGTGATGACGGTCATGGCCGTGATCATCGTGATGGTGCGCGCCACCTAGAATATAGGCGCACAGAAGGTTAACCGCTAAGCCGATACCGGCGACAAACACTGCCTCTTGGTAATGAATTGGCTGTGGCGAAAGCAGGCGCTCAACGGAACTCACAACCATAATGACAGCTACGCATACCAACAGAATGGCGCTGGTGTAGCCGGCTAAAATTTCGATTTTCCATGTGCCAAATGCAAAGCGGGGGTCGCGGGCATAGTGTCTCGCAGCCACGTATGCAAAAGCACTCAAGCCAAGCGCCAAGGCATGAGAACTCATGTGCCAGCCATCTGCTAGCAGTGCCATGGAGTTGTACCACCAGCCACCAGTAATCTCGACCACCATCATGACTAGAGTGATCCACATCACGGCTTTGGCGCCGCGCTCTGCTAAATTGTTTCCGGAATCAAACACGTGCTCGTGTTGCCACCTGGAAATGTCATGGGTATGCATGAACTGAAAACTCCTCACAATTAATCTGCGTTTACAACTCTAAACGGTAACAATTTCACAACATCTGCTTACAACAGTTGGATCACCGTCTTTGACTCAGGCGGCGCATCTTTCTTCATTTGTTCGTCAAATGTGGCAAATTTTCTGGCGCTGTGGCTGGATGCCAGATGTAGGGCATCTGCGAAATCCATGCCATCCTCGCACCATTGCAGCGCTTGGGCGATGACCAGCGGCTGTTCGAGTTCGACATTTTCCAGTCCGCTCAATTTTCGGAAGCTGCCGACTACAGTGTCACGCTCAAGGCGATATAGGCGGCGCAGCACCCATTCTGTTTCAAGCAGGACGGTCTTGGGGATGAAAATG
This sequence comes from Gallionellaceae bacterium, assembly GCA_032654645.1. Taxonomy (GTDB): domain Bacteria; phylum Pseudomonadota; class Gammaproteobacteria; order Burkholderiales; family Gallionellaceae; genus CAITJF01. Next base: position 145,383 of record JAULAW010000005.1, on the reverse strand, counting down.
GATTCTTTCTTGAACAGTGCAGCGGCGCGCTTTGCTTGCGCAACATCGTCACCCGTTAGTAGACGCACCAAAACATTGGCATCAACGGCGTGCATGGCGTGTCCTGGTTTCCGCTGTGATGGCCTTGTCCATTTCCTCCAGGGTGTGCGTCTTGCCGGTATAGCCCGCGCAACCAGTCACTTCATCCAGCGTGGTGGCGGCGAACGGTTTGAGCGGACGTAACAGCACGCCATCGCCAGTATCCTCAACGGCAAACTCTACCCCGGCTTTCCATTGATTCGCGGCGCGAATGGCTGCGGGCAGAATGACTTGGCCCTTGCTGGATAGTTTGGTGGTTTCCATGTTTTTGCCCCAAGGTAAGATAAAGGTAAGACATGCTACGGCAAAGGCGGTTGTTTGGCAATGCCATCTCTGCGTGCCAGCGTTGCAGAGTGTGCAGACAAGCACACGCAGCACGTCCGGCTTTCACGTAAAATAGCGCCTGATCCATTTACACAACTTCTCCGCCATGACATTGACCGCCCTCACCGCCCTTTCTCCGCTGGATGGACGCTACCACGGCAAGGTGGATGCACTGCGCAATTATTTCAGCGAATTCGGGCTGATCCGCTACCGCGTGCTGATCGAGATTGAATGGCTCAAGGCGCTCAGCGCCGAAGCCGGTATCGCTGAATTTGCGCCGTTCTCAACGGCAAGTGTTGCTCAGCTTGACCAGCTTGCTGCGCAGTTCAGCGTAGCGGATGCAGAGCAGATCAAGACCATCGAGAAACGCACCAACCACGACGTGAAGGCCATCGAATACTGGCTGCGCGAAAAACTTTCGGGCAATCCGGAAACCGGCAAGGCGCTGGAGTTTATCCACTTTGCCTGCACTTCCGAGGACATCAACAACCTGAGCCATGCGCTGATGCTCAAACACGCGCGCGCCGAAGTCATGCTACCCGCGCTGGATGCGCTCATCGCCAGACTGCGTGACCTCGCACACCAGTTGGCTGATTTGCCGATGCTGTGCCGCACCCACGGCCAGACCGCGACTCCCAGCACGCTGGGCAAGGAAATGGCGAACGTAGTGCACCGCCTGCAACGCGCCTGCTTGCGACTGTCCGACGTGCAAATTCTCGGCAAGATCAACGGTGCGGTGGGCAATTACAATGCACACCTTGCGGCTTATCCTGACGTGGACTGGGAATCGTTCGCGAGGAAATTCGTCGAGGCACGCGGCATAGTTTTCAACCTTTATACTACCCAGATCGAGCCGCATGATTACATGGCAGAGCTTTTCGATGCCTACGCGCGTGCCAACACCATTCTGATCGACCTGAACCGCGACATCTGGGGCTATATCTCGCTCGGTTATTTCAAGCAGAAAGTAGTAGCGGGGGAAGTTGGTTCTTCCACCATGCCACACAAAGTGAATCCGATAGATTTCGAAAACTCGGAAGGCAACCTCGGCCTGGCGAATGCCCTGCTGCGCCACCTTTCCGAGAAGCTGCCGATCTCGCGCTGGCAGCGCGACCTGACCGATTCCACCGTGCTGCGCAACATGGGCGTAGCGCTGGGCTACACTCTGCTCGCGTATGAATCCTGCCTGAAGGGGTTAAACAAACTGGAAGCCAATCCGCAACGCCTGAGCGAAGACTTGGACAACAGTTGGGAAGTGCTGGCCGAGCCGATCCAGACCGTGATGCGCCGCTATAACATCGCAAACGCTTATGACCGACTGAAAGACCTCACGCGCGGCAAGGGCGGCATCAACCGCGACAGCCTGCGCGCTTTCATCCAGACACTGGAAATACCTGAAGCTGAAAAACAGCGGCTATGCGAACTTACACCGGGAACGTACACCGGCTGTGCAGCCGTCCTGGCTCGCAAAATATGAAGCTTTCTAAGCCGCTTGCGCGGGGATATTGTCGCGTTGGGCGATGATGCGGTTGCGCTCGTCCACATAGACAAGCTGCGGATGGAATTTCAGCAATTCCAGTTCGGAGTACATCGCGTAGGTGGCGATGATCAGGATGTCGCCCGGATTGGCCTTGTGCGCCGCAGCGCCGTTCACCGAGATAACGCCGGAGCCGCGTTGCGCGCGAATGGCATAAGTGGTGAAGCGCTCGCCGTTGGTGACGTTGTAAATATCAATCTGCTGATATTCCTTGATGTCTGCGGCATCCAGTAAATTATCGTCTATCGCGCACGAGCCTTCATAGTGCAATTCCGAGCGCGTCACCCGTACACGATGCAATTTGGATTTGAGCATGATACGTTGCATGGAGTTACTCTCCTAAAATTTAGGCGCGCATTATATAGCGCCTATCACTTAAGGCAAACTTCAAGATTATCAATCAGCCGTGTCCGCCCCAACCGCGCTGCCGCCAGAACCACCAGATCGCGCTCCCCGCTTTCCGGTTGCATCAGCGTCGCCTGGGCGCGCACCGCCACATAATCCACCTGCCAGCCGCGCGCAGTAAGCGCTTCCGCAGCTTGCCGCTCCAGTTTGGCGTAATCCGCCTCGCCATCCAGCGTGGCTTGCCGCATACCTGCCAGCGTTTGATACAAAAAACTCGCTTCGGTTCGCTCGGCAACGCTCAGATACTGGTTGCGCGAACTGAGCGCCAGCCCGTCCGGCGCGCGCACGGTTTCTCCGCCAACTATTTCAACCGGTAAATTCAACTGCGCCGCCACTTGGCGCACGACGTACAGTTGCTGATAATCCTTCTTGCCGAACACCGCCACCTGCGGCTGCACGATGTTGAGCAACTTAAGTACAACCGTCGCCACACCGCGAAAATGGCCGGGGCGAAACGCGCCGCATAATTCATTGGCAAGAGGTGGTTCCACAGTCACTTGTTGCGGCTGTGGATACAAATCTCGCTCGGTTGGCGTAAACACCACATCCACGCCGCACTGGCCCAGCTTTTCACTATCCTGCGCCAAGGTACGCGGATAGTTGGAGAAATCCTCGTTTGCACCGAACTGTAAGGGGTTCACGAAAATGCTCACCACCACGCACTGGCCATGCTGGCGCGCGATGCGCACCAGATCAAGATGCCCCTCGTGCAGGTTGCCCATAGTCGGCACGGAGGCAATGCCCGCCTTGCCGTGCAAACTAGCGCGCAAGTCCGCTATGGAAGAAATAATTTCCAACTCAGCCTTTCATCAAAAAATCACTATCAAGCATAAGCACTCCACCCCTCGGCCTAATGGACAACCCGGGTTTATTGTTGCTGAGCCGCCCAATAACTGGGCGCGTGACGCACACTCTGTATTTGGCGCCATTGTAGGCGCTGTCAACAAAACCGCATAGATGGCCCCATGTAGCCACAAACAAAATTTGAACAAAATGCTAAGCTACGCCGGATGAACAAGCTTTCTAATGAGAAAACAGCTCGCGTGTTCTTTGCGCTGTGGCCGGATGATGTGGAACGCGCCGCCCTTGCCGCATGGCAACCAGTGTTGCACAAGCTTTGCGGCGGGCGCAGCATGCGCGCCGGCACCTTGCACGCCACGCTGGTGTTCCTCGGCGATGTGGTGCTGCACCGGCTGGAAGCCTTGCAACTGGCGGCGCAGGAGGCGGGTGGCGCTTCTTTTGATCTGGCCTTCGATGTGGCACACTACTGGGGACACAACCACATTGTGTTTGCCGCACCCCACGCCGTGCCGCCGCAACTTGCGCAACTGGTGCAAATATTGGAGCAGAGCCTGAAAAAACACCGCTTTCATTTTGATCAGCGCCCATACAAACCGCACATTACCTTGCTGCGCCATGCGCGATGGAACGACGCGCCTCTGCCCGAGATGCAGAGGGTCGTATGGCAGGCGAAAAGCTTCGTGCTGGTACAGTCGGCATCCGATGAGCATGGCGCGAACTACCGGGTGCTGGCGCGGTTCCCGCTACGTTGATCCAAAATAGTTCATTAGCAAAAACCCTGCCATTCCGGTGGATGCCGGAATGACGGCCTAATGGATAATCTGGGTTGATCCCAGAAGCGGCAGCTAGCGGAAGATTTCCCATAGCTTCACGCCATTGTGCTGTATTTGTGCGAATTTATTCGCCCCTTGTATCTACAAAACCGCCAACTGCTTTTTCTAGGGAGATTTTGCCCAGCTTCTCAGCGTTCTGCTAATCTTGCATTCAGTTCAAACCGGAAACCCGCCATGCTTAACGCCTTCACACTGAACAATGGCCGCCTCAGCCAGATTCACCTGACAGAGGAAGCTGGCCTCCGTTCGGATCGCCCGATCTGGATTGACGTTGTTGCCCCCAGCGAAGAAGAGCGCAAGTGGGTAGAGCAGACCTACCACCTTACCCTGCCCAAGCCCGAACACCTGCGCGACATCGAGGCCAGCGCGCGTTTTTACGAACAGGATGGCGAACTGCATTTGCGATCGGATTTTCTGCTGGGCAAGGAGAGCAAGTCGCGCAGCGTGACCGTGGCTTTCGTGCTGTATGAAGGTATTTTATTCAGCGTGCATGAGGAAGATTTGCCGGTGTTCTACAGCTTGCGAATGCGCACCCACGCGCAGACCGGTGATGTGGAAAACAGCAATGATGTGCTGATAGATTTGTATTCAATGGATGTGGAATTTTCCGCCGATGCGCTGGAGGAGGTGTATGCCGATCTGGGGGAAGTCAGCCAGAAGGTGCTCAACTCCGCGCTCAGCGACAAGGATGCAGCAGCCGTGTTGGCCAGTATTGCCCACGCGGAGCATCTTAACGGGCGCATCCGCCGCAATGTGATGGATACGCGCCGCGCAATATCCTTCCTGATGCGCAGCAAGTTGCTCAACCCGGCGCAACTGGAAGAAGCGCGCCAGATAATGCAGGACATCGACTCGCTGGATGGTCACACCGCCTTCCTGTTCGACAAGATCAACTTTCTGATGGGTGCCACTATCGGCTTTATCAACATCAACCAGAACAAGGTAGTGCGCCTGTTTTCCGTAGGGTCGGTGACGCTGCTGCCGCCCATGCTGATCGCCTCCATCTACGGCATGAACTTTCACCATATGCCGGAATTGGACTGGGGGTTGGGCTATCCGTTTGCGCTATTGCTGATGGCGCTGTCAGTGCTGGCGCCGTTCTGGTTTTTTCACCGCAAGGGTTGGTTGAAATAAGGATGTGAAACAAGTCCCGGCACATTAGCCTCTATCAGCCAAGTCTTTACATTCTTTGAGAAGAATATGCCTGTTAAGCAGCCACAGTAAGGTCTGGCACGATGGTGAACTCCGTTTAGGAATACCATCTGACTGAGTTACCGGGCGCCCGTTACAGAGGGTGGTTTGGGAATGCAAAAAGCAGGCAGTTGCTTATATTTCTGCTACCTCGGCAGCAGACGACCGTCGTCCGCGAACCGCACCAACGGCGAATACACATGCCCCAAACAAGATGAGGAGAATGAACTCATAAGCAGGCACCCCGCCACGCAAGGTCAGCAAGCTATCCAATACACCCAGCACCATCAGGATAAAGCCAAATAGTTTGGTTTTCACGCCTCGCCTGCCGTACTCAGTTTCCACGGTATGCCCTTATTTATGGCTATCAGACAGCAGGTTTGGCGCTGCGTGCCCACCAGAGCAGTCCGCCTGCAAACAGGCCCATGACCACCAGTGCAGTAATGAGCGGCTTGGATCCGGTTGCAGGTTTTAACAGCAGCCAGTACCAGGTAGTCATGGTGTGCTTCGATCCCTTTTCGCTATTATTGCTGCCGTCCCATGCAGCAAATGCAACCGGGATGAACTGGCCCTCGGTGAACTGAATGTCTTTATCCGGTGTGGAAGTAGTGAGTGGGCGATACATCAACACTTTCCACGTCCCGTCGCTATAACTCGCCTTTGCCTTGAGTCCGACCCCGGCAGCATCGCGTTTTTCGATCTCCTTGAATCCTTTGCTGTTGATAATGTTAATGGCCTCCGTTGCGTCCTTCGCACCGCTCTTCCAATGCCAGATATTCACCGGATGTGTCGCATCACCCATGCCGAAATAAGGCTTTTCCATTTCTTTTGGAACCGTGATGGGCAGTTGCACCGCGACGCCATCTTCCGCAATGGGAGCATCAGCGAGTTTTTCCGCGCTGTCGTCTCCGGGAGTGCTCTTGGTACGATCATCCCACTCCATCAACATCGCAACCATCTTATCGTTGTACATCGCCCGCACCGTGATGGTGTCATTGGATGGCTTAAAATAACGTTCCTCTCCAATAATCTGAGGAACCAGATAAAAAGTGGTAGGCGTGGATTTTCCCCAACGCTCGTCATCCGGGGTATTGGGCAATTCGCCCTCTACCTTGTCCGCCTTGATAACGGTGTTTTCTGCATTGACTTTCTTATCCGTCTTGGCCAGGGATGCCACATAGTTGGCTACGTGCCAGCGCTCCTCGATAGAGAGCTTCTTTTTGCTCTTGGGATCGGCGAAGGATGGCATCTCTGTGCCAGCAATACCTGTGGAAATGCGCGTGAAAATATCTTTTGGATCGTTACTGCCACGGAAGGTCCATGGCTTGGTCAGGTTGCGTGGCCAAGTACGCTCTCCGGCATCTCCTTTGAGCCGCTTGCTGGCGCTGCCCTTGCCGGACTTGCCATGGCATTCCACGCAACGATCCCCTTCTTCAAACAATTTCTTGCCCTTCTCAATGCTCTCCGCCGAACTTGCGACCTGTGTGCCGAAGTCAACCTGCTTGCTGGGGGGTTTATCGTACTGGGCGAAGGTCTTGACGTGCGCCACCAGGTCCCACATGTCCTGTTCCGCCAGCAAATCGCTCCAACCCGGCATGGCGGTGCCCGGCATGCCGTCACGTATCATGCGAAAGATATCGTCATCGTTAGGCACCATATCTTCAAAGCTGGAAGTTCTGATCTTGTAGTTGCCGGAGGTAAAATCCCGCGGCGGCGGGCTGAGCCGGTCTTTAGCTGCGCCCGCACCATCGCCATCCGCACCGTGGCACCAGGTACAACGCTTGTCGTATATCTCCTTGCCCTTGGCGGCAGTGCCCGGTTTCGCTGCTGCCGACCCCGCCATAAATAACGCGGTACAGAAGGTCAGGAGAGCCAGTTTATTTACAGAACTCATTATTATTCCTAAACGCCGATTATTCATTTGCCCACGACCTTGGTTGTCTGCCGGTATAGTCATACAAGAACAGTATTACTTTCCATATCTCATCCTCGGTCAGGAAATTTTGCCAGACCGGCATGGATGAAATCCACGGTGCGGCTTCGGCAGGCAGGCCCGGGCCACCGGTGGAGATGCGCCAGAACAGAAAGGATTCCTGCAATTGTGCGATTGTGCCCACGTCCTGAAAATTGAGGGGGGTGGGGTTCAGGCCCGATGCATAAGGACCCCTGCCATCCAATTTGTCGCCGTGGCAGTACTGGCAGTTCTTGATGTAAACATCCCCGCCCGCCTTGATTAATTCTTTGAACTTGGCCGGATCTTCCTTCTGGTATTTGCGATAGGGATTCTCCAGGGTTGTGAGGTTATAATTCTTGCCAAACGCCTTGAATTTGGATGGCGGCGCAGGATGGATGGTGCGCAGTTCCATCGGTGCCTCGAAGCTGGGCATCATGCTGGTGTACGTATAGTAACCGGCCAGCAATGGCACAATAACAAACACCACATTTCGCACCATTTTTTTGGACGGATCCTCGACCAAAGCCTTGATAGGTCCTACCAGCTCCTGAGTCCCCTCCTCGGTGAAGGTGAACACCATAACCACTCCAGATACCACGAAGACCATATACATGGTAAGCAGGCTTTTGGGAATCAACTGACCCAGTACCACATCGAACACCAGGATGAAGCTGAAATAAACCCCAAGAACTATAAGGGCGAGTTGCAACAAGCGGGGAATGCGTCTTTTCTGTGCCATGGTCATTTCAATCCTGCCAAGTAATTCACCAGCATCTCAAGCTCCTTCGCTTTCAATTGCTCACCGTATGTCTTGGGCATCATGCCCGCCGCAAATCCTTTGGCTACAACCGCATCCGGGTCGAGTATCGCCTGGCGCAAATATTCCTTGTTCTTCGTTGCACCAATCTTGGAAAGATTCGGCCCTATCGTGCCGGACTGGCCCGCAACAACATGGCAGGCGCCACAGGTATACTTGGTAATAACCTCCTGAGGTGTTTTCAGCGGAGCCGCTTCCTCTGCCTTGGGGGCTTCTGCACCTGGTGCAGGCATGGCAGGAATAGTGACCGTCACTTCGGCTCCACCCGAATCCTGGAGATAGGCGATGACGGACTTGAGCTCAGCCTCGGAGAGTCCGATGCCCCCACCAGTAACATCTGGCATAGGGCTTTCGGTATCGTTGGTTCCTGCCTTGCCGAATCCGGAAACCACAAAGGCCGATGGTTTCACCAATGACTCTTGTAAATACTCCTCGACAGTTTTTGCCGCGCCTTTGTAACGGGGGTCTTTTAAACGTTCGACCGACACGGGGCCAATCTTGTCCAGCATCGGCGCCCGGCCCATTTTATTGTGGCACAGGGTGCAAGTCCCTTTCCCATTAAAAATCTTTCCGCCCAATGCGACAAATTGATCCATGGTCATGGCGCCAAGATCCAGCTTCTGCTCCACGGGTGGCGCTTCGGGTTTTATCTGCGGGATACCAAAATTGGCAAACCCCCAAAATGCGCCGACCATCAACAGGCTGAAGATGGAAACCTTGAGAAAGTTGATCATGCTTGCTCCTTCCAATAACCTTTAGCAACAGCATGTCGGCCACTGATCGTGCTCAGCCAGAAGACAAAGATGACCATGGCCATGAACAAGATCGTCCCGATCGATACGATGTTTGCCGCATAACCCAAACCAGGGGTATAGGCATCGGGAGAGGCATCACGGAAAATATTGGATACGTGCCAATGCTGGCGAATACCGGAGCGGACGTAACCCATCAGGCCCATCAGCCAGGTGAAGGACACGGCCAACAGGAACAGCGCGTATTGGGACCGGGTGGACATACGCCCCCAGTGCAGCGGCGCCACATCTTTTGCACCCTTGTACATGAACGAATCTAGAACCGTGCTGGCAATAATAATTATCAGGGTGGTCAGAACTTGAGGGATGGAGGCCGCCACCTTATACACCGTGTTGGTGAAATAACCGTAATAGACGCCTAGTATGACGATATTGATGAGGCCCACGGTAAACAGGGCGATCTGTATCGCGTTGCCTGTTGTCGCCCAGGTCACGGTGGCGATTTTATTGGCACGCCGGTAGAACATGAAACTCATGAAGGTAAACACGAGCAAAAAGTTCACCGCAGTATTTTTTGCCGGCATGATGCCAAACACGCCCAAGTATTTGTGATAAGGCCCGCCGAGACCCTTGAGTTCGGAATTGGTGAGCACCAGGGTATGCGGCGTAAACCACACCAGGAAAGCAGCCACCAGGACAATTGCGATGTATTTGATTCTGGGGTTGTAGCGATAAGCGCCTTCACTGCGCCCCATGCCACACCAGAGATAGTAGTTGGCCGACAGGAACAAGGCGCCGATCAGCACCGCCTGAATGATGAATATCCAGGCGAACACGCCACCCATCAGGGTAATGCCCATCTGCTGGCTATAGGCATACAGCTCGGCGGTGAGGTAATAACCGGCGAAAGGCAAGGGCAGCAGCGCAGCAATAGCAATGAAATTGGCGTTATAGCCCACCCAGTCATAATGGGCGCGCTCCTCTTTGTTCTTGGCGCTGAGGAACTTGAAGGCAGCATAGGCGCCAACAATCGAGCCGCCATACGCCACATTGGCAACCACCCGGTGTATGTTGAGTGGGTTCCACAGAAAATTGTGGATTGCCGCCCATGTATCCCCATTGAATACACCCGCCGCATCCACGGCCGCCGGACTCATCATGAAAGTCGTCCAGGCATTCGCCAGGAACATAAGCAGACATCCGACCGCATTGAGCAATAGCCCAAAGGTCAGGTGCACCCATTTCTTGTTCCCGCCCTGTAGCCAGTGCCAACCGTAGTAGTAAATATACAGGACTGCGCTCTCGGCGAAGAACAGCAGCGCATACGCAAACATACTGTCCTTAAAGATTGCGGCCATATACTTGAACAGGTCTGGATAGAAGAGTATCAGGCTGAAGGCAAGCAAGCCGCCCAGAAGCGCTGTGAGCGAATATGCAGTTATGCTGACCTTGATAAATTCATAAGCCATGTTGTCATAGCGCTCATCCCGGGTTGCCATGCCGATGGCTTCGATGATAAACACGAACATCGGCACCGCCACAACAAACGCCCCGAACCATAGGTGCAACTGAGCCACAAGCCACACCGCTACTCGGGAATTCACACCTTTGATAGTTGGGTAGTCCGCCGCAGTTAATTTTGGCGCGGGTGGGTAAGTTACCGCCTTGGCATCCGGAACAGCGTCTTTATTAGACACCGCTGGAGCTGCTACAGAAGTTGGCTCTGAAGCTGGAGCTGCTGCTGAAGCCGCCGCCTCGGATGCGTTCGCGGCAGGCATGAAAACGGGCAGAATAAACATGGCAAAAACAGCCAATAAAAATGCCCCGCCGATTATTCTTAAATTCCGTATTAGCAAGATCTACTCCTGTTTATGAACGCATGTGCGTGCCTTAAGGGTGATATATCCTTAAGCGATGGTGATAAATCTTTTAATGGTGATATATCAGAGTCAATCCCTGAAGTTTCATTATGGAGAAATCCAAGGCAAAAAATACGAGGACAAAGACAATAAATGCGCCTATGAACGGTAAGAAATAAGCTTTCATGTCATTACGCCCTTAAGAACCATACAAAAAAAATGATCACGGCAATCAGAACCGACGTGAAAAAAGCCGGCCCCAGCCATGGGTGCTTCGTTATTCCGCATTCATGTGTGTTGCATTCATCAGCGCTCATGTCCCAGCCCTTCTCTCAGCAGCTTATCTGCCTGTTACGGATATCCAACCCCCCGCCAAGGGGAGAAATCTCCCCTTGGCGTCTTGCCTTGCCAACTATAAGACGTAGTAATACAGGATCAGGCAAATGAAGATGACATTCACCAGCATCCCGGAAAAAATGACACCATCAGCGAGGTATTTTTTGTGTTGATACTTCATTCAAGCCGCTTGCGCTATTTAGCCTTGCAATTGCACATCTTCCGGATATAGGCCAGCAGATCATCCACTTGCGCCGCAGACAAGGTGGCGCCCCAGGGCGGCATCAACGGCGATTTGCTGATGGACGGGCCGCCGTCCTTGATTACGCCCCTGATATCTTCATCGGAACGTTTTTCCATATCTGCGGCGCTGGTGAAGTTGCGCGGGTCGGTAGCGAAATCCTTCCCGACGTTGATGCCTTTGCCATCACCCTCAGTCCCGTGACACTGGGCGCAATAAAAATCAAACAACTGCTTTGTGTCCCCCGCCTGTGCTGAACCCACTGCACCCAGAAACAGGCCAAGCGCCATAGTGGTTGTTATTACAAATCTCGACATGAGTTTATCCCTCCGTTCGTTCGCATTACTCGAAAGTAGCCACATACGCCGCTACGTTCTCCAGGTCTTTCGGGTTAAGCACGCTGCCAAAGTCAGGCATATCCCGAACCGGCTTGAATACCTTGATGTTCGCCAAATAGGCGTAAATCCAGTCAGGGTTCAACCGCTTGCTGGCTCCAGCCAGACTAGGCCCACTCTTCCCACCGTGCAACCCATCTTTCTGTGGATACTCGTGACATCCGCCACAGGGCATTTTTTTAACGAAGATAGATTTGCCCTGTAAGGACTCATTGGGTTTAATTACGCCTGCCTTGACTTCTGGCGAGGTCAGACCCATCAAGAAATCCGTTATCGCAGCCGCATCTCCAGCCGACATCTTGGGATGGTCGCCCTTGTTCTTTTCAGAGAGCGAGTTATATTTCAGCGGGCGAATTGGTTTGGGGTTCTGCAACCATGCCGCAAGCCAAGCTTTCTGAAACTTGCTGCCGGCATACCATAGCTCCGGCCCTTTCTTGGCCAGTTGATCTGCTATTGTTTTTTCCTTGGCAGGGCCATCAGCGTAATGGCAACTGGCACAGCTCTTCTTGAAAATTGCATCCCCACCAGCCGCGTAGCTGGGTGCTGTCGTCATAACCAGCAAAGCCGCTCCAAGGGAAACGGTGACTGCTAGCAGTCTCATGTCGCACTCCTTTCTATTTTCTATTTCTGTGAATTCAAAAAAACAAACTGACGCGGATTATTATTTTAATTTATTCTTTAGCTACTTAATATTTTCAGAATTCCTAAACCAAACGCCCAACCTGCACAGTACGACTCTGCATTTCGACAATACCAGTGTGGTTATTAGCTCGCAGATTCACAGCTTGTACAACTTTGCGCCCCCTTTGGGTAAGCCGCAGCAATATAGCATAACCCCCCCCCCTCTTTTTTGATCTACGTCAAAGAGCCGGAACGTTTCATACCCGCAGGACACAATAACCAATGGCTTGCGGCGATGTTTGTCAGGTTATCCAGTTGGCTTATCCAGTTGGCTTTGCAAAGATAACTTCCGCGAGATAAATTCGTGAGATACAACTATAGAGCACTTCTAAAAATTCAGCGTTCGCCCAAATGCCCCGCAAGGGGACGCCGATCCGCTACGGGCAAAAGCAGCCCGTGCGGAGTCGTCAGTAAGGCGCGAAAAACGAAGTTTCAGTGCAGGTTAACCTTAAGGTTGGCCGAAACTAAATTTTTTCCGCAACGCAACATTGGTTATAGCCATTCCACCCAGCAATCAAAAAACGATTTCTAAGTGGCAGGTTATTTCTCATACCCCCCTAATGGAGGAGAGTGATGAATGACGCTTCGCGGCATTCAAATTAAAAAGCAGGATCAATGTGCCTTAAACTTGATTTTATATTTCAGGTCGGTCTGAACTGCCAGCCATTCAAGGGACTTCCCATTTACCTCAGCATAGGGATACATGAAGTAGTTCAGAGGGCCGTCATTCTGGCGCGGGTTCAGGTAATACCCCCTTCCGCCTCTGGCCAGCGCAATTCTGTATTGGTCAACTCCACCAAAATAATAGTCTATTTTGTCTTGAGCGCCCTTAATATCCAGCTTGTCTACCAACATGATTTTTCTGACATCCGCAGGATCCGCCGGAACCCAGCCGGAACCGGGCACGTAGAACTCGGCCCAGCAGTGATGCCCGCCGGTCATATCCTCTTCATCCTTTTTTCCCAGCCTGAGACCGAAAACTTCCCGTGCCGGCACTCCGGCTGCCCTGGCAACTGAAACAAAAACCGAACTTATATCAGCACACTTTCCGCCCTTCTTTGCGATCACTTTTTCAACTTCGCCGGTGCCGCACCCCTTGACATCCGGATCCCTTACCGTATTTTCAACCACCCACTGGTAAACGGCCCGCGCCTTTTCGCTGATTTTCTGCTTGTCATTGGTTATGCTGAGAGCAATTTCCTTGACCTTGCCATCCGTCGGAATAAACGCAGTGCTCTTGAGGTATTCCTTTATTTCAACAGGGATAGCGTACTCCACTGCGGGGAAATCTTTTTTTATCAATTCCTTTGCCGTAGCATTGAAGGTCAGTGTGATAGCCCGATCTTTTGTTGGCGTTTTCCACTCGGCATATAGGGCAAGGTTACCCGTTTCTTTCTCACCGTAAATGCCGCTTTGCGAGAAATTACCGTTTATTCTGACATCCGATATATCCTGAGTACTATTCGATACAGGATAGGGAATCCAGACCCTTACATCCTTGCTGTCATCCGGGGCAGCGACGGTAACGGCAAGTTCGACTTCACCGCTCCTGTCCTTGGCCATCAAGGAACAAGGGAAAATAAACAACGCACATAACAGCACCCATAATATTCGTGCAAACATTTAAAACTCCTTTCTTTCAATAAAAAAACAACTTGGGATAGCAATGGTTTTTTGAGTTCAGCCTCTCGTGTTTAATATCCAGTTCGAGTTTATTGGACAATGCGGCGACTAAATTCCGATCTACGCCCTCTCTGTCGCTCAAGGCCAACCCGTGGCCATTCCGGTGGTATTTGAGTACGCTGGCTACGAGGTTGGTTATCTTTATCAGCCCTGGACAGCTCGCTCCCTGTGAAACGAAGCAGTCCACCCGGATACTGCCTTTGGGCCGTGATGAATGCCGCTGAACGGTGAACAGAGTGCAATCCAGCGAAAGGGCCGTGCGCAGTAATTCCAGTTCATTGGCAGCAGACATCATGCGCCTCTGTTTTATGCCCCCCTGATTGATCAGCAGGCTTGGCATTTTTGTATCGGCAGATCACGGTTACTGCGCCAACCGTCCATGTCCCCTTCCAGATGCAGCAATTTGTTAAAACCCTCAGCTCGCAAGGTATGCGCGGCGGTAACTACACGCCCGCCGCTGCCGCAATACAGCACAACATCCTTGTTTTTGTGCGCATCGATCTCAGCAATCCGGGAGCCTAGCAGCCTGTCTGGCTTCCCGTTAATCTCAACAACAACTCGGACTTGCCGAGCGGATTTGATCGTGATTTCATAAATTGCATTTTCAGTTTCTCATCAAACTGTTTTTGGTCGCTTGATAACGGTCATTTTCATCGCAAATCGCCTCGTTGCCGCTCAAAACTACCCCGCCAACACGAACATTCGCTTCAAATTCCACGCCATCGCGACCAGATTAAACTCGCCGCTGACGTTTTCCAATCCCCGCAACGAGAATTGCCGGAATCCCAGTATCGCCTTGATGATGCCGAACACCGGTTCCACCGTGCATTTGCGTTTCGCATAGAGTGCCCGCCCCGCCATCGTCAGCAGCAAATGGCGCATCTTCTCGACCTCCGTGGCATCCGCCGATAGTGGCGGCGGCTCGGTGAATCGCGCCATCGGGTCGGGGTGGTGTTCCTCGCGCTTCACCGCGATCAACGGGGTGATTTTCTGTTCGCCGCAGGCATTGACGTTGGCCTCCGAGAAATAACCCGTGTCCGCGACCAGATTGCCGGGCTTGCCCAGCTCGACCGGCAATGCCTTGAGCTGTTCGAGTATCGGTTCGACTTGCTGCTTGTCGTTGCACGCCTGCACGGTGTTGCTCGTCACGATCAGCATGCTGTCCATGTCCACCGCAATCTGGCTGTTGTAGCACTGGTCGAACCCGCCGTCGGATACTTTCATGATGCGCGATTCTTCGTCGGTGAGGTTGATCTGGTCTTTGTCCTGCGCGCCTTCCACAGGGGGAGCAGGAGGTTTGCCCCGAGGTTTGTTTCCGCTTTCCTTTGCCTTCGCTTCGCGCTTGGCAAGCTTGGCCTGGTAGTCGGCTTGCTCTTGCTCGAACCGTTCTTTGGCGCGCTCTTCGATCTTGGCTTTAGCCCCGGCGATAGCCTTGAGGCAATCTTCGCGGCGGGCGATCTCGTCGGGCAGGTTCATGCCGTCCGGTATCTTCTCGTTGTCCGCCGCTTCGGCCAGCTCCATGAGCTTCTTTACTTCGCATTTCAGTTGTTCTTCCAGCTTATTGATGTGCCCGTAACTCATGGCGCTGTGTTTGGATGCGTTGGCTTTGATCTTGCTGCCGTCCAGCGCGATGTTGCCGAGGTTGAGCACGCCCAGGGTGCGGGCGATCAACAGGACTTGCACCATCAGCCCTTCGATCTCTTTCAGGAACCGTTTGCGGAAGGTGTTCAGCGTGTTGTGGTCGGGGTGCTCGTCTGCGGCCACAAAGCGGAAGGCGACCGAATCGTAGGTGGCGTTTTCCAGCTTGCGGCTGGAGAACACGCCCGTGGCGTAGCCGTAAACCAGAACGGACAGCAGCAATGCCGGGTGATACGGATCGCTCCCGCTGGTGCCGTAGGCGCGTTCCATGGGCTTCAGGTCCAGCTGATCGACAATCTCAACAACAAATCGCGACAAGTGATGCTCCGGTAGCCAGTCGCTCATCGAAGGCGGGAACAGGTAGTTCATGTCACGTTTGATCGGCTTGAAGCGGCTCATGGAATTATATTCAACTTATTGATTAACAAGCGTAATTATACCGCACCGCAACTGTAATTTGTTGGTTGTTTACGATATTTTTTATCGTGGAAGCCAGACAGGCTGCTAGCTGATCATGAGGGATATTGATTGCACCTGGTATATGGCCTGCCGCGTACTCATACGTACTGCGCACATCTAATATCAGTCCCGCCTGGTGAGTCTTGATGCGTTGCATCAATTCAGCCTGCGGGATATCTGCCACCTGCGCGATACAGATAGCACTCCCGCCCAAGAAAAACAGAGTCATGCCCAGTCTGGAAAAAAATCCTATACACCTGCGCCACTCTTTCATCAGACACTCTCCTCAACGACCGATTTAGATGATGCGGCAGGGATAACGCCACATTATTCCAACCCCATTTGAAGCTCTGGGAGCCTTATCCCGCCGCATGCTTTGAAATAATTCATTCCTGCAACAAACGCCCAGTAATGCAAAAAGCGCCCTACCCTACTTCTTCACCCCTATGTGCTTGAGCGAGGCCACTATCTCCTGACCTTCCGGACTCAAGGCAAAATCTATGAAGGCCTTGGCATCACTTTTCGCGTCCGCCCGCGTGACGACGTTGTAGTCCTGATAGAAGTCATATTTGGCAGGAAAGGTTTTCGCGTCAGGCAGGTATCCGTCTATGGTCAGCACCTTGACGGATGGGCTTTCATAGCCGTAAATCTGTAGCCCCATAGCCCCTTCATTTGCCTCAACCAGTTTGTTGGTTCCTTCCACGGGGTTACCCGGCTTTTCGGGTGCCAGCCTGACTATGTCTTTGCCGAACGGAGCGGATCTCTTGGGAAAGATTGTGGTGGTGCAGGGCTGCAGGAGGACATTCTTTATTTCCAGATCGTTGCCGCCGATTTCCTTCCAGTTCTTTATCTTGCCGGAGAGGATGTCCTTGAGTTGCTGTAGCTTCAGATCGTTTACCGGGTTGTTCCTGTTAACCAGCACAACCGTGGGCGCCTTGGCGATAACTGTGTTGACGGTTCCAGCCGGGAGATAGGAAAGCACCACTTCATGGGTGCTCACACCGATATCTGCACTTCCCTGGCTGGCCTTGTAAATACCGGCGCCGCAGGATGCCCCCTCAACCTCCACATTTTTCCCGGTCTTCTTGGTAAACGCCGTTCCCAGCATTTTGGCTAAAGGCACGGTGCAGGGATCGCCCGTAATGGTGATAGCCTCAGCAGCCATCACGCCCTGCACAGACATCATTGAGGAAACCAGCGTTGCAGCAAATACAAATTTTTTCATAATCATCTCCTTTAATTAATTTTTTCCAGAACTTGCAGCAAGTTTTTTCGGGCCTTGTACCTTATCCAGCTTGTAGCTGCAGATGGCCTTCGGCGCCTTGCCCCGGATATTCAATATCGGTAACCGATGGCCAGGATGTTTCCTTTTGCGTCATAGAATTTCTCGTCGTCCACTGCGCGCTCCAGCCAGCCATAGCCGTTCGTGCGCCCGGATCGCCACGCCTTGAGCCCTTCCAGTTCCAGTAGCGGACGTACTTCCGGGTCATCCCAGCCCATGCCCAGAAGCAACTCGACAAAGCGCGCCACCAATTCCTCCGGAGCGGTGGGGCTTGCGGTAAAGTTGCAATGGTCGTAGCCCCCCATGCGCGCCACAATGCGGGTAGCCCCCGCAGGCAAAACGCCTTCATGCGAAAACGCGGTATAGTTGCCTTCGATCATCCATGCCGCATCAATTTCGCCTGCCATCAGAGCCAGCGCCGCATCGCGCTCGCCGCCGATGTGATCGCCATGTTTTCCGCTGAGCACATCGAAGTACCGGGCTGTGTAGTCGCGCCCGGCGACCAAACCATGCGTGCGCAAATACTCGAGGGGGATCAGGCTGGCCTGGGGCGAATCTATTGCGCCGAAACCGATGATCTTTCCGCTCATGCCGGATAACTCCCCAGTCGCGACGATGGGGGAATTACTGCGCACCACCAGCACTGAGGCGAGGTCGCAATCGGTGTCGCGCATGGCTACGGCACGCACGCTCTGGCCCCGTGCGCGCGCCATGCGTTCTGCCCTCACCCATGCCAGAGGCGAGTTCCATGCGATGTCTATGGAACCGTCAAACAGCGCCTCGACCTGGCGTTCGTAGTTCGAATAGAGAATGAAGTCGAACTCGAAATCGTGACGGCGGAAGTATTCCTTGAAGCCTTCCCAAATCGTCACCACTTTTGGCGCGTACGCTACCGCACCCATTACCAGCGGACTGGACATGTGCGTGCTCCTCAATCGAATAACGGCATGCCGCAGACAATTTTGCCGATGAAATCGAATGCCACATCTGAAGTCGGCGCCATGCAGGAAGCGGCGCGTGCGTCACGGAAATAACGTTCGACGCCTGCGCCTTTGCGGAACGCCGCACCGCCACATACGCGCATGGCGATGTCGGTGACTTCCAGTGCCGCCTCGGCTGCCGCCGCTTTGCCTTCCAATACCCGCAACATGGCGTCTGGCTGCTGGTATATCGTGGAGACGGCATCGAGTAATTCAGGATGAGACATGGCTACCCCTGTTAAATAAAAAGGGCACGGCCAGAACTCGCAAGGAAAGACAGATATGATGATATATACGCCAAACTCCGTTATGGAATTCGAGCGTATGGAAAGGCCCTCGCAACTCGATTGGCGACGGATTCGTCGTAAATGGTTGGAGCCTCGCACCCTCATAGGATCTGCTGACCTGCTCGCTGGCAGCGCTTCGATACGGCACATTCCGTCGCACTTGAACCAGGCCAGCCACTCGCGGGCCGTCAGACCCGGCTCACCTTCCAACAGGAAGACAAGACGGCGTTACGGCGGGCCAACCAGGAACCGATACAACAGCAAATTAAAGACTACCAGATTTGGAACGGGGGTTGTTGGAAATTTTAAATAATAAGCGCTGCCGGATCAGGCCCTGTTACACAACAATAAATTCAGGAAACTGAATACCCCAACCTCGCGCCGCCAACTGCCGCTGGTTTTTGATTTGTCTGAAATGGAAACCGACATCATCGACCACTGGCTCGCGCATGCCGAGTCAGTGCATGGCGCGGACATGGCAGTCCCGCTTTTCTTTGACGAGAATGCAAGCGACAAACTGATGACCGCCTCGATCAAGAAAGCCGCCGTTGACGCGCTAAAGGCATCCACCGGGAATAAGCGGATAACATTGCACCATGCGCGGCATGCCGCAGCCAATCGCATAGCGCTTGCGATCGGAGGCATCGAACTGAAAATGTGGTCAAGCCTGGATGATGGCGCCGCATCGGCCGACAAGGAATCAGCGTGGAAAATGTTGATCGATTTCGCGGTGTCGCTAAAAATGGATATTCCGGAAAGTGGAGTACCATCTCATTTGCACATCGCCTGGATGGTTGGCGCAAACCGGCAGATTGTAATGTGGGAGGAATGGCAGTTTGCCTTGATGAGGATGATGCTCGAATACTTTGGCGTTGATCAATCCCGGTGCCAGATTTTTCATACTGGCCGGATAGAGCCGGAGTTGATTGAACGCGCCGAGAAATACGAGTTCAAGCCGCTGCCGCAGAAATGCGAGAAGGGCACGATCCAGATCGATACCGCATGCTTTGGCGACAATAAGCTGGTAGATATCAAGGTGAGGTGCGCGGCAGTCTGGGTTGAGGATGATGAAAGCGTGATCAGGAGCAGCTTCGAGCTGATAGCGATGTTCTGCGCGTTTGCGTTTTCAACCTGGCAAGCCGGCAGGAACACATTGGCCGGGTAACCAGGTTTCCACACAAAGCAAATTCATGCTTGCACCGCCGGTTCGTGCAACTCATGTGGCTCGATTCTCTTCGTATCCAGATGCCAAACTTTGAACTGCGCGGTTTCTGGGAACGCACACCCGACAGTGTCATTCACTCCACAAGGTGGAAATGGGTACGGCCCAGATCCGTTCCCCAATTGGCAGTGTATCGTTGCCGTCATATAGTACGATACCGTAAACGAATTTCTTGCCTGCCAGTGCAGCCAGCTTCTTTAGTCCTGCCAGGTCGCCCGTGCTGACACTCGCCGCTGCTTTGACTTCTACTCCTGCAACTTGACCGGCAGAATCCTCGATCACAAAATCCACTTCGACCTGATCCTTGTCGCGATAGGTATGTATCACGTAATCACGATCCGCCCAAGTCACCTGCTTTAGCAGCTCAGACGGATATTCCATCTAGCCCAAGGCGATATATCGCTACAAGACATTGAGTTTAAATAAAATTACTGACTTTCCGCAAAAGAGCTTACTGCCTACATTGAGCTGCTCCAGCAGGAAACGTTAGGCCGAGTGCATTGAGTATCCGAGATTGGAGCGCATCGGGTTGTGGCAAGCGGGTGAACGATACTTCATTTGACTCGTAATGTAGGTAGGTCAGACGAGACAGTGCGACGAGCGCATCATCGATTGTCACCGCCTCTGTGCCGGTAGCGATCTTGCCCATGGCCTCATGCAGCAGGCCTTCAAAAGCGCGGGCGATTTTCAGTGACAGCATGGTCACAAACACATGCGCTCTGGTTCGCTCGGCGTTCCGCAAAAAGATAGGGCGCACTTCCAGCAAGCCGGTTTTCATGGTGCGGAAATCCCGCTCGACTTTCTGCAAATCACCGTAGCGCGCGTGAACCGTCGCAGCTTGCATGTGTTCCGGGCTCACATCGGTTTCCAGGCAGTAACACCCATCAAGCAAGGCGGCATTCTGCATGAGCGCTTGATCGGTGTCGCAAGATATTTTGCGATCTTCAACGCCGAGCGACAGCGTGACAAACGCGGTGAGCTTGTGGCTTTTTACCCAGCGCTGCAACCGCGCCAACCCGGCTTCGGCATTGGCGCGAGGATGCTCGCCGGCAAAGGTGTTGCGCGCCGCTATTTTTTCTTGCAAGGTGGCGAGCTTATCCTTGCGGCGCAACGCTTCGCGATCACGCGTCTGATCGTTGCGGCGCAGAATGAGCCGTTTGTCGCCATGCTCGGCTTCACAGATTTCGCTATCGAACAGATCTGCTTGCAGGACGCCGCTTTTGAGCAGGGTGCGAATCTGCGCATCCGTCAGGGCGGTAATGTAGTGCCAGCCCTTTCCTTCTAGCGCCAATTTTCCTTTGGCCTTGATCATGCCACGGTCGCCCACCATCACGACTTCGTCGATTTTGAACTGCTCCTTCAGCAGGCGGATTTGCTCCGCCACGGTGCTGGGGTCGGCGGTGTTGCCTTCGAACACTCGCACTGCCAGCGGCTCGCCGTCATCCGCGGTCAGCAGCCCGATCACGATCTGCTGCTTGCCGCTTTTTTTATCGCGGTTGTAGCCGTGGGCGGCCAGTTCATTTTGCTCGCCTTCCAGATAGCTCGAGGTCACGTCATAGAGCACCAGCAACGGTGTGCGCCCCGCGCGCTTCACGTGCTCGCGGTAAAGGCGCTGCTCGATCTTGGCCTGCCGCGCAGCAAGCCAATCCAGCGCGCCGTACAAGTTGTTTTCATCAAAGGCTGACAGGCCCAGGATGTCCGCCGTAGCGTGCTGTTTTGCCCAGCGCACGGCGGACAGTCGCGAACCCGCATGACCGATGCGCGCCAACACCAGAAATAGCACCCTGAGCGCTTCCTGGCTTTTGCCTAATGCGCCAGAGATACCGAGGCGGTCGGCGAGTTGTTTGAGGGCGAATAGAACGCCGAATATTTCGCCCGATACCGGGTCGCCACCAGATGCGAACTCGCCCTTCAATGCCGAGCGCATGGCTTCGACAACGGCGGGGTTCCAGTTCGTCACGTTGGCGAGCGTATGCGTCTTGACCTTCCCGTCTTCGCGATAGCTTTCGCGCAAAAGGATTGCGGGCGGGGAGTTCCGGTTGGGGATTGAGGTCAGATACATGACTATGTATTTTACATACAAAGCAGGTTATTGCAAGCAACTTTAGCTTTAGTTTGCTAATTACATGCCTACAATAAAATTAAAAAACCTCAAGAAACAGGGTCAAGCTCAATTGAATCAATGCATTGATGAAAATTGACTGGTGGAAGATCCGTCAGAGTAGATAAAGCTTTCCAGCGCGCGGCCAAACAATGCGCGATCGCGGGCAGCGATTGCTTCCGTCAATCCGATCAGCGTACTGAGCAAGCCGGAGTCAATGAACTGTATTTTTGGAGTCTTGACGATGCGGCTGAGGCGATTAATGGACCATGGCCCCACCCGGCGAAGCAGGAACATCTGCTCAAACACGGCAAGGTATTTATTGGCTGTCTTGCTGTCCAATCCCACCTGCCCGCCGAGATGCGCGAAGTTGCACAGTTGGCCGGCCATGAAGGCCAGAGAATTGAGCAACTGGGGTAGCTGGCTAAGTTTGTCGATGTTGGCAATGTCGCGCACATCTCGCTGAATGAGGGCTTCAACATATTGTTTTGCCCAGGCAGTGCGGCGGCGCGGCGTTGCTCGCGAAACTGCCTCTGGATATCCGCCGCGCAGGACTTTTTCCATCAGCTTTTCGCCCACCTCCGGGTGTTTTGTTTTAGGGATGCGCCCGTCAAAAACGGCGTCAATCCATTTGCCCTTGCCCTTTTGCATTTCGCATATGGCAAGCGGAAGCATAGTCAGAGTTTCCATCCGGCCCGCCAAAGAATCTGCCACGGAGGGAAGCGCCATCAGGTTGGCCGACCCGGTCAAGAGAAAACGGCCTGGCCGGCGATCTTCATCAACAGATTTTTTTATCGCTAACAGGAGTGCCGGCGCTCGTTGCACTTCATCAATCACCGCGCGGTCGAGGCTTCGTACGAGGCCCACTGGATCCTGGCGAGCAGCCAGTAGGGTTAACTCGTCATCCAGGGTAATGAAACTGCGGTCATCTCCTGCAAATTGGCGCACCAGCGTCGTTTTGCCCGCCTGGCGCGGCCCATTTAACAGTACCACCGGCGTATCAGTCAGCGCATCTACGATGCGTGACCGGATGTACCGTGGATAAATATGCGCTTCTCCAGCCATAGATTGTCTCAATTGAAGATACGCAATTCTACGTCAAAAGTGGAATCTTGTAACGTCCAAGCCTTATCCAATGTGGTATGAGCCTGAAGGAGGGCTGTATTTCCAACGAGGAATGAGCCTGAAGCGAAGAATCTGAGGTCGATTGAAGGAGTGGGTTGATCATTGCAAGGATGATGATCAACATGAACGAAACACGGCTTTGCACGATAGAACAGATTGAGCAATTTCTTGGTGGCTGCCTCCAGATTGAATTCACCAAGTCTGGTGACGACAGCGAACGCTATGAGCACATCAGTCGCGTGCTCAAACGCTTTGACTATCCCAAGCAGGGCAAGCGAGAGAAAGGTGTGCTGCTGAAGTACCTGCAAGTCACCAGCGGCTACAGCCGCGCGCAGGTCACACGCCTGGTCACGCAGTGGTTCACAAACCGCTTGGCTACCGTACCCTGTCCAAACGCTACCGTGCGCCTGCTGCCCCTTTTGCGCGCAAATACACGGCTATCGATATCGCGCTTCTCGCAGAGATGGACAAGGCCAATGAGGACGTGTGTGGCCCGGCCATTGCGCACCTCTTGCAGCGCGCTTACAGCGTCTATGGTGACGCGCGCTATGAGCGGGTGTCCGGCCTGTCGGTTTCGCACCTGTACAACCTGCGCAAAAGCTCGGGCTATCAAGCCTTGCGGGTGGTTTTCACCAAGACTAATCCGGTGTGCAATCACATCGGGGTACGCAAAGTACCACGCCCCAAAGGGCGGGTTGGGTTTGTGCGCATCGACACCGTCCACCAAGGCGATCTTGACGGCATCAAAGGCGTGTATCACATCACCTGCGTTGACGAGGTCAGCCAGTGGCAGGTCGAGGCGTGCGTGCAGGGTATTAGCGAGGCATTTTTGTTGCCCGTGCTGGAGTTGGTGATCGAACAGTTCCCGTTTGTAATTATGGGGTTTCACTCGGACAACGGCTCCGAGTACATCAATGGCCCGGTGGCTGCGATCCTTGAGAAGCTGCGCATCGAGCAAACCAAATCTCGCTCGCGCCACAGCAACGATAACGCGCTGGCCGAGAGCAAGAATGCCAGTGTGGTGCGCAAGCACATGGGCTTCGAACATATCCCCCAGAAGTACGCCAAACCCATCAATGAGTTCTATCAGGAAACGTTCAATCCGTGGCTCAACTTTCACCGCCCGTGCATGTTTGCAACCGAGATCATTAGCCCCAAGGGCAAGATCGTCAAACGCTATAAAGACGAGGATGTGAAGACTCCGCTGGAATGCTTGGTGCTGTTGAGTGTGAAGGGTTTAGTCACGCTCAAAGAGGGCATCACTCTGGACGCATTGCAGGCGCAGGCGAAGTCCGAAACAGACTTGGCAGCAGCACAGGAAATGCAGCGCGCCAAGAGTGATTTATTTGCAAGTTTTCAAAAACAAAAACGCCGGGCATAACCGATCGGAAAACAACACCGGAAAAGCACCAATTCTTGAGACTAAAATCATTAGAAAATAAACTCAAAACCGACTGGCAAAAATCCATTAAACTTAACTTTTAAACCCGACCAACCCGCACAAACAAATCACCCAGATCGTCGCCGCTTCAGGCTCATACCTGAATTGGAAAATACTGTCCAATATGGAATTGAATGGCGTCTGATATGGAATTATTGCGATGTTGCAGTTTGCTATTGAGGCGCCCGGAAATCGTAGGCAGCGAACGTGAGGTATCAATATAGGCTATTTGATGAGAACAATGCTCGAATACTTTGGCGTTGATCAATCCCGGTACCAGTTTTTCATACTGGCCGGATAGAGCCGGAGCTGCTGGATCGCGCCGAGAAATATGGGTTCAAGCCGCTGCCGCAGAAATGCGAGAAAGGCACGATCCAGATCGATACCGCATGCTTTGGCGACAACAAGCTGGTAGATGTGAAGGTGAGGTGCGCAGCATTCTGGGTTGAGGATGATGAAAGCGTGATCAGGAGCAGCTTCGAGCTGATAGCGATGTCCTGCGCGTTTGCATTTTCTGCCGGGCCATCCTGCAAAACACACAAGGCCACATAGCCAGGAAGTTCTGTTTGCTCTCCTATGTCTACGCTGCCAGCGGCATCATCTGCTCCAGTTGGTCCTTGATTGAGCTGCGGGCTTCGCGCAATTCATATTCATCCTGCAAACCCATCCAGAACTGGACAGAAGCACCAAAGACCTTTGCCAGGCGCAGGGCCGTATCGGCGGTAATTCCGCGTTTTCCCAGCACGATCTCGTTAATGCGGCGCGGGGGAACGCCAATCGAGTGAGCCAGCCTGGTCTGGCTTATCCCCATTGGAATCAAGAATTCCTCAAGGAGTATTTCACCGGGGTGAATATTGCGTAGCTTGCCCATTTCTTTCTCCTCAGTGGTAATCAACGATCTCGACTGAATCAGTGCCACTTGCCGTCCAAATAAAACAGATGCGCCATTGGTCGTTGATACGAATGCTGTGCTGGCCTTTCCGGTCATCCTTCAATGCCTCAAGCCGGTTTGCGGGCGGGATTCGCAGATCATTCAACGACTGTGCCTTGTCGAGCATGAACAGCTTGCGCAACGCAACCTGCTGAATATCCTGCGGCAACTTGCGGGATATTTCTCCCCGCCAAATCTTTTCGGTTTCCCTTGAGGCAAATCCGGTAATCATGTGGCAGTATAACGCATGACGTTATATGGATCAACGGCAGTGAAGTAAGTAGATGGTATCAAGCAAGGTTAACGAGTAAAGCTTCGCTCGGATCCGTGCCATACGAATTGTCGAGAACATCCGGGAACCAACATGAATGTGTGGTGTGGCGCTGAAGCTGTAGATAATAAATTTATCACGCATCAGGGATAGATGGCTTCTTCGCAAGCGGGTCAACCAGCCCTTCAATGTTTACGAGATTTATCGTTTTCCCCCTTTTCTTGCCTGCCAAATTGCGAACCTTGAAGATTGTCAGTTCATGGCGGCTATCTCCAAGATTATGTACATCATTAAATTGTTGGTCGATGTCAAAATACACAACCAGCTTGGCTCCGTCATCCTTCATCAAATGAAGTTCATGCTGATCCAAAATATAACCATTAAAATAGGCCTGAATAAAGTATGGATCGCTGCTGATATCCTCAGTTATTTTTTTCGGCAAAAACTTGCCAGATAAAATCTTTTCCTGGCCGAGGCCAATAATTTTTATGGGCGTTGAAATATTTCGCCTTTCAAAATTCGATAAAAATTCATCGGCGTTTTTTTCCAGGACCACTAACTGTTCTTCTGTGAATGTATTTAGCAGCTCGCACTGGTGGCCTTTGTGGAAATTTGAAACGGTCATCATAAAAAACCGTTCAATTGTGTCAGTCAACAACTTTATTGATGAGTCATCGAGGTGGAATCCATCTTTTATAATTTCAAAATCAACATTGGGTACCAGACAACACCCATCAACATTAAAACCCTGTACAGGGATAACCGTTTTTTCTTTGAGACCGAGTAGATCATGCGTGAGTGCTGCGAATCTGTCAGATAGCCCTACGAGGATGGAGGACTGGAAACTGCCCAAATCACACGCAAGATTATTACACTTGCCCTTGATCCTGACCTTGAACTCAATGGAACGTGTAGAGCAAATTGAAAAAAGTATCTGTATGTTTTTACTTTCGTTGCTGGGACTGAAAAGTTCGTCGAGCTTCACGAGCGCGTCTCCTATAGTTGCTACTGGTGGTTTGGTTGCCTAAGAAGGCGTAAGGCATCATGAACGAATTTCAGAAATATGCGTTCCCTCAATGGGTGTCAATTTGATGCTAAATGAAAGCTTGACAATTCATGAGGAATGTGAACGCGACATATCCATTTCGGCCGGCAGTGCTGCGTCGGCGGCATCGAGGCGTCGGAAGGGCCCGGCCTTGGGAAGGCGCGTTCCTTCACCGCTTTGCCGCTCTTGCGGTACCGCCGCACCAGCCGGGTCACCTGCCGCCGCGACAGCTCTGTTATGCGATCGAGGTGGCGCAGCAACACGCCCTTGTCGGTTTGTCCGTGGCGGGCGTAACCCAGCCGTTTCAGCACTTGATGCGCGCCAAGTGTGAGTGAAAGTGCGGTTATTTTGTGGGCTCATGCCGGCGTGCAGGTTGCTCTGTCGCCACGGTTCCGTCAAAGTCGCCCCGTTGGGGGCGGCCTGAATTACTGGAGGTCGGGCGGTTGAGCGACGGCAGTTTTTTCTGTAGATCACGCACTCAAAGGTGCAGTGCGGACGAGCGCCGCCCTTGGTGTGGCGCTGCATCCACATTTTCCATGGGGTGGTGAAACCTACAGGTGCAGCATCTCCAGCACCTTGTTCGCCTGCGCCGCCATGGCGCGCAATTCCGCCTTGATATTGGGAACATGGTACAGCCGCAGCAGGCTGATTGCGAAGTTGCGCAAGCACGCCAATGCGTGCGGGGTGTTGCCTTTGCGCGCGCGGCAACGGTCTTCGTCGTAGGCCATGTCGCGCACATGGTGCAGGCGATTCTCGATACCCCAATGGCCGCGGTTGGCTGCCAGTAGTTGTTCCGGGCCGGCCTGCGCGCGGCTTTGGCTGCTGATCAGATAGACCCGTTCGACGGTGGTCTTGTTTTGGCTGATGTGGAAGATTTCACGCTCCACGCAGGCAACCTGGGCCGCGTGAGGGAATGTCAGATAACCATCGAGCTTGTCACTGGTCCAGATACGTCGTGTTTCCACCCGGCCATGCGCCTTGTCCAGCGTCTCGTGCTCAGGGGGGAAGTGCCTCCATCTGGAGGCGGGCGATGTCTGATTTGAGCGTGGGTTGGTTGTCTTTGACGGTGAACAGATAATGCGCGCTTTTGTCCTCGACCAGATAGCGCGCGGTCTCGGCTTGCGTATGCAATGCGTCGGCGGTGACCACGCGCCCGGCCAGCGGCAAAGGATCCAGCAGCGGTTTCACCGCCTTGAGTTCACTCGCCTTGTCGTCCACCTCGACCTGGTTCAAGACCACGCTGCTGTGGTGCCCGAAGGCGGCCACCAATTGCCGGGCGCGGCCTTGATCACGCGAGCCGCGCAAACACTTCCCGTCCAGCGCCACCGGCTCATCGGCGGCGGTATGTGTTTGCAGCCAACCCCCCAACTGGCGCTCGAGTTGCTCGATATTGACCGCGGCGAGGATGCGCCGGATAGTGGGCTCCGATGGCGGCTCGTAGTTGCCCTCTGCCGTGCGGCGGCAGCGCAACCGGCGCAGCATCGGCGGCGTGAGCCGCTGCGCCCATTCGCCGATCGCGGTGCTACCCTGCGCGCCGCTGATCACGGCGCAAAGAACAATCGCCAGCACCGAGCGTTGATTGTGCCGTCGCCCACGTTTCGCGCGCGGGTCTTCAATGTTGTCCAGGCGCTGGAACAGTGCTGCGGCATCGGCATCGGTCAGTGTCATCATCTTGATCTCCAGACGGGGCAATTCGGGATGGGGCAGGGCTTGGGACAGAATCAACCGGGCTTGCCGGTGCAAGGGGAACACCCAGATTCGCTTCGTCGCACCGTGCTCGACGTAGGTCTCGTTGGACTTGGCAAAGCCGCGCGTGCCGCCCAATTCGATCCAGTTGGCCGCGCGGTAGCAGGTGCCCGCGAAACGGCCAGGATCAATGAAGGTTTCCGCCAACAGCAGGTGATGCCCGTGCGCGGACCGCCAGTCCGCGCCCAGACGCGCGAGATTAAGTCCCAGAACGCGCGAGGCAAGGTTCTTCACCCGGACACAGGGCAGAATCAAAAAACGGCTGTTGTTGGCAATCAACCCCAGACGCTGCCATTGCAGCGCAGGCGACCAGCCTATCCAGGTATCCCGGCTGGCGCACTTGAGCGCAGGGGAGGCCCAACCCAGCAGGGCGAGCCAATGCCCATCAATCTCGGCAACGTAGCGAAGACTGCGCCCCACCATGGCGGTCAGTCCGAGATAGTGGTGCGCGCGCATCAAGCCGTCCCACTTGTCGCGCTCGTGGGCACAAATCAGGCGCACTCGCACCCGAGATAATTCAACCTGCTGCTCCGGTCTGGCTTCATTCATGCCAGACGTTATAGCAAAGTCAAATCAAAAAAGCCAGTGGAATTTATCCTCTACGATACTTCAATGAGTTGAGGTCGTGAATGACGGAGCCCTGGCTCTGTCGCGGGTTGCTCTGGTAGAACTTATCAAACCATGATAATATCTAATCGTGAAAATCAGGCCCCATGAACTCCAAGCCCTGCTCGATCTTGATGGCGCCGAAATTGAGCTCATGGACGGCCAATTTTTAGCCAGGTTCGAGGCGCATACGGTGGAACTATCCCCCGAGGTTCCCCACGGAATCAAGTATGCGCTGACATTGCATGATCGCACTGGCCAAAGGGTGTTGGGCTTCGACAATGCACACCCGATTAAGCTCAAAAAAGGCCGCTTCGTCGAGCGGCCAACCGAAGCCGATCACTGGCATTACGGCCCAGGTGAGGTGGCCAGGAAATACCAGTTTCAAGGCGCCGGAAAACTGCTTGAGGATTTCTGGGCGGAAGTCGAGAAGCATACGGGCATCGAGGAGTAACGGATATGAGCAGCAGCGTGAAAATTGGAATCACTTCCTATGCCAACATCAAGGCGCGCACCATTGCGATCGCCAAGGGCCAATACAAACCTCGTTCCAACGAGCCCAAGGTATGGTTGACCTCTTTCAAATCCCTGGCCAGCGCCCTATCGGAAGAAAACCGGGAACTGCTCAAGCTTATCCGCGAACAACATCCGGAATCCATCGCACATCTCGCCGAAATCACCGGGCGCAAGCCGGGCAACCTCTCGCGCACGCTCAAGACGCTGGAACGCTGCGGTATCGTTGCGCTCAAGCAGTCGCGCACCAGAACCCAGCCGGGCGGGCGCGCTCCAGTCAAGCCTATCGTGTTGGCGGAGCGTTTTGATTTTGAGTTTGTTCTTTAGTACATGCCCGTGATGGTGGCCATTATTTCAGTTCACAACAACCAACTAGCAGCCTGTCTGGCTTCCCGTTAATCTCAACAACAACTCGGACTTGCCGAGCGGATTTGATCGTGATTTCATAAATTGCATTTTCAGTTTCTCATCAAACTGTTTTTGGTCGCTTGATAACGGTCATTTTCATCGCAAATCGCCTCGTTGCCGCTCAAAACTACCCCGCCAACACGAACATTCGCTTCAAATTCCACGCCATCGCGACCAGATTAAACTCGCCGCTGACGTTTTCCAATCCCCGCAACGAGAATTGCCGGAATCCCAGTATCGCCTTGATGATGCCGAACACCGGTTCCACCGTGCATTTGCGTTTCGCATAGAGTGCCCGCCCCGCCATCGTCAGCAGCAAATGGCGCATCTTCTCGACCTCCGTGGCATCCGCCGATAGTGGCGGCGGCTCGGTGAATCGCGCCATCGGGTCGGGGTGGTGTTCCTCGCGCTTCACCGCGATCAACGGGGTGATTTTCTGTTCGCCGCAGGCATTGACGTTGGCCTCCGAGAAATAACCCGTGTCCGCGACCAGATTGCCGGGCTTGCCCAGCTCGACCGGCAATGCCTTGAGCTGTTCGAGTATCGGTTCGACTTGCTGCTTGTCGTTGCACGCCTGCACGGTGTTGCTCGTCACGATCAGCATGCTGTCCATGTCCACCGCAATCTGGCTGTTGTAGCACTGGTCGAACCCGCCGTCGGATACTTTCATGATGCGCGATTCTTCGTCGGTGAGGTTGATCTGGTCTTTGTCCTGCGCGCCTTCCACAGGGGGAGCAGGAGGTTTGCCCCGAGGTTTGTTTCCGCTTTCCTTTGCCTTCGCTTCGCGCTTGGCAAGCTTGGCCTGGTAGTCGGCTTGCTCTTGCTCGAACCGTTCTTTGGCGCGCTCTTCGATCTTGGCTTTAGCCCCGGCGATAGCCTTGAGGCAATCTTCGCGGCGGGCGATCTCGTCGGGCAGGTTCATGCCGTCCGGTATCTTCTCGTTGTCCGCCGCTTCGGCCAGCTCCATGAGCTTCTTTACTTCGCATTTCAGTTGTTCTTCCAGCTTATTGATGTGCCCGTAACTCATGGCGCTGTGTTTGGATGCGTTGGCTTTGATCTTGCTGCCGTCCAGCGCGATGTTGCCGAGGTTGAGCACGCCCAGGGTGCGGGCGATCAACAGGACTTGCACCATCAGCCCTTCGATCTCTTTCAGGAACCGTTTGCGGAAGGTGTTCAGCGTGTTGTGGTCGGGGTGCTCGTCTGCGGCCACAAAGCGGAAGGCGACCGAATCGTAGGTGGCGTTTTCCAGCTTGCGGCTGGAGAACACGCCCGTGGCGTAGCCGTAAACCAGAACGGACAGCAGCAATGCCGGGTGATACGGATCGCTCCCGCTGGTGCCGTAGGCGCGTTCCATGGGCTTCAGGTCCAGCTGATCGACAATCTCAACAACAAATCGCGACAAGTGATGCTCCGGTAGCCAGTCGCTCATCGAAGGCGGGAACAGGTAGTTCATGTCACGTTTGATCGGCTTGAAGCGGCTCATGGAATTATATTCAACTTATTGATTAACAAGCGTAATTATACCGCACCGCAACTGTAATTTGTTGGTTGTTTACGATATTTTTTATCGTGGAAGCCAGACAGGCTGCTAGGGAGGCAGCATGAATCGCAAGGAATTCGCAGCAGAGCTGGCCAATAAAACCGGAAAGAGCAACGCCGATGCCGACCGCGCCATCGGCGCATTCGTCGAAATCGTATCTGACGCGCTGAAGAAGGGGGACTCCATCACCTTGGTGGGGTTCGGCTCCTTCTCCGTGAAGAAGCGCGCCGCTCGCACGGGCCGAAACCCGGCAACGGGTGCCGAGATCAAGATCAAGGCATCCAAGGTACCGTCCTTCAAGGCGGGTGCCACCCTCAAGACGGCAGTCAACATCGGCAAGAAATAATCACAGGAGCGCCTCACACGAAAAAACTTTCCATCGCCCTATGTTCTTTTTTCCTGATGGGCCAACTGGCCTTTGCCGAAGAGGCGTGTGACGCCAAGGCTGCCTAGAAAAGGCTTGCGTGAGCGGCCAAGGCGAGCTTCCTGAAGAAGTGCGAGCGCGAAACCAAGGCCGAAGCGGCCAAGAAGGGCTGCGAGGTCAAGGCTGAAGAAAAGAAGCCCAAGGGAACCGCCTGAACAGTTTCGCCAAGAAGTGCCTCACCGACGCGACCAAGTAGCATCCTGTCGGCTCAAGGTGACACACCCTTGGCCATCTCTCATTTGAGCGCAATTCTTGCTGCCTGTCTGTGGGTCCGGTGTTCGAGGGTTTGGCCCGATGGCGCAATGAATATAAATGCGCCAGCCCGGAGAAGTTACGCTTGCCGCGCTTGGGCGAAAAATGAATATTGCAGGGGCGGCTCATTACCGAACCGTAATTATTTTTTATTGTTTGCCACCATGCGGTAATACCTCGAGCGAATCAATTCTTCAAAAAAATTGGGGGCAAGTGCGCTTTCATAACATGCTTCTTCGCTTCTGCCCTTCTTTACCCCAAGCTAAATAAAATTGCTGATTATTGTGCATTAACCAAATGGCATAGAACTTGCGGAATTTCTAATTGCAGCAAACCTATTTGACATTCATTATTAATCCCAAGGAGACATAAGCATGAAGAAAAAACTAATCGCTTTCGCAGTGGCCGCCACTTTGGTTCCTGCCGCTGCAATGGCCGACGCAACCGTCTATGGCCGCGTACATGTGTCGCTTGATTCTGTAACTGGTATAGCCGCCAACAAGAACAACCAGGCCTTTAACTCGAACTCTTCCCGTTTCGGCGTGAAGGGAGGAACAGATTTGGATGGTGGCATGAAGGCGATGTTCCAGCTTGAATCCGGCGTAAACTCGGTCGGTGGACAGGTTCCAGACGGCAATGGCGGTGCAGGAGGTACTGGGCCAGTTTTCAGCAATGCCCGTGACATGTACATCGGCCTGTCCAGCGGCTTTGGTTCCGTCACTATCGGCCGCCAGGGTGGCGCCAATCAATGGGTGTACGACTCCAACCTGTTTGGCGACCAACTGGGCGATGCCGGCAACTTCAATTCCGGTGCCGGTGTGGGTGGCCGTCTGGATCAGGTGCTGATATATAAAACACCGGATATCAACGGCTTCAAGGCTGGGTTGACCATTATTCCGGCTTCCTCGTTGGATAGCACAGGTGTTACTGGCAGGAGCAGTAACGGCGTCAAGCTGGACTATGGCAACGCGGGCATCACCGGTCACCTGGCCTATTTCAAAGTCGGTACAACCAGCGGTGTGACCGATACCGATAACAAGAACACGTCTGTTGCAGGCAGCTATGACTTCGGCAAAGGCATGGTGACGGCCCAGTATGTCTCAACCACGACCGATGTGACTGGCTCTGCTTCCAAAAAACGCAATGTCTACAACATCGGCGGCAAGTTTAATGTGAGCGGCAACAGCGCGGTCAAGGCACAGTATTCCAAAGCGGGGGATTTGACTGGCACAGCCAATTCGGGCGCCAACATGTTCGCGCTGGGTTATGACTACAACTATTCCAAGAACGTGGACGTGTATGTCGTTTATGCGGCAACCAGCAATGATGCAAATGGAACATACACCGTGGACAACTGGGGCCATGGTGGAAAAGCCGGTGGTGGTGCTATCTCCGGTGAAGATCCTAAAGGATTTGGAGTTGGTCTGACTTACAACTTCTGATGAAACTACTAACCATCCACTGGTGAAACTCCCAGCCATTCCACTTGGTTGCCAAAAAGCGGCAACCAAGTGGCTGGTTATAGCCCGGCATATACGTTGGGCAAGTTATTTGTTATAGCCATTCCGCCAAGCTGCCTATGAGCATTCCGTTTACCTCTTACCAAAAGGAATATCGACATGAAAAATACCCCCCATGTAATTATCCGCTCAGTATTTGGCACCTTGGCGCTCACGCTAGGCATACTCGCGAGCCAGGTTTCGTTTGCAAGCGATGATGCAGAGCAAGCCGCACTGTTGCAAGCTTTGCCCAACAGCAAGCTCACCCTGGCCGACGGATTGAAGCAGTCCACCAAAGGCACCGAAGTTCCCATTTCGGCAAAGTTTGAACTCGATGATAACAAGCATCTGTCGCTTTCGGTATATACCGCAGAGAAGGGGCTTACGGTTGATTCGGAACATAATGTCCTGAAAGAACTCTCCGGCAGTCCGGAGAGGGCGTCATGGGCGCCTGAAATTGAAGTCTTCAAAGACATCCCGCACGTGGCGCGCGCATCCGCGCATTTGACATTGACTTCGATCGCCAAACATTCCTTGAGCGACGTTGCGGTGCAAGCGCAAAAGGAACACTCAGGGGCTGTGTTCTCTATTTCACCGGCAGTACGCAGGAAGCTGCCCGTGTTTGTAGTGCTCGTGGCCGACAAGGGAAAGGTCGCCGAATATGTCTATGACGCGATGACCGGCAAGTCCCTCGCATTAAATAAGTGAAGAAAATTTAAAAGGGTTTCAATGCGTAAAGTAAGTTTGATGCTGCTTGCTGTAATGAGCAGTAATGCGATGGCCATGGATCCTACCGACGAGGATTTAAGTTACATTGCGAACTTCACCCCGCCAGCTGAATCAGCGAGTTTCGATACGAACCAACCCGGCAAGCTCCCGGCTGGCTGGGTTGCTGGCGTTACGGGGCGAGGCAGTTCCAGGTGGGCCATTGAGACGGACACGTCAGCCCCGAGCAAACCGAATGTACTCAAACAGTCTGGCAATGGCGCGTTCCCATGGTGCATCAAGAAAGGCGTTTCGATAGCCGATGGATTCGTGGAAGTCAGATTCAAGCCGATTTCCGGGAAAGAAGATCAGGCGGGGGGTGTCGTATGGCGCTGGAAGGATGGAGATAACTACTATGTCGTGCGAGCCAATGCATTGGAGAACAACGTAGCGCTTTATTACATTAAAAAAGGAAACCGCACAACATTGAAATACGTCGATGCGCCTGTTGCCCGCGACGCATGGCACCAGCTTCGGGTGGTCTTTCAGGGTAAGCAGATCAAAGTTCTCCTGGATGGCAAGGGCTATATCGAATACAAGGATGAGCACATCACCGATGCTGGCGCCGTAGGCGTCTGGACGAAAGCAGACAGCGTTACTGCCTTCGATGATTTCTCCTTTGGCGAACTGAAGTAGGTACGATGAGCTTTCTTGCGACCCGCCCAGCCCTTGGCTACGACGGCGGAACTCCTGTACGCCCCCAACGTTTTTCGGTACGGGAAATTCAGGGAATGACGTGAATAAGTCTTTTGCCTTGGTGGTAGTCACTGCAATAGCACTCAGCCCGATTTCCAAGGCATTCGCCGGTGAACCGGTGTTCGGCGGCCCTATCGTATATGGTCGCCTCAACCTGACCCTCGAACGAGCGAAGATCGAGGATGCCGAGGCCAATACCAGATTTGTTGATAACGGTTCGCGGCTCGGCATGCGTGGGGGGAAAAGCATTGGCAGTGATGTTGCTGCGATGATCCATGTGGAGGCCCGGCTACGGAACGATCCCAACGGCTGGATCGTCAAGAGCCGGGATACCTGGGTGGGGCTTCAGGATGTCAAGCTTGGTATCGTAAGGTCCGGCATGATGGAGGGACCGCTCTATCATGCGACTTACGACGAAGTCAGTATGCACAACCACGACAGCGGTAGGTCGTCCGATAAATTACTGGCGGAAGACGCTGTCGGCGGGCGCTTGTCGAGAGCCATTTATTACCGCGCCCCTATAGAAGGCACCATCAAGGTAGAGTTGCTGCACGCATTTCTATCGAAGGGCTCCGCGAAGGCCAACGCCTCCAATCCTAGTCGAGACGAGCTCGCGCTGACTTACGAGGCTGGAACCTCGTGGATTGCCGGCGGATATGCCGCGAGCCGGAATCTCAAGGTGGGTAAGGCGTGGACGCTGGCTGGGGCTACCACCGTCAACAGTATCATTCTGGCCGGGCTGTACGATGGATCAGCAACCATTCCCCTGTGAGGAGTAACAGCCTATCGCAACTACGTCCGGATCGCCGCAAATTACCCAGTCGGCAAGCACGAGCTTCATATCAACTACGGTGTGACGGGGGGCTGGTCGACGACGCCTGATAGCGGTGCTAACCAAGCTACGCTGGGCTACAACTACAACCTCACCGAGCAGGCCAAGGTATATGCGTTTGCTACCCGCATTGGCAACAAGGGAAATGCTTCTTACAGTTTTCTGGATGACACATCCAGTAGCCTTGCCAACAGTTCGATAGCCCTTGGCTTCCGCCGCAATTTCTGATCAAAGCAGCCGCATTGCGTTGAGGAGACCAACAAGGTTCAAGGATGCTTTGAGTATCGGGCATCCGTTTTGCCAAGTTGCCTGAGTGAATCATAACAAAGAGAAGAAAAATATCTTTGATGATTTGGTTAAGCAAGCTGCAATTTATGTCGAATTGATTGATCTGGCCGAGTAAAGTCTAGCGGTAAGCAAGGCAAATCCCGGCAACACTTTGCCCTGCTCCTGTAACTACTCTTCAATATCCTTATCTTTGTCTACTTGAATGTCCAGTTTTTTCATTTTTTCCCAGAGGTTCTTGCGGCTGATGCCCAAGCTGGCGGAGGTATGGCCATAATGCCACTGGTTGCGCTCTAGTGCCTGCAGGATGAATTTGCGTTCGCAGCTTCTGAGGTAAGCCGACAAGTTGTCTTCACAGGTGATTTCTCCAGCCTGTTGCTGGAAGGGCGTTTCATCAAAAAACGCGGCTGTTTCCAGCGTAGCCTGGGAAGACATGATGCAGGCTCTCTCGACACTGTGCTTGAGTTCGCGCAGGTTGCCCGGCCACGGGTAGTCAAGCAGGGCGCGTTCCGCAATGGGCGGGATCGAACGGCTTTCACTTCCAGACTGTTCGGCACTTTGGTGCAGGAACTGTTGTGCAAACCAGAGAATATCTTCCTTGCGTTCGCGCAGCGGGGGAATGCGCAAGCGTATGACGTGGATGCGGTAGTACAGATCTTCGCGGAAGGCGCCTTCCTCAACCATTTTTTTCAAGTCGCGGTTCGTGGCGCAAATCAGGCGCACATCCACCGGGATCGGGATTTCGCCGCCGACGCGGACGATGCGGCGCTCCTGGATGGCGCGCAGCAGTTTGACCTGCATGGATAACGGCATGTCTCCGATCTCGTCGAGAAACAGCGTGCCGCCATGCGCCTGCTCGATGACGCCCTTGCGGGTACGCGATGCGCCGGTAAAGGCGCCTTTTTCATAGCCGAACAATTCGGATTCGAGCAGGGTTTCCGTGATTGCGCCGCAATTGACCGGCACGAACGGCAAGGTTCCAGCCCCCTCGCGCGAGTGCCTGTGAACGAGCTGTGCGACATATTCTTTGCCGACACCGGATTCACCGGTAATCAGGATCATGTTTGCCAGGCGTGCCAGCCGCGGGATGCTTTCTTCGATGTTGCGCATGGCGGGGGAAATGCCGAGGATGCGATCGCCCTGCGCTGCCGGTGGCGCAAACTGTGGAGCAGGGCAGAGCTTGCAGATTTTTTCGACCAGATGGTCGAGGTCAAACGGCTTGCTGATATAGTCTGCGGCGCCGAGCTTGAGCAACCGAACAGCGCGGTCAATCGAGCCGTGGCCGGTAATGAAGATGAAAGGGGGGAGAGTTTGTTTTTCCGCGAGCAGTTTTTCGAAAAGCTCTTCTCCGCTGAGGCCGGGCAGGCGGATATCGCTGATGATCATGCAATAGTTATTATTCTTGATGGCTTGCAGTGCATCGGTGCCGGTCTGGTACCATTCAACGCGCAAACCTTCCAGCGCGAACCGGTCGCATAGCGACTCGCCCATGATCTCGTCATCTTCTATCAGGCAAAGAAAAGGTCGCGCGGGTTTACTCATGATGGTCAATTTTTCTGCAAGGGAAGTTGAACGGTAAACCGGGTTTCATCCGGTTCGCTTTGCACCGAGACATGCCCGCCCAGTTGCTGCACTATCTGATAGATTACCCAAAGCCCGAGGCCGCTGCCAGTTTCATTCTGCGAAATGAAAGGCTCGAACAGGTAGGCCACTTTTTCCTTGGGGATGTAGGAGCCACTGTTGGCGACATCAATGATGAGGTTACCATTTTCGCTATAGATGTCCAAGATAACCTGGCCGTGTTCCTGCGTTGCCTGGACGGCGTTCAGCAGCAGGTTGATGATGACCTGCCTAACCAGGGTGGATGGCAATGATCGGATACCGGCAATGTCGATTTCCCCTGTGAAATTAATTTGTTTGGCCTTCACGTCGGGCTGTATCAGAGTGCGGATGTCCTCTACGTCATTCTGGTCGAAAGGGCGCGCCTTCGGTTTGGCTTCCACCAGTAGTGCCGCGACCGTTTCCTTGATCTGGATAAGCCCGCGCTCCAGAATGGAAAGGGTTTTCAGGGTCAGTGTATCTTGCAGGCCATGTTTTTTGTAGGTGCTGATGGCGTTGAGCATGCCGCCCAGCGGGTTGTTGATTTCGTGGGCGATGCCGGCGGTCAGCCGGCCAATCGCGGCAAGACGATTGGATGAGATGACCTGCTGCTGGAGCTGTTCTTTCTCCTTGAGTTCGGTGAGCATACCCTTGAAGGCTTTGCCGAGCTGCCCTATTTCGTCATCGGATTCTTCGAGCATGATTTCGCCTGGTTCCGGCAGGGCGGGCGTTATGTTGCGCATGGCGTCAGAAAGCTGCAGCAATGGTGCCGCCATCTTGCGCCCCCAATACATACCCAATGGCAGTAATACGATGATCACCAGCAAGGTAGTCAGGATGGCGCCTTGGGTCAAACTGTAAAAACTCGACATGAATGGCGATTTGGGGTAACTCATGACCAGGGTGCCAATACGTAACCCATCCGATTGAATCGGTATGAGCAAAAACAAGTTGGCTGATTTGTGCGGCTCAATAATTGTAGGAACCGGATTGTGCAAATCCGGCAAGGATTTCAGTATTTCGGCGTAGCGTGGTTCGATGGCAGTCGGATCGCTCAATAGTGGAAAGCGCTCCGGCTGTGTGGCGACATAGACTTTGTTTGCGGCGTTGAGAATGAGGATGTACTCCGCTCCCTGATCCGGGGCGTGATATTCCGGTATGCGGAATGGGGCGTTGATGATTTCGAGCGAGCGCCATACGTCGTCATGCAACATGGGTTGGACGACAGTATCGGCAATGACGCGC
The DNA here is from genome assembly GCA_032654645.1 of Gallionellaceae bacterium. Taxonomy (GTDB): domain Bacteria; phylum Pseudomonadota; class Gammaproteobacteria; order Burkholderiales; family Gallionellaceae; genus CAITJF01. Next base: position 106,304 of record JAULAW010000005.1, on the reverse strand, counting down.
CCCATTCTGTCTGCATTGGCAATCATGTTGTTGCGCAGGTCCTCAATGCCGCGATATACCAGCGTTGATGCCAATACGAAAGCAGTCACGCTTACCAGCACGGTAACGCGCAAGGGAATCTTGTATTTGAGGCTGATGTTTTTGAGATGCAGCATTATTTTTCAGATGCACTATTTCTGGTGTTCGCAACAAACCGGGCCATTTCTTCGATGCCGTCAAAAAGGTGATCGTCGCCGTATACAAAATTATCCAGATTAAGCTTTTTCATCAGGCGGCTGCCAACTTTATCTTGCGCCATGTGAAGCAGCGCTTGCTGCAGGGCAGCGATGTCCTGTTTTGGGGTGACGGCGCTTGCCACAAAGGGAGGGTGCCCGAATGGCGGGGATTTGCTCACAATCCGGGTTTTTGAAGTTAGTTCAGGATGCGCCAGCACCAGCGTGTCCCACACATAACCGTCAACCGCGCCGCCTTGTGCCAGGCCGATCGCGACTGCCTCGACCACTTTGCGATGGCTCCAGGTGAAAAATGATTTGGAGAAAAATGAGGTTGGATTGCTGCCTTGCTTCGCCAGCAAGTATTCGGTGTAGAGGTGGCCTGAATTCGAGTCAGGATCGGAGAAAGCAAAATTTTTCCCGCGCAGGTCATCCAGCGATCGGGTCTGCTTATCGGAACTGGGGACGATCAGATAGGACTGGTAAAGAGGCTTCCCTTGATAGAGCGGCACGGCAACCAGTCGGAAAATCTTTTTGTTGCGCACATACGGGTAGCCGCACAGCCAGGCGAAATCGAGTTTTCCACTGCTCAGCAATTCGACAATCTCGCGATAAGTGCCGCGTTGAACGAATATCACCGGCTGATTCAGATGGTGTTGCAAGTAGTCGCGCCATTCATTGATAAATGTCGCTTGATCGTCCAGAAATACCGGGGTCAAACCTATGCGGATCGGCGGCCCGGACGGTTGCTCGGTCGCGTGCAAACCCGTTGCGAACGGCAAAGCCAGCAGCAAGAGCAGTATGCGGAGCAGCGCCGCCAGGTTAACTGCGGCATTTGCCGCATGCGCAATGTTTGGGCCGGTTGCAGGTTTGTTGGGAACCCCGGTATCGGGCAGTTGCCGCCGCCCCTCAATGCAAATTTCCGGCAACAGAATATGCCGGCTATGGCGCAGCGGCTGTCTATCGTTCATGCGGGTAGCTCATATTTCATATTTTCAGATATCGGACTCGCGCCAAGATTTGACGGCAGGCGATTCTTGGTCTGCCTGTGGCGTGCCCTTGACCTCTTGCGCCGCCTTGAGATCGCCAAACAAAAAATTGTCGAAGGCGGTTACGCTGTCGGCCTTTGTCCATACGCCGACACTGCCGGCGCCGCTGATATGGGTGTCTTCGATATCAATGTAACTTTTCCCGTTCAGCAGGATGCGTATCCGATTCCCGCTAAATTCGACGCGCAGCGTGCCCCATTGTCCGCTGGGCACTTGGGCGTCCGTATACTTGAGCGTGTGGCGCTTCCCTCGCTCCATGTAGTACAGGGAAACATTGTTCTCGAGAGCATTGGCGCGTGCCACGTAGTAATTCTCGCTGTCCTTCCAGCGCCAGACCAGCCCCCCAGCCTGACCCTCCCGTCCGCCCAAGGGCTTGAACCCGGATTCGACAAAACCGTCAGCAAGCGCGACATCACGTTTCACACACCAGGGAAAGGCGCCGCCGCCGGACTGGATCAGAACATTGGGTTTACTTGGCGCCGTCGCGTCTGCCTCCACGAACCACACCGGCGAGCCGCTGCCTGTTACGCCACACGACCATCCGCGAGGTGGTGCCCCAACCTTGTCCTGGTCAAATCCCTCGGCCAATGCAAGGGAAATAGTGAATGCGATTATCAGCGCAGCGAACATAACGAACTTGATTGTAAGCGAATCCAGCCATTTAAAATATGAGCTGACAGTGTACATGGCACGGTAAATTTGTTCTCTCTCTGAAATCAAGTCAAGCTGCGGTGAGTTGAATTATTTGTCATGCGCAGATAGTCGAAGACCAAGCGGGTATTTCGGTTCAACTGTTGCATCTTCTGGGCGACGCTGGATTTGCCATCTGACGGATATTCCATCTAGCCCAAGGCGATATATCGCTACAAGCCATTGAGTTTAAATAAAATTACTGACTTTCCGCAAAAGAGCTTACTGCCTACATTGAGCTGCTCCAGCAGGAAACGTTAGGCCGAGTGCATTGAGTATCCGAGATTGGAGCGCATCGGGTTGTGGCAAGCGGGTGAACGATACTTCATTTGACTCGTAATGTAGGTAGGTCAGACGAGACAGTGCGACGAGCGCATCATCGATTGTCACCGCCTCTGTGCCGGTAGCGATCTTGCCCATGGCCTCATGCAGCAGGCCTTCAAAAGCGCGGGCGATTTTTAGTGACAGCATGGTCACAAACACATGCGCTCTGGTTCGCTCGGCGTTCCGCAAAAAGATAGGGCGCACTTCCAGCAAGCCGGTTTTCATGGTGCGGAAATCCCGCTCGACTTTCTGCAAATCACCGTAGCGCGCGTGAACCGTCGCAGCTTGCATGTGTTCCGGGCTCACATCGGTTTCCAGGCAGTAACACCCATCAAGCAAGGCGGCATTCTGCATGAGCGCTTGATCGGTGTCGCAAGATATTTTGCGATCTTCAACGCCGAGCGACAGCGTGACAAACGCGGTGAGCTTGTGGCTTTTTACCCAGCGCTGCAACCGCGCCAACCCGGCTTCGGCATTGGCGCGAGGATGCTCGCCGGCAAAGGTGTTGCGCGCCGCTATTTTTTCTTGCAAGGTGGCGAGCTTATCCTTGCGGCGCAACGCTTCGCGATCACGCGTCTGATCGTTGCGGCGCAGAATGAGCCGTTTGTCGCCATGCTCGGCTTCACAGATTTCGCTATCGAACAGATCTGCTTGCAGGACGCCGCTTTTGAGCAGGGTGCGAATCTGCGCATCCGTCAGGGCGGTAATGTAGTGCCAGCCCTTTCCTTCTAGCGCCAATTTTCCTTTGGCCTTGATCATGCCACGGTCGCCCACCATCACGACTTCGTCGATTTTGAACTGCTCCTTCAGCAGGCGGATTTGCTCCGCCACGGTGCTGGGGTCGGCGGTGTTGCCTTCGAACACTCGCACTGCCAGCGGCTCGCCGTCATCCGCGGTCAGCAGCCCGATCACGATCTGCTGCTTGCCGCTTTTTTTATCGCGGTTGTAGCCGTGGGCGGCCAGTTCATTTTGCTCGCCTTCCAGATAGCTCGAGGTCACGTCATAGAGCACCAGCAACGGTGTGCGCCCCGCGCGCTTCACGTGCTCGCGGTAAAGGCGCTGCTCGATCTTGGCCTGCCGCGCAGCAAGCCAATCCAGCGCGCCGTACAAGTTGTTTTCATCAAAGGCTGACAGGCCCAGGATGTCCGCCGTAGCGTGCTGTTTTGCCCAGCGCACGGCGGACAGTCGCGAACCCGCATGACCGATGCGCGCCAACACCAGAAATAGCACCCTGAGCGCTTCCTGGCTTTTGCCTAATGCGCCAGAGATACCGAGGCGGTCGGCGAGTTGTTTGAGGGCGAATAGAACGCCGAATATTTCGCCCGATACCGGGTCGCCACCAGATGCGAACTCGCCCTTCAATGCCGAGCGCATGGCTTCGACAACGGCGGGGTTCCAGTTCGTCACGTTGGCGAGCGTATGCGTCTTGACCTTCCCGTCTTCGCGATAGCTTTCGCGCAAAAGGATTGCGGGCGGGGAGTTCCGGTTGGGGATTGAGGTCAGATACATGACTATGTATTTTACATACAAAGCAGGTTATTGCAAGCAACTTTAGCTTTAGTTTGCTAATTACATGCCTACAATAAAATTAAAAAACCTCAAGAAACAGGGTCAAGCTCAATTGAATCAATGCATTGATGAAAATTGACTGGTGGAAGATCCGTCAGAGATGAACTGGATGACGCCGACGGCGAAGCGGCGTAGCCGGGAGATATTCTCCGGGCCGTAGCCTGTGCGGATACGGCAACGATCTTCATCGAAATTCCAATCGATGACATAGTGGCAGCGGTTCTCAATCGTCCAGTGCCCGCGATTGATTTCAAGGATGCGCTGCGGGCTGGCTTGTTCTGGGGGCGGCTGGTCATCCCCAAAGCGACCTCTGCAGTGATCTTCCCGCTTTTTTTGTATACGGCCTCCCGCTCGATCAGGAAGACTTGCCCGACATGCGGGAAATCCAGGTAGGCATTGAGCGCGGTGCTGCACCAGATACGCCGGGTCTCGATTCGCCCATGCACGGGCGGAGAGACTTCGACGAAATCCGGCTCTTTCCGGTTCTGGAACAATAGAGCGATGTCGGACCGGAGCGTTGCCTGGTTGCCTTTGACGGTGAAGTGGTAATGCGCCCCGCGTTGCACCAGATACGCGGCCAGTTTGCGTTGCGTCAGCAGTGCATCGGCGGTGATGTCTTTGCCCAGAATATTGATCCCGTCCAGCAGCGGAACGAACATCCCGATTTCATTGGTTTGTTTAGTTTCATCGCTGCCCGCTACGGGCAAGGCGCCGACTTTTTTTGGGTAACGCACAAGGCGGTCTCATGCCCGACCACGCTCATGATGTGGGTTTGCTGCCCCGCCTCGTCGATCGCGTTGCACATCGTCTTGCCATCGATGGCGAGGCTTTGGTCTTCCTCTCCGAAGGCCGCATTCCACTGTTGCAGGGCGAGGTCGAGTTTGGCCGGGTCGACCCGCACCAGCACATCGCGGAAGATGGACTCGCTGGGGACGACATAGCGTTTCTGTATGTGGCGGCAGCCGAAGCGTTCGCGCGCCTTGGGTTTAAGGTCTTTCGCCCACGCGGCGATAGCCTTGTAGCCGCGCATGCCGCACAGGGTTGCGCCCGCAGCGATGCCGAGCACAACACAGAGCCGATGACGCCGACCTTCGGCGCGGCGCGGATCGGGGATGCCGTCAAAGAAGTCGGGCAGCGTGCGCATCTGTTCGGCAGTCAGCATGATCTTGGGTGCTCCGGTACGATAAACAGGGTCAAGGACGGGGCGGGAGAGCTGGTCCCGCGCATCACGTTGCACGGGGAGGACAAAGACCAGCTTGGGCGATTTGGCATCCGCGCTGTAGCCCTCGCGGGTGCGGCGGAACCCCTGCGTCAGCCCCAGGCAAGCCCAGTTCGCGGCACGATAGACCGTGCCGTGGAAGCGCGCCGGATCAACGAAGGTTTCCAGCAAGAGCAAAGGCTGACCAAAACGTTCTTGCCAGTCCCCGGCAATTCGCTGGTGGCACAATGACAGCGCTTTGGAACCCAGATTGGGGAAGTGCCACTCGGGCAGAATCAGGAAACGGCTGTTGTTGGCGATTAAACTCAGACGATCAAATTGGTGACGGAAATCCCAGCCAATCCAACGGTCACGGACACCGCACTTCCATGCTGAGGCTGAGAAGCTCAGCAATGCCGCCCATTCATCTTCATGGGTGGCGACATACCAGAGCGTGTGGCCGATCTTGGCCAGATCACCCAAGTAGTGGTGTTGCTGCATCAGTTCCCGATAGCGAGCTTCTTCGCTCTTGCTCACGAGACGGACGCTCAATGCTTGTAGATTGGCTTGCATTCATGCTTTATACGCGAGCTGGGCGTGAATGTCCAGAAAAACAATTAACCGCTTAATCCGTTGAGAATTTATAGGGAGGACAAATTCACCCTGGTGTACATGGCGCTCTCCTTGAAATATAAGCATGCCGGGTCGTTAAAAGGCTGTAACGGCAAGAACTCCGGCCCCAGCCGGTGGAATTTAGAGCTTGTCCGCAAATAATACGCATGGGCGTATTATTTGCGGACAAGCTCTTCTTCATTTGCTGTCTGGCCATACCAGCCCCGCGTGGCATTGGCGATCTTCACCACCAGCAACATCACCGGCACTTCGATCAGCACGCCGACCACGGTGGCCAACGCCGCGCCGGACTGGAAGCCGAACAGGCTGATGGCGGTGGCCACCGCCAGCTCGAAGAAGTTGCTCGCGCCAATGAGCGCCGATGGCGCGGCCACGCAGTGCGCCACGCCCAGGCGGCGGTTCAGCCAATACGCCAGACCGGAGTTGAACAGCACCTGGATCAGGATCGGCACGGCCAGCATGGCAATGATGAGAGGTTGGGCGATGATGGCCTCGCCCTGAAAGGCGAACAGCAGCACCAGCGTCAGCAGCAACGCGGCGATGGAAAGCGGACTCAGCACAGACAGGACATGATGCAGCGCCGCCATCCCGCCGCGAGCCAACAGCACTTGGCGCCACGCCTGCGATAACAACACCGGCAATACGATATAGAGCACGACCGAGACCAGCAGCGTATCCCACGGCACTGCGATGCTCGCGACACCGAGCAGCAACGCCACCAGCGGCGCGAAGGCGAAAACCATGATGGCATCGTTGAGCGCCACCTGGCTCAGGGTGAACAGCGGCTCGCCGTTCACCAGGCGGCTCCACACAAACACCATCGCGGTGCACGGCGCGGCGGCCAGCAGGATCAGCCCGGCGATATAGCTGTCGAGTTGATCCTGCGGCAGGTAGCCGGCAAACACTTGGCGGATGAACAGCCAGCCGAGAAAGGCCATCGAAAAAGGCTTCACGCCCCAGTTGATGAACAGCGTAACGCCCATGCCGCGCCAGTGCTTGCGCACTTCATGCAAAGCCGTGAAGTCGATGCGCAGCAGCATCGGGATGATCATCACCCAGATCAGCAGGCCGACCGGAAGGTTGACGCGGGCGATCTCCAGCCCGCCCAGCCATTGAAACGGCGCAGGAACCAATTGTCCCAATGCCACGCCGACGATGATGCACAGGAAGACCCAGACGGTCAGGTAACGTTCGAATAAACTCATGGCTTAATCCTTTTTGTGCCCAATGTCGGTCTGAGACGGCAATTTATCCGGCAGCCAGTTCCAGCAAGCGCGCTACGCCAACTGGCTCATCCTTGAGTAGAGGAACAACCGCATAGCGCTGTGCATACTGACTGGCGACTGCATTGATTTCGCGCAGCTCATTCGCCGCTCTTTGGCGCAGTAGCGGTGATTTGGCAGAGGCTGCCGCCACACTGGTATTGATGATCCATGCCCAAGGTTCAATACCGGCGCGGCGCAAATCGGCTTGCAGATTGGCGGCTTCCAGCACCGGCGTGGTTTCTGCCAACGTCGCGACCAGCACCTTGGTTTGCTTCACGTCCTGAAGTTGCATCATCGGGGTGGTGAAGTGCATTCCCTTATCGCCCATCTGTCGCGACACTTCCCGGTGATAAGCGCCCGTCGCATCGAGCAGCAACAACGTGTGCCCGGTCGGCGCTGTATCCATGACCACAAACTTTTTGCCTGCCTCGCGAATGATGCGGGAGAAAGCCTGAAACACGGCAATCTCTTCGGTACAGGGCGAGCGCAGATCTTCTTCCAGCAGCGCGCGGCCTTGCGCATCGAGTTGCACGCCCTTGGTGTCCAGCACATGCTGTCGGTAGCGTTCGGTTTCCGCATGAGGGTCGATGCGGCTTACCGTCAGATTTTCGAGGGAGCCAATCAGCGTTTCCGTCAGATGCGCGGCGGGATCGGATGTCGTGAGATGCACCGGCAAACCACGGTGCGCCAGTTCCACAGCGATTGCTGCCGCCAGTGTGGTTTTGCCCACACCGCCCTTGCCCATCAGCATCACCAGGCCGTGGCCATCTGCGGCGATGCCATCAACCAGCTCGGACAGATGAGGCTCATCAAACAATATGGGTTTATCGGCCAAGTCTATAGCCAGCGCTGGCGTATCTGTCAGCAACTGGTGCAGCGCATCCAAGCCAACGAGGTTAAAGGATTTGAGTTCAACCTTGTCCAAAGGCAGCGTCTTCAATACGTCAGGGATTGCGTTCAGCGCGGCGAGCTCACGCTCGTGTATGGCCGCAGCCAGCGGGTCATTCTCCGCTTCGATTTTTGGCAGAACACCGTTGATGACCAGATACTGCTGCTTCAATCCGATGGCAGCAAGTTCTTCATGCGTGTGTGCGACTTCGCGCAAGGTGGCCTGCTGCGCACGGGCAACCAGAATCAGCCGGGTGCGCTTACCATCGGCCAACGCATCGACCGCCGATTTGTACTGTTCCCGCTGCTTTTCCAGACCGGCCAAGGGGCCGAGGCACGAAGCGTCGCCCTTGCCTTCTTCCAGGAAACCACTCCAAGCGCCGGGCAGTTGTAGCAGCCGGATCGTATGCCCGGTTGGCGCAGTATCGAAAATGATATGGTCGTAGCCAGCAGTCAGAGATGAGTCGATCAGCAGTGCTGTGAACTCGTCGAAGGCAGCAATCTCGGTGGTACATGCTCCGGAAAGTTGTTCCTCAATGCCTTTGACGACAGTGTCAGGCAATAAGCCTCGCACCGGGCCAACGATGCGGTCGCGATAGGCTTGCGCCGCTGCTTGAGGGTCGATTTCCAGCGCGGCCAATCCAGGTACGGCAGGAATGGCTGTAATGCGATTGCCTATCGCGATGCCGAACACCTGCCCGACATTGGAAGCCGGATCGGTGCTGACAAGCAGCACGCGCTTTCCGGCTTCAGCCAACTGGATTGATGTTGCGCAAGCAATGGAGGTCTTGCCCACGCCTCCCTTGCCCGTGAAAAACAGGAAACGTGGCGGCTGATCAATGAATTTCATGGCAATCTCTTATGGGCTGACCTAATTGCACTTGTTGCCTGAACAGCCGCAACTGCCGGTCTTTACTTCCGGAACAGCGGTCGCGCTCAACGCGCTGGAAATCCCTGCGAATCGTGCCAGCTCTTTGCGTGTGGGATACCGTCCTGCCATGACGATTTCTCCATCCAGTAGGATCAAGGGCAATCCTTCCGCTCCGGAGCGTTCCAGAAAAACCTTCACCACCGCATTTTCGGCGAAGGCCATCGGCTGCTGAGCGAGGTTGAATCGCTCGATCTGGCCACCCGATTGCTTGAGCCAATCCGCATCGGCACTGAAATCGACTAACGCCTGATCGATCTCTGTGCCGCACACACCTGTGCTGCAACATAAAGCGGGATCGAATACTTGAAGCTTTTTCATCGCATTCTCCTTAGTCTTGAATACGCCCAATCTCGGTGAGTTTCTCTTTCAGCACGAGCTTGTCCAATTTTTCGATGGGCAGGCTCATGAACAATTGGATGCGCCGCGCCAGTTGATCGGCGGCTTTCTTGAACGCTGCGCGCCGCGCTTCGTCGCCTTCGACATGCGCCGGATCGGGGATGCCCCAGTGCGCTGTGGCGGGCTTGCCCAGCCAGAGCGGGCATGCTTCACCCGCTGCGTTGTCGCACACGGTGAAAATGAAATCGAATTCCGGCGCACCGGGTGCGGCGAACTCGTCCCAGCTTTTGCTGCGCAGCCCTTCAGTGCCATGCCCTTGCGCTTGCAACCATTCCAATGCGCCGGGGTTGACGCTGCTCGCAGGCTTGCTGCCCGCGCTGTATGCCTTGAACTTGCCTTTGCCCAGATTGTTGAACAGCACTTCACCCAAAATGCTGCGTGCGGAATTTCCGGTACATAACACCAGCACGTTGTAGGTTTTTTCTTGCCGCATTTATTCTCCTTTTATGAATTACGCATAGCTAGATAAAGCACAAATTTGTGCGCACACTTCAATTTCTTCGGTACGCGGCAGGCCATTGAAAATCACTTTGCCCTCATGCCACACGGCAGGCGTTTGCGCATAGGCAATTATCGTTATATTGCCACCCCTGCCTGAAACAGCAACACCTTGGGCGTGTCGTACAGGAAGAATTGCAGTGCGTCATACAGATGGCTGCCGCGCTCGACCGGCAATGCATCCACCAGAATGTGCGAGAGCGGTTCCAGCGTTTTGTAGATGCCGAACCAAAGCGCTGCGGCAATCAGCAGAAAAGCGCGGGGTTGGCGAATCAAAAAGGTTTTCATGCGGTTTCCCTGTGATTTTCGGGATTACTTTCTTGCTGGTTTGCAGGCATCCGGGTTCCCGCCGCAGCAATTTTCCGTCAGGTACGCCACGATCCCGTTCATCACCGTGAAATTCGCCGCGTAATAAATGAAGCGCCCGTCCTGCCTGCTGTCCAGCAGCCCGGCGTGGCTGAGCGTCTTGAAGTGAAACGACAAAGTAGCCGGTGACACTTTCAGCTTTTCGGCCACCTGCCCCGCCGCCATGCCCTCCGGGCCGCGCACCACCAGCAGACGATAAATTGCCAAGCGAGTGGGTTGCGCCAGAGCTGCCAATGCTTTTACCACTTGAGCCGGTTTCATCATTTTATATTTTCATTGTTAATCTATTATCAAAATGTCAGTTGCGATTGGAACATGGATACTTGGTGGGCGCAATGCCATTTTTAACTCATGACGATTTTTGCTGTTAGTGCGGAAATTATCAATTTCTTTCCGGGCGGCAGGCTGATATTCGAAACAAACGATTATTTGCGAGGCCATCTGTGGCCGGATCGGAGTTTATGGCTGGGCACAACCCAGTCCGAGATTCTTTTCATCCAGTTTAGGCAATGAAGATTTCGATGGTGCGCGTGGCGCCACCGATGCCGCATTGCGCGGCTGATCGAGTCGTTTACGCATCTTTGAGCGGGTTGCAGGCGAATCGCCTGTGGCAGGTTTCATGGTATTTTCAGATGCTTGCATTGTCGATGGTGGCTGCGGGCTTTCTGCTGTGGCAGTCCATGGACAGACAAGAAACAGGCAGCCCGCCATCAGTATCGCTATGTCAGGTTTGTGCATCTCCCGCCTCTGTATCGCGCTCCACATTGATAACCTCCACATCAAATATCAAATGTTTGCCGGCACAGGGGTGGTTGCCATCCAGAATTGCGCCGCGCTCTGTCAGGGATACCACCTTCAACTGGAATTTCCCAGCCCCGCCTCCGGGTGACAGGTTCATGCCGGGCCGGATGTCCAGACTCGCAGGCAGGTTTTCGCGTACGGCTTCAAAAACCAGTTCCTGCCGATAGAGGCCGTATGCCTGCTCCGGCGACAACTCTATCCGGCCTCGAAAGCCGGGCTCCTTCCCTTTGAGCTGGTCTTCCAGACCGGCTATTACTTGTTGCTTGCCGCAAACAAAAACAAGAGGCTTGCTGCCATCATCCAGCACTTTTCCGGATAAGTCGGTGACCCGGCACCGCAAAGTTACCCGGCTACCATCCGTAATCTGCATGCTTATCAATGCGACTCCTTGCGTAACAGTGGAATGTCTCTTATCGCCTTTTGCCAAGCCGTGAGCGTGTGATCTTCCAAGCGAGCCAGAGCCATAAGGGCAACAAGGCTGCTGCAATTTGCAGCAGCGCCTCCACCAGCGCGGCGCCTCCAGTCACCGGATAGGTTTCCGTCAAGTGAGCAGCGATCATACTGCGCTCACCCGCAGCCAGCGGAGCATCGTTCAGGTACTGCATGCGCAAATTAACCAGTTCCCACCCGATCCGGTTGTGCCGCACATTACCGTAATAGCCTGCAACATGACACACCGTGCAGCGTGTCCGGGTAAGGCGCACCGGGTACGGAAGAGCTTCCCAGGCAGCTTTTTCTGAGGCCAGGCGCCGCGCTTCGATTTCCTCTTCCTGCCTTTGCAGCTCCGCTTCCCTTTTTTTGTCCGCGTCGAATTCTGCTTGCAGCCGCTTACGTTCTTTCTCTGTACGTATCGCAGACTTCAACGCGTAATCCGCCGGGTCAATGTCGGCAAGTCCTGGTTGAGCCACCAGACTACCCAGCAGGTACAAGAACGTGAACGATTTTTTGAAGCGCATCCTTGTGTGACGGTATTACTTCCGTCGTGGATCAGGTGGCGATTTGGCGCTCAGCCCCAAGGCCTCATTTCGTTTATCCAAAGCCACGTGCAAGTGATCGGTGCTCAGCCCCTTCTCTCGCAGTTTGCGCTCCATATCAGCCAGGTCTTCCGGTGTAATTCCCTTGTTGGCATATTCCAGGCGGGCTTTTTCGATCGCCACCTCGACGCGTTTTCTGGCTTTGATCCAATCCGGATTGGCCGCTGCATCGCGCTCCGTGGCGGTGGAAAGAATGCGCGCCAGCGGCAGATAGGGGTTGGCTTTCAGTTTGAGATTCCTGCCTGCCTTTTCAATTCCGTCCTCGAAATGGGGAGCCCAGCGGCTGGCAAACTCGTGCAGGAAATGGCCCGCAGCCTTTTCAGCTTCCGTGTCCGGTTTTCCGCTTTCCAGCTCCTCCGCCGCGCGTCCGTACAGGTAAGAAACAAATTCCAGTTGCACGGACACATGGTCGGGCAGATCCTTGAAATGGTCTCCCCGTTCGACTCCATAGTTGCGGTAAAAAATCTCGATTTCGGATACGGTTCCTCCCAGCATGGCGCCATCCAGAGGAAAACAAACATTGAGAGTTGCCTCGCGCGGTGGCTGCAGGAACATGCGGCTATATTCCACCAGCAATTCTTCGTGGCTGGACAGACTCGACATGGCGGCGCGCAGTTCATCCAATTGCGTTTCGATCCCGTACGCCAGGGAGCGATCCATATCAGCCAAATCATCCGCCAGATAGTCGGCCATGGCTCTGTAGTGCTCTTCAGTCTGCGGCGTGAGGAAGGACTGGGCCAAGGTCAGGTAAAATTCGCTACGCTCTTGCAGAAGCGAGGGTGTCAGAGGATCAATCATGTTCATCATTTTAGCATCCAGGATCGGGAATGAAATCGCCGGAGGAAGCGTGCCCCCTCCGGCGATCCAAGTAAAGCTAAACGGTAAACGCTTTTTACTTCTCGGCAGGTTCAGCCGCAAGATTGAGCGCTTTTTCCCCGAAAGCCCAGCCGGCCAGAACGATGCCCACCGCCAGGAGCACTATCATCCACTCGGTCAGCGAGGGCGTGTAGTCTATCAGACCCGTTACCCATGAACCCTTGAACAGGGGAACCATCTGACCACCGACGACGAACTCGTAACGCCCGATGAATAGCGAAACGATGACCATGATGGAGGGAACGTAAGGCGAGCCACCCTTCAAGAGCATGAAGAACGCCACCACCATGAGCCCCAACTCGATCCAGTACCCAGGCGAAGCCACGATGTGATCCCACACCTGCATGCCGTCTGCATTGGTCCACAGGCCGATCACCGTGCGGGACACCACCGCCAGGATGACGACGGCCAGAACCGCTGCAAACACCTTGGGCATGGCACCAGTCATCAGGGCCTTCACCTTGGCAGGCATGAAGTTCTCATTGCCATAGGTGAGATAGGTGATCAACACCGCAAAGGCAGCACCGGATACCGCAGCCGTGAGCAGGAAGTACAGCGGGATTATCGGGCCGTACCACATCGGACGCATGGCCATTGCGCCGAATACGCCGCCCAGGGTGCCGTGGGCGATAACCACGGCGGCAAAGGATGCAATACCCAATGTCCTGCTGCTGGAACTATCCCAGTCGCCGCCATTGACTTTCTGGAACTTGAGCAGCAACAGTACCATGTAGGCTGCATAGAACACGCCCATCCAGTTGAGCGGCGACAAGTACTGGAATGACGCTGGAATCGCCCAGAGCATGCGGAACGGATGTCCCAGTTCCAGCGCCAGACAGGTAAACCCGGCAATCAGGGTCACCAGCGCCAGCCAGATGCAACGCTTGGCGATCGGGTAGAACTCCTTGAACCCGAACACCATCGCCAGCGACGCGACAAACGTGAGACCCGTTGAGGTCAGTACGAAAAAAACGTACCCGACCACCGGCAGTCCCCAAGTAATGCCACTGCTACTGGTATTGAAAGCAGCATGACCACTGCTCATCAGGTTGGCAAGAGCCAATCCCCCGCCAATGACCAACGCCGCCATTCCTGCCATCATGGCCGTATTGACCGGCCCTTTCACTTGTTGTGTGCTCATGGGTAATCCCTCCTTAAGCTTTGTTGGCGCCGCCACGACCACTCGGCACAGCCGGACCCGCACCACCCGAGAGGTAGTACACCTGGGGCTTGTTGCCGGTGTGATCCAGCAGACGAACACCGCGTTTGTCTGAAATCAGCCGATTGACGTTGGACTTGGGATTGTCCAGGTCGCCAAAGTAGCGGGCAGTAGGCGGGCAGGTGCGAACGCAGGCTGGCACATATTCGCGATTGGCTGCGTCGTCGTTGGACAAATCGGCAATACCCTTGGGCGCCTTGCTGATCTTGTGGTAACAGAAGGTGCACTTGGACACCACGCCGTGCGGCTGGATGCCGACGCCGTGGGCATTGTCCTGCTGCGGCCCTTTGTAGGGTGGATTCCACGACAGGTCGCCCTCGCCTTGGAACACACCCTTGATGTTGGGCTCGATCAGCGGTTTTTCGTCCGTATAGAAGCGCACGCCGTAAGGGCAGGCGATCATGCAGTACTTGCAGCCGATACACCTGTTCCAGTCAATCAGCACCACGCCGTCCTCGGTCTTGAAGGTCGCCTTGGTCGGGCAAACATGCATGCAGGATGGTTCCTCGCAATGCATGCAGGGCCGAGGGAACCACTTCAGCACCGGCGTCGGCTGAGTGCCTTCGGTGTAATACAGGACGTCCTGATAGTTCTCGCCGGGCAGGCGGTTGTTCTCCATCTGGCAGGCGGTGCTGCATGCCTGGCACCCGGTGCATTTGTCCAGGTCAATTACCATTCCCCATTTAGCCATTTCTGTTTCTCCTTATTCGTTAAGCACGCTCGACCGTGACTTTTCCGGTGTAAAAATTCTGCATACCGGAAATGCGGTCGGATTGCTGTACCAGGATATAGTCGGGATTGGCGCCTCGACCCTTGGCCCAACGCCCCCAAGCCCAGTGCCCGTGTTCAAAAGGCAACACGATGGTGTCGGGGCGGGTGAGTTCGGTCACGCGGGCGATGGCGATAATCTCGCCCATCGAGGACTTGATCCTGATGTGGTCACCGTTCTTGAAACCTTTGGTGCTGGCCACGCTGGGATGCACCTCGGCTACTGCCTGAATTTTTCCGCCGTTTGCTGGCTGGAACAGTGCAATGGCGTGAGGGATGTTGGCCGTGCGACCCTCCGCGTGCATCGCGGTCTTCGGCGAAACGAAATGCAGGTCGCCGCCACCGGTATACTTGGGCTCTTCCCAGTGCGGCATATTGTACTTCTCGGCGGAACGGCCCGTGGCCTTGAGTATCCAGTCCTTCTTGTGTTCCATGTAAGAGGAGACGAACTCGAACTTGCCCGAGTCGGTCTTGAGCAACTTGTCCTTTACTTCTTCGGGCTTCATCGGCTTGTTCCATCCATTGCCGTCCCACTCGAAGAATTCGCCGCGCACCTGGCGCCAGTGATAGGGTTTCTTGAACCAGCAGCCCTTGGCTTTCCAGGAATCAAAATCCTTGACCCCATTGTCACCGGGATTGTCCGCAAAGCCCTTGGCCAGGTGGCGCACGATGTTCTCGGCGCTCTCCAGCTTCTTGAAGTACTCGCTGGTTGGCCCCTTGATGCGGCTGCCGATCTGGATCAGCACGTCGGCAAATGTCTTGGTGTCATAAACCGGCTTGATGGCAGGGACGCGCAACTGGGCCAGCGGGAAGCCCTGGAACGGATACGTGGGTGCATCCTGGTAGCGTTCGAGATAGGTGTTGTCGGGCAGGATCAGATCCGCCATCATGGCGATCTCGCTCGGGAACGGCGAGGTATCAATGACGAACATGCTCTTTACCGCTTCCTCCCACTCTTTGGCACAATTTGCAGTGGAAAATATTGGGTTGGTCATGTAGAACAGTGCGGTATCCAGTTTGTAGGGCTTGCCCGCAAGGTGGTTCTTGCCAACTTCCTGAATCATGTTCTTGGCCATCAGGTAGCCATCTTCATGGCCCTTCAGGTCGATGCGCGGCATCTTTGTGTGCGGGCCGCTCTTGGCATAGTCGTCCATGAAGTCGTCAGCCTTGGCAGGAGCCGGGCCATACGCCGGGCCCATCTGGTATGCAATGCCACCCTCGGCAAACAGCGAGCCGACCAAAGCATTCAGCGAGTGAATTGCCATGCCGTTCAGCACGCCGTTGCTATGGGTGTGAGCGCCACGTTCGAACAATGCGATAGCCGGGCGGGTGGAGCCGAACTCGCGTGCAGCCGCCGTGATGGATTCGGCGGATAGGGTGGTAACACTTTCCGCCCACTTGGGAGTGCGATCCTTGAGTTCCGTGTTCCACCACTGAATGAGTCCCTTTACCCACTTTTCGTTGAAGGAAGATTCTTCCAGCTTTTCGCCGGCCCAGAAATGATTCACGCCGTCCTTGAAATTACCCACGAAAGATTTTTCCCACAGGCCTTCGGTCAGGATCACGTGTGCTACAGCCAGCGCCAAGGCGCCATCGGTTCCCGGCTTGATCATCATGGCCCTATCGCAGGCGGCAAGTGTCTGGTTCATATGCACATCAACAGCGATGATCCGCGTTTTGGGTGTCTTCACGCCGCGCATGTAGCCCCATTGCTGCATGTTGTTGTTATACGGGCGGAACGCTTCCAGATAGTTTGCGCCAAATATGAACAGGCAGTTGGCGTGGGCGTAATCATATGAACTGTACGAGGCGTTGCCATCCGTACAAGCCTTAGCCAGCACCGAACCGTCCGAGCAGATTGAGGAGTGGCCGATCGGCGCATTGGGTGACCCATAAAGCTTGCCGAATTCGTTTATGTTTACGCCCACATCGGATGCACCCCAGCCGCGGCCGAAGAACAAGCCGAAGCGGTGGGATTCACCCTTGTCGCGCAGCACGTTCAGGCGATCGGCGACTATCTTGAAAGCCTCATCCCATGGGATGGGAACGAACTTGGGATCTTCATCACGGCCCTTGTTCGGATTGGTGCGCTTCATGGGACCCTTGATACGGTCCGGGTCATAGAGCATGTATGTACCCAAGTGCCCCTTCGGGCACAGCTTGCCGTTCGCGATGGGATGGTCGTTATTGCCATAAATGGCATGCACCCTGCCGTTGGTAGTATAAACGTCAATGCCGCAACGCGCCGGGCACTGGGCACAGAAGCTCTTGGTTACGACAGTTCCAGACGATGGCTCGGCTGCCGCATGTGCTTTGGACAGCGTGGAGAACCCCTCCAGCTTGCTCCCCCCCAAACCGACCGCTCCTGCTGCTCCAACCGTGCCTGTTGCCTGCAGAAAACGGCGCCGGGATATTTTTAATTCCAGGATATTCTTCAGGATATTCATTCCACATCCTCCTTGTTGTTGTTGAATACTCCGGCAGAACCGGGGCAGATAAAGCAGATAACAGTCGTGATATTGCAATAGCTGTGCCAGTAAGTTTTAGCCCTTTGAATTGAACATTTGCTGGAAAGCAAAAGTCGAGTGGTGGCGGCGCTTTTGGTACTGTAGGCAAAGATATTCAAGGGCATTGCGTGTGTAAGGTGACCATACTCAAGCCAGATATTTTCGCCAAAAGAAGCCTGGCGAATGGGATGATCTGGTAGCGCATCGTAACTGTTTGGTAACGCACTCAATACCCAGAAGATATTAGATCACTACAGTCCGGTTAAACGAGAGGGCGAATCGTTGAAAGCCATGAAATGACGCCCGATTCCGAGCGGTAAAGGGTGTTGCCGACTACCAATTATTGCTGTGAGTAAAAAGCCGCAATCGCCTTCATTTCCACCAGGCTCAGCACTTCGGACATGGCATTCATGATGTGTTGCTTGCGCGTCTCTTCCTGATATTCCTTGAGCGCAAGCACCAGATAGGCTTCAGACTGGCCCGCAAGGCTCGGTATGCCGGGTTCTGTGCTCCTGCCATTCTCGCCGTGGCAACGGTTGCACTTTTGGACGATGGAGAATTGCGGCGATAACGGAAGCGTGGTGTCAGGTTTGGCCGCCTTGAGCGAGGCAAAGTATGCCGTCACGTTTATGATCTCATCCGGCTTCAGCCCCTTGGACGGCCCGGACATGGCTTCGTTGCCGCGGGCGCCGCTGGCATAGTCCCGGGTTGCCGCTGCCAAATAGCCTGCGTCCTGCCCGGCCAGACTCGGCGTTGCGGGGGCGGCGCTGACACCCCTTTCGCCGTGACAGGAAGTGCAGCCAGAGCTGATCTTCTCGCCTGCCGCAAGATCGGCCTTGGGCACAGGCTTGCCGGATGCCGGTATTTGAGTCGCATAGAAAAAACTGACCTTCTCAATATCGGTATCGCTCAGGTGGGCAACCATTTTTTTCATCACATCATTCGTGCGCGCTCCATCCCGGTAGCCCTTGGTGGCAGAAACCAGATACTTCTCGTGCAAGCCGGTAAGGCTGGGTACGCCGGCTTTCACGCTGTTGCCGTTCCGGCCGTGGCAGCCATCGCATGAGCCGGCAATCTTGCGCCCATCAGCGACGGGGGAAAATTGCCCAGATCCTTGTCCTGTCAGATGCAGAGGGGATTCCAGCTTCTGGGTGGCATAGTAAGCCGCCAGATTGGCGATGCTCTCATCCTGCATTTTTCGCACCGCAGCGGCCATCAGGGGGTCGTTGCGGCGGCCATCGCGATAATCCTTCATAGCCTTGATCAAGTATTCCGCCGGCTGGCCCGCCAGGCTGGGGATTTCCGGGTTCAAGGCGTTGCCGTCAATGCCGTGGCATCCGGCGCACGCTCCGGCGACCATCTCGCCGGCCTTGGCGTTGCCTTTACCCGGGCGGGGCTGGCTCAAGGGCGACTGCACGGCGTAATAGGCGGCAAGCTGCCGGATTTCATCCTCCTTGAGCGAGCCGAAAATTTTCATCACATCGTGCTTGCGCTTGCCGTTGGAATAGCTCTTCAATGAAGGGATGAAATATTCCGGCGGCATGGCGGCGAGCACGGGGATGAGTTCGTTTTTGGAGGTGCTGCGACTTGCGCCATGGCAACTAATGCACCGCGAAGAAATGGCGGAGCCGGCCTTGACGGCATCCTGGCCGATGGAAACCATGGGTTTGTCGTCGGACGGATCTTCCACCAGTCAATTTTCATCAATGCATTGATTCAATTGAGCTTGACCCTGTTTCTTGAGGTTTTTTAATTTTATTGTAGGCATGTAATTAGCAAACTAAAGCTAAAGTTGCTTGCAATAACCTGCTTTGTATGTAAAATACATAGTCATGTATCTGACCTCAATCCCCAACCGGAACTCCCCGCCCGCAATCCTTTTGCGCGAAAGCTATCGCGAAGACGGGAAGGTCAAGACGCATACGCTCGCCAACGTGACGAACTGGAACCCCGCCGTTGTCGAAGCCATGCGCTCGGCATTGAAGGGCGAGTTCGCATCTGGTGGCGACCCGGTATCGGGCGAAATATTCGGCGTTCTATTCGCCCTCAAACAACTCGCCGACCGCCTCGGTATCTCTGGCGCATTAGGCAAAAGCCAGGAAGCGCTCAGGGTGCTATTTCTGGTGTTGGCGCGCATCGGTCATGCGGGTTCGCGACTGTCCGCCGTGCGCTGGGCAAAACAGCACGCTACGGCGGACATCCTGGGCCTGTCAGCCTTTGATGAAAACAACTTGTACGGCGCGCTGGATTGGCTTGCTGCGCGGCAGGCCAAGATCGAGCAGCGCCTTTACCGCGAGCACGTGAAGCGCGCGGGGCGCACACCGTTGCTGGTGCTCTATGACGTGACCTCGAGCTATCTGGAAGGCGAGCAAAATGAACTGGCCGCCCACGGCTACAACCGCGATAAAAAAAGCGGCAAGCAGCAGATCGTGATCGGGCTGCTGACCGCGGATGACGGCGAGCCGCTGGCAGTGCGAGTGTTCGAAGGCAACACCGCCGACCCCAGCACCGTGGCGGAGCAAATCCGCCTGCTGAAGGAGCAGTTCAAAATCGACGAAGTCGTGATGGTGGGCGACCGTGGCATGATCAAGGCCAAAGGAAAATTGGCGCTAGAAGGAAAGGGCTGGCACTACATTACCGCCCTGACGGATGCGCAGATTCGCACCCTGCTCAAAAGCGGCGTCCTGCAAGCAGATCTGTTCGATAGCGAAATCTGTGAAGCCGAGCATGGCGACAAACGGCTCATTCTGCGCCGCAACGATCAGACGCGTGATCGCGAAGCGTTGCGCCGCAAGGATAAGCTCGCCACCTTGCAAGAAAAAATAGCGGCGCGCAACACCTTTGCCGGCGAGCATCCTCGCGCCAATGCCGAAGCCGGGTTGGCGCGGTTGCAGCGCTGGGTAAAAAGCCACAAGCTCACCGCGTTTGTCACGCTGTCGCTCGGCGTTGAAGATCGCAAAATATCTTGCGACACCGATCAAGCGCTCATGCAGAATGCCGCCTTGCTTGATGGGTGTTACTGCCTGGAAACCGATGTGAGCCCGGAACACATGCAAGCTGCGACGGTTCACGCGCGCTACGGTGATTTGCAGAAAGTCGAGCGGGATTTCCGCACCATGAAAACCGGCTTGCTGGAAGTGCGCCCTATCTTTTTGCGGAACGCCGAGCGAACCAGAGCGCATGTGTTTGTGACCATGCTGTCACTAAAAATCGCCCGCGCTTTTGAAGGCCTGCTGCATGAGGCCATGGGCAAGATCGCTACCGGCACAGAGGCGGTGACAATCGATGATGCGCTCGTCGCACTGTCTCGTCTGACCTACCTACATTACGAGTCAAATGAAGTATCGTTCACCCGCTTGCCACAACCCGATGCGCTCCAATCTCGGATACTCAATGCACTCGGCCTAACGTTTCCTGCTGGAGCAGCTCAATGTAGGCAGTAAGCTCTTTTGCGGAAAGTCAGTAATTTTATTTAAACTCAATGTCTTGTAGCGATATATCGCCTTGGGCTAGATGGAATATCCGTCGGATTTATTGCCCACACTGGCGCCTTTCCATGGGGTCTTGAGACTGGCGTAATAGGCAGAAACATCGGCGATCTGTTCCGGTTTCCGTTTCAGATCAGTGGCGATGAGTTTCATCTGGTCATTCTTGCGCGAGCCGTCCGCGTAGGCCAGCATGGCGCTTACCAGATAGTCTTGGTGAAGACCAGCGATAAAGGGCGCCCCCAGATTGGCGAATACACCATCCATACCATGGCAGGGGGCACATATCTCTGCGATGACTTTGCCCGCCTTTGCATCTCCGGCCCATTTGGGTTGGGTCTTTGCATTGGCGGCTGTATTTTCATAGGCCTGTTTTACCTGCTGCTCGACTTCCTTGTGTTCATAGGGTTTTTCACAGCCTGTCAGCGCGAATGCGGCTACAAGCGCCAAACCAATTGTATTTTTCATCGAGCCTGCCATCAATATGGTCTTTAAATGTGCCAGCGATGGGGGATTAAGCGTTGTTTTCCACCGCCAGATCCGGTGGAATTTTGCGTGAAACCCACATCTGCCAAATGGAAACAAAGAACATGATGGAAAAACAGGTTCCCATCAACGCGCCGCTGCCTATGACTACCCAGGCGAATTCCACGTTAAGTTTGGTGAGATACCAGGAGGCGATATCCGCGATGATGCAGAGGAACGGTGTAACGACGATAACGGCCTGCAACCATTCGCGGCGGAAGTAGGCATGCTTGAATATGGAGCCGACGAGGAAGAAGATGAAGGTCAGCCCGAACAGGTGAATATGGGACACCCTCACCAGGGTATGGACATTGGCGCCGGTGTCTTTTTCCGCAACCTTCATAACACCCTGGTAGCTTTCCAGGCTGGGAAGGTGTGGGTTGTTGTTGTTATGGCATACCACACATCGTTTGGTTATCAGGGGGCCGATCCTGGTATCGAACTCCTCCTTGTTGGTGCCCATGCGCACCCAATCCACGATCTGATGATTCTCTTCAGGTTGCAACATCTTTGACATGGGACCCATCAGTGCACTTTCCAGCTTGGTGCCGCTAGTGGTTCCGGCATAGGCTATGACGATGTCCTGTTCCGATAGCCCAGGCTTGCCATCACGTCCAGCGTGGGAAATGAACACAAACACCATGGCCGCAAGATAACCTGCCCCGAGAACGCAAAGCACCCCGGTATAAAGCGTCCTGGCGGTAATGGTCAGATGGGAAAAATGTACGAAATGGCGGCGGATCATAGTGACTACCTTTAACTTACGAATTTGAAATTCTTATGCCTAGAGGGTTTGCCTGAATTTCCCTGTTGTTGAATACTCCGGCAGAGCCATAACAGTTGAAGCAGATATTCAGACTTGATAGCGCAATAGCCGTGCCAGTAAGTGTTAACGCACTTAGCTGAACAGTGACTGGGAAGCAGGGCTCGCGAGGTGATGGCGCTTCTGGCACTGTCGGCAAATATCTTCAACCGGCTTTGCCGGTATAAGCCTGACCGCACTCAAGACAGATACTCTCGCCAAAAGAAGTCAGAAAAATGGGATGAACTGGTAGCGCATCGTAACTGTTTGGTAACCATATCAGAAGATCATGGTGTTTCACGACAATTATCCGCGATGAAAAAGGATAGAAATCCAACCGCTCAAATCAAAGTACCCATGGCCTCCACACTACGGTCATCCGGTTCTCGCGGAAGATGGGCACGCAAGCGACAAAGTGTTTCTGCCAAAACGGAATAGCGATCAAAGAACTCTTTGGTATGTTTCAAATCCTCTTCTTTACTGGTAGCTTCATCGCATCCAGCTTTAAGCATGACCATACGCAAGGCGTCGGTCAACTGATTGTGAAATTTGGAAACTTCCTCGTCTGAGGAAAATGCCAGCATTTTATTTTTCGAGTTGTATTTCATTGTCCTGTCTGCGCGTGATGATTGTCCGGTTTATGTCATGCTAGTGCTCATCATTCCCGGTTCGTTCATAGTCGGCATTTTTCATTCCCCTTGGCAGCGGAGGCGGTGGTTCTGGTTTGAGCCGGTTAAACCTGGCTGCCTGGACGGTGTGGGGGTTATGACATTCAGTGCATACCCACCATCTCTTTTTGCCGCCCGTAACCCATGAGCCTATTCTTTTCCCATGTATTCCTGCCCGCCAGTCAATATATTTCTCGCCATGACAACCGCCACATAATTTTTGGGATTGGCTAATGCTTATCAAGTTTCCCTGGCGATCGACCAGTTTGTTGCGGTTCGTTGCGCTGTGACAATTGAGACACCACAATGCCCCGCGCCCATGCAGCAACTCGAGTGAGCTCTCAACGATGTCCTGATGCATCCCGATCAACCTTGGCTTGTTAGCCTTTGGGACTGGCACCGTTTTACCGTCATGGCATGTCTCGCATCCATTCGGTCCCATATTGAAATACTTTAGCTGAGGCTCTCTCGGCTTCACAACAGCATTGGCAAAGTCGCCGCGCGTACTATCGCTTATATTCGGCATTTCTCCCATCGGTGTCGTCCCGTCAAAAGGGTCTCCCCACCATAAAACAGCGCCGGTTGTTTGCGAGCATTTAACATTTGGATAGCCATACTTTGGATCGGCATTTTCGACTCTGGTAACGGAAGAGTAATCTATCCTGCTTTCAAAACAGTCTGTAACTGGCTGCGCATTCTGTGTTTCAGCTGGTTTTTTTTCTGCGGCATGTGCGATGTTATTAGTACTCAATCCGCCAACCAGGAAACTGCACAGGGCAAGTGCAGCTATTTTTGGCGATTTGTGCAGGAAATCCATTTCAAATACCTCCTCAAACTCCGTTCATCCACAAATCCTTATCGGGCGCCGGCCCCATGAATTATCTTGCAGGAAGTCGCGCAAAAGAATTTTGTATCTTTAGCCCTGTTCTACGAGGAAGCGGACGATTTGTCATACCTCACTTCGCCAGTCAATACGCCGATTGCGCCTTTTACGATAAGCGTCAACGACAAAAATCCGATGGCCCAGACAAACAACACGTTAAAAAACTCGATAAGGGTAACGTGGTATTCCGTATATTCTCCAAGAGGGGAGGGGCTAAAAGCGGGAAACACAAGAATCATTGGCTTCTCTACCAGAATCGCCATGAAAACCACGATACACACCAGTGGGAGCAAAAGGTCATAGCTCCTCCTGACCTTGCGGAAGAGAAGCGCAACAAAGCTACCTATTAACGTCACCATCGTTACCCAGAACCAGGGCACGTACATATTGAGCCCGTTCTGGCCAAACATGCTGTATCTCAGCGAGTCGGCATGTTCAGTACTCGGATAAAGCAGCGTAAATATCTCGGCAGCGAATACCAGAATGATTATACCGAGGCTCCACGCAATGATCGTGGTAAGTAAGTCGATAACCGAATCATTGATCACAAGCCTGGTAAATTTTCTGGCAAGAAGGAAGATTAATACGATCAATGCAGGCCCTGAAGCGCCCGCCATTGACAGAAAAGCAACGGGTAGAACTGCGGTAGCCCACAATCCAACTCTTGCGTTGCTGGCGAGCACGAACGCCGTGACAATGTGGATAAGCGGCCCCCATGCAATGGCCAGAAAGACAATCGGCCTGAACCATCTTGCCAATTCTTTCTCCTCAAATTTGCCGATATATTTTTTGTAAAGAATGTAAACAACACCGATGAGATTGAGGAGCAGATAGACGTTCAGGACGATCGTGTCGTACGCGAGCATTGAATTGGGAAAGTTGAGGAAACCTATGCCCGGAATCATATGAAACAACCTGTCCGGCCTTCCCATGTGAAACAAAACAAATGTGATGCCTGTGGCAACAAAGACCATTGCGACTATCTCGCCTATCACGGCAAGCTCCTTCATATCCTTGCGATGATATAAGTAGCCGGGCGCAACGACCAAGACGGCTGCCGCCGCGACGTGCGCCGTAAAAACGAAGTTTGCAAAAAACAATTCCAGCGTTACTTGGTCAGTGGCACCGGTCACGATAAGACCTTCGGTAAATTGTCTGTATGCCGTGTAGGAGCCGACCAGAATGAAAAATGCCAGAAAAAGAAGCCATGCGTAGTACTTTGCCCCCCCCTTTAAGGCATACGAGCCGAAGTCCATTGCAAAAGACAGTGCTGTTTTCATTTCGCGACCTCAGCCCATGTAGTAAAAAAATTTGGGATAGGTGCCAAACTCTTCTTTGAACCGGAAGACTCTCTTGGTAGCCAGTACTTTTCTGACATCGCTTTCAGGATCGAGAAGATTGCCGAATTTTCTTGCGCCCACCGGGCAAGCTTCCAAGCAGGCGGGGTCCCTATCCTCCCTTGTTCTCTGTACGCAGAAGGTGCATTTTTCCATCACGCCCCTCATGCGCGGCCGGTTGCCAAAGTAGTGGGTCTTTGGGTTCATCTCCTCGTGAGGAAGGTTAGGTTCACCCCAGTTAAAGCGCCTGGCATGGTAAGGGCAGGCAAGTTGGCACATGCGGCAGCCGATGCACCAGTTGTAATCAATCAGAACCACGCCTGCATGATCTCTGAATGTTGCCCTCACAGGGCAAGCCTTGACGCAGGGCGGCTTTTCACACTGCTGGCACTGGACGGGCATATAGAAATAGTCCTTGTCGGGAACGGCATCATCCTGGTAGTAATTTTGTGCATCCTCGGTGGAAAGTCCGGCAGCTTTGTAGGCATTCCCGCCAACCTGAACGCCATAATCGCCGAACCCGCTCTTTTCAGGATATCCCTTGTCCAATTTATCTACAGTAAAGGAGATATTCCCTTTTGGTATTTTCATTACCTGTATCCATTGAACTTCAGGGTCATGGCGTGACTGGTTGTTCTCCTTTACGCAGGCATGAACGCACCGCCTGCATCCTATGCATTTCGAAATATCGAGGGCATAACCGAACAGAACGTCTTTTGGAGCAGGCGCATCAGAAACCGTCGTTTTCTTCCCGTATTTTGCGGAATATCTCTTTTCCATACGCTCAATGGCCTGCCTCTTTTCCTCATCAGACATCAGTAAAAAATGTCCTTGAAAATATTCTGCGACGGTAATATCGGCATCCGGATTGGCAGCGCCGGCAACCGCCTCGGCGGTCTCGGGCGCAGCCACAAGCGCCGCTGCGCTCGAAGCACACACATATTTTAAGAATTCACGGCGGCCTTGTTGTTCATCATCCGCCGCATTCAATTCTTCAATTTTTTCTTCAGACATCACTGCCTCCAACAACAGTTGGTAAGTAACGAAATGCTATGCAAGCTCATGGTAATGACAATTCAGCAGATCATCGAGCCGCTGTTTTTTCTCATCATCCGTCATAATGACTAGATGATTCCCCGTCACAGCCTTTTCCTGCAAAACAACATCAGCCGCATACTTTGTGCTTGCGCTGTTATTCGATGCAGAGGGCTTAGATACCAAGGTGCTCGCGTAACCAGCCGCTGCAACTACACCCGCTGCCGCCACCGCTTTTTTGAAAAATGACCGTCTAGTATTATCTTCCATGATCATGTCCACCTTTTTTGATAACCAGCAGAAAAACAAAAAGAAAAATTATTTGCAGCACTCCGGTCTGTCCATTTATTTATTTGATTAGGCACGAAATGACGGCGGTTCATGATAGCTTCCTTGAGGTTAGGAACAAGGGGTTTTCATTGCACGGAAGGTTTGTCTGATAGATACGCGGGTGTTTTGCGAGCCCATCGGGGCGCTGCGCAACCCTTTTCTCAAGCGGGGCGAATATTTCGATTTCTGTATGCGCATCGGATAGTGTTGAAAATCCAACTGCCATGCCCCAACGCCAACCCGGTTGTCGAATACTCAGGCGGAGCCGGACCAGATGAAGCAAGAAGTGTCGTTTACGATAGCGCAAAAGCCATGCCAGCAAATTTTAGCGCCTTGGGCCGAACAATGACTGAAAGGCGGAACTGGCTAGATGATGGCGCTTTTGGCACTGCGGGCAAATATCTTCACCCGTTTTGCCGGTGTAAGCCTGACCGCACTCCGGGCAGTTCTTTTCGTCAAACGAAATCAAACAAAAGGGATATTCTGGTAACGCACCGTAACTGTTGGGTAATACATTCAGTGCACCAGAAGGGCATATGGAATGGCATTCATTACAACCGATACATAACCGGGTATCAAATTTTATTTCCGCCCGGCTCCCATGTTTGAAAGCACCCAATGCCCCCGTGGGGCAGATGCTGGCACAGAGCTGGTGATTATTGCAGGCATCCGATATTTCAACTCTGTAAAACAGCTTGAGCGGCTGAGAAACATCAGCGGATTTGCATATCTGCCCCATATTCCGGAGCAGGCGCTCCCGTTCACGCGATGGCACGGGTTCCTTTTCAAATCCCCGCCTTCGGCGCGTTTCAAATTCTGGTGCCAGAGGTTTGGCCTTGTCAATCGCGATTACGGCCTTGGCGGTAAGCGCGCTGAAAAATCTGCGGCGCGACATTCTGGTTTCAGTTACCGGTTCCGGAATAGCTATTGGCATAAGATCGTCCGCCAGAAAATGGCTGCGCAGCGCGGGTAACCGGTTTGTTTCTAAACCGGCTGCCTCAAGCAGCGATCTGGCTTGGCCGAGGCTAGCTTGAGCGGGATGCTCCGGGGAACCGCCGGCGCTGCACCTTGAACACCATCCCCGATCAAGCAGTTCGAGCGAGCGTGCCCCGGCCAGCGCCACCAGTTCAACAATGCGTCCAGGGCTTAACCCGCCTAGACAGGGAACGCGCACCGATCCTTCAGGAGAGAGCTTGCCTGGAACTTTCCAGCAATCAACGCCCAGCGGAGTAGCATTTTCCAGAGGAACATCAGGCACATAAAAACCGGGGAGCACGAGTGCGCCCATGGGGCAGGCAGCAGCACAACGACCGCACAGCACGCAATTATCGTCGAGCCGGATTGCGGTCTCGCCGATGCGAATCGCCTTGACCGGACAAACGCTTTCACAAGCGCGGCAGGTCGCATAACGCGGGGCGCGCAAAGGCAAACAAGCATCTTCAAGCAGGCCCAAGGGGTGATCGTCGCGCAAAGGCCTGTAGTTGAGTTCCGCAGAAACTTGGTTCGGGTCCGACATTGCTTGATCCATTTAGGGTGCCTCTATTTTTCGTATTGACGAGAAAACATCCTGGCAACAGCAAAGCGCGACCCTGTTGATTTTGTTGGCCGACTGCCACAGCATGTGATGTT
The DNA here is from genome assembly GCA_032654645.1 of Gallionellaceae bacterium. GTDB lineage: Bacteria > Pseudomonadota > Gammaproteobacteria > Burkholderiales > Gallionellaceae > CAITJF01. The sequence continues at coordinate 78,386 of JAULAW010000005.1, read as the reverse complement.
GGATGAAGTGCAGCGTATATCGGAATTGTTCGTCACGCTCAAACACGCAATAGACCAATATCGCCAGCCGGAAGGTTCTTTCTGGCTGACTCGGCCAACCTGATGCTTTTGCTTTGACCTTAATGGTGAACTTGACGTCATTCTTCGCATAAGTGGCAAACAGCAAATGATCAATCATGATGTAGGCTAATGGTTGCCCCTTTAATATCGCCCTCGATGACCGGCAAGTCAAATTTCTTTGTGATTTCTTTGTGATGTACCGCCTGACTTTATGCTGATCGATATCCAGTCAAGTTACCAGCAGCCCAAGTTTTTTAAAAGCAAAGACTGCCCTGAAGCGCGTTTGTGGGTCAAGCGGCGCGGCTTCACGCACTGGCTCAAGATGGATTTCAGCAAGTATTTCGCCAGTATTGACCGTGTAGTGCTGCACGGTGAGATCCGTCGTAAGGTGAGCTGTACTGCTACGCTTGATTTGATCGGCACATTTCTGCCAACCACCGGGCGTGGCCTGCCAATTGGCAATCTGACGAGTCAGCTATTCGCAAATGTTTATGGGCACGTGCTCGACCGTTATCTGACGCACACGCTTCGCATCAAGGCGTGGCTTCGTTACATGGATGACACGGTTGTCTTTGCGCGTAGCCGCGCGGCTCTGGCGGTATTGCAGCAAGGCCTCAAGTGGTTCTGCGAGGTGCGGATAGGCCTGCGGTTTTCAAAGTGGAGCATCGGCGCAACAACGCAAGGGCTGGATTGGCTCGGATACCGCATCTGGCCTACGCACAAGCTGCTGCGGAAACGGTCCGTGATTGCGGCCAAGCGCAAGATATTCAAATACAGAGCCCGTGGTGATGAGCTATCGCTTGGGCGATTCGTCGCGTCCTGGAAAGGCCACGCGCAATGGGCCGACTCATTTAATTTACTCAACAAACTAGGAGTGCCAGCATGAAAAAAACATACGCATACAGCCCGGACACCGGAGAAATCATCAATACAGATACCCCGTCTGATTGGATGGGCTCAACGACAATTGTGCCGCCGGTATATGACCCAGCGGTTTCGGGTTGTTTTTTCCAAAATGGCGCATGGGTAATTGTGGCCGCGCCAATTCTTGAGGCCGCGCAAGCAGCACGAATTACTGAGCTTTATGGCGCATACAGTGCGGCAATTCAATTGCCGGTGCCCTATATGGGCACCACATTCCAGGCTGATGAATCTAGCCAGTACGTGCTGACCAAGGTATTGGTGGCCGGTGCGGTTCCGGCTGGATTCTTCTGGGTGGATGCGAACAATGCGCAAGTGCAGATGTCATTTTCCCAGTTGCAAGGCTTGGCCGGCGTAATGCTGACTCAGGGTCAAATCGCATTCGCACACCTGCAAGCACAAAAAACGGCGGTCAAATCAGCAGCGACCGAAATCGAAGTTCAAGCAATCACTTGGTAAATCTCTGTGCCAAATAGCGCGCAAACTCGTGCCAAATAGCGCGCGCCCTTACAATTTAGTCACCAAATGGTCACCACGCAGGTTTTTGAGCTAAAAAATTGGTGACTACTGCGTATTTTTGGTCACCATGATTTGAATAACGACCCTTTAAAAACTAGCATCCATGCACCTTGTAGAGATAATGGTCGCTTACATGGCTGCTAGTTTTTTGTGGTCGGGGTGAGAGGATTCGAACCTCCGACTCCTGCGTCCCGAACGCAGTACTCTACCAGGCTGAGCTACACCCCGAATTAATATTGCCGCGTGGCGGCAAAGCTTGCCAATTGTAACAGGGATTGCTTGTAATTCGTATCCGGTAATACTTCCAGCGCAACGCACGCCGCATCCGACTCGCGCTGCGCCTGCTGCCGTGTATATTCGAGCGCGCCGGTCTCCTTGATCACCTGCAATACTTCCGCAAAGCACGCAATGTCATCCTGCTCGATAGCCTTGCGCACCAGTGCTACCTGACTGGCATTACCATGCCGCATGGCATAAATAAGCGGCAAGGTAGGTTTGCCCTCGGACAAATCATCGCCAAGATTTTTGCCGGTCTCCTGCTCGTCACCGGAATAGTCCAGCACGTCGTCCACCAATTGAAACGCGGTTCCCAAATGCATGCCATATTTCGCCGCAGCCTGTTCGTATACCTCGTTCTTCCGTGCCAGAATGGCACCAAGACGCATTGCCGCTTCAAATAACTTGGCGGTCTTGCAATGGATCACGTGCAGATAATTCACCGCATCCACATCCGCATCGTGGCAATTCAGCAATTGCAGCACCTCGCCTTCGGCAATCACGTTGGTGGCGTCCGCCAGCGTCTGCATCACGCGCATGTCATTCACTTCCACCATCATCTGGAAGGCGCGCGAATACAGGAAATCGCCGACCAATACGCTGGCCGCATTGCCGAACAGCGCGCTGGCCGTGGCACGCCCGCGGCGCAGATTGGACTCATCCACCACGTCGTCATGCAGCAGTGTGGCGGTGTGGATGAACTCAACCACTGCTGCCAGGTTGTGGTGATGTTCCCCCGTGTAGCCGAATGCCTTGGCGGACATCACTACCAGCGCAGGGCGCATCCGTTTGCCTCCGCTATTGATGATGTACTCGCTCACCTGGCTGACCAACGCCACTTCGGAATGCAAACGGGCGCGTATCACACTGTCCACGGCGGACATATCCGGTGCGAGCAACTGTTTGATGGCTTCAAATGACACGGTGGTTCCCGAAAAAATGTGGCGATGTTATAAATTATGCGGTCACAGTGTCAAGCAAGTGAAATAATCGGTTAGCATTGTCGCACAAACTTGAAAAACTATTCAGACGTAGCGTGTGCCTTTTACATATCAATACCTTCTCTGGAATAGGGTTGCCTTTAATGAACAATAAAATATTTTCCACCACAATCTGGATTGCCGTCGCCCTGCTCGGCGCTACCGCGCTGGGCGGCATCGCTCTCAGCCGGGGCGAATCCATCAACGCGCTGTGGTTCATCGCCGCCGCGCTGTGCGTGCATGCCATTGCCTATCGCTTCTATGCGGCCTGGATCGCGGCCAGGGTGCTGGTCATTGATCCCACACGCGCCACGCCCGCTGAGCGGTTGAACAACGGGCGCGACTATATCCCCACCAACAGCTGGATCGTGTTCGGCCACCACTTCGCCGCCATCGCCGGGCCGGGGCCGCTGGTTGGGCCGACGCTGGCCGCACAGTTCGGCTACCTGCCCGGCACGCTGTGGATATTGATCGGCGCAGTGCTGGGCGGTTGCGTGCAGGATATGGTTACGCTGTTCTATTCCACGCGGCGCAATGGCAGGAGTTTAGGGCAAATGGCGCGCGATGAACTGGGCGCCATCGGCGGTATCGCCGCGCTGATCGCCACACTGCTGATCATGATTATCCTCATCGCAGTACTCGGTTTGGTTGTTGTGAACGCCATGAAGCACAGCCCGTGGGCAACCTCCACCGTGGCCGCCACCATCCCCATCGCCATGATTGTCGGGTTGTATATGCGCAACATCCGCCCCGGTCGTGTGCTGGAAGGCTCTCTACTTGGCGTCGTGTTGCTGTTGCTGGCCGTCGCGGGCGGCGGTTGGCTGGACCACCAACCGGGCTTACGCGAACTGTTCGACCACCCCGGCCTGACGCTGGCATGGGCGGTGATCGCCTACGGTTTTGCCGCAGCCATCCTGCCGGTATGGCTGCTGCTGGCGCCGCGCGATTACCTTTCCACTTTCATTAAACTCGGCACTGTGATTTTGCTGGCGCTCGCCATTGTGTGGTTGCAACCAAGCGTGAAAATGCCCGCTCTCACCCAGTTCATAGACGGCAGCGGGCCTATCTTTGGCGGCAAATTATTCCCATTTGTGTTCATCACTATCGCCTGCGGCGCGATTTCCGGTTTCCACTCACTGATTGCTTCCGGCACCACACCCAAGCTGCTTTCCAACGAGCGCGACATCCGCATGATCGGTTACGGCGGCATGTTGCTTGAATCGCTGGTTGCCATCATGGCGATGATCGCCGCCACCGTGCTCGACCCCGGCGTATTCTTCGCCATCAACTCACCCGCCGGCGTGGTGGGCAAGGAAGCTGCCGCTGCCGTCGCCAAGATTTCTTCGTGGGGCTTTCCGGTAACGGTGGAGCAAATGTCGCTGCTGGCGCAGCAGATGGGCGAAACCACGCTGTTCGCCCGCACCGGCGGCGCACCCTCTCTGGCAGTGGGTATGGCCAGCATCTTCGGCAGTGCCTTTGGCCAGGGTATGCTTGCATTGTGGTATCACTTCGCCATCATGTTCGAGGCGATTTTCATTCTCACCACGCTGGATGCCGGCACCCGTGTCGGGCGCTTCATGTTGCAGGACATGCTCGGTAATATCTGGCACCCACTGGGGCGCACCTCGTGGTATCCCTCGGTGCTGCTCACCAGCGGGTTAGTCGTTGCGGCCTGGGGCTACTTTCTTTATATCGGCGTGATTGACCCCAACGGCGGCGTCAACATCCTGTGGCCGCTGTTCGGCATCTCCAACCAAATCCTGGCCGCCATCGCACTGTGCGTCGCCACAGGCATCCTGGTCAAATCGGGTAAGCTGAAGCACGCTTGGATCACCGGCCTGCCGCTTACCTGGCTGGTCATTATCACCAGCACAGCGGCATGGGAAAAAATCACCAGCCCCGATGTGCGCATCGGCTTTCTCGCCGCCGCCAACGACCTTGCCGGGAAACTCGCAAGCGGCGCCCTGCCGCCGGAGAAAGCCGCTGTAGCGCCGACGCTGATATTCAACCAGCGCCTTGATGCGGTGCTCACACTCATTTTCGTCAGTATGCTGTGGCTGATCGTGCTCGACATGCTGCGTATTTGCGCCCGCCACCTCCGGGGTAAACCCGTGCCCCCGCTGTCCGAAGCGCCGCATCATGTCACGCAATTGGAGGAAGCATGGCAAAGAGATTGAATAATCTGCTCGCTACGGTTCTTCAGTGGCTTTATGTAAGCTGGAGAAAATTGTGGCACGCTATCCGCCACCTTAGCGGCGACGATGCGTATGAGCGCTATCTGGCACACCACTCTGCCTGCCACCCCGATACCGCACCGCTGTCGCGCAATGAATATTTCCTGCACCTGCAAGAACAGAAATGGAGTGGCATCAAGCGCTGCTGCTAACGACAATCAGTCGCAAGGCCTTCCGGAGTTGACGACCTACAGCGCAATCACCCGCGCTTGCCCGCACGCTCCTTGCGCGCCTTGTCTATCAAGGCGTTCAGCACTTGCATGGTCTCCGGTGGATGCAAACCGGTGATCAGATATTTCCCATCCACAATCAGTGTGGGCGTCCCGCGAATGAAGTAGCTTTGCCCCATCTGTTTGGCGCGCGTTACCTTGCTTTGCATAGAGAAGGAATTATAGGCATCGCCGAATTTCTTGCGATCCACGCCGTGCTGGGCAACGAATTCGGTTATCTTGGCTTCATCAGACAAATCCAGGTTGCTTACATTCCATGCGTTGAACAATTCGTCGTGCAACTGGCTCCGCTGTCCCAGTGCTTCCAGTGCATAGAGAGTGCGTGCCATCGGCTCCCATGATGGGTTGAAGATGGCCGGAACATAGGTAAACTCAACATCCTTCGGCAACTTTTTTTCCCATGCGCTTAACATCGGGTGCAGTTTGAAGCAGTGTGAGCAGCCATAGAAGAAGAATTCCAGCACTTCAATTTTAGCGCCGCTGTGAGTGGGCTGCGGCGGGTTCAGCATCGTGAAATCTTTCCCTGCTTGAGGCTCGGCAAATGACAGGGTGGCGCACAGCAAGGCCAGTATTGCAAATAGTTGTTTGATGAATTTCACGTTTTCCTCCTTAAATAAAAAACTTATGGAACTCTGATTGGAGTGGCATCCACCCCATTTTGTTTCAGTGTGGCCAGTGTCATGTTCATTTCGTCAGCGCCCTGATAGGGGCCCAGGCGCACACGGTGCAATATCCCCTTATCTGCAGCCGTCACTGTCTGTATGCTGGCTTCCATGCCCAACATGGCCAGTTTGGCCTTCATCTTGTCCGCGTCGTTCGCATTTGCAAAAGCGCCCGCCTGAAGCAGGTAAGTTTCCTTGGCAAGCGTCTTGCCCGCAGACTGGACACCCTGTTTGTTCTCTGCCGCTCCCGTTTTGCCGCTGCTCTTTTGTGCGGGCACAGTTGCGTCCGGCTTGTCGGTCAGCACCTTATAGAATTCAAAGCGCGGCTTGCCTTCGCCCACGCCCGAAGCGGCAACCTCAGAGCCGGCAGTTTTTGCGGGAGCCAGTTTCGCCCCATCCGGTGCAAGCCGTACCGCCTCGCGCTGCTCCTTGTTTGCGAACGGGTTGGGCGTCTTCAATATGTACCACGCCACGCCGCCTGCGATGGTCAATCCCAGCATCATGCCGATCAGAATGCCTGCCAGCAGCGAACCGCCTTTGCGTGAAGGTGACGACCGGGAACCGCCGTTTCTGCTCATGCCATCATCCTTTACATTTTTTCCGGTGCGCTCACGCCCAGCAGCAACAGGCCGTTGCGCACCACCTGCGCCACCGCGGCAACCAATGCCAGTCGCGCCAGCTTGATTTTTTCGTCCTCGACCAGAAAGCGCGAGGCATTATAGTAGCTGTGAAAGCCTGCCGCCAAGTCTTTCAGGTAGAAAGCGACGAGGTGCGGCGCGAGGTCGTCTGCGGCACTCTCGATCACCTGTGGAAAGTCGATCATGCGTTGCAACAGCGCCGTCTCGTATTCACTTTCCAATGCGCTCACATCAGCATGATGCAAGCTCTGGCGGTCGCCGCCCCATTGGGCCAGCACCGCGTGGATGCGGGCATGGGCGTACTGGATGTAATACACCGGGTTATCGTTGCTCTGCGATTTCGCCAGGTCAATGTCGAACACCAGTTGCGAATCGGGATGGCGCGCGGCGAGAAAATAGCGCGTGGCATCGCAGCCCACTTCGTCTATCAAATCGCGCAGCGTGACATAGCTACCCGCGCGTTTTGAAATCTTCACTTCTTCGCCGTTCTTCAGCACCGTCACCATCTGGTGCAGCACATAGTCCGGCCAGCCTTTGGGGATGCCGACAGCCAGCGCCTGCAAACCGGCGCGCACACGGGTGATGGTGCTGTGGTGATCGGAACCCTGCTCGTTGATGACGCGCCCGAAGCCGCGCCGCCATTTGTCCAAATGATAGGCCACGTCCGGCACGAAATAAGTATAGCCGCCGTCGCTCTTGCGCATCACGCGGTCTTTGTCGTCGCCGAAATCCGTGGTGCGCAACCACAACGCATCGTCCTGCTCGTAGGTGTGGCCGCTGGCGATGAGCTTCTTTACCGTCTCCTCCACCTTGCCATCGGTATACAGCGCCGACTCCAGCGAGAACACATCGAAATTCACGCCAAAGGCGCGCAGGTCGAGATCCTGCTCGCGGCGCAGATAGGCCACCGCAAAATGGCGGATCGCTTCGGCATCGTTCACATCGCCGGAAGCCTGCACATGCTGGTCGTCCGCCTCCACCATTTCCCGCGCCAGATACGCCTTGGCGACATCCGCAATGTAATCGCCGCGATAACCCGCTTCCGGCCAGCCTGGATCGTCCGGCGTAATGCCCAGGCAACGCAACTGCACGGAGCGCATCAGGTTATCGATCTGCGCACCCGCATCGTTGTAGTAGAACTCGCGCGTCACATTCCAGCCCGCCGCATGCAGCACGTTGCACAGACAATCGCCCACTGCCGCACCGCGCCCGTGGCCCACATGCAGCGGCCCGGTCGGGTTGGCCGAGACGAACTCCACCCCCACCTTGCGCCCCGCGCCAAGATGGACATGGCCGTAGCCCGCCCCCGCCTGCAGCACGCCACGTACCACACCCTGCTTGGCCGCAGTAGTGACGAACACATTGATGAAACCCGCACCGGCGATCTCCACCTTCGCCACCACCTCGGAGGCCGGCAACGCCGCGATTAAAGCCTGCGCAATGTCGCGCGGCGGTTTGCGCAGCGCCTTGGCCAACTGCATCGCCAGATTGCAGGCGTAATCGCCATGCGAAGCCAATTTGGGACGTTCAATGAGTATCTCGACTTGCGCCGAACCATTGTTTGCAAACTCGGGAGCGACCTCACGCAATGCCTGCGCGAACAATTCGGAAAGATGGGATTTGAAATTCAATACGACGGACATGAAACGGCACCATTAAACGTGAATCTCGCGTAGCTATTCGTTTGCCCCCTCTCCCTCCGGGGGAGGGTTGGGGTGGGGGAAACGGGCATAGCGAGTTTTATTTTCAGGAATGGCGCATCGCCATGCCCGTTAAAGAGGCGCGGATTATAGCATTTGAAGATTACTCAGTTGTTTATGAACTTGCCCCAAGATCAGGCTGCCCTAAACCTGCCATTTACCAAGTTCAGCAGCCGACACTTATGAACTGGACAGTGCTAACTTTACCATTCCCATTCATGCGGCCATTCGGTCGGTAACTGAGTCCAGGTCATAGCGGTAGTAATTTTCCATTATTTTCTTGAGGCCAGGGTCTAGCTTTGGAAACGAGAAAAATGCTGGAATGGCCGTGCGCAGTGCGTTTGCGACGATAAGCTCGGAAGGCGGGAGCGCCGGGTTCATGGTGCGGAGCCAACTGCGGAAACAACGCCACACCTCTGCCGTATGGTTCAGCGAGAGATGCTGTAGCAGGCCTTGGGCGATGCAGCCGAGCTGCACATGAATGTGGTAGGCGCGCAGCTTGCGGCGGATGGCGGCGCGATAGGCATCGGTGGTGCGATGCAGATACTGATCGCCATCACCACGGCGCAGAGGCTTCATGGCAGCCATCCAGAAGTGGTAGGCATAAGCGCCGAGGACGTGGACGGCCTGCCGGAAACCCAGCTCAATCTTGAACCGATAGCCGTAGAGCTGGAGTATCTCCAGAGGTGCAAGTGAAAGATCCGTGCACAGCAGGAATATTGTTCCGCGAACCGGGTGGTGGACGATCACAAAACGGACGATACGGGCGACCGGGCGCCATAGTAAATCCACGCAGCGGAAACGCACGGTCACGTCGTTCTCGCCATAGACGGGGCTGGGAGCGGAGGTGAAAGCGGCATTATCCTTGGCGAGGTCCTTGAGACGAACCTTGTCGCCGTAGATTCGCGGCCGCCCTTTGCCGCGATGCGGCACGTCGGGCACGGGGAGGTAGGCGACCGCGTTGCTTTTGGCGCGGGTCACGAGATGGTGCCCTTTGGCCAGGAGTGGGCGGATGATCTTGCCGCTTGCATAGTAGGCGTCGGCGATGAGCAGCACCTGGCGATCCCAGACGATGGCCACCGAAAACAGTAGCGCCACCAGCTTGTCGAGCAGGGTTCTTGCATCCCGGTTGGAAAACACCAGGCCTTCGTGAATGCGCGAAGTGAGCGGCACGGCGGTCACCTGCCCGGCAGGGCCGTGAACCAGCAGCGAGATAGCCTGGAGCGAATGGCCCATGATGTATTCTGGCTTGGAATTGCCAGCCGATTGCTGGTGCAGATACTTCACGGCGGGCATACGCTTTCCTTCTTTGGGTGCCTTGATCCCATCGGCGAGGCAGACGATGCGCTGGCCGACCTGAAATGGGCGGAACAAGGTAAGGCAGAGACGAACCCAGCAGGCGGTGAGCATATCCAGGTCGATGCCCTTGCTGTGAAAGAGATGAAGAAAGCGATGGTAGGCCTCGCCCCGGAAGTTCAGGACGCGGACAAAACTCGTGACACCGGCGTTGTCGGCGCGGCTGCATAAACCCATCAGGACAAAAACCATCCAGAAGAAAGTGCGTGACCGGCCACATGCTGGCCGGAGGGAACGCACCGTTTGCAACCACTCGATCCATAGTGTCATAGCAAAGTTCTCCTGTCGCAAGTGTAAGCCGATAGCATTATAGTGCTATCGGCCAAACAGTGCTATGCTTTCGCCATGGACATCAAGCTGGAAGCCCGGATCGAACGTCAGATCGAGAAGATCAAGCGCGACCTCGTCGCGCTGGGGGACTTGCGGCCTGGCAGCCTGTCAACCCAATACAATGTCTGCGGCTCGCCCGGTTGCCGCTGCAAGGCATCACCGCCGGAGAAGCACGGGCCTTACTATCAGGTCAGCTTCACACGGAAGGGAAAGAGCAGCAGCAAGTTCGTAAAGAAGAAGGATTTGCCTGCGATCCGCAAGCAATTGAAAAACTACGAGCGCATGAAGCTCCTCATGGATCGGTGGATTGATTTGGCTACAGAGCTATCAAATCTCCGACTCACCAAAGAAAAGGACTGAAGTGAGAGGAGAACTTGTCACTGTCCAGTTATGAATAGCTATACATAAATGTCGTTATGTATAGTACCCGATTATGAATAGTATTTAAGCGTCAGAGCTGTCAGGCTGCATAGTTACTGGCCATTTGGCAGGCGCAAAGTCCAAGTAGTAGACATAATTTTAGCGTTCAATTGAACTGGCGATCCCACACCAACGGAGATCGCCATGAACCCCATCACATCACTTCACCCAACGCCCCAAGCATGGTTGCGCAATAGCGTACTCGCTCCACACATGGGCGCATATGCCGCTCACCTTGAGAATGGCCGATATTCGGCTACTACAACCAAGCGTTACATTGCGGGCATCGCTCATTTCGCGCGCTGGATGACCCAGAGCTGTCTGCCATTGCAAATGCTCGATGAGCATGGTGTCGATCAGTTTTTGAGCCATCACATGGCACGTTGCGATTGCCCATCACCGGTACTGCTAAATCTGCGCGATATTCGAGCCGCACTGCATCACCTGTTAGATGTACTGCGCAAACAAGGCGCGATTGCCGAACAGTCATCGCCAACAGGCTACATCGCCGACGAGTTGCATCTCTATGACGAACACATGCTCAAAGCAAGAGGTTTGAGTTCGGGAACACGGCGCGGTCGATTGCGTACCGTTGAGCGACTGTTGCTATACAAGTTTGCGAACCGGCCTGTCGTGATTGGCGAGCTGTGCCCAGAGGATGTGCGCCACTTCATTTCTTCACAACTTCAACTGCGAAGCACCGCGTCCAACGCATCCACGCTGGTGTCGGCATTGCGTGCCTATTTGCGTTACCGTACCACTTGCGGTGACCAGGTACACGGCCTGCTGGGCGTGATCGCGTCGCCTGCTCATTGGGGGCTTGCATCGCTGCCGCGCGCACTCAACCCTACTGAAATTGAACGTTTGCTTTCCTCGTTCACGCCCACGCTGCCTTCCTATCGACGCGGCTATGCCATCGTGCGCTGTGCGCTCGACATGGGTTTGCGTAGCAGCGAAATAGCCAACCTACAATTGGCTGATATCGACTGGTGTGCTGGAACTGTAACGCTCAAACGCACCAAATCACTGCGCCAAGATATCCTGCCGCTGCCAGAGCTTACCGGTCAGGCGCTTGCTGAGTACGTACAGCAAGAACGCCCTATGACGACGAACACTGCAGTGTTCGTCCGTTGCCTGGCACCCCGTGATCTTCCCATCGGCGTCAATACGGTCAGACACGTTATCCGCGATGCGTATCAACGCATCGGCTTAACGCACGGGCGTTCCCATGCACTACGCCATACCCTGGCATGTCAGTTGCTGGATCATGGCAGCTCCCTCAAAGAGGTGGCTGATGTTCTGCGCCATCGTTCGCTAAACACTTCGCTCATCTACGCCAAGCTTGACGCCTCACGTCTTGGTGCAGTTGCGCTGCCTTGGCCCGGGAGCGCGAAATGAGCGCGCCCAACCTTGTGCAGGCGAGGGTCGATGAGTACCTCGCCGAGCGTCGCCACTTGGGGTTTGAGTTGCGTTCTATGGGGCTAGCGCTAACAAGCTTTGCCAGCTATGTGGCTAGTGTGCAACATCAAGGCCCACTGACCGTTGATCTCATGGCCGACTGGGCTCGTCAGGACAAGGCGCAGATTCACAAGCCGGGAACAAAGGCACGGCGACTCAATCTCCTGAGGCCATTCGCTCGTTGGTTGCGCCAGTTCGAACCTTTGACGGAAGTGCCCGACGAGACGATCTTTGGCCGTGTGCCAGGACGAGTGGCGCCACACATCTACCGGGAGGATGAGATCGTCGAACTGATGGTTGCCGCACGCGGTATGGGCCCACAAGACGGGCTGCGACCTCTCACCTTCGCGGCACTGTTTGGGCTGATCGCTTCTGCAGGTCTACGAGTGTCCGAAGCCTTGTCTTTATTAGACGCCGATGTTGATTTGGTAAATGGATCCCTGACAGTACGTCAAGCCAAGTTCGGAAAGTCACGTCTGTTGCCGCTGCACCCGAGCACTGTTGCGGCTCTTAGTCGCTACCGCCAGATGCGCAATCGTCAAGTGCACACCACCGTCGAAACCCCATTCTTTATTGGCGCACGAGGCCGGAGGTTGGGCCGCCCTCTAGGTGAGCGCCAGGTGCATAAGGTATTCATCGAACTGCGCGATAAGCTGGGCTGGGTTGTGCCGTGGACCAGCTTCGCGCGAATTGTCGAGCGCCGTGGCGGCGATTCCGGCGTGCGCGTCTTGAATTGCACCGAGCAATTCCGCGCCATGGCCTTCGCGCAACTGACTTATCGCGAGAGTCTGCGCGACATCGAAATCTGTTTGCTGTCCAACCAGAAGAAGCTTTACGGCATGGGCTTTCGCACGCCAGTCAAACGTTCGACGCTGGCCGATGCCAACGAAGGGCGCGACTGGCATATATGGGAAGACTTGGCGATGGTGCTTATCCGCCGTGCGCGCAAGCTTTATTGCAAGGACAGCTTTGGCATCGATCTCGACAACACGGTCTACGCCTTGGATGCGACGACCATCGACCTGTGCCTGTCGCTTTTTCCATGGGCGCCGTTTCGTTCTACCAAAGCGGCGGTCAAGATGCATACGCTGCTGGACTTGCGCGGCAACATCCCGGCATTCATCCACATTTCCGACGGCAAGATGGGCGATGTCAACGTTCTGGATACTTTGCCCATCGAAGCGGGGGCGTTTTATGTGATGGATCGTGGCTACCTCGACTTCGCCAGGCTGTTCGCGCTCCACCAGGCGGGCGCGTTCTTCGTGACCCGCGCGAAACGGGGCATGAACGCTCACAGGGTGCGCTCGATGAAGGCGGATCGAAGCACGGGAATAATCTGCGACCAACTCATCGCGCTGGATGGTTTTTACACCCAGAAAGGCTACCCGGAACAGTTGCGGCGCGTCCGTTTCAAAGACCCGGAAACCGGCAAGACGTTGGTGTTCCTGACCAACAATACGACGTTGCCCGCGTTGACCATCGCCGCGCTGTACAAGCAGCGATGGCAAGTCGAATTGTTTTTCAAATGGATCAAGCAGCATCTGCGTATCAAACGTTTTATTGGCAACAGCGAGAATGCGGTGAAGACGCAAATCTGGTGCGCCATCGCCACCTACGTGCTGATTGCCGTTGTTAAAAAGGAGTTACAAATTGATGCCTCGCTTTACACTTTGCTACAGATATTGTCGGTCTCCGTTTTCGAGAAAACCCCGCTATCTCAAGCTTTCGCGGGGGGCAGTTACATTTCCGAACCTGACCCCATGCATAACCAATTAAATTTGTTCGGTTTTTAACCGGACAGCAGTGATACTTACTGGTATCTCACTGGCGTACCTGAGTTGATGGCGCTGGCGGGTAATAAGTTTGAGCGCTTCGCCCAAGTAATGGAGGCTGAGAATGAATAGCCAAAATTCATTGGCACCGCAGCCGACATTCCCGGCGCTCGTGCAGGCATTCTTTGCCGAATATCTGATCCAGCAAAGAGAGTTGAGCCCGCACACGATTGCGACGTACCGAGATGCGTTCATGCTATTCCTCGACTTCGCTCAAACGCACTGCGCAAAATCACCAACAGCGATGGCGCTGGCGGACATCACGCCGGAATTGATCCTGGCCTTCCTCGACAATCTGGAGCAAGAGCGCCACAACACGGTGCGCAGCCGCAATGCGCGCCTCGCTGCATTGCGGGTGTTCCTGAAGTTCGCATCTCACCGGGACGTAGCATCTATGCAGGTCATCGAGCGAGCGCTCGGAGTGCCGATGAAGCGCTTTGAGCGACCGATGCTTGGATTCCTGTCGCGTGAAGAGATGTTGGCCGTGATTGGCACAGCGGACAATAGTTGGATAAGTCAGCGAGATCATCTGCTGCTAAGCTTGCTTTACAACACTGGAGCGCGGGTGACCTCGCCATGAAGGAGCGCGCTCTCGCCAAGTTGCAGGAACCAGAAAACAAGATTCCTCGTTATCATGCTCCAGACTCGTTGTTAGATTTCTTGAAATCGCTGTAATTATGAATAGTGAAAAAATGCTTGCTGCTGCACTGATGGGCAGCGAGCATGCGAAAATCAGCACGCTATTCATAATCGGGTACTATGCATAACGACACATTGCAGTCCTTCAAATTTCTCCGAAGCGGTCATTCAAAGACAGTCCACTGGAGAAACTCTTACCTTTTCGCGTGTGGGTGAGGTGGAATCCAGATTTTCTGTGGGAGTTCAACAAAAAATTTGGCATTGACCGGAGTGCGGCAGCCATGGATACCTCAACTTGTGCGTTTGAAATTCCTATCCTTAAATGGATTGGCTTGACGTTCTGTCAACTGCAACCTTGAGCAAGGGCATACTATATTGCCTGTGCATTTCCAAAGAGTTCGGTATTCCAAATTTGTGAACCAATTTTTTTTCGCAACCGAACAGCTCCGAACCCTGAATCGGCTAATTCGACATCAGAGCATATGTCGCCAAGCCTTTTTATCTGGTCTCTAGACATATCAGCCTTCCGAGATGCGCCTGAGCTTATGTAGGCTTGTGTTGCACGTAATTTAATGCGTTCTTTATCTGACGGTGTTGGCAATCCAGATCGATTAAATGGTGTTATGCAGGCAATTTTTTCTTTTTGAAGAAAGGTTGTCCATATCTCCTCGTTATCTCCATTTTGCGAACCATGGTGAGCAACTTTATATATGGACGCTTTTTTTTGGGCTTGACACCATACATTTGATACTAGCTCACCCCAACCAATCTTACGATTCTCAAGATCAGATCCAAGAAGAATCGCATCTTCTTCGCCGAAGTTAATATGAATTACTACTGCCTCTATATTTTGCTTAGGTTCTGGAGCATGCGTAATTGGAACTTGGCCAGGCTTATTTGGTAAATACTGAGCAAAGTTCGCGATTGATTGTGCGAAGGCACTACTGGTAGGAGACCATGCAATTACGCGCACATTTAGTTGATTGGCAGACAATTCATGCACAATAGTTTTATGCAACGCATCGTAAACATGCATCCTTTGATCAACCACACTGTGTAGCTCGGATGTTCCACGAGCCAAGCCAGGAGCATCTATTCCTGAATATGCAGCGACAAATGCGGCCGCCTCATCATTATTTAATGCTGCTGAAAGAAAGAAGTCTGCTTCAGAATATTTATTTGCAAGGTAGGCAATGCCTCTAACATGATCATCGTGCCAATGGGAGGCTACAATCGCTTTAACTTTGTTAGGGGTAACTCCAAGCTGATCAAGATAATTAGCTGATGCCGGAATGTTGTTGTTTGGATCAATGCAAGAATCTACCAGCAGCCAATTCCCTTCCCCCAGATGAACAACTATTGCCTCACCATGCCCTGGGCCAAAAACCGTCAATTCGATTTCGTTATCAGCAGGAGGTTGGCCGTAATTCATCAATCAGCAATTGGTTTGCTTTTGATTTTTGATAAAAATTTGTCGGCTCGTTCGTTGATTTTATCAAGCTGGTTTTTAGACCAATTCGGGCGACGTCGGAACTGGATAGCTTGAGAGTTTTCTATAGTCCCTCCTCTTTTTACACGCTTAAACAGGGTTAAATAAAAAACTGCTCCAGGTTTTACTAAATCTACGTCTTGATCGGGCACCCATTGCAAATCAATCGTACCTATGTGTTCTGGAATTACTCCAATTTTCGCATTAAGCGATGCTTTCATTGTCCCCTCTTCTATATTTACACTCTGAACGCATCCTTCCCATATTTGAATGGGTACAGCATTTGCATCAATTACATTTATCGGATTTTTTTGCGCAACCACATTCTGGGGTAGCCGTATTATGGGTTTCTGCTCTGACTTAAATGTTAAATTCGTTACATCATATATTGCAGAAGTTAATTTGGTGTTTGCGTTTGCTGGAGGTATGAAAACTTCAGGGTGACCGAACGCGCTCATCCAACTTTGTTCTTCGCCAAGTGATGTGATGGTTGGATTTACGTTAAAGTTAAATATTGGCTCTTTAACATCCAATTTGTTGGATGATGTGAAATATGACAACCCAAAATTATTACGGGGGTTGTTCGCTCCACTTATTACAATATCAGTGCCCATTTTGCTAAGTCGTCTCCTCTGCTAACGCAGAATTTATTAAACCGGAAAACACTTCGACCGATTTAGACTGGGACTTATCCCACTCCTTGTCTATCAGTAATGCTACCCATTCTGCAGAAGTCGTAGACTCGTCCACTCGAGATACTATGTCCTTTTGATCATTGTAGGAAAAAAGAATCCCACCTCCTCGTATTTTCGTACTCTGTTGCACGGTAACATTGATCTCATCGATTGTTTTAGGAGCCTCATCTCTTTCGCAAGGCTGTATCTTGATTGTTAGATTTGATAACCCTATCGCACCGCTAGGAAAAACTGTTTTCCAAATATTTTTAGGAGCTAATGCATCACCGATTTTGTGGTATTCGTTACGGCTGGCGAATTTGTAATGCCCACTAAAATTTATTCCTAACGCAGTGATTGGAGTTTGCGGAATCATTGTCATAATTCCAACCGCCAAGTCTTTTATCATTGGTGTAAGGAGCAGTAAATAAATAAAGGTAGCAACTTTACTCGGTTGCCTTTGGTTTTATGACGTAGTTCCAGTCGCCATGAAACTTGTTGCGCTCGACATTGATGTGCTCCATTTCTTCATCAGTAACTTTGCGTCCGGTTGGATATTTCCGGCGGTCCAATCTACACGTTACTTTCAGCCCCTTCGCGGTGGTCGTCCTTGCGATAAGGTTGACGATCGTTTCGTAATCCCGCAACGGCTCGCCGCGCCAATTTGACGTGATAAAGGAAAACAGCCGGTGTTCGATCTTGTTCCATTTGCTGGTGCCGGGAGGGAAATGGCAGACTGAAATACTCAGGCCGGTTTGATCGGCAAACTTCTGCAACTCCAACTTCCACAGCCTCAGGCGCGACCCGTTGCTTCCACCACCGTCAGCCGTGATCAGGATCATGCCCGCATCAGGATAAAGCCGCCGTCCTTCAGAACGCCACCATCCGCGAATCGATGCCACCGCAAATGCGCCGGTATCATGGTCGGTTCCAACATTGACAAAACCGGCATTGCGCCCGAGATCGTAGATGCCGTAAGGGTAGGCGCGCGGCACTTCCGGGCCGGGAAAGTCATGGCCTTGAACTTTCTTCGGTTGCTTCGCCGGAAGCCACTGCCGGCCCGCATTGTCGTAGTTGCCGACGAGTTCTTTCTTCTTGGTGTCCACTGAAATCACGGGAACGCCTTGCTTCAGACACTTCTTGACGGCGGCATTGATATGCCGGAATTGCGCGTCGCGATCGGGGTGGTCTGTTCCTTCCTCAGTTTTCCGATTGCTCTGCAGGCTATAGTTCAGATCGTTGAGTATCTGTGCCACCTTCGCGTGACTGACCGGATGTTTCTTCTTGGCGAGTTGCGCGGCAATTGTACGCGTGCTTTTGCAAATCCATCGCAAGGGAGATTCCGGATCGCCTCGTGTCTGGCTATCAATCATTGCTTCCAGTGCCCCCAACAAACGCGGGTCCGATTCCGTGATGGTCTTGCGTCCCGCACCAGAGCAACGTATGCGGCCCGTCGGAGGCATTATCCCTTCTTGGATTTCGACAATCCCTTTGGCAATGGCTTTGCGCGACAAGCCGCATGCGCGGTGTACCTCGGAGATTCCACCAAAGCCCAAACTTATGGCTTCGTTCGCCGCCATGACACGGCGCGTGCGCTCATCCAATAGCGGCCATACAGCATGGAATTTCTGCTTCAATCCGGGTAGCGTGTTCACGGGGAGAAAGCATATCATGCTTCCTATACAGGTTGCTACCTTAATTTATTTACAGCTCCTAACTGCACCTTTACTTACCAGAGCGAACCTGTTCTCTAAAACTTGTAACATAAACCCGTCTGTCTCAACAACAGCTACTTCGCGGGTAATAACCAGCGATTCTCTTGAGCGTGCCGATATTGCATCATCCTTGCCAATAAGATTGCTATGAGCAAGCCAATCTGGCGAAAATATAGCCGGATTAAATGACCCAATGATAATAATCGTTGATTCGAAAATTTCTAATGTGGCGGGCATAAAACCTCAAGACACTCTTAATGTACAAAGGCAATTCTTTTTTTATTTCGCCCTCTACGGCATAACACAACGTCACATTTGCCGTATTGTTTGCTAACGCGTAAAGCAGTAATCTCGAAACCGAGTGCGATAATGGCATAAACTCCTGCATTTCATCAAGAAAATTAAATTTCGTGTCACTGCTGTCCGGTTAAAACGCGAATAGATTCAGCTGGTTGCAATCTTCCCCATGTTCTGATTTGTAGTCGCTGCCCGCAAACGCTTGCTGGATGGGCATTTTCTCGAAAAGGGTGAGCGAAAATATCTGTAACAAAGTGTAGAGCGAAGCGTCCAGATTGAGGCGCTTCTTGACGATGGCGACGAGGACATAGACCGATACGGCGATCCAGATTTGCGACTTCACCGCATTCTCCGAGTTGCCGTAGAACTTCTTGATACGCAGATGCTGCTTGATCCATTTGAAAAACAGCTCCACCTGCCAGCGCGCCTTGTAGAGCGCGCAGATGGTGGCTGCCGGCAACGCGAAGTTGTTGGTGAGGAATACCAGCGTTTTCCCGGTCTCGGGATCCTTGAACCGGATGCGGCGCAGATGCTCCGGATAGTCCTTGCGGCTGGTGGTTCCGGTGAGTGCGACGGTCTGATCGCAGATGATACCTGCGCTGCGATCCGCCACAGCCGAATAGACGCGCTTGAGCCGGGTGTTCGACTTGGCGCGGGTGACGAAGAAGGCTTGTGCCCGATGCATCGTGTAAAGCCGCGCGAAGTCCAGATAACCCCGATCCATGACGTAGATCGCGCCGGCCTCCAGCACCAGGATGTCGAGCGCTTTGACGTCGCCCAGCTTGCCGTCGGAGATGTGGATGAAGCTGGGAATGTTGCCGCGCAAGTCGAGCAGCGTATGCATCTTCACCGCCGACTTGGTGGTGCGAAACAACGCCCACGGAAAAAGCGACAGGCACAGATCGATAGTCGTCGAGTCCAGCGCGTAGACAGTGTTCTCCAACTCGATGCCAAAGCTGTCGCCCGCATAGAGCTTGCGCGCTTGCTCGATCAGGCGCTGGGCGAATTCGGCGTGGATACGCCAGTCGCGTGCCTCGTTGGTATCGGCCAGCGTCGAGCGTTTGGTCTCCTGCCGCAAACCCATGTGGTAGAGCTTGGCCGACTGCGCCGAAAGACAGACTTCGATGTCGCGCAGGCTCTCTCGGTACGTCAGTTGAGCGAAGGCCATCACGCGGAATTGGTCGGCGCATGTCATGGACTTCACGTAGCGGTCGCCGTCGTAGCGCTCGACGATGCGATGGAAGGTCTTCCAGGGGAGGAAGTCCATGAGTTGAGCGAACAGCGTTTTGCCGATGTTCATGGCAGCCTCCGGAAGAAAAACCGGAAGACTGCCAGAACCGCCCTTCGCCGTTCAAATCGGAGACACCCTTCATTGCTTGGAATCCTGCGTCAATCATGGCTTTCAGCGATTCGCCCTCTCGTTTAACCGGACAGCAGTGATTTCGTGTGCATTTTACGCGACCTCAAAAAAAAGAAGGTGCGGCTATTTATTTGGCCTTTTTCAGTATAGCTTGAGTCTGAACTGCGGCTAGTTTTAGCCTCTTCCAATATGAAATGAGTCTGAAGGGTTGACGTATTTCCAACATGAAATGAGTCTGAGATTGATTTGCCGGGTCGGTCATTATGCGAGGCATGGTGATCAACATGGAAGAAGCGAAGCTGGCGACCTTGGAGCAGGTCAAGGCGTTTTTGGACGGGACATCGGAGGTTGCATTCCGGGTTCCCAAAGAGGGACGCAACCCGTTTATCGAGCGCGTCCTCAAGCGGTTCGGCTACGCCCCGCACGGGCGGGCAGACAAGGGCGTGTTGCTGCGCTATATCGGGCGCATGACCGGGTTGTCGCGCCAGCAAGTGACACGCTTGGTGCGGCGATACCGCAAGGATGGGAAGCTGTCGAAAAAGCCCCACGCGCCCAAGCGGGGGTTCACATGCCGCTATACGGCGGCGGACGTGGCCTTGCTGGCCGAGACGGACGTGCTGCACAGCACGCTGTCCGGTCCCGCCACCAAGAAGCTCATGGAACGCGCGTACCGGGTGTTCGGCGACCCGCGCTACGAGCGCCTGGCGGGCATCTCGGTTTCCCACCTGTACAACCTGCGCGGGAGCAAGCCGTACCAGAACAAGCGGCGGCACTGGACCAAGACAAACCCTGCGGGTGCGCCCATCGGCACACGCCGCGCCCCGCAGCCTGATGGCGTACCGGGCTACATCCGCATAGACAGCGTCCATCAGGGCGATATGGACGGCGTCAAAGGTGTGTATCACATCAACGCGGTGGACTGCGTGACGCAGATGCAATTCGTCGCCACCTGCGAGAAGATCAGCGAGGCCTACTTGCTGCCGGTCATCTGGCAGTTGCTGGCCGGATTCCCGTTCGTCATCCTCGGGTTCCATTCGGATAACGGCTCGGAGTACATCAACTACCAAGTGGCCAAATTGCTGGACAAACTCCTTGTCGAGTTCACCAAGTCCCGCCCGCGTCATTCCAACGATAACGCCCTGGCGGAATCCAAGAACGCCGCCGTGGTGCGCAAGCATCTTGGCTACGCGCATATCCCGCAACACTGCGCCAGCCTGGTCAACGCCTTCTGTGCCAACCACCTCAACCCTTACGTCAATTTCCACAGGCCGTGTTTCTTCCCTGAAACAATCACGGATGCCAAGGGGAAAGAGCGCAAGAAGTACCGCTACGAGGACATGATGACGCCTTATGAGAAATTCAAATCGATACCCGAAGCCAGTCAGTATCTCAAGGATGGCGTCACGCTCGAACAACTGGATGCGCAAGCGGCAAAGATGAGCGACAATGACGCCGCCCTGGCACTGAACAACGCGAGAAAAAAGCTGTTCAGAGATATCGCTGCGGCGATGAAAAAACGGGCCTGAGAAACGAAGTCAGCAAGGCAAAGCGAAGAAGCACCTATGAGTTAGGCCGAACCCGAACAAAGTTACTTTGCTCAGATTCAAAACCCTTCGTTCAGACTCATTTCTGGATTGGAAAATACTGTTTTTCTGCGAATTCTGACGGATATTCCATCTAGCCCAAGGCGATATATCGCTACAAGACATTGAGTTTAAATAAAATTACTGACTTTCCGCAAAAGAGCTTACTGCCTACATTGAGCTGCTCCAGCAGGAAACGTTAGGCCGAGTGCATTGAGTATCCGAGATTGGAGCGCATCGGGTTGTGGCAAGCGGGTGAACGATACTTCATTTGACTCGTAATGTAGGTAGGTCAGACGAGACAGTGCGACGAGCGCATCATCGATTGTCACCGCCTCTGTGCCGGTAGCGATCTTGCCCATGGCCTCATGCAGCAGGCCTTCAAAAGCGCGGGCGATTTTTAGTGACAGCATGGTCACAAACACATGCGCTCTGGTTCGCTCGGCGTTCCGCAAAAAGATAGGGCGCACTTCCAGCAAGCCGGTTTTCATGGTGCGGAAATCCCGCTCGACTTTCTGCAAATCACCGTAGCGCGCGTGAACCGTCGCAGCTTGCATGTGTTCCGGGCTCACATCGGTTTCCAGGCAGTAACACCCATCAAGCAAGGCGGCATTCTGCATGAGCGCTTGATCGGTGTCGCAAGATATTTTGCGATCTTCAACGCCGAGCGACAGCGTGACAAACGCGGTGAGCTTGTGGCTTTTTACCCAGCGCTGCAACCGCGCCAACCCGGCTTCGGCATTGGCGCGAGGATGCTCGCCGGCAAAGGTGTTGCGCGCCGCTATTTTTTCTTGCAAGGTGGCGAGCTTATCCTTGCGGCGCAACGCTTCGCGATCACGCGTCTGATCGTTGCGGCGCAGAATGAGCCGTTTGTCGCCATGCTCGGCTTCACAGATTTCGCTATCGAACAGATCTGCTTGCAGGACGCCGCTTTTGAGCAGGGTGCGAATCTGCGCATCCGTCAGGGCGGTAATGTAGTGCCAGCCCTTTCCTTCTAGCGCCAATTTTCCTTTGGCCTTGATCATGCCACGGTCGCCCACCATCACGACTTCGTCGATTTTGAACTGCTCCTTCAGCAGGCGGATTTGCTCCGCCACGGTGCTGGGGTCGGCGGTGTTGCCTTCGAACACTCGCACTGCCAGCGGCTCGCCGTCATCCGCGGTCAGCAGCCCGATCACGATCTGCTGCTTGCCGCTTTTTTTATCGCGGTTGTAGCCGTGGGCGGCCAGTTCATTTTGCTCGCCTTCCAGATAGCTCGAGGTCACGTCATAGAGCACCAGCAACGGTGTGCGCCCCGCGCGCTTCACGTGCTCGCGGTAAAGGCGCTGCTCGATCTTGGCCTGCCGCGCAGCAAGCCAATCCAGCGCGCCGTACAAGTTGTTTTCATCAAAGGCTGACAGGCCCAGGATGTCCGCCGTAGCGTGCTGTTTTGCCCAGCGCACGGCGGACAGTCGCGAACCCGCATGACCGATGCGCGCCAACACCAGAAATAGCACCCTGAGCGCTTCCTGGCTTTTGCCTAATGCGCCAGAGATACCGAGGCGGTCGGCGAGTTGTTTGAGGGCGAATAGAACGCCGAATATTTCGCCCGATACCGGGTCGCCACCAGATGCGAACTCGCCCTTCAATGCCGAGCGCATGGCTTCGACAACGGCGGGGTTCCAGTTCGTCACGTTGGCGAGCGTATGCGTCTTGACCTTCCCGTCTTCGCGATAGCTTTCGCGCAAAAGGATTGCGGGCGGGGAGTTCCGGTTGGGGATTGAGGTCAGATACATGACTATGTATTTTACATACAAAGCAGGTTATTGCAAGCAACTTTAGCTTTAGTTTGCTAATTACATGCCTACAATAAAATTAAAAAACCTCAAGAAACAGGGTCAAGCTCAATTGAATCAATGCATTGATGAAAATTGACTGGTGGAAGATCCGTCTGACTGGCTGCTCATGGCACAAAGCGGCTATAACACTTTGTTGTTACGCCGCCCGAAACCGGACGTTCGTGACATTCATCTTTTTGCTGAAACCTGCTGTTCGTTAATCCGCCGCCGGCAATCGTATTGTGTACTGCCCAGACTTCTCGTCGCGCACCACTGTCAACAGCTTGTGTCGCTGTGCGTCCTCGACCAACTCCTTGAACGAACGGTAGCCATAGTACGATTCTGTGAATCCCGGTTTGCGGCGCTGCATGGTGGTCTTGACCATCGAGCCCCAGATTTTTTCGTCCGAGCCGCGCTCGGCGATCAGTGCCTCGATGGTCTCGACGATGAAGTCGAGCGCTTCCTGGCGCTTGTCGTCTTCACTCTTCGCTGTAGCAGGCTTGGCCTTGCTCGCGGCGGCTTTGATCGGGGCTTTTTTCTCGGCACGCTTTTGCTTCGCCTCCTGCGCGCGCACCAGATCGTCGTAAAAAATGAACTCGTCGCAATTTGCGCTCAGCAAATCCGAGGTCGAATCCTTCACGCCGATGCCGATCACGTACTTGTTGTTCTCGCGCAGCTTGGACACCAGCGGCGAGAAGTCCGAGTCTCCGCTAATGATGACGAAGGCATCCACATGGGCTTTGGTGTAGCAGAGGTCGAGCGCATCCACAACCATGCGGATGTCGGCGGAGTTTTTGCCCGACTGGCGCACGTGCGGAATCTCGATCAGTTCGAAGGCCGCTTCGTGCATGGTCGCCTTGAACTCCTTGTAGCGATCCCAGTCGCAATAGGCTTTCTTGACCACGATGCTGCCTTTGAGCAGCAGGCGTTCCAGCACTTTCTTGATGTCGAACTGCGCATATTTGGCGTCGCGCACGCCCAGCGCAATGTTCTCGAAATCGCAGAACAGCGCCATGTTGGTGATTTCAGGTTGACCTGCCATATGCGATCCTTCTCTGCTCGAATTGAATAGCGGCTACTGCTTGCCGACAACCTGATTTCTTAAACAACTTTGCCCGGATTCATCAGCCCGCGCGGGTCGAACACCTGCTTGATATGGCGCATCAGTTCCAGTTCCAGCGCGCTCTTGTAATGGGTGATTACCTCGCGTTTGAGCTGCCCTACGCCATGCTCGGCGCTGATGCTGCCGCCCAGTTCATGCACGATGTCATACACGATGCGGTTGACGCGTTCGCTTTGCGCGATGAGCGCCGGGTTTTGCGCCGGGTCGGGCATGGAGACGTTGTAGTGGATGTTGCCGTCGCCGATGTGCCCGAAGGTGACGATGCGTATGCCGGGAAATGCGCCATGCAACGCAGCATCGGCCTGCACAATGAACTCTGCCACGCGGCTGACCGGCACCGAGACATCGTGCTTGATGCTGATGCCGTCTATTTTCTGCGCCTCGCTGATGCTATTGCGCAGCTTCCACCATCTTTCGGCCTGCGCTTTTTCGGCGGTTACCGCAAACACCTCAATGCCGCCGGAAAAATTTTCCAGCGCCGCGCGCAACGACTTATCCAGCGGGACATCCAGCACATCGGACAACTCGATGACGGCTATCCATTCATGCCGTTTGGCGAAGGGTTCATGTGTATCCTGGACATGGCGAAACACCAGATCCAGACAGGAGCGCCCGATGATTTCAAAAGCACTGATACGGTCGCCGCAGGCGGCGCGCAGGTGCGCAAACAACGCGACTGCCGCAGCCGGGTCGTGCAGCCCCACGCAGGCGGTCGCCATCGCCTGCGGGCGCGGGAACAGTTTCAGCACGGCGGCGGTGATGATGCCCAGCGTGCCTTCCGCGCCGATGAACAGGTGCTTGAGGTCGTAGCCGGAATTGTCCTTGCGCAAGGCGCGCAGGCCGTTCCAGATGCGCCCGTCCGGCAGCACCACTTCCAGCCCGAGCACCAGATCGCGCGTGTTTCCGTAGCGCAGCACGTTGATCCCGCCCGCATTGGTTGAAAGGTTGCCGCCGATCTCGCAACGCTGCTCGGTGGCGGAGAGCCTGAGCGGGAACAGGCGGTTGCTCTGCTCCGCCGCCGCGCGCACGTTGGCCAGTATGCAGCCGGCTTCCACGGTGACGGTGTAGTTGGTGGCATCCAGTTCACGGATGCGGTTCATGCGCGACAGGTTGAGCACGATCTGCTCACCCTCGGCCAGCGGCACCGATGCCCCGCACAAGCTGGTGTTGCCGCCCTGCGGCACAATGGCGATGCCTTGCGCCGCGCTCAATGCAACTACCGCGCTGACCTGTTGCGTATCGGCTGGCAGCACCACGGCCAGCGCCTGTCCACTGTAGCGCCCGCGCCAATCGGAGCAGTATGATGCGGCGGTATCGCCGGTCAGCACGTTTTCAGCGCCAACAATGGCATGCAGCGAATTTATCGGGCTGGTCGGCATTAAAATCGGGTTACTTCTCCAAGTCGTTAAACCAATTGCTGGGCACTCTAAAACTCCAGCGGGTCAATGTCCAGCGACCAGCGCAATTTCTGTGCAGGCAGCGCATCCAGCGATGGCCTCCACGCGCGCAGAAATTGCTGCAAAGGTTTGCGCGTGACGCATTGCACCAGCAGTTGTGCGCGTATGTGGTTGGCGCGGCGCGGCATGGCGGCGGGAACCACACCGTACACTTCAACCGGCATGGCAAGTTTTGTGGCTGCCTCGCGCGCCTGTTGCAAGAAGGCATACACCCCGGCTTGCTGTTTGCCTTCGGCGCGCAGCATCGCCTGATGCACAAAGGGCGGGAAGCCGGCGGACTGGCGCTCCGCCAGCAGGATTTTTGCCCAAGCGTCGTAATCGTGCTCGCGCAGGGCGCGGAATAGCGGGTGGTCGGGAAAGGCAGTCTGGATCAGCACCTCACCCGGCTTGTCGGCGCGACCGGCGCGCCCCGCCACCTGCGCGAGTTGCGCGAACAATTTTTCTGAGGCGCGGAAATCGCTGCTGTAAAGCGCGCCGTCCGGGTTGAGCACGCCGACCAGAGTGAGATTGGGAAAATCATGCCCCTTCGCCAGTATCTGCGTGCCCACCAGAATGTCCACCGCCTCATCGTGGATCTGCTGGCGCATGGCATTCCACGTGCCCTTGTTGCGCGTGCTGTCGCGGTCCACCCGCAGGATGCGCGCCTTGGGAAAATGTTCCCGCAACGCGCTTTCCACACGTTGCGTGCCGATGCCAACCGGTTGCAAATCAGCGTCGCCGCAGCCTGGACAGGCATGCGGAACGCGCGCCTGGTGGCCGCAGTGGTGGCAGCGCAAACGCCTGTCCTGCAAATGCAGCACCAGCTTGCCCGCGCAATTCGGGCAGTCGGACAGCCAGCCGCAAGCGGTGCACATCAGCACCGGCGCATAGCCGCGCCGGTTGATGAACACCAAGCTCTGTTCGCCGCGTTGCAGGCGTTGTTCCAGCGCGGTTAGCAGGTGCTCGCTGATGCCGTGCTGCAACACCGCATTGCCGGTGTTAATGCAGCGCACCGTGGGTAGCCTGGCTGTGGGCAAGGCGCGCTCGGTAAGCCGCAACAGGCGATAGCGCCCGGTCTGTGCGTTGTAATAACTCTCCAGCGAGGGTGTGGCCGACCCCAGCACGATTGGAACGCCGCGCTGGTTGGCGCGAAAAATCGCCACATCGCGCGCCGAATAGCGCAAACCGTCCTGCTGCTTGAACGAGGCATCGTGCTCTTCATCCACAAGCACCAGCGCCAGTTGCGGCAAGGGCGTGAACACCGCCAGACGCGTGCCGAGCACGATGCGCGCCAGGCCTGACTGCGCACGCAGCCAATTCTGCGCGCGGGCGCCATCGGAGAGGCCGCTGTGCAGGCTGACCAGTTCGGCGTCCGGGAAGCGGCTGCGGAAATAATTTTCCAGTTGCGGCGTCAGATTGATTTCCGGCACCAGCAGCAACACCTGTCCACCCTGCTGCAACATGCGATGTATCAGGTGCACATAAATCTCGGTCTTGCCGCTGCCGGTAACACCGTGCAATAAAAAACAGCCATAACCTTGCGCTTGGGTGACGGCATCCACCGCCTGCTGCTGCGCGGCAGTCAGCGTGTGCGCATTGTTGAAAGCGAGTCCCTTCTCCCTTTGGGAGAGGGCTAGGGTGAGGGGCGATGTGAGAGAAACACCCACCACCCATCCTGCCTGCACCAGCGCCTTGAGCGCCATTGCCGCGCTCGGCGACAGCGCGCGCAATTGTGCGGCGCTTAATGCGCCCGCCTGCAAAGCCGTGAGAATGCGGTGCTGCACCACCTTGCGTTTGTCCAACTGGCTCGGATCGAGCGCCCGCCCGCTGTCGCTAAGCGTGTAGCGCAACGCTTCCTTGAAGATGACCGGCTCGCTGGAGCGCAACCGCACCGGCAAAGCAGAAAGCACGGTGACACCGAGGGGATGATGATAATAATCGCTACAGAATCGCAGCAGCGCGATAAGCTCGGCAGGTAGCGGCGGAATCTCGTCCAACACCCTCACTACAGGCTTGATGCGTTCTGCTGACAGTTCGGAATCCGCCGCACATTCCATCACCACACCGACCACTTGCTTGCGCCCGAACGGCACCAGCACACGTTGGCCCTGCATGGCTGGAGCGCCATCCGCTTGCGCATAATCGAACAGGGTAGGCAACGGCACATCTAGCGCGACGCGAACAATGGGCATTTAGTGAATCTTTCTCCGGGGATTTCTACGAAATATGGCTAACCATCTTGTGCGGATTTCATATTTTTTTATTGTCCACAAAAACTGTGGATAACATTGTGAACAATTTCACAACAACTGCACTAACTGTCAATTCTGCTTACGATTTTGTATCTTAGCCTATTTCGTGTGCAATATATTTACTTGCAAATACAATATGTTACACATAAGCATGTGAGCCGTAAGGTTTTTCCCCCGCAGCCCGCGAAATATTAAATGGATGTGAATAATCCAGTGGTTGTCAAGTATTTTTATCGCGCTTTTTGGCACGTTTTTTGGTGTATCAAGCTACTCCTCGCGCCGCTTGGGTAACACGTGCAGGGCTGGCGCGACAAGTCAGTAATCTGCTACATAGCACCAAAACAAAAGCCGCAGGTGTGTCTGCGGCAATTGTTTGGGTCTTTAGATGCCGCCTACCTTTGCGGGGCACGCGATACCAAAGAGAGATGGACTGTGTCTGCTGGCTGATCAGTTCGGTTCCTGATATTGGCTTTCCAGCAACTTGGCTTGTGCCGCAGCAAGGCGCGCGATAGGTACACGCGGGCCGGAGCAGGAGACGTAGTTGAGGCCAATGTGATGGCAAAAATGGATGGAGCCGGGATGCCCGCCATGTTCGCCACAGATGCCGACTTTTAAGTCCGGGTTGGTCAAACGGCCTTTTGCCACCGCCATTTTCATCAATTGCCCCACGCCTTTAATGTCCAGCACTTCGAATGGGTTGTCTTCCAGAATGCCGGTCTGATTGTAGGCGGGCAGGAATTTATTTTCCGCATCCTCCCGGCTGAAGGAGAAAGTGGCTTGGGTCAGGTCATTGGTGCCGAATGAGAAAAACTCGGCTGTTTCCGCCATACGTCCGGCACGCATGCAAGCACGCACCACTTCCAGCATGGAGCCAAACTTGAATTGCACATTAATGCCGTGGGTTGCGTTCACTTCCTGGTGAATGCGCTGGACATAACTATGGATACGTTTGAGTTCTTCCACGGTAGCCACCTGCGGCACCATTATTTCGGGGTAAATCTCGATCCCTTGCTTGGCACATAGCGCAGCGGCTTCGAGAATCGCTTTTATTTGCATCGAGTAAATTTCAGGATAAGTGATACCCAGCCGCACACCGCGATGTCCCAGCATCGGGTTGACTTCGGCCAATGCCCTGACCTTTTTCAGGATCACTTCCTTCCTGCCAATCACATCCTCTTCCAAATGGGATTCCTTGAAGTCGCCCAGCCCGCCCATCAGCTTGGTCAACCCGTCGGCATATTGCTGGTACAGCTTGGGGTTAAGCAGTTTGAGGGTGTCCGGCAGATCTTCCAGCCCCTTGATGGTGTCGCGCAACTGGTGCAGGTGGGCAATTTCCAGCTCGAGTTGTGCGGCGGTGGGCAAAAATTCGTGCATCGGCGGATCGAGCAGGCGCACGGTTACCGGCAGCCCCTTCATTGCCTTGAAGATACCCTTGAAATCAGAGCGCTGGATCGGCAGCAGGCGATCCAGCGCGGATTGGCGCTCTTCCTGCGTTTCGGCCAAGATCATCTCCTGCACGATGGGCAACCTGTCGGTGCTGTTGAACATGCGCTCGGTACGGCACAGGCCGATACCCATTGCGCCAAATTCACGCGCACGCAAGGCATCATCGGGCGTGTCGGCGTTCGCCATTACCTTCAGTTGCGCCACATCGTCCGCCCAAGCCAACAGAGTGCCCATTTCTTCGGAAAACTCAGCCTCCACCGTCGGCACTTCACCGGCGTAAACATGGCCGGTGCCGCCATCAATGGTAATGACGTCGCCTTCCTGCAAAGTGGTTTCTCCGATCCGTGCGCTGCGCAAATGATCGTTGATCACGATCTGTTCGCAACCCGACACACAAGGTTTACCCATACCACGCGCGACCACGGCGGCATGGGATGTCTTGCCGCCACGGCTGGTCAATATGCCCTGCGCCTGGAAAAAACCGTGAATATCTTCCGGCTTGGTTTCCTCGCGCACCAGAATAATTTTTTCGCCGGCCCGACCGCGCGCTTCGGCAGTATCAGCATCAAACACAATCTTGCCGGAGGCCGCCCCGGGCGAGGCCGGTAGTCCTTGCGCCAAAGATTTGCCATGAAAATTCGGGGCCAGTTGCGGAACCAGCAACTGTTCCAATATCGCCGGCTCAACGCGCAACAAGGCGCGCTCTTTTGAAATCAACCCCTCGTTAAACATTTCCACCGAACTGCGCACCATGGCGCGTGCATTCATTTTTCCATTGCGCGTTTGCAGACAATAGAGGACGCCCTTTTCGATGGTGAATTCGAAATCCTGCACCTCATGATAATGCGTCTCCAGCCGGTTATGCAGCGTCGTCAACTGACGGTAAATCTCCGGCATTTCCTGTTCCATTTCGGCGATAGCCTTGGGTGTGCGGATTCCCGCCACCACATCTTCGCCTTGCGCATTGGTTAAATATTCGCCGTAAATCACATTCTCGCCGGTGCCGGGGTTGCGCGTGAAGCCCACGCCGGTACCGGAATCATTGCCCATATTGCCGAACACCATGGTGCAGATATTGACCGCGGTGCCGTTGGCTTGATCCTTGGTGATCCTGAACTGCTTGCGATAATCCACCGCGCGCTTGCCCATCCACGAGCCGAACACCGCGCCCACCGCAATTTCCAACTGCTCGTAAGGGTCTTGCGGGAACGGTTTGCCACAGTGGCGCTCTACAATGGCAAGAAATTCACCCGACAACTCTTTAAGATGTTCGACTCTTAAATCCACGTCCAAAGGAGCGCCATATTTCCGCTTGATTGCGGCCATGTGTTCGTCAAAATGTTCGTCGCTGATATTGAGCGCGATCTTGCCGAATAGCTGGATGAAGCGGCGATAAGCATCATAGGCAAAGCGGGCATTGCCGGTTTGCTTGATCAAGCCTTGCAGTGAAGTTTCATTGAGGCCGAGATTGAGGATGGTGTCCATCATGCCCGGCATGGACATGGACGAGCCGGAGCGAACCGAGATGAGCAGGGGATTCGTGGCACTGCCAAAACCTTTGCCGGTTTTCTTCTCAAGCTCCAGCATGTAAACCTTGACATCTGCCATCAAACCGTCCGGCAATTTATTTTTTTCCAGGTAGGCCGTGCACGCATCGGTGGTGATGGTAAAACCCGGGGGGACATTCAAACCAATCTGCGTCATCTCGCATAGATTGGCGCCCTTGCCTCCCAATAGCATCTTGTTCTTGCCATCCCCTTGCTCAAACGTATAAATGTAATTCTTGCTGCTTGTCATGACGCTCCCCTATTTCAAACTTTAACCTGACTGCCGGGTTCCGGTTTTACCTGATTATGCTTCCGCCGGATTCTTCTTGGCGCTCGTTTCGATAACATTGCCTGATCCGCTCGCCATCTGTTCGTAAATCTTGTAGCGCTTCTGCAGTTCGTTTTCGTAGGACGCTGCCAGCACCTCCCCGCTATCACCCTCCATGTTCTTCACCAAGCCGCGGAAACGCGGTTCGTTTTTGATGAACTCGCGGTAAGACACGGATGGTTTCTGCGAATCCAGCGAGAGCGGATTTTTGCCTTCCGGCTCGCGGCGAGGGTCGTAGCGGTATAACGGCCAGTGACCGGTATTGACCGCCAGTTCCTGTTGCTGGTGTTGCTTGCTCATGTCATAGCCGTGTTCGACGCAGGGGCTGTAGGCAATGATCAGCGACGGGCCGTCAAATGATTCGGCCTCGATGAAAGTCTTCAGCGTGTGAATATCCTTCGCGCCATAGGCGACATGGGCGACGTAAACATGGCCGTAGCTCATGGCAATCAACCCCAAATCCTTCTTGCCAGTTGGCTTGCCGTCGGCGGCGAATTTCGCTATGGCGCCGCGCGGCGTGGCCTTGGAACACTGCCCGCCAGTGTTGGAATAGACTTCGGTATCGAGCACCAGGATGTTGACGTTGCGGCCGGATGCCAGCACGTGATCCACGCCGCCAAAGCCGATATCGTAGGCCCAGCCGTCGCCGCCAAATATCCACACACTTTTCTTCACCAGATATTCGGCAAGGCTTGCCAATTGCCGCGCTTCGGCTGCATCAATGCCCGCCAGCGCCTGACGCAGTTGCTCGACGCGCTCGCGCTGGGCGAAAATGCCAGCCTCCGTGGTCTGATCGGCGTTGAGGATAGCATCCGCCAACGCGCCACCCACACGGCCCTTCAATTTCGCCAGCAATTCAGCGGCATGTTCGGCGTGCTTGTCGAGGCTGACGCGGAAGCCCAGGCCGAATTCTGCGTTATCTTCGAACAACGAGTTTGCCCAGGCTGGCCCGCGCCCTTCCGCGTTCTTGCTGTAGGGGGTGGTGGGCAGGTTGCCGCCGTAAATCGAGGAGCAGCCGGTAGCGTTGGCCACCACCATGCGGTCGCCGAACAGTTGTGTTGCCAACTTGATATAGGGTGTTTCGCCGCACCCGACGCAGGCGGTGGGAAACTCGAATAGCGGCTGCATCATCATCGCGCCCTTGATGGTAGAGGTGCGCAACTTGGTGCGGTCGAATTCCGGCAGCTTGAGGAAAAACTCGAAGTTCTCCTTTTCCTGATCGCGCAACGGCACGATGTCGCGCATGTTGAGCGCCCTGTAGGTCGGATCGGTCTTGGATATCGCCGGGCAGATATCGACACACAGCGTGCAGCCGGTGCAATCCTCCGGCGCCACCTGGTAGCTGACGTGCATGCCCTGCTCGAATTCCTTGCCCTTGATCTGGATATGCTTGAAGGTGGGCGGCGCGTCCTTGGCCAGGTCGACGGAAAACACCTTGGAGCGGATGGCGGTATGCGGGCAGACAAGCGCGCACTTGCCGCAGTAAATGCATAACTCTTCGTCCCACACCGGAATTTCCAGCGCCAGGTTGCGCTTGTCCCAAATTGCAGTGCCAGTGGGCCAGGTACCATCGGCGGGAAACACCGATACTGGCAGCATGTTACCGCGCCCGGCCATGATTTCGGCGGTTACGCGCTTGACGAAATCCGGCGCATAGGCGCCCACCGGGTCGGGCATTTCGAAATTGCTGGTAGCGGCGGCGGGGATTTTGACCTTGTGCAGGTTGGCCAGGGTTTCATCGATCGCTTTCCAGTTGGCTTCCACTACCGCTCTACCCTTCTTGCTGTAGGATTTTTCGGCGGCATATTTGATCTTCTCGATTGCCAGTTCACGCGGCAGCACGCCAGAAATGGCAAAGAAGCAGGTTTGCATGATGGTGTTGATGCGGCTGCCCATGCCGGTTGCCTTGGCGATGGCATAGGCATCGATCGCATAAAATTCGATTTTCTTGTCGATGATCTGCTGCTGCATCCTGCGCGTCAGCAGGTTCCACACCTTGTCCTGAGCTGTCGGCGTGTTGAGCAGGAACACCGCGCCTTCGGCAGCGTCATTCAACATCTCGTAACGCTCCAGAAATACCGGCTGATGACAGCCAATGAAGTTCGCCTCGTTGTTGCCGATCAGGTAAGGTGAATGAATCGGCTTGGGCGAAAAACGCAGGTGGGAAATGGTAATCGCGCCAGCTTTCTTCGAGTCATAAACGAAATAACCCTGTCCGTAAAGTTCGGTTTCCTCGCCCATGATCTTGATGGTGTTCTTGTTGGCGCCCACCGTACCGTCAGAACCCAGGCCGTAGAACATGCAGCGGTTTACGCCACGACTGGCGTCGTTGCGGAAAT
Source organism: Gallionellaceae bacterium (assembly GCA_032654645.1). GTDB lineage: Bacteria > Pseudomonadota > Gammaproteobacteria > Burkholderiales > Gallionellaceae > CAITJF01. The sequence continues at coordinate 44,725 of JAULAW010000005.1, read as the reverse complement.
TTGCATCCCACTCCAGACTAGTGTGGGTGAGGTCGTCGATGATGCCGATGGTGAAATGGTTTTTCGGCTGGCCTTTCTTCAATTCGTCGAACACGCCTTTGATCATGCCCGGCGTGAATTCCTTGGAGGAAAGGCCGTAGCGCCCGCCCACCACGCGCGGCATGACAGCATATCTGCCTGACCCAGAAGTGAAGGCTTCTGCAATCGCCGTTACCACATCCTTGTACAGCGGTTCGCCGTCTGCACCGGGTTCCTTGGTGCGGTCAAGAACGGCAATGCTTCTGGCCGTGACCGGAATAGCCTTGAGCAACTCGTCTGCGACGAACGGGCGATACAGACGCACTTTCACTATGCCCACCTTTTCGCCATGGGCGGTCAGGTGCTCCACCGTTTCCTCCGCCGCATCCGCACCCGAACCCATCAGGATCATCACCCGCTCTGCATCCGGTGCGCCGACATAGTCATACAGTTTGTACTGGCGGCCTGTAAGCTTGGCGAATTTGTCCATCGTCTTCTGCACAATACCGGGCATGGCATCGTAATACGGGTTGACCGTCTCGCGCGCCTGGAAGTACACGTCCGGGTTTTGCGAGGTGCCGCGAATCACCGGGTGATCGGGCGTCAGCGCACGGGCACGGTGGGCGAACACCAGCTTGTCGTCAATCATCTCGCGCACCACTTCGAGCGACACCTGCTCGATCTTGGCCACCTCGTGGGAAGTGCGGAAGCCATCGAAGAAATGCAGAATCGGCACACGCGACTCCAGCGTCGCAGCCTGGGCAATCAGCGCCATATCCATGGCTTCCTGCACAGTATTGGAAGCGAGGTAGGCAAAACCGGTCGAGCGGGCCGACATCACGTCGCTGTGGTCACCGAAGATCGACAATCCCTGGGCCGTCAATGAACGCGCCGCCACGTGCATGACGAATGGCGTCAGTTCGCCGGCAATCTTGTACATATTGGGAATCATCAGCAGCAGGCCCTGGGAGGCGGTGAAAGTGGTCGTCAGCGAACCGGTCTGCAACGCCCCGTGCACCGTACCGGCAGCGCCGCCTTCACTCTGCATGGTGATCACCTCTGGAACAGTGCCCCACAGGTTGGGTGTGCCAGCAGCCGACCAGGCGTCGGAGTACTCACCCATAGGCGAGGAAGGAGTAATCGGGTAAATTGCGATTACTTCGTTGGTCAGGTGGGCAATATAAGCAGCGGCTTCATTCCCGTCGATCGTAACCATGTGCGCTTGATGCATCAAAAACTCCTTCTGTTTCAGTATAAATGTGCCCGGTTGTCCGGAAAAACTTACGGGCTTTGAACCCGAATGTTAAATAAATTCACGTGGTCAAATATCCACCAGCGCGATAACCCATCACTTGCTGGCGCTGTTTGCCAGCCTAATCTCTCTCCGCACCTTGGTCGACGGTTCCACGTGGGCCTGAAGCTCGTAACGAATCGGCATCCCTGTGGGTAATTGAGCGATCTATAGAATTTTGAGCCTCAAGAATATTGAGGCTCATTTCAGCTTAATCCCTGAACTCAAACTGCCATCGGCAACGCATGATGCAATATTACACATCATTTACATATTTTGACACCCTATAACGTAGCCTCTTCCAATATAAAATGAGTCTGATACAGCAGCTTCGCCAGCCGTTCGGGATTGACCGGCTCGTTTTCCATCGCCATCGAGCTCAGGGTGAACATCAGCACATGTTGGCGATAGGCCGCCTGCAAGCTTTCTACGTCGGCGTGCCGCGCCCGCCACTGATTCAGGCTCTGATCAAGTTGCTGAAGCTGTTTGTGTGTCATCGTGGCTTTCCTCGGCAATTTCATCTTCGCACGACTCGGCGCGGGCGAGTGTGCTCCAGAACACGAACCGTGGGGGTGCACAAGCTACCCTCACCCCCAGTCCCTCTGATGAAACCCCTAGCTATTCGGCTAGGCTGGCATGAGACGCCAGCCTAGCAGCCTGTCTGGCTTCCCGTTAATCTCAACAACAACTCGGACTTGCCGAGCGGATTTGATCGTGATTTCATAAATTGCATTTTCAGTTTCTCATCAAACTGTTTTTGGTCGCTTGATAACGGTCATTTTCATCGCAAATCGCCTCGTTGCCGCTCAAAACTACCCCGCCAACACGAACATTCGCTTCAAATTCCACGCCATCGCGACCAGATTAAACTCGCCGCTGACGTTTTCCAATCCCCGCAACGAGAATTGCCGGAATCCCAGTATCGCCTTGATGATGCCGAACACCGGTTCCACCGTGCATTTGCGTTTCGCATAGAGTGCCCGCCCCGCCATCGTCAGCAGCAAATGGCGCATCTTCTCGACCTCCGTGGCATCCGCCGATAGTGGCGGCGGCTCGGTGAATCGCGCCATCGGGTCGGGGTGGTGTTCCTCGCGCTTCACCGCGATCAACGGGGTGATTTTCTGTTCGCCGCAGGCATTGACGTTGGCCTCCGAGAAATAACCCGTGTCCGCGACCAGATTGCCGGGCTTGCCCAGCTCGACCGGCAATGCCTTGAGCTGTTCGAGTATCGGTTCGACTTGCTGCTTGTCGTTGCACGCCTGCACGGTGTTGCTCGTCACGATCAGCATGCTGTCCATGTCCACCGCAATCTGGCTGTTGTAGCACTGGTCGAACCCGCCGTCGGATACTTTCATGATGCGCGATTCTTCGTCGGTGAGGTTGATCTGGTCTTTGTCCTGCGCGCCTTCCACAGGGGGAGCAGGAGGTTTGCCCCGAGGTTTGTTTCCGCTTTCCTTTGCCTTCGCTTCGCGCTTGGCAAGCTTGGCCTGGTAGTCGGCTTGCTCTTGCTCGAACCGTTCTTTGGCGCGCTCTTCGATCTTGGCTTTAGCCCCGGCGATAGCCTTGAGGCGATCTTCGCGGCGGGCGATCTCGTCGGGCAGGTTCATGCCGTCCGGTATCTTCTCGTTGTCCGCCGCTTCGGCCAGCTCCATGAGCTTCTTTACTTCGCATTTCAGTTGTTCTTCCAGCTTATTGATGTGCCCGTAACTCATGGCGCTGTGTTTGGATGCGTTGGCTTTGATCTTGCTGCCGTCCAGCGCGATGTTGCCGAGGTTGAGCACGCCCAGGGTGCGGGCGATCAACAGGACTTGCACCATCAGCCCTTCGATCTCTTTCAGGAACCGTTTGCGGAAGGTGTTCAGCGTGTTGTGGTCGGGGTGCTCGTCTGCGGCCACAAAGCGGAAGGCGACCGAATCGTAGGTGGCGTTTTCCAGCTTGCGGCTGGAGAACACGCCCGTGGCGTAGCCGTTGCCGTAAACCAGAACGGACAGCAGCAATGCCGGGTGATACGGATCGCTCCCGCTGGTGCCGTAGGCGCGTTCCATGGGCTTCAGGTCCAGCTGATCGACAATCTCAACAACAAATCGCGACAAGTGATGCTCCGGTAGCCAGTCGCTCATCGAAGGCGGGAACAGGTAGTTCATGTCACGTTTGATCGGCTTGAAGCGGCTCATGGAATTATATTCAACTTATTGATTAACAAGCGTAATTATACCGCACCGCAACTGTAATTTGTTGGTTGTTTACGATATTTTTTATCGTGGAAGCCAGACAGGCTGCTAGCCGCTGGTTATCCCGTCAGCGGGCGAGGGGACAAATATGGGTTCAATCGCTATTTGAGAACTCATCCTTGTCTTGCGGCAGCGCAACCGGGTGGTCCAGCTCCACGCGCTCGATCCTGGCAAATTGCTCGGTGATTTTACGGCTGCTGATCTGCACCTCATCCACGTCCTTGTTCGCCTGACGGATGTGCTCCGCCAGTTTTTTCATGCGCTCGTCGAAGCGGCCAAAATCCTTGCCCAGCTTGCCCAATTCGTCCTTGATGATATGCACCTGTTTGCGCGTCTCCACGTCCTTCATCACTGCGCGCGCGGTGTTCAGCACGGCCATCAGCGTGGTGGGCGAGACGATCCACACGCGACGCTGCATCGCATAATCCACTACCTCCGGATGGTGCGCGTGGATCTCGGCGAACACAGCCTCGGCGGGGACGAACATCACCGCGCCATCCGAGGTCACTTCGGGAATGATGTACTTGCCGCTGATGTCGTCCACATGCTTCCTGATATCGGCCTTGAACTGGCGTTGTGCCAGCGCCTTTTCTGACTCGGCCAGGGCCGCATCGAACATACGGTGATAATTCTCCAAAGGAAATTTGGAATCCACCGCAACCATGCCGGTCGGCTCAGGCAGCATCAGCACGCAATCGGCGCGCGTATTGTTGGGCAAGGTGTATTGCATGGCATAGGATTGCGGCGGCATGATGTTGCGCACCAGCCCTTCCAGTTGCACCTCGCCGAACGCGCCGCGCGAACGCTTGTCGCCGAGCAGTTCCTGAAGGCTCACCACGTTGGTGGTGAGGCCGTCTATTTTCTTTTGCGCCTCGTCTATGGTCGCCAGCCGCGCCATCACGCTGACAAAAGTTTCGTTGGTTTTCTTGAAGCCCTCGTCCAGACGCTCGCTGACCCTGCCGCTGATTTGCTCCAGCCGCCCATCCATCGTCTTGGCAAGAGCCTCCACGCTGCCAGACAGGTGCTGCGTGGCATTGCGGAAGGAAGTTTGAATAAGCTCCTGATCGGCGCGCGCCTGTTCGGACAGTTTCGCCAGTGTCTGCGACAGTATCTCGCTGCGCAATGCATCCTGCCTGGCTTGCAGGGCGGCAATCGCCTCGCGCGTAAGGCGCAACTCTTCGCTCACTGCTGCGCGCAACCGCTCCGCTTGGTCGGCCTGTGCCGCAATTAGCCGGTCGCCCTGCTTGTTCAGCCCATCATGCAGATCGGTGAGCATGGCGCGATGCTGCTGTTCCAGCACCTGCGCGGCGCGCGCGGGCAGCCTGTGCTGCATCACCAGCAACACGATAACCAGCACCAGCACGGCGGCAAGCAACAGGGTTTCCAGCACGAATATCTCACTGCAAAGAATAGCGCGCAGTATAAACCAAGCGGTGGCGTCGAATAGAAAAGGGCGCCCACGCGCCTTTTTTCACAACCCGCCCTAATTCCAATCACAGGAAGCCGGGCCGCAAGATGTGGGGTAACAAAGGAGCGGCGGGGTTAGCAGTTGCCGCCCTCACACTGTTTCAGCCTGCCATCGGCCAAGTCTATGCGCCCGATGGATGCAAGTGAATTTTTATTCATTTTTAATGCAGTATTGACATTTGCAGTGGTTTGTACTGAAGTCTTTAATATAGAATTGCTACGCAAATAAATTTTTTTAACATTGTTTCAGTGAGGTTCATATTATGTCGCGCAAACATCCAGTCATCGCAGTCACCGGTTCATCTGGCGCAGGCACCACCACGGTAAAGCTTGCTTTTGAAAACATTTTTCGCCGCGAAAATGCAAAGATTAGAGCAGCGGTCGTTGAAGGCGACAGCCTGCACAGCCTGGATCGCATGGCGTTCCGTGCAGCAGCAGCTCAGGCTGCCAAGGCCGGCAACAACACTTTCAGCCACTTTGGCCCTGAAGCCAATCACTTCGACAAGATTGAAGAAATGTTCAAGAGCTATGGCGAAACTGGCATGTGCAAACGGCGCTATTACGTGCATAGCGATGATGAAGCTGAAGAGCACAACAAGCACTTCGGCATAACCGACCTGAAACCAGGTGTATTCACACCGTGGGAAGACATTGAAGCGAATTCTGATCTGTTGTTCTATGAAGGCCTGCACGGATTAGCTACCGATGGAAATATTGATATGGCCAGGTATGTGGATTTAGGCATTGGTGTCGTGCCAGTGGTCAATCTGGAATGGATCCAGAAAATTCACCGCGATAAAGCCGAACGTGGATATTCTGCCGAGGCAACCGTGGATACCATCATGCGCCGTATGCCGGACTACATTAAGTTCATCACCCCGCAATTCTCACGCACCCACATCAATTTTCAACGTGTAGCGACCGTGGATACGTCCAATCCGTTCATCGCACGCGATATTCCGACACTGGATGAAAGTTTTGTGGTGGTTCGCTTCCGCGATCCCAAGGGCAAGGATTTTCCGTATATGCTTAACATGATTCCTAACTCCTTCATGTCCCGAGCCAACACTTTAGTGGTGCCCGGCGGCAAGATGAGCTATGCGCTGGAAGTGATTCTCGCGCCGATCATGCACGAGATGATTGAGAAAAAAAACGACAAGCGCGGAGAATAATGTACGACACTGAATAACAAAGCAGCGTACAGCAAATCGGAAAAGGCGGGGGCACCTGCCTTTTTTGTTGCCTTTATAAAACGTTGGTAAGATACCCAACCATCGCAAATTCGGACTCATGGCAAACAGCATGAAACTCGCAGTCGCACAAATCAATTGTACGGTCGGTGACCTGGCCGGGAATGCCGCCAGGATTCTCGCCTGCGCCGAGCGCGCGAAGCAGCAGGGCGCAACGCTGCTGCTCACCCCGGAGCTGAGCCTGTGCGGCTATCCACCGGAAGACCTGCTGCTGCGCGAGGGGTTCTATCATGCATGCGGACGGGCGTTGCATAAGCTTGCGCAACAGGTGCAGGGTATCAGCGTGGTGGTGGGGCATCCGCATGAAGTTGGCGGCAAACGTTACAACTCAGCTTCGGTGCTGCGTGATGGCAAAATCTTCGCCACCTACCACAAACATACGCTGCCGAATTACAGCGTATTTGACGAAGAACGGTATTTCACGCGCGGCCTGGCTCCCCGCGTGTTCGAGATGGAGGGGGTCAAATTCGCGCTCAGTATTTGCGCCGACATCTGGTATGAACATGCGGCGCAGCGTGCACTTGAGGCCGGAGCACAGGTGCTGCTGGTGCTGAATGCCTCTCCGTACCACATTGACAAGCAACTGTCGCGCTATGAGGCCATCCGCGACCGCACCGGCGAGACCGGGCTGGCGGTGGTGTATGCCAATCTGGTGGGCGGACAGGACGAACTGATTTTCGATGGCGCCTCGTTCGCCATGGATGCACGGGGCAAACTGACGCATCAATTTGCCTCCTTTGAGGAAACACTGGGGCTGGTTGAAATTCGCGATGGCAAGCTGGCAACGGGTCAGATCGAATTTACCCCGACGCAGGAAGAGAGCATCTACCGTGCGTTGTGCCTGGGAGTGAAGGATTATATCGGCAAAAACCGTTTTCCCGGCGTGCTGCTGGGCTTGTCTGGCGGCATTGATTCGGCGCTGACGCTGGCGGTGGCGGTGGATGCGCTGGGGGCGGACAAGGTGCGAGCAATAATGATGCCCTCGCCCTACACCGCGCAAATGAGCCTTGACGATGCGCGCGAGATGGCGTCCATCCTTGGCGTGCGCTACGATGAACTCGATATCAGGCCGATGCTCGACACTTATCTTGTTACATTAAGCGGACTGTTCAAGGGCAGGCCAGCAGACACCACTGAAGAAAACCTGCAAGCGCGCATACGCGGCAATTTGCTGATGGCCTTGTCCAACAAGTTCGGGTCCCTGGTGCTGACCACCGGCAATAAATCTGAAATGACCGTCGGTTATTGCACGTTGTATGGTGATATGGCTGGCGGTTTTGCGGTGCTCAAGGATGTCAGTAAAACCTGGGTATATCGTCTGGCTAATTATCGGAACAGCCTGGGCAGGGTGATTCCCGAGCGCATCATCACGCGGCCGCCCAGCGCGGAATTGAAGCCGGATCAAACCGACCAGGATAGCCTGCCGCCCTACGATATACTCGATGGCATCATGGCCTGTTATGTGGAAAAAAACCTGTCCGTCGCCGAGATCGTGGCGCGCGGCTATGCCGAGGCGGACGTGCAACGCGTGGTCAGGCTGATCCGCGCCAACGAATACAAGCGCCGCCAGGCACCGGTCGGGGTGCGCATAACCGACCGCAGTTTCGGCAAGGACTGGCGCTATCCGGTTACGGCGAGCTACGAGGATGGGTTTTAACTTGGATCGCTCATTAAACCGAAAATAGCGCCATTCCCGCGAAGGCGGGATTCCCGGATAAACATTCCGCAAAGCGGGCAAAACCTTGATTCTGACCCGCTACGCGGGGGCTATTCAATCAACTGGATTCCCGCCTTCGCTGGAATGACGGCACTAATGGGTAATTTGGGTTTAACGAATAAGCTATACTTGTCACACCATTATTTTTAGTTATTTTGGGAGCAGCCATGAAAAAAATCGAAGCCATTATCAAACCGTTCAAGCTCGATGAAGTACGCGAGGCTTTGTCCGAACTGGGCGCGAGCGGTTTAACCGTAACCGAGGTGAAAGGCTTCGGGCGGCAGAAGGGGCATACCGAGCTGTATCGAGGCGCGGAATATGTGGTGGATTTTCTGCCCAAAATCAAGATTGAGGTAGTGGTTGCCGCTTCTCTGCTGGAAGTCGCTGTGGACGCCATCGTCAAGGCGGCGCACACCGGTAAAATTGGCGACGGCAAGATATTCATTTCCTCGGTGGAGCAGGTCATCCGCATACGCACGGGTGAAACCGACGAGGCGGCGATTTAACTGCTTTGTCAGGCAACGCAGGCTAGCCGCATGTATTTGTTCTTTGACACAGAAACGACCGGGATACCAAAGAACTACAAGGCGCCTGTTTCGGATGTTAAAAATTGGCCACGGCTGGTGCAAATTGCATGGTTGGTCACTGACAAGAGTGGAAATGAAATCAAGAGCGCTGAGTACATTATCAAGCCCAACGGATTCTCTATTCCAGAGGACGCAGCCAGAGTACACGGAATTGCTGACGAGCTTGCCAGCCAATCGGGTGTTGACCTGATGCCCGTTCTTGAAGAAATCACGGCGGATATTTCTGAAGCCGTGGCCTTGATCGCGCACAATATGCAGTTTGATGAAAAGATACTCGGCGCCGAGTTTTTGCGCATGGGCCACCTCAACCATCTGGATGGCAAACCAAAAAAATGCACGATGCAAGCGTCAACGGATTACTGCAAGATTCCCGGCCCTTACGGCAATAAGTGGCCAAAATTGCAGGAGCTATACAAGAAACTTTTTCGGGAAGGTTTTGATAACGCCCACAACGCCCTTGCGGATGTCAGGGCGTGTTCGAAATGTTACTTCGAACTTCGGCGAATTGGAGTGATGGCCTGATTCAACGACTTCAGCAATACCAGTACCGCGCCTCCGCCACCTGCTTCGGGTGGCGCTTCACAAAACGCCAACACTTCCGCACACTGGGTCAGCCAGTGCCGCACGCGTATTTTCAGTATCCCTTCCCCGCCGCCTGCCTGCCACCCCTTGCCGTGTATCACGCACACGTAGCGCAATCCGCGTTGCGTTGCATCGCGCAGGAATTCAAGCAACAGTTTGCGTGCCGCATCACTGGTCAGTCCATGCAGATCGAGATTGTCCTGCGACGGCCATTGCCCGCGCCGCAGCTTGCGCAGGGTCATGCGCGATATTCCGGGGCGCATGAATTCGGTGAGTGGCGTGTCGCCTGCGCCGTGGTCGGACAGGGTGTCCTGAATTTGCGCCAGTTCAGGCTTGTGAACGGGGCGGGCTAAAGGGGATGAATGCGGTGGTGATAAATGAGTTGCTATGCGATTGGATGGCGCCAATGGAATGACGCCATTCAGCGCCTGCCGGAACAGGTCGGCATCAGGGGGGGCCGGCCGTTCCTTTTCATTCTTCAAGCCAGATAAATCATTAGAACAAAACTGTTCCTTCCCCCTGCCATGGGGAAGGCCAGGATGGGGGTTAACACGGCGGGAAAGCTGCGTTTCAGCCCCCTCCCTAGCCCTCCCCTTGCAAGGGGGAGGGGGCATTGGGTTTAACGGATTATCTTTCTTCAAGTCAGCCCATCGAGCCCAGATACTTATCCGCATCCAGCGCCGCCATGCAACCGGTCGCCGCGCTGGTGCAAGCCTGGCGGTATATCTGGTCTTGCACGTCGCCCGCCGCAAACACCCCGGAAATGCTGGTTGCCGTGGCGTTGCCAGCTTGCCCGCCGCGCGTGATGATGTAGCCGTTGTCCATTTCCAGTTGGCCGGTGAAAATGCCGGTGTTGGGTTTGTGGCCGATGGCGATGAACACACCGGTCAGCGCGATGTCCTGTGCCGCGCCGGTTTTTGTATGCTTGATGCGCATGCCGGTTACGCCGCTCGAGTCGCCCAGCACTTCTTCCAGCACCTGGTTCAATTGCAGCGTGATCTTGCCTTCCTTCACTTTTTCCATCAGGTGGTCAATCATGATGCGCTCGGCGCGGAAGGTGTCGCGCCGGTGCACCAGCGTGACATGGCGCGCGATATTGGCGAGGTACATCGCTTCTTCCACCGCCGTGTTACCGCCGCCGATCACCGCCACATCCTGGTTGCGGTAGAAGAAGCCGTCGCAGGTGGCGCAGCCCGATACGCCACGCCCCATGAAAGCCTCTTCCGAGGGCAGGCCAAGATATTGCGCCGAAGCGCCGGTAGCGATGATGAGTGCGTCGCAGGTATAGCTGCCTTGGTCGCCTGCCAGCAGGAAGGGTTTTTGTTGCAGTTTGGCGGTGTGGATGTGGTCGAAAATAATTTTCGTGTTGAACCGTTCCGCATGTTGCTGGAAGCGCGCCATCAATTCCGGGCCTTGCACGCCCATGGGGTCGGCGGGCCAGTTGTCTACCTCGGTGGTAGTCATCAGTTGGCCGCCTTGCGCCATGCCGGTGATCAGCACCGGATTCAGGTTGGCGCGCGCGGCGTACACGGCGGCAGTGTATCCGGCGGGGCCGGAGCCGAGAATGAGGAGACGATGGTGTTGCGTGGATTTTTCCATGACAGTGTTTTCCGATCAAGTTACAAACGAGCGCGAAATTTAACAGTGGTGCGACTGCCTGTCGAGTAAAATGCGGGCGCCATGATTTTTCGCCTATTTTTTGCCCTGCTGCTTGTCTCGCCTGGTGTGAGTGCGGCTGAGCTGCCTGGTATCCCGCAGTTTATTGACGAGATGGTGACCAAACACCAGTTCAAGCATGACGATCTGGTGCAGGTATTTCATCATGCACAATATCGCCAGGCTGTCATTGATGCCATTTCCACACCTGCCACCATCAAACCCTGGCCGGAATACCGCGCCGCTTTCATCAACGCCAAGCGCATCAATGGCGGGCTACAGTTCTGGTTGCGCCATGCGGATGCGTTGCAGCGTGCGGAAATACAATACGGCGTGCCGCAGGAAATCATTGTCGCGCTGATCGGTGTAGAAACCATGTACGGCAATAACAACGGTAAATTCATCGTGCTCGACGCACTGACCACATTGGCATTTGATTACCCGCGCCGCGCAGTTTTTTTCCGTGGCGAGCTGGAGCAATATCTGTTGCTGGCGCGCGACCAGGGTTTCGAATTGTTCAAGCTGCAAGGTTCTTATGCAGGCGCACTGGGCATTCCACAATTCATGCCGGGCAGTTATCGGAGGTATGCGGTGGATTTCAGCGGCGACGGCAAGATTGATTTGTTGCGCGACCCGGTGGACGCCATCGGTAGCGTGGCAAACTATCTCAAGCAATACGGATGGTTAACCAATGAGCCTGTGACCGCGCGTGCGAATACCGGCGAAGAAGGGCGCAGGTTGAGCCTGGCGGAATTTCGTGCTGCGGCTGGCTGGGCGGCTTCCGGCGTGCAACCGGACAGGGGGATAGTGTCGGGTAAACCCGCGCGATTGATGGATTTTACTGTAATGGAGGGCAAGGAATTCTGGCTGGCGTTCAACAACTTCGATGTCATCACCCGCTACAACAACAGCGACTTCTACGCCATGTCGGTGTTCCAGCTTGCCGAAGCGTTGCTTGACGCGCACAATAATAAACTCCTGGATACGCCATGACGCGGAAGCTGCAATTGCTGCGCCAGTTCGTGCTCAAATTCTGAAAAGCAACCATCATGATTCTCGATAACATTGCCAATATTGACCGCTACACTGCGCTCCACCCGCTGTTTCCCTGCGCCTTCGATTATATCCGCACCAACGATCTGCGGATATTAGCTCCGGGGCGCTATCCCATCGCAGGAGAGCAGCTTTTCGCCATCGTAGAATCAGTTGCCGGACGCAGCCGGGTTGATGCCAAACTGGAGTGCCACCGCAGATACACCGACATCCAATTTGTGCTGGAAGGGACAGACGAGATGGGATGGAAACCAGTTCGTTCCTGCCGGCAGCCGGTTGCCGATTACAGCGCCGAGAAAGATATCCAGTTCTTCCATGATGACCCGGAAAGCTGGGTTGCCGCACCGCCCGGCACATTCTGCATTTTTTTCCCGGAAGATGCGCACGCACCCCTGGTCAGTACAGGAAATATCCGCAAGGTAATCATCAAAATTGCCACAGCATAAAACCAGGTTGCCCATTGGGATGCCCGCCCCGAAAAACCAAGGAGTGCGCTGATGTACCTCTCCCATAAAGTGGTCTTTAGCCAAAAATCTGCTGATATAACTATTGCGCGGCTTACCCCATACGCCCGCGCCTTACTGTTGCTATTTATTTGCATCGCTCCGGTTGCTGCTGAAACCACACCGCAACCGCCCGGCAAGTGGCAGGTTTCACTCGCGCCATCGGCAAGTAAAGAATCTCTGACTTTATCGCTTAAGGCAGAAAAAGCGGTAAAAGGCTGGATGAAAACTTCCGTTCCCGTCCTGACCATTCAATGCGCAAAGGGCAAAGCAGATGTTTACGTTGAAACGGGAATGGCGCTAGAGGTTACCGTAGTCGACCAGCAAATTGTGCGTCTCCAGCTTGACGACAACAAACCCTTCCCTCAGCGCTGGCGCGAAGTAACCAATGCGACGGTTTCCGCGCGCGAAGGAACAGCGCTGATCAAACAGCTTGCCCAGTCTCAAAGATTTATATTCGAATTCACTCCCTTCGGCAGCTCACCCGCACAAGCCGAGTTCACCGTTGGCGGTTTATCCGCTTACTTGCCGCAACTTGCCAAAGTATGCTGGAAAGAGTGACCCTGCCAAGTAATGCCTGAATTGCTTATTTTACTGAGATACATGCAGGACGGTTAAAGGCAGTGGGTTATGCGTGATCGCGACCGCCACGATATAAATAAATACGAGCTGCGCTGCCACCCAAGTCGAGATTTTTACGCGCTTGGTCTTGCCAAAACGGAACGCTACCATGCCAAGCCCGATATAAAACAACAGGCCGATTACTTTGGCGGTGAGCCAGGCATCGACGCCGGGATATTGCCGGATGCCGATGGCGAGAATAATGGCGCTCGCCAACAGAAGCGAGTCCGTCACGTGCGGGACAACTTTCACCCAGCGCTGGCGCATCCTGGGCGATCCTTGAAACAGCCACACCCCACGCAGAAAAAACAACGCGTAGCTCGACGCCACGCAAGTGACGTGAATATTTTTTACCAGTAATAAGTTCATGGCCAGTAAATCCCTGATCGCGGATATAGCTCGTGTAATCCGCCTTGCGGTTTAAATGTATCGACATTATAGTGGCGCGCCAGCATATGGAACAATTTCGAACAGCTATCTGGCAAAAATTTTGCGGCGATGCATCTGGCTATATTAAAAATCAGGATATTTAAACATGAGGGCGAGCGCGGCTACGTTATGGTAAAAGCAGCAATATTCAACCAATTTTTAAAACTGATATTTGTGGGTTTGGCCATATCATCCCTGCATGGCTGTAAACAGCCGGAAGCGGCGCAAGCATTTAAATCCACCAACGTTACCGGGATCGATTCCGGAAAAGATTTCCGGCTGACCGATCATCTGGGAAAGATGCGGACGTTATCTGATTTCAAGGGCAAAGTCGTTTTATTGTTTTTCGGATATACGCACTGCCCCGAAGCTTGCCCAAACACACTGATGGAACTGGCGCTCGTAATGAAACACCTCGGCCCCGATGCTGCAAAAGTGCAGGTTTTATTCATAACCCTGGATCCGGAGCGTGACACTCAAGCGCTTCTGGCCCAATTTGTTCCAGCGTTTAATCCAGGTTTTATTGGCCTCTACGGGACACCGGCGCAAATTGCCGAAACCGCCAAGGAATACCGTCTCTTTTATAACAAGCAACCAGGCAAGAGTCCCGGCAATTACACATTGGACCATGCGGTCGGAACCTATATTTATGACCAGTCCGGAAAATTGCGCCTGCACGCGAGCTACGGGCAAGGAGTGGATGCCCTGGTCAATGATATTAAGCTATTGCTCAACTGATTTGTGTAAAATGGCATTCTTGAAACTGCCTGAATTTAGCTGGTTCCATCACTCATAAATCAGCAAATTTGCCAATTCCCAAAACCAGGCTTGATTGAACCCCGAGCGGAACTATTGGCGTTGCATTCGTTCGAAATATGTGCGGGGCTTTTGCTGCTGGCTGCATGATGCTTAGATGGAATGCGCCGCCCGGAATATGCTCACCGCTTCTGCTGCAAGGTAATGCTTAGGAGATCGCTGTGAAAGTTGAAAGAAATCTTGTCGGCCTGTTGTTGTGCGCTGTAATTGTGCTTCCGCAATATGCGGTTGCTGATACGTTCTGCTCAAAATCACCCGATGGAAAAATTCATACGGATGATTGCTCGTACACTTCTTACGAATCATGCAAAAAAGCAGTCCAAAGCAAATGGGATTGTGTGATTGACCGGAAAGATACGACGGATGTGCCGTATTGTGTGGTGACATGGGGTACCACATGCATCCATTACGACTACGAATCATGCCGCGCATATGCTGAAAAAAATGTTGGCTTTTGTTACAAAAATCCGGATTACAAAGGCCCGGAAAAATAACCGCTATTCCCCAAACTGGCGCACAGTTGCTGATCACGCTGGCTCTGCCTGTTCCGCACGGATTGCGCCGGATATTTACAACTCAATATGAAACAACTGGCTAATGGCGCTTTCTGACTATATCCATACCTTCGGGCAACACATGTTGCAGCGGCATGGCGAGCGGGTGCATAAAATCGCGCTCGATGCGGGCCTTACCTGCCCCAACCGCGATGGCGCCAAGGGTATGGGAGGATGCACCTTCTGCAACAATGCTTCATTCAGCCCCAATGGGCGCACCCCGCCCACGCTTTCCGAACAAATAAAACGCGGCAAACATGCCATTGGAAAGCGCACCCGGGCGCGCCGCTTCCTGGCCTATTTTCAGGCATATACCAACACCTACGCAGATGTCGCCGAACTGGCGGCACTCTACGAAGAGGCATTGTCCGAGCCGGATATGGCGGGGCTATCCATCGGCACGCGCCCTGACTGCGTTCCGGAAGCGGTGCTGGATTTGCTGGTGGATTATCAGCGGCGCGGGTTGGTGGTATGGCTGGAACTCGGCCTGCAATCGGCCTTTGACGAAACCCTCAAGCGGGTAAACCGCGGCCATGGACTCAAGGAGTACGAAAAAACCGTGGTGGCCGCAAGAAAACGCGGCATTCCGGTATGCACTCACCTGATCATCGGCCTCCCCGGCGAAACTGAGCGCCATTATCACGCCTCGCTCGATACCGTATTAGCCTTGGGAACAGACGGCCTTAAAATACATCCGCTGCATGTAGTCAAAAATACCGTGCTGGCCGCCGAATGGCGGCGCGGCGAATATCTGCCGCTGGAAAGGGCCGATTACATCCGGATTGCGGCTGATTTGATCGAGCGCACGCCATCAAATATCGTATACCATCGCGTCACCGGTACTGCATCCAAGGATATTTTGCTTGCTCCCTCATGGTGTTCGCAAAAGTGGAATATCCTGAATGGAATCGAGTTGGAACTGAAACGCCGCAATCATCGCCAAGGCGAATTTGCCGGCTTATTATTTGACCAGGAGAAAATCCTTTATGCTGCCTGAATATAAACTGGAACTGGTATGCCCTGCCGGCAGCCTTCCGGCGCTGAAAGTTGCCGTGGACAACGGCGCGGACTGCGTCTACCTCGGTTTTCGTGACGAGACCAACGCCCGCAATTTCACCGGGCTGAATTTCGATGCGGCAAACGCGCGCGCAGGTGTTGCATACGCCCATGCAAAAGGCGCAAAAACATTTCTGGCGCTTAATACTTACCCCAAGTCTTATGGCTGGGAGCGCTGGAAAAAGGCGATTGACCAAGCCGCCGACTTTGGCATGGATGCGATCATCCTGGCTGATCCTGGTCTCATGCAATACGCCATGAAGACCCACCCCCAGTTGCACCTCCATCTTTCGGTGCAGGGTTCTGCCACCAATTATGAGGCGATCAATTTCTACCATGAGCATTTTGGCATCCGCCGGGCGGTATTGCCGCGCGTGCTGTCATTTGCCCAAGTCGAGGAACTGGCAGCCGACACCCCTGTGGAACTTGAACTCTTCGGCTTCGGCGGGCTATGCGTCATGGTCGAAGGGCGTTGTTCCCTTTCTTCCTATGTTACGGGCGAATCCCCCAACAACTGTGGCGTATGCTCGCCGCCCAAGGCTGTGCGCTGGCAGAAAACTGCCAAAGGACTGGAATCACGTCTCAACGGCGTGCTGATCGACCGTTACGCCGATGAAGAAAATGCCGGGTATCCCACCTTGTGCAAGGGGCGTTTTGAAGTTGAAGGGGAAACCTACTACGCCATGGAAGAACCGACCAGCCTGAACACGCTTGAACTGCTGCCGGAACTGCTGCGCATCAAAGTGCGCGGCCTCAAAATCGAAGGGCGGCAGAGAAGCCCGGCCTATGTGGGGCAAGTCACCCGTGTCTGGCGCGAGGCGATTGACCAGTGCATGAAAAACCCCCAGAGTTTTTCCGTCAAACCCGCATGGACTGCCGAATTGGGCAAAGTCTCCGAAGGCCAGCAACAAACCCTGGGGGCTTATAACCGGCCATGGAAATGAAACTTTCACTCGGGCCCCCTCTTTACTACTGGACGCAGGAGAAGCTGCGGGAGTTCTATGAAGAAATCGCCGCTGCCCCGGTAGATATTGTTTATCTCGGAGAAACAGTCTGCTCGCGGCGCCATATCATGCGCCTGCCAGACTGGCTGGAGGTGGCGAAAATGCTTGCTGCCGCCGGCAAGGAAGTGGTTCTTTCCACCCTGGCATTGATCGAGTCCGAGTCCGACCTGAAGTCAATGCGCAGGATTACTGAAAACGGCGATTTCATGGTGGAAGCCAATGACATGGGTGCGGTTCACCTTATGGCGAACCGCATGCCTTTCATTGCCGGGCCTTACCTCAACATATACAACCAGCAGACTTTGGGCCTGGTTGCTTCTCTCGGCGCCCGGCGCTGGGTAATGCCGGTGGAAATGTCGCACGAAGCGCTGCAACCGCTGCAACAATCCCTGCCAACAGGAATGGAAACAGAAGTGTTTTCCTATGGCAGGCTACCGCTGGCTTTTTCTTCGCGCTGTTTCACCGCGCGCTTTCACAACCTGCCCAAGGATGATTGCCGTTTCCTCTGCCTGGACGATCCTGACGGCAAGACCATGCGCACGCGCGAAGACCAGCCGTTCCTGGTGATCAACGGCATACAGACCCAGTCCGCCCTGGTGTACAACCTGCTCGGCGATCTGGACTCCCTCCGCAATACCGGTGTAAACGTGATGCGCATCAGCCCGCAGTCCGAACATACCGCAGAAATTACCCGCCTGTTCCGCGACTGCATGGAGCAGCGGACAAGCCCAGAAATCGCCATGCGGAAAATGGAAAGCCTGATGCCGGAAGCATCCTGTAACGGCTACTGGCATGGCCGCCCGGGGATGGAGCAGATGTTCCTCGCCAGCGCCGTGCAACACGAATGAGTGCTATTGTCCTTGGATTGTGCCGAACCCAACAGCGCCTATCGCTCCCAAGCGCTGGAGAGAAATGAACCCGTCGATTGGAACAGCCCCAGCCAGCACGTCAAAGGGCAAGCCTGCAACATTGAGGTGCTGAGCGCCCCAGTATTAAAAGCAATCGCCGAGTATGCAGCCACACTGCGGCAATTGCGCCTTACTCGCATTGTTCTATAATGACCCCACGCCAAGCACGCCTTGCCAACGTGCAGGAGACACGACCATGACAAGAATCCAGATTGACTTACCCGATGCAACCGCACAGGCAGCGCGCGATGCGGGGCTGTTAACGCCAGAAGCCTTATTGAGGCTGTTAAGTGATGCACTACGCCGCAGACAGGCGGCGGATGCATTGTTGTCAGTCGCCGACCGCGTAGCCGCAGCAGGCATCCCGCCGATGACGATGGAAGAAATCAACGCGGAAGTAAAAGCCGCGCGTGCGGAACGGCACAAACGTGCGGGCAGTCATTGATACAAACGTACTGCTATCCGGTTTCTTGTGGCACGGCGCGCCGCATGAATTGCTGGAACAAGTGCGCAACGGAAAACTTACACTCATCAGCAGCCCGACGCTCTTGGCCGAATTGGCTGACGTAATCAACCGCCCGAAGTTCGATGCCATCCTCCTGCGTTCGAATACATCGCGCAACCATACGCTCGATGAGTTGCACTGGCTGGCGGAAGTGATCGAACCGCCACCCTTGCCACAGCCCGTGTGCCGCGACGCGGATGATGATGCTGTGCTGGCAGCTGTCATCGCTGGACTGGCTGACCTCATCGTCTCTGGAGATGATGACCTGCTCTCCCTCAAAACCCACCAAGGCATTCCCATCGTTACCCCGGCAGAAGCGGTGCAAAGAATCAACGCAAGCTAAAAAAGCCTGAAGTTTGACCAGCTTATTCTGGAATGCTATTCGGCGGATGAGAAGCCGAATCACGGCTGGGTGCATATCTCGCTTCTCCCTCTTGGCTATTTGTGGTCACACACACATATTTTAATAGACCTACGGCTTACTAATTTTATCCGCTATCTGCTGCCGCACATCCCGCCCATGCTCGTCTTTGGCAACCGCCATCAAAAATAAACAACGCCCGCCGCTGGATTTTTCCCACTGGTGTCCAACCTGATTTTTCTCGCGCGAATCATCGTTGGTTTTGTAAGGTTCGCCCTTGTATTCCACAGCCAGCACGCGACCATCCTCCAACTCGGCAACAAAATCCGGATAGAAATAATCTGTTGAGGTCGGCAACCAGAATGAAAAATTTTCCTGCCGCTCAATGTTGCGCACCCATTGCTTGACCTTGGGATGCGCATCTAATGCTTGAGCGCATATAAACTCTTCAGATGTGTTCCCGCCTGGTGTTTTCTCGCGCAAGTCGTGAATGACCGGATAAAAATGCTTATTGAATTCGTAGCTGCCTTGATAACTTTGACGTGCGGGATACATCCCTGCCTCAAACTGGAAGCTGTAATGCCCCGTTTGATCTAATGACGGCACGGCCATTTCAAACAACCGCCCCTGAAATCCTTTATCCATCGCAATCTGGCGCAAGCGTTCCACCTCGCGTGCAATGGCTTGAGCCAGTTGAAACCGTGCGCGCACCAGCGCCGTCAGGCTAAAGCCACGCTCATGAATCAGGTGCGTAATCATCTTGACCAGATACGCCTGCAACTGCGTTTGCGACAGGTACGGTTTGCGTACTTCTCTGTCCAGCCAGCGCACCAAATCTTGTTCGCTGACATGACTGGTCACATCATTCAGCTTGAGTTGTTGTGCATCCAGATGGCGGTATTTTATTTTCTCGCCGTTCACATCGATCTCGAACGAGTTGACGGTCTCGGTAATTGAAAATCCGGCCAGTTGCACCTTATGCTCCAACAAATCCCAATCGCCCAAACTGGACAGCGTTTCTTTTTCGACCACCTCCAGATAACCATCCAGATTCAAACAGAGTTGTGGAATCGGCGCGAAAGTTAGCCCAAGTTGCGCGGGTGCGCGCAATGCCCGGCGCATGGCACGATGCGCATCGAACTGCTCCTTGGCCGCGCCCCGCGCTTTTTCCGGTAGCGCATGACTGATGAAAGTTTCTGCCTGCGCCAGCGTATCGGCATCCATATCGCCTTTGAGCAGAATCGTTGCACCCTGTGTCGTGGGCATGATCTGCACGGCAGCTTTTATTTCGTCCGGCCAATGCCGGGTATCCGGTGCTTGCGGCACTTCGATATGGCAATCAGGTATGGCTGGCAACGCTGATTTCACGCCATCCGGCAAAGCCAAGTTACCTTGATCTGGAACGATTGCCATGTTGGCCTCAAACCGCTCGAAGCCCATGTTCTGCACCATGCGGTCTTTCAGGTTTGACGCGGCCTGCGCAAAATTTTCCGCAACAATGTGCGCGTAGGCTTTGTTCAGCGCCTCCTGCTGCCGCGTTTTCGCGTAAGGCATGCGCAATACTCGCCCCAACAACTGCTCGACATCCTTGGCCGAATTGACCGATTGCAATGAAGCCAGCACGTAAGCGAACGAACAATCCCAACCCTCCTTCAATGCCTCGACCGTAATCACATAGCGAATCGGGCAAGCCGGATCGAACAGGTTGATGCCGTCCAGCTCTTTCTGCGCACCCGTGGCGACTGCAATCTGGTTCTCCGGGATATTTTCCTGCTCAAGCAAATGCTGGCGCACCACTTCAACTGTAGCTTCATTACCCTTGGGGGCGGCCTGCACCAACACGATGGGGCGGATATATTCCGGCTCTTTTTGCGCCACCAACTCCAGGCTGTCACGCCGCAAAATCGCATCGCGCAAACACTCGCGCCAGCCTTCGGGATGTTCCGCCAGCACGATGGGCAGCTTTATCATCTGTTCGGCTTTCAATTCCTGCGCCGAGACGTGATACAGCACGTTGTTGCCCGCCACCGGAGTGGCCGTCAGTTCCACCACACAACTTGGATTCAACCTGCCCAACGTCTTGAAGAAGCGGTCGGTGCGGTTGTTGTGTGCCTCATCCACAATGACTACTGGATGATGTAAGTGCAGCCAGTTCGCCACGGAATACTTGGTGCGTCCAATATCCTTGGCCGTCAGGTAGGGCTGATTTTGCAAATCAGCTTCAGTCACCTTTTCCAATCCCGCGCTGATATTCGCAGGCAGGTTATCGAAATGCGGCGCAAGCTCCTCAAAGAACGAATACACATTGCGCTTGGCGGTATCCGTCACGTTGAACGACTGAATGGTTGCCACCACCACGATGCACGCCTTGCCCACATCGTGCGGGCTGATGGTTTGCAGGCTTTCAAGATCGCACACCCGAACACAGTCGCCGAAATACTGCGCCAGCGCCTGACGGTACGGATGCCGCGCATTGCTCAATGCCTCCAGCGTCTGCGAGCGGATGGTATCGCTAGGCGTGAGCCACAAGGCAAGCGGCGCATCGGAATCCAGCACCGCCTTGCCCGCCAGCGCCACACCATGAGCCGCCAGCAACGTCTTGCCGCCGCCAGTGGGGATGCGCAAACAAACACACGGCACCTCATCAAATATCGTGTGATAGCGCTCGTCAGTACGGTTCTGCGTTGCCAGCATCGCATGGAACGCATCGGCCACCGATACACTGCGGCAAGCTTGCAGAAATTGCGTCAGCACCGACAGCGCGTTTTCCTGATAGGTTTTAAGTTTCAACATAACAACTTTTATTTCTCCAAATTTTTGACCATCCGTTATGCCCCAAGACATCCGTCATTCCCGCGCAGGCGGGAATCCAGTCCAATAAAACCTGCGCAGCAGACCACACCATTTTGTGCCGCTATGCGGCGATGTTGGTTTCGCTGGATTCCCGCCTGCGCGGGAATGACGTGGCGCGTGGATGACAACTTACCCTCGCATCTTCACGTCGTAAGGTATCTGCTTGAAGGTGATGTTCTTCGCCGCCAGCCGTGCCGCGCCCAAGCGCGTGGTTTCGCCGTAAATCACCTTGTGTCCGGCGTGTGGAAAAATGTCATGAATCGCCTGCAACACCGCATGCGTCAGCACATTGCCCGACGCCGGACGGCGGTCCCCAAGGATGCCGTTGTAGAGCAGGTAATAAGCCGTACCGTTGTGTCTGCCGAGCAGCGGCTGATCGAATGTTTGCTGTCCGGGTTCGCCGGTTTCAAAATGCCAAACGTAAGCCGCCAGCGTGGCAAAGCGCACCGCCGGATTGATGCGCCCGTGTTCATCGAACGCCGCCTCGCCCAACGTACAAAAACGGAAGCCCCCGCCGCCCTGCCAACTCACCGCTGGGCTGATGCCGCCCTGCTCGCCTTCGATCACCTTTTGCAAACGCGGAATGCAATGCGTGCGTGCATGGTCGCCCATCTCGATGCCGATGTAACGGCGACCCACCTTGTGGGCGACAGCGGCAGTGGTGCCGGAACCAAGAAAGCTATCAAGTACGAGGTCTCCGGGATTGGTTGCTAACTGAAGAATTCGTTGCAGCAGCCTTTCAGGTTTTGGCGTGGCAAATGCTTCCTCAGCACCAAATATATTATTGATTTCTTTTTTTGCTTCTTGATTGTGTCCAACTTCTTCATTTGTCCACCACGACCAAGCGGAAACTCCTTCAGATTCTGAAAGGAATGTTTTGCGACGAGGCACTCCATTTCCGTCTTTTCCAAACCAGATGCGGTTATCAGCGACAAGTTGCAGGAAAACTGACTCTACATTTTTCCAGCAAGTTCCTGGTGGTGGAGATACTCTTCGACCACTGGGCGTCACTATTTCATACATTTGGTTAGGTCGAAAACCTTGAGCCGAATAATCTGACGAAGCCCACGCACCACGAAAGTCATTGTCTGGATTTTTGAAATTTTTTAGTTGTTTAACATTTTGAGTTAATTTCCCAAGCTGCAATAAATTGGATTGTTTTGCGCACACCAATAAGTGGTCGTGCGCATCGCCAAGGGGCAATCTGGCATCCGGGGATGTCCGCTTCTGCCACAGCGCATTTACTACAAAATTCTGCCTCCCAAACACCTCATCCATCAGCACTTTGAGATAGTGAGCCTCGTTGTCATCTATCGTCACCCAGATGCTGCCGTCTTCCGCCAGCAAGTCACGTAGCAACACGAGACGCGGATACATCATGGACAGCCACTGGCTATGTTCCAGCTTGTCGTCGTACTGTGTGAATGCACTTTGTGTGTTATACGGCGGGTCGATAAAAATGCACTTGACCCGCCCGGTATAGAACGGGATCAGCGCCTTGAGCGCCAGCAGGTTGTCGCCCTGAATCAACAGGTTTTCAGCGCTGTCGCCATATGCAGCTTCCTGCTTGAGCAGGTGGTAAGGCACCTCGCGCGAGGCTTCCTGCGCCTGATTTTTATTGACCCAATCGAGAAACGGCATGAGCTTTTTGGTTTGTTGATTACGCCAAATTATCCATTAGTTTGCGCAATACGCCAATTTATTAAATTTTATGCGGCATCCGCTTTGCGTTAAACGCAATAGATTTTGACAATTGGCGTATGGAAATCGGACAAGTTATTCGCGCCTTGCGGCAAGAACGCAAGGAAACATTGGAACAAATGGCATACGTGATCGGAACTGACCCGAGCAACTTATCGCGTATTGAGCGCGGAGTTCAGCAGCCCACGGCGATTATGTTGAAGACAATTGCCACGGCGTTGGAAACAACAGTCACAGCACTACATGCTCGCGCCGAAGGAGTGGGGAAATCCTCCAAAAAAGAGCGGAATTTATTGGGTAGCGATGCAGCCGATTACACCACTGAGGCTATTCAACTGCGCCGCCATTTCCGCGCGCTCACCCCCGAAAACAAACGCCTCGCCGTAGAGTTCGTCAAACTCCTGAACCGCACACAAAGCGGGAAGTAAAGCCCGTTTTGGAAAGCATCGAAAGTCACGTGGTCTACTTGGTTGATACCGCACCTGCTGTCAAAGCCCGCGCATAAACTGCGGACGTAGCGGGCGCGCACCTTCCATGGCTTCACGTAACTGGAGCAGCAGTTTTTCTCTGTCACGAGGGAGATTGCCCACCAGCGCCAAGGCATTGGAGGCATGGTTGGATCGAAACACGATATTCTGCAGCGGGTTGAGGCCGCTGATCAGTCTTTCCTGTTCCTTGAGAATGGCGAAGTCGTCTTGCATTTGGAATGGCTCGCCGAATTTTTTGTGGAACTCTGCCTCGATGCTTTCATCCAGATAAAGCTGTAGTGTGGAGAGGTAAGTGACGGGGGCTCTGTTAAGAAGCGCGATGGTGCCGTCTATATGCTCTTCGCTATGTGTGTTGCCGCCCAGGCCAAGGATGACTGTGGCCGATACTTTCATGCCGCTCAAGTGCGCCTTGGTTAGCACTTCGACCATGCGGTGTTGCGTTGCACCTTTGGTAATTTTCTTGAGTATAAGATCAGAGCCTGATTCCAGGCCAAAGTAAAGCAGGTTAAGTTTGTGCTGCTTCAACAGTTGAAGTTCTTCCGCGCTTTTGCGTTGAATATTTCCGGGCGTGGCATAGCAGGAAACGCGTGCCAGCCTGGGCAGTGCATTGGCCAGTTCGCGCAAGATCGCCAGCAGGTGTGTAGTTGGGAGAGCCAGCGCATCACCATCGGCCAGAAATACGCGGTGCGCCTCCGGCCATTGCGCGGCGGCCTGCTGAATATCTGCAAACACTGCGTCGAGTGCTCGCTCGGTGTATTGCTTGCTGCGATACATGGAACAAAAACTGCACTGGTTGAAGCTGCAGCCCAAGGTAACCTGGACGATCAGGTTGTCGGCCTCGGAAGGTGGCCGGTACAGCGGCATGTCATACATCAGGTTTATTCTGCTCATTTCTCTGCGCTCACGCCTGCCAAACCCCAAACCCGGCACTGCGCAAATCTACCCCCACTTCTACCTCCTTGTCGCACGCCTCTTCATAAGGCATCGGGTTAAATGCTTCGTAGAGGTCGGGCAATAACCTCATGGTATCAGCACCACACCCGATGACGAACGTCGCTGACACCTTGTCCGCTCCCCCTCTCCTGCTCTCCCCCATCGGGAGTGAGCGACAAGGAATCGCTCGTTAAATGAACCGAGGAAAAGTTGCAACGGCAATGGCAGCACGTGTGGAGAGCCACACGAATGAGGTGCCGCAATAGTTGAAAGAAGATTATAATTATCCGGCAACAATTGAACGCTCCGAAAAGACACCCATTAAACAAGCACCATGAACAAGCCTTTTATTCTTCCCAAGCCAGTCAGCGATATTCTGTCCGTTTTGCCAAAGTATCCGCAGACATTACTGTTTGTCCAGGCGATTAACCTTGCGCTTGGCGCCACCTTGCGCTCGGAAGTGATGCAACCTCTGCAGGGCAAGTTCATCAGTATCCGGGTGACCGATGCCGGGGTGGCTTATCATTTCACCCTTACCCCTAATGGCATGGTTGCCTGTCGGCGTATCAAGGAACCGGACTTGACCATCAGCGCCAATGCCTATGATTTCCTGATGCTTGCCCTGCGCAGAGAAGACCCGGATACACTTTTTTTCAGCCGCCGCCTGTGTATGGAGGGCGATACCGAACTTGGTCTGCTGGTGAAAAATACTCTGGATGCACTTGAACTCCCGCCTTTTGATTTAAGGTCATTATCCCCTCCCAGAATTCTCGCAGAAATCAGAACTCGTTTTCTGAGCTGACATCAAGACATGGCATGGCTTAGAAAAGAACGCGATCCCGGGTTGCTCGACGCTGAAGCCTTCAAATATGTGAAGCGGTGGCCATGCGTAATTGTTGCCGCCATGCTGACAGTTATTGGTTTTCCCCACAACAACCTTTCTGCGACCCAGTTTGGCGGCAATGCTTATGCCGCTCCTGTTGCCAGTTCTAGCCTTGATCCAATAGCACCCAACGGCAAAAATTCAGCAAAACCGGCAAAGAAACTTTGGGTGTGCCCCATGCATCCCGATGTTATTCAGGATCATCCGGGTTCATGTCCAATCTGCGGCATGGATCTGGTGGAAATGGAGCAGCCGGGTGCACCCCAACCCGCGCATGGCCACGGTGTGAGCATTGATGCTGCCACGCAGCAAAAACTCGGTGTGCGCTTGGCCACGGCAAAATGGCAAACGCTGAGCCAGGATATACATGCCTATGGCAATGTGGCTGCCGATGAAAGCCTGGTTTTCAACCTCAGCGCGAAGGTTGAAGGGGTAATCAAAAAACTCCATATCAGTTCGGTTGGGCAGCAGGTCCGCGCGGGACAAGTGCTGTATGAGCTATATTCCCCGGAATTGCTTAAATCCCAGAATGAGTACATAGACCTGTTAAAGGAAAAAGATATTCTTGTTGCGCCCATGGAAGCCGAGGATTCCCACACAAACGGCAAGGGAATGCCCGAGGATGACATGATGGAAATAAGGAAGAATGCGGAAAAGCGCGTTCTCGTCCGCGACAGGTTGCTCTATGCAGATGTCGGCAATGAGCTGATAGACGAGTTGACCAAAACCTATAAGCCGAAGGATGTGGTTGAGTTGCGCGCGCGCCAATCCGGCTTTGTCACCAAGATCGAGGTTCATGAGGGAAGCACGATCAAGCCGATGGACAATCTTTTTTCCTTCGTCAACCTGTCACGGGTATGGGTTGATGTCCCCCTTTACCCAGATCAACTGGTTTGGGTGAAGGAAGGAGACGAAGCGATTGTAAAACTGCCGCAATCGAACGCGACGGAAATCAAGGCGCGCCTGCAATTGATCCCCCCGGTGATTGACAGCACAACGCGCACCGTGCAGGCGCGGCTGAGCATCAGCAATGCCAAAAACATGCTGCCTATCGGGGCTTTCCTCGATGTCGTAATTCGCGCCATGCCTCACAAGGCGCTTGCCATACCCCGTTCGGCCGTGATGCGCACCGGCAAGGGCGACCTGGTAATGCTGGCCGAAGGCGGCGGGCATTTCACCCCTGTCAAAGTGGAAACCGGCATTGAAGCAGCAGATTCCATTGAAATATCCGCCGGTTTGCGGGCTGGCGACCAGGTTGCGGTGAATGGGCAATTCTTGCTGGATGCGGCGGCCTCGATGAGCGATGCCGCACAGCGCCTGCGTAACAATCACGATGCAGGCGACCATTGATTTGGCTAGGTTATGTTTGAAGCCCGTTCGCCCTGAGCGTGGCGTAGCGGAGTCGAAGGGATGCCGAAATGCTTCGACCCTTCGGCACGGCTCAGGGCAGGCTTCGCTGGCTATGCCAGCTATGAACGGAGTTAAGATTTCTCTTGGCCGAATCAATAGGCACAAAGAATCCCGTCACGCAGGAACACCTATTCTTCGCGCCTCTGGCGCGGATCTTTTTTGGATTCAAGCATGATTGCGCGCATCATCGAATGGTCGCTGAAAAACCGCCTGCTGGTGTTGCTGGGCGCCATGCTGCTGGCGGGATGGGGAGTATATTCATCGCGCCAGATGGCGCTGGACGCCGTCCCCGACCTGTCCGACGTTCAAGTCATCATCAAGACCTCTTATCCGGGCCAGCCGCCGCAGGTGGTGGAAGACCAGGTTACTTTCCCGATTACTTCAGAGTTGTTGTCGGTGCCTGGTTCAACCGCAGTGCGCGGTTTTTCCATGTTTGGCGAATCCTATGTGTACGTGATTTTCCAGGATGGCACCGATCCGTATTGGGCGCGCTCGCGGGTACTGGAGTATTTAAGCCAGATTGAGGACCGCATGCCCGAGAAAGTCATTCCCACGCTGGGGCCGGATGCCTCGGGCGTAGGCTGGGTGTTCGAATACGCCTTGGTGGATCGCCATCACCGCTACGATGCCGATCAATTGCGCGCGGTGCAGGATTCCTTCCTCAAATACGAATTGCAAAGCCTGCATGGGGTGGCCGAAGTTGCCAGTGTCGGCGGCATGGTGCGGCAATTCCAGATCGAGGTGAATCCCAACCGCTTGGCGGCATACAACCTGAGTTTGGAACGTATCGAGCAAGCGATCCGCGACAGCAACATGACAGGCGGCGGTTCGGTGATGGAAATGGGGCACACCGAATACGTCGTGCGCGCACAAAATTATTTGAAAAACTTGGACGACTTCCGGCATATCCCCTTGGGAGTCAACGCGAAGGGTGTACCCATCCGCCTGGAAGATGTGGCGCAAATTCAAATCGGAAACGAATTGCGCCGGGGCGTAACCGATCTGGATGGGCAAGGCGAAGTGACCGGCGGCATCGTCGTCATGCGTTACGGCGAGAACGCGCTCCGCACCATCACGCGCGTCAAGGCACGGTTGAGCGAGTTGCAAAGCGGTTTACCGCCGGGAGTCGAACTGGTCGTCACTTATGACCGCTCCGGCGTAATCAAGCGCGCCATTAAAACGTTGAGTGAAAAACTGGTTGAAGAATCGCTCATCGTCGCTTTGGTGTGCCTTGCCTTTTTATTTCACCTGCGCTCCTCGCTGGTGGCGGTAGTCACCCTGCCTATCGGCATTCTGGTTGCTTTCATCGTGATGGAAAACCAGGGTGTCACCGCCAACATCATGTCGCTGGGCGGCATCGCCATCGCCATCGGCGCCATGGTGGATGCCGCAGTGGTGATGATAGAAAACATGCATAAGCATCTGGAGCGCGCGGGGGATCACCCCGATTATTGGGAGATCACCCGGCAGAGCGCGCTTGAAGTGGGGCCGGCGCTGTTTTTTTCACTGCTGGTCATCACCGTATCATTTCTGCCGGTGCTGACACTCACCGGGCAGGAAGGCAAATTGTTCGCCCCGCTCGCCTACACCAAGACTTATGCCATGGCGGCAAGCGCGGTGCTCGCCATCACTTTGGCTCCGGTGCTGATGGGATATTTTATCCGCGGACGTATCACCCGCGAACAAAGCAACCCATTGAACCGGCTGTTGCACGCGCTTTATAGCCCGCTGCTTCTGGCCGCACTGCAAAAACGTAAATTGGCCCTGGCGCTTTGCCTGCTGCTGCTGTTGAGCGCCGCATGGCCGCTCGCAAAGCTGGGCAGCGAATTCATGCCGCCGCTCAACGAGGGCGACCTGCTGTATATGCCCACCACCCTGCCCGGCGTATCCATAGACGAAGCGGCGAACATCCTGCAAATCACCGACCGCCTGATCGCGCAAATGCCCGAGGTCGAGCGCGTATTCGGCAAAGCCGGACGTGCCGACACTGCCACCGACCCGGCGCCGCTTTCCATGCTGGAAACCACCATCCAGCTCAAGCCGCTCGATCAGTGGCCGCCCGGCGAAACCATGGATGAGCTGATTCACAAGCTGGACAAACAGGTGCGCTTGCCGGGTCTGACCAATTCATGGGGATACCCCATACGCACGCGCATAGACATGCTGTCCACCGGCATCCGCACGCCGCTGGGCATCAAGGTCACCGGCCCCGATCTGGCTGAAGTCAGCGCATTGGCCAGGCAAATCGAAGAGGTGATCGAACATTCCGTGCCTGGCACGCGCAACGCTTTTGCCGACCGAGCTTCCGGCGGGCGCTACGTGGATATTGCTTTGAACCGCGAGCAGGCGGCGCGCTATGGCGTGAGCGCAGCCGACGTGCAGCGCCTGGTACAGACCGCCATCGGCGGGGAAAAAATCGGTATGGTGATCGAAGGTCGCAACCGCTTCCCGATCAATTTACGCTACCCGCGCGCGTTCCGCGATTCGCTCACCGCGCTTGCGGCAAGCCGCATCATGACGCCTTCCGGCGCGACAGTGTCGCTGGGCACTGTAGCGAGCATAAGCGTGAATGACGGGCCGGTCGAAATCAAAAGCGAAAATGGCCGCCTTATAGCCTATATTTACATTGACTTTGCTGCGCGCGACATGGACAGCTATATCGCAGTGGCGCAAGCCGAAGTGGCAAAAGCCGTCAAGTTGCAACCGGGCTACGCCATCACCTGGGCGGGGCAACATGCCAACCTGCAACATGCCAAGGAACGCTTGTTGTGGGTAATACCGCTCACGCTGCTGTTGGTGGTGGGGCTGCTTTATTTGAATTTCCGCCACGGCGGCAAAGTGATGCTGGTACTGATGTGCTTGCCCTTTTCCCTGTCGGGTGGCATCTGGCTGGTGTACTTGCTGGATTACCACCGGTCTGTGGCTGTCGCGGTGGGGTTTATCGCCTTGGCCGGGGTG
Organism: Gallionellaceae bacterium; assembly: GCA_032654645.1. Lineage (GTDB taxonomy): Bacteria > Pseudomonadota > Gammaproteobacteria > Burkholderiales > Gallionellaceae > CAITJF01. The sequence continues at coordinate 14,890 of JAULAW010000005.1, read as the reverse complement.
GCGGCCGAGTTCGGCGTGGTCATGCTGCTCTATCTGGATCATGCCATCGCGGAACTCCGCCAATCCGGCCAACCGGTAAACCGCCAGAGCTTGCAGCAGGCCATCATTCACGGGGCGCTGCTGCGCATCCGCCCGAAAATGATGACAGTATCGGTGATCGTGGCCGGGTTGATTCCGGTGATGGTCAGCTCGGGCACCGGCGCAGATGTGATGAAGCGCATCGCCGCGCCGTTGGTGGGCGGCATGATTACCGCACCGCTGCTTTCCCTCATCGTCATACCTGTCGTCTATGCATGGTGGCAGGAGAAAAACTTACCGGCAAGCCAAACCGTATAATGTTTTTTTGCGCCGAATCAATTCAGGATTGAACTGCCAGATGAAGCTACCCCAGCTTCCGCTCTCGACAGCAGCGGGGGTCGCCACCGCAGTCGCCGCTCAACGTCTGAATCAAATTGCATGTGGTGCGGCTCTAATTCCCACTTCGGCTTGGTTTGTACGTTACAATTATATTTACTCCACGCTGGAGAGAAAAACAAATGATCAATAATTCTATTGAAATATGGTACTGGATTTGTATGCTGGCATTACTGATTTGTGTCGTTATTTATCGCGGCATTTGCGTTGCGCGGAATTTGTGGTCTGCCTGGAAGAAACGAAGGGAAGACCCTTCACATAGCTCCTAGCCCGCTTGGAATCCGCACGGCATGTTGACTGTCTTAAGGTGCACCCCACACCTTGCCCGTGCTACATTACGCTGACAGGATCGCTGTTCATTCAGGGTTCCCAAGTTTGATCCGGTGACTCGGTTGGTTTCCTCTATTGAAGCGGGAACGGCTTCCACAAGCGGCTTCGTGTAGCACCAGTTTTTGCTATTTGCTTCGCCTTGAAGCGAACGTTAGTGGCGGCCTGCAAACGACACCTCTAATTTTAGGAGTAAGTTATGAAGCAATACAGCAAACGCATGGTAATCATTCATTGGCTGACTTTAGTGCTGGTGATTGTGGCTTGGTATCTTGGTGATGGATTGGATGAGGCCCGGAATGAAAAGAACGCAAAGCTGATCGGATATTTTGCGCATTTGATGGTGGGCGGCACAGTGCTGCTGTTGACAATATTGCGCTTGAATTTCCGCAGCATAGATGGCACGCCGCCGCCGGTTGGCCAGTCACTGATGGACATGGTGGCCAAGGGTATTCATCACGTGCTTTACGCCTTGCTGTGCCTGTTGCCGGCAAGCGGGTTTATGATCATTTTGACGAGTAGTGTGGGCGTGGCTTTGATGTCAGGCGACGCAAGCTTGCTCCCCGCAGAATATACCGGCCCCGGCATAGTCCCGCACACGGTGCATGAGGTATTGGTGAAGGTGCTGATGGTGGTGGTGGCGGTACATATACTGGGGGCAATCAAGCACCAGTTTTTCATGAAAGATGGCTTGATGAAGCGGATGTCGCTAAGCAGGAAAAAATGACTGAGTATTGGCAGTGTTGCATACGTCGCTATTTCCCCCGTGTTATTCATTCATTAGAAAAGTTTGCTACAACGCCGCCGCGATTTCCCTGAAGCTATTCAACCCCGCCTCAAGGTTATCAATGATCTCGCCCGCCAGTTCATCCGGCTCGGGCAGGTTGTCCAGATCGGCGAGGCTCTTGTCCTTCAGCCAGAAAAATCCAGGCTGGTCTTGTCGCGCGCGATGATCTGCTCGTAGCTGAACTTGCGCCAGCGGCCTTTCGGGTTCGTAGCTTCATTCCAGCCTTCCTTGCGCTCATGGCGATTCAGCGAGTTGTAGCGCGCAATAAATTCCTGCAAATCCTTGAAGCGTAGCGGCTTCTTTTTCAGCGTGTGGAAGAAACCGCGCTTTCGATCAGCGCATGCTCGCGCAATCGGGATAGGAGAAAGCCTCACGGCCTCCCCCTCCCACACCACCGTGCATACGGGGCCGTACACGGCGGTTCAATGAACAAATTCCTGTCATCCTGCGAGAGATGGCAGACCCAAACTGCTGAAGTACCTCGCTGGCAGGGCCAACGATAACGCCTGAGTTTTGGATAGACGCCACTAGCCGTGTGCGCTCTTGCTGGTGTTCATACTTTGATGCGTGTTGGACACCAAATTCAACAGCTAGTGTAGTGCGCCATTCTGTTTGGAACTTAAGCGGCTGTTTGCCCGGATGACCTTTTGCAAGATGTCGCGAGCGCTGGCTGTCCAGACAAATGGTTTGGGTTTGCTGTTGTGGTGTGCGACGTATTCATCAATGGCCGTAACCAGTTCGGGCACGCTGCGGAATACTCCGCGACGCAGGCGATTTTCCGAGATGTCGCGGAAGAATCGTTCCACCATATTCAGCCACGACGCCGAAGTGGGCGTGAAGTGCATGTTGAAGCGCGGATGCTTCTCCAGCCACTCTTGGCTGCTGGCACTGGGTGATCACCGTTCCGTCCAATACATTGAGCGCGGCAAATAGTGTGGTGGTGCCGTTGCGCTTGTGGTCGTGTGTCATCGTTGCCGCACGCCCCTTCTTCAAAGGTGGTCCGGGTTGCGTGCGGTCGAGTGCCTGAACCTGGCTTTTCTCGTCGCAGCAGAGCACCAATGCGTGTTCTGGCGGGCTCAAATACAAACCCACCACATCCTCCAGCTTCTCGACGAACTTCGGATCACGCGAAACCTTGAAAGTCTCGATCAAGTGCGGCTTCAACCCGTGCGTCCGCCATAGCCGTTCAATGAAAGTTCGAGCCTCTGATCAGAAATGGCAAAGTGGCGCCTTAACGCCGACAATCCTGTGGCTCCATTACGCCGACAATCTAGTGGTACGATGACGCCGAAAGTGAAATGGCTCCTATGCGCCGGAAATTCACAATTAGGCGGTATTATTCCTGTTCTGATCTTTATCGAATTAGTTGGGGTGCGTTATGGGTATAGATAGACAATCTTTAGAATTCCTGATTGATGCTAAAAAATCAGGTGTTGCGTTTGGCAATACGATCACCTTAGGGCGACAGGATTTATTAGTTGAATATAATACTATTGAATATCTTTTCAAAAGATACGGCATTCAATATACAGAAGAGATAATATCTAATTTTTATAAAAAAAATAACCAATTTTCTGAGCCTCTATTGGAGTACATAGGCGCGACAAATTGTTTGTCCATGGATTTTTCAGATTTCGAACACGCAACTATTGTGCATGATCTTAATATACCCATAGATGATTCGCTGGCACGTAAATTCGATACTGTTATTGATGGTGGAACACTTGAACATGTTTTTAATTTCCCGCAAGCCATAAAAAATTGCATGCATATGCTGAAGACGGGAGGGCATTTTATTTCAATAACACCGACAAATAACTTTATGGGTCATGGCTTCTACCAATTTAGCCCAGAGTTGTTTTATCGAGTTTTATCGGAGGAAAATGGTTTCCATTTAAAGAAAATGATTTTTTGCGAAATAAATAATGATGGCCAGTGGTATGAAGTGGTTGACCCTAAGAAGATTTCTCATAGAGTAGGCACCACAAGTGCATTTCCTTGTTATTTAATGCTACTCGCTGAAAAGATTGCTTACACAAATGATATTTTCACTGTGACGCCACAACAAAGTGACTATGCTAATGAGTGGGCAAATAAAAAATCCAAAGGTGATGATATAAGTAGACTGTGGTTCTGGAAGGGAAAGATAACGCCTTCTTCAGCAGGAGTGGCAAGTAAGCTATATGTTCAGCTAAAGTATCCCTTCAAATTTTTGAAAAAAATAATTTTGAATAAATTAATCTATAAAGACAGGGATATTTTTAACCAAGACCTCTTTGTTCCCTATAGAAAAAAAGGATAGCCCGAATCTCTTGCTCCGTGCAGCGTCAGGCCGGAAAGAGATCGAGAGTGCGCTCCACCTCTTCTGGATTGATACAAAAACCCTGGCCCTCGGCTTGTCCGACCACGAAGCCAAAATGCTGGTGATCACGATCTGTCAGGTCCTTGTAGACTTTGACAAACCGATTGGGCGGTTGCAAGGTCAGCACCGAGCCCCCAGGCTGGAGTGCAAGAATGCCATGCATGAGGCCGCTACCCTCGATCCCTACCACGGTACGGGCGCCCGCGCAGGTCGCCACGATGGTCGGAACATCGGCTTTTGCAGGATCGAGTATGCGGAAGCCTCGCCGGTCGCGCAGGTGCTCAGCAAGCTCAATTTCATTATGCAACAGCCGTAGCTCTCCCGTGCCGCCACGCAGAATGAATACACCTGCATGGGGGCTGACCTTGACGTGAGAAAACAAATGATCGCTCATGGCCCGAAAACGCAGATGCTTGTGCCGGTTCTGCCCGACATCATCAAAGATTACGAGCTCTCGAAAGAAAGCGTTGTGTAAACGTGTCGGCTTCATGCCGAGCCAGCTTTCATAATCCGGTGTGTGAGTGTTGACAGTCTGTTCAGTAGTAACCGGGATACCTTCGGCGCTGGCCATGGGGTAAGTCACACAGTCGTCCATCAACCACTGGCCAAAATATTTGTTACCCATTGCGGTGCAAAACACCGCGCCGCGATCAATCTCGTAGTCCACGCGAATCTGCGGCCACCGACTGGAACGTGGTAACAGCCAGGAGTATGCATCGCCCTTGTAGAGCGCTCCATCGATTAACCAGACATCCTTCAGCAGGTAACCGCGGGTTGCACCATGTGTAACACTACCCCCTGCCATCGCGCTACGGGGGTGTTCGGAAGCAAAAGCCCAACCTGTCACGCGCTCGAGTTGATCAGGCAGAAAATAAGCGGGCGGGGCGATTGAAGTCTCGCCCGGTGCAATCTCCCAGGTGTTTACGGCGACACTTTGTAACGTAAGCGAGTGCTTGTGTGCAAGTCGTGTTTCCAGAAGATGCTGAATGGCTGCAAAAGTCCACTTTGATTTTCTTCTGTTTGTATCAATCTGGTTTTTCGTCATGTGAGTTTCATCATTGCGGGAAGTTTTCGGCAACCCAATTCTCGAAATGCTTACCCACAGCATTCTTTGCGCCACCTGTCAGCATCGCGTGTGTCGTGTTGGGTATTTCCACCCACCGAAATGCGCTCTTCTCGTCGGAAACGCCCGGCTGCAATCCGTAGGCGCGGTAGTATTTGCTCCGGTTCGCCGATCCCACACTTAAGACCAATGTGGGGAGCCGTCGCTTCCTGGCAAGATGCCACGAAGCGAGCAGGCGGTGATTGGTTTCATGAGGCAGCACCTTCGTGCGACGGCCACTGGCAGACAACTTTCGGGCAGCGGCGTCGAGCAGGCCATACCAGAATTTGAAATCAACTTTTGCGGTAAAAAGCCGACGCCATGAGCCCGGGGAGCGAAGGCGCTGCCAAAATAAATCAACCCTTTCCTGGAAGAAATCGACAGTCAACGGCGCGGAGGCAGCCGTTGCTGCCGACGAACCCGCTCGCACCAGCGCCATCTCGGGTTCCAGCAAAACGAGGCCGAGTATCAGTTGTGACCGCGCGTTCACTGCAAAAAGCGCCGTGACGGCGCCGCCACAAAATCCGCCAATTATGAGACCCTTCAGCGAGAACCGACGGACAAGATCCTCGCAAAGTGCAAGCAGCGGACGTTCATGTGCCCCCAATAAAATATCGCGCCAAAGTTCCTCGAGATGAACCGGGATTTCACCTGGGGAGTCACCAAGCCCTGGCATGTCGAACCGGAAAGTAGGGTATCCCCGTGCATGAAGGCGATCTGCAATCGAACTGCCGAGGTCACCCACCCAGGATCGTGGTTGCTGCCCGAAGCTCAGCAGCAAGACCCCTATACGCTGGGCATATTGCTTGTTCTGCGAGGAAGGAGGCGCATCGTGGTCGTGCAGTGTGCCAAACAGGCGGTGGCCAGCAATATCTAATTGGAGCGCTTTCCGCATCTCAGTTTGCTCCCTGCTCCACCAGAGCCCCGTTCAGCCAATTCATTGTGCTTTCAAAACATGTTGACAGGTCAGGGTTGACCAGACGCATAGTTTGCCCGCCTCCGGGTGCTCTGAGTGGATTGGGTCCAACTCCACCGAACGTGTGGGCTGCCAAAGCATCGAGTTCGCCGACATGCCGGAGCCGTTGTCCTGCGCCAGAAGTATCCGTGCAGGTATTTTCGCCAAAAACAAACTCTGCTGCTTCGGACCAAAGAAGCTGTGTCCAGTTATGCCCCTCCACTTCAACTATTTCCCCATTTTCCATATCAGCGATGAACTGGTCGCGGGTCTTGCGCTCACTTGAGGGCAAGATGAAATTATTGGCAATCTTGAGCTTGAGCTGATCGTACAGCAATTCGCGCGCAGATTTGGGGGGCAGCCACGCCAGCAGGGCATTGCCTACACCCTGCGCGAACAAACGATCTCCAAGCAGTGCGCCCATCCCAAGCCCATGTATAACAAGGGGGGCGGGTGGGGAGCGTCGCTGCAACCAATCCGCACAATAGCGCAAGTCGTCCAGCCAGGCACAAAATCCAAAGTCCTCGAACCGGCCCGTGCTCTCACCAACCCCGCGATAGTCGAAGCGCATGACTTCGAAACCATGATTCGCAAGATGTCGAGCCCAGCGCACCCACGGAATGTAGCGATGGGGCCGCTCCGAGGCGAAGGGTCCGGCCAGCAGCACCCGCGCACGCAGCGGGAGAATTGTCGGGTGCAGCACATAGTAGAGTTGTTCCCGATCGATCGAAAGGTAGTCTGCCATTTCCATGTGTTCAGGGCTGGGCAGTTTTGGGCGATTGTCTTTCAGGGAACTGTTTTTCATGGCAAAGTTTGGCGCTCGTTGTGAATCAGCTTGTCACGCGAGAACTGTGCAGCGGCCTCGGCTCGCACCTGCATGACAAAGAACGGTGCCGAATGCAAAACCTTGCGAACCTGAGAAAATGCCCGGTGTCATCGCGCCGAAGGTCGATCCGGGATGGAGGCCAGGACGGAGACGAGTTCACGCGCTGCGCGAAGCCTCCCGGCAGCATTCAGGTGCCCGCCATCGTCTGTGTACGCAGGCGCCATCGCCGGCACAACGCTACCTTTCCATTTAACTGTTTCCGCTGCTCCGTCCGGCGAGGTGGACTCGATGCGGGCCAGATCAAATACAGGTTCATGCCCTTGGTATGTTTGTCGCAGAAGAGCGTTGAATTCCTCGCGGCGCATATTCTCCAGTGTTCCGTAGAGAGGAGCGTAACCGAAAAACTGCTTTATTTGGGCTTTAAGCCCTCCCTGCACGATGGTGAGAGGAGCGGTTACGTGTACAAAAGCCGTGCCTGGATTCCTCGCCCTCAACCCATCCATAGTGGCGCGGTAACTGGCGAAGAGCGCCTGCACGTTTGTTTCCGCAGTGAAATCGACGTAGCAGAATTTCATCTCTTCGGGTAAATTCCCCGCCCCTTGGGGCGAATGCTGGCGAAAGCCAGCAGTTTGAAGAGCGGTGTTAATACCCCGTAGCTTGCTGCGGGGTGCTTTATTGAGTGCGATGTCGAGGCCTGTGGATTGCATTCCCATAGCTTGTTCGAAGCTTTTAAGCTTCCTGAGCGGATCCCCGTTCTCCGCGATAAGTGTATGCCCGATCATCGCCGGCTCCACTCCGCTTGCTGTTTCAACTTTGGCAACACGGACAGAAACGCCTGTTTTCATGGTGAGTTGCTTGACTCCGTCAAGCAGATTCATACCAACCGACTGGTGTCCGAAAAATATTCGCCGCTGTGCGATACGCTCTAAATCTGTGCGAAGGCTCGCGTCATCGGTGACGGCGTGGGCGATGGTCGTAGTGCCGAGAGTGACAACCGCGAGAAGGGTGTTTGTCACAACATGAAATCCAGACATGGAACTTGCCCGTTGAATAGGATAATCACATCAGTTTGATGCAAAACTCAGCCTTTTTTGCGGGCGATGAAATTCGCGATCCGGTCGATGGAATCGAGATTGTCGGGCAACATTTCGCTGTCCTCAACCTTGATGCCGAATTTGTCCTCGATGAAGAAGATGACTTCAAGCACGCCCGTCGAGTCGATGATGCCGCGATCGAGCAGAGACGCTTCATCCTCAAGCGTAGACGGATCTGCCACGTAGAAATTCGATGTTACGAAAGCGCGAACCTGTTCTTTAATATCCATTTAGAGCTTGACCTTTCAATCTTAAAACATCCCTCACAAGGGAATGGCAATTCATCAGGCGAATTGTTAATTATGCAACAAAAAATATGCGGGCGAGCGGCGCCTCTGTGAAAGCGCCCGCAACACCACTGCGGTAAAGGATTGCTGTCACATAATCCAGCAGCGCGTTCATGACAACCCCGTCTTCTTGATTTTGCCGGAATCGGTCTTGGGCAAGCATGGCACCATGACGATGTGCTTCGGAACCATGAAATTTTCCAGCCTGCTCTGGCACTCATTCTGTAGCTGTTTTTCGGACATCGTGACGCCATTCTCGAGGACGACGAAGGCTTTGACCGCCTGGCCGAGTATCTCGTCCGGCACGCCGATGACCGCCGCCTCCTTCACGCCAAGAATGTTCATCAGCATGTTCTCCACTTCCTTCGGCGCCACTTTCTCACCGCGCGACTTGATGATGTCATCCATGCGCCCGACGAAATAGAGGTAGCCCTCCTTGTCCATCTTGCAGTAGTCACCCGTGTACAAAACTTGTTCGCCGGGAAGCGGGCCCGGCTTGAGCTTTTTCGCCGTGGCCTCCGGTTTTTCCCAATAACCCTTCATCACCGTGGCGCCGCGAATCACGAGCTGTCCGACGGTGCCGGGGCCGACCCTGTTCCCGTCCTCATCCACGATCCACATCTCGGTGTTCGGGATCGCGATGCCGACGCTCTCCGGCTTACGGTCTATATCCTTCGGCGGAAGGTAGGTGCAGCGCTTGCACTCGGTGAGCCCATACATCGAGTAGATGCGCGCCTTCGGGAAAATATCTCTGAGCATCAGAATATGCTTTACCGGAAGGGCCGCAGCGGTGTTGGTCACATAGCGTATCTTGGTAAGGTCGTAATCCTTGAGCGACTTGAGTTCCGCGAGGATCGAAAAGATGGTTGGCACTCCAGGAAACCCAGTCACACCCTCGGCTACCATCAGGTTGAGTATCTGCGCCGGAAAGGTGAAGGAGCGTTCGAGGACCAGGCACGCGCCGGTGCGGAACGCCATGATCATCTGGTACAGCCCGTAGTCAAACGCCAGCGGCAGGACGCCGAGTATCACCTCGTCTTCCTGCAACTCGAGGTATGACGCGATCGACGTGCATGCGGTCAGCATGTTGCGGTGCGTCAGCATCACGCCTTTGGGATCGCCGGTGGATCCCGATGTGTAGATGATCGCGGCGAGATCAATGTCTATGCATGTTCGTGCGGGCGGGGATGCGCGGCCTCCGCCCGCAATGGCGTCAGTCCAGCGCTGGGCATAGGGAATCTTGGCAAGCTGCGCATCATCAATCTGGCCTGTGACGATGACACACTGTAGATGAGAGCAAGCCCGTGCTGGCCCGGCAAACACGGAATAGACATGCATGTCCGTAATCAACACAGCCGGACGGCAATCATTGAGGAGATAGCTGAGCTTGTCGCCCTTGGTCAGCGGGTTGACGATGGACACAACAGCGTTTGCCTTGAGCACTGCCCAGAATGAAACTACCGTCTCTACGGTGTTGTCGGCAAAGACCACGACCCTGTCGCCACGCCCTACCCCAGCATCGACCAGGCTATGCGCAAGGGCGTTCGAACGGGCATTGAGTTCACTGTATGTAATCCGCTGCTTCATGCAGACCAGGGCAATTTTTTCTGGAAGTTCGCGGGCGGGTTGAAGCAGGTAGTCGTGCAAGAGTGGCACGGCGCCGTGTGTGATCTGCATCTCAGTACCTTTTTGGGTTTGATGATTTGTCGATGTCGATACGAAGCTTGATGGAGCTGCTCGCGTAGGGGCGGCCCGCAATAAATTGCCGGTGCAGGAGCTGGGTGGACAACACGCCCACCAGCGCCATGTTGTCCGTGTTCGAGAACTGGCCCCCGCTTCCGCGTGCGCGGCACTTGCGCAGCAGTTGCATGACAGACTGCGGCTCGAACACGTTAGCGTCTCGCAGCGCAGGCTCGGAAAGCACCTCGTCTATATAGTCCGGTGCGTTCCCGGCAACAAAGGACAGCGCATCTGGCGCGCGATAGGGTTGTTTTTTCCGCGCGAGTATCTCGCGCGGCACGACATCCGCAGCAGCGCGCTTCACCACGTGTTTTTCATCCAGCACGCGCAGCTTGTAGGCCGCCGGAAGCGAATCCGCCAGTTTGACAACATCCTTGTCGAGGAACGGGAAACGCCCCTCCACGGAGTGCGCCATCAGCATCCTGTCACCTTGCGAGGAGAGCAGGTAGCCCGATAACAGCGTGCGGATTTCCAGGTGCTGATCCTGAGCGAGCGAACTCCATAGCGTAAAATCGGCATGTATGTCTTCAAGCAAGCCACTGATCACATCGTGGCCCGCAGCGGCTGCCTGCATATCTTTTGAAAAGAGCCGTTTGAGCGCGCCTGTCGTATGCCAGCGCGTGTCGTGCGCAAAACCCGGCGTACGATGGGCAGAGATATTGCGCCCGAAGAACTGCCGCGCCATCGCCTGCTGGGAAACCGGGGAACGCGCGAGATACGGGTAAAGACGTTCAAGCAAACGATGGCGCCACGCGGATGCCGGCTGGCGCCCCCAGAAACGGCGCACCTTGCCTTCACGGAAGATGTCGTAACCTGCAAACATTTCATCGGCGCCCTCGCCCGTGAGCACGACCTTGATGCCATGGTCGCGAACCAGCTTGGAAAGCAGAAACAGCGGCGCCGGTGCGGTTCTCAGGATCGGTCTTTCGGTATGGTAGATCACTTCGGGGAATACGCTCGCGATGTCGCTCCGCGAAACAACCACCTCGTGGTGCTCGCTGCCCAGCACGTTCACCATCATGCGCTGGTATTCAGTCTCGTCATATTCAGCATCTTCGAAGCGAAGCGAGAAGGTTTGAAATCGGTCACCCGCAAAACGCCGCCCGAGGGCGGCGACCAGAGAACTGTCCAGCCCGCCGGAAAGATAACTTCCGACCGGCACATCGGCGCGCAGCATGCGCAGCGACGTGGCGTTCTCAAGGGACCGGCGCACCTCTTTGACCGCGTCCTCAAGGGATCCCTGGAACCGGTCGCGCGCATCACCTGGCACAGGATAGCTTGGCACCCAATAGGCGCGGTCGCGGACAGTTCCGTTTTCGTAAATACGGACGTGTCCCGGTTCGAGCTCGGTCACACCATGGAACACGCCCTGTGGTGGTGCTATGGTCCAGAAGGTGAATGTCTGGGAGATGCCGATTGGATCAAAGGCGCGCGGAATATCCGCGTTCGCTGCGAAGATGGCTTTGACTTCGCTGGCAAAATAGAGATGTCCGGCGTGCTCGCAGATATGCAGCGGGCAAATACCCACCCTGTCGCGGGAGAGGACGAGGCGCCGGGCTACAGAATCCCACAGCGCTACTGCCCACTGTCCGTTGAAGCGCTCGAAGGCAGCATCTCCCCAGGCCCGGTACGCATGAATGATAACTTCGGTGTCGCTCCGGGTACGGAAATGGTGGCCCAGCGCGACCAGCTCCTCGCGTAGTTCCACATAGTTGAATATCTCGCCGTTGAATACGATCCAGGCCGTATCGCCCTCATCGGCCATCGGTTGCTGACCGGTTGAGATATCAATGATGGACAGGCGCGCGTGCGCGAGGCCCGCCCTATCGTCGCGATACACACCAAACTCATCCGGGCCGCGATGGATCAGCGTGCTGGCCATGCGAGCCAGCGCTTCGCGGCTCGGCGAGGCTGCGCCGGCACTGAGGCCGACTATCCCGGCGATACCGCACATACTCCGTCAGACTTCCGGAACAGGGGCGACGAGCAGGGGTCGCATGTGGAGATATCGGGTGGCGCGCCGTTTGGCTTTGATGTCCTTGAAGACCCGCTCAACCTGGGCAGGCGTAAGACCAACCACCGGCGCAGTCTCTTCGGCAGAAACGCCGTGGTTCACTGCATAGAGGCAGAGATCCATGCGGTCATAGGGCAGCGCGAAGTAGAACTCCTCCTGCGTCTGCGGCATCGAGAAAGTGTCCGTGGTGGGCGGGCGGCGGCGGATTTCTTCCGGCACGCCCAGATACTCTGCGAGCTGGTAGACCTGGGTCTTGTAGAGATGTGCTATGGGTTTGAAATCGGCGCTCCCATCGCCTTGCTTCACGAAAAAACCCTGGTCGTACTCGAGGCGGTTTGGGGTGCCTGAGACGGCATAATTCAGGCGGTCCGCGTGGTAGTACTCGGTCATTTTGCGGACGCGCTGCTTGTAGTTCGTCGCGGCGACGATCTGCAGGTAGGCATTTAATGTAAGACGCACGGTAGACACTTCACCCGAAGGGCTTTGCACGGTGAGTCGCGTGATGTTCAGGCGGTCGCTCTCAAGAATTGACGGCAGCACCAGCTTGCACTTCCAGCCGTCACCGTACTCGGGAACGATGGTGCGGATAGCCTCTGTCTGACGGCGGTAGCAACCGAGGCCCTCTAGGGCGGGAGCAATATTTTCAACAATGGCTTCAATGCCAAAGTGCTCGGTCAGCATCTGGCCAAGCATGAGTGCATCGTCCGAAGAATGGTGCTCGGGCATGAAGAGCCCCAGGACTTTTTCCTTGCCGAACGCGTGCACGCACAGCGCGGTCACAACCGAACTGTCGATGCCGCCGGAGATGCCGACGACGGCGCCACGGCGATGCAGTTGGCCGAGAACCTGCTCGCGCAGTGCCTCGGTGATGCGATCCACTTCCGCAACGGAATCCAGCTTGAGCACATCTTTGTCGAACATGAATATTTAAGCTTTAGTGCAGCGCTGGAATCGCCGACATCGGTTAATCTGATCCCGCCATCCGGGAAGGACAGCCATGAAAGCGGCGAGACTCCTGAAATTCTTGGTAAACAGCGCGTGGATGTTACCTGCGAATACCCCGTTCAGGCAAGCTTACGAGTTGCCTTTGTCGCGAGTTTTTGATCTGTCCGGTTGTCCTATTGCCCAGGGAGGGCGATATGAAGCCGGCAAAAGTGCTACATGAGATACGGGAGATGAGATTCGAGGAAGCGTATGAAGGATGGAATGCAGGGCGGCTGACGCAACCCTATCCAGCAAACAGCGGGATGCTTCCCTTGCTGGCTTCCCTGTGACATATCACGTTTGGCCCATGACACGGTGCCGCCCACTCTTCTCCACTACAACTTCACGCTTCATCCCGCCAGTGTGCGTTGGAAAAAATTGTATCCGGTCGATGCAATTACACAACAGGTGGTTTATGCGATATACAGGTTATTGACTCGGCACGAATCAATAGAATAGCTTTTGCGCTCTCTCTTAAAAGCTGCACTCCTAATTTCTATGCAGGAATTGGGGTTGATGCAGATGCTGTCGGCAAGTATGGCGACCTGATAGAATACGCGGGTTTTTCAGCCTACATACCCCTTCGATGCAAGACAAAAAAGATTCCATGACACCCGTTGAGCGCCGTGCCAGTATTGGTTTGGCTGGCATTTATGGCCTGCGCATGCTGGGCCTGTTCATCATCCTGCCGGTTTTCGCGCTGTATGCCGAACATCTGCCCGGCGGCGACAACAAGTTGCTGGTCGGGGTGGCGCTAGGCGCTTATGGCCTGACGCAGGCCATCCTGCAGATTCCGTTCGGGCTGATGTCCGACCGCTACGGGCGCAAACCGATGATCTACATCAGCCTGCTGCTGTTTGCCCTGGGCAGCTTCATCGCGGCCTTCGCGCATGACATTTACTGGGTCATTATCGGGCGCGTGATCCAGGGCACCGGCGCGCTGAACGCTGCGGTGATGGCGCTGGCCGCCGACCTGACGCGCGAGGAACATCGCACCAAGGCGATGGCAATGATAGGTATCACCATCGGCATCACCTTCTCGATTTCTCTGGTGCTGTCGCCGGTGTTGTATCAGGCGATAGGCGTGCCGGGTATCTTTGCCATGACCGGCGTATTGGCCCTGCTGGCCATGCTGGTGGTGAAGTATGTGATCCCAAACCCGGCCATCACGCGCTTCCATTCCGATACCGAAGCAAGCAGCAAGCATCTGGGCGCAGTGTTGCGCCACAAGGAACTGCTGCGTCTCGATTTCGGCATCTTTACGCTGCACGCGATTCTGATGTCGGTGTTCATGCAGGTGCCGTCCGTCCTGAGGAATAATGGATTGGAGGCCGCACAGCACTGGCACGTATATTTGCCGGTGTTGCTGATGGCTTTCGTATTGATGGTGCCGCCGATAATTCTTGCCGAAAAAAAGGCCAGGATGAAGCAGGTGTTCGTGGGCGCGATTGCGCTGGCCGTGCTGGGGCAGTTGACGCTGATGCTGCTGCAACACAGCGTATGGGGGGTGGCGGCAGCGCTGGCGTTGTTCTTTACCGCGTTTAATATATTGGAAGCAGCACTGCCTTCGCTGATCAGCAAAGTCGCTCCGCTGGCTTCAAAAGGTACAGCCATGGGCGTTTACAGCAGCGTGCAATTTTTGGGCGCATTTTTTGGCGCATCCATAGGCGGCTTGTTGATGCAATATTTTGGCGGCAATTCGGTGTTTGCCTTTGCCGTGGTGTTATTGCTGCTCTGGCTGGCGGCGGCAAGCACCATGCAAGTACCTGCTACGGTGCGCACTAGGCTGTATCATTTGCCGGAACTTGACGAGGCTGATTCCAACACATTGCAGAGGCAGTTGGCGCAAGTGCGGGGCGTGCGTGAAGCCATGGTGGTGGCGGCAGAGTGCATGGCCTGCCTCAAGGTGGATACGCAGGTTTTTGATGAGGCGGCGGTGGAACAACTTTTGCGAATGGACAATTGAATCTGCCACTGGGTGGTCAACACAACCATTAA